>JAFRAC010000019.1 GCA_017405595.1 Thermoguttaceae bacterium | reverse complement strand
CGCCGCCCATGCCGCTGCGTCCGCTTCCGC
Source organism: Thermoguttaceae bacterium (assembly GCA_017405595.1). Taxonomy (GTDB): domain Bacteria; phylum Planctomycetota; class Planctomycetia; order Pirellulales; family Thermoguttaceae; genus RUG695. Next base: position 123,863 of record JAFRAC010000019.1, on the reverse strand, counting down.
CGACCGACTGGTTGCCGCCGCTGCTCGTACCGCCGCGGCCGCCGCGGTTACGGTCGGCAAGCCCCATTCGGCCCTGCGCTCCGAGCCCCAAACCGCGTGCGGGCCCCATCGGTCCGCCGGCCGGTCCGCCGGCCGGTCCGCCCATCGGTCCTGCCATCGGTCCGCCCATCGGCCCCCCCATCGGTCCGCCCATCATCCCGCCCATCGGCCCCCCCATGCCGAACTGGGCAATCGGAACCGCGGCAAAAGCGGCGGGCATATCGATTTCAAGGGGCTGACCCGAGAGATTCTTCACGCTCAGATTCCCTTCAAGCGCGCCGTTTTGCTTCATTTTGACTTCAACGAGACCCTGATCGATCGCGTCGAAAAGCTCGACATGCGACGCGTTCTCTTCGGCGTCTTTCTCTTTTCCCTGCGCGGGAAGAGAGTAAACTGCCGGCAGCAGAACGGCTGTAACTATCAAGAGATTCCGCAAGACTCTCATCGGACCTGGTCAACCCTCCGAAAAATTTGTAGAAAAACACTCTACCCCCCCACCCTATCATAATCTAAGAAAGATAAGTTGTCTACTAAAATTGATGTTAAATTAGGGAAATTCTCCCTTTTCGGAACGGCCGGAACGAAACGACCGTTAATTCCTCTCTCTCTTATGAAGCGGAAGGGAAAGAGAGAGCGGAACGCCGCGCCGCGCCCGGGAGAACACCCTGCCCTGAATGGAAGCTCAGTCTGAACCGGGGAACACCTCGCCGCGGCTCTCCAGCAGAAGGGTGAGGTAACTGGCAAAGACGGAATCGGTGAGCCCGAGCCGCGCCGCCGCGGCCTTCAGATCGGCCTGGGCGGCGGGAATCTCCCGGGGATGGCCGACAAGCGTCTCGATTTCGGTAAACTCCCCGAGCCGGGGGAGGGAATCGCGTGTCAGGGTGAACCGGCGCCCCCCGCATTGAAAGACGGCAGAGCGGCGGGTTTTGGCGATCTCGGCGAACGGTTCGTAACCGAGCCGGGTCAGCAGGCGGATCCACGCCTCGCGCCGGGCGGCCGGCGGGACCGCCTCACCGGCAAAGCGGAGGGGCAGTTCGATCTCTTCGCGGGTTTTCACGACCGGGTCGCGGCGGGGACCCTTGTAGGTGACCGCCAGCTCTTCGCCGATTCGGCGGATCCGAAGCGCTTCGCCCGTTTCCCGAAAATCGAGGCTGACCCGCTGAAAATAGAGGTCTTCCTCGGTCCGCTCCTCTCCAAAACGGACGGCAAACAGGTCAAAAACCCTCTTCTCGAACGCCGCCGGATCGCCGAGACGGTATTTCATTTCGACTTCGTACACGAAGAACCCTCTGTCATTTCCGCACCATCCCTTTCCAAAAGCATTTATACCCGGGACGCGCGAAAAAGCAAGGGTTTCCGGCCGCGGGGAAAGATGAAAAATGGACTGGATTTCCGTTCCGAAAAAGAGTAACCTCCCGCTATCGGCAGAATAGGGATTTCCCGCCTGAATCTTAACCGCAGGAACCATTCGATGAAAATTTACCGTTCCGTTGTCGCTCTTTCTCTCGCCGCCGGCCTGTTTCTGGCCGGCTACGCGCTCCGCCGTCCGGCGCCGATCGGCCTGTCGGCCACCGCGTCGAGCGAAAGCAGCGGCGCGGTGCTGGCCACCGGTTATTTCAACAGCAATGTGGAGGCGCTCTACTACCTCGATTCGCAAAGCGGACGGCTTTCGGCGGCTCTGATGGCAAGAAGCGATCCGGAATTCGTGAAGACTTACACGCGCAATATCAAGGCCGACCTTCTTGATTCGCTCCGGCTCTTCCCGAACATTCCGGCGCCGGCCCGTCCCAATTTCATCATGGTCAGCGGCGAAAGCGATGCGCGCAGCGTCGGTGCCGGCGACACGAATAACCTTGCCAAATCGTTCATCTACGTTGCCGAAACACAAACCGGCCTCGTACTGGTCTATGTCGTTCCGCAGGAAGGGGACCGCGACCTGCCGATCGACAAGGGGGAGATTGTCTTTCTGACCTGCGCCCGGCTCAATCCGGGAACCGGCGCGGTCAAATAGCGGTTTTGCGCCGTTCCGTTCCCGGACCGGCGCGAAACTCAAAAGAAGGAACACCGGGGGAATGAACTCCATGAACCGATTCAGATATCACATCCAGACAGCATTGGGAATCAACGGCATGTTTCGCAAAATCACCACGGCCGCCGGCATTTTCGCTCTCGGGCTTCTCCCTCTTTCCGCACAGCAGCACCGCGAACCGGCAAACGCTCTGCCGGCAGGACAGGCTGCCGCATCCGCCGGTTCCCCGGCCGCCGCGCAGCCGGTACCTCTCCGCCGGCTCGGCAGTGCGCCCGCCGCGGCACCGGAGGCGCCCCGCGCCCGGCGGCCCCATCCCCCGGCGGCCGCAGCCAACCGGAATCCCCGGATGGCGAAACAGAAGCCGGTACGTGTGAAAGAGCGCCGGAGCGAAAATCCGGTCCGGTTCGCCTTCGCGCCGAAAAACACCGATCCGCAAAAAACCGCTCCGATGCCGTGGGACGAAACCCCTTCGGCCAGCGCGATCATGTCGACCTTCCTCACCGGCGAAATCTCGCCGGAACTGGTCAGCTGGCATGTCAATCAGCGCAAACGCGCCGCGTACGAAAAGCAGATGGGGAAACACGCCGAAGAGGCGCAGAATCTCGCCGCTTCCCGGCGGCAGAACCCGTCCGCCGAAAACCGAAGCGAGTACGGCGATATGCTCCGCCGGATGGAATTCGCGCTGGGCAGCCGCAGCCGCGGCGGGGAAGATCCGTATGACGGCACCCCCTTCGAAAACGATCCTTCGGGCGGCTCCATCCTGGTACAGCTCCTGACCGGATACAAGAACGGCGAAATGAAAGAGTGGAAAGAGACCCAGCTCGCCCAGGCGCGGACCCCTCCGGCCGGCTCGCCGCAGATCTCCCCCTACCCGGCCAATCCCATGCGTCCCCTGCCTCAGCAGGCGTACGCCTTTCAGATGCCCGCCCCCGCGCAAAGCGCCGACCGCCGGGTTGCTGCCTATACCCCGGCAATGCCGCGGAACAACACACGAAACGCCGATCTGACCACCCGCGGTTCCGCCCCCGCTCCGATCAGTACCGCGGTTGCCGAAGAGCCCCGGTTCATCAACGATGATTTTCCCGCCGATACACCCGGCGTATCGCGCGGCCCCATTCGGCAGGTTTCGGCCGAGTGGCGCACGCCCGCGCCGAACCGGATCATCGGCCAAGACGAAGAGATCAGCCGCGCCGGCCAGATCCGCGTCTATACCGAAGATGAAGACGGGTGGAGCCCGGCCGAATGATCAGGCGGTTTTTAGGGGTTCTTCTCCTTCTTGCCGCGCTTCTGCCCGCCTCCGGCGCCGAACCGGTTCCGGGCGGAGATGTTGCTCTCGTCACGTCGCGCGCGCTTCTGCCCGCGATGCAGCGGTGGATTCTCTACCGCCAGTCGCAAGGGTACCGGATTCACACTCTTGTTCAGACTCCCCGGAAAACCGAACCGTCGTTTCTCTCCTGGGGAGACATCCTTCCGGAACCGAATGATATACGCGAGCAGATCCGCGCCCTGAACCGGGAACATCCGCTCGGCGCGATTCTGATTGTCGGCGACGGCGCGCCCCTCGCCGGCCAGTCGCCCGACCCGAACGATCCGCTCGGCTCGGCGCTCAACGCCATCCCCGCCCCCCGTGTTCCGGCCAAGGTCATCGACCGGTTCGGGTACGAAACGCACATTGCCTCGGACAACTGGTACGCCGATCTCGACGGGGACTCGTTCCCCGACGTGCCGATCGGCCGCATTCCGGCACGCACCCCCCAACAGGCGGAAGACGCCGTCAGCAAAATTCTCTATTACGAGCAGGTCGCCCCGCCCGGCCCCTGGCAACGCCGCGCCGTGCTCGTCGCCGGAATGGCGGGCTTCTCGATGATTCTCGACAACGTGATCACCAGCGCTGTCCGGCAGATTCTGGCGTCGGCCATGCCCGACGAGTATGACTGGACGCTCGTACAGGCGGACTGGCGTTCCCCCTACTGCCCCGACCCGGCGCTCTTTCGCTATACCGTTCTGGACGAACTGAATCAGGGGCCCCTCTTTTGGGTCTATATGGGGCACGGCCTTCATCAGGAGCTTGACCGGCTCGCCACGCCGAAGGGGAACTACAAGATTCTGGAACTCAGCGATCTGGAATACGTCGACTGCCGGGCGGGCCTTCCGATCATGATCTTCTGCGCTTGCTATACAGGCGCTTACGATTCGACGGAAATGTCGATTGCCGAAGAATTCGTTCTCAAGCCGAACGGTCCGATCGCCGCGGTCGCGGCAAGCCGCACATCGATGCCGTACGGGATGGGGGTCTTCGGAATCGAATTTCTCGAAGAGGCGTTCCGCCGCCAGAGCGATCCCGGCTGTCTGACGCTCGGCGAGTATATCTTTGCGGTCAAGAACCGGATGAGGCCGTTCGATCCGCCCCGCGAAAAGGGGAAGAAAGAAAAGGACGGGGAAGCGAACGAAACGGAACCTTCCGGGCCGGAAGAGGCTGCGCCCGACCCCTCCGCGGCGGCAGGCGAAGCAGAAAACGCCGCCGAAGACGCGGGGGAACCGAAACCGGACGGGGACGCTGCCGAAGATCCCCGGTCGCGTCTGCGCCGGACGGCCGACGGACTGGCCAAGACGTTCGACCCGACGGCAAAGCAGCTCGGCGACCAGCTGGAGGACCACCGCCACCTTTTCAACCTTTTCGGCGATCCGCTTCTGCGGATCCGTTTTCCGGAACGGATCGACTTTCAGCTGCCCGAAATCGGCTATGTGGACGAGCCGGTCACCGTTTCCTCCTCCGCGGAGGCGCAGGCCGGCGGGGAGCGCGGCGCGTGGTCGGCCGGCGAGGGGCCGGTCTCCGACGAACCGGCGCACGTGACGGTGGAGCTCCTGAACCTGCCGACCCGGCCGAAAATCAAGCTGGAGAACCGGACCGACTATTCTAACAGCGACGAAGCGCGGATTGAATATCAGCGCACCTTTGAAGAGATCAACGACCGGGTGCTGGCCCGCGCCGAGTGTGAAACGCGCGACGGGAACTGGAGTGCCGAACTTCCCCTGCCCGTCAAGCAGACCGGCACGTATATCGTCCGGGTCATGATCACCTCGCCCGAAAAGACGCAGGCGGGCGCCAAACGGTTCAAGATCTGGATGAAATAGCGGTCCGCACAGCGGGCAGGCCGGGACATTCAGACGTCAGTTTCTTTTTGGGAAGGTTGCCCGGTATTCGGCCGAGTCCTCATTTATTCAGCGTCCACCGCTGAAACAGCTTTTCAAGTGATGTTTTGGAACACGTCTTTTGCGCTGTTTCCGGCATGACCGTTCCCCGGGCGCGCAGGGCAGCCATCTCCCGATAAAGTCCGGTCGTAAATGCAATGAGATCTCCGGAGAGAGGTACGGCTGTTTCCTTCGGCATCGTTCTTTTCAATTCAATCAGCTTGTTCAGCCGATCCTGCAGCGTATCGGAAAGGCCTGATTGCCGGATAAGTTCCGAAAAGAGAGTCGGCGGCTGAGCCTTGTTGTTCAGAATAAACCGGCATGCCAACAATGGACAAATGATTCTAAAATAACCCTTCAGTCCGACGGGACCGTCAAGCGGATGAGAGGCGAGTCCTTTTTCGGCAAGTGAAAAATAACCGAGAAACGCCCGGTTTGCCTGAAAAAAACCGGGGATATCATTCCGCAGCGGCTGGGTAAACCGGGGTTCTTCCCGATAAACGACCGGAGAGAAGAGCAGTTCGTTAAACCGTATATTGCAGGCGGCGAACAGGTTCAGTGTTTTACGCAGTTCCCAGCCGGAAAAATCGAGCTGCCGATCTTCGGAAAGCCACTCCATCGTATCGCGGCCGGGGGTCAGCCGGAGATACCACTCGACCGGATGAACGTAGACAAAACGGATGTCGTAGTCGCTATCAGGCGAAGAAATTCCCTGAGCGCGGGAACCCGCTTCCGCGCAATAGAGAATGGTGATATTGTTTTCCCGTTCGATCCGGCACAATGATTCTTCAAACATCGGAACAGACTCTTTCCTATCGATTGAAAACGACCGTTCCCCCAAACCCCTCCGGAACCGCCTTTGGTTACCGGCCTTCACCGCTTTCGGGGGCGGACGGGGATTGCGCCGGCACAAGGTCTCCGGCGCCATTCTCCCCGATCTCGAAAGAAGCCGTGTTTTCGGCGGGTCCGTCCGGGTTTGTATTACCGCTGGTACTGTCCGAATAGACGACGATCCGGTTGTCGACGGTTTCGACACCGTTGTTGAGAAGAATTTTTCCGGCTTCGACCCGCGCGGCTTCGCTGCCGACCACGCCCGCCACCACCGCAGACGAGCCGTTGACCTTCACGTGGATGGGGGAAAGCGGACTGACAAGCGGGCTCTGGAGTAAAAGCGTTTCAAGACGCTGCTGGAGAGCGGCCGAATTCTGGCGTTCCCGCCGGCCGTTCCGCGCCAAAAGGTCGGAGGGAAGAGACGGAGCCGGAGCGGAAGAGTCTTCGGAGAAGAGACTGCCGACAACCATTCCCTCTTCCGGCGGGACGAACAGATCCGGGGATTCCGCCGGTGCGGAAAAAGAAGCGGTCCCGTCCGCTTCGGGCGCGGGAGCCGCCTGGGGATCGGCACCGCCGCCGAACTCGAACCAGCGCGGATCGATCATCAGATCCGAGTTGGAATCGGCCGGATTCCCCCGGCGGGGAGAAGAAGACGGCGCCGCCAGCCGGGAACTGCCCCGCATCCAAATCTCTTCGGACGGCTGCGGCCGGGAAGGTTGCTCTGCCGGTTCGGTTGCCGGAGGGGGAGTCGGAAGGGTTTCCGCGGCCTGAACCGGCTCGGCCGGAACGGCCGGTTCGGGGGTCGTGTACGGAAGAGGACCGGAATAAGGAACGGCCGAACGCTGGGTGAGCGTCTCATCGGGTGCCTGTTGGGCGGCGGTCTGCCGGCGCATATGGCGCATCACCAGAAGACGGTCGACCTCGGACAGTTCGTTCTCCTCCCCCTGCCGGCGTTGGGAGAAATCGCGTGCGGCATCGCCGTCGCTCCGCATCCCGATAAACTCGCCGCTCGGCCCCAAAATGGCGTTGGACGAAAAACGGCTCTCTTCGCTGTTCAGGTTTTTCGGCATGAAATACCCCCCCTGCAGCGATGTGCCGAACCGCCCTTCGGTCACGTGGGGATTGAGAATGCTTGAAGCGGAAGGGAAGAGCCGGCCGTCCGGCCCTTCAACCGGCTGAACGGTCGTCGTCTGCGCCGGAACGCCGGATACCGAAACGGCCAGAAAGAGTGCTACTGCGAGACTGCTGTTCAGAGATTCTCTTTTCATCGATAACTTCCGTAACCCTCTTGCTTCGGTACCGGTTTTCGGCATGCGGCGGATGGGATCACCTTCGTCCCTGCGGGAAATTCCGCGGCCGGACCTTCCGGGTGATTGTAGTGAATCCCGCCGACTAGAGCCAGTCTAAAAGTGCGGCATCCTCAAACTGCTGGGTAAACGTGACCTCTCCGGAACGGTCGGATTCAAGTTCCTTTTCCCAGAGGCGGCAGTCGCCGGCCTGGAGAGTCTCGCCGCCGTCGGCGGGGAGCAGGTCCGCCGGCAGCGCAAAACGGAGCGTCGTTTTATGCCCGCCGACCAGACGGACCTTTCCGGTCAGGGTCTTCGTTTCGGGGTTCCAGTCCAGGTGCGCCAGATCGACCGCGCCCTGGGCGATATGGCGGCTGCTCGAAAGGAAGACCGGGCGGGCCGGATCGGCCTGGGCAACACAGAGGAGACGGACACCCCGCGGGGGGACGTCGATCGAAAAGCTCCCGTGCGCACTGCCGAAAAAGGTGCCGGTCCAGAACTCGTAAACGGCGTAATCCGCTTCCGGATCGAGTCCGAGTTCGCCGAAAGAAAACGCGATCGGTTTCGGTTCGTCGTCCCAGTTGAAGAGCGCAACGGCGTTCCACGCGCCGAACGGCCGGGCGACGCGGAGATTCCAGATCGGCAGAAGGTCGAAGAAGGGGTAGAGGTTCATCGGATGAACGTCGGCGGGGGGAAGGGTCTGCTGAATCAGGGCGATCTTGTCGCCGGAAAGCCCGGCCAATTTGTCGCCGCTGAAGGTGACCTGACCCGGAAGAGAAACGATGGTCGCCGAAACACGCGCCTGTTCCGTATCGAGGTCGCCGACCAAAAGCGTGTCGGGGTCGGTAAAGAAAGCGATATTGTTCACAAAAATCTGGTTCAGCGTCCGCGCCCCCTGGTTCAGGACATTCTCCCACTTAACCGGCTGATTGCAGTCGACAATGTCGGCGCCGATGCGGGCCGCATCGGCATAGGCGGCTTCCGGACCGGTGTAATGCCCCTGGCACGCCAAAAAGACGCTTCGCGGGCCGATCCCCTCGCGGATGGCGGCGGCGGTCTTCTCGAACGGGTTGGAGCAGAAGGGGTCGTGCATTTGCGCGCGGACTTCGGGCTTCTCGTAGAGGTGCGCCATATACGCCGATCCGCCCCCCGACATGCCGTCGACCTTAAAGAATTCGTACCCCCACTGGCGCGCCGCGACTTCGTGAATGTGCCTGATGTTTTCGATCGCTTCGGGAACCGTCGGGTCGATGGTATAGCGCCCCGCCCACGTGTCGATGGGGTTCCCGTCTTTATCGTGCAGGAACCAGTCCTTGTGCGCTTCGTAGAACTCGGTATTCCCCGTGCCGTAGGGAACGGTCCAGAGTCCGGGACGGAATCCGAGCGCGCGGATGTCGTCGGCAAGCTTTTTCATCCCTTCGGGGAACTGGTCCCTGTTCGGTTCCAGATCCAGATTCGAGAACTTGCTGACCGGCAGCTGATCCGAATTCGCCTGCCACGACTCGATCGACCAGAACTCCATGCCGAACGGCTTAAAGTACTCTTTGCCGAGCCGGGCTTCGGCAAGATTGTCCTCGGCGGTCGCCTTGTCGAAATAGACATTCCACGACATCCACCCGGTCGGCGGTTTCGGGCACCGTTTCCGGTCGATCGGATGGTAGTACGGGATGTAGCGCGATTTAAAGTAATTCGGTTCCACGTTCAGCGAAATCGACGCCTCTTCCGTCTTTTCGATGTCGCAGACGGCGCGGACGCGGTACAGGCCGTCCCCCAGGTCTTCAAGGCGCGTTTCGGTTCCCCCGAAGACCTGTAAGGCCAGATCCTCTTCCCGGGCGAAGAGGGTGTCGCAGGCGCGCGAGTCGGCGGCGCCGGCACCGAGCGAAAGAACACGCGCGCCGGGAGTCGGAATCGTCTGGCAGGCAAAACTCTCGCGGCGGAACCGGATCTGGCCGTCGAAGGTCAGCTTCCCGGAATAGAACTGCCGCGTACGGTGATGAACCAAAAAGGAGAGCCGCCCGCCGTTCTGCTGAAAGGTGATATACCCCTGCACCGAGCCCCACGGATTGACAAGCGCCAGCCGGTCGCGCACGCCGTCGCGCGGCGGGACGATCTGCCACACGCCGTCTTCGTTTTCAAACGCGAAAGAGCCCGTAACGGTGATGCGCTGTTCGGTATTGCTGAGCGTCAGAACCGAACCGGCCTCGTCGTAGGCGATCATCCACGGGCCGAGGATAAATGTCAGGAGGGTAATCACGGGTGCCATTCTCTCACCTCAAAAGGGGTTAAGGGGTCAGTCGATCTCAATCGAAAGGGGATCGGGCGTAAAGAAGGAGGAAGCCGGTTCCTTTTCCGCCGGAGAAGATTCGGGTTCCGCCGGGCCGGAAAGTTCCGCGGCGATGTTCGGCGCGGCCGGGGCCGAAGCACGGGATCCGTCCGGCGCCGCGGCCGTGCGCGCCGCAGAGGGCTTCGCCTTGTTGCGGGAAGCGAACTCCCTTTTACAGCCGTCGACCTCGGCGGCCAGGTCGGCGTAATCGTCGGCGCCGTTCGATTTCGGGTCGTAGTCGAAAATCGATTGCCCGAAACTCGGAGCTTCGGCAAGACGGATATTCCGGCGGATCTTCGTCCGGTACAGGGCGGCGTCCGCCCAGGGGAGGCTGGGATCGCGGTCTTTTTCGTCTTCAAAGAAGGTGCGCACATCCCTCGAAATTTCGCGCGCCAGCGTTGTCGCCGAATCGTAGAGGCAGAAGACGATTCCGGTCAGGCGGAGTTCGCGGTTCAGCCGCTGCGAAACGAGCTTCACCGTCTGCAAAAGCTTGCTCAGCCCGTGAAGCGCCAAAAAGTGCGGCTGGAGCGGAATGATGATTTCACGGACGGCGGTCAGCGCGTTGATGGTCAGCACCCCGAGCGAAGGGGGGCAGTCGATGATCAGATAGTCATACATCTGGGGATCGGCGGGGAGCTTGTCGCGCAGGATGAAATCGCGCCCGACCGCGCCGGCCAGTTCGACTTCGGCCCCCGCCAAATCGAGATGGGATGGGACGATCCAGAGATTCTCGGCGGCTTTCCGCTTTACCGCCTCCAGTGTATCGTCGTCGGTCATCACATCGTAAATCGAACGTGTATCGGCCGAGATTTCCACGCCGAGATGGAGAGTGGCGTGCGCCTGGGGGTCCATGTCGATCAGGAGAACCCGTTTCCCCCGGCGGGCCAGCGCCGCGGCAAGATTGACCGAGGTGGTTGTTTTGCCGACCCCTCCCTTTTGGTTCATGACCGCTATCGACCTCATCGGCTTGGTATCCTCCTTATGCTTTCAGCAATCCGTGTTCTTTGAGCCACGCGATCCCCTCGGCGGCCGCCGCAAACGCGCCGTCGATCTGCGCGTCGTACGCCGCGCGCAGGATCCGGCCCATCTCGGGACCGGGCGGTATGCCGAGCGCAATCAGGTCGCGGCCGCGGATCAGCGCCGCCGGCTTCTCATCGGCGACCTTTTCCTCTTTCGCGGCGCAAAGCCAGTCCTCGGCATGGAACCGGATCGTGCGAAGCTCCGTCGCCGGCGGGAAACAGCCGAGCGCGTCGCTCTGACAGAGCGCCACCCAGAGCCGGAGCGTTGCCGGTTCCAGTTTGCACGCCAGCCGGCGGATCGCCCGCGGAGTCGGGGCGCCGAGCATGTGATGAACGATCACCATATGCTCCCGCACAAGGGGAAGAACCATTTCGACGATGCGCGCCGGCGCTTTCATCTTTTCGAGGAAGGCGCGGGCGGGCGCAACCCCTTCTTCGGCGTGGCCGTGCGAACGGATCGTCCCTTCGGCGTCGCGCCGCGTGGTTGCCGGTTTGCCGAAATCGTGCGCGAGAGCCGCGAACATCAGCACCGTCCGTTCCAGTTCCGAGAACGGTTCCCCGCCTTCTTCCGCCTGTTCCGCCGCCAGGCGCGCTTCGTTGCAGACGAGGGCTGTATGGGTCCAGACATCCCCCTCGGGATGCCATTTCGGGTTCTGCGGTGTGCCGATCAGCGCCTGAAGTTCGGGGAACCGGCTCGACCAGCCGGTCTGTTTGAGAATATCGAGGCCGAGCGAAGGGTATTTGCCGCGGAGCGCCCACTTCCGCCATTCCTCATAAACCCTTTCGGGCGAAAGAGACGAAAACTCGGGAAGCACTTCCCGGCAGTAACCGACGGTTTTTTCGTCCATCGTAAAGCCGAAACGGGCGGCGAACTGCATCCCTCTCAGAACGCGGAGCGGGTCGTCCTTAAACCGGACCGACGGCGCGCGGAGAATCTTCTTTTCGAGGTCCGCCTTTCCGCCGTACGGGTCGATCAGCGTCCCGTCGCGGCGCATGCCGATGGCGTTGACGGTAAAATCGCGGCGGGCAAACGCCTCTTCATACGAAAGAAACGGTTCGGCGTCGACATCGAAACCTTTATGCCCGATCCCGTTTTTCGATTCGCGTCGCGGAAGGGAAACATCGATCTCAAGACGGCCTGTCGGGGATTCCCGGTCGCGGCACCCCACCTTGATGACACCGAACGCCTGCCCCACCAGCTCGGTGCGGAAATGGGGTTTTAAGATCTCGACGACCCGCGCGTAACTCAATCCGTAGACTTCCAGATCGACATCCCGGATTTCCGAATCGTTTAAAAGAAAATCGCGTACGGCCCCCCCGACCGCCAGTACGTCACGCGCACCCCCTTTTTCGAGCAGATCGATGATACGGAGTGTTATCCGGTTAAAAATGGCGGGGGGCATGGAATTCTCGTTTCCGGTCGTGTTTCTTTTACCGCAGTTTAGCCAAACTGCCTGGTCGTATAATATAACCGAATGTCAGGGAGTCTGCAAGCGAAATCGGCCCCGGGACAAAAGGCCGGCGGCGTCACGACGCCGCCGGCCGGGAAACGATTTTTCCGACACATCTTCCGCGTCGGGGAAAGGGAAAAGCACGTTTTTCAAGGGAATCGAAAGAGCGCGTCAGAGCCACTTGGCCCCCCAGGCGCCCATATCGCTGCCGGAAGCGCTCCCCGCAAAGCGTTTCCCCTCGGCGACCTTGGCGCCCGGCGCCAGCTCCTGGAGATTTTTGGACGTCTCGCCCAGACCCGAACCGCCGCTGGTCGCGAACGGAACGAGGGTCTTTCCGGTAAAATCGTACGCTTCCACAAAGGTATCGATGATCGAGGGCTCGCGGTACCACCAGACGGGGAAGCCGATAAAGACGACATCGTACTGCCCCATATCTTCAACCTTCCCGGCAATCGCCGGACGGCAGGCGCGGTCGGCCATTTCGACGGAACTGCGGCTCGACTTGTTCATCCAGTTGAGGTCGGCGTTCGTGTACGGCTGTTCCGGCTTGATTTCGAACAGGTCAGCTTCAATCGCTTCGGCAAACCGTTTTGAAAGTTTCGCGGTCACACCGCTTGCGCTGAAATAGGCTACCAGAGCTTTTGTCATGGAAAGATTCTCCGCGGGAAAGGGTGGGGTTGTCATCTTCGAAAAACCGCCCCGCACGCAATCCGCAGAATGGGGCGGCTTCTTCATTTTAAATGACCCCGGCGGAAAAAACAACCGCCTCTTGATGAGGTCTATTTCAGAGGCCGGCCGTTCTCGTCCTTCCCGTCTTCGAGGAAGATTTTCCGCTGCAGTTCCCGGGAAGTGCGGTTCAAGAGGTCGATCGTGCCGCAGTACCAGTATTTATGGCCGTCCCGCAAAAGCGCCGCCTGATACCGATTGTGCCAGACGTCGATATGAGCGTTCCGGTGCATATAGTCGATCGCCCTCAGGTAATTTTTCCGCTCCTCGTAACTTCTCTTCCAGATGTAGATATACTCGTGGGGACAGCCGCGCATCGTCTTGGCAAAGATAAACGTCTGCCGGCCGATCCACTCGTCGAACTGCCGATCGGACCACGCCTCGCAGGTGTCGGCGGGAGCCGGATCGGCCCGCCCGATGCCGGAAAGGGGGGCGCGCCCTTCGGGGATCCGGCTGTACTTCGGCAGGTAATCCGTGAGCCCCTGCCAGGGAAGAAAGAGGGGCGGGGCCAGCAGTCCGGCGAGGGAAAACCAGTAGGTCAGATCGTCCCAATCGCACCGGTCCATCAGCTCCGCGGAAATCGGCTGAGCGAACAGTTTTAAGAAATCGGCCGGAAGAATCCAGACAAGCGCCTGTTCCCCCGCCGCATCGGTCAGGATAACCAGACGCTTTCCTGACTCCGCCCGCTCGATCGCGCTCTCGATTTCAAAGTCTTCCGCAGGGATCAGGCCCGGGGAAAACATCACCGCCGTTTTCCCCTCGTAATACGAGTCTAAAAACGCCTGATGCCGCCGCTTGTGCAGATTGCAGTGATAGTCGAAAAACGGATCATCGAAGGGGGGAGGAATGAACCCGGGAAAATGAGTCTGGTAAATCCGCAGCCGGTACTCCCGCGGCTGATTCCGCCGCCACAGCTCGTATGCCTTGCACTGATCCGGCATCCGGTTGAATTCCGCCGGGCGGAGATCGGGATAGCGTTCCCGGTCAAAGGAAGGGAGGCGGGAATAGTCCCGCTGGTTTTCCCAATGCCACAAAAGATTGATCGTTTTCTTTTCCATTGTCGTCTGCCTCTGCTTTCTGTTTTGTGAGTAAGTGATTGTCAATGACCGTTCGTTTTGAGATTGAATGTGTGAAATGGTTTGCGGCTTTCCGTCAACACAGAAACAGCATGTGCCCGGCAGAGTTTCAGCCCCGCCCGGGCGATACGCGCCGGCTCCCTCCTTTGGATATCAGGAAGAGGTCCCGGTGATTTCCTGCAGCAGCGCCGTGATGATGCCGCGGGCATGCCCGGCGATTTTTTGGGGATCCTGATTCTCCCCGCCGGACAGGCTGAAGGGGAGGACGTAATAGTCCCCTTCGCTGCGGGAAAAATACCGGAATCCCATTCCGGTTAAGAATTGGAAGGTACACGCATCGTCGCGGCGGAACAGGGGTGTGGAATATCGCGCGCGCAGTTCGCCGGTGATCCCCTCTTTTTGAAGCTTGCCGGCCTTCGCATTGAGGATTTTGATCTCCAGGAAGAAAGGGCTGGTAATCCCGTCTTCCCATTCCGTTTCGCCGTAGTAGAGCGGCATCGCGCCCCAGGAAAAATTGCCCAGCAGTTCGGCGCGGTATTCGCCGCGGCATCCCGTCGGCGCGGATTCCTCTTTGATGAGGGAAAAAAGGGGAGAGCCGTCGCCGCGGCGGAATTCCTGAAAAATCTTGTGGGAAGCCTCGCCCGCCGCCAAAACTTCGGACTTCGTAAAATCGAGTCTCCTCGTTTTGACGTCGAGCGTTGCGCTCATCTCGTCGATCAGGGCCAGTTGCCTCTTTGTGACCTCATCGTTCCGGCGAAACCGCTCGAGAAGCTGTTTCATATCGACAGAGACGTAACGGATACCCCCGATATCATACGCGATCTTGACCCCGTTCTCGGAAAAGATCTCGGTCTTGGCGACCTTTTCGATATACTGGTCCGCATAATCTCCGAGTGTGAAAAAGCAAATGATCTTCTCCTTTTCCCCGATCTCCTTTTCCCGCACGCCGTCGACAAACTTGGCGATCTCTTCCGCGACATCTTCCTGGTAAGCATCGGGACAGGGGCCGAAACTGGACGCCTGACGGAGAAGAATGAGAGATTCCCCTTTTTCCCCGAGAATGAAGTCGGGATAACCGCGGAGCCTGTTGACGGGAAGAATGGGAAGCTGCCTGAAATCAAACTCTTCCGGATCCCCGGATTCGGAACCGACAAATTCCAGGAAATCCTGACGCAGAGATTCTGCGCTAAGGAGTTCCCAGAATCCCTGATGAAGGTTCTGCTCTTCGAATGACGGAAACCGATGGCCGTGACTTTTTTTCAATGGCATTCTCCTGACTGTTTGATATGACGCGCCGCACTTCCGAATTCCCGCAATTCAGAAACACCGGCGATGATGAACTTCAAAGATGGACCTGCGGACGGAAGCCCTGAGACATTTCCGACGATTCTCACGGCTTAATCTTATTTATTGTCTGCAAATATGAAACCTTAACAATTTATTTCTTTCTATAATAACAGAAAAAATTTTTTGTTCAATACCCTTCCTGTAAAAATTTTATTTATCATAGATTCTATTTTTTGAACGGCTTCGAAGGGAACCCGGGACTTTGAAACCTCCCGGATGCCTTCCCCTACTGATAAAGGTGAACTGGATCACTTGTCAAATCACCCGTTCTCCATTCATCGCTTGAACCGATCGTCCGCGGACAGGCGCCCCCCGTTTCCGCCTCACGCCATATTGAAAAACGGCCCTTAAAAAGTCCGGAGAAAAAACAGCGAAAAGATCCCCTTTTCCCGTAACGGGGAGTTCACAAACAAAAAGCGGGAAATCGTTAATGACGGGAAACGCGGCGGATTTTCCGCCGGGTATCAAAAGAGCCGCAGGACTTTCGCCCTGCGGCTCTCGGAAGAAAGGAATTGACTCAAAGCCGAAGCTTTAAGCTCTGCTCTTTACTCGGCAAAAGTCGGGCTTTCGGGCAGATCGGAAGGGACCGGAGCAGATGCCGGAACCGCATCCGAAGAAGCCGCGGCGGCCGCGCAAGCCGCGCAGGCCGGGGCGGGTTGGACCGCGGCGCCGCAAGTCGGGCAAACCGGTTCGGGAACCGCGGTTCCGCCGCAAGTCGGGCAGTTCGGAATACCGCAGGGGTCACAGGCGGTACAAGCCGTGCAGGGAATGCACGGAGACGTAACGGTTTTCGCAACCGCGCCGAAAAGCCCGGTGACAATGCTCTGAACGCCGCAAACGGAGTTTCCGAGAACTTTAGCCGCTCCAAGGCCGATACGGGGCGCGCAGCAAGCCGGCTGACCGCAGGCCTGGCAGCCGGTATCGCCGCAGGAAGCGCAGGCGGGTTCCGGAATCGGGGCAACGCAAGCCGAGCAGGAAGGAATTGCCGGAGCGCAGGTGGCGCAGGCCGGGGCCGGAACTTCGGCCGCCGCGCAAGCCGGGCATTTCGGTTCAGGGTCCGGGGCGCAGGCGGGCGCCGCGGCCTCGACACCGCAGGTGCCGCAGGCCGGCATCGCGCACGAGCGGCACGCGGCCAGATTCTTCAGCCCCCTGAACAAGTCGCAAGGTCTCGGGACGCAGACCGGACAGGCCGGGGCTGCCGGAGCCTCGCAGGCAGAGCAGGCCGGAGCCGGAGCTGGTGCCGGTGCCGGGTCGGTCGAGCAGGACTGTGCCTGCGCGCGAACCCCGATGAGCGCCGCGGCCGCAATGCCGAGAATGAACATACGGGTTTTCATAAGGGTAACACTCCTTTTGTTGCTGAGGGAAAAAGCCGAACAGTGTCCGGCCGGACCACCTTAAACCGCAGTTCCTGCCTGTCCCCTGCAAAAAACAGACTTTGGAACATTTTTGGTCTTTGATCAACGAGGGGAAGGGTTCCCCTTTTTTCCCACACCGAACCGGCTGTCCGATATCGACGCGACATCGAAAGAAATCCGTCTTTCAGCCGATTCGTCACAGGCATCCTGTTCCATAGGGGGGCAAAGCCCCTCTAATCGGAACAAGACCTAGCTTTGGAAATATCGGAATAACCTTACCTGTCTCTTGAGGGACGGGCTCAAAAAACCGGAAAACTCCGAAAAATTTAAACCTCCTCCCTTTTCCCGTTAAAGTGGTGAAAAGAGCGAAAATTTACCGCTTGATCCGGTCATTCCGGCCACATAACCCGCTCAAACCGGGAAACCCCCAAAAACGTCATTCCCGTTACAATCGGACCTTTTTATCCAACAGGTCTGACCTGTTCGGTATTTTCGTCTTGACCTGAACTTTCCTCCTAATCGCTCATAAGAAGCCCCCGATTCAGGCGATTTTTTTTACGCCTTGAACGGATGGTCCGGCTTTGGCGGTTGATCCGCTTTTTCCTCGCGGAAAGCCCGGACAAGGCAGACATTGGATGATTTGATTAGGGATATGAAGAAATCATTATGTAGATTCGGCTCGGCGGCCGCTGCTCTTCTCCTGGGGTTTTTTCTCCCGTGGTTCGCCGCGAGCCCTTCTGTTTCGGCACAAGATTCCCATTTCCGGTCTCTCCGGGGAACGGCTTCCGCCGAACTGCCGCGGACCGACGACGCGGTCACGCGCCGGCACCCCCTTCTCATCACGCCGAACGAACCGTCTCCGGCGAAAACCGACGTCTCTTCAGAAGACGAAGCTGTCCGGCTCTATAAAAACGGAGAAACCTTCCTGGCCGAAGGAAAATGGCAGGATGCCAAGGTCTACTATGAAAAAGCATTGAAGAAGTATCCCGAAAACGGAGATTTCCTTCACGCTTACCTTTTCAGCCGCGCTCATCTCGAGGTCGAAAACCGCTACCGGGACGCCTCGTTCTGTCAGTTTTTAGCGCGGACCAACAAAGAAGAGGTCATGTCGCTCTGTGACGATGTGCTGAAAAATATCCAAACCTGGTATGTCGATGCTCCCGACTGGAACACGCTTTTCAGTCTGGGCATGGTTTCGCTCAAGATCGCCCTGACCGAACAGGATTTTCTGCGGCAGAACCGGGTTCCGGTCGAATATGACGCGCGCCTTCCCCAGTACGGCGATGAACTGATCCGTTACGCCGCCCAGTGGGAAATCTCCTCGCGCGAAGAACTCCTCAAACGGATGCTCCATATCGCCGAGTCGGTACAGCGGAATGTCAACATTTCGGGCATTTCGGTGCTGATGGAAATTCTCTGCGGAATGGTCAACTCGCTCGACGCCTATTCGGCATACTTAACCGAAGGGCAGATCAACGACATCTATTCGATGATCGACGGGCATTTCATCGGTCTGGGAGTCTACATCGAATCGAAATGGCAGAACGACGCCCTCTTAATCTCGAAAGTGATTCCGGGGAGCCCCGCGGCTGAAGCCGGGCTTGCCGGCGGCGACCGCATCCTGGAAATCGACGGCCGCGCCGTTACCGAAGAGAAGACTCCCGAAGAGGCGGGAACCCTCCTTCAAGGGCCGGAAGGGACCGAAATCGATCTCAAGGTTCAGACCAAAGATCAGGCGCCGCGCCGCGTAACGGTTCTGCGCAAGAGCTTCGATATCCCGAGCGTCGAAGATGTCAAATATCTCCCTGTTTCCGACCAGCGGAAAATCGGTTTCTTCAAGATCAACGCGTTCCAGAAGACCACCGTCGATGAAGTCGAACAGACGCTCGCCCGGTTCAACCGGGGCGGACTCGACTGTCTGATCATCGATCTGCGGAATAATCCGGGAGGTCTCCTCGACAAGGCGGTTGAGCTTTCCGATCTTTTCCTCGATTCCGGCACCATTGTCCGCACCAAAGGCCGGTCCAGCGATCAGACCGAAACGGCCCACAGCGGTGTCCTGTGCCGTGTTCCCCTCGTTCTCCTTCTCGATGAAAACAGCGCCAGCGCCGCCGAAATCTTTGCCGGCGCGATTCAGGAGAACGGACGCGGCGTCGTGGTCGGAACTCCGAGTTTCGGGAAAGGCACGGTTCAGGTCATCATCCAGCTCGCCGGAGCACGGAGCGACCGTCTCCTCGCCGGACTCCGTCTGACGACCGAAAAGTTCTACTCGCCGCGCGGCCGCTCTTACAGCGGCGTCGGGGTGATTCCCGATATCGATATCACCGGCACCTATGCTGCCGCCCGTCCCGAATCGGCCAAAGCGGTTTCGCTCGATGAATCGGCCCGCCCGAAAGTCCAGTCCCTCTCGCCGGTCTCGGACGTCTGTCTCTCCCGCGCGATCGAAGAAACGGAAACGCTGATTCGGAACCAAAGCGCGCTCTGAACAGCCGGTCATCAGTCACATTTATGATCCCTCTTCTCGAAGTCTGTCATCTTACCCGGACGCCGATCCTTCGGGATCTCTCTTTTCAGCTGGGAAAGAAAGAGCATCTCCTGGTAGTCGGACAGAACGGGGCCGGCAAGAGCACCCTGCTCCGCTGCCTCGATCTCATCCTCACCGACTGGACCGGAACGGTTGCGCTTGACGGCGTTTCGATTCGGGAGATTCCGCGAAAGCTGTTCGCGCGAAAAGTCGCGTTTGTCCGGCAATCCGCCGAGGTCATTCCCGATATGACGGTCCGCCGTTTTGTCCTGACCGGCCGGTACCCTTACCGCGGCCTTCTGGCGCCGCTCACCCGGCAGGATGAGGATGCGGTCGACCGGGCATTGGAACTGACCGAAACCGTGCCGTTCGCGGAGCGGAAACTCGCCGCGCTCAGCGGGGGCGAGCGGCAGCGGGTCTGGCTGGCCGCGGCGCTGGCACAGGAACCGGAACTTTTTCTTCTCGATGAACCGACCGTCTTTCTCGATTACCGCGGCCAGAACGAAATCCCCGGACTTCTCGAACGGATCCGCACCGAAACCGGCGCCGCGCTGATCGAAGTCACACACAACCTGAACCGCTTGAACCGGTCGGTAGCCGCGGTCCTGGCACTGGCCGGCGGCCGGGCGGTCTATTGCGGCCCGCCGTCCGGAATGATGAACGAGGAAACGCTCAGGTCCGTCTTCGAAACGGAACTGCGCATTCTCGGCGGCGGGGCAGAGGGCGGGCAGTTTGTCCTGCCCGAAAACGACTTTCCCGTACGCTGAACGATCCGGACAGATCTTCCCGGATACGGCGGCCGCGGAGAACAGCCGGCTTGCGGCGCTTGTTCTGAAATCAGGACTGGGTATAGAGATGATGTTCGCCGATCAGCCGGATGACGCTGTCGGGAGTCATAAAGCGAAGGCTCCGGCCCGCGGCGGCGCGCCGGCGGATCTCGGTCGAGGAAATATCCAAAAGGGGCATTGAAACGAGAAGCCCGCGCATCCGCGCCAGGCGGTCGGGCGAAACGAGCCGGCTGAACCCGCTGTAGTCGGGCGCATGGCCGCCGGGACGGAGCGCGGCCGCGATCTCGGCCATGCCGCAGACCTCGGCGGGACGATACCAGTTCGGAATGTCGTTGAAAGTGTCGGTGCCGACAATCAGCGTCAACTCATCGCCGGGACACGTCCGGTGAAAATGCCGGAGTGTGTTTAATGTGTAACTGACTTCGTCCGAGTCGATTTCGAAAGTCGAAATCTCGAACTCGGGATAACCGGCGATGGCGGCGCGGATCATCGCCGCACGGAGGGGGCCGGGAGTGACGGGACGCGTCTGCTTGTGCGGCGGAATGCCGGCGGGAATAAAAACGACCCGGCCCAGTCCGAGCGTCTCGCGCGCCGTTTCGGCGAGCAGCAGATGCGCGTAGTGGATCGGGTCGAACGTTCCGCCTAAGAGACCGGTTTTCATGGAGCCGCTACCATTTCAGACCGAACTGAGCGCCGCCGCTCCCCTTGCCGACGCCCCCTTTCAGCCCCGATTTCGGCAGCTGTTTTTTCGTTTCTTCGATTTTGGCGTCCCACTCGGCGTCTTCTTTCGCTTCTTTCTCTTTGCGGGCGGTTTCGGCCTGCTTTTCCTCTTCGGTCATCTTCGAAAGACGTTCGGCCTCGCGGGCGGCGCGCTGAGCGGCGCGGGGGTCTTCGGCCGTCTGTTTGATCGAAAGGCTCATCTTCCGTTTGGCATCGTCAATCGAAAGAATCTTGACATCGACGTAGTCCCCTTCGGTCAGGGCGTCCGAGACTTTTTCGACACGCTGATAGGCGATCTCGCTGATATGAACCAGGCCCTCGATACCGGGCGCGATTTCGACAAACGCGCCGAAATCGGCAACACGGGTCACTTTGCCGCGCGCCTGATCTCCTTCGTTAAACCGGTCGCGGACCTTCAGCCACGGATCGGCGGTTGAATCCTTGAACGTCAGGGAGATGCGGTTCTTGTCGCGGTCAACGCGCGTGACCTTGACCTGAATCCGTTCGCCGAGCTGAACAACATCTTTCGGGTGATTGACGCGCCCCCAGCTCAGCTGTGTGACGGGGATAAAACCGTCGACTCCGCCCAGATCGACGAAGACGCCCTGATCGATCATGTTCCGGACAACCCCTTCGCGGACCTGCCCCGCTTCGAGTTCCGCCAGAACCTTGTCGCGCTTTTCGCGGTTCTCCTCTTCGATCAGTTTGCGGCGGCTGATCACAATGTTGCGGCGGTTCGGATTGACTTCGGTAATCACACAGCGCCACGACTCGTTGACATACTGTTCCGGATTCTCGACACGGACAATGTCGATTTGGCTGATCGGAAGAAACGCCGGAAGGTTGCCGACTTTGCATTCCAGCCCGCCGGCATTGGCGCCGGTCACGGTGGCATTGACGATCATCCCCTTGGAGATGCTCGACCAGTCGCCGACTTCGGCCGCCGCCAGCGGGAGCGAAACATCGTAAAGGCCGTCTTCTTTATTGTAGCGGACGACCACAGCCTCAATCACATCCCCAACCTTGGGAGGGGCGTCTTCGGGGAACTGCTTGAGGGGGATCATTCCCTGGTCGCGCGCGCCGACATCGACAAAGGCGAACTCTTTCTGGATCGAGACGATTCTGGCGTTCACCTTAGTATGTTCTTCATAAATTTCCTGGGAAGCGACCGCGTTCGAGCCGGCGAGAAGGTCGCTCAAATTCTGCGAATCGACCATTTCGGCAAGAAGGGCTTCTTCTTCGTCGGTCTTGACCCGGCGGTTCGGCACTGCCACGTTCAGCTGGCGGCGGAGCGGGGCATGCGTTTCTTTTTCGGGCGCGGCGGACTCTTCTTCTGCCTCGCCCTGAGGACCCCGGCGCAGTCCGGGAGCGCGGCGGGGACCGCGGTCGGAACGTTCGGGCCGGGGACGGTTCCGCGCTTCGCGCAGCTTGGCGGCCAGCGGGGCGGGCTTTTCGCCTTCGGGTCCGGCAGCGGCGGCCGCCTGGGCCTTCTTTTTCGCGAGCCGTTCGGCAATCACCTCGGCAGTCGCCACCGGCGCGTTTTTGTTCACCTGTTCGTAAGTCGGAAGCGGCTGCGGGTTCTGCGCGCCGTCAGCCTGAGGGGCCTGGGACTGGTTCAGAGAGGCATTCTCTGCCGGATTGTTTTCGCTGGTCATGTTTCTTTCCAACCGGTTTTTCAATAAAACGCCGGGTTATCTCGGAGTGACAATATAGGAAGTTTCCCCCCGATGGGGAAACAGTGATTCATTATAACGGATTAAAGAAATCGCGCAAAACCCCCGCTTCCGATTTTCCGGTCAAGTTCGCCGAGAATCTCGTCTCCGACGCGGTCGGCGACTTCGTTCACGTTCCACCGGTCGTTCGGGCAGAGGTAGAGTTCCCTTTTCGGCAGAATCCCGGTCCGGTCGCGCAGATAGTACCATTGGTCGGTAACGACCCCCTGGCGCCGCGAACCGCTGTCGGACTGAGTGACCGAAAGGAACGAACGGATTGCTTCGGCCTCTTCCGAGGCCAGTTCGAGAAGCGTTCCCCGATCCTGCGGAGAGCCGGCGAGCCGGAGAAGCGCGCCGAAAAGATCGTCGGGTCCGCAAAGGCCGAAGGTGCGGACCACCTCGTTCCCGTCCCCGGCCGGCCGGTAGAGAAGGGGCAGATGGATCTCCTCAAAGTAGAGGAGGCCGGGTTCTTCGGACGAAACGCCGACACGCCGGTGTTCCCCGTGCGGAAAACCGCGCAGGGAACCGAGAAAGAAAGCGCTGTTTTCAAGAACGCCGGAATCGGCAAGGCGGGCCGTCAGCTCGCCGAGCGAAGAATCCCAAACGGAAATCCCGGCGGCGTATGTTTCGGCGACCGCGCGCTGCAGGTCAAAATCGAGATCTTTTCCCTCCCGAAAGAAAGGGGGGTCAGCGGCGTCGTAAGGAGGAGGATCATCGTCGTCTTCGAGTGCCCGGGCGCGCGCTTCCATCGGAAAATCCCAAATCCCTCCCCATCCCTTGAGATGAATCCAAAGGAAGAAGGGATGCTTCGAGCGGGCGAGCCGTTCCGCCGCCGAAGCGGCCCGCGTCATGGCAGTGTAAAAGGCGGTTTCTTCGAGGGAACCGGCAATCGCCCCGGCCGCCGGCAGAAGAACGGTTTTCGAGAAGCCGGCCTCTTCGGCAAGCGCTGCCGCCGCGGCATCGTCGGTCAGAAAAACGGTACGGTACCCCGCGTTTTCGAGTTCCGCCAAAAGGCGCGCCCGGGGCAGCGCTTTCCCTTTTTTCCAAAGCTGGCCGATCAGCCCGTGTTTTTTCGGGGCGGGGGAAAGGTTCGCCCCGGCGGCCGGTTCGGGGGAGAGGGGGTCTTTCCCTTCCCAGAAGGCACGGCAGAGGGGAACCAGGTCGAGAGAGGAGGTGAAATACCTGTCGAAAAGAATCGATTCGGCGGCAAGGGCGTCGAAATACGGGGTCTGAACCCATGAATTGCCATACGCGCCCAAATAACCGATGTGCAGCCGATCGGTCCAAAGGCAGATGAGGTTCGGCGGTGCCGGCCGCGGATTTGTCATTCTCTTTTCCCCGAAACCAAAAGGACAATTCCGTAAAGAACCGAAAGAACAAGAACGATCATCGGCCCGGCGGAAAAATTCAGGAAATAGCTCAGCGCGATTCCCAGCCAGGCCGAAAACAGACAGATCAGCACGGACCAGCAGGCAACCCATTTCAGACGCTTGGTCAGGCGCGAGGCAACCGACGCGGGAATTGTGAGGATGGCGATCACCAGCACCATTCCGGCAATACGCATGGTTAAGACGACCGAAACGGCAATCAGGAAGAGGAGCAAAGCCTGATAGAGGTCCACCCGCACGCCGCGCAGCCGGGCAAATTCCTCATCGAAACAGATGGCCTCGAACCGCTTGAAGAAGAGCCCGCACGCCGAGAGGGACACGCCGTCCAGAAAAAGGACAGTGAGAATATCGGCACGGGAGATCAGCAGCACATCGCCGAGCAGATAGTCCGAAACCGCCACGTAGCGCTGGGTGCGGTCGAGGAACAAAAGCCCGATGGCCATTCCCGCGGTCCAGATGATCCCGATCAGCGCGTCTTCCCTCTCCTTGGCGTAACGCTGAATCACGCCGATCAGGACGGCGGCCGAAACCGCCGTCACCACCGCCACCATGACCGGATTCACACGCGCCGCCGCCGAGGCAAGATGCGCGGCCGCGGCCTCTTTTCCCCAGATGAGCGCGGCCAGGGCACCGAGCCCGCACGAGCCGGCCGTCAGCGTCTCTTTCAGCCAGAAACCGATTCCGATCCCCCCGAATGCGGTATGCGAGACCGCCCCGGTCAGGTAGCCGATCCGGCGTGTGACAATGAACGTGCCGATCAGGCCGAACAGGAGGCTCGCGGCCGCGGTGAAAAGGAACGCCGCTCTCAGAAAGGAAAATTCGGGAGCCGAAAAAAAGAGAGTCATGGCGTCTTTCCTTCGGTATCGAAGAGCGTCCCGGAAGCAAGCGGTTCCAAACGGCTGTCCCGGGTCACCAGAAAGCAGATTCCCCCGATCGCGGCGATCGCCAGGGTGAGAAACCGGTAAGCGACCCCGACCAGCAGGCCTGCCCCGAGCGGATAGGATTCTCCCCCCGCGCAGGGGAAAAGAGGATAGAGCTGGTCCAGGAAAAACTCGAACGGCCCGGCCGAAAGGGGAATCATCGAACCGGTGTTGGCAATGGGGTAAATCACGAAATGATCGGCCATCGAAGGGGCCCGCCCCCAGAGGCCGAGCGCGGTAAAGAAGATTCCGGTTCCCAGCAGCGCGTGAACCGCCAGTGTCTCCAAGCCGGCCCGCAGCAGGACGCTTTTCTGTCCGCGGTACCGCGCCGCCGCGTCGTAAAGGCGGAGCAGCACGGAACCGGCTCCGGGCACGGCCGCAAAAAACCGGCGGCGGCGATCCTTCCCCGAGGAGGGGAAAAAGAGGAGAAGAAGCCCCGCCGTCAGAATGGCCGTCAGCCAGAGGAGCGCGTGATACGCAAACCGGGCTTGCGGCTGTGTGCTCTGCCAGAACCCGGTCGCCCACGCCGCGCCGAGCCCGAAGAGAAACATCACGTACAGGCCGAGCACGCGGTCCATCACAATGCTGGCCGCACAAGCGGCTTTCGATTCGGGATACCGGCGCGCCAGCAGAATCCCCTTAACCACATCGCCGCCGACAATCCCCACCGGCAGGAAGTTGAACAGATAACCGATAAAGCCCAGACGGAGCGCGCTGGCAACCGTCTGGGGAATACCAAGCGCGTTGTTCAGAAGCCGCCAGCGGAAAAAGGTGATCAGGACCGCGCCGAAGACCGCCGCAAACCCCAGGAAAAGAAAACGCCAGTCTTTCTGGACGCCGAGAAAGCCGCGCAGCGCCCCGGTGGCGGCCGCGCGGCTGAAAAGGAAGGCGAAAAGGAGGATCATCGCCCCCCATTTGAAGACGGAAATCAAAAATGATTTCATGGAAAGGGACTTAGAATTCGCAGTTCCCCGGAGTTCTCGGGAAGGGAATGACATCGCGGATGTTGGCGATCCCGGTCACAAAGAGAATGACCCGTTCGAAGCCGAGCCCGAATCCGCTGTGGGGCACCGTCCCGAACCGGCGCAGATCGGTGTACCACTCGTAGTCTTCGGCTTTCAGATGAAGCTCGTTCATCCGCTCTTCGAGAACGTCGAGCCGGTACTCGCGTTCGCTTCCGCCGATGATCTCGCCGATCTTCGGCACGAGAACGTCCATGGCGCGGACCGTTTTGCCGTCGTCGTTGACACGCATGTAAAACGGCTTGATCGTGCGCGGATAGTTATACAGAATCACCGGCTTTTTGAAATGTTCTTCGGTCAGGTAGCGTTCGTGCTCGCTCTGAAGATCGACCCCCCAGCTGACCGGAAAATCGAACTTCCGCCCCGATTTTTCGAGAATGTCAATCGCCTCGGTATAGGTCAGCCGGACGAACTCGCTCCGGATGATGTGGCGGAGCGTCTCGATCAGGGTGTTGTCGAACTGCCGGTTGAAAAACGCCATGTCTTCGGCGCAGTAGGTCAGAACATCCTGGAAGATCCGCTTCAAAAGCCCTTCGGCGAGCTCCATGTTCTCTTCCAGTTCATAGAAGGCGGCTTCCGGCTCGATCATCCAAAACTCGGCCAGATGGCGTGTCGTGTTCGAGTTTTCGGCGCGGAAAGTGGGTCCGAAGGTATAGACCTTTCCCAAACCGCAGGCGAAGGTTTCCGCCTCGAGCTGGCCGCTGACCGTGAGATACGAAGATTTGCCGAAGAAGTCGCGGGAATAATCAACGTTCCCTTCGTCGGTCCGGGGGGGATCGGCAGGGTCAAGCGTTGTCACACGAAACATCTGCCCGGCCCCTTCGCAGTCGCTGGCGGTGATCAGCGGCGTGTGAACGTAGAAGAAACCCCGTTCCTGGAAAAACTGATGAATGGAGTAACTGACGCGGTTGCGGATCCGCTCGACCGCGCCGAACGTGTTCGTGCGCGGGCGCAGATGAGCGATGGTGCGGAGAAACTCGAGCGAATGGCGCTTTTTCTGGAGCGGGTAGTTCGCCCCCGCCGCGCCGTAGACCTCAATTTCGGTGGCGATGACCTCGGTCGGCTGCCCTTCGCTGGGCGACTTCTTGACAAGCCCGACCACGCGGACACTCCACCCCGCGCCCAAACGGAGCACATCGTCGGCGTAATTCTTCAGCGTGTTCGGCGCGAGAATCTGCACGTTGCCGAAACAGGAGCCGTCGTTCAGCTCGATAAAGCTGAACCCCGCCTTTGAATCGCGGCGGGTGCGCACCCACCCCTTTAAGATGACCGTCTTGCCGATGGCGTCGGGACGGCGGGCTTCGGCCACCGAAAGGCGCACCGGGATTTTCGACGATTCTTCGGGAGTGACCGTCAGGCGGAGCGAGTGGATTTCGGGCTCGTTATCGACATACTGGCAGAAGTCGGCAAGGTTTTCGGTCAGGAACTGGGTTGAAGCCTCGTCGAACTTGACCTGGGACTGCAGAACAATCGCCTTATCGCCGAGGTCGTTTTCCGGGGAAAATTCGTAATATCTTTCGCTCATGAATCTACCTGTTTTTCTCGTTACCGGGCCAGGCGGCCGGTCAGTTCACCGAGAAGCTCGTCTTTCCTGACGCGCCACTGCTGGAGTGTATCGCGGTCGCGCAGCGTGACGGTGCCGTCCTGCAGCGTCTGGCCGTCAACCGTCACACAGTAAGGCGTGCCGATTTCGTCCTGGCGGCGGTAACGGCGCCCGACCGCGCCTTTTTCGTCGTACTGAACCGACATTTTTTCTTTCAGCTCACCGTAAATCTCGGCCGCGATTTCGGGCATCCCGTCTTTTTTGACCAAGGGGAAGACCGCCGCTTTCACCGGCGCCAGGCGGGGATGGAACTTCAAGTAAGTGCGCTGGGCGTCTTCCTTCTTTTCGGCGGTCGGAACGGTATCGACCTGATACGCCTCGCAGAGGAACGCCAGCGTGGCGCGGTCGGCGCCGGAACTCGGCTCGATCACGTGGGGAATAAAGCGCTCTTTCCGCTGATCGTCGTAGTAGGTCAAGTCTTTTCCGCTGCCGCGGTGTTTCGGCTGGCCGTCGGGCCCTTTCTCGAGAACCAGACGGTCCCCTTCCCGGACCAGTTTCCCTTCCATGTGGCTGCGCAGGTCGAAATCGCCCCGGTGGGCAACCCCTTCGAGTTCGCCGAAATCCCCTTCGGGGAGGAACGGGAAGGCGTATTCGATGTCGGCGGTTCCCTTGGAATAGTGCGCCAGTTCGGCCTGCTCGTGTTCGCGGAGTCGGAGCTTTTCGCTCGCCAGCCCCAGATCGGTATACCACTTGAACCGGCGGTCGCGCCAGTAGCGGTACCAGTCGGCCGATTCGCTCGGATAGCAGAAGAACTCGATTTCCATCTGTTCGAACTCGCGGCTGCGGAACGTGAAATTGCGCGGCGTGATTTCGTTGCGGAAACTCTTGCCGATCTGCGCGATCCCGAACGGGATCTTCACGCGGGTCGAATCGCAGACATTTTTGAAATTGGCAAAAATCCCCTGCGCCGTTTCGGGACGGAGGAACGCCACGTCGTCTTCGCCCCCCAGAGCGCCGATCGTGGTTTTGAACATCAGGTTGAACTCGCGCGGTTCGGTAAGGGTACCGGGCGTTTTGGCGTCGGGGCCCAAAACCTGCGAAAGGTCGGGAAGCGTGGAGATTTCGGCCAGCGGCCCTTCCCAAACGAGAGTATCGAGATCCTTTTTCCGAATCCCGAAGAAGTGCGCGGCGCGTTCTTTCAGGGTGTTCTCGGTATTTTCGGTATCGATCGTCGTCACGAAAATGCGCATTTCGCGGGCGGCTTCACCCCCCTCGCCATGTTTGAGACCGGTAACCCAGCGCCCTTTGACGTGGTCGTAGCGGTAGCGCTTTTTCGATTCGCGGCAGTCGACCATAAAATCGTGGAACAGATCGTAATGGCCGGAACATTTCCAGATCTGCGGATGCATGATGATCGTCGAGTCGAGCCCCGTCATTTCGTAGAGAGAGGGGGCGCCCGGCTGGAGACGCTGCTCGTTGTGCCCGACAACCATGTCGTGCCACCAGGCGTCTTTGACGTTCCGCTTCAGCAGAACGCCCAGGGGACCGTAATCCCAAAAGCCGTTCAGACCGCCGTAGATTTCACTCGACTGGAACAGAAACCCTCTGCGCTTGCAGAGCGCGACCAATTCTTCCATTTGCATCGTTGTTCATTCCTCACTCCCGCGCGCGGCAGGCGGTGCGCCCGCCGCAGGGCGGCTTCATGTTGCAGGGAACAGACCGGTTACTCCCCTATAGAATAACGGAATCATATAAGGGAAAGGCTCAGCCGGGTATTATACCTCAAAGAGGAATCTCAAAAAGGTGACCTCATGATTCTTTTCCCGGCGCCGAGCCGGGTTCGGCCGCCGGAGCAATCGTTCCGAAGGTGTACTCCGGCACCGTTTCAAGAGTATCGAGCCGGGCCGCGTCGCGGATATCTTCGGTAAGGTGAATCCGGCGCAGGTTCTCCCCTCCCCGGCTGGCCAGGAGCTTTTCATAGAGCCGTTTCTCGAGCGTTTCGGGAGTGACCGACTCGAGAAACGATTCCCAAAGGTATTTTGCCGTTTCGGCCTGCACGTTCAAAAGGGGGCGGGGCCGGCTCTCCCCGCCGGTCTCCCAGGGGCGGAGCAGGCGCGAGACCAGAAGGCCGGCCAGGAGGATATCCTCCTCGGTATAGTGCAGGTCGGTTCCCGCGCAGACAATCCCGAGAGTCGGAAACGCCCGAAGCCGCCCTGCCAGCGCCCGCGCCGAAAGAAACGACCCCAAAAAAGAACGGGTACGGGGCGCCGCCGGCAGCGGAGGCGCGCTTTGGCGCAGACTCGGCCCCCCGCGGCGCGGCAGTTCCCCTTCCCCGCGTTCGGAGTTCTGCCCGCTGTTCCGCTCAAAGGTCAGAATGGCCCGGGTTCCGTTCGTGGTCGAAAAGAGGATCGTCTTTCCCGCAACCCGTTCGGGGGTATAGTCGGCCGGAGAATTCCCCAAATCGAACCCTTCGATCCGCACCCCTTTCCGTTCCCCTCCCAGGAGAAGAGACCCTTTCTTCGCGGGATCCGACTTTTCGAGGAGGCGCTTCATTTGAAGCGCCTGGTCCGGCTCCATGACGGGGATCACCTTTTCGGCGCCCGCGGCCAGGGCGGCGGTCACGGTTGTCGTCGCCCGAAGCACGTCAATAAAGAGCACGGCGGCGGGCCGGTACCCCGCCGGGACAAGGTCGGGAAGCGGAAAAACGTCGATTCGCTCCGGGAATTCGCCGATCTGCTGGCTCATGGTAAACTTCTTTTGCTTTCTGCTAAATCCGATTAAAGACCTCTAACCGATTTAACCGATAAAATCGGCAGTAGGACTCGCCGAAATGGATCGGCGGTACTCTCACTCTATGGAATAAGAGGTTTCACAGATGGAACGAAATATCAGAAACCGCTGGATTATCGGCGGGCTCATGGCCGTTTTGGCTTCCGGCGCCCTGACTGCGCTGACCGGCTGCCAAATGACGCAGAACGGGCAGACGCTCCCGAGCCCTTACTACCTCGACAACCAGATTCAGTATTTCCCCGCCGGAAACGAATTTCAATTCCAAGGTGAGGTTGACCGCATGAAACGCGAGCAGGTCAACCGCCAGCTTTCCCAAGAGGAATCGCTCCCGCAGCGCCGGTAATATTTCGCCGTCCGCGGCAGGAGACCTAAGATGGAAGCCTTCCTCTCCAAACTGGATACGCTCCTTCAGCTGAACTTCCCCCCCCGGGTCCAGGCGGTCGCCAATGTGATCCTGATTTGGGTCGGGTTCGCCTACATCGTCGGGCTGATCACCCGCCTGATTATCTGGGGCGGGCAGTGGCGGCGCGGTCCTTACACCGTCTTTCTTGTCGGTCTGACCGGGAGCAGTGTCGGTTTCCTGGCGCTCATGACGTGGCGCCCGCTCGAAAATTTCAACCCGTTCAGTCCGGCGGGACTGGCGGTTTCGGTCGTTGCGGCGATACTCTCGCTCCTGGTCTACCAGCTTACTTCCTTCATCTTTTTCAAAAAGAGGGAAGGATAAGCGGCACAGCATAATGGCCGCCCAAGATACGCAAACAGCCGGGGTTCGCCTCGGCTGTTTGCTTTTTGGGGAACCGTTACTTGTTCCGGTTGTCGATCACGCGGCGGGCTTTTCCCTCGCTGCGCGGGATTCGGCCCGGCTCGACAAGCGAAACGCCGATCCGGATACCGGTCACGTGCTGGATCTTCGCGGCCACTTGTTTCTGGAACTGATCGATTTCGCGGTGGGTATCGCTGAACTTGTCGGGAGAGATCTCAACCTGAACTTCGATGTTGTCGAGCCCCGAAGCGTCGCGGGTCAGAAGAATCTGGTAGTGGGGAACCGCCCCCTCCACCGAAAGGAGCGCGGCTTCAATCTGCCCCGGAAAGACGTTGACCCCGCGAATGATCATCATGTCGTCGCTGCGGTGGGAAATGCGGTCGAATCGGCGGATCGTCCGACCGCACTCGCACTTTTCGGGAATGAGGCGGGTGATATCACGGGTCCGATAGCGAATCAGGGGCATCGCTTCCTTGTCGAGCGTTGTGAAAACGAGTTCGCCGTATTCCCCGTCCGGCACCGGTTCAAGAGTATCCGGATCGAGAATTTCGGGGTAGAAGTGGTCTTCAAAGATGTGCGGCCCCGACTGATAAACACAGTCAAGCGCAACACCGGGACCGGAGATTTCGGTCAGCCCGTAAATATCGTAGGCCTTGATGCCGGCCGTCTCTTCGATACTGCGGCGCATTTCGTTCGTCCACGGTTCGGCGCCGAAAAAGCCGAGCCGGAGCTTGGTCTCTTTCCAGTCAAACCCCATCTCTTCGGCCTTGCTGATCAGATGGACAAAGTAACTCGGGGTGCAGGCGATCGCGGTCACGCCGAAATCGCGCATCAGGTTCAGCTGCCGTTCGGTATTCCCCCCCGACATCGGAACCACCGTCGCGCCGAGGAACGTTCCCCCCTGATGGGCGCCGAGACCGCCGGTAAAAAGGCCGTAGCCGTAGGAAACCTGGAGAACATCTTTATTGGTCAGCCCGACGCCGGCCATCCCGCGTGCAATACATTCTGTCCAGACTTCGATATCGCGGCGGGTGTAGGGCAGAACGATCGGTTTGCCCGTGGTGCCGCTGCTGGCATGAACGCGGACAACGTCTTTCATGTCGACGGCCAGCATCCCGAAAGGATAGGTGTCGCGCAGGTCGGTTTTGACGATTGTCGGAAGATATTTCACGTCGTCGAGCGAGCGGATATCCTCGGGCTTGACGCCCTTTTCTTTCATCTTCCCGCGGTACCATTCGACATTGGAGTAGGTAAAGTTCAAGACAGCCCGAAACTTTTGCCACTGGAGCTTGCGAAGAACCTCGGTGGGAAGGTAATCCGGACTGTTGATCGCATTGACACGCGTTTGGCAGGTACACATACTTTACCTCTCGTTGGAGCCTGAGCTCATCGGTTTCGGCGCGAAAAGCCGAAAAAAAAGACGCCCCTTTCGAAAACCAAACCGCTTGGTTTTCGGGGAAGGGCCGGCACGATTCCAATCTAGTATACAGATCGGCTGAAAGAAGAAAAGTCCCACTCAGGGCTGATTAAACCCGAAAAAAGGGGTTCTCTGCCGGAAAAATCGTGAAAAAAATCTTTTTTTCCAGGGTTTTCGTGAAAATTGGATTGACAAAGCCCCTTCTTTTCGGCGATAATGCTGGTGATCGGGGGGCCGAGGGGTTTGCCCTTCGTGCGAAAACAAAGGTTATAATGGGCTCGGGGATTCCGCTCCCATTTTCTGTTAAACGTTATTTGTATTACAACCAATGAGGAACAACGATGGCCGCTAAAAACGAAAAGCCGCTGACCAAAACCCAAATCATCGCCAACATCGCCGCCAGCACCGGCCTGGACAAAAAACAGGTTGCCGCTGTCCTCGATGCTCTGAACGCTCAGATCGCCGGAAGTCTCGGCAAAAAGGGTGCCGGCAGCTTCACTCTGCCCGGTCTCCTGAAAATCGAAAAGAAGCTCGTCCCGGCTCAAAAAGCCCGCAAGGGTGTCAAGAACCCCTTCACCGGCGAAATCCGCGATGTGCCCGCCAAACCGGCCCACAACAAAATCAAGATCAAGGCGCTGAAAGCCCTCAAAGAGATGGCCTGATCCGCCTCTGACGGCGTCAGAAGCGCCGTTCCCATTTAGTCCCGCCGAATCGGCGTCCTCCGGGGCGCCGATTTTTTTCGTCCGATTTTTCACTCTTCTTTTTCAAGCCGCG
This sequence comes from Thermoguttaceae bacterium, assembly GCA_017405595.1. Lineage (GTDB taxonomy): Bacteria > Planctomycetota > Planctomycetia > Pirellulales > Thermoguttaceae > RUG695. Next base: position 90,828 of record JAFRAC010000019.1, on the reverse strand, counting down.
GCGCGGCGGCCGGCCGGGCAGCAACACAGACCCGATCAGGCTTCTTTTCTCCCGCTTAAAAAGGAGCGGGTTTCCCGGCACGCCGGCACGCCGCGCGGATATTCTGCAAGGCGCGGCGGCGGATTTCCGGCTGGAGAACAGGCCGGTCCAGCGCTTCAAGCGTCTTTTCGGCCGAAGCAAAATAGCAGCGCTGCAGCGCCCAGGCTGCGCCCAGACGGGCGTAGTGTCCGGAATGCGTGACAGAGATCAGGCGCTCCAGCGTATCGTCGATATAGTCGGATCCGGTATAGTAATTGAGCAGAAGGGTTTCGGCAAACCGGACATGAAACTCACGCGGATCGGCAAGGAGCGAACCGATCCACTCCCAGTATGACTCCGGGTCTTTTTTGACCTGTTTCAGTTCGGCGGCGAGAATGTCGCCGTAGATCCAGGAATCGGACTGGTCAAGATAAGTATCGATTTCGGCATAAAGGATCGGTCTCGGGTAGGGAGCCCGCGCCAAAATCATCCCGGCGATCAGCAGTTCTTCATACGTGGAACGGGGTGTCAGCGGCAGCGCGTCCGTTCCCTCACGGCACAGGCGCAGAGCCGTTTTGCGGAGAAGCGGTATCCGAACGCCGAGAATCTTCCGACGGGTCAGAACAAACCGGCGGACCATTGCGCCGTAACGCGAATCGGCAGCATCGCGCAGCTCGGCGCGCAGCGACCGGCTCACAGCAGTTCCCCCATCCTCTCGATGAGCCGGTCTCCCGCCTCGGCTTCCTCGCAGACAACCATATCGGCGCCGGCACGCTCCAGTTCCTGGATAAAGGTCCGGTACCGGCAGCGGGCGACGATCGAGCAGTCCTGTTTCAGCTGACGGATCGCACGGATGGTGTCGGTTGCAAAGATATCGTTCGGAATGGTGATCACCACAAGCTGCGCACGGTCGAGCCCGGCCAGTTTCAGCGTACGGGTTTCGGAAGCGTCGCCGACAATGGTGCGGTACCCCTTCTGCGCCAGATCCTGGAAGTTCCCCGGATTGGTGTCGACCAAACTCAGTTCAACCCCCGACTCGGAAAGAAAAGCGGCGGTCTGCTTGCCGATCGGACCGAGACCGACCACGATCGCGCGGTGTTTCGAATCGTCCTGCGGAAGGAGATTCTCGGTTTCCGGTTCCGGAACATTTTCGACAATCGGACGCTTCTTAACCACTTCCATCGCGATTTTCAGGAAGAAGGGGGTCAGAATGATACTCGTCAGCGCGGCGAAGAGGATCTGCTGGTATAACTCGGGATGTTCCGCTTTGAAAGGCCCCTGCTGGAGAATGATGAACGAAAGTTCCCCGAGCTGCGAGATGCCCAATCCCATCGCCAGCGCGGGAACCAAAGAAAGGCCGATCACCTTGAATGCAGCCGCGCCGGCGATGATTTTGATCAGCAGAAATCCCAAAAGGATCGCCAGCGTCGGGATCGGCGACTCCATCAGAATCGCGGGATTAAAGAGGGCGCCGAGCGTGACGAAAAAGATGGCCGAAAACGTCTCGCGGAACGGTGTGACAAGCGCGGCGATTTGGCTGGTGAGCCGGTTCTCGCTGAGCGCCACACCGGCGGCGAACGCGCCGATCGCCTCGGGAAGCTGGAGACGGTCGGCAACCGTGCAGACCCCGAAAAGGAGAAGCACGGTAAAGAGGACCATAATTTCAACGCTCTTGAGCTGCGAGAAGATCGAAATCCCCTTCTTGGTGAACAGAAGGCGGATCCCGACGATCAGCACAATGAAGAAGAGCGCCTTCATCCCCATCAGAATGAACGTGTTCGCGATACTGCCGCCTCCCCCCCCCGCGGGAAAGAGAAGCGGGATGACCAGAAGGATCGGCGCGGTTGCGATATCCTGGAACAGGAGGATCGAAACGGCCCGTTTGCCGTAGGGCGAAGAACTCTGTCCGAACTCGTCGAGCGATTTGAAGACGAGTACCGTCGAACTGAGCGAGACCGCAAACCCGATCAGCATTCCGATGCGCCAGTCGCCGCTGATCTTGTAAGTGATCAGCGTCAGCGCCGCGATCACAATCAGCATCTGAACCGGCCCGCCGACAAAGAGAAACTTCTTGTTTTTGACGATGTCGGAGGGGGTGAAATGGATCCCAATCGAAAAAAGGAGAAAGAGCGCGCCCAGATCGGCGAGTTTATTGAGCATCTCGTCCTGATAGCGCGCCGATTCGGCCAGCTCGCTTTCCATTTCGGTCAATTCGGCATTGTCGGGCGCCCCGGTGCCTTCGGCGAATTCCGTTTCGGGATTGGCGGTTTCCCCTTCCCCCGAAAGCCGCGAGACAACCTCGGCAAGCGGATGCTCGTCATGGACGAAGATCTTGAGCCCCCCTTCGCCGATCAGCGCGCCGGCGACGAGGTAACCGATGACCATCGGAATATTCAGGCGTTTCGAGACGATCCCGGCGACAAGACCGGCGGCAAGAATGATCAGCAGATTATGAACAAGGATAGCTGTCATCGAAGGCATCCCTGCCATCTCCTTTCTTTCCCGCTTTCAGCGGGAAGCGTTATCCGCTTGAATGCGGAGTACAAATGTGTGACTAAACGGCACGTGTATTTCAGAGGGAATGGAATGAAAGCTGGTAACGCGCGGCCTGCAGGCGGCGGCGGATGACCGAAGCGATCAGACTCATCATCCGGAACCCGAAATCGGTGTCGCGGGCGCAGATTTCCAAAAGCTTTTTGCCGTCAACCTGCAGAAGCTCGGACGTGGTGCGCGAGATCCCGATCGAATTCGTCTGGTTCGGCTCGATCAGGGAAGACCAGAGAAGATAATCCCCGGGCATGCAGTTGTCGAGCGTCTTGCGGCGGCCGTCTTTGAGCAGATACTGAATATCAACCTGGCCGGAAATCACGATATAGAGATAGCGGGAATCCTCATGTTCACGGTAGATGATATCGTTCGCCGAAAATGTTTTGACCTCGCAGATCTCCTCGATCTCGGCAAGGGTCTTGGCAGACGCATCGGGGATGTTCATAAACTTGTTCAGCAGTTCAGCGATTCTTGCCATCTCTCGACTCTCTTTCAGGTTCAGCGGAGAAGGGCCCCGCGGCCGGCCGCGCCGATTTTAAGGACGATCTCCTCTTTCAAATCACCCTAAATTATATCTTTTCCCCTCTTTTTGGAAAGGGCAAAGAACGCGCCCCTTAAAAATCGAGCGGGGGTGTGTTACTTTCGGCGCGCGGCTCGTTCGGTTTCGGAAGCGCCTCTTCCGAAGAGGCATTCTCTTCCGGCTTTCCGGTAATCCACGACTTGAGCGCGGCGGCCTCTTCGGCTGAACCGGTCAGGGGCGCGCTGAAGACTTCCCCCATCACCGGCAACGCGAGGATAAAGTCACCGAAAATTTCGCCCAGCCGGTCCGGGTCAAACTCCAGCCGGTCGGGCCGGGTCCACTCAACCGCCTGGGAAGGAGCCACCGAAACGGCCAGGAATGTTTTCCCCGGATTTTCGATGTTCTGCATCTTGACCGGTTCCCCGCCGCCGTCGAGGGGCATCCCCTCGCCGCTGAAAATGCGGACAAGGGTTTTTCCGTTTTCGCCCGCATTTTGGAGAGGAGAAAGGTAAACGGGAGGAATCCGGCCGAGAAGTTTGATATTGTTTTCGCTGTCCCACGGCTCGTCGAGTTTAAATTCGCTGTAGAGCGCTTTCCCCTCGGGTCCCATAAAGGGGAGAAGCTCAACGCGCCAGCTCAAAAGGGGCGTGCCGTCTTCGCCGGTCACCGCCAGGGGCGGAAACTGGTTGTTCGCCGCGTAATAGGCGTTGATCACGTCGCTCAGATACTTGAGGTTCCCCGCCGTCTGCGCTCTCTTTCCATTGAGCGCCGAACGGTCGGCCAGCTGATTCAGCCGGTCAAAGGCCTCGGAGAAGAGTTCGGCACGGGAAGCCGTCATGGCGATCGAGGCGGCAAGCCGGTTCCCTTCCTGCTCTTTGGTCACCGAGCGGAGCAGATCTCTCAACTGCGGAAAGAGGGGTGCGACCGCGTTTTCCGGCGATTTGGCGGAATCCCCGTTCTGTTCGTCGCTCGGCGCGGCCGCGCCGAGCGACGCATCGACCCGCAGAAGGGTGTTGCCGAGCGCCTCGCCGATCGCGCCGATCCCCTCGGGAGAATCGGCGGCAATCTCCAGACGCAGAGCGTCCTGCCCCTCGGCGGCCGAAGCGTTCACCAGAAAGGAAGCGAACCGGGCGCGCTGGAGCATGACCGCTGTCAGTTCCGGGGGGAACGGAATCGTGATCGCCTCTTTCTGAGGGGAAGAATAGTCGTAGTAGAAAGCGAAATCGAAATGGCCGGTCTCGCTCCGGCCGATCCGCTGCGCCAGAACACCGCGGCTTTCCCCATCGCCCGCCGTAAAAAACATTTCGACCGAATGACGTGTTCCCGTCACCACGACCGCCTCGTTTTCGGACGGGTACTCGATTGCGGTCGCGATCCCGTCGATCCGGGCGGTTCTCTTCCCCGAAGCGTCGAGAGGCACAATGAGCGAATTTTCGCTCAGAGAGACTTCGCGCCCCGCAAGAGAGACCGTTTCGATCCGTTCCGGGGGAATATTGCCGAAATGGGAACGCTCGAAGGCTTCACGGTCAACCGCACTCGTTTTCCGGGCATAAACCGCGGTACAGGGGAACGGGAAATTCTCGCCGATCTTTTCCTCCGACTTCACGTCGAGGAGCGAGACCGGCGCGACTTTGGCACTAGTGATAATCAGATCGAGCTGGTCGAACTGGTTCCAGAACGGCACCAGCGAAGGAGAGTTGCCGAGAAACCGGAGAACCTTTCCGGCATCGGCGTATTCGAGAAAACGGGCCGGCTGAATCACGCGGGCGCTGAGGGCGTTCGGGATGAGCATTTCGGTCGGCAGCCCGTTGCGCGGAGGAAGAGCGGCCAGTTCGTCTTCGGTCAGGGAACGGATTTCATCGGAAAAGATCGCCTCGGCCATCTGCTTCTGAGCTTCGGCAGTTTCGCGCTGCTGACGTTCCTCATCGGACTCGCCGCTCTTCCGGCATCCGGAAAGGAAAAGTATCGGGATCAGCAGCGCCGCCGCGGCGCAGGTGAAACGGGAAAAATGCGACATCGGTTCAAAACTCCTTCATTGTGGGAAAGAAGATATCATCCCGGGTTAAAACCCCTCTTTTACCGCGGCGAGCCACGCCGGGGAGAACGGGAGCCCCGGTTCGGACCCGCGCCGCCGCGCCGCCGGCCGCCGGAAGGACCCCCTTTGCCGGCGTTTCCGCCTTTCCCGCGGCGGCCGCCCCTGCCGGCCTGATTGGCTTTTCCGAAATTCCCCCGGTTGGGCCGGGAACCGAACGGACGCGCCCCCCGCGGACGGCGGAAGGGACGCGAACGCCCCGCCTGCCGTGCCGGCCCCGATTCGGTCTCGACCGCGACAATTTCGGCGCTCTCTTCGATCGGAATCCCGGCGGCAAGATCTTCGGCCCTCTTTTCGATCCCGGCAAGGCGCTTCTTCTGACAGACCTGCAGAATGACGCTCTGATGTTCCATTCCCGGATTCGTGTACTCGGCGAGTTTGCGGAGCGCCAGATTGGTCAGCCGGCCGAAATGCCGCGCTTCCCCCCGTTCCTCAACCCAAGCGGGCCCTTTAATCAGAAGAAGACGGTCGAACGCGTACCACGCCGGCGCAAAAATTTCAAGAACCCGGTTCAGCTTCGAGAGGGCGCGAATCACAAGGGTATGAAACCGATGCGCTTTAACCAGTTCTTCCCCTTTCGCGTGCCAGACGTTCAGGTCCAGACCGATTTCATCGAGAATGGCGCCGACGGCTTTCGCCTTTTTCCCGGTCGCATCGCAAAGCTCCACGTCGAGGTCCGGCCGGAGAATCGCCAGAGGGACGCCCGGAACACCCCCGCCGGTACCGACGTCGAGGACGTGTTCCCCCTTCTGCAGGTGCGCGGCCAGCTGAAGGGTGTCGACCAGATCGCGCGTCACGAACTTTTCGTAATCGTCGTGCCGGGTCAGGTTCAGCCTGGTGTTCCAATCCCAAAGAGCGCGGCAGTAGCGGTCGAGAAGGGTGATTTTCTTCGCCGGCAGTTCGATCTTGTACGCGGCGAGGACCTCTTCCAGAGTTCGGCCGGAAGAATCGGGCTGCCCGCTCTTGTCGGGGATCGGTTCAGAAGGGTTCATTTCGTCGGACATGGCATGATTCCATTTGTGAAACGGCCGCCCCCGCAAGAGGGAACGCGGCGGAAAATTCGGCGGCGGACAGGGGTAAACCGGCGCACTTTTCGCCCCCTTTTCCCCTCCGCCTATCATAGCACAAAAGAGCGAAACCGGCTAGGGAATCGGGCCGGTTCCGCGGAACCGGAACCGGACAAAACGCCCCTGCCGGCGGAAGGAGCCGGTTCGGGGTGCGGTATTGATTTCTTTTTTTTCTCTGTTAAAATCGCGTTATAGCCGATAGAGTAGAAAGGCGTCCTTTCCGCATGCCGAAAAGGGCGCTTTCAAACGGTCCGGGTTCAGGATTTGCAACCGTTATCATCGCGTTCATTTTTTTCATCCCTCCGGAACCTAGACGGTTTGACTAAAGTGCATCGGTAAGTTCGATTGGTTGAAAAGAATGCAGGTTCAGTTAAAGGTTGTCAATGGCAAGCAAAGCGGACACCTAATCACGATCAATCGCCCTAAATTCATGATTGGAAGGGCGGAAGACTGCCAGCTTAAATCCAGAAACGAGCTGATCAGCCGCTATCATTGCGTCATTCTCACCGAAGAAGGTTACGTCGGCGTCCGCGATCTCGGGAGCCGGAACGGCGTTTTCGTCAACGGCTCGAAAATCGAGGAAGAGACCGAGCTCCGCAACGGCGACAGACTCACCATCGGACCGCTGGAATTTGAAATGCTGATCACGGTGGCGATGTCGACCGGCAAAAAGCCGAAAGTCGAATCGATCGCCGAAGTCGTCGCCCGGACTGTCGAGCAAAGCTCGCTGACCGCGGCCGCCAACGGGGGGGACGACGTTTCGAACTGGCTCCTTTCCGAGGATGCCGCCGAAGCCTCGCCGGCCGAACCGACCATCACCATGTCGCGCGAAGAAGATCAGGACGACGAGCCGGAAGGGAACATCCTCGACCGGATCATCGAAGACGAGTCCGCGTCGAATATCGCTCCATCGCCTAAAGCGCCGACCGGCACCTTCAAACGCGAAGAGCCCGCGGTCCCCCCGGCCCCGAAAAGCGGGCCGGCCGCGCCTCAGGCGCCGCCGCAGGAAAAGCCGAAACCGGTTCTCCACCTGAACCTCGACGACGACGATATCAAACCCGCCTCCAAGGAAGAGAAGAAACCGGCAACCGGCACCCACAAGGTTCCCCATGCGCCGAAAGGGCAAGCCGCGGCGAACCTGAAAAACTTTTTCCAGAACCACTAGAAGAGCCGGTTCCCCGCACGTAAAAGAGGCAGATCCGAAACAACGCCGGATCTGCCTTTTTTTACCGGCAAACCGGAAAACCGGGTGGCCCGCCGAAAGTCTGTTTTACGATTTCCCCTCCGGGGAAACCGGGTTTTCGCCGAGGATTTCCCCCATCCGGATCGGGATTTCCCCGTCGACGAGCCGGCCGGAGTACCGCCGGGGATCGAACCGGACCATATCTTTCTGAACGAGAAGGATAATCGTGGAACCGCCGAACTCGAAATAGCCTTTTTCCTCCCCGGCACGGACTTTTTCGTGAATGCTTTCCCGGCGGTTCGCCATCTTTCCGACGAAGAGGGCGCCGACTTCCATCTGCACGACAAGCCCGAAACGTTCGGTGCGGATAACACGGTATTCGCGGCTGTTCCGCACGAAAACCGGCACGCTGGCCAGCGCGACAGGGCGTACGCAATGGAGCACCCCTTTCAGGGACCGGCTCGCCAGAATTTCGCCGTCGGCACAGTAGCAATAGCGGTGATAATGCGCCGGTGTCAGGCGGAAAATCAACGCGCTTCCCCCCTCAAAAGACCGGGCAAGTTCAGGGTCATCCAAAAGATCGTTCAGGGTGTAAACGGAACGCTTGACCTCGAAAAGAACGTCTTTCCGGATCGGCTGATACGTCAGCAGGGCGTCGCACGGAGAGATCAGATTCCCTTCGGCCGGTTCAAAACCGGGTGATTTCCTCTTTCGGGTGAAAAACGCGTTAAACGAGGGGAACCCGCCTTCGGGAACTTCAATTCCCTCGAGCGAAATGCCGTTCTTTTTGATAAAACGGGGAATCGCGCATTTTGAAATCGGGCTCGAAAGAAGAGCGCCGGCCGCGCGCGAGACAGACGGACGAACCAGACAGGCCAGAAGCGCACGGCCCGGAACCGTCCGATACAAAAAACGGAGCGGGAGCGAGTCTTTCATTTCTCGCCCCAAGTCATGAGGAACATCATTCCGAGAACTTCGAGAACGCCGAGAAGAATCAGGCACATCTTCAGGAGCGTTCCCGGTTTTTTGATCTCGACCGGCGAGATGAACCCCGCACCCATAAGGAGAAGGAGAATGGGAAAACAGGCGGTTGTCTTAAAGAGGCTGTAATCGTACATCATGTAGGCGATCGGCATCGTGATCGCCACCGTCGTGACCGGAACACCGATATAGCTTTTCCGCTTTTCGGAAGTCTGGTTCTGCCGTTCCTCTTCAAGCACATTGAAATAGGCGAGCCGAATCAGGGCGCAGAGCACAAAGAGGGCGGCGACCACTCCGGCAAGGGGAGTCTGTTCGGCGATCACATAGACGAAGATGCCGGGCAGAACACCGAAACTGATCAGGTCGCTTAACGAGTCGATCTGAATCCCGAACCGCCTTTCACAGGCATTCCGGTTCTTTGTCGAGGCGACCGCGCCGTCGAACATATCGCAGATTCCTGCCAGCATCAGGCAGATCATCGCTTCCCAGAACTCACGGTTGACCGCGCGCAAAATGCCGCAGAACGCGCAGAGCATTCCGCAATAGGTCAGAACAACCGTGTAGTCGTAGAAACCGACGATTTTCCGTTTCGAGATGTCAGGTTTCCCTTCCTGCGCACTGCTCTGGCGAAATTTCGCGGAGGAAGCGCGTCCGGGTTTCGCGAATTTCATAAAACTTCTGTCCTCAGACGGAATATGATTTCAACGGTTTTATGTTAAGACGGCCGGGAACCGCCGTCAAGCCGCTGCGGCCCCTGCCGGCAGGACGGTCATTCCTGGGCAAGCGGCTCTTTCGTCCCGCTTGCGGGGAAGAGCGACCCGCGCTGAAACGCGGCGGCCGCGGCCTCTTCGTTATCGAAAAAGACGCCGTAATCGCGGAACCGCCGATAGCGGGCGTCGAGCAGCTTCTCGATCGGCACCCGGCTGAGCGACCGGATTTGCGTGCGAAGATACTGCTTTAACCGCGACGCCATCATCCGCGGGTCGCGGTGCGCCCCGCCGAGCGGCTCTTCAATGACTTTATCGATCACGCCCAGTTTCAGCAGGTCGGACGACGTGAATTTCAGCGCTTCGGCGGCTTTATCTTTGAACTTTTCGCTTTTCCAGAGGATGCCGGAACACCCTTCCGGACTGATCACGCTGTAGTAGGCGTACTGGAGCATGGCGACCTTATCGCCGACGCCGATCCCGAGCGCGCCGCCGCTCCCCCCTTCGCCGATCACCACGCAGACGATCGGAGTCGGCAGAATCGACATCTCGAACATCGCCTCGGCGATCGCCTCGGCCACGCCCCGCTCTTCGGAAGCGATGCCGGGATAGGCGCCCGGCGTATCGATGAAACAGACGACCGGCAGGCCGAATTTGGCGGCAAGCTTCATCTTGCCGACCGCTTTGCGGTACCCCTCGGGATGGGCGCAGCCGAAATTGCATGCCATGCGGTCGTTGACGGTATGCCCTTTCTGATGGCCGACCACCATGACCTTAATGCCGTCGAGTTTCGCCCAGCCGGTGATCAGCGCCCGGTCGTCGCCGAAGAAACGGTCGCCGTGCAGCTCGACGAACTCATCGAAGACCAAATCGAGATAATCGGCGGTCTGGGGCCGTTTCGGATGACGCGAAACCTCGACCACCTGCCAGCGGGTCAGATTGGAGTAGATCTTCTTTTTGAGGTCGGAAAGCCCGAGTTTCAGGCGTTGGATCTCTTCCCGGATTTCCGGAGAAGGATTGTTTTTCGGCATCTCTTCGAGACGGACTTCCAGATCGTAAATCGGCTGTTCGAAGGAGAGGGGAGAATCGGTCACGATGACTCCAAACGATAGAACGGAAACGGAAATCAAAACCCGACTTACCGGGGAGGAAACGCGCTTTCGATAAACGCCCCGCCCCCCGAAAAACCGGGTAAAAGAAAGGCAGAAAACAAACGCCCTGAAAGGATGATTATAGCAGAATCGGTAAAATTGGCAACGTACATTCCGCCCGGCTCCGGAGGAGGGATCCGCCTCTCAGGCAATGCTCAAATGCCGGGAAGCTGAATCGAAAAGCCCGTTCCCGTTACCCCTCGGGCGGCTTTAAAAAGATCGGCAGCCGTTTCGCAACCGAAAACGCCTCCTGCGCCGAGGAGGGGCGCTTGTTCGGATCGGGGGAGAGGAGTGATTTCAGGAAAGCGTCGAATTGCGGGGTCACGTTCCGGTTTTTTGCCGCGACCGAGGGAACATGCGGCGAACGGTGTTTGTTGAGAAGCTCGCCGAGCGTATTCCCGGCAAAGGGAGCGGCGCCGGTCAGCAGTTCGAGAATCGTCGCCCCGAGACAGTAAAGGTCGGTCCGGCCGTCGAGGGGCCGGTGCTCGATCTGTTCGGGCGAAATGTACGTCGCGGTTCCCCGAATCGCCGCCGATTTCCGGAAGAAGCGGGGAAGAAGGCTCCCCCCTTTCTTCTCGGTAATGGCGAAGTCGATCAGCTTCACTCCGAGTTCGGGGGAGAAGAGGAAATTGTCCGGCTTAATATCGCAGTGGACCCATCCCGCCTGATGGAGGGGAATGAGCGGTTCGAAGAGGGCGGGAATCAGCTGCGGAAGGACCGGAGCGTAGGTGCTGTATCCGAGTTTGACCAGCTGGCCGACACTCGGCCCGGCGAACCATTCGAGGACGAGGTAGGGAATACCGGCGTCTTTCCCGGCGTCGTAGAAGTGCAGAAACGAGGGGGAACCGTCGAGCGAAACGGTGACCTGCCGCTCCTTATTGAGCAGAGCGACATGTTCGCGGTCGACATAGTTCGGCAGCAGGCGCTTGACCGCGACCGTTTTTCCGTCCCGCTCGTCGCGCGCCTTCCAAAGCTGGCTCGATTGACCGGCGTAGACCATCCGGATATGCCGGTACGGCCCGGTACGCTGCGGCAGTTCACTACTCATCGCGGGGGCAGCCCTCTAAAAACTTTTCCGATACACTCTTTCCGCCCTCCCAACAGGACGGAAAACACGCCTTCCCCTTAAAATTATACCTGAAAAAGGAGAAGGAAAAAGAGTTCCGCCGCGGGGGAATAGGATTCGACGGTGCGGTGCCGAATTTCTTGCAAACGAACTTCATCGTTGAACCAGATTGGTTGCAGACGACAGTGATGTTTGTTATGGACAGGAAACCACCCCTCCAGCCCAAAAGTCAACGAACCATTTTGTCAGTCTTGATATTTGACCTTGGGATTTGTCCACAAAACGTTTTTCAAAGAAGAATGCCCCTTTCCCCTTGACACATTTGGTTATTTTGCTAAACTTGCAAATGTTTTTGCCGATTACACTGTAACGGAAAGCATTTTTCCGGCGAGATAGGGACGGACAAGGAGAATCATGATGACCATTGACGACAAGGTTCAGGTTTTTAAAGCTCTGGCGCACCCGGTCCGTCTGCGGCTTGTTGAAAAACTTGCCAAAGGCGAACAATGTGTGTGTGTTTGTCTTGAAATGTTCGACATCGATATTTCCACCCTGTCCCGTCATCTTTCCGTGTTGAAAAACGCCGGAATCGTTGCCGACGAAAAACGGGGGAAAAATGTTTACTACCGTCTTACCTGTCCCTGTATTCTGCAAGTCTGCGACTGTCTCGAAAAGGTTGCCGGAAAACGAAAAAAGCCGGGGATTCCTGTTTAACCTCCGCGTGTCTGAAAACGTCTTTTCCTCTCCTGTGCGGTCAAGGCGTTTTTTCGAGCACAACGATTGTATATTTTGCAAAATATCAAAGTAAAGAGAAGATTTTCAAGGAGATTCCGGTGAAAAGTGAAATCAGGTTTTTTTTCGGTCTTGTGATCCTCTTTCTCCTGGCATATTTTTTGCCGATTGCAAATCCGGCTGTTCAGGAAGCCCTGCTCGATGCACTGCGTATGCTCCAGTGGTACGCTCGATGTCATACGCTTGCCTGCGTGATTCCCGCGATGTTTATTGCGGGGGCAATTTCATCGTTTCTTTCCAAGGAGGCTGTCTTAAAGCATCTCGGTCCGAAGGCGGACAAAGTCAAGGCATACGCTTTCGCCTCCGTTTCGGGAACGATTCTGGCCGTTTGTTCATGCAGCGTCCTGCCGATGTTCGCCGGAATCTATCGTGTCGGTGCCGGTTTGGGACCCGCTTCGGCGTTTCTCTGTTCCGGCCCCGCGCTCAATGTCATGGCGATTTTTCTTACCGCACGTATCCTCGGATTTGAACTCGGAGCTGCGCGAACCGTCACCGCCATCCTCATGAGTCTTGTGATCGGAATTATGATGGCGCTTATCTTCCGACGCAGTGAGCAGGAACGCACCGTCACCATTATGCAGATGCCCGATCCGGTGCCGACAAGCCGCAAATCTTGGCAGACGGGACTCTTCCTGGCGGCGATGATAGCCTTTCTCGTCTTCAGCGACTGGGTTAATCCCGCTTCCAAAGTACTGACGCTCGGAAAGGGGAACGCAATCACCCACCTCGATCATGCCGCAGGAAACTTCTCCTTTGTTCTTCCCGAAGAGATTGAGCTTGAAACATCGATAACCCAGCTGACAGGTGACGAGATGAAATTTCAGGTTCAGCGGTTCCTGAGCACGGGGGTATCGATTCCCGAAAGAGAACGTGAAATGCTTCAGCCCGGAAACCATTTTCTGATCCGGAAAGACTGTATTGCCGCAGAGAAAGACAGTACGCCCGAAAATTATCGATGGAGCGCCGCTGTTTATAAAATGCGCTGGATGATCTGCCTTTTCATCGGTCTGGCGATCCTGGCAATGGCGGTTCGCTGGTTCAGCCGTGACGAGATTTCGGAATGGATGGGGCAGACATGGTCTTTTGCGAAAACGATTGTGCCGCTCCTCTTCGGAGGCATCTTTGTGACCGGGTTCGCCGCCTCGCTCGTTCCCGCCGACTCGGTTGCCCGCTGGCTCGGGGGAAACAGCCTCCTGTCGAACTTTCTGGCGTCGATTGCCGGAACACTCTGGTATTTTGCAACCCTGACCGAAATCCCTCTTCTCCAGGCGTTGACGGGACTGGGCATGGGGAAGGGACCCGCACTTGCGCTTCTTTTGGCGGGACCGACCCTTTCGCTGCCGAGCATTATCGTCGTCGGCCGTTATCTGGGCGCAAGAAAGACAGCCGTTTTCGTGGGCTTGACGGTATTTCTGAGCACTGTCATCGGTTTCCTTTACGGAATGCTGTGCTGACACGTGAGTATTGGAGCCGTATCGCATATTTTTAGTCAATCGTTGGTTATGGAGATGGAAAGGATAAAGAGACAATGTTGATTCAGATTCTCGGAACGGGCTGTGCGAAATGCAGAAAACTGGCTGAAGTTTCGGACGCGGCGGCCAAGTCGCTCGGACTCGATTACAAGCTCGAAAAGGTGACCGAAATCGAAAAAATTGTGGCGCTCGGCGTGATGAGCACTCCGGCGCTTCTGGTTGACGGCACCCTGCGTGTTTCGGGAAGGGTCCCTTCCGCCGATGAAATGCGGCGCATATTGGAGAAGTAGGGTCTGTGACAGAATTTCTGTAAATGGCTGACGGTCAGCACCTTCTATGGTAGAATCATGGTTATTTACCATAGGAGGTCTATCGATGACAACGTAAAGTATCTTTCGCAAATTTGTCTCAGACGATTCCGCCAAAACCGGCCTAATGCATTTTGAGGAGGAGCCGATTTTGCTATAATGGGGTATGGAATTCACTCTCCCTGATATGACGATCCTTTACCCGGAAAGAATAAGAAACCATGTCCGAAAACGATCAGCGCGCGTGCGAACCGGCCCCCTCCTTTCAGAAAAGCGGGCAGGTGATTCCGCTTCAAGTCCTTTGGCCGTTCATTCTCCTGACCACCCTTTTCGCCTGGTGGGGGCTGGCGAACAACATGACCGACACCCTTCTGGCGGCGTTCAAGCGGATCATGAGCTTTAACGACGGGAAAACGGCGTGGATTCAGGTTGTCTGCTACGCGCTGGGTTACGGCTGTTTCGCCATTCCCGGCGCGATGTTCATGAAACGCTTTACGTTTAAGGCGGGGGTTCTCCTCGGGCTGGGGATGTACGTGACCGGCACGCTCCTTTTCTTCCCCGCCTGCCTGACCGCGGCGATGCCGAACCTCTGCTACCTCTTTTACCTGGTCGCGATCCTGATCACGTTCGCGGGCCTTTCGGTTCTCGAGACAGCGTGTAACCCGTACATCTGCGCGCTCGGTTCCCCCGAAACGGCGGCGCGGCGGCTCAACTTCTCGCAGTCATTTAATCCGGTCGGCTCGATTGTGGGGGTGGCGGTCAGCCAAATGTTCATCCTTTCGCAGCTGAATCCCCTTTCCGAGGAGCAGCGCGGGCAGATGACCGCCGAGGCGCTGGCCGGAGTGCGGACAGGGGAGCTCCATGCGATTTCGTTCACCTACGGCACAATCGGGCTGATCCTGCTGGCGACCTGGCTTCTGATCCTCTTTACCCGGATGCCCCGTCTGCGAGAAGAGGATAAACGGATCGACTTTACCGCCACCTGGGGCCGGCTTCTGCGGAACAAGAACTATGTCTGGGGAGTGATCGCGCAGTTTTTCTATGTCGGCGCGCAGATCGCCACCTGGTCGTTCGCCATCCGCTACTGTATCGCCGCGCTCGACCTGAACGCGGTACTCGAAACCGGAGGGGTCGAGGCGCTCCGCCATCTTGAACCGGTCTCGGCCTGCTTCTACAAGGTCTGCGATCTGATTCACTTTAACGCGTTCCTGCCGAAAACCGCCGAACAGGCGGCGGCGACGTATTACATTCTTTCGCTGATCCTCTTTGTGGTGATGCGGTTCGTCTGCACCGGCCTGATGAAATTTCTGAAGCCTTCGACCATTCTTTCGATTCTCGCCCTTTTCGCGATCCTCTTCTGCCTGAACACGGCTCTGCGGCCGGGTCTGAGCGGGGTCTATACCCTGATCGGGATTACCGGCTGTATGTCGCTGATGTTCCCGACCATTTTCGCGTTCGGCACACGGGGGCTGGGGGAAGACCTCAAGATGGGCGGGTCCGGCATGGTGATGGCGATCGCCGGCGCGGCGCTCTTGACACAGGTACAGGGACTTCTTTCCGACAAGACCGGCTCGATTGCGCTCACTTACCTGGTGCCGGCGGCCGGGTTCGCCGTTGTCGGCTTCTACGCGTTCTTTATCACCCGCCAGACCGAAGAAGCGTAAACCGGTTCCCTCCTTGAAAAAAGCCGCTTTCCCCGGTTAAGGAAAGCGGCTTTTTGTTTCTTTCCGCAAAAAAGAGCGGCCGGGTTTCCGAGGGGCCTATTCCTGCGGCTGCTGTTCGGCCTGCGGCAGAGCGACTTCGCCGGCGGGTTCGGCGGAACCGGCCGATTCGGCCGACTCGTCAGGAACAATCATGCCGGGACGAACCACACGGATCTGCTCGCGCTGAGGCAAGGCCTGCTGGAGGTTTTGCTGAAAGCTCTGCTGGAAATTCTGGAGATTTTCGGCGGCGGCCGTCTCGGGAGCGGGACGTTTTTCCGGCGTCAGCTCGGCCGTCTGCCTTTCCCCTTTCCGAATATACGAAACGGTCAGAGAAGCGTCTTTCGCCTCATCGACAATCTGCCCGATCTGCGCCGCACTGGCAACCGGCTGCCCGCCGATTTCAAGGAGGATGTCGTACTTCTGCAGTCCGGCCTTTTCGGCGGGAGAGTCAGGCACCACTTCCCGGACGAGAAGCCCTTCGCCGTCGGCGAGGCCAAGCTGATACGCAGTATCATCGGAGACCGGGGAGACCGAGGCGCCGATCCAATACTCGCTCAGCGCCAGGGGGGCGGCAAGCCCGTTCCGGCGGAGAATTTCGGCGCGGCGGGCGTTGACATCATCGCGCTGGTTCAAAAGGCCGTTGGCATCAAAAGCATCGGCCGCTCCCGCCAAACCGGCATCCGTTCCCTGGAGAATCTGGGCGCGGAGCGCGTTCATCCGGTCTTCCATTCCCTGAAGGTTCTCTTCCATGCCGCGGAGCATCTCGTCCATGTTCCCCGGGAGTCCGAAGAATCCGCCGTTCTGTTCGGAACGGGAAATCATTCCGGGGAACGTTTGGCCGTCGATTTCGGCGCTCAGCTGGTCATCTTCCCCCTCGATCACTTCCTCTTTCTCTTCGACCAGGGTACCGTTCTGCCAGACCTTTTTCTTCTGAACCCGTTTCCCGTCGGGTCCGATCCGGTTTTCGGTGATCACCGAGTAACTCTGGACATTGGCGCCGGGATCGATTTGCGGCTCAAGGGTCACCAGCGGATCGGCCTGTTCCGCCTCCGGAACCGTTTCATCGGCGACAAAGAGCCGCGGAAAGACGGCTTTCAACGGTTTCGTCTGACCGGAAACCCACGCGCTTCCGGCAAGCAGAAGACCTAAAACTCCAAAACCAAGAATCGTTTTCTTCAACATCGTATACCTCTCTCATTCTGCCCGGCCTGGCCGGGAAAAGATTCGTTTGCTTTCGAACATGCCGGTCAGAGAAAATGCGTGACCGGCGGCGCGTGCTGAACATCTATGGTATCTACGGGGACAATCACGGTTTTCCCGTTCTTCAGCTGAAATTTCAGCTCTTCGTGAAGCGTTTCGACCTGACAGCCCGCTTCGCGGTAATTGTTCGCCAGCGCTTCGGCGGCGGAATTGTCGGAAACGTACGATTCGGCTTCAACACAGGGAACCGAGATTTCGTCGAGCCCGCCGGGACGGCGGATCGTGATGTGGCGCACCTTTTCGGCAGGGCGGCCGGCGGGAGTGAGTCGGCCGAGAGACTTCGCGGCAACCGGGATCCCTCCGGCGGAAGGGACGGAAGCGTTTGCCCGGACATCGGAAAAGGGCGCGGAAAACGGTTCGCCCGCGGGAAGGGAACCGGCGGCCGGCTCGGCGGGAACCGAAGAGACCGCGGCAACAAGGGGCGCCGCCGCTTCTTCGGCCTCTTCGGCCGCAGGCGCCGGCTCGGATTCGGCGATAACAGGAATCTGGTCAATGTCAGCGGACCGGGCCGCGTCAGCATTTTCGGCCATGCTGCCGGGAGCGTAAAGGTCTTGCAGTACACCGGTGTAATGCGTCTCGGCAAACTCGCGGCGGGCAGCCTGATGGCGATACTCGACCAGCGCCAGCGACGCGATCAAAAGGCAGACCGCCGAGATGAACGCCGGTTTCCAGAAGGAGCCGGTTTTCGGCGCCGGTTCGCGTTCGGTTTTGCCGGCGAGGAGAACGGGGGAGAAAACCGGCTCTTCGGCCGGTTCAAATGCGGCCGCGCCCTCGGCCCGGGGAGAAGAATGCCGCGCCGAAACCTTTGGGAACCGCCCGGCCGAGCTGACCGATTTCCAAAGGCTGTTCCGCTCAATTTGGGGCGAGCCGGGTTCGGCCGGTTCGGCGGCGGGGGCGCGCTGAAACGCTTCGCGGAAACATTGATTTTCGAGAAACGCGCAGGCGCATCGACGCCATCCGTCGGATGTCTGATCGAGACGGAGAAGAAGCTCGCGGCGCGCGTCTTCGTCGAGTTCGCCGTCGGCGAGCAGTTCCAGGCGAAAAATCTCTTCGTCGGAGAGTGTACTGAGGTTATTGTTGTCCATATTGTTCAAGCTCCCTTTTAAGGGCACGCCTCGCCCGATGCAGCCGGGAAGTGACGGCATCGACCGAAATACCAAGCTTTTCGGCAATCTGTTTGTAACTCAGGCCTTTTTCAAAGCTCAGAGAAAGGATTTCCTGGTCTCCGGAAGAAAGACGCCCTTTGGCCTCGCGGACGAACCGATGCCGCTCTTCCTGAAGGAGGAATTCCACCGGATCCGGTTCGTCCGACCGGCCGCCGCTGCTGAAATCCTGCCGGAAGATACCGACATATTTGTTGTACCGCCCCTGGCTTCGGCAGTAATTCTGGGCCTGCTTGGCCGCCACGCCGCTGAGCCACGCCGCCGGGTTTTGCACCGGATCGCGGTGGCCGATCGCGATTTGGCAGACATTCTGGAAGATGTCGTCGATCTCTTCGGCCGAACGGGCTCCGTAACGGTGAATGACCGAACGGATCTGCGGTTCGCTTTCGAGCAGGACCTTCTCCCAGTCGATCGATGGTGATGTCACGTTTTCAGTTACTCCGGATCCGAAAGACTTGGGCCTCATCGGTACTGTTGCCGAAAGGCCCTCTTTATTGCGGAAAATTTTTCGGGAAAAAGAGAAAAGGGGCGGTTCCCCCCTTTCCGGACCAAATTTTTGCCATCTTAGGCGGAAAAACCGGTTTTTTCAAGGGGAAAAAAGAAACGCCCGTCCCGGCGGAATCGGGAAAATATGGACGTTTAAGGTTTCGGGGGTATAATGAAGGGCAATCGCGGGGGGAACCGGAAGGGGGATTGTTTCTGATGCCGTCAAAACGGGGAGCGCCGGCATGCCGTTTCCCCGGGTTCCGGAAGCCGGTTCCGCGCGGAATCCGGTTCGGAACAGTTCGATAAAGGATCGCCTATGACAACCGAAGTCCGCACCCGTTTCGCCCCCAGTCCGACCGGTTACCTCCATATCGGCGGGGTACGTACCGCCCTTTTCTGCTACCTGTTCGCGAAGAAGAACGGCGGCAAATTCATTCTGCGGATCGACGATACCGACCAGACCCGGAACGTTGAAGAAGCGCTCCAGCCGATTCTCGACGGGCTGAAATGGCTCGGCATCGAGTGGGACGAAGGGCCGGGGGTCGGCGGGCCGTACGGACCGTATTACCAGTCGCAGCGCAGCGGCAAATACCAGGCGGCGGTCGACAAGCTCCTGGCCGGCGGGTTCGCCTACCGGGACTACGCCCGGCCGGAAGAGCTCCAAAAAGAGCGGGAAGAGGCTGTCGCCGCCAAACGCACGTTTGTCTACAGCCGCCGATGGGCGGCCGAAACCGAGGACGACCGAAGACGGTTCGAAGCTGAAGGGCGCAGCGGCGTTGTCCGCCTGAAGATGCCGCGTGAGGGGAAACTCGTGATCCACGACCTGATCCGCGGCGATGTCGAGTTCGATTGGGCAACCGAACAGGACCACGTGATCCAGCGTGCCGACGGCTCGTTCATCTACCATCTGGCGAACGTGGTCGACGACGACGACATCCGGATCTCCCACGTGATCCGCGCCGAAGAGCACCTTTCGAACACGCCGCGCCAGATCTTCATCGCGCAAAGTCTGGGGATTCCCCTTCCCCAATACGCCCATCTCCCCTTCGTCGCCGAACCGGGAAGCAAAACGAAACTGAGCAAACGGAAACTCGACAAATACCTAAAGAACAACGATTTCGCCAAACTCGTCCGGCAGGGAACAGGGATCGCCGACCGGGTCGGCCTGGCGACGACCGCCGACGGGTTCAATCCGGTCATCGTCGATTTTTACCGGCAGACCGGTTACCTGCCCGAAGCGATTCTGAACTACCTCGCGCTCCTCGGCTGGGCGCTCGACGACAAATCCGAGTTCTTCACCCCCGCCGAACTGGTGAATCTCTTCTCGTTCGAAGGGGTCACCAAATCGGCGGCGTCGTTCGATCCGGCAAAGCTTTTTGCCTTCCAGGAGAAGCATATGAACGCCATCTCCCAGGACGAAAAGTACGCCCGCATTCTCCGGTACCTGGTCGCCGCCGGGTGGCTCAAACCGCTCGACGGTCCCTATGCCGGGAAGAGCGCTTTTTCGGATCTGCCCGACCTCTTCCCCGCCGATACCCGTCTCGCACTGGCGAACCATCCCGGCATCTCCCCCGAACAGGTCGAATCGCTCGTTCGCGGGCTCATCAAGGCCGCGGGGGATCGGATCAAGGTCTCGGGCGACATTCTCGATTTCACGGAGTTTTTCGAGAGCGATACCGAATTTGCGATCGACGAAAAAGCCTGGGAAAAGCGCCTTCTCAAAGACGAAGCCGCCCCGGCGCTTCTGGCCGAGTACCGCGGCCGGCTCGCCGCCCTTTCGGAAAGCGAGTTCACCCCGGAACCGCTCGAGGAGTCGTTCATGAAGTTCATCGAAGAGAAGCAGATCAAACCGGCGCAGCTGATTCACGCGCTGCGTGTCGCCGCCACGGGGAAAGGAGTCGGGATCGGGATGTTCGAAGCGCTCGAGCTCCTCGGCCCCGCCCGTACACTCACACGGATCGACCGCGCACTCGCCCTTCTCAACACATAAACACAAAACAGGCACCCCCATGGCATCTCTCCAGGAGTATCTCCGCGAAAACAGACAGGCCTTTCTCGAAAAGTGGTTCGAGGCGCTCCGCATTCCGAGCGTCAGCGCCGAATCCGAACACAAGCCGGATATACGGCGGATGGCGGATTGGCTCGCCGGAACGCTCGGCGGCATCGGGTTCGACGCGCGTCTCATCGAGACGGAAACGAACCCGCTCGTTTTCGCGCGTTCGCCGGAAGTGCCGGGGAAACCGACCGTCCTCATTTACGGGCATTACGATGTGCAGCCGGTCGATCCGGTCGGCCAGTGGCGCACACCTCCCTTTGAACCGACGATCGCCGACGGAAAAGTCTTCTGCCGCGGCGCCGACGACGACAAGGGCCAGTCACTCACCCACGTTTTCGCGGTCATGAGCCTCCTGGCGGCCGGCGGCCGGCTTCCGCTCAACGTGAAGTTCATCCTCGAAGGGGAGGAGGAGATCGGCAGCACCGCCCTTTCGGCGTTCCTCGAAAAAGCGGAAAACCGCGATCTGCTCCGCGCCGATGTGATCCTGGTCAGCGACACCGATAAACCGGGAGCCGACCAGCCGGGAATCACCTACGGACTGCGGGGCGTCGTCGGCTATGAGCTGACGCTCACCGGTCCGAACCGCGACCTTCATTCCGGGCTATACGGCGGTTCGGTCCGCAACCCGGCGCAGGCGCTCTGCGCGATGCTCAGCGACGTGCTCGGCAGCGACGGCAAAATTCAGATTCCCGGTTTCTATGACGACGTTCTCCCCCTTTCCGAAACCGAACGCGCCGAACTGGCGAAACGCCCGTTCGACGAGGCCGAGGCACTGGAAGCGATCGGGCTCGACGCTTCCTTCGGGGAAAGCGAATATACCGTCGTGGAACGGCGCGGCGCCCGCCCCTCGTTCGATATCAACGGCCTGACAAGCGGTTATCAGGGGGAAGGGGGCAAGACGATCATCCCCGCGCAGGCTTCCGCGAAATTCACGTTCCGCCTTGTCCCGAATCAGGAACCGGAAAAGATCACCCGCGCGCTCGAAGAATTCTTCCGCGCCCGTCTTCCGGAGGGAATCCGGATGAACCTTGAATTTCAGCACGGAGCCGGCGGAATGGTCATTCCGCTCGAAAGCCCCTATATTCAGGCGGCGGCGCGCGGCCTGGCTTCGGTGTACGGGAAGGCCCCCCTCTTTCTCCGCGACGGCGGCTCGATTCCGATCGTTACCAAAGTGAAGGACCGGCTCGGCGCCGACCTGATCCTCGCCGGATTCGGTCTTGAAGAGGACGGCATCCATTCGCCGAACGAATTCTTCACCCTGCGCGACTTCTTCCTCGGCATCGAAGCCTCGGCGGCAATCCTGACCGAACTGGGAACCGTCGGAGATAAGTAACACAATCCCGGGTTCAGGCCCGGGTCACCCCAAAACAGAAAACCGATTTTCCCCAATCGTAAGGCGGCATGATGAACAAGTCATTTTTCACAAGCACACTCGCGTTCCTGGTCACCGGCACGGTTCCGGCCCTTTTCGCCGCAAACGAACCGACTCAGACCGAACCGGTCTGGGTGATCAGCTGGGCGGCGTTTTTCCTCTTCCTCGGAATCACCGTCTTCTTTATGTCT
Organism: Thermoguttaceae bacterium; assembly: GCA_017405595.1. Classification (GTDB taxonomy): domain Bacteria; phylum Planctomycetota; class Planctomycetia; order Pirellulales; family Thermoguttaceae; genus RUG695. The sequence goes on along the minus strand of JAFRAC010000019.1, from coordinate 68,693 downwards.
CTCCCGTCGAAACGGCGCGACACCATTCTGAACGAGGAAGAGGAAAAGCAGTTCGAAGAGGAGCTCGCGAAAAAGCGTTCGGCGCTCATCAAAGAGGAAGTCGACGAGTTCGAAGACTAGAAAGAACCGGGTCATCGTCCGATGGGTGATATACGCAAACCGGCATCCGTCCTTCTGATCATCGCCGCGTTCGCCTCCGACGAGGATTCCCTCGCCTGGGGGAAAGCGCGTGCCGAAAGCGAGTTCGGTCCGATCTGGCGCGAAAGCCCGACCTTCTACTTCAACGAGTTTACCGACTACTACCAAAACGAAATGGGTCCCGTTCTGCCGAAACGGATCTGGGCGTTTGAACGGCGGATCGGGATGGACGATTTAGCGCCGATCAAGGTAAAGACAAACGCCTGGGAAGCGCAGCGCGCGGCGGAATGCCCCGGCGGCGTTCCCCGGCCGCTCAACCTCGACCCGGGCTACATCGACCTGGGAAAACTGATCCTCGCCTCCACGAAAGACCATCTGCACCGGATCTACCTCAAAGAGGGAATCTTTGCCGAGACAACCCTCTACTATTCCCAAAAAGCGTGGCAGAAGCTCCCCTGGACCTATCCCGACTACCAGTCCGCCGGCTATCAGGCCTTCCTGACCGAATGCCGGGACCATCTGCGCCAGCTGCGCCGGAGCGAAGCCGCCCGGCACGATACCTGATCAAAGCCGGCCCGTTTTCCGCATCCCCAAAAAAGAAGCCCTTTTTCGGGGGAGGGCCGAAAAAGGGCTTGGAGGAAAGGGGAGGCCGACCAGCCGGAACGCGCGTTAAAGGGAGACGTCGGGTTTCGTGTAGCTCACGCGCGGGCGGGGAATACTCATTCGGGGACGCTCGACCGGAACCGATTCGACCGGTTCGGCGGGAGCCGCGGGAGCGGCTTCGGCGGTTTGCGCGGGAACCGGCTCGGCGGAAACCGGAGCGGTAATCGTCGAAGTCGGCAAGGGAAGCGGCTCTTCCGGAACCGGCTGGCTTTCGGCCGGTTCGGACGGCGTCATGGCAGGCTCGATTTCAAAGAGGGGAGATTCTTCCTGCTCCTCTTCGGGCTGATCGGCGGCAAACTCGATTGTCACGCGCCCCTGCCCTGCCGCCTTTTCGAGCAATTCGAACTGACTGTCGCTCAGAATGAAAGAGAGCTCCAAGCGGGACTGCGGCGTTTCGTGCTCTCCCTTTTGCTGCTGAACCATCCGGACCTGGTAAATATCGACGTCGTCGAGAATCTGCTCAACGGTGCTCGTCCGCTGAAGCGGTTTGACGCCGTCGGGGGAATTGTCTTCGCGCACTTCGGTCGTCAGGAAGAAATCGACCTTATCGACCCCCGGAACGATGTTGCGGCGGATATCTTCGAGGAACTCTTCCCCCTTCGCGCCGGTACCGACAACCGAACCGATCAGGAACGAGGCGCGGGTGCTGTTCAGCGGCGTGTAATAGACCGTTTCGCTCGTTTCGGGCTCGTTCAGATCGTAGATGCTGATCAGCTGGCCTTTGCCGACCCCTTTGGTCAGAACGCGGTGTTTCGCGTCGCTGTAATAGTTGACGGCCTCGGTCGGAACCTGGCTTTCAGGAATCCGGTCGAACCGGATGTTCTGCGGGGTGATTTCGTCGCCCGGCATCAGATCGCGCTTGGCGACCATCGTCGGAATGGTTTTTTCTTCAACGGCGGCAGGCTCTTCCTGCCCGCTCGGAAGGGAGTTGAGGACAGCTTTCGTGACGAAGGCGCAGAACGTCCCGGCAATAAGAGCGACCACGAGCAAAATTTTCGAACGCAGATTCATTATCAACCCGGAAGCGCTCCGGTCATCCTCGGGACGCGCTTTTTTCGGTACGAAAGAAAAACGGCCGAGACCCTGCCGAACACGCCGGTGTCAGAAGACGCGGCGCCGACCTTGGAGCGGCAAAACCGATGCCGCCCCGTGCCGCAAACCCTGTTCTATCCTATCACAAAACGAAAACACGGTCTATCGTTTTCATCGGCCAAATAGGGATTTTCTCCTTGAAAAAAAGAAAAAAATGCGTTCTCTGCCGACGCGCGCACGTATGAAGTTTTTCCTAATCGAAAGAGCTTTCCAAACTTGCCTATTCTATCTCGGAAATTCAAACAAGAGGGGAAAAATGGGAAGTGCGCTTCCGCGGAAAAAAGTTTTGAAAAACTCCTTGAACATCCTTTCCCGAGAGACTAGAATAAACGCTAGTCCAGGAGGGGAACAGAAGAAGGCTCCCCGGCAGAGCCGCACGCCGCTGGGAAATGCCGACCGCAAGCCGGCCGGCCGCGGCGCCGCCGGTTCTCCCCAAAGTTACCCGCATCTCCAGCGAGGGCAATGTGAAAAAGAACAATCTACACTCCGCCGATCAGACCGCGCCGTTCTTCCGGCATGCGCAAAGGACGTTCTGGGGGATGCTCGGAATCTGCGCACTCATCTTTTTCGCTCTGGCAGCAGGCCCGGTTCCGGCACAATACCGGGAAGACCCGATCGACGAAAACGCCGAAAAGCAGAAGTCCGACCTCGGTTCCGGCGATGAAGCCAAGATCACCTCGTTTGCCAAAGGGTTTTACCTGGCCCGCTGGACACACCGCGAAAACCTTTCCCGGCTCCACACCTTTCGCCAGGACACCGCGAAAGACGTCGCCGCGCTGCGCGGGGAAAACAAAAAAACCGCTCAGCGGGTTCTCGTCAATCTCTTTGCCGAAATGGCGCTTTCCGAAGATCTCCTTCCGGCAGCGCGCTTTAACGCGGCGCTGGCGGTCGGCATGTTTAACGAGCGGGAACCGGGCGCCGGAGGGTCCGGAGACGCGGGCGTTCCCTACGCGCCGGCCATCGACGTAATGGCCGAAATGTTTAATACAGGGGAGGCCGAACCGACCGGCGGCCGCGTGCCCGACTATGTTGTTCTCGCGCTTCTGATCAACCTCGGCGACTATGCCGCCGTCGGAATCCCCGATGCCGCGAACAAAAAAACCGTTACCGACATCTTCCTCAAAACACTCGACCCGGCGTTCGGCAAAAGACACAACTACTCCCCCGAAACAACGGCCTGGCTTCAGAAAAAAGCGGTCGACGGGCTGGCGGCGTTCGAGTCCCCCTCGGACGGCGAAAACAACACCGTGATCCTCGATACCTTTATCCGCCTTGTGCGGGATAAAAACACCGACATCGACGTTCAATGCGCCGCTCTCCGGGGGATCGGCGCGATGAAGTTCGATGGAAAAGACGATTTCGATTTTGAACCGGCCGTGACCGCGCTGGCGCGCGCCGCGTTTTTGATCAACCAAAAAGATATCGCGTTCATCGATGAAGAGAACATCCGCTCGCAGGTCGAAAGCACGCAGGGCGCGCCGCGGACCGGTTCCGCCGCGGGAATGCTTCCGACGACGGGCGCCGGCAGCGTCAATACCGGAACCGTTCTTTCGCGCGTCAAGTACGATGAAGAATCGCTCCGCGCCGCGATCGACGGGGGGAACGGCAAAGACGGGATTCTCCCCCGCCTGACCAAAGAGAGCCAGGCGCCCCTGAAAGAAGCGCTCGAGTCGATCATTGCCCGTCTCGACCGGGCAAACAACTTCTTCGATTTCGGGGAAGAAGCGCTCGACGAGAAATTCGATCCCAAGAAGGTGCGGCGCGCCAAAACGCCGAAAGGGGGCGAGATGTACTTCGCGGTCAACTCGACGATGATCAAGTATTTCTTAACCGACGAGACCGACTTCTATCAGGACCTGGCCGAAAGCCTTGCCGCCGCCGAATCCGAGAAGGCCCGTTAAAATAGGCGAAACTTTACGGGTGTGTTAAAATTGGCGATATACATAAGTGCGGCAAAAAGTGCTGTTTTTAGGGGTTCTCAATCGATCGAAACCAGTCTGCAGCCCTGAAAACATATAGACAATCCGCCTAAAAAAGGGTATGCTAAAAATCGGTATTCTGCGGAAATGTTCCGCGGAATACCGATTTTTTGTATCGCGAAATCAACTCTTTCTCGGCGGTAAACCATGAAACCGATGAAATCCAATTTCTATAAAATATACGGCTTTCGCATTATCTTCGTCGTTGTCTTTCTCCTGAGCTTCATCCTGATGGGTTCGCGGCGGACACTCGAGAGCAACTCGAACGCAGTGGAGGATTGGCTTCCCGACCGGTTTCAGGAAACGAAGGATTACCGGTGGTTCCTGAAACACTTTCCCTTCGAGAGCTACATTGTTGTCAGCTGGGAAGGGTGCGAGTTCGACGAGCCGGGAGAAGGCAAAATCCACGAAGATCAAATCGAGCTTTTCGCCCAGAAGCTGGTTCCGAGCCAAACGATCGACAATTTCGCGCTGACCGCGCCCGAAGCCGAACTGGTCGCCGACCTCGATATCGAAAAGATCGAAGACCGGCTCGACCCGACGCTGAAAATCCGCCCCCCGCGCGAGACGGCCGAAGAATCTCCCGCGCCGGCTCCGCAGCCGGGTCCGGCCTCGAACAAGCTGGCCGCGGCGGCCAACCTGCAGAAATCGGAAAACTATTTTCGGTCGGTCATGACCGGACCGCGCCTGGCGCGCCTTCTGGAAGAGTCATACAGCAAGGCCTCGCGCCGCCTGCGCAACGATCCGGAAGAGCTTCACCGTCTGGTCATGGAACGGCTCACCGGCGTTCTGGTCGGGCCCGACCACAATAGCACCGCCATGCTCATTACCCTCAACACCGGGTTTAAGGGCGGCGGCAAAAAGATGCAGGAGCTGATCAACCGCGTTCGGGAAATCTCCGTCGAGTGCGGGCTTCCCGACACCGCGCAGATTCATACAGGAAGCGTGGCCTACCGCGCGTGGTCGGCGGTCGCCGACACCGTTCACGAAATCGTCTCGGGCCGAACGCCCCGCACCGACGGAATCATCATGGGGGGGCCGCCGGTCGATAACGCCGCGCTCGACCAGGAAGGAACCCGCACGCTCTACCGGCTGGCGGGAATCTGTGCCCTGGTGAGCCTCATCTTGGCGCTCATCTGCCTTCGCGACTTTATGCTGACGATGTACACGTTTTGGGTCGCGATCCTCTCGGCGGGCCTGGCGATGGCAATGGTCTCCTTTACCGGGAGCAAATGCGATTCGATTCTCCTGAGCATGCCGGCGCTGGTCTATGTGCTGGCGATGTCCGGCTCGATTCACTTGATCAACTACTACCACGACGCAATCCGCGACAAAGGGCTGGACGGCGCGGTCGAACGCGCGGTCAGCCACGCATTCCCCCCCTCCTTCTTCGCGCAGCTGACAACCGCCATCGGGCTCGGTTCCCTCTTTACCAGCCAGCTGATTCCGATCATCAAGTTCGGTTTCTATTCGGCGGTCGGCATTCTGATGACGCTTCTGCTCCTTTTCCTCTATCTGCCGGCGCTTCTAACGGCGTTCCCGCGCAAGAAGTTCGCCCAAAAATACGCTTTTGAAGGGCTCGAAAACCATTCCGGCTTTCTCGCCAACTTCTGGACGAAATACGGCCGGTTCGTCGTCCGCTTCCATAACCAGCTGGCGCTCCTCTGCCTGGCGGCGATGCTCTTTTTCGGCGCGTATCTGCCCGTATTAAAACCGTCGGTCAAGATGATGAACTTCTTCTCGCCCGATGCCGATATCATCGCGCACTACACCTGGCTCGAAGGAAAACTCGGTCCGCTCGTGCCGATGGAAGTGGTCCTCTGTTTCGACAACGCGCGCCTTTCGCCGGAACAGTACAGCATCGCCGACCGCCTGACGCTGGTCAACGATATCTGTCACGCTCTGCAGGACAACATCCGCGACAAAAACGACGGGGAACCGATCATCGGCGGCGCCCTTTCGGTTGCAACATTCATGCCCGACCTGGAGTCGATTTGCGAGCCGAACACGACCGCCGGGCGTTTTGTCGGCTCGGCAATCGGGAAGAACATTGAAGAAAACCGCGACGCGCTCAAAGACTACCTGACCGTTGAGGGGAATCCCCCGATTTCGGAGATCATTGAAGTCGCCCGGGGGGAAATCCCCCCGCTGCGCGAGACCTACAGCCAAAAGCGGAACCTGCTCAGGGGAACGCTTTCCGACGAGCAGCGACAGATCTTCCTCGGTCCCGACGCGGCGGCGGAAGACTTTGATCTTTCTCAGCCGATCGACGAGCCTGATGTCAGCACGGTCGAAGACACGTCGAACCGCGCCGACATCGAAGACTACCGGAAAGCCCGGGAGCGGCTTCTCGATGCGCTGCGGCTCTGCGCCCTCCTCGAAAAGAAGCAGCCTGAACTCGAAAATGCCGGGATCACCGATCTCGACGGGATTTTTGACAAAATCACTGCGGGAAAACCGTTCCGCTCCATCATCACCGCCGCCGAATCGGGCGTGCTGCACCGCGCCTGCCGGATCTGGCAGCAGAAACGGGGAATCGAACTGTGGCGTGTGAGTATCCGCGTCTGGTCCCTCAAAAAGGATGTGGACTATTCCGACCTGATCAACCAGGTCAAAAAGGTTGTTCAGCCGATGCTCGGCGAAACGTCCAAAGAGATCATGGCGGATATCTTCCATACCGAAACCGATAAATACGACTACCTCGCCAATGCCGGTCTGAGCGATATCGCTCCTCCGCAGAACGTGCTGGGCGGCCTTCTCGAAAAGAAGCCCGACTACTCGTATCTCAAGACCGACGATCCGCTCCTTACCCGGGTCCGTGCCGATTTTAAGGCAGAGTCGGACGGGGAAGAGATCACCGGCGATGCGGGCGCGCACAGCGACGACGTCATCTTCCCCGCCGGCATTTCGGCAAAATTCACCGGCATGGTCCCGCTTGTTTATAAGACGCAGCACGCGCTCATTAACGGGCTGGTCGGAAGCATTATCACGGCGTTCCTCATTATCGCGGTTGTCTTTGCCGTCTATCTGCGGAGCATTCCGAAGGCGTGTGTCGCCATGATTCCGAACCTCTTCCCCGTCGTCATTGTTTTCGGTTTCATGGCGTGGGCGGGGATTGTGGTCGATGTCGGCACCATGATGACCGCCAGCGTTGCGCTCGGCGTTGCGGTCGACGACACCATGCATTACCTCACATGGTTCTCGGACGGCGTGAACAGCGGTCTCACGCGAAAGGAGGCGGCGGTCAACGCCTACAAGAGGTGCGCGCCCGCCATGACCGAATCGACCATCATCGCCGGTCTCGGCCTTTCGGCGTTCATGTTCAGCACCTTTGTTCCGACCCAGCGCTTCGGTCTTTTGATGCTCACGATCCTCTTCGTGGCCGAAATCGGCGACCTGATTTTCCTGGCCTCGCTCCTGACCGGCCCGCTCGGCAAATTCTTTGAAAAGAAAAAAGACCGCAAAAAGGATTCCGGCCAGACCCCGCAGCCTGCGGCGTAACAGAATCCGACCGCCCTGTAAAAAAAGCCGGTTTGAAACCGGCTTTTTTTACGGACCGCCTTGACCGGGCTCTCTTTAACTGAAGACCCTTTTGCGGATCTTCCCGTTGCTCGTTTTCGGCAGCTCGTCGACAAATTCCACGATGCGGATATGCTTAAAGACGGCAAGCCGCGCGTTGGCGAACTGGCGGATCTCCTTTTTGAGGTCTTCGGAAGGAACCGCTTTCGGCAGAAGAACGATCACCGCCTTGATCGCCTGCCCGCGGAGCGGATCGGGAACACCAACCACGGAACATTCCAGAACGAGGGGATGCTCGATGACGATGTTCTCGATCTCGACCGGCCCGACCCGGAACCCTCCGGTTTTGATGACGTCGTCTTTACGGCCGTTGTACCAGAAGTAACCGTCGGCATCGACCCACGCCGAATCGCCGGTATGATAAACCCCGTCGCTGAACGAGCTGTTCTGAACGGTTTGGTTGTGAAGGTAGCCCATCATCAGTCCCGACTGCTTTTCGCGCAGGCGGATCACGATTTCGCCCGGTTCTCCGGGTGAAACGGGTGTGCCGTCCTCTTTCACGACTTCGACGTCGTAAAGCGGGGTCGGCCGCCCCATCGAGCCGCGCCGGGTCTCGTAACCGGCAATATTGGCGATCTGCAGGGTGGTTTCGGTCTGGCCGTAACCTTCGGCGATCGCCAAACCGGTCTGCTCTTCGAACTTGGCGGAAATTTCGGGAGAGAGGAATTCCCCCGCCGAAACCGCGTGATGGAGCCAGGGCAGATCGATATTTCCCCGTTTCACCATATAGCGGTAGACCGTCGGCGGAGCGCAGAACGTGGCGACTTTATACCGGTTCAGAATCGTGACAAGCTGGCGCGAGTCGAACGACTCGAAATCGTAGACGATCACCACCGCCCCCATCAGCCACTGGCCGTAGATCTTCCCCCAGGACGCCTTCCCCCAACCGGTATCGGCCACCGTCATATGGAGGGCATCCTCTTCGACCCGCTGCCAGTATTTCGCGGTCAGAACGTGGGAGAGGGAATAGGTGTGGTCGTGCGCCACCGCCTTCGGGTAATCGGTCGTGCCCGAAGTGAAATAGACGATCATAATATCGTGAACGCTCGTCGGAAGGCGGTCGAGTGTTTCGGGCTTATAGGCGATCTCCTCTTCGAGGTTCCGCAATCCGTGTGTGTTGGGACCGTAAGTCCAAACCGATTTGAGTTCGGGCAGCTCGTCTTTCGCCTCTTCGAGCAGACGGGCGATATCGCCGTCATTATAAGCGATGATGTGGCTGACGCCGATCTTATGGACACGATAGATGATATCTTCGAGCCGGAGCATATGCGAGACAGGGACCGCGATCGCGCCGATTTTATGAAGAGCGACAACAATGAACCAGTACGCGTAACTCCGCTTCATGATCAGCATGACGCGGTCGCCCCGTTTGACCCCGCGGGCCTGGAGGGCATGAACCGTCTGGTTGCTGAGCCGGCGGATCTGATCGAATGTGAAGCGGCGCTCGTTCTTTTCGGCGTCAATCCACAAAAGAGCGAGCTTTTCGGGGGTGACATCGGCAATCCGATCGACCACATCGTACCCGAAATTGTAATTTTCGGGATAGTCAAGATCGAACCGGACAAGCCGTCCCTCGGCGTCAAATTCTTCTCGGCAAAATTGTTTATAAAGCATCGGTGCTCCTTTAGGCGCAGCGTTCTCCCAGGTACGGACGCTTATATTATATCAATCAGCGCCCTTCTGACCAGATTCCTCCCCATCGCGGGAATGAAGAATTTCGGCCAGCAGTTCGGCGAAATCGACGAACCGCGGACCGGGAATCGTGGCGTAGTCGACCAGGACCGGGTAGATCCGGCCGGCACGCACGGCCGTAACGCCCGAACCGAGCGATTCCCAATCGCGGCGATAGATCTCGGCGATTTCATCGGCGTTCTGCCAATCGGCCGCGCCGAGCGAAGAAAGATCGACAATCGCGTCAGGGTTGGAATCGATAATCCCTTCGCGCGAGACGGTCGGAACGGGAGAAGGAGTCTCGGCCAAAACATTTTCGGCCCCGGCAAGCCGGAGCAGGTCGTTGAAATAGCGGTTCTTCCCCGCCGCGTAAACCTGGGTAATCTGACGTTCCCCCAAATCACGGTCCAGAACCATCAGAACCGAGAGCGGTTTTCCGGTCTGAACCACCCGAAGGGCGGCAAGGCGCGCTTCGGACTGCCGGCGGAGTTCGCGTCCCGCATCGGGAACGCCGCACCGCTGGGCGATCGACTCGAACGATTTCAGAATTCCCTCAACCGAAGCGTGGTCGACTTCCAGCGTGGGAATGCCGGCTTGGGTGAGCTTTTCGTTCAGCTCCCGATGTTCGCGGAGGAGAACCGCCAGATCGGGACGCAGTTCAAGAATCCGTTCGGTATTCGGATTATAGAGTCCGCCGAGTTTCGGCAGTTTCTGAGCTTCGGGGGGATACCGGCAAAAGTCGGAAACGCCGACCACCCGGCCGCCGACACCGAGGGCAAAGAGCGTTTCGGTCACGCTCGGCACCATCGAAACGATCCGCTGCGGCAGCGGCGGGGAACCGGCCGCGGCATTCTCTTCGGCGCGCCGCCGGCACCCCGTCCAAAGGAGAGGAAAGAAAAGAATCAGCGCGAGAGCGGCTCTAAAAAACCCGCGCCGAAAACCGCGCCTGGGAAACTCCGTCATTCAAAATCGCGCCACGAGAGGCTGGGCTGGATCCCCTGGTTGTTCTGATATTTCCCGCTGCGGTAGGGAACGTAATCCCCTTCAACGGTATGGTAGTAGATCTGGCAGATTTCGATATCAGGATAGATCCGCAGGGGGGAGATCGCATGAATTTCGAGCGTCCAGTAGCCTGAAAAGCCGATATCGCCGAACCCGGCGGTCACATGAACACACAGGCCGAGCCGGCCGATCGACGAACGCCCTTCGAGCATCGGCACGAAGTTTTGGGTGCGGGTATACTCGACCGTCCGCCCCAGATAGAGGCGTCCGGGAGAAAGGACGAGCCCTTCGGGGGGGATCACCAGCGTTTCGTAGGGGTTCGGTTTTTTGATATCGAGAACGTCGGCGGTATAGACGAGCAGTTCGTTGTGGAGCCGCAGATTATAGCTGTTCGGATTAAGGCGCGACTCGTCGTAAGGGGTAATCTCGATATTCCCCTTTTCGATTTCGTCGCGGATCGCCAGACCTGAAAGTATCATTGGGAATTCCTTTCGTTAAATGATCATCCGCCATTATAAAGCAAAGAGGCCAAATTAAAAAGGAGCGGGAAAAACGGCTCATACCGGCGGTTCAAATCACGGTGCTAATCTTGGTTCTAATACCGGTTCTAATTCAAGATGAGATTTATAAATTTTGCCCTATTTCGTAGATCGGAACCGTTATAACAAGAGGTTCAAATTCTGGTTCAAATCACGGTTCAAATCATCGGCATGATTTATTCGCCTTCCGGGTACTACCCTTTTCGGCGGTTTTGCGCTATAATGCCGGGAGCCGGCCGCAAGGATGGTGAAAAGCTCATCTCCAGACTTTAAGAACGGCAAAATAAGCAAAATAGAAAAGTTCAAATTTCGTTTCAGCAAGGGGGGGAACGTTTGAAACTCTCGGAATTGGTCTCTTACGCCGAGGAAAAGTATCAGGTCAAGGAAGTCCGTGATTGGTCCGGTTTTCCCGGTTTGGCGTATTTGGTTCATCCCCGGACAGGGGAAAAAATCGCGCTGCTTTCCCGCATTGTCAGCAATGCCGACGGCTCGGTTCAGGAGCGGTGCGACATTCAATGCGGCGAAGAGGACTTTTCGCATCTCCATGTTCCGTTCCTTTCCGCGCCGTTCCGGTTAAAGGGGAAAAACTGGATCGGAATCACTTTCGGCGAAAGTACCGATCCGGCAATCGTCCGCCGCATATTAGACCGCGCCGTTCATCCGGTCGTTCAGTACGGCTATACGGTCACGCTCGACAGCCGGTCGATTGAAACCGGCCCGGCCGGTTCCGATACGGTCTTTACCGAGACCCCCCTGCCCGGCGGCGGTTCGGACGAGCCGCCGCACGGAATCGAAATCCCCGAAATGATCGTCGAAATGAAGAAGCTGTACGATCATTTCGATGACTCGTATGTCAGCAAAAGCCGCAATTTCGTCCGGCAGGCGCGCTTTATGCGGGACTACGAAGACGATCTCGAGTGGACCGGAGAGTTCAGGTACTACTTTCCGACCTATCAGATTCTGAACATCCGACAGCTGCGCGGCTACTTCACGTGGCGCAAGCATCTTCGAAAAGGGGACTACCGGCCGATCCCGCTTTCGTTCGCGTATATATACATTTACGAGCTCCTCTGCGGCATCGGTTACGATTCGCCTGAAGAGGGGGTCGAAAAGATGCTCGAGTTTGAGGCAAAGTTCATCGACGCCGGCTACGGCAACGCCCCGATGCGGAAAAACCTGCATGCCTGGCTCTCGGACTACGCCATCGTGCGCGGCCTTCCGGCCGAAATCGCCCGCCGCTACGCCGACCCGAAAAAGCTCGAACTCGACGGGATGCTGGCCGTTCTCAAAGAGCCGGCCTCGCGCAGCGACGGCGAAATCTTCGACGCGCTCTGCTATTTCGGCGAAAAGGGGCTCGCCGCCTCGACGGCGGTCATCCGGGACCCGTCCCGCGGAAAACGCCTTTTCGCGGGGGTCTGGCGGTTTCTTTCCGAAACGTATTCCGCCGGCGAAATCGATATTTTTACCTTCTGTTTCGGACAGCCGGTTTCCTACAACTGGCGTCCGTTTTCGAACGCGGTCTATTGGGAGGAGCCCCGGACGGAAAGCACCGAATACCGGCTGACCGAATGCCGCTGCTACACGCGCCGGGCCGGCCAGTGGCAGGAGACCCGTTACGAAAGGCGTTTTTTCCGGCTCCAGAACCTTCACGCCGTTCTCCATGCCGCCGACCGGCTTTTCCGCAAAGAGTTCAAAACCGGGAATCCTCTCCGCGAACGCACCGGCGAATCGTGGGTTACGCCGTTCGTGCTGCCGGTTATCGAGGCCGAAAAGAAAGCGCTCCGGCGCGCGGCCGCCCCGCCGGTCGAACTCCGCTTCGGCGACCTTGACCGGATCCGGCAGGATGCGCTCGTGACCCAGGACCGGCTCATGACCGACGAGGAGCGGGAGGCGGAACTTTCCGCCGAACCCTCCGCCCCATCCGAAAAGGCGCCGGGCCGGACACCCGAAACAGTAACGAAAACGCCGGCCGAAACCGAAATTCCGCCGCCGCCCACCGGGTCCGGCGCCGGCCGTTTTCCCGCCGGACTCGATCCGGCTTACGCCGAAATCCTTACCGCCCTTCTCGCGGGGAAACCGATCGAGGGGCTCATTCAATCGCACCGGCTCATCGTTTCGGTGGTTGCCGATGCAATCAACGAGGCGTTTTTCGACCGAATCGGCGACAACATTCTCGAATGGAACGACACCGGAATCACCGTCGTCGAAGATTACCGTGATGAACTCGAACAGATTGTGAAAGGAGTCAAACCGTGACCGAACCGAATCAAAACGTTCCGCGCCGAATTGCGCAGACCATCCTCAACTCGCTTAAGGGAGGGGTTGTGCCGCGTGTGGGACTGCCGTATATCACCGTCGGCCGAAAAAGCGAAATCGAGGCGCTCCTGCACGATGTGGAGATCATCGCCGAAGGGGGCGCTTCGTTCCGGTTCATCGTCGGCCGTTACGGATCGGGAAAAAGCTTTCTGATCCAGACGATTCGCAACTACGTGATGGACAAGGGGTTCATCGTCGCCGACGCCGACCTTTCCCCTGAACGCCGCCTGCACGGCACACGCGGGCAGGGGCTGGCGACCTACCGCGAGCTGATCGGCAACCTTTCGACGAAAACCAAACCGGAAGGGGGAGCGCTCACCCTTCTTCTCGACCGGTGGATCAGCTCGGCGCAGGCCGCCGCCGCGCAGGAGACCGGCCTGGCTCCGGGCGATGCGGCGCTCATCCAGGCGGTCGACCAGAAAATTTTCGCGGTCACCCAGGCGGTCAGCGAACTGGTACACGGCTACGAATTCGGCAAACTCCTTTCGGCGTATTACCACGCCTACATCGAGGGGGACGACGAGACCAAAATGAAGGTGATCCGCTGGTTCCGCGGCGAATACGCCCAGAAACGGGAAGCGAAAGAGGAACTCGGCGTCAGCATCATCATTACCGACGACGACTGGTACGATTACCTCAAGCTTTTCGCGGTCTTTTTCCGCCTGGCGGGATACGCCGGAATGATGATCATGATCGACGAGCTGGTCAACATCTTCAAAATTCCGAACTCGATCACCCGCCAGTACAATTACGAGAAGATGCTGACCATGTACAACGACACCCTCCAGGGGAAAGCGAAATACCTGGGCATCATCATGGGCGCGACCCCGCAGGCGGTCGAAGACAAACGCCGCGGCGTCTACAGTTACGAGGCGCTCCGCTCGCGTCTGGCCGAAGGAAAATTTTCGCGTCCGGGCGCGCGCGACCTGCTGTCGCCGGTTATCCGGCTCGAACCGCTCACCGCCGAAGAGATGCTCGTTCTCTGCGAAAAACTCACCTCCATGCACGCCGGTCTCCACGGTTACGAGCGCCGGCTCGCCGACCGTGAACTGACCGATTTCATCCGGCTCGAATACGGCCGGATCGGCGCCGACCAGAACATCACCCCGCGCGAGGTGATCCGCGACTTTATCGAGCTGCTCAACCTGATGTACCAGAACCCGAACCTCGGCCTGCAGGAACTGATCGAAAGCGGCGAGTTCACCTACGCCGAATCGGACGCCGTCTCGAACAAGCCGGACGAAGGTTTCGCGGAGTTCACCCTATGAACGTTTTCGAGCGGTACGCCCCTTTCATTCAGGACTACATCTACCGCAGCGGCTGGCAGTCGCTGCGCGGGGTGCAGAACGCCGCAGGGGAAGCGATTTTCAACACCGACCAGAATCTGCTCCTCACCGCCTCGACCGCCTCGGGCAAAACCGAAGCGGCGTTCTTCCCGATTCTCACCCTGCTCGACGAATCCCCCTCGTCGAGCATCGGCGTACTGTATATCGCGCCGCTCAAAGCGCTCATCAACGACCAGTTCGGCCGGCTCAACGAACTTTGCGAGGAGGCACACATTCCGGTCCACCGCTGGCACGGCGACGTGGCGCAGACGCGCAAACGCAAACTCTTGAAAAAGCCGGGCGGCATTCTGCAGATCACACCCGAATCGCTGGAATCGCTCATGATCAACAAGCACATGGAGATCCCTTCCCTGTTCGGCGACCTGCGGTTCATTGTGATCGACGAAATCCATTCCCTGCTGCGCGGCGACCGCGGAATGCAGACCTTCTGCCTCATCGAACGGCTCACGAAACTCGCCGGCTGCACTCCGCGCCGGGTCGGCCTTTCGGCGACGATCGGCAACCCGCAGGCGGCGGGGGAATTTCTCGCCGCCGGAAGCGGGCGCGGCACCGCCGTTCCCCGCTGCGAGGGGGGGAACGAGGTCTGGCGCCTTTCGATGGAGCACTTCTTTAACACGCCGCCGCAGGCCGGGGAAGGGAAACCGGCGCCCGCCGGCACCCCGGCGCTCGAACCGGCAACCGACAAAGCGCCGGCCGCCGCCGACCCGGGACTCGGCTACATCTTCGAACACACACGCGGGAAGAAGTGCCTTGTCTTCACCAACTCGCGGGAAGAGTGTGAGTCGGTCTGCCAGATCCTCCGCCAATACTGCGAGGCAAAACACGAGCCGGAACGGTTTCTGATCCATCACGGCAACCTGTCGGTTTCGTACCGCGAAAGCGCCGAAGACGAAATGCGCGACGACGATTCGCTCATGTCGGTCTGCGCCACCGCCACCCTCGAATTGGGAATCGACATCGGCCGGCTCGAACGCGCGTTTCATGTGGACGCGCCCTTTACCGTTTCGGGTTTCCTCCAGCGGATGGGGCGGACCGGCCGGCGCGGCACGCCGTCCGAAATGTGGTTCGTCATGCGCGAAGCGCACCCCGAACCGCGCGCCATGCTCCCCGACATGATTCCGTGGTACTTGATCCAGGGAATCGCGCTGGTACAGCTCTATTTGGAGGAACGGTTTGTGGAACCGCCGCGCACCGACCGGCTGCCGTTCAGTCTGCTGTACCACCAGACGATGAGCACGCTCGCCTCGTGCGGCGAAATGACCCCCGCCGAACTGGCCAGCCGCGTTTTATCCCTTTCCTGCTTCCGCCGGATCACCCAGGACGACTACCGGACACTCCTTCGGCATCTCCTGAACATCGACCACATCAACCGCACCGAACACGGCGGCCTGATCGTCGGAATTACGGGGGAACGGATCACGAACAACTACAAGTTCTACGCCGTCTTTCAGGAGAACATCGAGTACTCGGTCCGGTCCGGCTCCGAAGAGCTCGGCACCATCGTCCAGCCGCCGCCGATCGGCGAAAAGATCGCCATCGCCGGCCGCGTTTGGGTGGTCGAAGAGGTTGACCGCCAAAAGCACGAAGTCTACTGCAATCTGGTGAAAGGGAACATTCCCGCCTATTTCGGCGACTGCCCGGGCGACATTCACACGCGTGTTTTAGAGCGGATGCGCGGGGTGCTTTCCGAACAGAAACGATATCCCTACCTGATGCGGCACGCCGCCGCGCGGCTGGCCGACGCGCGAGATTGGTTCGGCAAATCGGGGATGGGCGCCAAACCGCTCATCTGCCTGGGCGGCAAAATGTGGGCGCTCTTCCCCTGGCTCGGCAGTTACGCGTTTCTGGCGCTCGAACGGTTCCTGAAAATCAAGTGCGCGTCCCGGCTCGGCTTGCGGGGACTCTCTTCGGCGCGCCCCTACTACCTTCAGTTTACGATGGAAAAAAGCCCAGAAGAGTTTTTCCAGATCGTCGCCGAAGAAGCGGCGCAGGAGTTCGACCCGCTCGAGCTGGTTTACCCCGGCGAGATTCCCGCGTTCGAGAAATACGATGAATACGTGCCGGAAGAACTCGTCCGAAAAGGGTTCGCGCTCGGCGTTCTGGACACCGAAGGAATGAAGAAGCGGGTGAAGGAGTGGGGGTAGGCGGAGCGGGAGCCGTACAGAGGCCTTTCCCCCGAAACTTTACTTTTAACAGGCAATTATTAAAATTTGCCTGCGGAAAGTCATTTTTTCGACGGCGGCCGGGGACGCGCCGCGGAAGCCGGACGCGCGGAGTCCGGCGGGAGAACGCCGTGAGGGGAACGGTGTCCCCGGTTTTCAGTTTGACAGATCTCCCGTGATTCGAGAACCGAAATGAAACAGACACATCGGAAAGGGCGGACACTGCGATTCGAGCCGCTGGAAGCGCGCGCGCTTTTGGCGGTCTGGTCCGGCGGAGAAGCCGCGGCCGCGGCGGGGGAGGCGATGCCGGGCTCGGCTTCGCCTCCCGCGGGCCAGAGGATCGGCGACCTCTATATCAGCTCGACGTATGACATCGACGGGGACGGATTCATCGGGCCGGGAGACAGCGCGCTTCTGAGCGGCGGCTGGTTCGCGTCCGCCGGCGGCGAGGGGTGGAACCCCGCATGTGATTTGGACGGGGACGGGTTCATCGGTCCGGGGGATTACGCGGTCATTTCGGCCTACTGGTTTCAGGGGTGCGAGGGGCTGCCCGACGGGACCAAGTCATACGGGATTTACCCGGACGACCTTTCGAATTGGGATCTGTCCGAAGACGACACCTCCAAGATCGGCGCGGAAAACGGGACTTTGACTTTCGACGCCCGGAAGGGGGGCCTTGAAGCGGTCTGCCCCTACGGGGGGTTCGGCGGCAATATCCGCGTTTCCGCCGAATTCAAGGCGACAAAACGTTATGTCGGACTCAGCGCCGGGATTGAACTGGCGGTGCAGGATTCCGGAGAGTGCTATTACGCGTCGTTCCAGAGCAGTGAGGCCGTACTCTATTACGTTGGAAGCGACGGACAGATGACGGAACTCGCCAGCGACACGATTTCCCTGGATTATCTGAAGACCTACAGCATCTGGGCGCAGATCACCGGCGGCCAGATCGCGTGCGGGATCGGGGAGAACACACTGGTTTCGGCGTATGACAGCAGGCTTTCCGGCGGCAAAATCGGGTTCCGCGCGGTCAGCGGCGTTGACACGTTCACTGATATTCGGATTGAGAGGAATCCCGAACCGACGGAGGTGACTCCGACTCATGAGTATGTCACGGTCACCTACGGACAGGGGAGTTTCGGCTACGCCGCGTTTCCCGATGTCTGCCGGCTGGACGACGGGCGGTTGATGGCGGTCTTCTACGCGGGATACGGGCATGTGTCGCACCCGAACACCGATTATCCGAACGGGGGGCGGATCTGCATGGTCTATTCGCGCGATGACGGGAGAACGTGGACGGCGCCGAAAACCATCGCCGATACCGGTTACGATGACCGGGACCCTTCGGTTGTCCAGCTCGCCGACGGACGGATCCTCTGCAATTTCTTCGCCCTGACGCCGGACGGCGTCAGCGGGGAACGGCTTGTCACCAAGGTGACCGAGTCGAGCGACGGCGGACAGACCTGGTCGGAACCGGTCACCGTCTATGAGGGATACGCCGTTTCCTCGCCGATCCGCGTCCTTTCGAACGGAACGCTTCTGATGCCGCTTTACCGGCAGGCGAACGACACGGCCTGGGGCGCGGTCGGGCTCAGCTACGACCAGGGGGTGACCTGGGAAAAACCGGCGGCAATACCGCGCAACGGGTTTCGGCTGGACGCCGAGACCGATGTCATTGAACGGCAGGACGGTTCGCTCTACGCGATCCAGCGGTACGAGATGGCGTATTCCGTCTCGAACGACGGCGGGAAAACGTGGTCGTCTTCGCGGAGCGTCGGGTTTCACGGGCAATGCCCGTATCTCTACCGCGCACCGAACGGCGTTGTGGTCATGGCGCTGCGGGAAGAGCTTTCGACAACGCAGACGACGATCCGCGTTTCGCTCGACGACTGCAAAACGTGGAGCAAACCGATTATCGTCGACGATGTTCCCGGCGCCTACGCCTCGATCGCCGGCCGGCTCGACGGTTCTCTTCTGATTCTCTACTACGAGGACGGAAGCGGTTCCAATATCCTGGCCCGGTGTTTTACGGTCGATGATTTCGGGAACGTGGAATGGAAACTGCTTTAAGGCCGGACAGCTCCCCTTCCCCGCGCGAAAGGGCCGACCGTGCGTAATATCTGGAACCCGTGGCACGGTTGCCGGAAATGCAGCGAGGGGTGCCAAAACTGCTACATGTTCTTTCTCGACCGTCTGCACGAGAAGGACGGCGGGGAGATCTACCGCGTTAAGTCGGCGTTCCGGTACCCGCTGTCGAAGGATAAAGAGGGGCGTTACAAGGTGCCAAGCGGCTCGACGCTCCATGTCTGTCTGACGTCCGATTTCTTTTTAGAGGACGCCGACGCCTGGCGCGGCGAAGCATGGGAGATTATTCGCCAACGGCCCGACGTGATGTTTTTCCTGCTCACCAAGCGGCCGCAGCGGGTCCGGCAGAGCCTGCCCCCCGACTGGAACGGCGGGTGGGAGAACGTCATGCTGAACGTTTCGGTCGAAAATCAGCGGCGCGCCGACGAACGGGTTCCGATCCTCCTCTCTTTGCCGTTCAAACACAAGGGAATCATGTGCGCGCCGCTGATCGGCGCGGTTTCGCTCCGAACCTATCTCGATTCGGGCCGAATCGAGCAGGTCATCTGCGACGGCGAAAATTATCCCGGCGCGCGCCCCTGCCGTTACGAATGGGTCGAGTCGCTCCGCGGCGAGTGCGTCCGGGCGGACGTCACGTTCCTCTTCGGCGGGACCGGCTGGCGGTTCGTCAAGGACGGGCGGCTTTACAAGATCGAAAAGCCGGGCCAGGCCCACGAGCAGGCGCGCCGCTCGGGGCTCAGTTACGAGGGGCGGTCGGCCGTCTACAATCTCGCCGGCACACAGGCCTCTTTTCCCGCCACACTTTTCAATGTTGAAGATGACGATGAAGCCTGACCCTTTTCGCGCTCACTTTCAAAACTTCAAAAATTTTGAAGTTTTGAAAGTGAACAATCCCCGCGGTTGACGCGCTTCAGAACGCCCCTTCCAGCTGGAGAAGGGCAACCTTTCGTTCGATTCCTCCGGCGTAGTCGCCCAGTTCGTATCGGGCGCCGAGTACCCGGTGGCAGGGAACGATGATGCTGATCGGGTTATGGGCAACCGCTCCGCCGACCGCCCGCGCCGACATTCGGGGAACGAGCAGTTCGATGGCCGCCTGCTGGGCGATCGCGCCGTAAGTCATGATTTCTCCATAAGGAATCCCGAGAAGAATCTGCCAGACCGTTTCGCGGAACAGCGACGTTCTGAAAAGGAGGGGCGGGGTAAACGGAGGCGCCGTCCCGCGGAAATAGAGATCGAGCCAGCGGGCGGTCTCGTCGAAGACCGGCAATGATTTTTCGGTATGATCGTCATCGAGCCCGGCGGCGAAATGTTTCTGCCCCTCGAACCACAGGCCGGTCAGCGAATAGCCGTCGGACGCCATCATCATTTTGCCGAGCGGGGACGGGTAACCGTAAGTAAACTCCATAAGCAGCTTCTTTCCCAAACAAGCCGGACCGGCTATCGGCAAACCCAAACGTGTTTTTTAAGATCAACACAGCCGTTCGGCTTAAACGCGACCCCTTCGGCGAGGAGAAGCCGCCGCTGCGCCTCGAAACCGGGCGCGGTCCGGCCGGTGCTGCTGACCACCCGATGACAGGGGTAATCGCCGTACTTTTCGGAAACACTCAGGATTTTCCCGACCTGACGGGCGTTCTTTTCGCGGCCGGCAAGCCGCGCGATCTGACCGTAGGTTGCCACACAGCCGGGGGGAATCGCCGCAACCGCCGAAAGAACACACCGGACAAAAAGGGGGCTTAAAGGCGCGGTGAGCGGTTTCTTCTTCGGCGCCGGATCGGTCAGTTCCGGAACCGCGCCTCCGGCAACCGCCCAGAAATAGAGGCTGGCAACCGACCCATAGGGGGAAAGGCGTTTCCGGTATTTCTCAAAAAGGGGACGGGTGATCTTCCGGTGGCGGTAGACCATTCTCATCCCGCGCTGAATCCCGAAATCGCCGAAACTCAAAATGTCGGGCCGCCGCAAACTGAAAAGAAGGAGCATTTCGGCGGTCCAGACCCCGATCCCTTTCAGGCGGGAAAGAACCGCAACCGCCTCGGCATCGCTCATTTTTTTCAGCGCGCGCAGGTCGAGCGCGCCGCCGGCAACCCGGCGGGCAAAATCCTTGATATACTCCGCTTTCTTAAACGAGATGCCGAGCGACTGCAGCGCGCCGATTTCGGCCGCGTCGATCGTTTCGGGCGTCACGGCCGAAAACCGGTTCAGGAACCGGTTCCAGACCGTTTCGAAAGCTTTTCCCGAAATCTGCTGCGCCACGATCGAACGGACCACCGACGAAAAGAGATCCGGCTCGACCGGCCGGCGGAGATGGCCGATCCGGTCGAGCACTTCCCCTAACCGCGGGTCTTTCGATTTCAGGTAATCGGTTTCGGTTCTGCCGTATCGAAAATACAAGAGGAACCCTTTCCGCCGCCGAAACGGCGCCGCGCGCAAAGAGTGTTACGCTTCGCCGCCGTCTTTCTTTTCGCTCTCCTGTTTCGGGTCGAGTCCGGTCATGAGCAGGTCGGCAAGCCGGCGGCGGATCCCTTCGGTCATTCCCTTGACCTTTTCGGCGGTCTCTTCGCTCTTGAGCTTTTCGACCGCCTGCTGTTCCATCTCCTTGAGTTTCGGCGCCGCGGCTTTCACAAAATCCATACACTGGGCGACCGTCTTCGAGAGCATCGACTCGTAATCGGCATCGTCGATCTTTTCATCGTGCCCTTCCCCCGCCTTCGCCATGAACCCGGCCTTCGTTTCGTCGAAGAAGTTTTTGGCGTTGTCGGTTACGTATTTGACCAGCCCTTTGGCTTCGCCGAGCCGGTTAAGAAGATCCTCTCTCCGTTTCGGGTCGGCGCACCACTGCTGAATCATTCCGGCGAACTGCTTCACCTTTTCGAGATCGATCGGCCCGCTTTGCGGCGTGTTCGTTCCGCTCTGATTCGCGTTGTTCTGATTTGATTCCATTGCCGCCATCCTTTCGTCCGGTGGGTTTAACTTGAAGAATAACACCGACAGACTTATTG
Organism: Thermoguttaceae bacterium; assembly: GCA_017405595.1. Classification (GTDB taxonomy): domain Bacteria; phylum Planctomycetota; class Planctomycetia; order Pirellulales; family Thermoguttaceae; genus RUG695. The sequence goes on along the minus strand of JAFRAC010000019.1, from coordinate 47,128 downwards.
TAGGTGCCGCCGTTTCACAGGTCAACCGGCTTCCGCGCCGTCTGCCCCGCAGAAATTCCCCAAGAAATCAATTTAACTTTCGCTAACTTTCGCTAACTTGCAGAAGGCGCCCGCCGGCGGGGCATTTTTCGCGGATATGCCTTGTTTTAAAGCATATTTTAACTTGCCGGGAAACCGGCAAAGCCCATGAAAACGCCTCTGAAAGGATTGACTCTCGGAAACAGCGGAGTGGAATTTTCAGACTTTTTTCGGCCCCGCGGCCCAAACGGGAAAAAACGGGCCGATAAGTGAATGTAGGGGAAGGCGCTTCTCGAAAAACGCCCGGCCCGGACTTTCCGGCCGAAACAGCGCGACCCGTCCGGTTCTTTCCCGCGTCCATCCTGAAAGGAGCAGCTCTGATGGTAACCCCGCTCGTCCCCCGCGATTCCGGTCAAACCGGTCCGGAAGAAGGGACCGTAACCCTTTCCCCGCTCGAACAGAGACTGCTCAAAGCTCATGCGCTCTTAAAGGCGTTCACACTGATGGAAGGGCTTGGAATCGAACAGATCGCCGATGAGCCGATCGGCACCTTCATTCTGGAATCGATCAAAGCGGTCTCGGACCAGCTCCCGAAAGGGCTTCAGCGCGGCAGGGTCCGTGAACTGACCGAGAAGATCGAACGGCTCATCGACTGGAACGCGCTGAATCCTCCGTACGACGCCGACGAAGAGGATTATGGCGAGTTCCTCGGCGGCTAGGCTTTTCTGCGACGCCCGGCGCGCTTCTCCCCCGCCCCCGGCAGGCCCGATCTCCGGCCGGGGGCGGCATGTACTTTATCTCCGACACTCCTGACAGTATAATCGGTCAGTTATGACTGAACGGGAAAGAGCCCGGCGGGCGCATCAATCAAAGGCGGGGCCCGCAGCCGGATTTTTCCGAACATACCCGAAGGAGACCGACAATGACGGCAAACCATCCTAAGCTTATTTTCATTCTGAGCCTGCTTCTCTGTTTCGCGGCGACCGCGCTGGCCGCCGATGTCCCGGCGGAAGATGTTGACGCGGTCAGCGTGCGTGCAGCGGAACTGGCGGCGGTCATTCCCGCCGACCCGGTCCCGCTGATTCCCCCGATCACCGACCGCGAAAAGTGGGAGGCGTTCGCGTCTCAGACCGGCGCTTCGAAGGTTGTGGAAAGGGCCGAAAAATACCTTGCCGAACCGATCCCCGAACTCCCCGAAGACCTCTACAAGGAATTCTTCGTCAACGGAAACCGGTCCAATTTCCAGAACAAAAGCGCGGTCTGGTCGAGCCGCTATACAACTCTGGCCATGGCCGAACTGATCGAAAATAAGGGACGGTTCATCCCGGCGCTCGAAGAGATGATCCGGATGTGGTGCGCCTATCCGAGCTGGGTTCTTCCGGCGCACGACCGCAACGCGACGGTCTACGACGGCAAGGATGAAGGCCCCGATCTGGCCGCGACCGCCTTTGCGGGAGCTCTCGGAATCGGCGTTCAGGCGCTGGAGCCGGTCCTTTCCCATGAAGTCACACAACTGGCCCGCGAAAACATCCGCCGCCGCGTTCTGACCCCCGTTCGGGACAAAATCGAAAAAGGGGGATTCGCCATGATGTGGTGGGTCAACTGCACGAACAACTGGAACCCCGTCTGCTACTGCGGAACGACGGCCGCGGCCCTTTCGGTCTGCCCGTCCGCCGAAGAGCGGGCATGGTTCCTGGCGGCGGCCGAACATTTCGTCTCGTCCCGTTTCTTTCTCGGCATTACCGACGACGGCTATTGCAGCGAAGGGATCGGCTACTGGAACTACGGTTTCGGACATTTCGTCATGCTCGCCGAACTCGCCTGGCGCGGCTCGGACGGCGCGGTCAATCTCTACACATGCCCGAAGGTCCGTCCGCTTACCGAGTTTGCGTTGAAAATGGAAGTCACCCCCGGCTGTTACGCCGCGTTTGCCGACTGTTCCCTCACTGCCAAGCCCGACAAAACCCTTCTCGCGCTTTTAAGCCGCCGGCTGAAACTTGACCTCTCCGGTATCGAACACGATTTCGGTTATCCCAACTGCAGACCCGACTCGCCGATCTCCGCGGCAGTCTATTTCTTCCCCGCGTATGAAGCGGGCGGCAATCTTCCCGCACTGGCCCCGTCGCCCGACGAAAAGCCGGCCGATTTTCTTGCCGAACCGGTCAGCCGGTTCCCCGACGCCGGAGTGGTCGTCTGCCGCCCGCCGAAAGGGGACGATTCGCAATTCGCGGCGGTCTTTAAGGGGGGAAACAACAATGAGATGCACAACCACAACGATATCGGCACCTTCTGCGTTCTGCGCGCCGGGGTCTGGCTCGTCGTCGATCCGGGCAGCGAACCCTATACCAAACGGACATTTTCCCCCCAGCGCTACGAGGGCGAACTTCTCAACTCGTTCGGGCATCCGGTACCACGCATTAACGGCACTCTCCAAAAGACCGGCAGTGAGGCTCGGGCAGATGTTCTCGAATTCGAACAGAACGGCAATACCGCGGTTTACACGCTCGATATCTCCAGCGCCTATGCCGGTTCCGGCGCCGAGAAGGTGATCCGCCGGTATGAATACACAAGGGCCGGGCAGGAAACCCCGAACCGCCTCACCGTAACCGACACGGTCACCTTTGAGTCCGACGCGGCCCTGGCGGCCGATTTTCCGCTGATCACGTTTGAGGACTGGACTCAAATCGACGGACAGACGATCGAAATCACCCCGCGTCCTGCCAAAGACGGGTCGACGGGCCCCGGAATCCGTGTGACCGTTTCGGCACACGACGAGAACGGATCGCCTGTTCCGGGCACATTCACCGAACAGATCGTCGGCAAGGACGATCCGCTCACCCCGAACAAGCCGAAACGGATCGCCTGGGAAACCGAACTGGCCGAAGGGCGCACACTGACCGTCGTCACAACGATCGAGTAAAATCCGAACACCGCGAAAGACCACCGATGGAAAAGCTCCTTCTTGCCGCCGCCCTCATTTTCGGCGCCGTCCCGGCGCTCTTTGCCCAGGTTCCGCAGGCCGACCTTCAGGAGGTCGAAAAGCGCGCCGCCGAACTCGCTCCCCTTCTCTCTCCCGAACCGGTCCCGCTGGTCCCCCTGATCACCGACCGCGAAAAGTGGGAGTACTACGCCTCCTGCACCGAGTCGGCCCAAACCATCAAAAAAGCCGAAAAATACCTTACCGAACCGATTCCCGAACTTTCGGAAGACCTCTATAAAGAATTCTTCGCCAGCGGAAACCGGACACACTACCAGAATCGGCGGAAAGTCTGGGTCGACCGTTTTTCAACATTGGTGATGGCCGAACTGGCTGAAAACAAGGGGCGTTTCGTTCCCGCGCTTGAAGAGATCATCCGCAGATTCTGCGAGTACCCGAGCTGGCTTCTTCCGGCGCACGACCTTCTTGCCACGGTCTACGACGGGAAAGACGAAGGGCCCGACCTGGCCGCCACCGAGTTCGGCGGTGATCTCGGAATCGCGGTTCAGGCGATGGAACCGGTCCTTTCCCCCGAGGTCGTGCAAATGGCGCGGGAAAACATCCGCCGCCGCGTTCTGGCACCGGTCCGGAACAAGATCGAAAAGGGCGGGTATCCCATGATAGGCTGGATTATCGGCACGAACAACTGGAACCCCGTCTGCTTCTGCGGAACAACGGCGGCGGCCCTTTCGGTCTGCGCGTCCGCCGAAGAGCGCGCGTGGTACCTGGCGGCGGCCGAACATTTCGTCTCGACCCGCTTCTTTCTCGGCATTACCGACGATGGTTACTGCTCCGAAGGGGTCAGCTACTGGAATTACGGATTCGGCCATTTCGTCATACTTGCCGAACTCGCACAGCGCGGGTCGGGCGGCGCGGTCAACCTCTATACATGCCCGAAAGTGCGTCCGCTCGCCGAATTCGCGCTGAAGATGGAAGTCGCGCCCGGCCGCTACGCCGCGTTCGCCGACTGTTCCCCCGCGGTCAAACTCGACAAACAGCTTTTCGCGCTCCTGAGCCGGCGGCTCAATCTCGGCCTTGACGAAACCGAACGCGATTTCGGCTATCCCCACTGCAAAGTCAAGACACCGACCGCCGCGGCGGCGTATTTCTTCCCCTCGTATGAAGCGGGCGGCGAACTTCCTCCCCTTGCGTCTTCCCCGGACGAAAAACCCGCCGATTTTCTCACCGAACCGGTCAGCCGGTTTCCCGACGCGGGCGTCGTCATCTGCCGGCCCGACGGCGGCGACCCTTCGCAGATCGCCGCGGTCTTTAAAGGGGGAAACAACGGCGAGATGCACAACCACAACGATCTCGGCACATTCTGTGTTCTGCGCGGCGGCGTCTGGCTCGTCATCGACCCCGGTAAAGAAACCTATTCCAAACGGACCTTCTCGGAACACCGCTACGAAGGCGAACTCCTCAACTCGTTCGGGCATCCGGTACCGCGCATCAACGGCACACTGCAAAAGCCCGGTGCCGAGGTTCAGGCCCAGGTTCTTGAATTCGAGCCGGCCGGCGATTCGGTATCATACACGCTCGACCTTTCAGCCGCTTATGCCGGTTCCGGCGCCGAACGGGTGGTCCGCCGGTACGAATACACACGGGCCGGGCAGGAAACCCCGAACCGCCTTACCGTAACCGATACGGTCACCTTCGCGCCCGGCGCGCCCCGCACCGCCGACTTTCCGCTGATCACGTTCGAGAACTGGACTCAAACCGGCGGACAGACGATTGAGATCACCCCGCGTCCCGCCAAAGACGGTTCAACGGGTCCCGGAATCCGTGTTGCCGTTTCGGCATATGACGAGAACGGTTCGCCTGTTCCGGGAAGATTCACCGAACAGATCGTCGGCAAAGACGATCCGCTCACACCCAAAAAACCGAAACGGATCGCCTGGGAAACCGAACTGGCCGAAGGACGCATGCTGACCGTTTCCATGACGATCGAGTAACCCGCGGGAACCGCAACGCGGCGGGGCAGCCCCCGCAGGCGATTTATTTCCGCTCATTCCGCCCCTGCCGTTCGCGCCCGTTGGCGCTCTGCCGGCGGAAACGGACACGCCCCTTCACCTCTCCGCGCCGATATATTCCGGCAATTTCCAGAGAAGGTAAAGCGGCAGACTTATTTCGTGCGTGTTTCCTTTCCGGTTATCGCCGATATTTTTCGCGGAAACCCTAAACCCGAGCGGCGGATCGTACAGCTTTCGATAGACTTCGAAACTTTTCGCCCTCGTGTTTTCTGCCGATTTCGTTTCCATCGGGATAATACGGTTTAGCCCGTCCTCGAACAGAAAATCGACTTCGGCACTGTTCCCGCTCCGCCAATAGCGGGGTTTTATCCCCAGCGCGACCAGTTCGGTCATACAGTAGTTTTCGGTAAACGCCCCCTTAAAGGCCGCGTACCCTTCCGGTTCTGTGAGAACGGTTCGGTAAGCGACACCCGCGCCGCGCCGGAGGACACCGACATCATAAAGGTAAATCTTAAAGAACGAAGCGTCGGAACAGGCCGAAAGGGGGATACGCGGCGCAGCGACTTTCTCGAGCCGATAGACCAGACCGGCATCAACCAGCCACTGGAGCGCGTCTTCCAGATCACGGGCACGCACACCCGATTTTACTTGGGAAAAGACGAACTTGTTATTCTCTTTCGCAAGCTGTTTCGGGATCGAATCCCAGATCGAGCTGATCCGGACAACGTCGCGCGGCTCGGCATGGTGCGAAAAATCGTTGCGCAGATCCTGGATGATTCGGTCGAGGACATGGTCGACTTCCGCCATATCCTTGGTATCGAGATAGGTCTGCACGGCTTCCGGCATACCGCCGATGATGTAGTACAGTTTAAGATACTTCAGCATCGGTTCTGTTATGTAGGCGGGAATTTCCCGAAACAGATCGAATTCGCGGAGCGAATCGAGATATTTCCCGCCCCCCAGGGCACGGGTAAACTCCTCGAAATTGAGCGGATAGAGTTTGAGCTGATCGTTCTTTCCGACCGGAAACGAAACTTTTTTCCGTTTCAGCTCGACTCCCAGCAGCGAACCGGCGCATAAGAGGCAGAGGTCCGGGCAATTCTCCTCGAAATACTTGATCGAGGTCACCGCTTCGGCACACTGCTGAACTTCGTCGAAAATGACGAGGGTCCGGCGCAGGTCGATCGGTTTCCCTTCCCGAAACATGCCGAGTTCATGAAGGATACGCACCGGATCGAGATCGTGTTTGAAAATATCCGCCAGTGCCGGCTCCTTCTCGAAATTGAACAGGAGCGTCTTTTCGAAATGGCGTTTCCCGAACTCGGTCATGAGCCATGTCTTCCCGCACTGGCGGCAGCCGGTTATGAGAAGCGGTTTGCGGTGAACCTTCTCTTTCCAGGCTTCCAGAACCTTCATCGCCGAACGTTCCATAACGGACCTCTTTCCCTTCCAGCAAAACCATTTTTGGCGATTGTTCATATGAATAATCGCCAAAAATGGTTATTTTTCATATGAATAATCGCCATTATAGGCTCAAAAACCGATTTTTCAACCCCACGAAGCCCCCCCTGGGCGCTTTAAATCCGGCTCCCGCCCCCGGTATCTGGCACGCCGTCCCCCTTTCTGCTAAAATCGGGGCGTCGGAAGGGGAAAAGGGCAGACCGGTGCCGAACCCCTGCCCGTTCAAACCACTCTCCGTTTCCCCCGATGCCGGAACTCCGGTTCCCAAGAAAGGCGGCCGCTGATGCCCATGATTTCGAGACGTTTCGTTTTCCCGCTCTTTTCGCTCCTGATTCCCGCGTTCCTTTTCGCCGTTTCGATTTCGGCGCAGGAGGCGGAAGAGGGGGGGCTCAAACCGATTCCCGACTGGGCGCAGTCTGAAATCGACAGTACCCTGGAACGGTTCCGCCAGTGGAAAGGGGACGATGAAGTGGTCGCCGTCCCGCTGATCAGCGACGTCCATTCCGAGCCGCATCCCGACCCCACCATTAACGGCGACCCTGCGGAACCCGACTGGTCCGACGCGAAAAACCACATCTATATCGCTCAGCAGGCCGCGGCGCAGTTCGGGGCCGATTTCATGGTCGATCTCGGCGACATCGGGATGAACAGCGGCAAACCCGACAGTGTCTACTGGCGGATTGCGGCGCAGATGCGGGTCTATCAGGATTTCACCGCGGTTCCGGTCTTCTTCTGTATCGGGAACCACGATCACGGGCCGGACCATGCCCCCATGGTATCGAGCCGGCTGTTCGGCGAAATCTTCAATCTGCCGACGCTCCGCCGGGGCGTTCCGGTCAAAACCGGGCCCGACTTCGATTACGGCTATTACGATCTTCCGGAAAAGAAGGTCCGCGCCTTTTTCCTGAACACCAGCGACGGGGCGTATTACGGCTATTCGCGGGAACAGCTCCAGTTCCTGGCCGACCATCTTCAGCTTCCCGCCGGATGGACCGTTGTCATTTTCCAGCATTTTTGTGTCGGCCATCCGCTCGGAGTCTGGAAGGGTTACGAGGACACCCGCGCGAAACGCGACGAGGTCTGGGCCGACATTCTGCGCGGATTCCTTCATAACCAGGCCGGCGAGACCGACGGCGTGACCTGGGATTTCACGAAAAACGAGGATTGCCGCCTGGTCGGCTGCATTACAGGAGACAGCCACTACGACAACCAGGGAGTCGTCGGCGAAATTCTTCATGTGATTACGCAGGGGTTCGGGGGGATACACCCGAACGATATGCCCGACGGCGTGGTTAAAACGGTTTTCGACAAGAAGAGCCAGACGCTCATCGATATCGCGGCGATCAAGCCGAAGACACGGGAACTGAAAATGTTCCGGATCGGTGCCGGCGGCGCCGGCCGCGACCGCGCGTTCACGTTCTAGTACAGCGGGGCAGCCCCCGCCGCCCCCGGCAAGCTGAAACACACCCTCTTTTCACCCCCGTCCTCCGGACGGGGGATATTGGATTCGACAATCCCGGCAGCCTAAAATACAGGCTTCCCGAACCTTCGGCCCGCCGAAATCCTCCCCCCCAAAAAAACAAATTTTCCCCGCCCTCTACCCCCCCCTTGCCGCCCCCAAAGTTTGATATAGAATACCCCCTCGCCGCCGGATTTCCCGGCAACAGTCACTTCTACCCACGAAGAGCTATGAATCCTTTCCCCCGCAAACGCGGCTTTTTCTAACCCCAAAGCAGTTCAATTTAATCCTCCAGTTTTTTTTCACCGCTGAACATTCCCCGGCGCGGTGCCGGGGGATTCTGTGGTCGTACTCCATTTATACCAGGAGGATTTATGATGGAAGTTCTGAACAACCTGCGGAACGGCAAAATCGAGGCGGCGTTCCGCCCCGTCGAGGACGAGATGTTCTCGTTCGAGCTGGACGGGACCCTGACCGCCGATTTCACGGACGAGCCGTCCGGTACCGTCACCGGCCGGATTACCGCCGGCATGATCGTCGCCGAGGGGGAACCCGGCCCCGCCGAGGCGGTCTACGGCTTTGACGGCGAGCTCCGTGACGCCGTCGTCGACCCGGAAACCGGCAAGGTTTCGGGGGACTTCATGGGCCTGCTCATGAGCGAGCCGTTCGGCGGCCTGCTGGTGGGCACGTTCAGCGGGGAATACCTGAAATAGCCCCGCCCGGCGCCCCCCCGCCGCGAACAGAAACGCGGCGGGGACGGGCGGCACTCCCTCAGCCGATTGTGCGGAACCGTGGTAACGGGACACGTGGTAACAATCGATAAAACAAACAGTATTTCCGCTTAAAATAAGGGGTTTTCACTGTCAGCCCCTTGCCTTCTCGCTAAAGATATTGTAAATTTTTGTAGGAGTTTTTCTTTGTCGACTTTATTATAGGCAATGTCGAAAAACCCCTTGCTGTTTATTGGGCAAACAAATTGCACTCAGATTTGAGGACCGGAAAACTCATATGATGACCAATATTAGGATTTTAGAGAACGATCTGTGGAAAGCCGCGGATTCTTTACGTGAAGGATCAAAACTGACTTCCAACCAGTACTGCATGCCGGTTCTTGGCCTTATCTTCCTCAAATACGCATACTCCCGGTTTAAGAAGGTTGAAGCTGAAATTCTGAAAAACCGTCCCAAACGCGGCGGTAAGGTTCTGCCGGTGGAACAGAGTGATTTTAGCGCCAAAAGCGCGCTTTTTCTACCCAAAGAAGCCCAATACGAATACCTCGTCAATCTGCCCGAAAACATCACTTCGGTCAAGTTAGTCAACAAAGACGGACACCCGATGAACTCGCTCGGGGAAGTCGTTAATAACGCAATGCGGCTCATCGAAGATCAATCGGAACAGCTCGTCGGCGTACTCCCAAAAACCTATACCGACTTCACCGATGAACTGTTATCGAGCCTGCTCCGCATTTTTAACAACAGCGCGCTCGATATCGAAGACGGCGATGTTATCGGCCGTATTTACGAATATTTCCTTAACAAGTTCGCCAAGAATATCGCCTCCGACGATGGGGTTTTCTTCACCCCGAAATCGCTTGTTAAAATGATCGTCAATGTGCTCGAACCAAGCGGGGGCGTACTTCTCGACCCCGCCTGCGGTAGCGGCGGAATGTTTATTCAAAGCGGTGATTTTGTCAACGCCGCCGGCATGAACGCCAATCGGACAATGACCTTTTACGGTCAAGAAAAGGTTGAATATAACGCGCAGCTCTGCCTGATGAACATCGCTGTTCATGGGCTTACAGGTCTCATCAAAACAGGAAACGAAGCCAACACTTTCTACTACGATGCACACAATCTGAACGGTAAATGCGATTACGTTATGGCAAATCCGCCGTTTAACGTCGATATGGTCAAAGCCGACACGTGCGAAAACGCCGGCCGGCTCCCGTTCGGCATGCCGGCGGTTAATAAAAACAAGGAGGTCAGCAACGCCAACTATCTTTGGATCTCCTATTTCTACTCCTACCTCAATGAACGGGGCCGGGCTGGATTCGTAATGGCCTCGTCGGCGACCGACAGCCAGAGCAAAGACAAGGGTATCCGTGAAAAGCTGGTTAAAACAGGGCATGTTGATGTCATGCTATCTGTCGGCACCAACTTTTTCTATACAAAATCGCTGCCTTGCACGCTATGGTTCTTCGATAAGGGAAAGGCAAAGAAGATCCAGGATAAAGTCCTCTTTATTGACGCACGAAACTACTACACTGTTGTCGACCGCACACTCAATATTTGGACCGAGTGGCAGCTGAAAAACCTTAACGCAATAGTATGGCTTTACAGAGGAGAGAAAGAAAAATACATATCTCTTATCGATGAATACAAAGAAACACTCGGCGGTAGCCAATTCAAGACAATCTTAACCCGGCTTGAAAAGGAAATTAAAAAACTTAAAGCCGAAGGTAAAAAAGCCGTGGAAGAAGCCGATAGGAAGGACAAGAAGCGAATCGAGGTGGAATATGACGACAAGATCACGGAGCGGGAGGAACGAAGAAAAATAGCCGAGGAAGCCGTGTGGCTTACGACGAAATTCGGCACCGGAAAATACAAAGACATTCCGGGACTCTGTAAAGTAGCCCTAATTTCGGAAATCGAAGAGAAAAGCTGGTCGTTAACCCCGGGAGCTTACGTCGGGGTAATAGAGGTTCAAGATGACGGAGTAGATTTTGGACAACGTATTCGGGAGATCCACTCAGAACTACAGGTGCTCCAGGCAGAATCTGATGAATTGTTGAAAACCATCTCTGAAAACATGAAGGAGATGGGTCTATGAAGTTTCTGGACCGTATATTGTTAAACCCCTGTGTTAGCATGACTAAAGGGGAAGTATATCCATTTATTGAGATGGGAAATGTTAGTTCATCTTATCGGCAACCAATAAGAACTGAGATGAAGCCCTTTAATTCCGGGGTTCGGTTTCAAGATGGCGATACCGTTATTGCAAGGATAACACCATGTCTTCAAAATGGCAAAAGGTTTTATTGCGATAACATTGGCAAGGGATTTGGTTCTACCGAATTCCTTGTTTTTCGCCCCAAAGACGTGTTTACTGACAATAAGTACTTATACTACTTTATGCAGACTGATTTCATCAGATCACGTATGATTAACTCCATGACAGGAGCAACAGGACGACAGCGTGTAAATAATAAGGTCTTCGAAAATATTACGGTAGACTTTCCCGATACTAGAACTCAACGAAAAATTGGTAAGATTCTCTCCTCCTATGATGACCTCGTCGAAAACAACCACAAGCAAATAAAACTCCTCGAGGAAGCAGCTCAACTGCTCTACAAAGAATGGTTTGTGGATTTCCGTTTTCCGGGCCATGAGAACACAGCTTTTGTTGACGGTTTGCCATCAGGGTGGCACAGGATGACTATTGATTCCATTCTATGCAAGATCAAAAGGCCACCAACAGTAAAAAAGAAGGACTATCTTCCCGAGGGTTCTATTCCAATTATCGACCAGGGAAAAGACTTCATTGCCGGTTATACTAATGACCAAGACACAATTGTAAATGTTAAACCACCTGTAATCGTATTTGGGGATCATACGCGAAGCATTAAATATATTCAGTTTCCTTTCGCTTGTGGTGCTGATGGGACACAGTTAATAACATCTAGGCTTCCAGAGATGCCTGTTCCTCTTCTTTATTTTAGTATTGTCAAACTCGACCTGTCAAATTATCACTATGCACGCCATTTTAAATTTCTAAAGGCTGAAACTATAATTGTTCCCACAATAGACATTTCAAAAAATTTCTTGAGAATCACAAATCCTATCCTTAGGAAGATTCATGTCTTACGAACTATGACGGAGTGTTCTGTGAAGTCTAGAAATCAACTTTTAACAAAATTAATAACAGGGACGAAGGGTGCTAAATGAAATTAAGACAACCCAAATGGAAAACAGTTGAATATTCCCGAACACAAATCATCCGTGCAGGGAAAACCATTAAAAAAGATCTTTTTCGAGACGAACAAGAGAGAGAGGAAACGAGAAAAATAATAGATAATTGGCGTGCCGCACACGCATTTCCTTTGCATATCATTTATACACATCTACGCAGATTTGCCAAGGGGAATAACAATATTATTGTTGCAGAGCGTTTGAAAAGAATGAACTCTATTATTAGCAAGCTCAAGAGAGAACCAAATATGAGCCTGTGGACAATGCAAGATCTTGGGGGGTGTCGCATTATAGTTCCTTCTATAGATGACGTCTACAAATATTCAAAAATCTATGAAACTTCACGAAAACGCCACCATCGTAAAAAAATTTATGACTACATGGAAACACCAAAAGAATCCGGGTATAGAAGTTACCATGTAGTATATGAATATCATAGTGATAGTAATGATGCCTACAATAATAACATGTTAATTGAGTTGCAGTTTAGAACTCAACTTCAACATCTTTGGGCGACCGCAGTGGAAACAATGGGACTTCTTACGAACCAATCTCTTAAGTCAGGCCAAGGTTCAGATGACGTTAAACGATTCTTTGCATTAGTATCTTCCCTCTTTGCAATAAAAGAAAAAACGACAACAGTACCTTGTACACCTAATAACCCGGTAAAAATTATTCAGGAAATAATGGAGTTAAATGTAAAAAACAATTACCTAGCCCAACTTGACGGAATAAAGGAGATCGTAGCATATGAACAAAATAAGTTATCCAGAAAATCAACATATTTCGTTTTACTATTGAATTATGTTAGTCGTAAATTATCGGTATTCACCTTCAAGTCGAGTGAATTTGAAGAAGCTAATCAGAAATATAATGAACTTGAAGAACAAAAATGGTGTGGCAACCTTGACGTTGTCCTTGTGCGAGTCTCAAAATTTAGTGATCTGAGAAAAGCATACCCGAACTACTTTAATGATATTACAACATTTACTAATATCGTTAGATCCTACATTAATGGAGACACGATTCCATGAGCTACGAATACTCCGAAAACCAACTCGTTCAAGAAAGCGCAGCTAATCTGCTCCAAGATCAGCTTGGTTGGGAAGTCCAATGGGCGTTCAATGATGAAATTCTTGGCGTTAACGGAACGTTCGGCAGAACGAGTTATAAGGAAGTACTCTTACTCCGTTATTTCCGTGCCGCTCTAAAACAATTCAACAGCTGGATCACAGAAACACAAATTAACGAAGCCATCGAAAAATTTCAAAGTCATAGTTCCGCAGCTTCGCTTTTAGAAATCAACGAAGAAAAGTATTTCTTTATCCGTGACGGCATCCCCGTAACAGTTAAGCTTAATGACGGAAAAACTGAGACGAAGCGGGCCACGATTGTCGATTTTGATAACCCTGAAAATAACCATTTCCTCGCCATTAAAGAGCTAATAATTCACGGGGCCGTTTACAACTGCCGTACCGACATCGTCGGTTTCATCAATGGGATCCCCCTTCTTTTCATCGAATTAAAAAAGCTAAGCGTCGATGTCCAAAATGCCTATACCGATAATTATACACATTATCAACATTCAATACCTCAGCTTTTCTACTATAACGCTTTTGTTATGTTATCAAACGGTGATGAAGCCAAAATCGGGACCCTCGGAAGCAAATATGCTTTTTTCCATGAATGGAAACGACTCAGGGAAGATGACCGCGGAAGTGTCGACCTTGAAACCATGCTAAAGGGTATCTGTAAGAAAGAAAACTTTCTCGACCTCCTTGAAAACTTTATTCTCTTTGACCATTCCGGCGGAAAGACCGTTAAGATCCTTGCTCGGAACCACCAGTACCTCGGCGTCAACGAAGCGGTTAAAGCCTACACGCAGCGAAAGGCGCGAAAAGGCCGTTTAGGCGTCTTCTGGCATACGCAAGGATCCGGAAAAAGTTACTCGATGATTTTCCTTTCACAAAAGATCAGACGGAAATTCTCCGGTTCCCCAACGATTGTAATTTTAACCGACCGTGATGAACTGAACAAACAGATCTGCGAGACTTTTTTAGGCTGCGGTTTAATGGGTAAAGCCAAAGGTTCACAGTTCATCGCTACCAGCGGAAAAGACCTTATTCATAAACTTAACGGGAACCCGAGTTTTATCTTTACTCTGATCCAGAAATTTAATCTGCCGAACGAAAAACCGATTTATCCCGACCATGATATTATCATCATGTCGGATGAAGCCCATCGCAGTCAGTATGGTGTTTTTGCCGCTAACTTGGAAAAACTTTTGCCCACCGCCTCACGTATCGGGTTTACCGGCACGCCCCTTCTTAAAGGGGATCTTACCGCGGTAACTTTCGGCGATTATCTCTCTATTTACGATTTTAACCGCGCGGTCGAAGACGGAGCAACGGTTCCTCTCTATTATGAAAACCGCGGAGAAAAGATCCGTGATATATTCAGTCCGGTAATTAACGACCAGATTATCGAGGCAATCGAGAATGCGGATCTTGATCAGGACCAAACCGATAAGCTTGAAGCCCAAATTGCCAAAGCCATTCACCTTTTACAGGCGGAACCGCGCCTTCGATCGATCGCCAAAGATTTTGTTCATCATTATACGGACGAGGAAATTTGGACCAGCGGGAAAGCCATGTTCGTATGCTTGAACAAGGTCACTTGCGTACGAATGTATAACTACGTTCAAGAATACTGGAAAGAAGAGATCGGGGCTTTAAAGAAAAAGATTAAACAATCAAAAGACCAGCAGGCCGCACAAGAACTGGAAAGAAAACTGGTATGGATGGAAGAAACGGAAATGGCCGTTGTTATCAGCCAAGAACAAAATGAAGAACAGACGTTTCAGAAATGGGGGTTGGACATTATTCCGCATCGGTTAAAGATGGATCGCCGTGAACTCGACAAAGAGTTTAAAGATGAGAATAACCCGTTCCGTATCGTTTTCGTCTGCGCGATGTGGCTGACGGGGTTCGATGTTAAATGCCTCTCGTGTCTCTATCTTGACAAGCTGCTAAGAGCCCACAACCTTATGCAGACAATCGCAAGAGCTAACAGGGTTGCCGAAGGAAAGACCAACGGCCTTATCGTCGATTATATCGGTATCGTTAAAGCCCTGCGAAAAGCACTCGCAGACTATACGGTTAACAGGGCTAAAACTGGAGGTGTTGACCCCACTATAGATAAATCGGAGCTTATCAGTCATTTTATAGATTGTATTGAAAATGCAAAAGGTGTACTTGCTTCGCATGGCTTTGAACTGAAGCTGCTAATCAGTGCGAACGGGTTTCAGAAGGCTGGGCTCGTAAAAGAGGGCGCGGATGCTGTCTGCCGGACTCTTGAAGAAAGAAAAATGTTTTGCGCGATTGTCAAAGAAGCCAAACGGTTAAAAAAATACCTGAATAAAGATGATATTAACACAGAAAGACGGAGAGAATACGATGCCGTTTGTGAGATTTACGCACGATTACAAAAAAAGAAAAAGCATGCCGATAATACCGAACTTATGGTACAGATCAATGCGATTCTCAACAATTACGTTTCAGTCGTAGGAACCGATAAGAGAGATAATTCCGAAAAGCGGTTTAACATCAGCAGTATCGACTTCGATCATTTGCATGAAGAGTTTAAACAGGCAAAGACAAGACACCTGATCTTAAAAGACCTAAGTGATATTATCGAACAGAAGTTGGAAAGTATGGTCATGCTGAATCATTCCCGTGTGAATTTCCTCGAACGCTATCAGAAAATCATAGACGACTATAACAATGAACAGGACAGCGCAATGATTGAAAAGACCTTTATCGAGCTCATGCGTATTGCGGGTGAGCTAGATGAAGAACAACAGCGCTATGTCCGAGAGGGTTTCAGTAATGATGAAGAGCTTTCGATCTTTGATTTGCTTTTAAAAGAGGACCTTAACCGTCAAGAGATCAAAAAGATTAAGGAAGTGGCCGTTGACATTTTGCAACAGGTTAACGCGATGCTCGCAAAAACCGACCACTGGAGAGACAAACAGGAAACAAGAGAGAGCCTTCGGAATCTCATTAGAGATACCCTTTGGAAAAACTTGCCGAAAGTCTATGAGGAAATCAATATAACGGAATGCAGGGACAAGCTGTTCGATTATTTCTATGAAAGGCAAGACGGAGCCGCATAAACGAGTATCACCCGGCAACGTAACCGTGAAATACAGGATCGTAAGCATGCCGAACGTTCTAAATCCGATCACCCCTGAACTGGAAATGCGGACCGCCACCGAAGCGGTCCGGGGGAGAGTTCCGCTAAACAACAAGTGATTTAGGTTCCGTCAATGTTAACACAAGAGCAGGATCGCAAAGCGGTTATGGAGCGCGTCGGTAAGCTGCTTTCCGGCCTGCCGAACCGAACGGCAAAAAGGCCGGCCATCGATTGGCCGGTTCTTGCCAGTGTGCCTGTCTCGGCCGCGGATAAGGAACAGATCCGGCTGGCGGCGGCCGGCGCGCGGCTCTCGTTTCAGGAATTTGTGATCGGCGCGATCCGGCGGCGCCTGGTCGGCCGTCCGCCGGTCGTCAGAATCGAACGGGCTGCGGGCGCGGCGGCGGATTCGTCGATCGGCTGCAGTTTTACGCAGTCGGAAAAGATGAAAATCGTCAGTGCCGCCCGCGCACTGGGTATTACGGTACATGAATTTCTGCGCGGCGCGATTTTCGGGGAATACGCGCCGGCGGCGGAAGTTCTGAAGCCGCCTGCCCTGAAACCGGAACCGCCGAAACAGCAGCCGCCCGGCACAATCCGGATCGGCGCCGGCGAAAAGAGACGGATCGAACGGGCGGCCCGGTTTTGGACTCTGCCGTTCGATGAGTATGTCGCCGAAGCTGCCGCACGGCGCCTGGCGGGCCTGCCGCCGATGTCCAGGGTTCCGCGTAGCCTGTTTCCGGACAAACTGGTCGATGTGGTTTGCGGGGCGGTCGATATCGAACGGGTTTGCGCCGCCGCCCGGGCCGCGAATCTCTCGCCGGAAGAGTATCTGACCGGCGCGGTGTTCGGCGATTACCGGTTCCGGCGGCGAAGGCGGAAGCCGCGGCCTTTGGCGAAGGACGCGGCGCCCGAAGGCGAGACGCCGGCGGGCGCGGTATCGGAAACAGAGCCGAAAAATGAGCCGGAAAAAGCCGAAGGGAAAACCGCGGCGGATCTGGCTGCCGCGCGGACTGAAATCAATGACAGGGATCGGGCCTGTTTCGATTACGCCCATTCGAACTACAAACAGCTGTTCGAAAGTGTTAAGAGACGCGACGGAACACTCGAGGCGTTCGTTGATGAAATCCAGTCGATTATGCCGCCCCAGTACGGCGAGTTTATGAAGGTAATCCGCCAGGCACGGTCGGGGGATCAAAAGGCGCGGAACCGTGCCGCGGAAATGTATCTGCGTGTTGCGGTTCGGACGGCATACCGCAGCGCGAAAAAGTATGATTTCGATCTGGACGACTCGATCGGCGACGCCTGTCTCGGACTGCTGACCGAAATTGACCGGTTTCGGCTCAAACCGGGAAAACGCTCTTTCAGCGGCGTTGTGTGGCGGATGGATTCCGCGATTCTCCGAACGAATTCGAAGTGCCGTACGGGAATACGGTTTCCGGTCCAGCTGAACGATCTGTATTGCAAGCTGCTGCCTCTCCTGAAACAAAACAACTGTCTGAGCGCGAAAACCAACGCGGATTGGGAGAGGATCTCCCGAATATTGCCCGGGCATACCGGCGGCGGCAAAAACCGGACAGCCTACTTGCTCGAACGGCTGAAACCGGTCAGAAGGGTCGAATCGCTGGTGCCGCGGCTGAAAGAGATCCCGGAAGATACTGATAACACAGGATATGTTGAGTTCGATGATTCCGTGGTTCCGAGCCGCGACGACGAGCCGGCTGACCAGATGGCGGAACGGGAAAAATACCGGTTCGCCCGTCTGCTTCTGCATCGGCTCGACCGGCGGGAACGGAAGATTCTCCGGCTGAGGTACGGGATCGCCGACGGGCGCGCCTATACACTCGAAGAAATCGGGAAGGTCTTCGGGATTACCCGCGAAAGGGTGCGGCAGATCGAATGCCGGGCGATGAAAAAGCTGCGCAGGTTTGTCGAAGAGGCCGGGATTCGGGTGGAGGATTATCTGTAGGGGGAAGGCGCGGGGGCGGGGGCGGGAAAGCGTTTCGCTGTTCCCGGCGAAGTATTTCGGCGGGCCGGGAGTTCGGGGAGGAAGTTGCGAAGCTTTCCGGGGTTATCGAATCTAATCCCCCGACTAAAGTCGGGGGCGATATGCTGGAGTGTTTCAGCTTTTCGAGCGCGGGAGGGAACCCCCGTCCGACTAAAGTCGGAGGCTCCCTTGCCCGCTGACCGCACTGATCTGCCGGTGCGCGGCGGAGCTTGCTTTTTTCAGTTTGGATTCTATAATTTCTAGAAAGGTGAGTTCAGAAAGGACCCGATGTCGAACATTATCGCTGTTATCTGGGATTTCGATAAAACGCTCGTTGACGGGCATATGCAGGATCCGATCTTTCAGGAATATGGGGTCGACGCCCGCGCGTTCTGGCATGAAGTGAACGCCGCGCCCGACGAAATCGCCCGTACGCGGGGGGTCCGCGTGAACGCCGATACCTATTATCTGAACCACTTTATCCGCTGCGCGCATAACGGCATGTTTCCCGGGCTGAACAATGCGCGGCTCCGCGCGTTCGGGGCACAGCAGAAGTTCTATCCCGGCGTGCCCGAAATCCTGCGGCGGACCAAAGAGCTGCTCAACGACGAGTCGTATTCGGAATACGGAATCCAGGTTGAACATTATATCGTCAGTACCGGGTTCGCCGAAACGATCCGCGGGTCGGAACTGATGCCGCTGGTCGACGGCGTCTGGGGGTGCGAGCTGCTCGACGAACCGTGGGAAGGGGGCGTCATTAACGAAATCGTCTATACGATCGACAACACCACAAAGACGCGCGCGATTTTCGAGATCAATAAGGGGATCGGGAAACTCGAAGGGATCAACGTCAACTCGAAAATTCCCAACGAACTGCGCCGCGTCCAGTTCGAGAATATGATCTATATCGCCGACGGGCCGAGCGATATCCCCGCGTTTTCCCTCATCGGGCAGAACGGCGGTTCGACCTTCGCCATCTACCCGAAAGGGGATATGGAAGCCATGAAACAGGTCGAACAGATGCGCGCCGACGGCCGGGTCGATATGTATGCCGAAGCCGATTACCGGGAAGGAACGACCGCGTTTATGTGGATTACCGCGAAAATCGAAGAACTCGCCGATACGGTTCGGAACCGTGAAAAGGAAAAGATCATTTCGTCCGCCACCCCCGCACCGCACCATTTGATCTGAAACGCCGCAGGAGACTTTCTCATGAACATTGTTACCACCGTTGTCCGAACCGAACTCGGCGATATTACGAAAATCGAATCGGTCGACGCCATCGTGAACGCCGCAAATAAGACACTGTTAGGCGGGGGCGGCGTCGACGGGGCCATTCATCGCGCCGCCGGGCCGAAACTCCTTGCCGAATGCAAAAAACTCGGCGGGTGCGAAACGGGCGAAGCGAAAGTGACCAAAGCGTACGATCTGCCCTGTAAATATGTGGTTCATACACCCGGCCCGGTCTGGCACGGCGGCAAATACGGGGAAGCCGAACTGCTGGCCGGCTGCTATCGGAACTCCCTCGCCGCGGCGGCGAAAAAGAAGGTTCGCTCGATCGCGTTCCCCTCGATTTCGACCGGCGTCTACTCTTACCCGCTCAGCCAGGCCGCCGAAACCGCGGTCCGCGCGGTGTGCGAATATGTCCAGAAAAAACCGAAAGATTTCGACCTGATCGTCTGGGTCCTGTTCGACCCGATCACCAAAGCGGTCTACGACCAGGCGCTCGCCCGGCTCGACGAAGAGCTGAACGGGCCGATGGAGTATGAGGGGGAAGAAGCCTGAATGTCCGGTGCGTGAAATCTGAGAAAAACTCAGGTTTTACAGGGCGTTTTTCCAGAGAAAATCTGAGGTTCTGCCCGATTTGAGGCGTGCCGGTTCCCGGCTAAAGCCATAAAAACCAAGTACCCGGCCATAATAACCAAGCTAACCGCCATAATAACCAAGCTCGCGGCTATAAAAACCAAGCTCCCGCAATAACTTTACCTTTTTGAGGATATCCGTCTGCTGTCAAAAAAATCGAGTTTTACCCTCTAAAAATGATTGCACAACCAAGTATAGATGGTATAATTATAATAGATACAAATAGTGAAGTTTCTTCCCGCCGGCAGATTCTGCCGGTTTTGTGACTTTACATTTCAACCGTATGAATGTTTCCTCCAGCCGAAACAGCCTGTCATTCTTTCGGTTCCATTTTCCTGAAAAAGCGCGTCCCCGCACGGCAAAAACGGATAAGCAAAACGCCAAAGGCGCAATTTGAGTAACTGACATATCCGCAATGAAACCCAAAAAGACCTTAAACAGTATCTTTTCGGAAGAGGGAACATCCCGGCATGCCTCCTTTTCGAAGAAAGAGAAGTTACGAGGGGTAAAGCTGGTTCTGAAGAAGGGATATACCCCGCAGCAGGCCGCTCAAAAAATCGGCTGTCCGGCCGAGTCGGTCGAACGCTGGGTAAAAAGCTACAGGAACCGCCGTCAGGGTGCCCGGCCTCTTCGGACCAATCTCTCGATTTCGGATTGGCTGAACCGTGAAGAGACGCTCTTTTCCGAAAAGACCCGTATCAAGGCGGTAAAACTCCATCTCCTGAAAGGATATCCCCGCGGCCGTGTCGCGCAAAAGGTCGGCTGTTCCGCCGCCGAACTCTCGGAATGGATCGAGGAACTCGGTCCCCGGGTCAAAGCCCGAAAACAGAAACAGCCGGGTCCGCGCACGGGAAAGACCCGCGCGCGGCTTACCGAAGAGGAAAAGAAAGAGGCTGTCAGGCGAACCCTCTTTGAAGGGGCTTCCCTTTATCAGGTCGCCCATGAAACCGGTGTTTCTTTTGGTGCGGTTAAAGGGTGGGCCGAGCGTTACACAGACCAGCTCAAAGCCGAGAATTCGCAACTCGCGAACCCGCTCCCCGAAAAGCCGCACGTAAAGAATACCGAAGAAAAGAAGAAGGAGGCCGTAAAACGGGTCCTCTTTGAAGGGGCTGTCCCTTACCGGGTCTCCCAAGAGCTCGGCGTCGCTTTTACCACGGTGAAAAACTGGATCGCCCGATACGCCGAACAGGTGAAAGCCGAAAATCCCGGCATCCCCCTCGCTGTTCCGCAAGAGCCGCGCGGCAGTCATCCCGTTCAGCAGCGGATACGGGCCGTCGAAATGATTCTCTACGAGGGCCTCTCTTACGGAGAGGCCGCGAACCGATTCGGCTGTTCCCAGGCGACGGTCTTTAACTGGCTCCGAGCTTACCGCGAACAGGTGACGGCCGCCAATCCGGGCCGAGAACTGAAACGATACAAAAAAGTCCGGAATACCGTTCCCCGCAAAGCGCGCACTTCTCAGGAAAAAAACGCCGGTTCGCGCAGGATGGCCAAACCGCAGCGGAAACCTTCGGTCACCGCCGAAGTGCGTATGCAGACGGCGAAACGCGTTCTCTTCGAAGGGTGTACGCCCGCCCGCGCGGCCGCCGAAGTCGGACGGTCGGTGCAGTCGGTTCTCCTTTGGGTGCATAAATACGAAGCGGCCCTCAAAGAGAAATATCCCGATCTTCAGGTCAACGACGGGCGGGGAAAGGAAGCACGCCGCAGAGAACGGCTTTTCCTCGAACGCGCCACTGCCGCGGCCCGTCCGAAACGCGTGAAAAATGAGACGCTTACCGGGATCAGCGCGCTGTTCCAGGAGCCGGAGTTCGACAAGGCGGCCCGCCTCAAAGCCGTGCGTGCGGTCGTGGTTGGGGGGCTCACGCCGGAAGATGTCGCCGAACGAATCAGCGCCAGGACCGGCGATGTGAACGCGTGGGTTCAGCAGCTCGGCGGCAAGATCCGCAAAAAGCCGGCGGACAGCGCCGGCCGGAACCGGCGGACAGACCGGTACCGCCGTTCGGCGGTTTATAAGATTCTCTTCGAACAGTATCCGCTCAAAAAGGCGGCGGAGAAACTCGGCTGCCCGGCCGCCCGGATGCGCCGCTGGGTTCTCGAAGAGTACCGGTATCTTCGCGAAGCGCACCCCCGGAAGTTCGAACGAATCACCTGGCAGCCGAAACCGAAAAAGACGGTATCGAAAAGGACGAAAACGGTTCTTCCCGAAGAAAAGGCGTTTCTGCGGGAATCCCAGGGAGTTCTCGAAGCGGATATCAAAACGAAGTTCGGGTTCATCAAAGAGAAAAGCGAAACGTACGCGGTTCCGATGATGTGCCGGCTGCTCGGTGTCGACGAATCGACGTACGAGCAGTGGAATAACACACCGGCGAAAAATCTGGCGGTCGGCCGCGATTCCCTCGCCGAAAAGGTTAAAGAGATCAATGCAAACATGGGGGGGAAAGCGAACGCGCAGCAGATCTGGAAGGCGCTCGGCGAACAGGGAATCCTGTGCGGAATCGGCCAGGTCTACGAAATCTGCAAAGAACTGGGAATCCGCAGCTCGCTGCTTCCCCCGAAATGAGAAAGATCAACACGAAACCCGGCCGGGAAACGGCGGGGGCTTTCCGGAAAAACGGAAAAGAAACAGAAACGTCACGAAAGCTCCCAAAACGCTGGCCGCAGCGCAAAACGTCCGGACCAACATGGACGAAGGACGGTACATAACATCGGTGGTCTTGCTGTTGGCTCCTATCCTCCGGGAGATTCACGTTGATCTCTTGAAAGAGCCAGATTTTAGGGTTAGAATGAGTTCACAGATTCGCTGGGGCACAATCGGTTCCCATGGGTTCCTCCGGCGTTCCTTTCTGCTTGCGGAATTATATCTGTGACCATAACATGACTGAAAACAGCCGACTTCGGTAAGGGGTATACCGAACGAAATTTAAGGGCAATGCGCCAATTTTAATGCTGTTTTCCAATTCGGCACACAGTGTGTGCCGAACTGAGTTGGTCTCGTTACTGCATTTCAATGAAGATAGAGGATAAAATTATCTGTAAAATGGCATCATAGAAGCGGTTTTGCGAGATAAGGGAATCGGGTAAACAAAAACAAACGTAATCACCCAAACGTAACATAAAAGCAACGGGAGGAAACTGCAATGGAATTTATTGAACTCGCAAAAAAACGGTTTTCGGTACGGAAGTTCGCCGCGGCTCCGATCGAAAAGGAAAAACTCGATCTGATCATCGAAGCGGGACGCGTGGCGCCGACCGCGAAGAACCTGCAGCCGCAGCGGATCTATGTGGTACAGAGTTCCGAAGGGCTGGCGAAAATCGACGCGCTCACCCCGTGCCGGTTCGGCGCCGGCACCGTTCTCATCTTCACCTACAACACCGAAGAGGAATGGCAGAATCCGCTCGAAGCGGGTGTGCGCGCCGGAGTCGAGGATGTCAGCATCGTCGCCACCCACATGATGCTCGAAGCCGAAGATCTCGGGCTCGGCTCCTGCTGGGTCAATTATTTCCCGAACAGCCAGCTCGAAAAGGCGTTCGGGCTTCCGAAAAACGAAAAGGCCGTGCTCCTGCTGCCGATCGGCTATCCCGCGCCGGATGCCGCCCCTTCGGCCAATCATGCCGCCAGTAAGAGCGCCGAAGAGTTTGTGAAGTTCATCTGAAGCGGGGGCGGGAAAGCGCTCCCGCTGTTTCCGCTGAAGCCCGGAGTGTCTTGTTCCTGTATAAAAGGAGTGTGTGATGATCGGTCCGATTATCGGCGATATTGCGGGGTCCCGGTTCGAATGGAATAATTGCCGGTCGAAAGAGTTTGAGCTTTTTACCGGCGAGTGTTTCGCGACCGACGACTCGATCATGTCGCTGGCGGTCTGCCAGGCGCTCCTGGAGTCGGAGGGGGATCCCGATACGCTTGCCCGGCAGACTGTCCGCCGGATGCGCGAGCTGGGAAATCTCTATCCCGGAGCGGGATACGGCGGCCGGTTTGCGGAATGGCTGGTTCAGCCGGATCCCCAGCCGTATAACAGTTTCGGGAACGGGTCGGCAATGCGGGTCGGCGGGTGCGCGTATGCCGGAAAGACGCTCGATGAGGTCAAGGCGCTTTCCGCCGCGGTTACGGCGGTTACCCACAATCATCCGGAAGGAATCAAAGGCGCCGAAGCGACCGCCGTTGCCCAGTTTCTGGCGATTTCGGGAAAGAGTCTCGCCGAAATCCGCGAGGCGGTCACGCGGGAGTATTACCCGCTCGATTTCACCCTCGATGAAATCCGTTCCTCCTACCGGTTCAACGAAACGTGCCAGGAGACCGTTCCGCAGGCGCTCGAAGCGTTCTTTGAATCGACCTCTTTTGAAGATGCGATCCGGTGCGCGATTTCGGTCGGCGGCGACAGCGACACCCTCGCCGCGATTACCGGCGCGGTCGCCGAAGCGTATTACGGCGTGCCCGCCGCCATCCGCGGGAAGGCGGAATCGTTTTTGGACGAACGCCAGCTGAAAATCCTGCGCGATTTCGAGGCGCGGTATCCCGGCAAAGCCGAAATCTGAACTGCAATCCGCTGCCGGACTCCGCAGCGATCCGATTCTGAAACGAGGTTCTCATGTCACTTTTGAAAATCACCGCCGCTCTTCTGCTGCTCGGTTTTTCGTCGCTTTTTGCGGCCGAAGGGCCGATGCGGATTTATCCGAAACGGTTCGACCCGGCCGATCACCCGGACCATGGCCGGTATGCCGTAACGCCCCCCGACTGGAACTCGTTCGGCGGAAAGACGCAGTTCATCTGCTGCCGCGGATTCCCGTCGGTGACCGATCCGCAAACCGGGCTCCGCAAAGGGGTCGATTTCGATAAGACGTACCGGCAGTTCGCCGATGCCGGGCTTGGGATCATCCTCTGGCCGCACCAGTCGAGCATCTATATCGAAAATCTGGACGAGTTCGCACGGTGGGCGAAAGAAAACAATCTTTTCGTCTTCGACGTCTCCGGATACGTGCCGGGAAGCGGCCCGTACGGAAGCGGAGACTGGGTGCAAAGCCGGCCGGGCCGCGAAAAATTCGATATTCTTGAATCGATCCTCGGGCCCCTGTGGCTCGGAATGGACAACGGCGAACAGGACGGACGGTATATCGGCGGTTACGCGCCGAACATGATTCCGATTACACGGTCGCGGTTCGACCAGTACCTGAACTTTCAGCGGCATTTTGAACGGCTGGGCGACGATCAGGGACAGATTCTCTCGACGCTCGTCTCGCTGAACTTCGGGCATTATTTCCTGAAAGAAGGAACGTACACGCTGATCGGCGCGGAAACCGCCCAGGCGCTTCCGAACAGCCAGGTTTACTACTCCTGGATCCGCGGGGCGGGAAAGCAATACGGCGTGCTTTGGTTCGGGAACGCGTCGGTCTGGAACAGGTGGGGGGCGAAAAAGTATCCCGACATGGTCGAAGAAGGGACGAGCCTGAACCTGCTGAAACGGCTGATGTATTCGCATATTCTGTATAATTCCGCCGGGGTCGGCTTCGAGGCGTTCTGGTTTGACGGAAACGGAATCACCCCGCTGGGCCGGATTCAGAGCGACGCGGCAAAGTGGCTCGGCGAAAACGGAGATCCCGGAACGATGATCACGCCGGTTGCCCTCCTTTCGGATTTCTATTGCGGCTGGTCGTTCCCGCAGCATCTGTATACCCTGAAAACATACCGTGTGTGGGGAAATGTCCCGTACGACGAGGGGGATTACCTGAACAACGATCTGCTCGGCCTGATTTATCCCGGCTATCAGGATTCGTCGTATTACCACGACGAGACGGGATTTCTGACTCCGACTCCTTACGGCGACGGCGCCGATTCGCTCCTTTCGGACGCGCCGCTTTGGCTGCTGAACCGGTACCCGCTTCTGATGGCCGCCGACCGGTTCACCGGCGGGGATCCGCGCCGAAACACCGAAGGCGGCCCGACGGAACGGAATCCGGAATTGATTGAAAAGCTGAAACTTTACGTCGAAAACGGAGGACGGCTCGTACTGACCGCGGGCAATCTGGAAGCGCTCGACGGACTGTTCGGCATGCGTATTGCCGGCAGAACCCGCGTCGAATCAGGCGCGGCGGTACGGTTTGCCGACGGAAATGAAGTGATCGAGACGCGGCCGTTCGAGCTTCTTTCGGTCACCCCTCCGGAAAATGCCCGGATCGCCGCTTCGTGTAACGGGCAGAGCGCCGCGTTTGAGTTTTCCTTCGGGAAAGGCTCGGTACTTGTCCTGAACACTCCCTTCGGCCTTTCGGCCGAACCGGCGGCGGAAGGCCCTGTCCGAAACCGGATCGACGAACCTCTTCCCAATCCGTTCCCGCTTTTGGCGTATGCCGAAAAGCTGTATCGCAGCGAACTCGATAAAACCGTCCTGTTCGATGTGGGGGAAGGGCTCGGCTCGGTTGTCTGCCGCAAGGGAGACGGCGTTTGGACGGTCGGCGTGTTTAATAACACGCTTTCCGAAAAACCGTTTGAGATCCGGTCCCGGATCGGCGAAATCGCTTCGGTCCGCGAACTGCCGATCTCGACGCAGGAGCGAAGCGCCGCCGGATTCCTGCCGAAAGGGTTCGAGGCGAGCGAACTGGGAACGCATACGGAAAAAACGATTGCCGGAGCGGACGTGCGGATTTTTGAGGTCACGCTCGCTGAGGAAAAAACCGAACTGATCGAGGATCTGCCGATTCCTCCCGCGCCGAAAGGGCGGTATCTTGATCTGCGCGACCCGAAATCGGCGAAAGAAGAGGTGATGGCGCGGCCGACCTTCTTTGAGCATTACGACGGAATCTGCCTCGATTGGCGGTATCTCGATATCCGCAGCGAAAAGGCCGCGGCATACGAAGCGGGCTGGCTTCGCCGGCACGGCATCCATATCGCCGTCGATTTCTCGTCGGGAATCAACCTCTATCCCGACCTTCGTCTGATCCATAACGATCCCGAAGAATACGCCCGCTCGATCGCGGTCATGAAAGAGGTGATCGACAAGGCCGCGCTTCTGGGTGCGGAAACCGTTCTTTTTTCAACACACCGTGTGCCGGAAAACAACTATTCGGCTCAGCAGGCGCGCGCCGATACCGTCGGCACACTGCGGGAATTGGCCGAATACGCGGCCGGAAAGGGGATGGCCGCACTGCTGCGTGTCGATCTGAACCAGCCCCTCGAGGATATCGGCGAGGGCGCCGATTACCTGAACGAGATCAATCACCCGGATTTCAAGCTGGCGGTACGCCTTCCGCTCCTGGTCAGCCAAATCGAAAAGGGGAAAGAGCTGCGCGGGCGGATCGGAATGATATTCAGTTCCGGAAATCTTTATGACCCGGTCAATGACCAGTTCTGGACAAGCGATCTTCCGCTCGAAGAGTCGGAAAACCGGGATGCCGCGCGGCAGGTATTGGAAGAGTTTCCCGAAATTCCCCTGATCGAATAGACGGAGAACGCAAAGAGAGCAAAGGGAAAACAAGAATGAAAACGGTCATTGTTAACGCAAGTCCCCGCAAAATCTGGAGTTCGGCACAAATCCTCAAATCGGCGCTGAAAGGGGCGCAGGAGGCGGGCGCCGAAACCGAATATGTTGATCTTTACGATCTCGCCTATTCGGGGTGCCGAAGCTGTCTGGCGTGTAAACGGCACGGAATCGCGAACCCGTGCCGGTGTTACTGGAAAGACGGCCTTTCGCCCATTCTGGAACGTGTCTGCGAAGCCGATCGGCTGATCGCCGCGTCGCCGGTCTATTTCGGGGAACCGACGGCGGGGTTCCGCGCCTTCCTGGAACGGCTCGCCTTTCCCGCGCTCTCGTACGACAATTATCTGACCTCGCAGTACACCGGCAGTCTGGATATCGCCGTCTTTCTGACAATGAACGTGAACCGCGAGTTTTACGACCGGAATTACGCCGAAAAGATGGCCGATTATTTTATGCCGTTCCGGTTCCTCAACGGCAAACTCGATCTCTATCCGGTCTGCGACACATTACAGGTAAACGATTACTCGAAGTACGATATGCGCGTCTTCGACGGCGGCCATAAAAAGGAGCTGTACGAAAAGGAGTTCCCTGCCGTGCTCGATCTGGCGTACCGGGTCGGCAAAGGGGAATAAGACCGGGGTCCCGCCGGTAAAGAGGTTTAGCTGCCGCGGCGGAAAGGCCGAACGCCTTTCCGCCGCGCTGTTTTTCGTCTGAACCTTTACTCGATCTCGAAATCGAACTGGCGGCGCTCGTCGCGGTACCACGCCTTGCCGCGCGTCGAAGGAGAAATCGCCATCAGGGGAGAAAACGTGCGCACATGGACGCGGGTCAGATCGGGATCGAATTCGAGCAGCTGCAGCCAGCCGTCCCCGCCGTTCCCGTGCCAGCCGCCCCCCATCGCCTGTGTGTCGAAAAGAATCTGGTAGACCGGTTTGCCCGAGTCGTTCAAATCGACCCGGAATCCGGTGCTCGCGTCCATATTGTCGGGTTCGGCAATGTGGCCGCAAAGAACCATGCGGATGTTCGCCGCGGGCTTGACCAGCTTCTCCCAGATCTGCTGCCCGGAATTGCCGGTATCGCTGAGAATGTAGGCCTCGCGCGGGGTGTGTTCAAGATCTCTGTTGTAACCGAGCAGGTACGAGTGCGTCGCCACAATTCCAAAATGGTCCCGGTATTCCGGACGGGCGAAAAGCTCTTTCGCCCATTCGATGACCTCGTCACGGGGAACGAATTCCAGGGCAACCGCCAGAATCTTTTTGCCGCCGGGCGCGGTCCACTCGTAGGCGGCGTTCTCCAGCGTGTGAACACCGAACGCGTTCGGCGCCGTTTCGACAAGCACGCCCTCGAGCGCGGGGTTCCGGCCGATCGGGAAATATTCGGCGAAGTGGGTTTCGCGCGTTTCCGAAGAACGAACCCTCCCCGTCGGTTCATCCAGGTTCATCTCCGGCCCGTAATCGTGGTTTCCGGTACAGAGAATGTAAGGATAAATCCCGTCGAGCCGCTCGAAGCCGCGCGAGGTCGCACTCCACATCTGCCTTCCGTTCTGGTTCGCGAACGTTCCGTCGGCTTCCTTTAAACCGTTCATCTCGACCAGGTCGCCGACACAGACGACTTGCTGAATGTTAAGCTGTCCGCGATTCTCGGCAATCCACGAGGTCATGAGATCGAAGATTCCCTGATTCCGCGTAAAACGGGCATAGGTCTGCGGATCGGGAATAATGACCATCGTCCAGCCGTCCGGCTCGACGAGCGCGGGAGGCTGGTAATCGGTTTCCTGAGACCGGGCAGAGGGCGCCGGAATGAAAAGGGAGAATGCCAAAAGAATGAAAATGGCGAAACGTTTCATCGGTCTTCCTTTCTGGTGTTCGGGGGAAAGCAGAACCGCGCGGCTCGGCCGCGGCTGCGCTCTCTTCAAGTGTACGTTTCCCGAACCGCCTGTCAAGTTTTGCCGCAGTGCCGCCGCCTGAACAGACGCGAAAGATGCCGGGGGAAAGAGGTTCGTCTCTTGAAAAAGATCGGAATCGGCTTGTTTTTGAGAAGTTTCCGCCCTGGTTAAGGGGAGAGTTAAGGGGAGAGTTAAGGGGAGAGTTAAGGGGAGAGTTAAAGGGGGGTCTGAAGAGCCAGAAAATGAAACCGCCCCGGCCCTGCGGAAAGGGGTGGGAAAACCGCGAACCCGGCCTGTGAAAAAAGCCCGGCAAACCGCTTCGGCTTGCCGGGCATACTTAGGGAAAGTGGAGGATAACGGGTTCGAACCGATGACCTTTTGGCTGCCAGCCAAACGCTCTCCCAACTGAGCTAATCCCCCGTTGGATGAAAGGAGTATACCATTCTTTCGGCTTTCGTCAACGGCAACTTTCCCCCTTTTCCGAAAAAAATCGGGCATTTTCCCCCTTCCCCCTTTTTAAAAGGGAGCGTTCTGCGGTATATTATAGCCGATATTTCCTGTACCGAGGGCGCGCTTTCCGGGGCGCTCCGCCGGTTCGGATCCACCCGGAAATACGGCTCTGGCCGGTCCTTGCCGCGGTCTGTCACGTTTTATGGAAAGAACCTCATTCCCCTGGGTTCGGGAACTCGTTCGGCATAAACCGATCATCAGCCCCTCGCTGCTTGCCGCCGACTTCGCCAATCTGGAGCGCGAGATCCGGCTTGCCGAAGAGGGGGGCGCCCGCGTTCTGCACGTCGATGTCATGGACGGCCATTTTGTGCCGAACATCAGTATCGGGGTACCGGTCGTCGCGTCGATCCGCAAAATCACCCGGCTCCCCCTCGACGTTCACCTGATGATCTCCGACCCGGACCGGTACGCCGAGGCGTTCGTGAAGGCGGGCGCCGACTCGCTCCTGTTCCATATCGAGGCGGTTCCGGAACCGGCGGCGCTGATCGAAAAGATCCGCGCGCTCGGCGCGGCGCCCGGTCTGGTTCTGAACCCCGGCACTCCCGCCGGCGCGGTTCTTCCGTACGCCCGCCAGATCGATATTCTGCTGACCATGAGCGTTCAGCCCGGATTCGGAGGGCAGAAGTTCAAGCCGGAAGTTCTCGAGAAGGTCCGCGCCTTTAAGAAGGCGGTCCGGCCCGATACCCTCCTTTCCATCGACGGGGGGATCGGCAAATGGACCATCGAAGAGGCCGCCCGCGCCGGAGTCGATATGTTTGTGGCCGGGACGAGCGTCTTCGACGCGGTCAATTACGCCCAGCGAATCAATCTCCTCCGTTCCCTCGCGCTCAAACCGCAGCGGGAACCGGAGGAATCGAAATAGAAAAAGAGAAGTGTCATGTCGCTCAAGAAAACGGAAACCGCCGCGGCCAAACCGGTAAATCCTCCCAGCCCCCCGCGCCCCCATTCCCCCTCGGATAAAACCCCCGACCTGCGCAAAGGTGTGCCCGAAGGGCTCTGGATCAAGTGTCCCGGCTGTCTTGCCACGATTTTCCGCAACGAAGCGCTCAAAAGGCTCGATGTCTGTCCCGAATGCGGCTATCACTGGCCGGTTCCCGCACAGCAGCGGATCGCCCAAATCATCGACGAAGGAACGTTTGAAGAGATGGACGCCGACCTGGTTCCGGGCGATCCCCTTTCGTTCGTCGACCGGCGCCCCTACATCGACCGCGTGAAAAGCGACCAGGCCTCGACCGGCCTGAAAGACGCCGTGATCACCGGTACCGGCCGTATCCGCGCCCGAAAGACGGTGATCGGCGTAACCGATTCCCGGTTCATCATGGGAAGCATGGGGTCGGTGGTCGGCGAAAAGCTCACCCGCGCCGCCGAAAAGGCCGCCGAAACGGGCCTGCCGCTCATTATCATTTCCGGTTCCGGCGGGGGGGCGCGGATGCACGAGGGAATCCTTTCGCTGATGCAGATGGCGAAGGTCAGCGCGGCGCTGGCGCGGCTGCATCAGGCGGGGGGGCTTTTTATCTCGGTCATGACCAACCCGACGATGGGGGGCGTGGCGGCGAGTTTCGCCTCGCTGGGCGATTTGATCTTCGCCGAACCGAAAGCGCTCATCGGGTTCGCCGGGCCGCGCACCATCAAGGCGACCATTAAAATCGAGCTGCCGAAGGGGTTCCAGACCAGCGAGTTCCTTTTGGAACACGGGTTTATCGACCGTATCGTCAAACGGGGCGACCTGAAAAGCGAACTGGCGCGGGCCATCGACTACTGCAACAAATAAGAGACCAATCACGACAGGTCAGATTCCATGAAAGACGCGGGAAAGCCGAAACGGGCACGGAAAACGATGAACGAAGAGCAGAAGGTTGACGAAATCATCCTGAAGGGGGAAGCATTTCTGCGCGAGGGGAAAGCCGCCGACGCGATCACCCTCTACGACGCGGAAATCGAAAAGCATCCCGCCAGCGCCCGGCTCTACATTGCGCGGGGGAACGCCTTCTTTTGCGAGAGGAACTGGCGCTTCGCCTGCCGCGATTACACCATCGCCGTGAAACTGGAACCGAACAGCGCCGAGACCTTCTATTCGCTGGGGCTCGTCACCTTTCTGATGAACGGGCCCGAAACCGCCCTCAAATGCTATACCCGCGCGATCGAGCTGAATCCCCAGTATGCCGATGCGTATTACAACCGCGGCGTCATCTACGACGAGATGAAAATGTATATGACCGCGATGGAGGACTACACCAAAGCGATCGAGCTGAACCCCGAAATGACCGCCGCGTGGAACAACCGCGGGAACGACTGGGTCGATATGGGAGAGTTCGAAAACGCGCTGGCCGACTTTAACGAGGTGATCCGGCTCAATCCCCAGCGGGATAAAGCGTACGGGAACCGCGGTTATGTGCTGCAGCGGCTCGGCCGGTTCGACGAGGCGCTGGCCGACTACGCCAAAGCCCTGGAACAGGACCCCGAAGACGGCGGCACGTACGCGAACCGCGGCCGGCTCCATCTGGAACAGGAAAACTACGAAGATGCGGTCAGCGACTTTTCACAGCTGATTCAGCTTGCGCCGATGAGCGCGGCCGCTTATGAACTCCGCGCCGGCGCCTACGCCGCACTCGGAAAAGAAACCGAGGCCGCCGAAGACCGGAAAAAAGCCGAGACGTTCGGCGCGGCCGCAACCGATGCCGAAGAACCGGCCGAGGATGTCAAAATCAACGATGTCGCCGACCTCGAAAAGCTCGACAGCCAGCAGACCCCGCACGACGGGGACTGCCGTTGCGGCCATTGTTCCGGCGGCGGAAACGGCGCATCACCTTCGGAAAGCTCGAAGTAGACGCGGATGAGCAGAAAAGGGAAAAAAGGGCATTCTCAAAAGCTGCGGGTCGAGTTCAAGCGGAACCGCACCGACCGAACGCGCGAAAAGGACTGGACCGAACGGTACCGCGCCGAAGCGGAAAAGCCGGCTGAGGAGCAGGAAAGCGAAGACGCCCTTTCGGGGGAACGGGTCAGCGGCAAAGGGTCCCTTGTCCGGAAACGGACCGTGATCGGTTCGGTTCTTCCCGCCGAAAACGCTTCCGGCGAACGGGGCGATTTCAGCATCCTTCCCGACGTGAGCGGGAAAGAGACTCTTCCGGGGCGGGTCATCAGTGTACACGGGCTCTATTCCCGCGTCGAGCACGAAGAAACCGGAACCGTCTACTCTTGTGCAACACGCCGTGTCCTGAAAACGCTTTCGACCGATCAGCGCCAGGTGGTGATTGTCGGCGACCGGGTGCGGTTCCGCGCCGCTTCCGAAAACGAGGGAATCATCGAACGGATCGAGCCCCGGTTCGGTTCGCTCAGCCGGACGAGCCGCGGACGGAAACACGTGATTGTGACGAATGTCGATCAGGCGTTTATCGTGGCCAGCGCCGCCGAACCGTCGATCAAGCCGAACCTGATCGACCGGCTTCTTGTCACCTGCGGCCGCGCCGGTATTACACCGGTCATTCTGATCAACAAATTCGACCTTGCCGATCCGCTCGAACTCCTTCCGCTCATCGGCGTGTATGCCCAGATGGGATACAAGGTCATTCCGACCAGCGTGAAAACGGGTTACGGCATCGCGCGCGTGCGGAAGCTTCTCGCCGGACGCGAAAGCGTGGTGGTCGGGCAGAGCGGGGTCGGCAAATCCTCTCTCCTCAACGGAATCGAGCCCGATTTGGGGCTGCGCACCGCCGAGGTCAGCCGCGAAAACCAGAAAGGGCGTCATACAACCACGACCGGGGAGCTGATCCGCCTTTCGTTCGGCGGGTATGTGGTCGATACGCCCGGCATCCGCCAGTTTATGCTCTGGGACATCATTCCCGAAGAGGTGATCGCGTATTTCCGCGACCTCTGCCCGTATGAAAATCTCTGCCGGTTTTCGGACTGCACGCATACACACGAGAACGGCTGCGCGGTCAAAGACGCGGTCGCCGACGGCCGGGTCGATTCCCGGCGTTACGCCAGTTACCTTTCGATTCGGTCGGGCGAAATGGTCGAAAACTGAAAGGGGAATCTGATGCGGTTTCTGGAATTTTTGCGCGCCCTTGCCAGTGAACTGGCGTGGAACGGCAAAGAGGACCCGACGGTGATCCCCCGCAAAGACCGCCAGTGGCGCGCGCCCCGCGCCAAGGACCGGCTCGGCATCGAGGGGGAAAAGCACGCGGCGGCGGAACTGGAGCGCGCGGGGTGGAAAATCCTCGAACGGAACCTGGCGCTCCCTTCGTGTGAAATCGACATCATCGCCCGCGACCGCGACACACTCGTCTTTATTGAAGTCAAAACCCGCCGCGACGAAGGGTATGCCGACCCGTATGAAGAGGTGCCCGAAACCAGGCGGGACCGGATGCGGCGTGCCAAAAATGAGTATCTCCGCTGGCAGGGGCTCGGCCGCGAAACCCCCTGCCGGTTCGATATCGCGGTGGTTGTGATGCCCGAGGCGGGAAAGCCGTGCATGAACCACGTGAAAAACGCGTTCTGAGCCGATCAGCGGCTTTCACCGGCGCAGACCGCACGGCAGTACTCGAGCTGACCGGCGTTGAGCGGGACGAATTCGCCCGGTTCGGGAAGGACGGGAAAGAGGGTCTGCTGAATCCGCTTTTGAAGCCGCCCGATTGTTTCCGGCTCGAAAACACTCGTTTCGATGACCGCGGCGGTTTCGGGAAGCCCGTTCTTCCAAAACGGGTTCCGCGCCCCGGCGGGCAGATCGCACTTGTTCAGGAGAATCAGTTCCGACTGGTCTTTGTTCGGGACAATCGGCCGCGCGGCGGCCCTCTGGAGCTCGGCGGCGAATTCGGCGGGCGGATTTTCGCCGGGGGCCGTGATATCGAACACCGTCAGCCGAAGAAGCGCGTCGGCCAGCAGAGGGACAATCCGTTCGATTCCCTGCTGTTCCAGGCAGCCGGCGCCGCGGCGCACCCCGGCGGTATCGCTCAGGCAGATCGGCAGACCGCCGATCACCGTTTCGGCCGAAACGGCGTCGCGGGTCGTTCCGGCCGCCGAATCGACCAGCGTCCGGTCGAACCCCAAAATCGCGTTCAGAAGAGAACTTTTTCCGGCGTTGACCGGCCCGAGAATCAGGACCCGGGGGGGCGTGTAAAGCGTGCGGGCGACCTTGGCGAGCTGCTCGGCGCGGCGCAGCCGCCCGGCGCGCTCCGAAGGGGTCAGGCGGGAAACCTGCTCGAAAAAACGGGCCGGGGCGCCGACAAACTGTGTTAAAACAAAGCGCGCCTGCAGTTCGGTCCGGGTGTAGGGGAGAATCCGTTCGGCTTCCCGGGAAAAGTCGGGTTTCCCCTCGGCGGCGTCTTCCCAGAGGGGGGCAGGCTCGATAACCTCTTTCCCCCCGAGACTTTCGAGCTTTCGGAGAATCGCGCGGCGAACCGCGCTGCCGCCGTGCGAATGGATTTCGATCTCTTCCGGCGAGACGGCATGGACGAGCACCTCTTCGCAGGCTTTATCGGAAAGGACCAAATGTCCGAAAATCGGCACATTGCGCCGCGCCGCCAGGTCGGCGGGAGTGCAGGGGCGGCCGTTCTTGAAAGTAAAGAGCGCGCAAAAGGCCTCTTCGGCCCCTTCCCCGCTCAAAAGAAGGCTTCCGATCGCCCCGCGCCCTTCGGCGGTCAGGCGGAGTATCGAAAACGGTTTCGGCACGGGTTCAGCTCTCCTCGGTTTGACCGGACCGGTCTGCCGGTTCGGCGGAAGGCTCGGCGGCGGGCTTGAGGGGCTGGCCGGCGTCGGCGGGTACCGGCGCGCCGAGTTCGTCCTTGAGGATCGGGCGCAGACGGCGGACATCCTCTTCCGACTCGTGTATAATGCGGTCGAACGCCACACCGTAAAGATTCTTCCGCAGAATCAGGTAGAGGGCGACTCCTGCGTTGCAGAAGTAGCCGACCAGGAACCCGTACGGCATCAGAACCGCCAGCGTCCACCAAAAGAGGGACCAGAGGTTGTTCGAAAGCAGATAGCCGCAATCCTCTTCGGTAAAGTTGAAAAAAGCGATGATCCGCGATACCGCGATGACCCCTCCTTTAAGGAGGGCAAACCCCGCCGTGCCGAAAAGGAGCGCCAAAACCAGGTAGCCGAGCGTATGGAACGGGCGCTGAACCATGAAGGAGAAGGCGCGCGAGAAAGCGTCGAACCCGTCGCAGTCGTCGACCGCCACCGAAGCGGCCATCATCGGGAGTCCGGCCGCCAGCCCGATTCCGATAAGGAGCATGAAAGCCGCCGCCGCCAGAAGGACCGGCGTTGCCGCCGTGTAGAAGGAGGGGTGCTGCCCGCCCGTTATCAGGATCGCGAGGCAGAGGACGATTCCGGCAAGCGGAATCCCCGCCGCGATCAGAAACGGGACGAACCGGGCGGACGCAAACCGGAACGCCTGGCCGAGGGGGACCCGCTCGGTCGAAACAAGCCGCATGGCGCCGCGCCGCGCCAGAAAGAGCCAGAAATAAAGGAAAACGAGACAGAAGAGGATCAGTCCGGCCGAACTCAGGGGGGACCGGCAGTAAAAGGGGCAGACCAGCGACCGGAACAGGATCACCGCAGAATCGCGGGTGCAGGGGGATTTCCCCGTTAAAGCGATCATGCAAACGAGCAGAAGCGAACCGAAAAGGATCGGAAAGACCCGAAACGCCTGTGTCAGCGCGCGAAACAGCAGGACGCCCGGAAAAAGCTCCTGCCAGTCGATCCGGCGAATGGTTCCCTGATCCAAATCTTCAATGGTTTTCATCGGTCTTGAACCCTTCGGCTGTCTGTTGGTCTTCTTCGGGCTTGTCCGAAAAATAGGTGTATTCTTCGTCGAGCCAGCGCTTTAAATCGATCTGTTTGCAGCGGATCGAACAGAACGGCATTGCCGTGTCGGGGGCGTTAAGGTCGAACTCGCGCCCGCAGATCGGACATTTCATCGTAAACTCCGCATCATTCCGCGTTGAAGAACGGCCCCCCGAAAAAGCGCGGCGGGGGCTCCGGGCCGCCGCTATTGTACCGCAACCGCGCCGATCCGTCAATTAAACCGCCGGAAAAAGAGCCTTTTCCCCCCTTTTTCCGCCCCCGGATGCGGCCCCCCTAGAGCGCCTCCCCCCTTGCCTAGTAGCCGGTTTTCCCTTATGATATTAGAGAGTATTTCTATACTGCCGCACTTTGCCTTGAAAAGTCAGGCCCTGCGGCTAACCACCATCCTTCAAGAATTGACAAGAGGAGAAACATGCGCCGTCTTTTTATCGCCGGTAACTGGAAGATGAATATGAAACTCGACTCCGCCAAGGCGCTTGCCGAAGGCCTGAAGCAGGAAGCGGCCGCGGTCAGTGAAGTCGATATCGCCGTCTGCCCCCCCTACCTCTACATCCCGGCAGTCGCCGAAATTCTGAAAGGCTCGAACATCGGCTACGGCGCTCAGAACGTCTATTTCGAGAAGGCCGGCGCGTTCACCGGTGAAATCGAAACCGCCATGCTCACCGATTTCGGCTGCCGGTACGTGATTCTGGGGCACAGCGAACGCCGCCACATCATGGGCGAATCGAGCGAACTGGTCAATAAAAAGGTTCATGCCGCGCTTGCCGCCGGTCTGACCCCGATCGTCTGCGTCGGCGAACTCCTTTCGGAACGGGAAGCCGGCGTCACCAGCCAGGTCAACCGCCGCCAGTTCGACGGTTCCTTCTCGGGCGTTTCCGCCGAAGATATGAAAAAGTGCGTGATCGCTTACGAACCGGTCTGGGCCATCGGAACCGGTAAAGTCGCCACCCCCGACCAGGCGCAGGAAGTCCATGCCGATCTCCGCGCCCTGATGACCGAACGCTACGGCAAAGAGGTTGCCGATGTCGTCCGCATCCAGTACGGCGGAAGCGTCAAGGCGAACAACGCCCAGGAACTCCTTTCGAAGCCGGATATCGACGGCGCCCTGGTCGGCGGAGCTTCCTTAAAGGTCGACGCCTTTATGGGAATCATCAGCGCCTGCCGTTCGATCCGGAAGTAGTCTGCCGTTTACGGTCAAGATGCCGTTCGTATTGAAAACATCCCAAAGAATCAATTCTTCACCCGAGGAAAAGTGAAAGTATGATTGCTGTTTTGCAAGCGCTTCTGTTCGTCGTCATGGTCGTCCTGATGCTCTTTATGCTCTTGATCATCCTCCTGCAGCGCGGAAAAGGCGGGGGGCTGGTCGGCGCGTTCGGCGGCATGGGCGGAAACAGCGCGTTCGGCGCCAAGTCGAGCGATGTTTTCATGCGGATCACCATCTGGACGACGATCATCTGGTTCGTCCTGTGCATCGCCGGCGGTTATGTCTTCAAAAAGACGCGTCACGGCAGCACCCTCGTGGGGGAAGCCCCCATTACCGCTACCGAGAATCCCGCGGCGGGCGCCCCTGTTGCCCAGGAAGCGGTTCCGGCCGACGCGGCTCCGGTTGCTGACGCCGCCCCCGCTGGCGACGCTGCTCCCGCTGGCGACGCCGCCCCGGCAGGCGATACCGCACCGGCCGAGTAATCGGAACATCCCGGAAAGGACACACAGCTTTGCTTAGTATGACAGGCTTCGGCGGGGCGAACACCCGCCGAAACGGTTATCTGGTCGCGTCAGAAATCAAGACGGTCAACAATCGTTACTTTAAGGCCGCCTTACGGATTTCTGACGGTTTTTCGTCCTTAGAGCCGAAGGTGGAATCGCTTCTCCGCACGAAGATCGATCGCGGTACGATCAGCGTTCAGCTCAAGATCCGCCGTGATTCCGAAGACTCGCGTTTCCGCATCAACGAGACGGCGCTTTCGTATTACCTGAACCGCGCCCGCAGCGCCGCCGCCGGCGAAGGGGAAGGCGTTCCGTTGGGCGCAATCGCCGACTATTTCCGCCTGCCCGGCGTCATCGAAGAAGCTGGCGAGTCCGAAGACGCCGACGCGGCGTGGGAGGCGGTGCAGGAAAACCTTGCCGAAGCGCTCGAGGCCCTTACCCGGATGCGCGCGCGCGAGGGGAACGAAATGGCCAAAGCGGTCCGGGAAAATTGCGACGCCCTTGCCGGGCGGATCTCGAAAATCGAATCGCTCGTGCCGATGGTTTCCGAGCGGTACCGCGAAAAGCTCCTCGAACGTGTCTCGGCCATTATGCAGGCGCATAACCTGACCGCCGGCGAAAGCGATTTTATCCGCGAAATCGCCCTGTTTGTCGACAAGTCCGACATCTCCGAAGAGATCGTCCGGTTCCGTTCCCACCTGGAGCAGTTCGGCGAAACCCTGAAGAGCGCCGGTCCCTGCGGCAAACGGCTCGATTTCCTGACCCAAGAGATGTTTCGCGAAGTGAACACGATCGGCTCGAAGGCCAACTTTTCGGAGATCACCTACTGGGTGGTCGATATGAAAACGATCGTCGAAAAGATCCGCGAAATGGTTCAAAACATTGAATAGGGGCGCGGCCATGAGTTCACCCGCCCCTTCGGCCGGGATTCCCCCCCGCGGGAAACTGATCATCATTTCCGGTCCTTCCGGCGTCGGCAAGGGAACGCTCGTTTCCCGGGTCCGGCAGTCCGGGGAATTTCCGCTGGCGATGAGCATTTCGGCCACCACGCGCGAAAAGCGGCCCGGCGAACAGGACGGCGTCGATTACCATTTCCTTTCCCGGGACGAGTTCCTCGCCCGTCAGAACCGGGGGGAGTTTCTCGAATCGTTCGAGGTCTATCCCGGCGGCGCGCTTTACGGCACCCTGAAAGCGCCGGTGCTCGCCGAACTCGAAAAGGGGAACTGGGTCATCCTCGAAATCGACGTCAAAGGCGCCGAAGAAGCCCTGAAATCATTTCCCGATGCCCTGACGGTTTTCATTGAACCGCCCGGGCTCGATGTGTTAGAAGCGCGGCTGCGCGGCCGGGGAACCGAAACCGAAGAGTCGCTCGCCAAACGCCTTGCCCAGGCGCAGAGCGAAATCGAAAAAGCCGGGCAATACAAATACCGTGTCGTCAACGATCGGCTCGAACAAGCCGTGGCCGATCTGACGGCAATCCTCAGAAAAGGCTGAAAGCGCCCGCCTGTGTAGCGGAACGCTTGCGGCTTGACGAAATCCTTTAATTTCGGAGCAGATTATGATCGACGAATTGCGTGATGAGAAACTGATTGAAAAGGTCGGGGGGCGTTTTCAGCTGTCCGCGTTGATCCAAAAACGCCTGGTTTATCTGAACAAGGGCGCCGCCTCGTTCGTCGAAACCGACGGAACCAAGAGCAAACTTGAACTGGTCATCCAGGAAATTGTCGAAGACAAGATCTATCTCGACACCAACGGGGAACTCCGTTACCGCAGCGAGCTCCCCGCCGAAAACCCGATCGGCAGCACCGCCGCGTTCCGGTTCGACACCGAAGCGGCGCCCGATTTCACCCCCGAAGGGGACTGACGGAAAGACGGCGATGACACTGCAAGATGTTCCCATCCTGGTCGGCGTGACGGGCGGAATTGCGGCTTACAAAGCCGCCGCGCTGGTCAGCCGCCTCGTTGCCGAAGGAGCGCGGGTTTCGGTGGTGATGACCAAAGCCGCGACGAAACTCGTCGCCCCGCAGACGTTTTACGCTCTTTCGGGCAATCCGGTTTACACGTCGCTCTGGAACAATCCCGAATCCCCCTATCCGCACGTCAGCCTTAGCCGCGAAACGCGCCTCTTCTGTGTTGCACCGGCCTCCGCCGACATCATTGCCAAGGCGGCGCACGGCATCGCCGACGACGCCGTTTCGTCGAGCATCCTGGCCTTTGACGGGCCTGTTCTGATGGCGCCCGCCATGAACAGCGTCATGTGGGCGAAACCCGCAACACAGCGGAACATTGCCCAGCTGAAAGCGGACGGCGGGTTCCATTTTGTCGGTCCCGACGAGGGCCGCCTGGCGTGCGGGCAGGAAGGCCCCGGCCGGATGGCGGAACCCGACGAGATTCTCCGGGCGATTCTCGACATTCTCGGATAGCGCCGGAAAGCAAATCGTTCCTTCCTGTGCCGCCGGTCCGTCGGCGGCAGTTTCACACAAAACCTTACGCTCCAAGAAATCCCCATGAAACCGACTGAAACCAGCGCCTGGAAAGCGCTTGCCGAACATAAACAGAATGCCGGAACCTTTTCGATGCGCGAAATGTTCGCCGCCGATCCCGGCCGGTTCGAAAAGTTTTCCCTGGAATGGAACGGCATCCTTTTCGACTACTCGAAAAACCTGATCACCGCCGAAACCGTTGAAAAGCTCCTGGCGCTCGCCGTCGAGATGAATCTGGCCGAAAAGATCGAGGCCATGTTCACCGGCGAGAAGATCAACGTGACCGAACGGCGCGCCGTGCTGCACACCGCGCTCCGGAACCGGAGCAACACTCCGGTCTACGTCGACGGCGAAGACGTGATGCCGGAAGTCAACGCGGTTCTGGCGAAGATGAAAGCGTTCAGCGAAAAGGTGATCTCCGGCCAATGGAAAGGCTATACCGGCAAGCCGATCACCGACGCGGTCAACATCGGGATCGGCGGTTCCGACCTGGGTCCCTACATGGTTACCGAAGCGCTGAAGCCGTATCGGACACGGCTCAACCTGCACTTCGTCTCGAACGTCGACGGCACGCATATCGCGGAAACGCTCAAAAAGCTGGATCCCGAAACGACCCTTTTCATCGTCGCCTCGAAAACGTTCACCACCTTGGAAACAATGACCAACGCCAACTCGGCGCGGGAATGGTTCCTTGCCGCGGCGAAAGACGAAAGCGCGATTGCCAAACATTTTGCGGCGCTTTCGACCAACCGCGCCGAAGTCGAAAAGTTCGGGATCGATCCCGAAAATATGTTTGAGTTCTGGAACTGGGTCGGCGGCCGCTACTCGCTCTGGTCCGCCATCGGCCTTTCGATCGCGCTGGCGGTCGGGTTCGACAACTTCGAAGAGCTCCTCATCGGCGGTCACGAAACCGACGTCCACTTCCGCACCGCGCCCTTTGCCGAAAACATTCCGGTACTGATGGCGCTTCTGGGGATTTGGTATAACAACTTCTTCAACGCCGAGACCCAGGCGATTCTGCCGTACGACCAGTACCTGCACCGGTTCGCCGCGTATCTCCAGCAGGGGGATATGGAAAGCAACGGCAAACGGGTTGACCGCGAAAACCGCGCCGTCGATTATTCCACCGGCCCGATCATCTGGGGCGAACCGGGCACCAACGGCCAGCACGCGTTCTACCAGCTGATCCATCAGGGCACGAAACTGATTCCGTGCGATTTCCTCGCGCCGGTCGAAACCCAGAACCCCGTCGGCGACCACCACGCCAAACTGATTGCGAACTTTATCGCGCAGACCGAAGCGCTCATGCGGGGGAAAACCCAGGCCGAAGCGTACGCCGAACTGAAAGCCTCGGGGCTCGACGATGCCGAAGCTGCGCGTCTGGCGCCCGCCAAGGTCTTTCCCGGAAACCGGCCGACGAACACGATCTTCTTCCGGAAGCTCACCCCGCGCGTGCTGGGGAACCTGATCGCCCTCTACGAGATGAAGATCTTCACGCAGGGGATCCTCTGGAACATCAACTCGTTCGACCAGATGGGGGTCGAGCTCGGCAAACAGCTCGCCAAGGTGATTCTGCCCGAGCTCGCCGGCAAGGGGGAAATCACTTCCCACGACGCCTCGACCAACGCGCTGGTGAATTATTTCAAAAAGAATTCCAAATAGGCGAACGCCCGCGGAACAGCAACACAAATAACCGGAACATTTCAACACCGTTTTAGAACTTAGGAGGAACAACGAAATGGCTAAGAAAACGATTGCAAATGTGGATGTCAAAGGAAAAGCCGTCCTGATCCGTGTCGACTTCAATGTGCCGCTCGACGAAAACGGAAACGTGACCGACGACCGCCGTATCCGAATGGCGCTGCCGACGATTACCTCGGTTCTCGAACGGGGCGGGAAAGTGATCCTGATGAGTCACCTCGGCCGTCCGAAAGACGCTCCCGACGCCAAGTTCACGCTCAAACCGGCGGCGGACCGTCTGGCCGAACTCCTCCCGAACAACAAGGTCACCTTCGCGGCCGACACCGTCGGCGACGATGCGAAAGCCAAAGTGGCCGCTCTGGGTGAAGGCGAAGTCGTCGTGCTCGAAAACCTCCGGTTTCAGCCGGGCGAAAAGAAGGGCGATCCCGAATTCGCCAAGCAGCTCGCCGCGTTCGCCGATGTGTATGTCAACGACGCGTTCGGCACCTGCCACCGCACCGACGCCTCGATGGTCGCCGTTCCCGAAGCGATGGCCGGCAAACCGAAGGTCTGCGGTTTCCTCGTCGAAAAGGAGATCAAGTACCTGACCGACACGATCAGCAATCCGGCCCGTCCGTTCGTCGCGATTCTCGGCGGCGCGAAAGTCTCGGATAAGATCATGGTCATCAAGAACCTTCTGGGAATCTGCGACAAAGTCCTGATCGGCGGCGCGATGGCGTACACCTTCTCGCTGGCGCAGGGGGGCAAAGTCGGCAAATCGCTCGTCGAACCCGACAAGGTCGACCTGGCGAAAGAACTCCTCGCCGAAGGGGGCGACAAACTGGTTCTGCCGATCGACACCCATGCCGGCGACGCGTTCAGTGCCGACTGCAACAAGCAGATTGTCGCGGCGGGCGAAATCGCCGACGACTACGAAGGGCTCGATATCGGCCCGAAAACCGCCGAACTCTACTGCTCGATCGTCAAGGGCGCCAAGACGGTCGTCTGGAACGGCCCGATGGGCGTTTGCGAAATGCCCCCGTTCGA
Source organism: Thermoguttaceae bacterium (assembly GCA_017405595.1). GTDB lineage: Bacteria > Planctomycetota > Planctomycetia > Pirellulales > Thermoguttaceae > RUG695. The sequence continues at coordinate 3,655 of JAFRAC010000019.1, read as the reverse complement.
CGAAGGGACCAAAGCCGTGGCCCAGGCGATTGCCGAAAGCGACGCGGTCAGCATCATCGGCGGCGGCGACAGCGCCGCGGCGATCCAGAAGCTCGGTTTCGCCGACAAAGTGACCCACGTCTCGACCGGCGGCGGCGCTTCGCTGGCCATGCTCGAGGGGAAGAAATTCGCGGCGGTCGATCTGCTCGACGAATAAGATTTTCCGCGCCGGTTCTAAACCGGCTCCAACGGCCGCACCCCGTTCTCCGACCGAGTGCCGATTCGCCAGGGATTCTTCTCCTGCCAGCGTTCGGCACTCGGTTTTTTTGCGGCTGTATTTTCAGCGCAAAGGATTGTGTGCAAACGGTTTCACTGAAACTCAAAGAAGAAACGAATCCCGCACGGGGCGGGAGGCCGGCGCAGTCTCATCACAAATTCTGAAAAACCGCCGGTAAACCGAAGAAGCAAAGCCGCTTATAAATTCGCCTCAATCCACGCCCAGTCAAGATCAACGTAAACGGGACAGTGGTCGGAAGAAAGATCCTGTATGACCTCACTGCGGACAACCGCGTCCGTCCATACGCTCGAATTGACAGGGATTGTTCCCGTCGGATCCGCGATCAGGATGAAATCAAGGCGCATCGTCGGCTCGTCGGAAGGGTAGGTCGGCAGCTCCGGACTGAGAATCGTCCAGGACTCACCGAAAAGGCGAGTGAGTTCCCGGACAGAATTCACATTCATATCGCCGACCAAAATCACGGGCTTCTGATACAAACCCAGTTCGCTGTTGATGATTTCCGCCGATTCCCTGCGGGAATCCTTTGTTAAGGAAAGGTGTGTGTTAAAGAAAACGAAATCGTTGAATTCGATTTCAAGAAGAACACGAACCTCCTCTTCGCCCGGCAGCGGAACGTTTCGAACCGAAACCGATGGAAGGCCGGCAAGCGCGCCGATTCCGTAATCGCCGCCGTAATAGCTGGCGGCTTTGGCAAAAAACGGGTCGAGTCCGGTCATTTGGGCCAGCTGAACAGTTTGATCTTTCCAGCCCGAACGGCTTGTATTCCTATCGACTTCCTGAAGCCCGATGACGTTCGGCTGAATACCGGCAATGACCCCGCCGGCCCATTCCGGGTGCGATTCGTTTGAATCCTCGAAACCGCCGCAGGAATGAATATTGTAGGTGGCAATACGGATTTGGTCCGGTGTTTCATCCGGAACATCTTCGACCGGCTGAGGATTAAATCCGACGGAAATATTCGAAAAGGCCGTTGTTCCGATTTCCGCGCGAAACCCGATTTTCCCCCCGCAGGCATCGGCGTCATAGGTGAGCAATGTTCGGTCGTCTAAACCGAAAGCCAGCTGGCCGTCGGAATTCTGCGCCCAGAATGTATAGACCTCCCCCGCGTCGGTCTGAAAGGACACGGAACGCAGCAGGGTCATCGAACCCTCGGCGCCGACGGAATAAAGAAAGAGCTGATGAGATTTGATTTCGAAATAGCAGCTTCCCCCGGAATCCTGAACCGCCAATTCGATTCCCGCCGAAAAATCGGGGGACGTTCCGGCTGCGGTAAAATCAAACGTCACGCGGAGATGATCGGCAAAAGCGCTGTAAGCACAGACCGCCTCCAGAGAGCAGTCTGCCTCGGTAAAGGCTAGTTCTCCGTTTTGAACAGATATTTTTGACGGATCATCGCCCGAAAAAGTCCAGTTCGAGGGATGAGAAGGGTAAATCGCATAAGACTTCGTCTCGTCCGGCAACTGATCGCAGGTTTTAAACCAGTATTTCGAGAGAACGGAATAGTCGCCGGGCCCGATAAACCCGTCGCCGTCAAGGTCGCAGGAAGCGAGATATTTTTGATTTCCCCTGGCAGAGAACCAGCCGTAACTCATATACGAAAGCTCGGCAGGCCCGATAAACCCGTCACCGTCAACATCGAAGGCGGAGGCAATATAAACGTCCCCGACCGCGTACCCTGCCGGAACAGCTTCGGTTGGTGCGGGAACAACGGCCGGAATTTCCGACACGGCATCCCCGCCGGCAGCAGCGGCGCATGCCGCGTCCGGCACGCCTCCGGCCCACACGGCCAGGAGCTGACGTTCTTCAAGCGACTCAAATCTCAGTTGACGGTGATTCATTGAATTTCGGTTTCTTTCTGGTTGCGGACAATGGTTCAGAGGAAAATCCGATTGTCTGTCCCGCGGGAAGCCGTTTTCCGCACCAACGGCACGGACAAAAGGGGACCCGCGGTTCATTGTCATTATAGCAAAATACCCGTTCCTTAAAACGCGGGAAAAGTCACTGTCGGCGGCGGTGAAGCGGCGGTCCGCACCCGTTTTTTCTGAATTTCACGTTTCTTTACCCCGCCGCGGCCTCCCTTAAACGGTCTTTTCTTTACAATGGTGTTGTTCCGCGTTTTGTTGGAATGAAGAAGGAGCCCGCCGATGAACGAACAAATCCAAAGAATCCCGCCCGGCGAAATTTTGCTCGCAGAGTTTATGCAGCCGCTCGGCCTTTCGGCATGGGCGCTGGCGGCAAAACTGAATATTTCAGAAGAAGACTTGAACGCGCTGACAGAGGGCCGTTCCCCCCTTACCGAAGAGCTCGCCCGCAAACTGGGGAACTTTTTCGGAACAAGCGCGGAGTTTTGGATGAATCTTCAGAAAAATGAGGAAGCGGCGTTAGTGGACGAATAATCTCCAAATTCAGCAACTCGGAGCATCACTCCGAAAGTGAGGTTCTCACGAATCTAAAAGTCTTAGCTGGGTAAGGTATTCAATCCCCTTTTCTGTGAGTCGTTTAAATCGAATCGGCGCAAAGGCAGATGTCGCTATTGGCTGTTGTAGCGCATAACCATCATTGACTAGGTCTTTGCAACATTCCCAGATCTCACTTTCGGTTACCTCATTGCCGCACTTGATCAGCTCTCGCCAGGGGCGATAAGGCGGTTTTTCTTCAGGGTGCTGTTCAATGTATTCAAGAAGTTCCTTTTTAATCTTTTCTGTTTTATTCAACATTATACCAAACACCTCTCATTACGGAACTTATTGTCGAATCTGCAACAAAAACACACAATATCATTTATACAATCCATCGATACCTTTTTGAGTTAGTCTCAAGAAAAAGATGCCATTATTTTGGGGATCCATAATAAAACCTTTTCGGTTCCTCGCCAAAATCTATGGGCAAATTTTAGTGGGAAACCTGTCTTTTGAATCGCCTCCGTACGGGTTTCATAAACGAGACGGTCATCACATGGAGTATCTTTGGAAAAAGCCAGATACCCGTTAAAGCTAGTCGCTTGTGCCCAGTTTGTGTAAGAAGCAGAAGTCGCCATCAGATCTCAGATCAAGAAATCGTGAAGTTGTATTGGTCGTTTGTATACCCCGTACACCAACTTACCCGACCACTGAACGTATCACCCGAAACAGGATCAAATCCCTCGTCCTGTTCGATGTTGGCGCTGTTCGTGGGCTTGCCTACAGTTCCGACACTGTTGAGGCAGATCACGTAGCCGTTGGTACATTCCGTTCCTTCAACATTCCAGTCGGTGGTGAAGATAAATTGGTGGGGACCTTTTCCCGTGAACCCTCTTTTATCCGTTCTGGCTAGTATGTTGGCGATGGTTGGTCGGTTGTAAATGGGATCACCGGCAGTTCCCAGGTTGTCGGCCATCGT
>JAFRAC010000018.1 GCA_017405595.1 Thermoguttaceae bacterium | reverse complement strand
GGCGAAGGTCGAAAAGACCAGTTTCGACGCCATGTTCTCCTTGGAAAGGGATTTCGGCGGATGAATCGTCGTTTCGCTGAACGCCCGCCCCGGCGGCGTAAACCGGCGGTGGAACAGGACGCTGAACATCTCGATCGTCTTATTCTTCAGCGGGTCATACCAATCGTCGCTGAACATCCATTCCCCGACCCGGAAGAGCTTTCCGCGGAAATCGTCCAGGCGGATCCCCGCCCGTTCCGACCCCATCCCCATGACCATAATCCCCAGATCGATCTTCGGCGCGGCCGCCTCGGTTCTTCGGAACAGGTCGGTCAGCAGATCGCATTGATAATCGACCCAAAGGCGGACGAGCGGAGTGTCGCTATTAGAGCTCAGATCGCCGATCAGCTCGTCCCAGCGCGATACCGAAAGGCCCGCCGTCTCAACAAACGCCTGTCGGCATTCCGGACAAACGCACCCGCCGATATGATCGGGCGAGTCGGCGCAGCGAAAATCGTCGTCCAGAAAATGATCGCAGATCCCGAACTTCTCAAACAGCAGCCGATTTGAGCCGACCGTCTCGCGATCGGTCAATTCATGGCACGTGATCCCCCGCCCTTTTCGACCGTCATGGCGCTCGTTCGGCTTCCAGCCTTCAGGGAACTCGTCGGATTCGTACGGAGCCGGGTGGCCGAACGGGATGGAATAGAAATGGGGAACCATTCCCAGCTCCCGCGTGCGGCGAACCGCCCGATCGAAGGTCTCCCAGTCGTCGTCAATTCGACCGCGATGGAAAAAGAGAAACCAAAGGTGCCTGACGCCGGCGTCGCGCCACGCCTCGACCTGCTCCGGATCGTTCGCAACCATCCGCGCATGGGTCGAACGGTGATAGACCCGTTCGGTCGAATCGATTCGCCGGTAGTCTTCCGATGTTAGGAGAGGAGACGTATCGGAAACATCGCGAAAATCGACCTCTCGGGCCAAAGAAAGACCCGCCGCACCAAGCGCCAACGCCGCGGTCCGAAAAAAATGCCGTCGTTTCATGACCTACCTTTCTATACAAACGTGGTTCCTCACCAGAATCTGTGGGTAGATTTTAGCGGAAATCTAGTATTCGACTTATTGGGATCGGCGTAGCCGATCCCCTCCTATGAGGGAAGAAATCAGTGAAGTTTTGATATTTTCCCTAAAAGTCTTTGTTTTCCCATAAGCAACCACAATCTTGGCAACCTGCCGGAACCCGAAGTTACCCACAGATTTTGGTAACGAGGGACAAACGTTTCGCAGGTCTTTCCGTCGCATCAGAGACAGAACCTACGCGATGCGCATTTCGCGATAAGTCCCGTCGCCGTTTTCGAGCATGAGCGCCGACTCGAGCGCGGGAAGTTCGACCGCCGTACTCCGTCCGGCAAAACAGAGATGAACGGTTTTCGCGGTCTTTTCCGGATTCCAAAGAAGAACCGCGCGCACTTCGGGATACCAGCCGCAAACGACCGGGGTTTCCTCCTCGACGTAGGGGATCCGCGACTTTTCGAACTCCGGCAAAAGCGCCCGGCGGAACGCAAAGAGCTGTTCCATCTCCTCTTCGACCGGCACGGAACGGTTCGAGGCGATCGGCTTTCGTGTAATACAGACGGTTCCGTTTGAGGCGATCTCGCCG
>JAFRAC010000017.1 GCA_017405595.1 Thermoguttaceae bacterium | reverse complement strand
GTGCCGGAGTTGGTCAGGGTGATGCGGTTATCGCCTTCAACGGTGAACCCCTTCGCGGCCGAGGAAAGGGTGATCTGACCGTAGGCTGCCAGGTCGACGGTGCCGGAAAGGCCGCTGGCAAACGTGACGGTGTCGCCTGTCAGCGAAGCGAAATAAACCGCCTGGCGGAACGAAATATCGCCGGTAGGATCGGCGGTCGCTTTGATATCGCTGAGGGTTGTGACCTGAGTCGTGTAGGCGGAGTTAGGCAGCGCGTAAACCGTTTCCGACTCTTCGGAATCGGTGTAATTCGTGCCGTCGCCGTTCGCAACCACTTTGATGCTGTAGACGAGATTTGCGTTCAGGCCGCTGGCGCTATAACTGTTCGTTGCTGTTGTTCTGGCGGTCCAGCTTGATGCGGAGCTGCTTTTGTAGTAGACAGTGTACCCGGAAGCGTTGTCGACAGCGTCCCAGGCAATGGAAAGCCTGTATTTGGCGGGACAGGTTGCCGTGAGGTTTTCGGGCGCGGCGAGCTGAGTCGCTTCGGTTGCCATCGGCGCGTAGATTGCGGCGGCGGCGACTTCTTCTCCCCCGGCGGTGACCGCCAGAAGCATACGGTCTTCAAGAGACTCTAGACGAAGGGAACGTTCACGAATTTTTCTCATAAAAAACTCCTTAAAGAAATGAAAACGAAAACGGAATTGGTTGTCGAACTAACTTAAAAACGGACCCTTTTCGGCGGATTCGGCAGTGCCCCCTGCCAAGGACAGAGGAAGCGAAAAGACGAAACCACGGAGAGAAATCCGCGATGCCATTATAAAGGAATCCCTCGAAAAAAGACAGACGAAGAAGGAGAATTTTCTGAATTTTAGGGGAATCAGATTGCCTTGAGCAGAAAGAGCCCCCGAAAGGGGGCTCTTTTGATGTCAGGAACCGATTGAGAAAATCAATTCCGTCTCGAAAACGTCTCTCTTAGAAGGCGCCGAGATCGACGTCGATGTCGGCTGAAGCAAATTCGGCGAAGAACGCGTCGGCACGGCGTGCCGGCGGATACTGAAGATCGTCGGCATCGTCGTACACGTTCAGAAGCCAGTTGTTCGCCAGATAGGCGCGATCGGCACCGCCGATATCGCCGTCGCCGTTGACATCGGCATAGTAACGGTACTCTTCTTCCCCCTCTTCGGAAAGCCAGGCCTGTGCCAGAAGGGTACGGTCACCGCCGGAAATATCTTCGTCGTTGTTGATGTCCATCGGGCAGACGTTGAACGTCTTGGCGGCGCTCCAATCCGAATCGGTATAAGAGACGCCGTCACCCAGCGCGCGGACACGGTAGACCATGTCGGCGCCGTAGGTCAGCCCCTTGATGACAGCGCTCGTCTCGGCCGTTTCGATGGTTGTCCAGCTGCTTCCATTGACCGAATAGCCCAGTTCGTAACCGGAAGCGTTCGCCACCTCGCTCCACTGGAGCTGATGGCGGTTTGCGCCGTAGGAGACGTAAATCCTGTTGGCGCCGGTCGAAATCGTCGGAGCGGCAAGCTGCTCGCCGCCGCCGCCGGCAGTCACCGTAAACGAAGCCGAGCTGAACTGAATGTCCGAATCTTCGAAGTTTCCTTCCCCGGCGCGCGCCAGGTTCAGCCCCTTGATGTGGCGGCCGTTCTGGGTCGGAAGCGCTGTAACGATTTCGGCCTCCCCTTCCGCCGATGCGGTAAAGGTGAACGTCCCCAGAAGAGCCCACTGATCGACCGCCAGATCGTTCACGCCGGTCTGCGAGCAGCCGCCGAACGTGGCGACAAGCCCGTCGGCCGAGGAATCGACATAGGTCGCCATCTGAGCGTAGATCGGGCTGATCGTATAGGAACCGGCATCAAGCGCGTCGGCGGTGTAGTTGAGGTCAATGTAACCGCCGGTGCAACCGAGCGCGCTGTTATCGGCGTTCAGAATCCAGACCTGCGCGTAAAGCGTATCGCCGACGGCGGCCGTGGCGATCGAATCGGCAAGCGTGTCAACCTCGGTCACGGAAGCGGCGCTTGAACTCACCACAATAGCGACCTGCAGTTTTACCGAAACCACATCGTCGGTAATCGAAGCCGAAACCGTCTCGCTCGCCGGGGCGATGTAGTTCGAGGCCTGAGCGCCCGAAAGCGTGTAACGGACCGTCAGGTTGTAGCCGCCGACCTCGGCCGACGGGAACTCGGCATTCGCGGTAACCTGCACATCGTCACCGGCGAAAATACCGGAAACCGCGCCGAGGGTCACATCCGCCGCGGTCGTGCCGTCGTACACCTTATCGGCGACCGCCGTGCCGCTGACCGAAAGCTGCGCCTGCGAAATCGAAACGGTTCCGGAACCGAGCCAGTCCTGATAGCCTTCACGGGCCACTTTCACGTAAATTGTGCGGTTGCCGGTCGCGGAGTAGGCAATCACATCGGTCGAGTAGTTCACGCCGTCGGCGCTGTAACTGATCTCATCGCCGTCCTGGGTTCCGTTTACCGTGACGGTATGCGCGGCGGCGTCGTAGGCGCCCGCGTAACTGTCGATCGTGCATTCAAACGTCGGGGTCGGTGCCGGTTCCGGCTGATACTCATAGCAGCCGTAGTCCTGGTAGTCGTTGTAGACGCGGACATAGGGATCATTGCGCAGATCCCAGCGGTAGAACTGTACGATGCTTTCATCGTCAGGATTAATCTTATCGACAGCCTGGGAATCGGAGCTAAGCAGGTACGAACCTTCCTCGAAGAGGGGACGCGACGCCACGCGGCGGGACGAGTTGTTGTAAGTGATTCCCGATCCGGAAATCCCCTGCATATCGTAAAGGGAATGGTCAACCGTAAAGGAAAGCTCCGAATCCGGGTCATGCCGGAGGTCGGACTTCGCCGAAATCGAAGTATCGGTGCTGCAGAGAGCCTTGTTATCGACCAGAATGCTGCCGATAAAGATCGGCGCTCCGGTCTTGGTGTTGTAGAACCCGGCACCGTACGTCTTTATCAAGGCCGTATTAATCTCATCGATGACGGCTCCCCCCTCATCCGGGTTAATATTAACAATCTGGGCGATATTGTTGACAATCGTGCAGTAGTAGGCCGCTATCAGATGGGAGTTGTAAACTCCGGCGCCGCAGGCGCCGGCGCCGTAAAAATTGACCGAGGTCACACTTCCGCCGTCGTTGGTGTTTTCGGCAATCAGGTCGCCGATAAAGATCCCGTACCCGGAGTTATAAACACCGGCGCCCTTGGGAGCGCCATTGTTGATCAAATCAGAATCCCCCGCAACATTCCCGACAATCTGCGAGTTATCAACGCGGAATGCCCAAAGGCGGGTTTCATCGGCACGGGGGTTGTTTTTCGCGCAGTTGTAGATACCGCCGCCGTAGTTTTCGGCTACAGCGCCCCGTACAATGTTGTCGGTAATCGTGCAGTAACGGTAAATCGTCAAATCGCCGTTGCTGTATACCCCGCCGCCAAAGGAGCGGTAACTTCCATAGGAGTTATCTGCACTGGGCGTCGTCACCGCGTTACCGGTAATCACCGTATTGGTGATATTGGCAACCGCGTTCGAAGCCGTAAAGATACCGCCGCCCCGCAGGACGGTTGCGCCGTCATAGGCATTGGCGTAGACCTGATTATTCGAAACTTCGCAGTTGTTCATCTGCAGGGTACTGTAATGCGTGACCGCCAGACCGCCGCCCCCCTGTTCGTAGGACTGGCCGGTCTGGTTGACAAAGGTGTTTCCGGTCACCTTGCAGTTGTTCATTGCCAGATTTACGTTCTGGTCGGCCCAGATCCCGCCGCCGCCGTTGTAGTAGTAGGTGGTCCCGGTCTTCCCGCCGGTCATCGTCAGGCCGTTCAGCGAGAGGTTAATCATATATTCCTGGCTGTAATCGTGTTCCGGGCACTCGGTAATCGAGTTGTAGGACGGCTGGAGCCCGTTGAGACCCGTCTGGTAGTTATACGACCGGGCCAGGAAAACGCGGCTCTCCTCCTGAGCGTCGATGGTGATGTCGTTCCCGGTAATCGCCACCGAATTGTTGATCGCCAGAGCGCCGTGTTCAAGGCGGATCGTGCCGCCCGCCAGTTCGGGAGCGAAGGTGATCGCGGGCGTATCGGCAAAGGTGCCGAGTTCGGCATAGATGAGCGCCTCACGGAGCGAAACCACGCCGTCCGACCCGTCAACCACGTCACTGAGTGTGGTAACAACCAGGTCGGCGTCGGTATATTCCTCACCGGTATAGGCGGTCGGATTGGCGCCGATCTGATAGCGCGCCGCCGCCGAATCGGAACGGATCGTCAGATCGACCGCGTCGGCGTTAGTGAGATTGCCGTTGGCGTCAAATTCGGGAGCAACGGCAAAAAATTCCCCCTTCAGCCCGATGATGCTGTTCTCGCAGGAGATGTTGTCGTACATCGACTCCTTCTGCGCCATGCGGTATTCTTCGCTTGAGGCTCTTGAACTGTACGAGACGTAATACTGGAAAATGTCAGCAACAGCTTCATCATCGCCGTAGTTATACGCAATGATCGTGTCTTCCAGTTCCGTCTTCGCGGAATAATAGGTGATTCCCGCATCTCCGCTGTCCAGGGTACAGGTCCAGATCGTAATCGTACCGGTCCCCGACTTGTTACCGGCAACGGTGCAGTTGTCCAGCTTGAACTGACCGCACATATTTTCGACGACGCCGCCGAAACCGCCGTCGCCGGTGACCCGGTTGTTGTAGAAAACGGTATTGGTCGCGTTGATGGTGGCGGAACCGTTATTCCACATCCCCTGGATGAACATCGCGCCGCCGTCGGCCGCGGCATTATCGTAAACCTGGCAGTTTTCGAGGTAGATTTTCCCAGAGGCGTAAAAGGCGCCGCCTGAAGTTTCAGCTGTATTGCCGTGAACCGAGCAGTTGACCAGTGTCGCGGAGGTGCTGCTGTTGATATTGAAAACACCGCCGTCGCCGTCCGTATAACCTCCGGTCAGTCCGAGATTGTTGAGGTTGAGCCACCGGACGCTCCCCGCAACATCGAAGATACGGCAGTTCCCGCCGGCGTCGATCGTCACATCTCCATTTCCGGTAAGCGTAATGTTCTTATCGATCGAAAGGGAACTGGTGAGCGAAATCGTTCCGGAACCGTTGATGACGATGATGTCGCCGGCGTTCGCGTTGGCGATGGCCGCGGCAAGCGCCGTCTGTGTCAGATCGTTAATCACGATGGTAGCTTCGGTCGGCTGGGCGGGTGCGATAAGCGCCGAGGCGGCAATATCGCCTCCGGCGGTCACAGCCAGAAGCATGCGGTCTTCCAGCGATTCAAGGCGGAGGGATCGTTTACTGATCTTCTTTTTCATAGAAAAACCCTTTCGTAAAGTATAACGGAAAATAAAAACGGTATATGAATTCCATTCATTGACTCGGCAGAGGCTCGCGAAAGAGACGCGGGCAAGAAACATCGTTCCCCGTCTCATTATACGAAATCTTCCCGGACAAGGCAACTAAAACCGTCTCAGAATCGAAAATTTGAACATTCCCCTCCGGTCGCAACTGGGGCTTTTCCCGCTGTTCCGGCAAAAACTACAGCGGAAGCCGAAACTGTTCCCCGGTTTCCGTAACCGGGGCCTCCGCCGGAATAAAGTCGAAAATCACCTCGTTTACGCCGTCAAGCTCACTTCGGTCGACACCCAAGATCAGACGGGGAGCGAACGTCGCCGAGCGGCTCGCCTCCCCGCTTCGGCTGACCTTAAAAACGAGTGCCCGCCCCGTTCTGAACCCGGCTCGAACGGTATATTCCCAGGGAGTATTCCCCCACTCGATAAAAGCGAATACCGCATGGGTCTTGAAATAGTCCTTTTCGATCAGCCGCGGAGCCTTGCCCATCACCATCCCGATTCCAAAGATTTCGTCGAAGTCCTCTTTCGACCCGATCGGGAGCGCCAGAACCGATTCCCCTTCGGGGGGCGAAACGGTGTTTTTCACGAAATAGGGGTATTCATACCGGTCATAGGCGACTTCCCTTTCGGCATCCTGCCCGGATTTCCCGTCTTCGGCGCTCAAACCTCCGGAAAAAAAGGCCCCGCCCAGCAATGCCAGTCCGGCGGCCGCGAAATACCAAAACCGCATCATCATTTTTGTTCCCTTCCAGGCCTCTTTACCGCAGTTCCTCGATCAGCCGGTCCAGGGAAGAATAGCGCGACAGCGAAATCCCGACCGCGCCGCCGCCGTCATGGATATCGATGAAGTCGATTTCCGGGTGAATCCCGAACCGGTCATAAAAAGCTTTCCGCATAAACAACTTCACCTCATCGGCCGAACAGAGGCTCCGGTCGAGATGAATCTGGAAATAATCCCCCTGCCCCGCCGCGTTCACGCGGACGGCGGCCGTCTCGCTGCCGAACGCCCTTTTCAGAAAAGCTTCCGCGAGATCGACAAGCGCCAGCCCCCGGAAGAAGTTCCCCCCCCGCAGCCGATGGAAGACGGGAGGCGAACTCTTCAGCGTCCCGTCATCGAGTCCTTCGTTGAAATCGAACGGACGCGCTCCGAGCCGGCCGAGCCAAAGCCGCAGGCGTTCGGGTCCGGAAACGTCCTTTTCCCAGTCGAGAAGCCCCTCCAATTCCGCGCGGGAAGGAACCGCGCTTTCGTCCAGTTCGAAACAGCGGTCCCCCCGCTGCGAGGCGGTCACCATTTCGATCCAGCGGTCGGGATGATGAATCATAAAGAAGTTCTTCGCCATTTCGCCGTACAGATACGCCAGAATCGCGCGCAGCGGCACCCCCGCCTTTTCGGTTCCGTCGGGAAGGCGAAAGACCGGTTCACGCCAGCCGGTCAGCAGAAGTTCCGAGGTCTTTTTCGCCATGGCGCGGACCGCCTCCTGCGGTATCCGGCGCACACGAACGAGTTCCTCTTCATAAAAGGAGACCGAACCGCGAATCTGTTCCGCCAGTTCCTTTTTCCGGATCCAGAGCGGTACGCGCAGGAGAATATCGGCGATACGGCGGCGGCTCTCTCCGGTCAGGAGTCCGTCGTCGAGCAGGTCGTCTTTGATTTCGTCAAAGAAATCGACGTCGATCGGCTGACGAACCAGAAGCGCGGCAATTTCCGCCGCTTTTCCGGTCAGTTTGCGCATCTCACTGGTGGTCAGCCGGCCGGACTCTTTCCCCTCTTCCCGCGTGTCCGAGGCGTAGAACCCGCCCGACCATTTCCAGACACCGCTGTCGCGCGGCGTGGTATAGGGAAAAATCACACTGATCCGGTCCGAAGGGAACCGGAACTCGCCGAGGATCGCGTAGCGGTCGCGCGGATTCGAGGAGATCAGGGTGCCGACCCCCGGCCGCCCTTTTTGTACCGTCGCCTGGTCGAGAGAACCGGCGCGCACACCGGTACCGTACTCCGCCTGCGCGGCCAGCTCGATCAGTTCGTCGGCGGAAAGATCGAGATGATAGAGCGCCGAAAGCGCGTTTTTGACCGCGATCGTCAGCGCGCTCGAACAGGAGAACCCGCCTTGCGGGATCAGGCCGGTACTGACCATCCGCAGCCCGGTAAACTCCCCTTTCCCCAGCGCGGCGGCGATCCGTTTGCCGGCTTCCCCTTTCCGGTAGGTTCGCAACGAGGCCAGGGCGTTGCCGACCAGCGAAAAGGGGCGCCGCATGCTGTTGCTCACCCAAAGCGATTCGGGGGGAAGAGGAGTACCCTCGCTCCGGCGCCGGTCGATCTCTTCGTCGCTGAAATACCCGAGCGAAAGGAGCAGCCGTTCGCTCATATTCGTGCCGAACTGCTCATACGCGTACCAGTCCGAAATCGAACGGTCGGGATACATCTCTTCCCGATCGGCGTCGATCGAGTCGACCGTCTCGCGGAACTGTTCGGCCAGAGGATAGAGATGGAGCCGGCGGTCGTCGGCCCGCTGGAGAAAGACAACAATCTGTTCCATTCCGGCTTCGCGGTCGGCACCGATCGGCACCTGCCACGCCGGCCCGTAGAATCGCCCCATGTCCGGGTGCATAAACGCGATTCGGAACCGTCCCCCCGCGATCCCGATCGAAAAGGGGGCGTTCGGGTCAAAGTCGAGTTTTTCGCGGGCGATAGCCGTACGCAGCTCGGCCAGCTGACGGCGGATCGACGCCGTCTGACCCGCGGGCCGGTCGGCACGGATGACTTCGGCGGCCGCGGAAACCTCGTTCTGCTCGCGGCCCGTTTCGATCAGAACCGATTCAAGACGGGGAATATCGTCGGCCCGGGTCACATCGGCGCAGAGAATACTGAACTCCGGATCGGTATGCCGGACGGTAACCGATCGGATCACGCCCCCTTCCGAGGCGATCTTCTCAATAATATCGGTCAGGTAGTACTGTTTCTGGGCATTGTCGTTCGACAGGAGCATCAGAAGCTCCATCAGTTTCCGCGCCCGAATCACATAGAGGGGGCAGTTCCCCTCGCAGAGGTTCAGAAAAACGTTCTGCAAAAGCTTTTTCTCGCCCCCTTCGGCGGGATCGGCGTCGGTCAGGGCCAGAATATCCCGTTCCTCCATGATTCGGACAATCCGCTTCTCTTCGTTTCGGACGATACGCCCTTTCCCCTTGATGCGCGATTCGTCGTAAATGGCGGTGAGCATCGTCAGATCGGCTTGCCGGCCCCGGACATCCTCAGGCTCGCTCCCCGCTTCCTGCCCGAGATGAACCGCCATGATCCGGCGGAAGATTTCGGCCGGAACAATGCGGTCCCCCATCGAAATGACTACGGGCGGATTCTTTTCGATCAGTTCCGGCGCCGAAAACGCTTCGTACACCGCCCAGGCGGTTCCTCCGACCGGGTTATCCGAAACAACATAGACGGCATCATCTCCGAGCGCTCCGATCACCTCCTCGTGTTTATATCCGACAACGCAAAGAACTTTGGCCTCGGGAGAAAACTGGTAAAATCCGTCGATCGAATGGCGTGCAAGAGGTTTTCCGAGGACCGGAGCGATACATTTCGGATTCGTGCCGAACCGCGTCCCTTTCCCCGCGGCCAGCAGAACGAGAACCGGCGTCTCGCCGGTGATCGTTTGGCGTACCTCTTTCGGGTCACGAATCTTTTCGCCGCTCAGACCAACCTGCTGATAGATGTAACTTGACATAAACCGCCTCAAAAAAAGGTTAAGGAGCCTGCTGCGCCGGTGCCGGACGGCCGGACGCAAACCGAATTTTCGTTAAACCGGCTTCCGAACAGATCCCGTAAAGGTCCAGAACCTGTTCCGCCGACGACGATTCCGAAGGGTGAATGACCGCCAAAACGGTATCCGGATCATAACCGCCGAGTCTTTCTCTCAATTCCTCTTCACCGGAACAGAGAACGCCTTCCACCGACCAGGCAAGGCGGCTGTCAGGTCCCGATTCCGCGCGGATATGGATCGTCACGCCGGTTTCCGGTCTCGGAACACTGTCGGCGGCCGCCGTGTTTCCCGACCGGGAAAATCTCATCTGAAGATACTGCTCGATTTCATTGAAGTTCGCCGTCAGAACAAAGAAGATGAGAAGCAGAAAGATCACATCGATCATCGGGGTCAGGTTCAATTCCGGCATTTGCGCCGTTTTATTCCAGCGGGCCAGGGTCCGTTTCATCGATGCTATTCCCCCAGGTGCAGAAAGAGGGCCGCCGCCGTAATCGCCGCCGTTTCGACGCGATAGACTTCTTTCCCCAGATCGAGGATCGGCCATCCGTCCCCGACCGCCTGCTGAACTTCCTGGTCCGAGAAACCGCCGACCGGACCGACCGCCAGAAAGATATGTTTCTTCCCCTGCCACACGCCGCCGCGGAACGAGTCTCTCAAGAGGTCAAGGAACGAAACCTGCCCGAACGCGCCGTCCGAAAGAGGATGGGCCAAAAGGAAAAGCGGTTCCAAGCTGCTCGCCTCGCGGCACGCGGCCGCCGCCTCGCGCCGCGGCATGGGAGGAAGAATCTCCATGAACCGGGACCGGCCGCACTGTTTCGAGGCCTCGACCACCTGCCGGCGCAGCCGGGCGAGCACCCCGCTGTCGACGGAAACGTCGGCGCGCTCCGCAGCAAGGGGAACAAACCGGCGTACGCCCAGTTCGGTCAGCTTTTCGATAAGCCACTTCTGCCGGTCCCCTTTCGGGAGCGCGACCGCCGCCGAAAGTTCGATTTCCGGATCGTTGCAGACCTCGTACACCTCGAGAATATCAAGCTGAACACCGGCGCGTTTCACTTCCGCGGCACGGGCGCGGTATTCATATCCCTTTCCGTCGAACAGGAGAAACTCGTCCCCCAGCTTCGCCCGCATGACACGGATCAGATGATGGGCTTCGTCTCCTGTCAGAACCGCCCGGGACGCCCCCGGCCCGTTCCCCTCTTCCCAATAGTAACGCGCGCTCATGAGATGTACTCCCTTGTGAGCGCCGCAACCTGATCGTAAAGGAGGCGGTTGCAGGCGAACCCGTCCCCGCCGTAAATCGTCTCGCGCCCCGACCAGTCGGCGAAAATCCCGCCGGCCTCGCGCAGAATGGCCGACAGCGGACCGGCGTCCCAGGGGCTCAGTTCCGGATCGACCATCAGATCGGCACGTCCGGTCGCCACCATCCAGTAGCCGTAGGCATCCCCCCAGGTGCGGGAAAGGCGGCAGGCATTTTCCAGCTTGTTGTACAGATCGAACCGGCCGGTCTCCTTAAAGGTTTTCACTTCACTCGTCAGAAAGAGCGCCTCTTCGAGCCGGGCGGTACCGCTCACGTGCGCGCGGCGCAAATCGCCTTCGGCGGTCCACTCGAACGCGCCGCCGTCCTTTTCGGCATAGATCCCCCGGCCGAGCGCAGGCAGCGCGATCACGCCGGCAAACGGAACCCCGTCTTTTTCGATCCCGACAAGCGTCGAATAGAGGGGAACCGCATGGATAAACGATTTCGTTCCGTCGATCGGGTCCAGAATCCACTTATAGCCGCTCGTCCCTTCGCGGTCGGGAAACTCTTCCCCGAGAATCGCGTCGTCCGGAAATCTTTCGGTAATACGCGCCCTTAAAAGCTCTTCGGCGCCCCGGTCGGCGCATGTCACGGGAGTACCGTCTTTCTTTCGGTCGACTTCCAGAGAGGAGTCATCAAAATAGCGGAGCGTCAGGGCCCCGGCCTCTTTGGCAATCTGCAAAGCCCACTCGGTCCGGTCAGTCATTTTTTCCCGCTCAATCCGTATTTAATAATACACCAGATCGCCTGCACGCCGTCTTTCCAGCCGATCTTCTTCCCCTCTTTATAGGTACGGCCCGAATAGCTGATCGCCATCTCGTAGACGCGCAGACCGCGTTTGGCGATACGCGCGGTCACTTCCGGCTCGAACCCGAACCGATTCTGCTGCAGGTCCGGCAGAATTTCCCGGATCGCCTCGCGCCGGAAAAGCTTATAGCAGGTCTCCATATCGGTCAGGTTCAGATTCGTAAAACAGTTCGAAAGGAACGTCAGAAACTTATTCCCGACCGAATGCCAGTAGTACAGGACGCGGTGCGGATCGTTTCCGAGAAAGCGGCTCCCGTAAACCACATCGGCGCGCCCGTCCAGAAGGGGACGGAGCAGGCGGAGATATTCGTTCGGATCATATTCCAAATCGGCGTCCTGAACGATCACCGCATCGCCGGCGGCTGCCGCGAACCCTGTCCGGAGCGCGGCGCCCTTCCCGCGGTTTTCGGGATGGCTTTTCACGATCACGCAGTTCAGGGGGTCGCCGGCGTAATCGGACGCAATTTTCCGGAGAATCCCGCCCGAACCGTCCCGGCTGCAGTCGTCGACAAGAATAACCTCCTTTCGGATCGGAACCGCGGCAACCGTGCGGAAAAGGGTTTCGAGGGTCGCCTCTTCGTTATAGACCGGGATCACCACCGAAAGGACAAAATCGTCGGGAATCGCGAAAAGCCCCAGTTCCCGGCAAGCCGACTCGCCGAGAACGCCGCTCACCTTCTGGTACCAATCCCGCGACCAGCAAACGGGTTCGGGAGGATTGTTCCGGCTCGGGCCGCTTTCCGACATCTTCGATTCCTCATCTGATTTTCCGGTATTCGGACGGAAAACCGGCGAACGATTCCGCCGCAATTTCCGCACGAAAAAGACGGGAACATTCTACCAAATTCCGGGAAAACAGTCAATTATACCGGCCCCTCTCCCCGCCCTGCCGGTTTTTTCGGAATCGGTTAGAATGGTGGGGGATAAGGCCCGGCATCACTCACCCCAAAACAAGGCGTCCGGCAAGACCGCGGACCCGGAAAGCGCCAGCACAGAACCGATGACCCCGTTTCAATCCAATCCCCGGTTACAATCCCGGTTCCTCACGATCAGCCGGATCGCAGCGGCAGCCTATTTCGTTTTCACTCTTTACGCTCTCTTTTCGCCGAACCCGTTCGAGCGTGTCCCGCTCCCGATCTTTCATTTTTCCATCATTCACGCCGCCGCCTTCTTCGTTTTAGGATTACTCTTCGAACTGGCGCGGGACCGGTTCCCCTTCATACCCGTCTTCCTCTTCCTTCTTGCCTACGGCCCCCTTTCCGAAGTGATTCAGCCCCTGACCGGCCGTTATTTCGAGTGGATCGACATTCTCGAAGACCTCGTAGGAATTCTGCTGGGCGTTCCCGCGGGCCATTACCTGAATCTCCTCCTCGCCAAACTTTTCCCCTGAAAACAGGGTACGCTCCGGTGTTATCAGCAGTTGGCGCAACGCCGCCGAGAATATTGAGAATCCCAAAAACCAAATCGAAGCAGGAAGCCTTGCTTTAAGGGCAGTTTTTTTCTGCCCTTAAAACTGCCCTTGAAACAAGGGTAAAAGAGGGGATTTAAGCGGAATCCAGCAAACACCCCTCCCCGCTGGTTAAAGCGGTTTGAGCCTTAAAAACAAGGCATATTGCATAAAAAAGGGGTCTTAGGCGAAACTGCCTAAAACCCCAAAAATGGGCGATGCTGGGCTCGAACCAGTGACCTCAGCCGTGTGAAAGCTGCGCTCTAACCAAACTGAGCTAATCGCCCTTTCCGGCTGACGCCGGGCCGGCTCCTTTAAAACGGGTTTTAAAAGAACCAAAAATAAAGCCGCCCTCGGCGGCGGCTTAGTGGAGCAAATGGGAATCGAACCCACGACCTCAACATTGCGAACGTTGCGCTCTCCCAACTGAGCTATTGCCCCTTGTTCCCCCTATTCTAAAAGCGTTTCTCATTCCGTCAAGGGAGTCTGCCGGCCAGGGCCGGGTTTCCCCGGTATTCGCCGGAGCTTGCCTCCTTCCGGAAAGCGCGGAAACCGGCTCTTCGAACCTGACGGAAAAGGTCTGCCTCTTCGGCCGGTCCCTTTTCCGCCCGGTTCCGCCGCCAGCGGCGTCCCCCCCGGTCAGACGATTTCGCTGTAACTCCCCAGATAATGAAATTCCTCGCAGGCCGCGGGCAACTCCCCGAGAAGCTGGAGGAGTTCCGGAGAATATACCGGCGTGTCGAGATCGAAATAGAACATAAACTCAAACTCCCGTTCCGGGAGCGGACGGCTTTCGAGTTTATTCAGGTTGATCCCGAACGTGTAAAGCCGGGAAAGGAACTTGTAGAGAGAGCCCGCCGAGTGCGGAAGCATCAGCATGAGCGAGGTCCGGTCGGCACCGGGATAGATCTCAAGGTCCTTCGAAATGCAGATAAACCGCGTGTAGTTGTTGTCCTGGTCCTGCACCGAGGATTTCAGGCATTCCAGCGCGTAGTATTTCGTGCAGAGGCGGGAAGAGAGCGCCGCAACGTCTTTGCGCCCCGATTCGGCGACCATCTTTGCCGCCACGGCGGTATTTTCGCACGGAATGATCTTCACTCCCGGAATCGTCTTTAAGAACTCGCCGCACTGCGAAATCGCCTGCTGGTGAGAGTAGATTTCTTTGAGCCCCTCGATTTTCGCGCCCGGAATGGCAAGCAGGTTGTGGTCGATCTTCTGGCGGACACTCCGGACAATGCTGAACTTGTGTCTCATCATCAAATCGTATACCGTGTTGACACTTCCGGCAGTACTGTTCTCAATCGGAATAACGCCGTACCGGCAAAGCCCCTTTTCGACGGCGGAAAAGACGGCGTCGAAGGTCGAGAAGAAGAGAATGTTCGCGTTTTTGAACATGCGGTCGCAGGCGATCTGGGAGTTCGCCCCCTCGACACCCTGACACGCCACGACGGGGTTCCGGGGGAAGAGTTTCGGCGTTTTTTCGATCGCATCGGCAATTTGCCGTGTCAGCGGGGTTCCCGTCCCGATCAGGCGGTTCTGGTAGCTGCGGCTCAATTCAAAAATCACCGAGTAAAGGAGACGCGTATATTCCTCAATCTCTTTGGGGGCGCGGTTCGCGATTTCGGTGATCAGCGTCCGTTCCCGGATCGGGTCGTTGATCACGCGGCGGTTCTCTTTTTTGTAAAGCCCGATCTCTCCGGAAATATGCATCCGTTCCGCAAAAAGATCGACAAACTGCTTGTCCACCCTGTCGATCTGTTCCCGATAATCATTGATATCCACTGTGATTCCCTTTCAAAATCTCTGACGGCCGCCGAAAATGGCCGGTGAAAAACTACTTGTCCGGCGACAGCGCTTTGGCGGTCAGACAGGCGTCGTAAACGGCAAGCGCGGCCGCCGCCTCGACCGCGGGAACCGCCCGCGGGACGACACACGGATCGTGCCGCCCCTCGATCAGAAGTTCGGCGGCTTTTCCTGTCCGGAGATCGACGCTCTTTTGCGGTTTGGCGATCGACGGAGTCGGCTTAAACGCGGTGCGGAACCGGATCGGCATTCCGCTGGTGATTCCGCCGAGAATTCCGCCGGCATGGTTCGTTTCGGTAACGATTTTCCCCCTTTTCACGGTAAAGGGATCGTTATTTTCGCTTCCGCAGGCGGCCGCCGCGGCAAACCCGCTTCCGAACTCGATCCCCTTCACCGCCGGAATCCCGAAGACGATCTGCGCGATCCGGTTCTCCATGCCGTCGAAAATCGGATCCCCCAGGCCTGCCGGAACTCCCGTTACGGCGCATTCCACAATCCCGCCGACCGAATCTCCCTCGCTCCTTTTGGCGTCAATGAGCGATTTCATCTCTTCCCCCCTCGGGTCGCTGACAACCGGAAACTCTTTATCCGAAACCGGCTGAATAAGTTCTCCCTCATCGGCAACGGAACCGATCGCCGCGATCCGGGCAAAAACCTGAATCCCCGCTCTGGCGAGAAACTGTTTCACAATCCCACCCGCCAGACAGAGCGGCGCGGTCATTCTTCCCGAAAAATGCCCTCCGCCGGCGACATCCTGATGCCCCCCGTATTTGATTCCGGCGGTAAAATCGGCGTGGCCGGGACGGGGCACGTAACGCAGGTTCTCATAATCTTTTGAACGGGTATCGGTATTCCGAATGACGGCGGTCAGCGGCGCGCCGCATGTCGTACTGCCGACCAGTCCCGAAAGGAATTCAGGAGTATCGGCCTCTTTGCGCGCCGTCGAAAGCCGGTTCTTTCCGGGTGCGCGGCGGGCGAGAAAGGCGCGGAGCTCATCGAAATCGATCTCCTGACCCGCCGGAATATTCTCCAGCGTCATGCCGACCGCCGGGGCGTGCGACTGTCCGAAAAGAGTCAGACGGATAAACGTACCGTAACTTGAACTCATCACACTCTCTCCTTTCCGGTCTTCCCGAAAAATGCCTCGAACAACAGGCGGAAAATGATGTCCGCACCCGCTGATGCCGGATTCATTCTGTACGCCCCTTTCCTTCCGCCTTGCCGATTCCCCCGTCGGCCATCCAGTCCGGAATCTCCTCTTTTCGGATCCGCTCGACAAAACATTCCCCGATCCGCCGCGGCAGGACAAGACGGATCGTTTCCCCCTGCGCCTTTTTATCGGAAAGGGCGGCGGAAACGAGCTCTTCGGCCGAATAGCCTGTCTCGGTCGGAAGATGATATTTCTCCAGAAGGGCGCACAGGCGCTCCGCCGTTTCGGGAGGGCAGATTCCCCGCCGAACCGCCGCCCGCGTGATGGCCGCCATCCCCATCGCGACCCCTTCTCCGTGCAGAACGGCAAACCCGCTCGCCGACTCGATGGCGTGTCCGAACGTGTGGCCGAAATTCAGGAAAATGCGCTCCCCGGTATCGAACTCATCTTTCATCACGTAATCGCGCTTGATTTCAACACAGCGGGCGATCACCTCTTCGGTCTGTTCGGAAATCGGCGTCCGTTCGAGGCTGTCAAAAAAGCCGGCGCTGCTGATCATCGCGTATTTGATGATCTCGGCACACCCGCACGCGTATTCCTCCGGCGGAAGGGTCGAAAGGGTTTCAATGTCGCACAGCACCAGAGAGGGCTGGCAGAACGCGCCGGCCATATTTTTCCCATGTGTTAAATCGACCGCGGTCTTTCCGCCGACCGACGAATCGACCATCGCCAGAAGCGTGGTCGGAATCTGGACGAACCGGATTCCCCGCTGATAGGTCGCGGCGGCAAACCCCGCCATGTCGCCGGTGACCCCCCCGCCGAGGGCAACGACAAGATCGGTCCGGGTGATCCGCGCCGCGCACATGGCCTCGAGCAGTTCGCCGTAAGTGGCGAGCGTTTTGCTTGCCTCACCGTGCGGAAATGTCCAGACCTCGGTTCGGATCCCCGCCGATTCGAGACTCGAACGCACCTTCCCGCCGTAAAGGGCGAAGACGCGGTCGTCGGCGGCAAGCATGCACGCGGCCGGATGAAGAAGATCCCGTACGCGCGCGCCGGCTTCGGAAAGCAGGCCGCCGCCGATCAGAACATCGTAACTTCGGGAGGCGTCAATATGCACGGCTTTCATCGCTGGGTTCTCCGGTCAATCTCTTCTTTTCGGCGGCGTCCCTCGTCGAGGAGCCTGACCAGTGCCGGACGGTCTCCTTCGAGAATCGCCTTTTTATAATCCCCCAGTCTCCGGATAAGGCCGTCGATCTCTTCCGCGAGAAAGTCCGCGTCTTCGAGAAACAGTTCCGCCCACATCTCCGGACTGAGCCAGGCGACACGGGTCATATCCTTGTAGCTGCCGGCGGAAAATCCCTGATGGACTTCGGCGGTCGGGCTTTTCACGTAGGCGCTCGAAACCACGTGCGCCAGTTGCGAAGTAAACGCAATCACACGGTCGTGCTCTTCGGCGGTCGTGATCGAGTATTTTCCGAACCCGGCCGGAGCCAGCAGCTGTTTCACCCTTTCCAGGAGCCCGATATCGTCGAACGTGGGGGGAACGATCACCATCGGCGCGTTTTTGAAAAGGCTCCCCCGCGCGTATTTGAACCCGGAATACTGGGTTCCCGCCATCGGATGCCCCCCCACATAGGTGAACCCGTATTTTTTCGCGATCTTCATTCCCGGTTCGACAATCACCCGTTTGGTGCCGCAGCAGTCGATCACCACCGGCTTTTTGCCGATCACCGGCCCCATCTCTTTCATGAACGCCAGCGCGTCGGCGGGATAGATGCAGATCAGCACCAGATCGCATTTTCCGATATTCTCGCTCTTCAGATCTCCGGCCACCGCGCCCGAAAGTTTGGCGAATTCCAGAACCGACGGGTCCTTTTCGCAACCGTAAACCCGGTGCCCGGCTTCGGCGTACGCCTTGGCAAAGGAACCGCCGATCAGTCCCAGTCCCGCAATTCCGACTTTCATCAAATTCACCTCTTTCAAGCGGAAATCATCCTGTTTTGCCGGATCCCTCTCACATGGCCGCGGCGCGCACCGACCGGACCTTTTCCGCCAGCTCGCCGAAAACCGCAGGTGTCAGCGACTGGGCGCCGTCGCAAAGCGCGTGACTCGGGTCGTTGTGAACCTCGATAATCAGGCCGTCCGCACCGCAGGCCGCCGCGGCAAGCGACATCGGGGGAACCATCCGCGCGATTCCGGTCGCGTGACTCGGATCGACGATCACCGGCAGGTGAGAGAGCTCATGAAGCATCGGAACCGCCGCCAGATCGAGTGTGTTGCGGAGATAATCGCTGTAGGTGCGGATTCCCCGTTCGCAAAGGATCACCTGCTCGTTTCCGCTCGCCATAATGTACTCGGCGCTCATCAAAAGCTCTTTGAGGGTGTTCGCCAGCCCCCGTTTAAGAAGAACCGGCTTATGGAGTGTGCCGAGTTCTTTGAGAAGATCGAAATTCTGCATGTTCCGCGCCCCGACCTGCAGAACATCGATATCCTCGAACAGGGGAAGGTCTTTCAGGTTCATGATCTCGGTCACAATCGGAAGACCGGTCTCTTTTCGGGCCGTTTTGAGAAGTTCAATTCCTTCCCCCTTCAGCCCCTGAAAATCGTAGGGGGAGGTGCGCGGCTTGAACGCCCCGCCGCGCAGCAGGTCCGCGCCGGCAGCTTTGACGGCTTTGGCGATACCGACAATCTGCTCTTCCGACTCGACGGAACAGGGACCGGCAATCATCACAAAGTTCCCCCCGCCAATTTTCACATCGCCGACGTTCACCACCGTGTCGTCGGGATGGAATTTGCGGTTGCAGCATTTGAACGTTTCACTGACCCGCTTCACGCTGTCGACGATGTCGAGACTTTCGAGCAGATCCATATCGACCTTGCTGGTATCGCCGATCAGCCCCAAAACCGTCTGAAACTCTCCCACCGAAAGATGGATGCCCAGCCCCATCCCTTTCAGCCAGCTGATGAGCTGTTCCTGTTTTTCGGGACTCGCGTTTGACTTGATGACAACGATCATCTTGAATCCTCCTCTCAATCCGGACCCGGAAAACGGGCCCGGTTTTTTCGTTCTCACTCTCCGGAAAACGCCGCCGGCCCTTTTAAGCGCGCCGCGGCGGAAAACAAAAAAAGCGGCCAGGATAACCTGTGCCGCCTTGTTCTTACTGAAAAATTCGCATACACAAATTATCCTTACGCCCGCAAGGGTGTAAAGTAATAGCTAAAATATGCGTAGGCGAACGTACTGTTTTTCATCGAATTTCCGTCTGTCGGGGGCGAACACCGCCCCGCAAGCTCTAAACTCATTCTACAAAGAACGGAAAGCCCGTCAAGAGATCTTCTCCGAATATTTTGAGAAAATTTCATCTCCGCGGTTTCAGGCAGACCGCTGCCGGCGGCGCTGAGCTTGTCCGAAAGGGTGAATTGCTGTAGAATCCCGCCCGAAAGAGGATGACCGCGTTCATCCGTCCCTGTCCCCCTGAACCGAAATGAACAGAGAAGACCATGCCGATTCTCTCCGAAACGCCTTTTAGCCGGCTCTTCCCCACCAAAGACCAATCCGAAAAACCGGGAAAAACCCGGCATCTCCTCCCGTCCCGGGCCGACGTTCCCCCCGCGGACCAGTGGAATCTGAAAAAGATTTTTTCCAGCGACGCGGCATGGCGCAGGGAGTTTGCCGCGTGGCAGGCCAGGGTCCCCCAATACGCCGGTTTTAAGGGGAAACTCGGCTCGATCGGCTCTCTCGAGGCGTTCCTGCGTTTCGATTCCGAGATGGACCGCGCTTCCGAAAAGCTCCTCCTCTACGCCTACCTGAAGTCGGCCGAGGACATGGCCAACCCGACCTACCAGGGAATGAAAGGCCAGATATCCGTTGCGCTCGCCCGCGCCGCGCAGGAGACGAGTTTCGCCCGTCCCGAGATTCTTGCCGCGCCGAAAACGGTCTGGAAAGAACGTCTCGCCTCTCCGAAACTGAAACGCTGGCACCGCTCCCTTTCCGAACTTTTGCGTCTCAAACCCCACACGCTCAGCGGAAAAGAGGAGCGGGTCGTTGCCCTCTCGGCTGAAATGGCCCAGACCCCCTCGAAAGCGTTCCGGCTCCTGACCGACGCCGATTTCACCTTCGGAACGGTTCGCGACGAAAAAGGGACGGAAAAGACGCTGACCCACGAAACGTTTTCCCTGTTCCTCCATTCGCCGAACCGTACTGTACGAAAAAGCGCGTTCGAACAGTTTTACAGCGTATTCGACGAACACAAAAACACGCTCGCCGCTCTTCTGGAAGGCTCGGTGCGCGGCGACATTTTTCACGCGAAGGCCCGGCGCTACCCCAGTTCGCTCGACGCGGCTCTCTTCGACGAAAATATTCCCCGGCAGGTTTACGAAAACCTGATTTCCGGCGTACGCGGCGCTCTGCCCGCGCTCTACCGCTACTACGATATCCGCCGGAAGAAGATGAAGCTTTCCCGGATTCACTTCTACGACACGTACGTACCGATTCTCAGCGACATTCAATTTCATCACAGCTGGAACGAAGCGGTCGGCCTGATCGGCAAAGCGCTTCAGCCGCTCGGCGCGGAATATGTCCGCACGCTCCAAAAAGGGCTGACGTCCGGCCGCTGGGCCGACCGCTACGAAAACGCCGGAAAGCAGAGCGGCGCGTTCAGTTACGGGGGATACGACACGCTCCCCTACATTATGACGAACTTCAAGCCCGATCTTATCGAAAGCGTCTTTACCCTCGCCCACGAGGGGGGGCATTCCATGCACAGCTGGCTATCGGCACGGAAACAGTCTTACGAAGATTACAACTACGTGATCTTCCTCGCCGAAATCGCGAGTACCTTTAACGAGCAGCTTCTCGCGGAATACCTCATCGAACATGCGTCCGACAAACGGCTCCGGCTCTGGCTCATCAACCGGCAAATCGACGCGGTCCGCGCAACGATCTTCCGGCAGACCATGTTTTCGGAATTCGAAGAACAGATTCACGCCGCCGCCGAACGGGGAGAGGCGCTCGGCGTCGCGCCGATCCGCGGAATGTACCGCAAACTCCTCGAAACGTATTTCGGCCCGGCCTTCACGCTCGACGAGCAGCTCGAACTGGAATGTCTGCGGATCCCCCATTTCTACCGCAGTTTCTATGTCTATAAATACGCCACCGGCATGTCGGCGGCCATCGCCCTGGCCCGCCGGGTGAAACGGGGCGGCGAGGCCGAACGGCTCGACTACTTCAAAATGCTCGAAGGGGGATGCAGCGCCCCGCCGCTGGAACTTCTGCGCCGGGCCGGAGTCGACATGATTCAGCCGACCGCCGTCAGCGAGGCGATGAACTACTTCGACGAACTGGTCAGCCGGTTCGAAGCCGAAATCTGACAGGCGGGAATTTTAAATCCCGCCGCAGGGAAGATGTACGGGAAAAGAACAATCCGTTCCCGCCTTCTCCGTGTAAAAGCAGGGTTACTCGTTCAGAAAAGCAATCCCATCCCTGAAAAAGGAGAGCCTTCCCGTTCTCCCACGAAAACGGAAAGGCTCTCCAGGAAAGGCTACCGGTCAAATACGGTCACTTAACCGGCCGTTCTTCAGATCGGCGTTCCTCGGAACGTTCAGTCTTTTTTGCAGCAGCATTCGGCTTTCTCGCCGTCCTCGGCGCCGCACGGGGCATCGAAGATGATGCGCCAGATCAGACCGGCGGCAATGGCGCCGACCAGCGGAGCGATAATGAAGAGCGGAAGCTGTTCGATTGCCCAGCCCTTCACGAAGACCGCCTGCGAAATGCTCCGGGCGGGGTTCACGCTCGTGTTCGTGACCGGAATGGTCAGCAGATGAACCAGCGTCAGGCAGAGACCGATCGCCACACCCGCAAGACAGGCGGACGCTTTGCGCGCCGTCGCGCCGAGAATCACGAAAACGAAAATGAAGGTTCCGATTCCTTCGGCCAGAATCGCGGCGGTCTTATCGAATCCGCCGGGAGAATGCTCGCCGTAACCGTTCGCGGCGAAATCGCCGATCTCTTTCCCGCCGTGGGTCACGATGAGCGAAAGGACATAGGCCGCCAGAATCGCGCCGAGGATCTGCATGATCGCGTACGCGATGAATTCGCAGAACTTCATCCGCCCGGCCGAAAGACAGCCGATCGAGACTGCCGGGTTGAGATGGCAGCCCGAAATCGGCCCGATCGCATACGCCATGGTCAGGACCGTCAGACCGAAGGCCAGCGCGACCCCAAGCCAGCCGACCTGCTCGCCGGCAAGGACCGCGGTTCCGCAGCCGCCCAGAACAAGCCAGAAAGTTCCGATGAACTCCGCCAAACATTTCTTAGTGCAACACATGGTCAATACCTCCATAAAGACATCACTCGGTTCCCCGGAATCGCTGGAACCGCCGCAACAACACCCCATAACAATACCCCCCGGCTCGACGCCGAAACTGGGTGCGCCGGCGTCCGTCCGCTGCCCGATGGGCAGAAACAAACGCCGGCAAGACCGGTTCAGCCGACAATCGGCTGGCCGTTAATCCACTGATCCATTCGTCTGGCGTATCCTTCGGGAGTATAGGCGTTCTCCTCGTAGGAAACCCAGCCGTTATAACCGATCTCTTCGATCGTGTTCCGCACGTCGGCCCAGTCGATCGTACCGGTTCCGAACCCGCAGAACCCGTCGAACATCGTGTTCGGATTCCCCTCTTCGACCGCGAAATCTTTCAGATGGAGTTTCGCGATCACGTCTTTCCCCAGCGTGCGGAGCCAGTCGCTCGTCGGGGCGTATTTGGCATGGTTCCCCATGTCGTAGTAGGCCTTGACCCAGAGGTCGTCGAACCGGCGAACGTAGGCGGCGTAGATTTCGGGCTGGAGCCAGAGGTTGTTCCAGACGTTTTCGATCGCGATGATCACGCCGTAATAGGCGGCGGCGGGAATCAGTTCTTCCACCGTCTTGGTCACGATCGCCGAAGTGCGGTTATGGTCGTCGATGTACGCCTGATACGGGGTGTTGTCCCCGTCGACGACTTTGGTGATTTCAAGAGTATCGGGATTGAATTCGATCTTCAGGTCGCCCGGATTCGGGATCGGATATCCGGTTCCGTCGAGCGTGCCGATCTTGGCGGGAACCAGAAGGATGGTGTCGGCGCCGAAAAGGGACGCGGTACGGAGCGCTTTGCGGACCGATTCCTTGCAGACTTCCAGATAAGCGTCGTCGTTCCCCCCGTTGAACGGCAGGTCCCAGCCGCCGCGCATAATCGAGTGGACGCGGAGACCGTAATCGTCGGCCAGCTTCTTCCCCGCCTTGATCTCGTCGTCGGACATTCCCCAGTTGGTCACCTCGAACCCCTCGAACCCGGCTTCGGCGTGCGCTTTCACGTTCTCTTCGGTCGGCTTATCGCAGATAAACGCCTTATGCAGCTCGGTTTTGAAGGTTTTCGCGCCGGGCGCGGCTTTCAGCGCGCCGGTACCCCTCGCCGTAAAAGCGGCGCCCATTGCCGCCGCTGCACCCAGGAACCCGCGTCGGGTTAATTTTGAATTCATCATCGGATCTGCTCCTCAATCTTGTAAGATTCTCTGACTCCCATGCTCTCCGCTTCGTATCGGTTTCTCTTCCGCCAAACAGCCGGCAGGATTTCCCGTTCAGAGAGATGGATAGAAACGCGGGCCATTTTCACCCGTTCCCCTACTTTATAAATCGGACCTCTGGCGAATTCAAGTAGTTTCTTTTACCCATTTTTACAGATAAACTTGAAAATGAGGTGAGGATTATCCGAATAATCTCAGCGAAAACGCGTCTGACAAGGATGAAACAAGAACGGCGGGGCGCGCCGCGGCGCGCCCCGGCAAAATCCGGAGATCAGCCCAGAATCGGCTGACCGGCAAACCAGCGGTCCATCATCCTGCCGTAATCGGCGGGAGTGTAATCGGTCCGGCACTCCTCCTCGTACGAGACCCAGCCGTTATAGCCGACCTCCTCGATCGTGTCGCGCACATCGAACCAGTCGATCGTGCCGGTTCCGAACGGGCAGAAACCTTCTCCCATCGTGTTCGGGGTCCCCTCCTGAATCGCGAAATCTTTCAGGTGGAGTTTCGCCAGCCGCCGTTTTCCCAAAACGCGCAGCCACCGGCTCGTCGGCGCGTATTTGGCGTGATTCCCCATGTCGTAATAGGCTTTGACCCACAGATCGTCGAACTTTTCGATGTAGGCGGCGAAAATCTCCGGCTGGAGCCAGAGATTGTTCCAGACATTTTCGATCGCGATAAGAACCCCGTAATACGCCGCCGTCGGAATCAGCTTTTCCACTTCGCCGAAAATGAGTTCGGCCGAACGGTTATGCGCGTCAATGTACGCCCGGTACGGGGTATTGTCGCCATCGGCGACGCTCGTGATTTTGAGCGTTTCCGGATCGAACGAAATCTTCAGATCTCCGGGATTCGGAACCGGAAGTTCAGCCTGGCCGCCGATCCGGCCGGGAACCAGCAGAAGGGTGTCGGCGCCGTAACGGGAGATCACCTGAATCGCGCGGCGGAGTTTCTCCTGCCCGGCGGCGCGGACAGCGGGATCCTCGCTGTTGAAGTCCGCCCCCCCGCCGATCATCGAATGAATCCGCAGCCCGTACTTTTCGGCCAGACGGATATCCGCCTCGACTTCCGCGTCGCTCTGCCCGCGATTGGTCAGCTCGACCCCTTCGAATCCGGCGTCGGCATGCGCTTTAAAAACCTCGTCGTTCGGCTGGAAAGAGATGAACGCTTTATGAAGTTCGGTCTTGTACGATTTCGGCGCGGAAGATTCGGCTTTCGCCATTCCCGCCGTCGAAAGAGCGGCGCCCAGCGCCGCGGCACCCTTGAAAAACCCTCGTCTGGTCATTTTTTCTGTCATCGTTTTCTCCCATGTTCAAGTTAACTGAATTCCGCGCCTGCCGGACGTTTTATCCTTCCCCGTTTCTTATAAACCGGAATCCGTAAAAATTCAAGAGCTCCTCTCTTCCCGTTTTGGAGTCAGACACAAAAAACAGGAAAAACCAAACGGCGGCATCCAAACATCGCGGGCTGTTTTCACCCGCTCCGCCTGTTTCCAAAAATCAGTCAAGCATCGGCTGGCCGGCAAACCACCGGTCCATCAGACGGGCGTAATCGGCGGGGGAATAGTCCGTCTGGCATTCCTCCTCGTACGAGACCCAGCCGCTGTAGCCGATCTCTTCAACCGTATCGCGTACTTCGAGCCAGTCGATCGTGCCGGTTCCGAGCGGACAGATTCCCCTCTGAATCGCGTAGTCCTTCAGGTGAAGTTTTGCGATCTGACTCTTGCCGAGCGAACGGAGCCACCGGCTCGCCGGCGCGTATTTAGTGTGGTTTCCCATAT
Organism: Thermoguttaceae bacterium; assembly: GCA_017405595.1. Classification (GTDB taxonomy): domain Bacteria; phylum Planctomycetota; class Planctomycetia; order Pirellulales; family Thermoguttaceae; genus RUG695. The sequence continues at coordinate 126,145 of JAFRAC010000017.1, read as the reverse complement.
CGTAATAGGCCTTGACCCAGAGAGCGCCGAACTTCCGGATAAAGGCGGCAAAGATTTCCGGCTGGAGCCAAAGGTTGTTCCCGACGTTTTCAATCGCGATAAAAACGCCGTATTGGGCGGCGGTCGGGATCAGTTTCGCGACCTCGTCGAAAATGAGCGCGGCCGAACGGTTGTGTTTCTCAATATACGTCTTGTACGGGGTGTTGTCACCGTCGGCGACACTTGTGATATCGAGCGTTTCCGGATCAAAACGGATTTTCAGATTCTCCGGATTCGGGACCGGAAGCTCGGTTCGCCCGCCGATCCGGCCGGGAACCAGCAGAAGAGTGTTAGCTCCGTAGAGGGATGTCATCTGAATCGCCCGGCGGATCTTCTCCTGGTCGGCGGCGCGGACGGCGGGATCTTCGTCATTGAAATCCGCACCGCCCCCTATCAGCGAGTGGATGCGCAAACCGTACTTTTCAAACAGCCGCAGATCGGCTTTGATCTCCTCATCGGTCTGCCCGTGATTCCTCAGTTCCACCCCCTCGAATCCGGCATCGGCGTGCGCTTTCACTATCCCCTCTTCCGGCTGGGGACAGATAAACGCCTTATGAAGTTCCGTCTTGTACGGCTTCGGTGCCGCCACGTCCGGTTTGGCCGTGCCCGCCGCCGAAAGAGCCGCCCCGAACGCCGCAGCTCCCTTGAAAAAACCTCGTCTGGTCATTCTCTTTGTCATCGTTTTCTCACTTGTCCAAATAAACTTAATTCCGCGCCGGCCGGCCGTTTTATCCTGTCCCTTTTCTTATAAACCGGAATCCGCAAAAATTCAAGTCTTCCCAGCTTCCCGTTTTAGAGTTAGACTTAAAAAGCGGGGAAGAAAACCAATCGCCAGGATCCAAAGGTTCGCGGAAAAATGAAACGACGAGAATTCTTAAAAGCCGCCTCTCTGGGGGTTGCCGCCGGCACAATGGCGTGGGCCGGCGAGTCTCCCAGCGAAACGCTCCTGCTGACCGGCGGCAACATCATCACGTCCGATCCCGCTTTCACCGTCGCCCCGGCGATGGCGATCCGCGGCAATCGGATCCTCGCGGTCGGTGCGGCCGGCGACGTTTCCGCCGCGGCGGGAAAAGACGCGCGCGTCATCGATCTGGAGGGGAAAACGGTCCTGCCGGGCCTGATCGACTCGCATCTGCACCCGGTCATGGCGGCCGACTATGAATTTGATCACGAAGTTCCCGATTTCGAGACACTCGGCGACGTTCTCTCCTTCTTCCGCAGCCGCGCCGAAATTCTTCCGGAAGGAGAATGGATCGGGATCGACTACATGTTCATCACCCGGCTGCGCGACCGGCGCTACCCGACCCGCGAAGAACTCGACCGGGTCTCGGTCCGGCACCCGGTCTACTTCAACACCGGTCCCGATATGGTGCTGAATACCGCCGGACTTCAAAGGCTGGGATTTCTCGGCGGAACCCCGGTCATCGGCGTCGGACGCGTCGAAACCGATTCCCGGGGAAACCCCACGGGCCTGCTCCGGAAAGTCCCTTCCCTTTCGATGCTGATCGCCGAAGCCACCAAAGAGTTTCGGGAAAAGGGGACCGTCTCTCCGGAAAAAGCCCCGCTGGTCTCTCCTGCTCTCAAGCTCCCCTCGGCGGCCGACCGCCGAAAGCGTCTGGCCAGACAGCTGTCGTTCTACAACTCGGCCGGATTCACAACGGTCTCGCCCCGCGACGAATACAATGCGGATATCGCCCTCTGGCAGGAACTCTATACGGGAGAACTGGGTCCGGGAAGCCTCACCTGCCGCTGTCCGGTGATGATGAATCTCGACCAGGGGCTCCCCATCGAGGGGATCCGCGCCCGCCTCGACGAGATCACCGGCATGGGACTTTCCCGAACGAGCGACGAGTTCTGGCTTCAGGGGATCAAGTTCTACATGGACGGAGGAATGCTGACCGGCTCGGCGCGGTTCATCGAGCCGTACGGGGTCAGCTCCATCTACGGAATCACCGATCCGGAATACCGGGGAATCCTCTTTGCCGACGCCGAAAAGACCGCCGAACTGGTCAGCGCCGTCTTCGATTACGGGCTCCAGCCGACCGCCCACGCCGTGGGCGACGAAGCGGTCAAGACGCTCGCCGAAGCCTATATCGCCGCTGCCAGACAGCGGCCGATCGCCGGGTACCGTCCCTGCCTCTCGCACGCGAACTTCGTTCCGTTCGACCTGATCCCGAAAATCGCCGAACACGGGATCGCGCTCGACATGCAGCCGGCCTGGCTCTACATGGACGGCGCGACCCTTCTGGCGCATTTCGGCCAGGAGCGGCTCGCCCACTTCCAGCCGTACCGTACGCTGATCGACGCCGGCGTACACATCGGCGGAGGAAGCGACCACATGCTCAAGATGGAGCCGGAACGCTCGTCGAACCTCTATTCCCCCTTCCTCGCGATGGAAACGATGCTCACCCGCCGTCCGCGCTGGACCGGCGAAATCATCCATCCCGAGCAAATCACAAGCCGCGAAGAGGCAGTCCGCTTCTATACAAACTGGAACGCGTGGCTGCTGAACCGCGAAAACGCCTTCGGAAGTCTTGAAGCCGGAAAGTATGCCGACTTTATCCTCATCGACCGGGACATCCTCACCTGTCCGGTCGAAACAATCGCCGAAACCGTTGTTCTCGAAACATGGCTCGACGGAAAACCGGTTTGGAAAAAGGAGTCCTAAATGCGCAAAATTCTAACGAAATACCTTCTCATTTGGTTAACGCTCTTTTGCATTCTTTCCTTCTTCTGGGACCGTATCCCCGGCACCGACCGTCTGATCGACCCTTTCGATCTGAAAGGGTCCTCGATGAAGATGCTGATCTCCGCGGCCATGCTTGTGATCGGTTCGCTTCTGCCGCTGGACGAGGTCAAGATGGTCGTCAAACGATGGCCCCTGATCCTGGGGGGCACGTTCATCCAATTCACCTCAATGCCCCTGCTGGCGTTCTGTGCGGCGAAAATCTTTCATATCGAGGATCCCTATTACACCGGCCTGATTCTCGCCGGAGCCGTTCCCGGCGCGATGGCAAGTAATCTGCTGACGATGCTCGCCGGGGGAAACACCAGTTACTCGGTCGGCCTGACAACCTCGGCGACCCTCTTTTCCCCCCTGACGATCCCCCTTCTTCTGCGTCTTTTGCTCGGGAAAGGGATCTCCCCCGAAGTCGCGCCGATGATGCTCGACCTTCTCCTGACAGTCGTTCTGCCGGTATTGGTCGGCTTCACGCTTTCGCGCCTCTTCGCGTTCTGGAACCGATGCGCCCAATTGATCGGAGAGGTGGTCGGCAACGTGGTCATCATCTGGATCATCTCGGCGGTGGTGGCGGTCAACCGCGGCGGGTTCGGTGTCAATGTTCTCTTCCTGATCCCCCCGCTTCTCTTTCTGAACCTCGGCGGCTATTCCGCCGGCGCGCTCGGCGGAAAGCTGATCGGGCTCGACTCGCGCATGCGCCGGGCGCTCCTTTTGGAAATCGGCATGCAGAACGCCGGGCTCGGCGCGACAATCGCGCGCAACTATTTCGAAGACAAGCCGGGCGCCGCCCTCTGCTGCGCTCTTTACACGTTCGGATGTATGTTTACCGGAATCCTTGTCGCCCAGTCGTTCCGCCTGGCCGACTACAGGCAGACGAAACAAACGGATGCCGGCGGCGAAAACCCGGACGCCCCGGATTCCGAAACCGACAAAGCCGCCTCCGATGCCTGACACCGGCAAACGGAACCGAAAGATTCAAAACCGCAGAAAGACCGTAACCGCCGATGGAAGAAAAGCGATCCGAACATAATGTCGGCATCCTGCTGACCCGTTCCGCGGAAAAATTCGCCGGCAGCATCGCCGTGGCCGAACCGGTCAGGAAAGGGAAAAAAACCAGACGCGATCCAAACGGAGCGCGCCTTTTCAGGACCGTCTCGTTCGCCGAACTGAACCGGCGAAGCGACGCGGCCGCCGCCGGATTTCGCGCCGCCGGACTCAGACCGGGAATGAAAATCGTCCTGATGGTTCGGCACGGGATCGACTTCATCACGCTGGTCTACGCCCTTTTTAAAGCCGGCGCCGTTCTGGTACTGATCGACCCGGGAATGGGTCTGCGCCGGATGATCGGCTGCCTGCGTGAAATCGAGCCGGACGGATTTGCCGCGGTTTCCGCCGTCCAGGCCGCGCGGATCCTTTTCTTCCGTTCTTTCCCCCGGGCGCGCCTGAACTTAACGGTCGGCCTCCCCCTTCTTCCGGGACAGCTGACGCTCAAAAAGCTCCTCCGCCGGTTCGGTTCTTCCGCGGCGCCCCCCGCCGCGGTCTCTCCCGACGATCCGGCGGCCATCATCTTTACCAGCGGCTCGACCGGTCCGGCCAAAGGAGTCCTTTACACGCACAAGATCATTCAGGCCCAGGTCGAAGAGATTCAAAAGCGGTATAACATCGAGCCGGGAACCGTCGATCTGGCCGCGTTCCCCTTTTTCGGACTCTTCAACGCCGCCATGGGGTCGCTGACCGTCATCCCCGACATGGACACAACCCATCCGGCGGCCGTCGACCCGGCAGCGTTCTGCGAAGTCGCCAACCAGTGGCAGATCACGCAATCGTTCGCCTCCCCGGCCGTCTGGCGGAAAGTGGTCGCGTACTGTTCCGGGACGGGAACGAAAATCCCGACCCTCCGGCGGGCCATCTCGGCGGGCGCCCCGTTCCCGGCCGGCCTCCTCCCCGATTTCCTGAAGATTCTCCATCCCGAAGGGGACATCTTTACCCCGTACGGCGCGACCGAATCCCTTCCGGCCGCCTCGATCGGCGCGCGGGAAATTCTGGCCGAAACGGCGGCTCTTTCACGTCTCGGAAAGGGGACCTGTGTCGGAAAGCGGTTTGAAAAGATCGAGTGGCGCATCATACCGATTACGGACGAGCCGGTCGCCTCGCTCGAAGATCTCCCCGCTCTCCCCGCCGGGTCGATCGGCGAACTGGCGCTGACCGGCCCCCAGGTGACCGAGCGCTATGTTACACGCGTCGAAGCGAACCGCCTGTCGAAGATCCGCGATTCCCGCGGACGCATCTGGCACCGGATCGGCGACGTCGGCTGGATCGACGACAAGGACCGGTTCTGGTTCTGCGGACGGAAAGCCCATCGTGTCGAGACCCCCGGCCGGACCTACTTTTCGATTCCGTGCGAAGCGATTCTCAACAGCCATCCGGATGTCGCCCGCACGGCGCTGGCCGGGTTCCGTTCCCCCGGTCAGGACGGGCGCCTGCCGGTCATCTTCGTCGAACCGAAAAAGGGGAAGTTCCCGAAAACCGGGGAGGAGAAGCAGGCCTTGTTCGAAAGCCTCCGCGCTCTGGCGGCTCAAAGCCCCGTCACCGAAGGGATCCGCCATTTTCTCCTCTGCCCGCAGTTCCCGGTCGACGTGCGGCATAATGCCAAAATCAACCGCGAAAAACTGTCGGAAACGGCCGAAATGCTTCTGGGCAAACGGGAAAGCGGCCCTTTGAAACGCCCGTAACGGGGCACCGCACAGAACAAGACTTATCCGAAAAAGGGATCCCGGCCGGCACTATTCCATTTCGGGGATCGCGGTAACAACGTCGGTTTTCATTCCGCGGCGCAGGGGACGGCATACCGGCCGGACTCCGGTCATCGCTCCCCGTTCGGCATCGGAAAGGAGCGTCAGTTCCCGCCAGGAAAACGCGGCAGCCGCGGCGGGCTGGGCGGAAATCCGGCCGCCGGCAGGTTCGGGATTCGGTTCGGGGGGAGTCGCGATCTTCTCGGCAATCGGCGCTTCTTCAAATTCACCGATCGGGTCTGCCGCCGGTTCTTCGGAGCGTTCTTTCGGCGGCGCGGAGACGGTTTGAGTCACCTCGGCAGAGGCCGGCGGAATCCTCCGTTCGGGAACCGACTGCAGGAGCGGACGGAAATGGAAGAGGAGCGCCGCGGCAATCGAAGCGCAGACGAAAGGAAGAAAGGCTCCCCGCCTCTTTGCCGGCGGCTCCTCGGTACTCACTTTGGCCGTTTCCGGTTTCGGCGCTGTCCGGTGTTTTCTTTTGTGCCGGTCAGGAACTTCCTCCTGAAATTGGGCGAGCTCGTCCGAAAAAGACCGCTCCGCCCGTTTCGGCAGAGAATGCGGCTGCGGCTTGCGGGCAAAGGACCGGTCTGATTCCGGTTCCGGCGATCCCGAACTGTGAAACAAGGAACGGAACCCCGAAGCGAGACGCCGCGGTACAGGGGCGGGATCGGGGCCCCCCCCGGAAAACGAAGAGGGTTCCGCGCCGGAAGACTCTTCTCTTTCCGCAGCCTGATACGCCCGCTGCCGGCACGATTTCGGAGCGCTGGTCGCCTCCTGCTCAAAAAGGCGTAAAACCCGGGCGGTCAAAACGGCTTCGGCGAAAAGAGAATCCGACTGGCGGCACGCCTCTTCGTAGCGGTTCAGAGAAGAACTCTGCCGCAAAGGATCATCGAAATATTCGGCGACCAGATTCGGATCGGGAAACGAGAAATCGAAAGGATCCGCCGCTTCCAGACAGGGTGTATTGCAAACCGTGTCGATTTTCGAACCGAGCCGGCTCAGAACCTCGCCGCCTCCGAGACGTTCAAAGAGCCGCTGCCGTTCGCCGGGATTATCATAGCTTCCCGCAAGCGCGACGAGCCCTTTGTGAAAAAGAAAATCCATCGTCTCCGTTCCTGAACGACACAACCCTGTCCATTGCCCGCAGGGCCGAAAACAGCCTCTGCCCGGCGGCGCTCTTCCCGAAATTCCCTTCCCGGCGCAATCCTGCTTCCAAACGGCAGAGACGGGCCAAATTTCAGACGCGGAATCATCGTCTTTTTCCGGGTTCGTGGCAATGGGAATTTTTCAGAATCAGACAAATCAGAATCAGATAAAATTGAACCGCAAAACCGTTCCTGAACAGGAAGGAAACGGGGTCAGGCGATTTCCGCCGGAAAAGGAATCACGTCATCGATCCTTTCCAGGCCGAGCCGAAGCATCAAAAGACGGTCAACGCCCAAAGCGCAGCCGCTCGAAGGGGGAAGCCCGGCATCCATCGCGGCCAAGAGCCGGCTGTCGGTCGGAAGTTCCGCAGCGCCGCGGCGGCGGCGATCGGCGGCGGCCTCGGCAAACCGGGCGCGGAGCAAATCAGCAGAGGTCAGTTCGTCGTATCCGTTCGCCAGTTCGACCCCTTTATAGAAAAGCTCAAACCGGCGGGTCACCGGCCCGGCTCCCCCTTCGGCGTCAAGGGGCGGGCCGACCTTCGCCAGCTGCGAATCCCCGGCCGGATAATCGCAGACGATCACCGGGCCGCCAGACCCCAGTGCCAGCTGAACCGTCTCTTCGAAAAGATAGCTGATCCAATCCCCTGCCCCGGCGGGGTTTTCTCCGGCGACATAGCTTTCGGGATAGGCGGGGGCAAGACGGTCCGCCGCTTTGCGGAACTCCCCGCAAGTCGCCGTATGCGGGTTCAATCCGGTCTTTTCGAGAAAAAGGGAGCCGAACGAAACGCAGGCGGTTTTGGTTTCGGCGCCGGCGGGCAGAAAAGTCTCGGCCAGTTCGCCCAAAAGCGCGATCCCTTCACGGTATCCGTCCCCGGCACGATACCATTCGAGGATCGTAAACTCGGGATTGTGAAGCCGCCCCGATCCCCCCGGCGGAACGCGGGAGTGATTTCGTAAATCCGCTCGCAGCCGGAAGCCAGCAGGCGCTTCATGGCGAATTCGGGAGAGGTCTGAAGGTAAAAAATCCCGTCTTCCGCCGAAACGGCAAACGGGTCAATATAGCGGTCAACCAGGACATCCCGGGAAAGAACGGGAGTCTGGACCTCAAAAAAATCGCGTTCGTCGAAAAAGGCGCGAAGCTGTTTGAGAAGAAGCGCGCGTTCTTTCAGGACCCGCGGCAAAGCTGTCGAACGAAAAGTGGTCTGTTCTGTCATCGGTGTCGGCCCGAAATCCGCGGCGGCGGGCTAAAGTTGGTTCGAAAGAAGGAAGGAAAAGAAAAACCAAAACAAAAAAGAGGCAACCGAAAGCCTCAGACGGCCTGCGATCACCTCTTTTCAGCGCTGTTTTTGCTTCCCATAACGACTGTCTCCTATTTCACTAGGGGAATGATTCAGCCTGCGGGAAACGGTCAGTTCCTCACACGAAGAATACTGGACGCGGCGGTGTTAAACGAAACGCGGTCTTCCGGATGCCAAAGGGGAAGACCCTTACGGATACGTTCAGAAAGGACTTCGACCTTCGCGGAAGAACCTGCGGGAGCATCAGTCGGGCAGAATTCTTCGGTGACCGTGGGGACGAAGTTCTCGTCGTGACCCGTTTCCAGAATCGCATCAAACACGTTACGAATCATCGTAGCACACTCCTTTCTCTGACTCTAGGGGTTGATACTATTAAAGAAACTTATCCAACATTCAGCCGGTTTTCCTCGCTTCGGCTCCTCTTTTCCGCCCCCCTGGAAATTGGGGGCAGTAAAGCAGGGCGTACCGAAGAAGAGAAAGAGCCGTCCGACAACACGAAAGTATAAGCCGGCCGGAAATTAAGTCAATAGGGTAAAATCCCCTTTCGGCGAAAAAAACCGGGCATAATCGATTTGATCCTTGAAAACAAGGGAAAATCGTCAAAAAAATTTTTTGAAAAAACCAAAAAAAACAGATTCCTCCGCGTTCAAATTTTCCTTTTCGCAGGCCCGGTTCCGGTTACCGCGAAAAAACGGAAAGACTTTTTTCGGGCTTTTTTCAGGCCTGAACCGGAGAAGAGTCACAAGGGACCGGCAGCGGCTCGCCTTCTTATAATAGGTAAAATGATCAAAGTTTTCCTTATTTTACCAGCAAGGGGAACGGGGTTCGGAAAAAGCAGGGGGTAAAAAGCCGGTTCAGCGGAAGAGAATGGGCGGCAGTCTCACTTTTTCCCCATTTTCCGCTGACCCCGAAAAAACTCCTGCACCAGGGCCAACGATTCTTCCGCGAGAAGATTGGGAACAACTTCGCAGCGGTGGTTAAGGCGCTCATCTTCCAGCAGCCGGTAAAGGGTCCGCACCGCACCCGCCTTATAGTCGGGGATTCCGTAAAAAAGACGCCCGATCCGGGCCGAGAGGATCGCCCCGGCGCACATCGGGCACGGTTCCATCGTCACATAGAGGGCCGAATCCTCGATCCGCCACGAGGGGAAAAGCGGTGCGGCGCGGCGAATCGCAAGAATTTCGGCATGGGCTGTCGGGTCACGGTCCGTCTCTTTCCGGTTGTGCCCCCGCGCGATCACCTTCCCCCCGCAGACAATCACCGCGCCGATCGGCACTTCCCCCTCGGAAGCCGCCAGGCGGGCTTCGGCGAGCGCCTCGCGCATAAACTCAATATCCTGTTCGGTGTAATCCGCCATCGAATCTTCTTCACCGGAACCGGCGGCGTCTTGAATTCCCGCCGGAACGACTTTAGAATACAGGCACGTTTCCCTGACCGCCGCTGAAAAACGAGAATAACAAACCGATGCGCACTCCCCGATTTTCCATTCAGCTCGACGGAGAAGACCTGACCTTCTCCGCGAGTCATTTTATCACACTCATGACCGGGAAAAAAGAGCCGTTCGTCGAACCGGCGCACACGCACCCGTTCCGGGTCACGGTAACGATCGACGGTCCGCTCGGCAGCGGGGGGCTTCTCATCGATTTTCACCAGGCCCATCGCCTGCTCAAAGAGATTCTCGCCGCGTGCGGGGGAAAAACCTTTTTGGCCGCCCGGCAAGAGGGGATATCCCTCTCGAAAAGCCCTGACGGCTCGGCCGTCATCTGCCGAACCGCCGGCCGGACCGGCGGTCAGACCCCGGAAACTGAGAAAACTCTCCCCGCCGAAAAGGTGATCACCCTCGACGAGGTTAACAGTTCCGCGGAAATGATCGCGCTCTATCTGGCCCGTCTTTTTCTCGAGAGGCTCACATCAGCCGGACTCCTTCCCGACAGCGGCGAAAAGACGCGCCTGACCCTTTCCCTTGAAGAGCAGAAGGGGATGAAGGCGGTCGTAACAATCTAGGAATCCCCCTTCCCTTTTTCCGGCGATTTGCTATAATGAGCCCCGTGCCTGGAAGGTGTTCCCGCAAGGGGCCGTTCCGGGCGTCTCGGCAGCATTTCTGCCGGCGGGGCATGGCGCAGTCTGGTTTAGCGCGTTTGACTGGGGGTCAAAAGGTCGCTGGTTCGAATCCAGTTGCCCCGATGAAGAAACCGCGAAAAGGGTTGTTACCTTTTCGCGGTTTTTTGTTAAGGGAGGCAAGGCAAAGCTACCATCGGCAAAAGCCTGATTTTTTATTCAACATCCACTTCAATGATTTCTTCCCCATCGGAAAAATCGCCGTCAAAGAAATTCTTGATCGCTCGTTTGGCTACAATTACTGTTGTGGCATGATCAATCCCTCCTCCGACCAAGGGTGCATTTTCGTTAAGTTAATCACTCCTTTAGTGCCCGCCTTCGTGATCAATCCAAACCCAACGACTTGATTAATCTTAATCAAGATCCGTCCCGGAATTCTTGCAATCTGCTTGGCAGCCGGTTTCGCAGCGATTCCAATCCCCACATTTTTCGGTAATGGGCTGTTCAGAATCTCCGGATTTTCACCAATCGGTTCTTAAAGTCGCGAAAGACAAAAATTCCAAGAAGAGTTATGAAGGGTGGAATCTTCCCGCAGTTTGTCTTATCCATCATCCGGAAGCAAGTTGGTTCGTCTGTTTCAGGTATTTGGCCGGAATCGGGGTACGGAGTTTCCAGATCACGTCCATCGGCTTGGAACCCCTATGTTCGACGTAATCGGCGAGCCCCAGAAAAGTATAGGGGGCAACGTTCCCGTATTGATCCTTTTTGTTCTCGCGGACAAAGATCATCACATGCGTTTTATCTCGCGGCTGGTTGATGTACCGCTGCCCCGCCTTACTCTTTTCGGCGGTCGTACTCTGGCTTTGCCAATGGAACAGCTCGCTGTTGATCGAATAATCATTGTACATTGTCGTCGGGGAATAGTCTGCGTCCGATTTATTCAGCGTGACGAAGAGAATATCTGTCTTCTTCTCCTCCAAGTATTTCACACCTTCGCGGATCGAACTCGGTTTCATAAAATCGAGCGCAACCAGAATCTGGTCACGGGAATAACGGCAATGCACGTCGAGCGGACAGGGATAGCCAATGTCAAGCGTTTCGTCGATAAAATCGATCTCATCATATTGGTAATTCAGCAGATCAATGATTTCTTTGAGCATATTCGGAGAACGGGCGATTTTGCGAAAACCTTCCATCCGATCGTGAAATCCGCATTCTTCATACGATTTCTGCCAGATGGTAAACTGGAACATATTCCACATCTTCTGCTGGAGTTCATTGTATGTAGTCGATTGGTTGGCCGCAGTCGGCAGGTACCGGCAAACGAACTCGATCAGACGGCGCGAGTCGATGTTCGCCAGCCGCGGAAGCGCCTTGGTCACGTCGTCTTCGACTTCTTCCTCGAAATCGTCAATGATCCCAGCATTGGCGCAAAGCCGTGCGAAACTGCACTTTGTTTTGTAAATCGAATGAGGATCCAGGTTATAATATTTCAGGAACTGGGCGAACGTCGGATCCTTGCCGCTATCCTCTTTAAATGTTTTGAGATTCTCAACAATCCTCTTCTGACCGCGCAAAGCCTTTTCGATATTCTCGAGAATGTAACTTCGAGCCTTTTTTTCAAGCTTGATATAGCACCCTTTCGGCAAAAGGGGAAAATCCTTTTCAATCTCTTTTTTCACGCTTCGGTGTCCGCTGCCCAACAGCGCAGCGAATTTCGACGCGAAGTTATATCTTGCGTGTGCCTGTCCGATAAAATCGAGCACCGTCAGGCACTCTTTCCCTTCGGCAAGACGCAAGCCGCGGCCGAGCTGCTGTAAAAAGACCGTCAGGCTTTCGGTCGGGCGAAGAAACATCACCGTATTGATTTTCGGAATATCGACGCCCTCATTGTAAAGGTCAACCGCGAAAATGAACCGAATCTTTCCCTCCTCCAAATTCGTTTGTGCAGATTCGCGTTCACCACGCGGGCTCTCCGAAGTCAGGGCCAAGGAAGGAATTCCCGCCTTCTCGAACTTGTTCGCCATGTACCGAGCGTGTTCTTTTGATACGCAAAATCCCAAACCTTTCACGTCATCCAGATCAGCGGTATATTTTTTCAGTTGGTCAATGATCTGATCCACGCGCTGGTCGTTCCCGGTATAGAGTTCTGAAAGCGCTCCGACGTCATACCCGCCTCGAGTCCATTTCACCTTACTCAGATCGACGCTGTCCGAAACGCCGAAATAGTGAAACGGACAGAGGAGTTTTCGGTTGATCGCTTCGGGAAGCCGTATCTCGGCGGCAATCCGATTGTCGAAATAACGAGTAACGTCTTTTCCATCCATTCGTTCGGGCGTTGCGGTCAAACCGAGAAGGATTTTCGGTTTGTAATACTCCAAAAGCCGCTGATACGAAGGAGCTGCAGCGTGATGAAACTCGTCGATGATAATAAAGTCATATAAGTCGGGCGTCGTCTTCTCGTGAAATTTCTGAGAATTGAAGGTATCGATCGACATAAACAGGTGGTCCCACGAACTCGGCTCTTCTCCGCCATAAAAACGTTCGCCAAAGTTTGCGTCGCGCAGCACGCCGCAAAAACAACGCTGGCTCTGCTCAAGAATCTCTTTTCGGTGAGCAACAAACAGAAGGTTCGCCCTCTTATGATTTTGGCGGAATCGGCGATAGTCAAACGCCGAAATAACCGTTTTTCCCGTTCCCGTTGCCGCCACAACCAGGTTTCTGTTATAGCCGCGGATAGACCGTTCAGCTTCCAGGTGGTCGAGAATCTCCTGCTGATAAGCAAAGGGGCGGATATCAAACAGATAGGGTGTCTCTCCGGACTGAGTCCGCTCCGTTTTCAGCGCTTCGCGAAGTCGCGGTTGATCGGCATGAGTGTAGCAAACGAAATCGGGACTATTCCAGTAACTTTCAAAGGTCGCATCAATTTTATCAATTGTGTAGGTCTGATCGCTGGTCGTGATCTTTAAATTCCATTCCAATCCGCTTGTCATCGCGGCATTCGAAATATTCGACGAGCCGATATACGCGGTAGAAAACCCTGTCTCTCGCTTAAAGACATAAGATTTGGCGTGAAGGCGCGTTCGCTTAGTGTCGTAAGATATCTTTACCTCGGCGTTTGACAGCTTGCAAAGTTCTTCAACCGCTTTGATCTCCGTCGCCCCCATATACGAGGTCGTAATAACCCGAAGTTTTCCCCCGCGGTCGTTAAACTGCTTCAGTTCGTCAATAATCAGCCTCAGTCCGCTCCAGCGGATAAACGAGACGAGGATATCGATCCGGTTCGCCGAGGCGATCTCCTTTTTCAGTTCGGTCATTAACTGCGGTTCATGTTCCGCGCCGGTGAAAAGGGAACTCTGCGCCAACGAGGTTTCCGGGCGCGGGATTGAAATCTTTCCGTTCAAGACGTCAGGATTGTTCATTTTCAAGGCAGCGGCCAGGAGGAGTTCTGCAGGGTCGTTGACACGCATCCCTTCGAAATCATCATCTCCGGTCAGAGAAGTGACATCCTGAACAATCCGGTTAACCAATTCGAGTCGTCTTGCCCGTTCGCCTTCAGGAAGAACCGCCAGTCCCCTTTCAATAACGCGTGCCAGATATCCGGAAAGAATACGCGGCTCTTGGATGCCATCAATCGGCTTTTTCTCGATGAGCATGTCCTGCCGGCAGATTTCAATCTCAGTAGAAATATTCTTATTGACAACTTTTTCGTAGAGACCGGGTCTGAGCATCGGTGAAATCCTTTGAAAGATTCGTGATGGGCGTTGTCCTCATATTTCCCGGAATTATAGCAGCTTTCCGTCCCCTTTGCAGCACCTTAATCCTGTTTATCCCGTGTCTTGGTAAAACGCTTTTCGCCTGTAAAATAGTGGACGAGAGGAGCCCACCCGTCAAATCGCACGAAATTACTTAACCATGCGGAAACAACAAAACCCCATGAAAATCGCCGTCCTTTTGAAACAGGTTCCGGACTCTCAGGCGGTTCGGCTCGATCCGGAAACCGGTACGCTCCGCCGCAGCGAGACCGACGCGGTTACCAACCCGCTCGACCTGTGCGCGTTGGCCGCGGCGGTGCGCCTTATCAAAGATGTTCCCGATTCATCGCTGACCGCGATCTGTATGGGTCCTTCGACCGGCGAACAGACGCTGCGCCAGGCGCTGGCGTTGGGGGCCGGCCGCGCCATTCTCATCTGCGACCGCGCCTGCGCCGGAAGCGATTCGTATGTGACCGCGCTGATTCTCGCGGCCGCCATCGAGCGATCCGGCCCGTTCGACCTGGTTTTGACCGGGCTGCGCGCCTCGGACGGCGAGACCGGTCAGGTCGGCCCGGAAATCGCCGCCAAACTCGGCTGGCCGGTGATCACGGGAGCGGAATCCCTCACCCGAATCCGCGACAATCTTTTTGAAGTCACGCGATCCGCCGAGTCTGAAAAAGAGACCCTGACTTTCCGCACGCCCGCCCTCATTTCGGTTGCGAAGGGGATCGGACAGGCGGACCTGCCCCGGCTGGAACGGAAGATTTGGGCCCGGCGCGAACCGGTCACTCTTCTCACCGCGAACGATCTGGGTTTCTCTCCCGATGAAGCCGGTCTCAAGGCCTCGCCGACGCGGGTTGTCCGCGTTCTTCACCCTCAGTTAACCCGCCGGGGAAGAATGGTTCGGATAACCGATTCCGCCGCCCTTGAACAGGCGCGGGAAGCGTTCACCGATCTTTTGGGCCGGAAGGAGGAAGAATGAAAGCCGCCTTCTTTGCCGAAACCGCTGGGGGGAAAATCACCGGGGGAGCCCTGGAACTCCTTGCCTGGTGCCGGACGCTGACCGCGCCCGAAGAGATCACCGCAATCCTGATCACACCCTCGGTCGGCGAACCCGAACTCGAGCGTCTCGCCTGTTCCGGCGCCGGAACGGTCGTCGTCTATGAAGACGGCCGTCTCGACAGGGCCGATACCGCCCTTTATGCCGAACTGGTCAAATCGTTCTGCGAAACCGAAAAGCCGGACGTTCTTCTCGGGGGAGCAACCCTGTTTGGGCGCACCCTCTTTCCGTACGCGGCCATGCTCATGAAAACCGGCCTGACCGCCGACTGCACTCAGCTGGAGATTGAGCCGGAATCAGGGCTCCTCCTGCAGACACGCCCGGCCATCGGCGGAAATGTGACCGCCGTGATCAAAACACCGCGTCACCGGCCTCAGATGGCGACGGTGCGCCCCCACTCGATCCCCCAGGCTCAGCCGGTCGGAAAAACCGGCGCACCGATCAGGCGTCTGGCTGTCCCCGACTCTCTCTTTACGGCCGGGGCGCCGAAAACGGCCTCGTCGGTTAAACTGCCGGCAGGCGAAGAACTCGCCGGGGCAAAGAGGATTGTCGCGGTCGGCCGCGGGATCAGACGAAAAGAGAATATCCGCCTTGCCCAAACTCTGGCAAGCCGAATCGGGGCGGCCGTCGGCGCGACCCGCGAAGTGGTCGACCGCGGCTGGCTCCCCTACTCGGCGCAGATCGGCCTTTCCGGAAAGACCGTTGTCCCCGACATCTATATCGCCCTCGGGATTTCCGGCGCGGTACAGCATTTGGCGGGGATGCGGACCGCCAAAAAAATCGTGGCGGTCAATACCGATCCCGAAGCCCCGATCTTTCAGGCCGCCGACCTGGGAATCGTCGGCGATCTGTTCGAAGTCGTTCCCCGCCTGATCGACGGGTTTTCCCCAAAAACCAGATAAACCGGCCGCCGAACGGCGTACGGCGCAGAAGCCCCATGACGAAATACAATCCGGTCACTCCCGAAATCGCGCGAACGCTCGCCGAAATCTGCGGCGAGTCCCACGTCGTTTACCGCGACGCCGAACGTCTCGAACCGTTCTCGCACGACGAAATCCCCGGCACGCATTACCGGCGTCTCCCCGAAGCCGTGGTCAAACCCGATTCCGCCGAACAGGTCGCGGCGATCGTCCGGCTGGCAAACGAGCGGCGGATTCCGGTCACGCCGCGCGGCGCCGGATCGGGCCTTTCCGGGGGAACCGTTCCCGTCTGCGGCGGGATTGTCGTCGCCATGCAGCGGTTCAACCGGATCCTTGAACTCGATAAGGCCAACATGACGATCACCGTCGAGCCGGGAGTGATCGCCAACGATATCAACGAGTATTTAAAGCCGCACGGCCTCTTTTACGCCGGATACCCGATGAGCGTCGAAATGTGCCAGATCGGGGGGAATGTCGCCGAAAACGCCGGCGGGGGAAAAGCCGTCAAATACGGCGTGACCGCCCGATACGTTCTCGGCCTTGAGGTCGTCCTTCCCAGCGGCAGCATTCTCAATCTGGGAGGAAAACTCCTCAAAGATGTGACCGGCTACAACCTGATCCCCCTCCTGACCGGCTCAGAAGGGACCCTCGGCATTTTTACCAAAATCATCCTGAAAGTCATTCCGCGCCCCCGGTTCCAGTACGACCTTTTAGCTCTCTTCCCCGACAGCGACACGGCGGTCGCGGCGGTTCCGGCCATGATCACCGGAACGGGAATAACCCCGGTTTCGATCGAATTCATGGACGGGGACGCGTTTCGGCAAGGCTGCCTCGACCTGAACGAAACGCTTCCGTTTCTGGATGCCGGGGCGGTTCTCTTGGTTTCGGTCGACGGGAACGATCCGGAAATGCTCGCCGGCCAGTCCGAAGCGCTCGGCCGCTATCTGCAGAAAGGGGGCGCATCCGAAATTTACGTCGCCGACACCAGGGCAGACTCGGAACGTGTCTGGAAGATCCGCCGTTCCATCCCCGAAGCGTTCAGTCAGGCGTTCCCCCGCCAGTCCGGGGAAGACATCGTGGTTCCCTGCGCGTCGATTCCGGCCGTGGTTACCGAGTGCGGCCGGCTCGCCGCGAAGTATCATCTGGCGATTCCCTGTTACGGGCATGCGGGGGACGGAAATGTTCACAGCCGCATCTGCGCGCCCGCCGACTGGTCCGATGAACACTGGGATGAGGTTCTTCAGGCGCTTTTGCGGGAACTCTACGCCGAAGTCGCCCGGCTTGGGGGACGGATTTCCGGGGAACACGGGATCGGCTGCAAACGCAGGCCCTTCATGGCCTCGACCTGCGCACCGGAATTCCTCGACACGCTCCGCGCCGTCAAAAACGCGCTCGACCCCAACGGGATCATGAACCCGGGAAAGATCTTCTGATCGCGAAAAGCTTCTCAAATGCCGCACGCGGCACGTAAAGCGCCGCGCGCGGCCGGCCGAAACGGCGCGTCATCCGCAGTTTACCGGCCGTGATCCGGCGGCAAGTCGCTGTGGCAGGGGGAACAGTTCATTTTCACATTCACGCCGGGCTGTTCCCCGTCGGGATTGTGGCAGGCCGTGCAGTCCGACGCCGGCCGGCTGAGGGTGGCCGTCGTCCCGCCCCACGCGGTGGCGGTCTCTTTCCCTTCTTTGGCCGGGCAGCACTTTCCGTTTGCGAAGTAGCTGTTCAGCAGTTCGGCCGTTTTGGCGGCAAGATCGCCGACAAGACGCTTGCACCGCTCTTTGCGGCGGGGCGATTCCGCCGTTTCATCGGCCTCGGCGGTCCAGCGGGAAACCGAAACATGGCAGAGCACCGACTCGGAAAGGGACTGCGGAATCTCGCGGAATTTGGTCTCGGCCGGAACAAAGACCGGCAGAAGCGTATCCTCGTAAAAATTGAAGAGGGTGTATGTCAGCCAGGCGGCGTCTTTCCGGTCGGTCACAAAAAGGGAGATGGCCGCGGCGCATCCGTTCAGAATGCCGCAGAGCGAGCCGTAATCGTGTACGCCCCCTTTCCCGTAGGCCATCATGTAGTAGGGGAAACGGGTCCACTGCTCCGCCTCGAGCGGGTGCTTTTCGGCACGCCTGAGGCCAACCTGTTCGACAATCGAACGGAAAGCGGCATACATACAGCTTCCCTCGGCATATAGATCGTACGCCTTCTGCGCCACGAGCGCACCGTCGAGCGGTTCATACGTCCAAACCGGCGCCCCGCCGGCCGCGGCGGCCGGAGAGGATTCCCCGGTAAAAAGGCCGCCTAAAGCCGCTGTGCCGAGCGCAAACAATTCTCTGCGTTTCATTGTACCTTTCTTCCTCCCTTCCCCGTTTGGCACCCCGTCTGTAACCTCCTGAAAAGGATCAGGGCCATTCTATACCGGATCGGCCCGAAAAACAACCATGTTTCGGCTCCCCCGTTGTTCCCTTAAAGCGCGCAGTAGGAAAGCACGATGAGCGCGTATCCCGTAACCAGATTCGGATCCGATTCGAACCACATCGGGTTGCTGTTCGCCCAGGAGCCGTCGGGACGCTGGCGCTGGGCAAAAACCTGAATCAATTCCCCTTTCCAGAAGTGGGAAACTCCCGATTCGTCCGTAAAAAGATCGCTCTGAAGGACATCCATCGTACGCGCCATGGTATGATAATAGTAATACAGGCCGCGCAGGCCGAGTCCCGGGTTGTGCGTGGTCGAATAGTTCTTTCGGATCCAGCCCGTCGCCGCCTCGACGCGGGGGTCTGATTCGGTCAGGCCGGCATAGATGAGGCTTTTCAGACCGGCGTAGGTAATGCTGCCGTAACAGCGCAGTCCGCCGTCCGCCTCCTGCCCCGCCGGATTTTCGTTTGCCATGCATGTATAGAAAAAACCGCCTTCATTCTCCGGATTTTCACCGGGGGAACCCTGGCGTTCCTCATCACCGTTTTCCTCGGCGGTTTCCTCGGCAGTCACAGTCCCTTCCTCGCCGCCGGAAAGGTTCTGGCACCGCGAAACGAAGGTTACGGCGCGCTGGATGGCCTCATCGTCGAAGTCGGCCCCCAGGTCCCGGAGCGTATCGACAAAAAACTGCGTGTTCGAAAGATCCGGGCGGGACCCCTTCCCGTACCCGAGCCCGCCGTACGCCTTATCGTCGGGAGAGGTGCCGTTCTCTTCGGAATACTGCTGGCCGCGGACGAACTCTTCGCCGTGTTTCAAAATCCCGTCGAACCGGTCGGAACCGGACACCTGCCTGGCATAGGCGAAACAGGAGAGCGCCAGGCACGACTCATAAACCGGGATATGCCCGCCGGGTGTGTAAATCCCCCCGTCGGCCTGTACCGCGCGCTGAACATAGTCCAGGCCGCGGGCGACCGCCGGATCGTCAACCGGACAGCCGGCGCGAAGGAGCCCGAGCAGCACGATCAGCGAGGTGCCGATCCCTTTTTCGGTCGTCCACCCGCCCGAATCTTCCTGCGTTCTTTTCAGGTAATCGGCGCCGAAGACGCTCATTTCAAGACGCGTCTTTTCCCAGGCCTCCCGATCCCGGCCCGCCGGCTCGCCGGCAACCACAACCTCGCCGTCCGCGGTCTGGGCGATCGTGTCCGGCACGGTCCAGAACAAAAGAGAAAAAACCGCCGCCAGAAAAACCGCAATCCGCATTTCCGTTTCCTCCGCTTGTCACCTTGAAATCAGAGCGTCGCCGGCTCGTGGCCGTTCCGGCTGGCGGTCCGGAGAAGGGTCTTCTTATCGATCACGTCGTTGACGAAACGCACGCTCCCGTCCATCATTCCGAACATCACCCCGCCGGGATGGTGGCTCGAGAAGGAGCCGGAACTGTAAAACGTGGTGTACTGTTCATGGTTTTCGTTGTTTTCATCTCTGATCGCGTTCAGTTCCCACTCGAGATTTTTCGAACTGACGTAAATGACCGGTCCCCCCTGAAAGTAGTAGCCCCCGCGGATCCAGGCGAAGTAGCCCTCGTAATCCTTGTGGGCAATCTCGCCCATCCCGAACGTGTTCGAGAGCCCGTCGGTAATGTCGGCAAACCGGACCCCCTTGTTCTCGAAGAAGATCCCGTTATCGGCGCAGGGACCGCCGCTCATATCCATTCCGTAGAAGCTGATGCTGTTCTCTTCCTTTTTGCGGGCGAGATGGTACTCGGTCGAACCCGACTTTTCGCCGACCGCGCCGGAATTGCCGTAATAATGGGCGGTAAAGCATTCCAGCTCCTGCTGGTATTTTTTCATGCTCGACTCTTCGTTCGAGCAGCTCGGACAAAGAAAGGAGGGGACCCGCACTTTGGCCAGGTCTTCGGTTCCCTCGTATCCCTCGTCCCCTTCGTTTTCCTCGTAATTCTTCTTAAAGTCGATGCGGTCGTAAATCCCCGCCTGCTCCAGAAAGGGGAGCGCCTTGGTCAGGATTCCGTAGCCCTCGCTTGTCCGTGTTGCGGCGTTCAATTTGCACTCCGGCGGGAGCGCTCCGTTCACGTCATGAAATCCATGGAACGCCAAAACGATCTGCTTGATGTTGTTCGAGCATTTCATTCGGCGGGCCGCCTCGCGTGCCGACTGCACCGCAGGGAGCAGCAGGCCGATCAGAATGCCGATGATCGCAATCACCACCAAAAGCTCGACCAGGGTAAAACCGCCTGCGGAACGCCTCTCGTTCAAACTGTATCGCATAATTCTTCTTTTGCCTCGATTTAAAAGCCGGTTTAAAAACGCTTAACACGCCGAAAAAGCCGCATTCAACGAGACTAGAGCCGAAGAGGCGCGAATCCTTTTTCGCCGGGGGAAAACCGGGGGGAAAGGGACGGAAACGTCCTTTCGGAACGTGCGCCATCCGAAAAGGCGGAGAGGAAAAGGGGTGATAAAAGAGAGGTCAGTCCCGCGAAGAATTTCGCGATCGCGCCGGTTCCCGCGCCCCCGGCCTCGGCAAGGGGAGAAGCGGGAAAAGGGGCCGTCAACAGGAACGGAAACGAAAAGAGAAAACCAAGCCATTCCCAAAGGGGAAAACCGGCCCGCCGGCCGAGACGGCAGGAAACGGCCCTGTACCGGGGAATCCCGCTGATCAGGGAATCGGCCATCGCGTTAAGGGGATTCCCGGCGGTATAGAAGACTTCTGCCGGCCTTGCCGGGATCCCCGAATCGACTTCGTCGAGAAAGGCAAGCGCCTCATCCAACGCTTCATCCCGGTCGAACCGGCAGAAATATTCCCTTCGGCAATGTGCTTCATCGGCCCGGGGTTCCGCAAAACCGGCCAGCCGCGCCTCGACCGCCGTCCGGTAAAAATCGTCCTGATACCGGTCCCCCAAAATGCGCGCCGTCTGCCGAAGATAGGCTTTGGCCGACTTCTCGAGTTTCGGGGAAATCTCCGGCGAACCGACACGAAGAACCCCGGCTCTTCCGAAAAGGGCGGCCATCCCCGCCAGCGCGAAGAACAGCGCCGAAAGGAAAAGAGAGAGCCGTTTGGGAACCGACCTTTTCAAAATGGAAACACCCTCGCAAGAAATATCCGAATCTTCCGCCCCCCTTCCCGGGATGTCCATTTTAACGGCCAAAACCAAGCGAGTCAAGACGGCAAAACCGATGCGGGCAATGAACACAAAGCCGTTTCACCGGCAAAAAGAGCCCTTTCGGCATCAATCCATCTTCGCGGTACGGACCACCTCGTCGATCGAGGTAAAGCCGTTGAGAACCTTTTTCCAGCCGTTATCGCGAAGGGTGTCCATTCCGGCGGCGCGGGCGAGTTTTTTAATTTCGCCGGAAGGGGCCTTTTGGCCCGCAAGGCGGCGCACCTCCTCGGTCGGAATCAGAAGCTCGTAGAGCGCCGCACGCCCCGAATAACCGGTCTGACGGCATTCGCGGCACCCGCCCGGCTTAAAGATCGGCTCTTTGGAGTCGAGAAGCCGCTGGAGCGGAAAATCGCTCGGCACTTCGTCGGGGGTCGGGATGTACGGCTGCTTGCAGTGCGGACAGAGGCGGCGAACAAGACGCTGAGCCATAATCCCCTCGACCGTCGTCGAGACGAGGAACGGTTCAATCCCCATGTCGATCATACGGGTATACGCTCCGGCCGCGTCGTTGGTGTGAAGCGTACTGAAAACCAGGTGACCGGTCAGGGACGCCTGAATCGCGTTTTCGGCCGTCTCGAAGTCGCGGATTTCGCCGACCAGAACCACATCGGGGTCGTGACGCAGAATCGCGCGCAGGCTCGCCGCGAAGGTCAGCCCCACCTTGGTATTCACCTGAATCTGGTTGATCCCGTCGAGCTGATATTCGATCGGGTCTTCGGTCGTGATAATCTTCGTATCGTCGCTTTTGATTTCGTTCAGGGCACTGTAGAGCGTCGTCGTTTTCCCGCTTCCGGTCGGCCCGGTCACCAGGATGATCCCGTGCGGAAGTTTGATCAGCTGGCCGAACATCTTGTAGATGTCCTCGTCCATCCCGATCCCGCGCAGGGTAAAGTTCATCCGGTCTTTATCGAGAATACGCATCACGATTCCCTCGCCGTGGAGCATCGGGATAATCGAAAGACGAATGTCAACGGCGCGGTCGGCCACGCGGATCTTAATACGGCCGTCCTGCGGGATTCGCTTTTCCGCGATATTGAGCCGCGCCATGATTTTAAGGCGGCTGACAATCGCCGACTGGAACCGGTTGATTTCCGGAGGCATCGGCTGCGTCTGAAGAACCCCGTCGATACGGTAACGGATCTTCATTCCCGTTTCCTGCGCCTCGATATGAATGTCGCTCGTTCCCGACTCGACCGCTTCGGTGAGAATTTCATTCACCAGCCGGACAACCGAGGCTTCCTGCGCCATCGCCGCGTCGGATGACTGATCCCAGTCAATTTCTTCGAGTACCTCAATCCCGTCATCCTCTTCGGACTGGGCCAGAAGCCCTTCGATCGTCTCGGCCCCCACGCCGAGACGGCCTTTGATCAGTTTTGCCAGTTCCGCCGGAAGGACGACCACCGGCAGCGCCGGCCGCCCGAGAATCGCGGCCAGCGCGTCGATCGGTTCGATGTGAAACGGGTTGCAGGTGGCGATCAGAAGAGATCCGTCATCGGCAGAGCCGATCGGAAAGACGCCGTCCCGGTGAACCGCCTTAATCGGAAAACCGTCCAGAATCTCTTCCGGGACTTCCGATTTCGCCAAATCGGCCATCGGAAGTCCGAGTTTGCGGGCGATAAGGTAGAGGCCCTCTTCCTCGGTTTTGACGCCGAGCTGATTCAGAACCGCGGTCAGCCGGCCGTCCTCGTCGAGGGCTTCGCGGGCAATATGCATCTGCATCGTGTTGAGCGAGACCGGCAAATCGTCCTTCTCGATAAACTGAATCGCCATACCTTTTGCTCCTGGTGAGATTCCCCGATTCCCCGGCCGGCAGGGACTTCGCGTTCCCCCGGCCCCCTTTTCCTATTGTAAAAGCCGGGCGGCAAAAATCAAGCCAAACCGCGCATTTCCGCCTTTCTGCCCAGTTTGACAATAAAAGCCGAATTCGGTTAAATAGAGTATACTATACTGTGGGGGAAGAGTGCGGCCGAATGAGCCGATCAATTTTGACAGAGTTTCCTCAAACGACAGAGCCGGTATCGGGGAAAGAGATAATGAAAAGCAAGTTCCTTTTGTTCCTCCTTTTCTTCCTGGCGTTTTGCGTTTCCGGGAATCTTCCGGCACAGGCGCCGGTTCCGGAACCGGGCCCCTCGAAAAACGATGCACTGATCAGAGACCTCAGAGCCCTCGCCCCGGCCCGCCGCGCGGCTCCTCCGCTCCCCGGAACCACAAAGGAAGGCGAAGATATCATCATCACCAGGGATCTCGGCGATAACAGTCCGGAAACCGAAATCATTACCAATCAGGCCGAACTCGACCTGATTCTCAAACAGCTGAGGGAAGTACACGGTTTGAGTCCCGCGCGGGCCGCCGCCATTCAGGGGGCTTACGACATCCTCTTCGAGAATCACGAGCAGCTGAACCAGGTCAAGACGCAGCCGAACGTTCCCCGCGATCCGGAATCGCTCAGAGAGCTGCCCAACTACCTCATGCAGCGGCTTGCCGACACCGTTCCGGACCTGAACGACCGATACCCCGAAGATGAACTCGGCGATGAATTCGATCCGCTCACCCTGAAGCGCCGTGATGCCGAAGGAATTCCGAATACGTCGCTCATCCTCCGCCGTTATGCGGGGCGAATTCTCGGGAAATACGATACAAACCGCGACGGAAAACTGGAGCAGGCCGAATGGGAAAAGATGCCGGGAAAACCCCAGGCGTACGACCTGAACGGCGATTTCGTTCTCGAAGATTACGAAATTCTTTACGCTTTGGCCGCCTACGCCAAGGGAAGAACGATCTCTCATCCGATCCCGCCCCGCCGGCTGAGCGCCGCGCAGACCGTTCTGAAAACGGACGGACCGATTTTGATTCAGCCCCTTTCCGGCCCGATCCGAAAACGGGTTTCCGACGGTGAGGAAGAAACCGACCCGGCGCAGCGTCCTTCGGATATCAGCCCCGAAGAATTCGAATCGCTCCTCGCCGATGCCGACGAAGGGGCGGGAACCGAGGATCAGAGCGAGCTGTTCGGAGTCGTCACTCAGGAAACCGGTCCCGCCTCTCCCGCGGTACGCGAATACGCCCCTTCGGAAAGCGAAACGGAAGGGATCCCCCGCTGGTTCCTCGCACGCGACGCCAACGGCGACGGACAGCTTTCCCTTCGGGAATTCGCGCCGACCCTCTCACTTGAGGCGACCGCCTTTTTCGGCCGGCTCGATGCCGACGGCGATGGTCTTGTCACCCCCGATGAAGTCCGGGAATTTCTCGAAAAAGGACCCCGGCCCAAAAAACAAGCGACTCAGTAAACGCGATGCCCGATTTTAACTACAAGGCGCGGAATAAGAGCGGAAAAGAGGTTTCGGGGCAGATTGCCGCGAACACCAAAAAGGACGTTCTCGATATTCTTTCGCGGCAGGGCCTCTTTCCGATCTCGGTCGAAGACGCCAACAAAGGGGAAATCGACCTGGGAAAATGGTTCGCCCGGCGCCCGCCCGATTCGGTCGTCGCGGCTTTTCTCCAGCAGCTGGCCGAACTGCTCAATAACGGCGTCCCTGTCCTGACAGCGTTCCAGGTTCTCGAAAAACAGGAACAAAACCCGGTTCTCAAAGAGGTGATCGGCGACATCTACGAACGGGTTTCCGAAGGGGAAGGGATCGACTCGGCGTTTGCCGCGCACTCGAAAATCTTCAACGATTTAACCCTCAGCGTCATTCAGGCAGGAACCGAAGGGGCTTTTCTGGAAGACTCGCTCCAGCGGACAGCCCGCTTCATGGAACAGCAGGCCGAACTGAAGGGGAAGATCATCGGCGCGATGATCTACCCGACAATCCTCTGCGTGGTCGGCATTACGGTTCTGACGGTTCTGATGATCTTCTTTGTCCCGAAATTCCAGCCGATTTTCGATTCGATCATCGATTCCGGCGGCCAGCTTCCCGGAGCGACCACCGCTCTTTTAACTTTCAAAAGTTTTGTCGGCAAATACGGCTTTTACCTGCTGATCGCGCTGGCGGGTCTGGCCGTCTATCTCCGGTTCCTCACCATGACCAAGGGGGGACGGAAATTCTTTGACCGCTGGAAGCTGAGGATCCCGCTCCTCGGGCCGATTGTCCTCCGTTCGGCGGTTTCCCGCTTCTGCCGTGTTTTAGGCACCCTTCTGGAAAACGGGGTTCCGATTCTCCGCGCTCTGGAAATCAGCAGCCATTCGACCGGCAATTCCCTTCTCGAAGAGGCCGTGGAAAAATCGGCGGAATCGGTCTCCGCCGGTGAACCCCTTTCAAAACCGCTGGCCGAGGCCGATCTCCTGCCCCCGCAGGTCATGGCGATGATCACGGTGGCCGAAGAGTCCAACTCCCTGGAAACCGTTCTCGTGAACATCGCCGAAAGCATCGAAAAAGAGATCGCCAAAAAACTCGACGTTCTTGTCAGCCTCCTTGAACCGATGATGCTCCTCATGCTGGCCGGAGGCGTTTTTTTCATCATCGTCGGCCTCCTTCTGCCGGTCTTCAAAATGACCGAAAACATCTAATTTCTCCCCTTTTGCCGGAAAAGCGGGAGAGACTGACCATTTTCCCGTAAAATGAACGCCGCAAAAGGGGAAATTTCCGCTAAACTGAAGGGCAAAACAACCGGTACAGCTTGGAAAACAACGAAAACCGGATTAAAATGGAGGGGTTGAACCCAGAAAGAGTTTGGTTGGAAGGGGTCGCTGCACTCCCTCTTTCCCACCGATATACCGATATCAAAAGGAGATATCACCATGACAACGTTCGATCGTTTTCTCCCCCGTTCCTCGGCCCGCAAAGGCTTTACGCTGATGGAACTGCTGATCGTGCTGGCCATTTTGGTCGTCATCCTCGGCATCGTCGGGACTTCTGTGATGAGCTCTTGGCAGAGCGCCAAAATCAAATCGACCCAGCTCCAAATCGCCGACCTGATGAACGGTCTGGAACGGTTCCGTATCGACAACGGCAGATATCCCTACCAGGAAGAAGGGCTCGAAATCCTTCTGGGGAAAGTCAACAACCCGGGAATCTACGGCAACCAAATGCAGGGGGGCGGCGGTTACAACAATAACACCCCCTGCAACCAGGGGGGAAACACCGGCGGCAACGGCGGCAACGGCAACGACGGTTGGAACGGCGGCGGAAACAATGGCTGGAACGGCGGAAACGGGAACGGTTTCGGGCAGGAAGGCTACCAGCAGAGCAATATGAACCAGACCTTCCAGCAGGAGTTCAATCCCGAAAACAACGGCGAAATGGGGGGCGGCGAAAACAATAATTTTGACAACGCCAACGGACCGAACGGCAATCCCAATCAGAACTTCAACGATCAGAACCAAAACTTCAACGGTCCGAATCAGAATCAAAACTTTAACGGCCCGAACCAGAACCAGAACTTCAACGGCCCCAACGGCCCGAACCAGAATTTCAACGGCCCGAACGGACCGAACGGCCCGAATCAGTATCAGAACTTCAACGGTCCGAACGGACCGAACCAGAGCTACGGGCCTCAGGGCGGGCAGGTCTACCAGCGTCCCCGGGTTTTGACCAGTTACTTCGATAAGTTCAAGGAAGTTCCTCTCGACCAGTGGGGGAATTCCTACCGTTACGAATGGCCGACGAACAAGGGGGACGGAAGAAAACCCGCAATCTGGTCTCCCGGACCGGACGGCATCGACGGCACCGACGACGACATCATCAGCTGGGATCCGAACGACTCTCCGCAGAACGGCTACAACAACGGCGGTTGGAATAACAACAACGGAAACGGCTGGAATAACAATAACGGCGGCGGTTTCAATAACAACAACGGCTGGAACGGCAACGGAAACAACGGCGGTTGGAACAACGACAACGGAAATAACAACGGCGGTTTCAACAACAACGGCGGAAACGGATTCAACAACGGCAACGGTTTCAACAACGGCGGCGGGAACGGATTCAATAACGGCAACGGTTTCAACAACAACGGCGGGAACGGATTCAATAACGGCAACGGCGGCCCCGGCAACGGCGGCGGTTTCGACAACGGGGGAGGGTTTAACAACAACGGAAACGGTTTCGATAACGGCGGAGGAAACGGAGCCGGGGGGAACGAAAACTCCTGACCCCTTCCTCGTTTGAGCCGGAACCGGCTCTGTTTAAGACGCACCGTTTGAGATTTCGCGGCGCTCCCTCGGGGAGATTCAGCAAGCCCGGAGTTTCAAGCGGTGTTTCTGTCCGGGGGGAAAGCCAAGAGGGTAAAGATCATTGAAACATTCCGGATTTACTCTCATCGAGCTGCTGATCGTACTGGCCATCATTGTGATGGTGATCGGCATCGGCACACCGTCGGTAACGCGGATCCTGGACCGATCCAAATTTCGCGACGGAGTTCTGGCTCTCCAGTCGGAACTGGGGCATACACGCTCCGAGGCGATGAAAACCGGCAGTCCCCTTGCCTTTCGCTACCGCTGCGGAACCGGAGAGTATCAGATTTACCCCCGGCAGCCCTCGTCGGAAACGGATCCGCCGCCTCAGGCGGTTCCGGTCCGTCTGCTGCCGGAATCGACCCTCTTTATGGGGGGCGCCGCCATCGAATCGGAATCCTTTCTTCTCCCCTCCCGGAATGGGGACCGGCCGCATGACGGGGAACCTGTCGGTTCTCTGACTTCTCCCGCTGTCCAAGAGGAAAATGCCAAACCTCTTGCGCCGAATCAAAGTTCCCCGGTTCCGACTCCGTCCACTTCGCTTGTTCCCACCGTTTCCGGTTGGTCGAAACCGATTCTCTTCTTCCCGAACGGCCGCACTTCGACGGCGGTCATTTTTCTGCGGAGCCGGCCTGAACCGGACAAACAGGACTACTATTCCGAAATCTCCTACCGCGGAATCACAGGTTCGGCCCGGGTCTCCTCGATTTCGGTCTATCCGCCCGGCTCCCCCGAATTTCCGAGCGTCCTTTCCCCGCAGGCGTTCTCCCGCCTTAATGCGGAAGCCCCCTCCTCTTCCGCGGAAAGGAATCTCTTTCGATGAGACGGTCACGCACAAACGGGTTCACCCTGATCGAGGTTCTCGTCGTTCTCGCAATTCTGGTCAGCGGCTTTGTCGCGCTGACCCAGCTGCAAACGGCCGCAATCAAGGAATCCGCCGAGGCCGAAGAGAAGACGAGCGTTCAGGTCTGCTGCCAAAATGAACTCGACAAAATCCTGGGGGGGATTGCCGAGGTCCGCCCCAACGAATTGCGCCCGATTCCCGGCTTCGACGGCTGGACCATGACGGTTCTCTGCAGCGACGCGCCGGTTCCCGGCCTTGTCGTTCTCCGTGTGGCGGCGCGGAAATCGGAATATACAACCGTTCCTTCCGACCGGCCCGGCGCTTTCGATCTGGTTCAAAAACCGATCGCCGAGGTCGCTGTCACCGAATGGGCCGATCCGGACCGGATCCGGATCGCCGGACGGACCCCTTCCGCCGAAACGGCGGATCAGGCCGCCCCCGGCCGTCGGCGGGCCCGCCGGGAAGGAGATGCGATCGGTTCCCTTTCGTCCCCCCCTGCGGCCGACCCGTTCGCGGCGTTTGACCGCGATCAGGAGATCGGTTCACTCACGGCCCCGGCCGACCCGTTCGCCGCAAGCGGGTTTGAAAGCCCGTCCGGCCAGATTGGAGGGGTAAAAAGCCCGTGAACCTTTCGCCGAACTGCCCAAACCGTTTTTCCGGGATGACACTCCTGGAAATCCTGATTGCCCTGAGTCTGATGGTTGTGCTTCTCGGATTTGTCTGGGGAATGGTCACCCTCTTTTCCACAGACTATCTCGCCGGAGAAAAACGGGCGGGGCGCGCCCAGCTGGTCCGCTCAATTTCGCAAATGCTCAGCGACGATCTCGGGGCCGCCGTGCAGGACCCTGTACACCCGGTCCCGTCCTCGAACAATGAAACCGTTTTCGTCCGGCGCTTCGGACTGCACGGCGACGGAACCTCGCTGCAGATCGACGTCATCGAACCGAATCTCCTCGTCGAGTCGGCCACCCTCGCCGAAAACCGCGCCGCGGCGGCGTCCTCCTCAAAGCCGGCCCGTCCTCAGGTCCCTGAACTGAAAACCGTCTTTTATGAATTCGTTCCCCCGAACACGCTTCGGAACGGGGGGAACCGCCGCGATTCGTCGGGCCGACCCCAAATACAGATTGAACTTGCGCGCAAGTACGGCCTTTCCCGAAAAGAACTCAGCTACGAAGCGCCCGACCCCGCGGCGGCGGAAGAAGGCAGCCGGCAGAATGCTCCGTTTTCCGCTCAGCAAGCCGCCGCCCGGCCGGAACCGGAGCCGTTTCTCTCGGCCGCGCAGCTGGCCATGGAAATCGACGACGGTACCGCATGGATGCCGGAAGTGGTGGACTGCTGTTTCCGCTATTACGACGGAAAAAATTGGCTGGCTTCCTGGGACAGTATCAAGAAGAACGGGCTGCCGACCGCGATCGAAGTCCGGTTAAAGCTTCTCCCCCTCGACGATGTCGAAACCCTCCGAACATCCCCCCTTCTTTACCGGCTCGCCTATCCGCCGAACCGCTTCGACCTGAACACGGCCGCCCGCGGCGGGAACGGGGCTGTCACACTCGAGTCGGCGGCGGAAACCCTCAGCCTTTCCCCGGTCATGATGCGCGAGATCGTCGTCTCCCTTCCGATCACTCCGCTGGCCATGCATAAAACGCTCGGCCGGCGGAAACCGCTCCCCGCCGTCAAGGGAGAGGCCGGGCGCCGTTCAGCCGGGGGCGCCGAAAGCTCGGCCGCGGCCACGGGGGACTGGATCGGAGGGCGCGCGTTTACCGGTCAGGGGGACCTCTTTCCCGCCTCGGGGCCGGGCGGCGAAGGAGAGAGTTTCGGAAGTCTGGTCACCCCCGGACAGGCCGCGCCCCCCTCTTCCCCGTTCGACCGGATCGATTCCCTGGTCAGCGGATTCGAACCGCCTTCCGGGGCCGGTTTCGACGGGATGGTCTCCGCGCCGGCCGGAACCCCCGTGCCGAGCGAAACGGCCCGGTCCGCCGCCGAAGCCAAACCGGGCGTTCAGCAGCAGTGGCTGCGGGGCCGCCGATAGAAGGTTCGCCGGCCCGCCGCGCTAGACCGGTCCCGGACCCGGTTTCTTTTTCCTCAAAAAAGTTCCGCGGCGCTCTTGCTTTTCTTCCCGGAGTTTTGATAATAATCACAGTTGAAACCGTCTTCCCGCACGTCGGGAAAGGCCCGGCCGCGCCCCGGATTTTCCGGTGCTGCTATACATCCTTGGCCGGTTTCAACCCGATTCATTTTCACCGATTTCATGTCACTCTGTACTACAGAAATGAAAGAGAAGAAGGAGATTCACTCTGATGGCAAAACTGGGAGCTAAAAAAGTCTATCTGGCGGCAAGCGGCGACCTGCGTCTTCCGACAAACCAAACCTGCTGGGCCGAACAGGCAAAGATGGAAGAGGCGCTGAAAAAGGCGGTCAGCAAGATGGGGTATCAAATCGTCCGCGCCCATCCCTACAAACCCGATGAGAAACACGGTTTTATCAGTTCCCAAAAAGAGGGGATCGAAATCTTCTCGCGGCTCGATCCCGACGCGCCGATCATCATCGCCGAATCGGTCTGGGAATATTCGCACCACATCTATCCGGGGCTTTTAACCCACCGCGGACCGGTCCTGAATATCGCCAACTGGTCGGGCACCTGGCCCGGTCTGGTCGGAATGCTCAATATCAACGCCTGCCTGACGAAGGCCGGACGCAAATTCTCGACCCTTTGGAGCGTCGATTTCACCGACGACTGGTTCCTGACCCGCCTGAAAAAATGGCTCGAAACCGGCAAAGAGATCAAGCAGGACACCTCGCACGTCCACGCCTTCGACCCGGCCTCGCTCAAAAAGAACGAGCTGGCGATCGGCGAAAAACTCGCCGCCGACATGGTCAGGGAAAAGGTGATCATGGGCATCTTCGACGAGGGGTGCATGGGGATGTATAACGCGCTGGTTCCCGACGAGCTCCTCTTCCCGCTCGGCATCTACAAAGAACGCCTCAACCAGTCCGCCCTCTACTACGAAACGATGAACACGTCCAACGCCGAAGCCGAAAAAGTCTACAAGTGGCTTCTCGACAAGGGCGTCCGTTTCCATCTGGGAAAAGACGAAAAAACGGAACTGACCAAAAACCAGGTCCTCCTCCAGTGCAAAATGTACCTGGCCGCCGCGCGGATTGCCGACCGGTTCGGCGCCGAACTGTTCGGAATCCAGTATCAGCAGGGGCTCAAAGATATTCTTCCGGCAAGCGATCTGGTCGAAGGGATCCTGAACAACGCCGACCGTCCGCCGGTCAAGGCCGCCGACGGCCGCATCATCAAAGAGGGGAAACCTTATCTCCACTTCAATGAAGTCGATGAATGCGCCGCACTCGATGCCCTTCTCGACAACCGCGTTCTCTCGAAGCTCGGTTATCCCCCCGAAACGACGCTGCACGATGTCCGCTGGGGAGATGAAGACAAAAGCGGGACGACCGACAAATTCGTCTGGGTCTTCCAGATCAGCGGCGCCGCCCCTCCGGCCCACTTCAAAGGAGGCTGGAAAGGTGCGCAAAGCTGGCGTCAGGCGCCGATGTACTTCCCCTTCGGCGGCGGCACTCTGGGCGGAGTCTGCAAAGAAGGCGAGATTCTCTGGTCCCGCACCTATATCGAAAAGGGGAAACTGGGAATCGACATCGGACGCGGGCGCGCGCTCGATCTGCCCGAAGCCGAAGTCCGACGCCGCCTCGACGAGTGTGCCCCCACCTGGCCGATCATGAACGCGGTTCTGTACGGAATCAGCCGCAACCAGTTCATGGGGCGCCATCACGCCAACCATATTCAGGTCTGCTATCCCGGCACCGCAGCCCAGGCCGACCGCGCTCTGGCGGTCAAAGCCGCTATGGCGCATGCTCTCGGGTTTAAGGTCAGCATCCTGGGCAACAGCAAGGAGTAGCCCCCGCAGCGAAGAAAGAGGGGTTCTTTTCCCGGCAAGAGCCCCTCTCCCCTGCCTTCTGCCCTGTTCGGAAGGCCGGGAGTTTTTGTCGGACTCTGTGAGTTCAGGTTCCCCCCGAAAAATTGAAAAAACTCCCTAATTTACCCAAAAAGATACTGTAAAATCCTTCGTTTTGGGTATAATGTTTTTTAGGCAGGGGGGCTGTGGCGCGTGCCGTTCTCTTATACTGTTGAAAGAACAATGTCAGGCCGCGCATCTGTTTTTGCGTCTCCTAGGGAGCCGCGTACACCTAAAAAGCGAAGGGGGCGTTTGCATTTCCCCCTCGGCAAGGCACAATGACAAGCTGGATTCTCAACGATAAAAGTCCGGTCAGACCGGTTAACGCCCAGGTTGATTCTTCTAACACCATTCCCCGAACAGGCGATCTTTCCGAACTCGTCGCGCTCACCCGCCGCTCGGTTCAGCTCCAAGACCGCACCCTCGCCGCCCAAAACCGGCAGAACGAGCTTTTAGAGGAGCTTCTCGAGCAGTTCAGCGCGGCCGGCCGCCAGCGGGCCGCCGAACTGGCCCAGTGGAAAGAGTCCAATCCGCGCCTGTCGCGTGCCTGTAAAGATGCCGCGGAAAAGCTCAGTCAAATCCAGACCGACTTTATCGATTCCCTTTCCGATGAAATCGATGTCAACTACGACGTTCTGCAAGACGGCGATTTTGCCCTTGCCGAGTTTGTCGACAAATACGGACCGCGGATCATTCATCTCAATTCCCTGGTACAGGTTCTCTCGCAGCTGGCCAGCGCTCCCGAGACTTCTGTTCCCGCCAAGCCGGGGAAATAGTCCCGTTCAATTCCTTCCCTAAACAGTAAAAGGGCGCGGAACTCCGCGCCCTTTTTTGATGGAATGCGCACGGCTTTAGGCCGGAACACCGCTACTTTTTTGATTCGCCCTCGGCGCGCTTCTGAAAAACAGCGCCCCAGACCGGTAGTCCGTTAAGGCGGGTCCGCCGTTCAAAGTGGGTCAGGAAATCGCCGCGGCCGGCGCGGGGAACCGGAGGGTTCTGATTCCCGTTTTCGCCGTAATAGGGAAGATTCTCCTTTTCTCCCGACCGGAAGCGGTCCCCTTCGGCGGCCGCCTTCGGATCTGCGGGAAGACGCGGATCCGGTTCGGGACCGAGAAGACGCGTCTCGGACGCCAGAATGCCGAGAGATTCCCGGAAATACTCTTCCACATCGGTTCTGAGCCAGAGCCGCCCCCCCGGAAGCAGACGGTCTTCGATCAGTCTGACCACATCGGCGCGTACAATACGCCGTTTGCGGTGCGACTTCTTCCACCACGGATCGGGAAAATAGATGTGTACGGCCGCCAAAGAGGCGCTGGGGATCCAATCGGCCAGAAGGGGCGCGGCATCGGCGCAAAGAACCAGCCCGTTCGTCAGATTCGCTTTCACCAGTCCGGCCGCGGCCATCAGCGCGTACCGGTAGGCGACTTCGACTCCGATAAAGTCGCGGGAAGGCTCGGCCGCCGCCGCAGAGGCGAGAAACATCCCTTTTCCGCAGCCGATTTCCAGCTCGATCGGCGCTTCCCGGCCAAAAAGGGCGAGGGGGTTCCACGGCCGGGGGATTTCATCCCCTTTTTTGATCCGGCCCGAGAGATCCCGATTTCCGATAATTTTGGCAAAACTGCGGCGGCCCATGAATGCGTATCAGACTGTTTCGCGGGAATCACTTTTCGTTATTGAGGAGCTTTTCGGAAAGGGGGAAACCCTTGACCACCCCTTCGGCAACGATATTCTCGCCCACCAGCGCCATGAACTGCGCCGTGACCAGGAATTTCCTCATCCGGAGCATCTTGGCCTGGATAACGAGCCGGTCGCCGGGACGGACAAGGCCGCGGAACTTCACGTCTTCCAATCCGGCAAATCCCATCATCGCCCCTTCGGCCATCGCGTGTTTGCCGCAGTAATAACTTGCCAGCTGGGCGGCGGCCTCGCAGATAATCACCCCCGGCAGAATCGGTTTGCCGGGCATATGCCCCCGGACCCAGAATTCGCTGTCCGTCATATCCTTGTAGCCGACGCAGGTAAAATCTTCGGCGTTGTCGTAAACAATCGCCGTGAGCTGCTGCATCTCAAACCGCTGGGGGTTGTACTTTTCAATCTCGCCGAGCCCCGCGATCGGCTCGTTGATGTTATACAGTTCGGGGGAAACTAAAAACTCTTTCTTGACCATCGGCTTTTCAGGGTAATGGGGCAATTCGCTCGAAACAGAAAAAGAAGAATGTCATAAAAAAAGAGTCACCGTTTCCTCTGCGTACAAAGAAACGATCACTCCTTTTTTATGACACAGCTACCGCCGCAGAACGGCGGAAGGGCGAAAGATCAGGTCTTAACGGCGTGACGCTTCGCTTTGCGGGCTTTCGCGTTCGCGGGGCGTTTACCGTGATTCGCCTTTTTCAGGGTTCTTCCGGGCTTCGACATGGTAATACTCTCTGTGATAACTGGAAGGTAAACAATTCAGCGGCCAATGCCGCAGAACAAATCGGAGCCATTATACTCCGATGCGGCGTTTCGGCAAGGGGGAGAGACCTGCCTCTTTTCAGCGGTACCGCTGAATCGCCTCGTCGGCAACGCGGCGCATGAAGCGGGCATCCTCGCCGGTAATCCCTTCCGGAACATAGGTGATCTCTTCGGCGGAACGCCCGAAGAGGAAGGCAAACCAAACGCACGCCTGAAGGTAGCGGCCGCGCAGATTCAGATGATAGGTGTCCCCCTCGATGCGCGTCTTGTCTTTGGACCAGAAGAGCTGGCCGGTAAAATAGCGGTTGATGTCGGGCAGGTCCGGATAGGTGTAGTCGGCGGGGTGAAACGCCTGGTAGCCGCCCGGCTGTTCGGCGCGCGCCAGTTTGACCGCCAAACCGACCGGAATCACGCGGAGACCGAGTTTTTCCGCCGCCTGCCGATACGCGGCAAAGACCTTCTCGTCCATTTCGGATTGGGTCATATTCCATTCGGAAAGACGCCGGTCATCGGGCCGGTACGACCATGTCTGCTGAATCACCGGTTCGGCGGTCGGGGCATATTTGCGGATGTAGCCGGTCAAATCCCCGGCCCACGGCCAGTAGCTCCCGGCAATCCAGCTGATCGGGCTCTTCTGCTGAAGTGTCACGTAATCCCACGGGCGGCTTTCCAGCTTTTCCCGATACGTGAAATCGGGAAAGAAACGGCTGTCCCGATCCGCCTCTTCGGCAAGGATGTTGTTCCAGTGCTGTTCGAGCGAACAGCCGGGAATCACAATTCCTTCCAAATGAATCCGGCAGTCGGGAACCGACTCGGCGACCGGCTCCAGCATGCCGAAAAGGGACTGAGAAAAGCTGTTGCCGATCATCAGCACATTGAGCTCTTCGGCACCGAGGAGAGTCAAACCGCCCACCAGTAAAAGGAACGGGAAAACGACAGAGACCGACCTTTGAAAAACGCTCATTTTCACCCCCGAACAAAAAACCTTGGCACTCCCCGGATTATACAGGCAGGAAGTGCCAAGGTCAAGAAAATCTGCAAAAAGAGGAACCGGATGATTCCTCAGTGAACTCAGGCAAAGAAGCGGATCCCGACCTGATAGAAGATGAACGTCACAATCCAGGCAACCACTTCAAGGGTAAAGAACTGCCCCCAGGCCCAGGCCCAGGACTGTGTCTCTTTGGCCATCACCGCCAGACTCGCGGCGCAGGGGGCCGAAAGAAGACAGAAAACCATCATGCAGAGGGCCTGCAGAGGGGTGTACTGTTTCTGAAGAATGTCACCCAAACCGGCCTCATCCTCCTCGCCGACCGAGTAGACGATCCCCATTTGCGCCACAAAGACCTCTTTCGCCGCGATCGCGCCGACCAGCGCCGTCCCGATTTTCCAGTCAAAACCAAGGGGACGGAGAATCGGTTCGAGCACCCGGCCGATCGTACCGGAAAAACTGGCTCCAAGGTCGGCCTGACTTTCCTCGTGATCAAACACAACCCCAAGCTGTTCTCCCAGATTCCCGGCCGCAAGGGTCGGCTCGACCGCGGCTTTTTCTACCAGAGATTCCAACTTTTCACGGACTTCATCGTCCAAGCTTTCGACATCGGCAAGAATATCCCTGACGCTGTCAGCGGCAAGAACAGGCTCTTCGGCTTCCTCCTCTTCAAGGGCCGCGTCGAGCGCCTCGGTGACAGCGGCCTCGGATAACGCCAGCGCCTCAATTCCCGGGAACGCCTCTTTCAGCTGATCGACATTCACGGTCGGGGCGGCGGCATCGTCGAGGGCTTTTCCAAGCTCCTCTTTGGTCTCATCGCTCAGGTCGGGCAGAGCGTTGATTTTCCCCTTCAGGGCGGCGACAATCTCATCGTTGCTCCCTTCGGGAAGATCCTCCAGAAGCGCCTCAACCGACGCGCGGCCGGACTGAATCTTTTCGGCAACAGCCTCAGGCGCTTTGGGGTAAGAGGTCAGGAACCAGAGGATCAGCGATGCCGCGAGAATGACGGTACCCGCTTTCTTGAGGTAACCGAGCGAACGTTCCCACGTTTTCAGACCGACCGTGCGGAATGTCGGAAGGTGATACGGGGGAAGTTCAATAAGGAACGAGGTGCTCTCGGAGTTTTGCTTCATGACGAGACTCATGATCTTCGCGACAATCATCGCCACGATAATCCCGAGAACATAGATCATCCAGAGAACCGGAGCCTGCCATTTCGGTGCGAAAAACGCCGGAATCAAAAGAGCGTAAATCGGCAGCCGGGCGCCGCAACTGAAGAACGGAATCACAAAGAGAGAGATGAAACGCTCCTTTTTGTTCAGGATCATCCGGGTCGACATCATTGCCGGAACACCGCAGCCGAAACCGACGAGGAAGGGAACAATGCTCCGTCCCGGAAGGCCGAGCTTCGACATCCAGCGGTCGCACAGCACCGCCGCGCGGGCAAGATATCCGGAGTCTTCCAAAAAGGAGATCGCCAGGAAGAGGATGACGATGTTCGGGAGGAAGACGATCACCCCGCCGACCCCGCCGATCACCCCGTCGACGATCAGCGACTGAAGGAACGAGCCTTCGGGGAGTTTTTCCGAGAAGTACTCGCCGAGCCAGTTGAAACCGCTCTCAATCCAGTCCATCGGATAGGCGCCCAGCGTGAACGTCAGCCAAAAAACGATGTACATCAGGACAAGGAAGATCGGAATCCCGAGAAAGCGGTTCGTGAGAATCGCGTCGACCCTGTCCGAAAAAGTCTTGTCGATCTCGGCGGTATGCTGAACAACACGGGTGCAGATCTCGTTGATCTGCTTGAACCGCTGCATGTCGAGCGCAACAACCCGCACACAGCCATGAGAGCAGCCGGGGCAGGCGCCGGAACACTCTTCGGGTATTTCGACATCCCGGTCGGCACTGGCGGGAACCGGCGCGGGACGCGGGTTGCGGCGCCCCTCGATGCCGAGTTCGGTCATTTTTTTCAAAACTTCCTTGATCCCCTTCCCGCGGCTGGCCACCGTTTCAATCACGGGAAGACCGAGTTCCTGACTCAGTTTTTCGACATCGATTTCCATCCCGCGCCGGCGCGCCACATCGACCATATTCAGAGCGACCACGACCGGCCGATTCAGTTCTTTGAGCTGTTCGGTGAGATAGAGGTTGCGTTCCAGCGCCGAGGCATCGACAACATCGACGATGGCATCGTAATCCTCGTTGCGGAGATAATCGCCGGCGACTTTTTCCTCGTCGTTTTTCGAATCAATGCTGTAAAGGCCGGGAAGGTCGACAATATCGACCGTCACTCCGCCGGACGTGGTGCGCCCCTCGTAACGTTCAACCGTGACCCCGGGAAAGTTACCGACATGCTGCCGGGCGCCGGTCATGTGGTTAAAGACCGTTGATTTGCCGCTGTTCGGGTTTCCCGCGAACGCGACTCGAATTTTGGTGACAGGTTCAGTAGACATCATTCAGCCAATCTCTTTTAACAACCGCTTCCGGATAAAAAAACCAAGCCGGCCCGTTAGCGGGCACTCACTTTAGGCTAGCCTAAACTATAGTCCAAAAAAGAAGAAGGTTTTCAACCTTCTCTTTTGGGATTAACGAACCTCGACGAAATCAGGGATTCCGCGGCCGAGGGCGAACCGGGAACCGAGGCACTCAATGACCGAAACTTTCGGCATCGAGTTATAGACAACGCGGATTTTCGCTCCGGGAAC
Source organism: Thermoguttaceae bacterium (assembly GCA_017405595.1). Taxonomy (GTDB): domain Bacteria; phylum Planctomycetota; class Planctomycetia; order Pirellulales; family Thermoguttaceae; genus RUG695. Next base: position 87,626 of record JAFRAC010000017.1, on the reverse strand, counting down.
CAACCCGAGCGATGAAAGGCGCACGACCGATTCATCGCCGAGGTTGATGGAGACGATGGTAACGCGCTTACCATTCTTGACGCTTGACAGTGTCATCGTAATCTCCAGGTTTCAGTTTTTCAAAACGTCTGTCTGTTTGCCGGTTTCGTACCGGCACTCTATTTTCGCGGTTTTCGGGACGGTTTTACGGCATCGGGCGTATGCGCCAGCTGCTGATCGATCCGGCCGAGCGTGACGGCGACGCACTGGCGGCACTGCTCCAGCGAATGATCGGGATCGCAGTCATGTTCGAACCCCGATATCCAAAGCCGCCCCCCCCGGGGACACGACTCGATGAACTCCGCGAAGCGAACCAGTTTGCCGATCGTCGCCGCCGAAACGGTGTGCTCCATTTTGCAGGCCGTTTCGTCAGCTTCCTTTTCCGGCACCCCAAGCATGTTCTTGAGGAAAGCTTTCAGGCGCTTGTGGCGGCTGAAAACATCCTGCGCAATCGCCAGACCCGCGGACGTGAGCGAGATGTCGTCGTAGGGGGCATAGCGGACCAGCCCCTTTTCGCTGAGGGTTTTCAACGCGCCCGTCACGGAAGCGCCCACCACATGCATGGCTTCGGCGATATCCTTGGGTTTCACCCGGCCCTTTTCGAGTACGATCCGGTAGATCGCCTCCAGGTAGTCTTCGAGACTGTCAGAGAGTCGGTCGGTCTGAGATTGGCTCATGGAAAGTTTCCGATCAAACTTTAGGTTCAACTAAAATATAATCTCTCGGGAGATTACCGTCAAGAGGGAGTTTAGGTATTCCTAAAAAATTTTTCGCCTGCAGCCGGGAAAACCGATTCCGGGAAAAGCGAGTCAGCGGAAGAAGAATAATCCCTTCCCCCTTCCTCAGACGCCGCTGTCTTTCGGAACCGCGCCGATTCCGGGCTCTTCCGGCAGGAGGAGTTTACCGGTCTCCGAGACCTGAACCCCTTTGAAATTGTCGTTGGCAATCAGCAGGTTGCCGTCCAGATCGGCCCAATCCGCCGCCGGGGAAAGCTGAGCCGCGGCCGAAATGGCGCAGGAGGTTTCGGTCATGCACCCGATCATCACCTTCATCCCCAAAAGACGGGCCGCGGTGATCATTTTTTTCGCTTCGCGCATGCCGGTACATTTCATCAGTTTGATATTGATTCCCGAAAACACTCCCGAAAGGGCGGGAATATCCCAAAGCCGCTGGAGCGATTCGTCGGCGATAATCGGCAGCGGGCTCCGTTCGGTAATCCAGGCGATCTGGTCGGGCGAATGTTTCGACATCGGCTGTTCGACGAGAACGCACCCCTGCTCGCTGAGCCAGCCGATCATATCGAGCGCCATCGACTTCTCTTGCCAGCCCTGGTTAGCGTCGACGGCGATCGGCCGGTCGGTTACCGCGCGGATCGCCCGAATCATCTCCCGATCTTCGTCGGGTGTCCGGCCGACCTTCACTTTGAGTATCGGGAAGGCGGGCGCCTCTTTCGTCTTTTCGATCACTTTTTCGGGGGTATCGATCCCGATGGTGTAGAAGGTCGACGGCGTTTTTTCCGGAGAAAGCCCCCAGATTCGATACCAGGGCTGACCAAGCAGTTTCCCGACCAGGTCGTGCAAGGCGATATCGACCGCCGCTTTGGCTGCGGCGTTGTTTTCCGCGATCCGGTCGACGTAATCGAGGATTTCCTCGATTCGGAACGGGTCCCGGAACGGGGTCAGGTCGACACGGCCGAGAAACTCCATGACCGAGGCGGCCGATTCCCCCAAATAAGGGGGCATCGACGCTTCGCCGTAACCGGTTACCCCTTCGTATTCCAATTGAACCTGAACCCCCTGCGTCGAAGAACGCGTGTTTCCGGCAACCCCGAACGCGTGCCGCAGCCGGAGTTCGTAGGGGCGCCAGCTGAGCCTGAGCGCGGCCGCGTTTCCCCGCGCGGAAGGACTGTGCAAAACCGCCGCGGCCGGCCAGAGGGCCGCCGCTGCGGAAACGGTCTGTAAGAAGCGTCTTCGTGTCAGCATCGCTAACCCTCCAAAGGGAAAAGTGTTACCGGGAAATTGAAGAAACAGGCTCCGCCGCATCGGAACGCCGCCGCAGGATGAATCCGCCGCAAAATGCCGTCAGCGGCGCGACCAGAACCAGTCCGAAAGAACCGACGATCGTCTTGACCACTTCCGACGCGACATAGGGGTTGTTGATGAAATCGATCGGTTCCGTTCCCTGCGCGCAGAATGTCATCATTAAGGTCAGATAACCGCCCGAATAGGCAAGAAGCAGGGTCGTGGTCATGGTGCCGACAACACTCCTGCCGATCCGAAGCCCCGCACGGGTCAGTTCACGGCGGCTGATCTTCGGGTTCTGTGCCGCAACTTCGCTCATCCCCGCCGCCACGTCCATTCCCAAATCCATCACCGCTCCGGAAGAGCCGAGAAAAATCCCGCCGATATAGATGTCGGCAATCGAAAGCGACTCGTAACCGGAATAGAGGAGCGCCTGCGAATAGGGCATGACCGCGCCGTTGATCTTAAAGAGCCACGTGAAAACCGCGGCCATCAGGCAGCTGGCCAAGACCCCGACAATCGCGCCGGTAAATGCGGTAACCCCTTTTCGGTTGACACCCGCGACAAGGAAGATGATCACCGCCGACAGAATCACGACGGTAATAAGCGACATCAGCATCGGATTGATTCCCTTCAGGCAGAGGGGAACCAATATCTTCCAGACCGCCAGACAGCTGAAAACAAACGAGAGAAGCGACTGCAGTCCCGTAACCCCGCCGAACCAGATCAAAAGGAGGGCGAACAGGGAAAAGAGGAGCAGTGTCCAGCCGAGCCGATAGTGGTCCTGCGCGTTCAGGGTCGCTGTTTCGGGGGCCGCGTCGTTATAAAGCCCGACCAACGCCACGTCGCCCGGCTTAAAGACTTTATCGAGCTCAATCTGCGCGCGCAGCTGATTCGTCGCGGCAAAAACTTCCCCTTTATGCTCTCCGGAAAGGATCCTGACCTTCAGCTTCTGAGTGCCCGTGGTAAGAAGCCCCAGCTGAATAAAACCCGATTCGTCCGTTTCGAGTACGCGGGCGGGAACCTTCTTTCCCTGCGGCGGATTTCGTTCCGGCTCGAACCGGCAGAAAAGGGTCAGAACGCACGCCAGCAGCGTGACCCAGACGGCTGTTGTCCGGCGGCTGAAAAGGGATCGCAGCATGGTCGCCATCTTCTCTTGCAATACCGCGCCGCGGAAGCCGGGCGGCATAAAAGTGAAAAGCGCGGAGAACCGCCGGCCCGCCCAACGATCCGGGCGGGACCGGCGGAAGACTTACGGAAACGGAACTAGAGGATCAGCGATTTGAGCTTTTTCGAGACATCGGTGTTGTCGATCATCCCTTTGAAGAGATCGGCGCCGACCCCTTTGGCCGAAGTGTTGACCGGCAGCGCGGTATGCGCTCCGCTCGTCCATCCGAGCCCGGCTTTGTTGTCGAAAATCTTGACCACGGTATGCGTCACGCGCGAGATCTCCTTGTGGTCTTCGCCGCTGCGGTCGTAAGCATCGCGGATTTCGTTCTTTTCGGCATCGGTCAGCTGCATCGGGTCGTCATCTTCGCCGTCGAATTTCAGGCCGAACCATTCGGTAATCGCGCTTTTAACCCCTTCGTAATCGTTGGCGACTTCGCGCAGTTTACCCGAAAACTCATCCTGGGAGCATTTCTGATACTGGAGCCGTTCGATGTAGGAATTGTACCCCGTATCGGCAAAACCGAGGGTCAGCCCGCCCGTTTCGTGGTCGCCGGTCACCACAATCAGCGTTTCGTCGGGATGCTGTGCGGCAAACTCTTCGGCAACCTTCACCGCTTTATCCATATCGATCACTTCGCGCATCGTCGTTCCGGCATCGTTGGCATGGCACATCCAGTCAATCTTTCCCCCTTCGGTCATAATGAAGAAACCGTCCGGATCGTCTTCGAGCAGTTCAACCGCCTTACGGAGGTAATCGGCAATCCGAAACCCGTCGGGATCGTCGATTGCGTAGGGAAGTGCGCCGTCTTTCTGAACGGCCAAAACCTTCCCACACCCCGGTTTCAGTTTGAGAAGGTCCTGAGGATCGTGCAGAACGGTGTAGCCCGCTTGAGCCGCCAAATCGTAAATATCGGCATCGCCGTCGCCGTGCTCACTGACACCGCCGCCGCCGAAAAAGTCGAAATTCGATTTGATCAGGTCAAGACCGAGTTCATACCCGTTCCCGCGGCTCGGATTGTGGCCGTAGAACGCGGCCGGGGTCGCATGGTTGATCGTCACACTGGTAATGATGCCGACTTTCTTTCCCGCATCACGGGCCACTTCGGCCGTCGAGACCAGGTTCCGCGTTTTCGAAGAATCCATCCCGATCGTGCCGTTTTCGGTCTTTTCACCGCAGGCAATCGCTGTGCCGCTGGCCGCCGAGTCGGTAATGAAGGAGTTCGTCGAACGGGTCGTCGTCATGACCTGATAAGGGAACGAGTTGATCGAGAGTCCTTCCCCGTTTAGGCGCATATTGAACTCCTCGGCCATCATCCGCTGAGGGATCGACATTCCGTCGCCGATGAAAAGGAAGATATATTTCGGCTTATCGGCGGCAAACGCGGCCGAAACGCCGAGCAGAAGGGCAACCGCCCACGCGAAGGCAAGATGAAACTTTTTCATAAAAACTCCTCAAAGTATCGGGAAGGAGCACGCTCCGGCATCGTTGCTCCTTCTGGAGCCCCCCGCTCGGGGAAGTTCCGGTGGTTTAACGCTGTTTCATTAGCCATTATAAAAACGGCGCCGCCGCAATCAAGACCTTTTCCCGTTCGGAGAAAAAACTTCCGCTGCCGGCCGATGGAGGGGGAAACCGGCTTTACGGCAGAGACCGCCGTTTGGCCGGGAGTTCGTTGACCTCTCCCCGGCCCGGTATATAATGGGGGGGAGCAGAAAGGACCTTTGCCGCCTCGAGGGGTTTCCCCGACCGCAAAGTTCTAGGCCCGAACAGAGAGAAACACGATGGGTTCCATTTTCAAAGACAAAACGCTCCTGATTACCGGCGGAACAGGCTCTTTCGGCAACGCGGTTCTGAACCGTTTTCTCGAAACCGATATCGGCGAAATCCGCATCTTCTCCCGCGACGAGAAAAAACAGGATGACATGCGCCATCTCTTTCAGGCGAAATCGCCGGAAAAGAGCGAAAAACTCCGGTTTTTTATCGGCGATGTGCGCGATCTGGCCAGTGTCCGCAACGTGATGTACGGGGTCGATTACATCTTCAACGCCGCCGCCCTCAAACAGGTTCCCAGCTGTGAATTCTTCCCGATGGAAGCGGTCAAAACCAATGTCATTGGGGTCGATAACGTTCTGACCGCCGCCATCGACGCGGGGGTGCGGAAGGTCATCTGCCTTTCGACCGACAAAGCCGCCTACCCGATCAACGCGATGGGAACGAGCAAAGCGATGATGGAAAAGGTGATCGTCGCCAAGAGCCGAACCGTTGATCCCGAAAAAACAACGATCTCCTGCACCCGTTACGGCAACGTGATGTGTTCGCGCGGTTCGGTCATTCCCCTTTTCATCAGCCAGATTAAAGCGGGACTCCCCCTCACCGTAACCGAGCCGACAATGACCCGTTTTATCATGTCCCTGGACGAAGCAGTCGACCTGGTTCTTTTCGCGTTCGAGCATGCCGAATCGGGCGATCTGATGGTTCAGAAAGCCCCGGCGAGCACCATTGCCGACCTCGCCCGGGCGGTCAGGGAGCTTTTCCATGCCGAAAACGAAATCAAAGTGATCGGAATCCGTCACGGCGAAAAGATGTACGAAACCCTCCTGACCAACGAGGAATGCGCCCGAGCGGTCGATTTGGGGAACTTCTACCAGGTCCATGCCGACAAGCGCGGTCTGAACTACGACAAGTACTTCACCCAGGGAGACGCAAAGAGGAACCTCCTTTCGGAATTCAACTCGAACAACACCAGACGGCTGAATTTGGAGGAAGTTAAAGAAAAGCTCCTTTCGCTCCAATATGTCCGCGATGAACTCGCCGAGGCGGGGCTCTAAAGGGAAAATTATCCCCGTTGGCGCACGGCGTCCTTGGCGTGCGCCAAGACCCAGCCAAGGACGCGTGAGATATTTTAGGAAAATTAAAAAAAAGGGGGGAGAAACCCCAATTTCCATTGCATTCATCACGAAATTGTGGTAACTTAGTAGGAGGGGTGGGGTGTATCCAAATAAAATGCCGTCGCCGCTCCTTCTCCGCAAGGGGGTTAGCGGTCCGGTTAGGTCTGTCCGAAACAAAAAAGTTGCATCAGGATTTTACGATCCTCCCCACTTTGATTAAGGAAGTCGCAATGTTCAAAAAAGTGATGGTTCTCTCTCTGACTCTCCTCTTGGCAGTTATGGTCACGGCCTGTAAGCCAAACCGGCCGAAGGGGTGCCCCAAACTCTATCCCTGCACTTTGAAGATTATCCAGGGCGGGGAACCGCTTGAAGGGGCAAGAGTCAACATCTATGCAGATAACCCCGATCTCGCCCGCTGGCCGATCGTTGGTTTGACCGATGCCGAGGGGCAAGTCGTCCTGATGACGCAAACTTACCTTGGGGCCCCTTTGGGCTCCTACACAGTAACGGTTTCCAAAGTCGAAGAACCTCATGTTCTTCCGCCCGTTGCCATTGAACACGTCGAAGAGCAGTACACCAGCAAGGAAACTTCACCTCTTAAAATTGAGGTGGTCAAGAAACTCCTTGAACCGATCCAGCTCGATGTCGGAGATCCCCAGTGAATAATTGAAAAGCTGCGTCCCTCACAAACAGACACGTTCTCGGCAGGCGTCGCGGCCGGTTTATATATTATATTATCCTTCATCCCTAAGTTACTAAGGAGAATTTAATGATGGTCAACTTTGAGCGAAAAAAGGGGTTCACACTCGTTGAGCTTCTGGTCGTGATCGCGATTATCGGGATCCTGATCGGACTGCTTCTCCCCGCTGTTCAGGCCGCGCGGGAAGCCGCTCGCCGCATGAAATGCTCGAATAATATGAAGCAGGTCATGCTGGCGTGTCACAGTTATCTTGACGCAAATCAGACGTTCCCCGCTTTCAATTTCGGTTACGGTGCATACACGACATTCGCCTCGCCGCCGTATTTTGAATCGTCGTGCGGTTCGGATCTCACTTGCGGGATTCTGATTCTCCTCTGTCCCTATATGGAACTTCAGACAATTTATGAACGTTTCACTCAGACCGCGCAAGATAACACCCGCCTGCACGTTTGGGAACCTGTTAACGTCAATACCGACTACGACGATCCCAGCAATTATTACAAAGGCGCGAACAAAACGCACTGGGCCGGGGGCGCAACCATGACGGGTCTTATTTGTCCTTCTGACGGTCAATCCTCCCAAGTTGCAACTCCCCGTCTTTTGACATCGCGAGACATGTCCTTCTCATCGGGGTGCTATATTGACTTTAGAGATAGCGAAAACTACGACGCCTCGACCTACACATTTGCCCGTACGAACATTGCTTTCTGTCTTGGTGACTGCCAGGCAGAAAACAATATGGATGATGGTTCTCTCCATAAGGATGACCATAGCGGTCTCTATTACCCATCCTACTCGATTCCCGATAATTACGGATTCACTCCCTGGGTCTACCGCGGTTCTTTTGGTGCCGGGCATTATAATTCTGAATCAGACATCCGAGACGGTCTGAGCAATACGCTCGGCTGCGCCGAACTTCTGACCGACGATGTTGTTGAATCGGGTGCTCAGGCTTCCGTAAAACGCGGTGTGATTGAAACCGGGGGAATGACTTCCAAGCCGTCGGACTGTCTTAGCTATATCGACACAAACGACCGCACAATGATTGTCTCCGGAAAGGCGAACCCCTACGCAACTCGCGGTCTGATCTGGTTCGAGGGACGGCCTCTGGGCTGCGGCATGTCGACCTGTCTCCCCCCGAACTCTGTCAGTTGTTCCGCAGAGTGGAGCGGTAACTATTTGGGCTGGCGCGGCGGCAACATTGTCGGCGGTGCAATGTCGAACCACTCCGGTGGTGTGAACTGCGGTATGATGGATGGTTCAGTTCGTTTCGTGACTGACAGCGTAGATTGCGGCGACACCGATGCCATAGTCAACTGCTATCAAAACCGCACCGGCAGATCCCCCTACGGTGTCTGGGGTGCACTTGGAACCAGAGCTGGCGGCGAATCAACCAGCATCTGATTGTTAGCAAAACAGCCAGTCTCGTAAAAGGCTCTCGAACGCTTTTGCCGCTCGTGAGCCTTTTATTTTTGTGTTTTCACAGAAGTCTCAAGGTAAAAGAGACGCGAACGGAATAACAAGTCGGCAAATATTCTCACGGAGATGAAACGCCGTTCCGTTTCAGGCGCAATTTCACTCATCAGGGGACAAGGAACAGCTCAAAAAGTCAGCGCAGCTTCATCGACGAAAGAGTCGCCAGAAGCTCTTCGAGGATGATTCTCGGTTCGATCCGCTGTCCCCCTTTCAGATCGAGGTCGGCTTGCAGGAGTATCTCCGCCAATTTCAGACCCCGGCGGCGTCCGAGCCGTTTCATGAGATCGGCGGGGCTCGGTTTATTCGGGTATTTGGGGATAAAGAATTTGGCCTCTCTCACCGCCGTTTCGGGAGAGATTCTCCTCCCTGACCTTTCGGCATCCAAATAGAGACGGGTCGCGGCCGCGTATTTACGCAGAGTGAACCCGATTTGCGCCAGGATTCCGATCGGCTGTTCCCCGGCCGCTAAAAGAAGATTGAGCTGGTTCATTGCGCCGGCGAAATTCCCCGCCATGGCATCGTCGAGCATATCCCATGCTTTGCGGAGACGCCAGGAGCCGGCATTCTCTTTCACGAAATCTTCGGTCAGTTCGCTCCCCGGGGGGAGAAGAAGGGCCAGACGCGCCATCTCGCTGTCGAGCAGTCCCGTCTCGCTGCCGACCAGCTCGATCAAGAGGTCGAGGGCCCGGCGGCCGCATTTCACTCCGTGATGTTTCGCGCGGTGCGAGAGCCAGTCTTTCAGCTCTGCCATGCCCGGCGGATTGGCGTCAATAAGCAGACCTTTCTTTTCCGCGGCCTTATAGAGATTTGTGCTGCTGGGAAAAGCCCTGACCTGAAGAAGGAGTACTCCCGCCGAAGAAGGTTTTTCGAGATAGTCGGTCAGGGAATCACGGTGATTCGAGACGAAGGAATCGGCATCGGCAATACGGACAAGGCGCAGATCCCCGCCGAACATCGGCGGGGTTGCGACCTCGCGCATCACGTCGGCAAACCGGATTTCCCCGCCCCCTTCATACTCAACCAGAGAAAACTCGGCGTCTTCCCCCGGGAGCAGCCGGTCCCGAAAAAGCTTAAACACTTCGGCCCGCAGGTACGCGTCTTCTCCAAAAAGAATGACCAAGGGGGGCGCCGAAGGCACTTCATCCGGCTTCAGCAGAAAATGAACGGCGGTAACCGGCATCGGCTCAGCCCGATCTTTTAAAGGGAAAGGATTTCGCGGATCACTTTTTCGAGTTTATCGGCCTGCCGGTACATTCCCAGATCGTTCAGGTGCGAAGAATCCATCGTGGCGTCGAAGTCGATATCTTCGCCGATCAGGTTTTCGTGACCGAGCCAGTAAAGATTCGGGTCACCGGCGGAAAGGGTCTCGTAAACTTCATGCAATGCGTCCGAAAGCTCCTGGCACGAGTGCGCGGTCCCTTTTTTGATGTGGCTGTTCGCGTAGAACCGGCCGTCGACAACAAGAACCGGCGTCTCGGGATGGGCCTGCCGTATCGTCCGGAGAAAGGGGAGCGCCCGCTCCCGAATCAGGGGGGCGTTCATATTCGGAACCGCGTCGATCACAAAAAGGGCCGGATCGAGCTGGGCAATCATTTCGGCCATTTCCGGCTCCATCCGCGCCGAACCGGAAAAACCGAGATTGATAAACGGAATGTTCAGCCGGCGGGCAAGCATCGACGTGTAAACGTCTCCCGGATGGGAACAGCACCCCCCTTGGGTAATCGAAGTGCCGTAATAGACAATCGGTTTTGCGGCCAGAGGGGCAACCGCGTGAAATTCCGCGTTTTCGGGCACGCCGATCAGCAGTTCGTCAATGCCGTTGTAAAGGGGCAAATAGATCTGATAGTCACGCATCTCGCCGTCGAGGCCGTCGATCAGAACTTTTGTGTCTTCCTGACTCGTCGGCATGGTGCAAGCCGCCCAGCACCATTTTTCCCCTTCGAGCGCGTAAAGATCGAGTCCGCTCACCCCGGTGGCGGGCATATGGGGCATCGCGAGATTGCTTGAAAACAGACGGTAACGGACATGAATCGCATCGGCGTTGGTCCGAAACCGTACTGTCAGCCCGGCGGTATCCTGGGCCAAATCGCGGACGCTCGATGTCACCCTTTCTTCGAAAGCGGCAGGGATGCGGCAGAAATAGCGCCGCGTTTCGGTCCAACCCTTCCCTTCGGTCGGCCACGATGCCGCATTGTACCACGCCACCCCATCGGTCACATCGGGCGAAACGGAAATGTCCTCAGCCGCAAGAGCGGCGGCAAAACAGACGGCAATAACGCAAACCGCGGAAAAAAGACGCATAACCATCACTTCCTTTAAACGTTCAATCAACCATCCCCGTAAACCAAGAACGAAGATGCAGTTATTTCGCCCGGCCGAGAAATTCCCCCGAACGGGTATCGATCTTGATGATTTCCCCGTTCTCGAGATATTCGGGAACCATCACCACCAGCCCCGAAGCGGTTTTCGCGGGCTTGTTCCGGTTCGTCGCCGAATTCCCCCGTGCGGCCGGATCGCACTCGACAACCTGCATTTCGACCGTGACCGGAAGTTCGATCGCCACGCAGCGGTCTTCGTAGATGAGGGCGTAAATCCCTTCCAGCCCTTCGCTGACGTACTTCATCTCCTCTTCGACATCTTCCTTGGGGATATTGTACATGTTGTAGTCATTCTTATCCATGAAGTAGACGTCGCTGCCGTCGGCGTAACTGAACTGAACTTCCCGCTTTTTGAAGTCGGCGTCCTGGAAGTTGTCGGTTCCTTTCGTTTTCAGGTCAACCTTGTCTTTTGTAATCAGATTGCGGCATCGGAACTTGTAAAGTGTTGCCGCGCCGCGGGCCGAAGGGGTCTGGACCTGAACATTTTCAACGATAATCGGGGCATCGTTATAAACAATGATATCGCCGCGCTTCATGTCTTTTGCGATCATAAATAATCTCCGGTTCCTTTTTTGAATGACGGGTGATGCTGGTGAAAATTTTCCCTCCTAGATTATAACCGTTCACCTCAGGAGCGCAAGCTTCACGGCCGGAAGCCGCCGAAATGGGATACGAAGCCTTGTTTAAACCCCTGTCCCCGATTATAATGGTACAAATAGTATCGGCAGCAGTGTCTTGCGCGTCAAGAAATCCAAGACTCCACCGCTCCACGGAGAACCCGATGTCCGATCCCGAAGTACCCCAAAAGAACACCGAACAGATCAAACCGCTCGACGATTCGCTTCTCGGCGATTCGGATTCGTTATCGGCCAGGAAAAGCTATTTCTTCTTCCGGTCGATCTTTTTCGGCTGCCTCTATGCCGCGCTCGTATTCGTTCTGCTGATCGTTCTTGCCCTCGTCGGTATCGGCATTTGGGTGAAGTACTGCCAAAAGACAATCTCTCCCCAAGCCTCGCGCCGGGCCCACTCGGTACAGCTTTCCGGCTGGCTCGCGTTTAACGACATTCAAAAGCAGACGCCTGAAGTGCGTGAGACTCTTGTCAGGAAGTATGTGAACAGGCTCGACAAGCTCGAACAGGCCGATTATAGTTCTCCGGTCGTGGTCCGCGCGATTCCCTATATCAAGCAGGCCGCGCGGGAATACCTTCAAAAGCGGGACGAAGATGTCGTCAATCAGGAATTGAGCCGGAAAAAGAGCACGATCACTCCCCCCGACTACAAAATCATTTCGACCCCCGAGTCCGGCAGGTACATTCTTTCAACAGAAATTCAGCCGACCGAAGCTCTTGTTAAAACCGTCGCGGAAGCAAAGAACGCCAGCCGCTCCAACGCTCATCCTTTCGCCAGAAAGGAAACTCAGGTCGAATCGAACATCCGAACCCTGATGAAAGAGTTCTTTCTCCGCCAAATGACCCGTTACGACCGCCGTTCCGACGAAGAAAAGCCTCTGTTTATCGCCGAGTCGGCCCAGATAATCACCCGCTTTTCCCAAATCTACGACCGGGCCCGCGTCGAACTCGGACTTCCGCCGCAGGGCGCGGTTGAGCAGGTTCGAGACTTAAACCATATTATCGCGGGCTGGGTTTATACCACGGAACCCGAAACCCTGGCGCGGCTCTACTGGTTTAAAGACGTGATGGTCGCGACGATCCTCGCCGACCGTGCCGGTAAAACTCTCGACGCTGTCGATCCGCTGATCACCCACGCGAAGGGCGATACGGACAAAGATCCGATGAAAAATGCGGTCCGCGGTCTGCTCGGCTCGTATCTGTCCCAGAAAAAGAGTAATGCTCCCGCCGTGCCGGAAGCGGAAACGCCCGATTCCGAAGAATCTCCGGAACATCCCTCTGGCGGAGAGGCCGAAGACGAGGACGAGGGGGCCGAGTTTTTCTGATCGCCCTGCGGTCTCCCATCGGAAAGAAATATTTACGTTAGAGGGAAGCGATTGAGCGCTTCCCTCTTCTTTTGCCGCCGCCCCCTGCCCTTCCTTGATTCCGAAAAGGGAATAAAATAATTTCAGGGGTTTTCCCCCGGTTCACCCGGGCACTATGCCCGCGTTCCTCTCCTGCCCATGCCGCGTTTCAAACGCCGGGGCTAACGCATTTCACAGGAAGTCACCGCCATGTCAGAAACGACGCTTCAAACTCCCGCACCGGCCGCGGTCAACACCAAACCGGTCGTTGTCGGGCTCCTCATCCTTTTCATCGCCTATATCGCAATCCTCTTTGCGGGAATCCCGCAAAAGTGGACGGCGGCTTCTCACGCGGCTCACGATCCGGGCGCCGAAGAAACGTTCCCCGAAAAAGAGCTTCTCCCGGCTCCCGAAGCGGAATCTGCGGGGCACGAAGCGGTAAAAGCCCCCCCTCTCTGGGCAGCGGTTCCGTTCTGCGTTCTCCTTCTGTGTATTGCCATTCTGCCGCTGATCCCCGCCACCGAACATTTTTGGGAAAGCAACCTGAACCGGTTCATCGTCGCCGCCGGACTGGGGCTGATTGTTCTGCTCTATTACGCGTTTGTCCACCCCTCCCCGGTCGAGCTCCATTGGCCGTCGCACGCGGTTGTTGACGGCGCGCTTCCGAAAGCCGGAACCATCTTTGTCAACGCCATTATCGGCGAGTATATTTCGTTCATCGTACTCCTCTTCTCGCTCTTTACCATTACCGGAGGAATCCGCATCTCCGGCGACCTGAAAGCCACGCCCGCGCTCAACTCGCTGATTCTGGCGATCGGCGCCATTCTGGCAAGTTTCATCGGAACGACCGGAGCGGCGATGCTCCTGATCCGCCTTCTGCTCGATACCAACAAAGAGCGAAAGTACAAGGTGCATACCGTTATCATGTTCATTTTGGCGGTCTGCAACTGCGGCGGCTGCCTCTTGCCGATCGGCGACCCGCCCCTTTTCCTCGGTTATCTGCGCGGCGTCAACTTCCTCTGGACGATGAACCTCTGGCCGATGTGGCTCTTTGTGAACGCCATTTTGATCGGCCTCTATTTCCTCTGGGATACCTGCTGGTTCTACCGGAAAGAGGCACCCCTGGACATAGCGATCGACGAGACCGAAGTTCAGCCTTTGCGGATTAACGGCCTTTTCCCGAACCTCTTCTGCCTGATCGGCGTGGTTCTGGCGGTCATGTTCCTCGACCCGAGCAAGGCGCTCGGCGCGACCGAGACTTCCGAAGGCTGGTACCCGCCGATGTTCCTGCGCGAAATCGTTCAGCTGGGAATGGTTTTCATCTCCCTTCTTTTTGGTTCGAAAGCTGTCCGCGCCGAAAACGATTTCAACTTCAGCGCGATCATCGAGGTCGCGGCGCTCTTCTTCGGCATCTTCATCTGCATGCAGGCGCCTCTCCAGATTCTGAACGAAAAAGGAGGCCAAATCACCGAAAGCGTTTACGCGATCGGCGGAAAAATCGGTCTGAACGAAGCCCAGGAATTTTTCTGGATGTCCGGTTCGCTCTCTTCGGTACTCGATAACGCCCCGACGTACGTTGTCTTCTTCGAAACAGCGCGCGCCGCCGATGCGGCCATCTGCCAGACCGACGAAGCCCACGCCGAACAGATCAGGAAAGACGAAGCCGTCTCGGGGGTGCCGATCTCGCTGGCGCTCCTGGTTGCCATTTCGCTCGGTTCGGTCATGATGGGCGCAATGACGTACATCGGGAATGGTCCGAACTTTATGGTCAAATCGATTGCCGAACAGTCCGGAATTAAAATGCCCAGCTTTTTCGGTTACATCGGGTACTCCATCTGTATCCTCTTCCCGATTCTGCTGGTCATGACACTCATTTTCCTCCGATAAACCGATGGGTTAATGTCGTCGTACCGTTTTATTCGAGCCCAGTCAGACCTTTCCGACTATTTGGAGTCGATCCGCGATGCGAAGCGGATCGACTTCGATACGGAATTTATCACCGACAGCCGATACCGTACGATCCTTTGCTTGGTACAGGCGGTCACCGAATACGGTCCGATTCTGATCGATCCGCTCGCTGTCGGCGACATGACCCCTTTCTGGAACCGTCTCTGCGATCCGCAGACCCTCGTTACCGCTCATTCGGCCCGAAGCGAAATGGAGTTCTGCTACAAGGCGATCCACCGCCTCCCCGAAAACCTCTTCGATATCCAGCTTGCCGCCGGTTTCGTCGGAATCGACTACCCTTCCAGCCTGAAAAAACTGTTAAACGACACGCTTCACATTAACCTTCCGAAAGCCGAAACGCGTACCGACTGGCAGGCCCGTCCCCTTTCGATTCTCCAAATCGAGTACGCGCTGAACGACGTGCTCTACCTGACGAGGGTCACCGACAAGCTCCAAACCCGTCTCGAAAAAATGGGCCGGTACGCCTGGTTCAAGGAAGAGACCCGCGACTATTTGGCGCGGATGGTAAACTCCTTTACCGGCTCGAAATGGCAGCGGATTCCGGGAATCAGCAAACTCGACCGGCGCGGACTTGCCATCGCGCGCGAGCTTTGGCATTGGCGCGAAGAAAAGGCCCGCCAGGACCGCCGAAACTCTTTTCAGATTCTACGCAACGATGTCATCATCGAACTTGCGAAGCTCAAAACGACCGATCCGAACCGGCTCGGAGAACTCCGATCGATCCACCGCCGGAGTGATTCGGCAATGTACCTCGAAGAACTGCCGAGGATCGTTGAACTGGGCCTGACCCTCCCCGAATCGGAACTCCCCGATTTTCCCCCCGGCCTGAGCTATCCGAACTACCCGATCGCCTCGTCCTGGCTGCTGTCGATTCTTCACAGCGAGGCGAAAAAAGCCTCGATGGCCCCTTCGGTTTTGGCTTCGCTCCAGGATGCCCGCGAAATGATCGCTTACTCTGCGGGAACACTCCCTGAAAATGTAACTCCCCGTCTTTTAACCGGATGGCGCCGTGAATTACTCGGATCTCTTCCCGAAGAGATCCTGGCCGGAAAGCGGTCGGTCTCTTTCGATCTTGAACATCCTGAGTCTCCCCTTCGTCTGAACTGAACAGCCGGCCCGGTTTCCCCCTTTTCCAGCCCGGTTCCGCAGGGAAGTCCGGGAAGAATTCGTCTTTTCAGGAACAGGAAGATTCCCTATAATAAGCGGGCTAGGATTCTGTACTCACTCACAGCAGAAAAAGGAGTTTGCGCGCCATGGCGAGTGTGAAAAAAGAGTGGGGATTCGTTTTCGCTCTCGTTTTCCTCTGGTCGATTTCGGTTCCCGCCCTTGCCGACGACTCGGATCTTTTCGATGATCCCCTGTTCGAGGCCGAAGGAGCCTCTCAGCTGGCTGTCGATGACCCGATTTCCGGCGAAACGGTTCCCGTCTCTCCACCGGCTCAGCCCGCTCCTCAGGGAGAGGCTCTTCCCGACGATCTCCCTCCCGAACCGGCGGTCGATCTCCAGCCGAAGGAAATTCCCGAAACAATGCCGGTGACATCGGAACAAGCGGCCGCCTCTCCTCCCGCCGGCCCGCAGCCGGCCGCGGAAACGCCCCCGGACACAGCACCCCTGAATCCGGTTCCGGACACCCCTCCCGCTGCCGAAACGGTTCCCAGCGCCTCGCCGCCCAGGTTTCCGGACGAGGAATCCCGTACCGCCTCAGCGGAAGAGCTCCCGCTGGTTCGTTTCCTCCTGACCCCTCCCGACTCGGTTACCAGTCAGCTCCGGGGCGAGCCGAAATCGCTCGCCGACGTTCTCGAGGGGGTCACCCAGCCTCCGCAGCGGCAGCTGGTCACCGAACGCTACTGGGAACTTGCCGAATCGCTGGCAAACTATCACCTCTCTCTTATCCATGCCAACGATATCGAAGAGTGCATCACGCGTTTCAGCAAAGAAGGGACCCTCTCCGAAAATGAGACCGCGGCACTCGTCTCGGCCCGGCGCCGGGCCGCACAGCAGACCGCGGAATCAAAAATGACATTGGCCGAAGCCCAGTGCCGGTTAGCCGAGGTTCTCCAGGCCTCTTCGCCCCAGGCAAACCGGAATGGTCTTCTTGCCGCCATTCCGACCGATATCCCGAATACTCTCTCTTACAAGACCCGTTACGACCAAATCAAACGTGAAAAACCGCTCTCCCCGCAGGCCGCCCTTCTCAACGAGGCGATCCCCGCCCGGTACGAGATGATGCTTCTTTACGACAAGACGGTTTCCGAGGCCCTCGAAGCATACCGGACACTCTACTACGCCGGCGGAACATCCGCCGAAACGCTCCTTTCGGCCGCCGACAAACTGAATGACTCTAAAGAAATGCTGATCCGTTGTGTTACAGAATACAACAAGCTGATCGCGGCGTACGTTTCTGAAACAGTCGGGCCCGAGGTTCGAGGCAGCCGCCTGATCAGCACCATGATCAGGCCCCGCCCGTCCGAAAGCATTCCCGTGTGGGATGCCCCCGAACAAACCCGCATCGCCGTCAGTCCGATCCCGGCCGAGGCTCTCCCCCGCCGGCCGAGACCGGCCGCGGCCGAAATTCCTGCGTCCGAACTTGATCCATTTACCCCTTCATCCGCGCCGGGGCCGGGTCGGTCCCTTCGGCCGGAACAGAATGCGGAGATCTTTCGATGAACCGTTTTTTCTCCCTTGCACTGATCGCGTGCTGCTTTCTTCCTTTCTCCGCCCGGATTCACGCTCAATTGCTCGAACCGGAAACACCGAGCGTTCTCCCCCCCGAGGCGAACGCCCAGGACGGAACCGCCAATCCTGCCGCTCAGCAGAACGCGCTTCCCCCCGAAAACGCAAAGACGGCACTCGGGACGGACATTCCCGATTCCCTCGATCTGACACCCCAACAGGAAGACCAGCTTCGCCAGATCACCGAAACTCTCTTCGAAGTTCCTCCGACCCGCAGCGGAGGCGGCGATGCCGAAATTGTCGAAATTCCCCTCTCGCTCCACGAAGCGCTTGGTCAGCTGCAAAGCGGAAACGAACGGCTGGCCGCCGTCGAAGCGTACTGGCACCTGCGAAGCGTTATTGCGGCACTCGGTGTAGAAACCCGCATTCGGGAAAGCGCCGAAAAGGCCTTCAGCGTCCTTGGGCAGGCGCAGAACGACACACCTGACTACCAGGCGCTCATGGCCGCGTACCGGGTTAACCTCTCTTCGGCCGACGCTCAGATCGCGCAGCTGCGTGTTGAGATCCGGGAAGGGCAGATCGATCTGATGCGGAAAACCCGCCGCTCCATCGAGCTGGGCTGGCCGATTCCCAGTTCCGTTCCCTGGTACGGAAACTATTCGCTGCAGTCCGAGGCGGCCCAGTCGCGCAGTTTTGAGCTGGCCAGCGAAGCGATTCTGATCCCCGAAAAGATCCGGGCCTGCTATACAAGCGGTTTTGCGCTCGGCGCTCCCGAATCCCTCTTTACGCCGGAAGTTTCCGGTTTCGAGCGGATCGACGACGGTTATCTCTATTTAAAGACGCTCGACAATAAACGCCTTGCCGCACTGGGGTACATCCGTGTGCTCGAATCGCTCAACAGTTCCATCGCCCGGTATGTCAGCGCCTACGCTCCAACGATCGACACGCGTACATTCGTCAACTGTCTGATCGGAAACGCCGAAGAATGAAAAGACTCTCGATCGGAGGGGTTCCGGTCGACCCGCCTCTCCTTTCCGCCCCGATGGCAGGATATACAACCGCGCCGTTTCGCGCGCTTCTGCGCTATTTCGGCGGAGTCGGTCTGATCGCGACCGAAATGGTCAGCGCCCGTTCGTTCGTTTACATGGACGCCGCCGGGGACGGTCATCCTGAACGGCTCTGGGGAGTGGCGCAGGAAGAACGCCCCTTAGTGGTACAGATCTGGGACAACATTCCCGAAACGCTCGAAGAAACCGCCTTCCGCCTCGCGCATGAATACCGCGTTTCCATCATCGACATTAACTTCGGCTGTCCGGCCAGGCGGATCGCGAAGAATTCGGCGAGCGGCTCCTACCTTCTGCGGAATCCCGAAAAAGTCGGCGACTTGGTCGGACGCGTGGCGCGCCGGATCGCACCGACTCCGGTTACCGCCAAAATCCGGCTCGGTTTGACCGCCGATGCGATTAACGCCGGCGATGTCGCTCAAGCGGTCGAAGAGGCGGGAGGTGCGGCGGTCACGGTACACGGCCGAACGGCGGCGCAAATGTACCGCGGCAAAGCCGACTGGGGCGAAATCGCCCGTGTAAAAGAATCGTTAAAAAAAATTCCGCTGATCGGAAACGGCGATATCACGACTCCCGAAGAAGCTCTCGATCGTCTGCGGGCTTGGCCGGTCGACGGCATTATGATCGGGCGCGCCGCGGCGGCCCGTCCCTGGATCTTTCATCAAATCGCGGAAGGATTGGCCGGCCGGCCCATTCCTCCCGATCCGACACAACAAGAGCAGTATGCGCTTCTTCTGCGCCATTTTGATCTTGTTCTCGAACGGTTCGGCGAAGAAAAAGGGACGATCCTCATGCGCAAATGGGCGTGCAGCTGGTCTCACGGCCGGTTCGGCGGCCGGGCCTTTCGCGCCGAAATCAGCGCCGTCAAGACACCGGCGGAGTTCCGGAAAACCGTCCGCAGGTTTTTTTCGGCGGAAGAGAATCCGCCGGGCGGTTCCTAATCCCGGTTTTCCCCTTTTTCATTCGGCTCTTCAAAAAGCCGGCAGCACTCACGGTAACTTTCGACCGTCCCGATATCGAAACGGCGGCCGGGCATTTCCATCGCGCGGGCCGGCTCGTTTGCGCAAATCCACGCGGCAAAACTTCCGGGCGCATCGCCGCCGCAGCCTTCGTTAAGCGCGCGGCGAACCTTTTCGGCGGTGAGATCCCGATAAAGATAGAAGGGGGGCACGCACCAATGCGAGCGCGGATGTTCCGGTTTCTCTTCCATCGAAATGACCCGGTCCTCTTCTCCCAGCTCCAGAACGCCGCAGCGCCGCAGCCGGTTTTCGTCCGGCTCAAAATAGCGCATCAGGCAGTTTGTCTCCCCCTGCCGGCCGTAATCGAGAAACCGCGACAGCGAAAAATCGAGGAGGTTGTCACCTGCGGCGACAAATGTCGGACCGGAAAGATTCAGCTGTTCCATGACCAGGAGCAGATCGTTGACCGCGCCCAGCCGCGTTTCGTTGGAAAGAGTGCCGTCGTCCACAATTTCGATCGGAACCGGAAAATCGTTTTGAGCGCTCCAGGAACGAAACGCCGGAGCGAATTTCCCGTTCGTCACCACCGCGCAGCGGGTAACCCGGCCGGTCAGAGCCAGATCGTCCAGAAGCCGGTCAAGAATCGCCTTTCCCCCGACCGTCAGCAGCGGTTTGGGGAAATCGCGGGTCAGCGGATAGAGACGTGTCGCATAGCCGGCGGCAAGAAAAACAGTATTCATCACACCCCTTTTTTCACAATTCTCTCGAAACATCGGCAGGAACAATTCCCCCTCCATTTTACGGGCATCCCGGCAGAAGGCAAGGTTCCCAAACTCCCGGATCTTGGCAGCGTTTCCCGAAAACTTCTTGAAGAAAGACCGGGAAACGGTATCATAGGGAAGATCGGTTTTCCATTCCCCAACCCCCTTCGGCAGTCCCATGCATTCACCCGATTCTCAGCCGGCCTGGCGCCAAAAAGGATTCCTCTACTACCCGCTCAGCCTTTATCTGCGCGAAACCTTCGGCGGACGCGTGCAGAAAATCAGTATCGATGCCGGTTTTTCCTGCCCGAACGTCGACGGCCGCATCGGTACGGGGGGGTGTATCTTCTGCGATAACCGGAGTTTCAGCCCCGCCCGGCGGATGAATATTCCGGCCATCCCGGAACAGATTCGCGAAGGGATTGCGCGGATCAGCGCCCGGTACAAAACCGCGAAATATATCGCCTATTTCCAGCCTTCGACCAACACCTACGCCCCGGCCGAGAAACTGGAACGCGTTTACCGCGAGGCGCTGAACGAACCGGGTATCGTTGGTCTGGCGATCGGAACACGTCCCGACGCCCTTCCCGACGATGTTCTGGACCTTCTCGCCGGACTCGGGAAAGAGACGTGGCTTTCCCTCGAAATCGGTCTGCAGTCGGCGCATAACGCGTCTCTCGATCTTCTCAACCGCGGCCATCATTTTGACGCGTTTGCCGACGCCGTCGCGCGCGCCCGCGCGCGGAACATCCGGGTCGGCGCCCACTTCATTCTGGGGATTCCGGGAGAGTCACGCGGCGAGATTCTCGCCACCGCGCGAAAAACCGCTCCCCTGGGTCTTCACTCGATCAAACTCCACAACCTCTATGTCGTCGGCAACACGCGCCTTGCCGAACTCTATGCGGCAGGAAAAGTCCGGCTTCTCGGCCGGGATGAATATGTCCGGCTGGCGGTCGATTTTCTTGAACTCTTTTCTCCCGAAACCGTCGTCGAGCGGCTGGCGGGGGATGCACCGCGCGATTTTCTGATCGCCCCCCCCTGGTCAGCCGAAAGAGGGAACCGGATTCGCCAAAGCGTCGAAGAGGAGTTCCGCCGGCGCGGCACCTGCCAGGGGGCCAAATTCAAAGATTCAGAAACACTCTAGCGCCGCACTCATCACCTTGCCGATCGACTCGTGAAAGACCAGATCGCAGCGGCCGTCGAACCAGGTTTCGGTCTTATTGACAATCACGTACGGGATCCCGCTGTCACATTCACGGGGGAGCGAAGCTGCGGGATGAACAACCAGCGAGGTTCCCAAAACAAGCAGAAGACGGGCTTCCCACATCGCGCGCTCGGCGGCGGCAAAAGGGGCGGGCGGAAGCGGTTCCCCGTAAAAGGTGATGTCCGGTTTCAGGAGCCCGCCGCACACCGGGCACCGCAAAATACGGCCCGCCTCCAAGCCGTCCGTAAAACGGTCCGAGGAAACGTTGTTTTCACATTCCAGGCAGGTCAGGGTACGGAACGAGCCGTGAATTTCGGCAACCTCGCCCGAACCGGCCCTGATATGGAGACTGTCGATATTCTGGGTCACAACCATCACCCTTTTGCGGTGTTTCTTTTCCAGCTCGGCCAACGCCCGATGACCCGCGTTCGGTTCGGCGTTTAAGATTTTCCGCCAAACCGGCGCAATCGTGCTGTAAAACTTTTCCGGGTGTTTTTGGAACAGTTCGATGTCGAAAATTTCCGCCGAGGCCATCGTGCGGTAAAGCCCGTCAGCCGACCGGAAATCGGGAATACCGCTTTCGGTCGAAATCCCGGCTCCGGTGAGAACCGCGATCCGGTCAGCTTTTTTCAGATATTCGGCAAACCGTTCAACTTTATCCGGAACGGGAGACATACGGATCCCTGACGTTGAAAGCAAAAGCGGCGGAAAAAGGGCGGGATAACCGAGACGTTATCCCGCCCCCGATTCCGGCCGGTGTGTTACCGCGCCCGAATGGCGGCCGGTCCCAAAAGACCGGACTGTTTCGGACCCGGGGTTTTCTTGAAGATGGAATCCTCGGAAAGCCACGTTTTCCGCTCTTCCGCGGGAAGACGCCCGTCGGCGGAAAGACGGCTCTGCCAGCAGTTGACGACTTCAACTTCAATTTCGTTCCGGCCCGGCTTTGCCGCATCGGTAATATCGAGCTCGTAGGGGAAGGTCCAGACGCCGCCGACCGGAATACCGTTCACACGTACGCGCGCCATCTCGCAGACTTTGCCGAGCTGAAGGACGATCCGCTTTTCCGAAGCGGTCTGCGGAAGATCGGCGTCGATTTTATAGACGGCAGCACCGCTGAAATCGCGGATTTCGGGATCTTCGCTACGGGCCCAGTCGGAAAGGGTTTCAAAGACAACCGGCTCGCCCGGACCGCGCCGAATCTCATCGGTCTGGAAGGTGACAGTCCAGGGACCGGCCAGCTCGGCAAGCGTTTCCCCGGCCGGGAAGTTTTCGCCGTCCGATGTTTTTCTCTCGGTGTCTTTGGCGAAAACGATGAAATAACTCTGCTGCGGCGCAAACGAAAGGGGAACCGTGACTCTCTTACCGGACTCGACGGTCAGCCACTGAGAGAGATCACGCCGGACGCCGCTGACCGGATCCCAGCATTCCGGAAGCTTTCCCGCCATTTCGCGGAAAGTGACCGGAACGTTGTCGATCGGCTCCTGACTCTGGTTCGCGACGAAGTAGATATCGGCATTTTCCAGACGGCGGTGACAGTAGACCAGGTTGGTTCCATCCGGCCACTCGCAGTCGGGATGCATCACACCCGCTTTGCCGAGAAGGTCCCTGACGCTCTTTTTTCCGGAGACAATCAGGCCCTCGCCGAAGCGGTGTGTTTTCTCTCCCCAGAGCCGGTCGGCCATTTCCCGGACCTCGCGGTCGGCCTCGGGGTAATTCTGAAGGCTGGGGGAACGTTTCGGTTTCGGTCCCATCACAATCGCGCCCTCCTCGACCAGCTTCATCATGCGGCGAAGGAGTTCCGGACGCATTGTCTCAAGCTGGGGAAGAATCAAAACGCGGTACTCGGCACCGTTGGGCAGCACAAGCCTGCCGTCTTTCACCGTTAAAGCGGACTCGATAACCTCGGCATTGATAAAGTCATACTGAAAACCGGCGGGAATTTCCGGATCGGTAACCCCCATCATCTTCGGCGCGTCCTCGCCGATGAAATAGAGCACGTCGGAAACGGGAACCCCCTGCTGGAGAAGATAGTTGGAACGCTTCAGATAACCGGTGAAAAGGTCCATCATCGGAAACCAGGTGTTGTGGCGGTTAAACTCGTTGCCGAACCAGGCGTTCATCCCCGGAACACGTTCGTCGGGCTGCTGGACGTAAAGGTGGAGAAGTGTACTGTTGATCCCTTCGGAGAAGAAGCGGTCGGTACGGACTTTCATGTTCACCGGACTGCGGCCGAACGGTTCGCCGGCGGCGGTATTCGACTCGGCCCAAATCTGGCGTTTCCCATAAATGTGGCCGCACGAGGAGGCGATACGGTTTTCGATGTCGCCGAGGGTGCCTTCACTCCAATACTCGCCGGCGACTTCGTTCGACTGGCCGCCGTATTGCAGGAACTCGCCGCAGAACCCCCAGTGCCCGTAACATTCAAGCCAGGTTTTCAGGCCGTGCTCGTTGCTGGCGTCACGCAGACCCCCGACATAACTGTAAGCGATTTCGTCGGCGATGAAGCGGCGGAGGTCCCAGAGGAAACGGTCCGATTTTTCCGGATCGCCGACCACGGTTCCGAAGAAAGCGGGAAGGTACGGCGTCGGATCATAGCCGAACTCTTTCTCGAATTTTTCGAAAAAGGCGTCGGTGAAGTTCTGGCCGCCGACCTCGTAACTGTCCAAAACCGCGTATTTCAGCGACTTGGTGTCTTCTTTGGGGAACCGCTGAAGGATTTCGCCAAGCATGGAATCAAAGTGATACTTGATATGCTCGCGGCTCATTTTGTCGGTTTCGTAACCGGTCGCCTCGGGAACCGCCGGGGCGTTTTTCTGGCCGGTCGGGGCCATTCCGGTTCGGAGGATGACCCAGTTCCCCTCCGGCACGTCCCAGGTGAGGGTTCCGTCGGCCGCCATCTTATCGGAAAGATCAACGACACTCGACGGATCAACCAAAAAACCCGGATCGCTGACCGCGGGCCCGCTCGGCCACTGATACTCGGTCCACATCGGATGGGGCGTCTGGTGGAGCTTGGCAAGCGTTTTTTCGTAGAAAGAGTCGATCTGCGGCCGCTGGGAAACGGTAATACGGCGGATACCCGCCCCCTTGCGGTCGGATTTCAGGGTCACGGAGAGTTCCTGTGTTTTAATTTCCGGAAGCGAAATGACGGTCGGCGCGTAAGGGATGAAGCCGACATTGATGTCCGGATTGAACCGGTTCACTTTAAAGCGCGCGACTTCGCGCGCCGGATCATTAGCGCCCCCTGCACGGACGACTCCCTCGGCAACAATCGGAGACTCTGTGGTTTCGATCACGAGACTGCGGAGAGTCGCCGGCTGATCGAATTTGAATGAAAAGGAAACGGGGGAATCCTTCGGAAGATCTTTCCCTTCCTCGCCGAAATCGAGAATCTGCTCTTCCCCTTCGGGGAGCGCCGGATAGGCAACAACTTTCACATCGCGGAACTCCTCGGCGGCTTTGCCGGTTCCGGGAACCGGAAGCTTCTCTGCAAATTTCGCCGGTCCGGTAACCGAGACACTGCTCGAAGCCAGATAGCGCATCGCCCGTTCGGGGGTAACCCAGGGACCGCCGGACTGACTCCAGCCGGGGGAATTGAAAATGCCCATTTCAATGTCGAGTTCGGAGGCCGTTTTGAGGGCGGCGCCGATGGCGTCCCACCACTGGGGAGAGAAGGTGCGTCCGGCACCGCGCGCCATTCCGTCGACTCCGATATCGCCGATGTAGGCGCGGTCAATACCGACCGATTTCATCGCCCGGAGGTCTTTGACAACCCCTTCACTCGAGAAGTTCCCCGAAAGCCAATACCAGTAGACACCGGTTCGCACATGGCCGAACGGATCGGCAAAAATGCGGGCCATTTCGTCGTAGGAGGGATTGGAAGGGGTCTGGTACGTTTCGGCGGGCATTTGGTGCGGGAACGAAGTTTCCTGCGCCGAAAGGCCGAAAGCAAACGAAAACAGAAACAGTCCTAAAAGACCCAGAACGGCCGTTGTCAATTTCATTGCACGAACTCTCCTCAAAAAATTGCGGCAACAGTGATCGGAATTCCTCTCCCCGGAAAATGGAAAGCCGGGTAAAAGGAAAAAGAGAGAAAGGCTCCCGGCACCATTTTACAGGAATGAAAAAAGGCGCGCAACCCGCCGGGGGCTGCGCGCCGAAAGGCTGGTCCGGCCAGGCCGCAATCTAACCGCGGTACCGGTCAGGATTCATGAAGACCCGGTGCGAATCGGGAATCAGATCCATATCGAGCGCCAGACCCTTGATTTCGTTGAGCAGCACCTCGAAGCTGGCGGGGGTTCCCGATTCCAGGGTGTTTTCGCCGTTGACCATCGAGGCGAAAATCTTCTTCCGCCCTTCGATATCGTCGCTCTTGACGGTGATGATCTCTTGCAGGGTGTACGCCGCGCCGTAAGCCTCAAGCGCCCAGACTTCCATTTCACCGAAACGCTGACCGCCGGAACGGGCTTTCCCGCCCAGAGGCTGCTGAGTCACGAGCGCGTACGGCCCCGTGTTGCGGGCGTGGATCTTGTCATCGACCAGATGATGCAGCTTGAGCATGTAGATGTAACCGACGGTTGTCTCCTGATCGAACGGTTCGCCGGTTCGTCCGTCGTAAAGCTGAACCTTCCCATGCCGCGGAAGGCCGGCTTTTTCGAGTTCATCGTTGATCTGCTTTTCTGTAGCGCCGTCGAAAACCGGGGTCTGGGCATGATACCCGAGTTTCGAAGCCGCCCAGCCGAGATGGGTTTCAAGAATCTGGCCGACATTCATACGCGAGGGGACGCCCAACGGGTTCAGCATGATCTGAATCGGGGTGCCGTCTTCCATGTAGGGCATATCCTCTTTCGGAAGAATCTTCGCGATAACACCCTTGTTGCCGTGGCGGCCCGCCATCTTGTCGCCGACCGAAATCACGCGTTTCGTAGCCACATACACCTTCACCATCTCCAGGACGCCCTGACGGAGCTGCTCGCCGCAAATGTGGGAGTTGTGGTCGTGGTCGCGTTTGTCGATCGCCTGTTTCAGACCGGCAACGTGGCTTTCGTAGATCTTGCGCATCTCTTTGCCGACCGCCGATTTCAGATCGATCTCGTTCGCTTCGCAGACCTGCCCGAAATGGAATCCGCGGGCATTAGCGACAATATCGGCGATTTTACGGTCGTGGCAAAGCTCGGCTTTCGAACCGTTCGGCTCGACGAGCGTATGTCCGCAAGCCTCTTCAAGCTCGAGAACCATCGCGCTGAAAGCATCGGCGATCGCCTGGTTTCCTTCCTCGTCGATCCGAACCTGCTCCTTTTTGAATTCGCGCAGTTCGGCATCGTCCATCGCCGACTGTTTCTTATAGCGGTGGACATCAATCACTACCCCCTCGACACCCGGAGGAACGACAACCGAATCGTTTTTGACGTCGTCGCCAGCCCGCCCGAAAATGGCATGCAGCAGCTTCTCTTCCGGAGCCAGTTCGGTCTTGGTTTTCGGACGTACGCGGCCGATCAGAATATCGCCGGGCTTGACGTAGGTACCGATCTGAACCACGCCGTTTTCGTCGAGATTCCGGAGCGCTCTCTCGCTGACGTTCGGAATTTCGCGGGTAAACTCGCCGCGTCCGTTTTTCGATTCCCGCACTTCGCCTTCGTAGTCTTCGATGTGGATCGAAGTGTAGGTATCTTTTTGAACCAGCTCTTCACTGATGATGACCGCGTCTTCGAAGTTGAAGCCGTCCCACACCATGAAAGCGACCAGGACGTTCCGGCCGAGCGAAAGTACGCCGTGATCGGTGCAGGCGCCGTCGGCAATCACATCGCCCGCCTTGACTTTATCGCCAGGCTTAACGAGCGGTTTCTGGTTTTGGCAGGTGCGCTCATTCAGTCCGACGAATTTGCGCATCACATGTGTTTCTTCAAAGTTCTTGCCGGCCTCCTTGTAGGTGATCACGATCCTTTCGGCATCGACGTATGTCACCTCGCCGTTGTGCTCGGCTTTCACCAGAAGACTGGAATTACGTGCGGCGGCCTCTTCAAGGCCGGTCCCGACAAGAGGCGCCTCGGAAATGAGAAGCGGAACAGCCTGGCGCTGCATGTTGGCGCCCATCAAGGCGCGGTTGGCATCGTCGTGTTCGAGGAACGGAATGAGGCCCGCCGAAACCCCGAGCATCTGGTTCGGGCTAATGTCGATATACTGGACACTTTCGACGGGGATCGAAACATACTCGCCGTTTTTGCGCGCAATAACCAGGTTCGAAGCGGGATCGGGAAGAATCTTGCCGATATATTTCGGATCGTCGAGCGGCTCGATCGTGACATCGGCGGGAACCACCGAGACATTATGTTCGACATCGGCGCGCAGCCACTCGATTTCGTTCGTCACCTTGCCGTCTTCGACCCTGCGGTACGGGGATTCGAGAAAACCGAGGCGGTCGACGCGCGAGTAAATCGACAGGCTCGAAATCAGGCCGATATTGGCGCCTTCGGGGGTCTCGATCGGACAGATACGCCCGTAGTGCGAGGCGTGCACGTCACGCACTTCAAACCCGGCGCGTTTCCGGTTCAAACCGCCGGGCCCCAATGCCGAAAGACGCCGTTCGTGGGTCAGCATCGAAAGAGGATTCGTCTGGTCGACAACCTGCGACAATTCGCCGCGGCCGAAGAACGTTTCGATCGCGTTCGAGACACTGCGGTTATTGACAATGTTGCGGGGAGTCGCGTCGGAAGAAATCTTCTCTTCGACGGAACGGCGGAGTTTCATGAACCCTTTGCGAAGATCTTCGCAGGCGAGCTCATCGATCGTACGCACACGGCGGTTTCCGAGATGGTCAATATCGTCGGGATGAATCCCGGTTTCGAACATATCGGACTTATCGAAACTTTCGCTGGTCCAAAGCTTGTTGAGGTACTTGACTGCGTTGATCAGGTCTTCAACCTGGAGAACCATATCGTCGAGCTGGATGTCATGTTCCTGCTCTTTGTAGCTGGGATCGAACTTGCGGTTGATCCGGACGCGCCCGACCTCGCCGAGACGGTAACGGTTCGGATCGAAGAATTTCTCTTTCAGAAACTGGCGGGCTTTGTCGAGCTGGGCAGGACTGCCGGAACGCAGGCGCCGGTAGAAGTCAAGAACGGCTTCTTCGGTCGAGTGAGTCTGGCTCTTGCGGAAAGTCGGAAGAATGAGATCTTTCGACGAAGGAGCTTCAAAAACTTCGACCTCTTTGATGCCGGAAGTGGCGATCGCATCGGCGGCGTTGACATCAATTTCGTACCCGGCGGCAACAATCAGCTCGCCGGCATTGTCGGTATTGTTGGGATAACAGATATTTTTCGCGGAGATCTTGCCGGCGATCTTCGCGGCGCTCTTCCCGCTGCTGAGCTTAACCTTTTTTGTGTCAAAGAAAAGACGCAGAACCGCCTCGTCGGAGCTGTAGTCGGGGCTCATGGCGCGGATAAGATCCATCGCGCAGAATTTCGGTCCCTGGTCGATCTGCACCTCAATGCGGTTCGGGTCTTTACGGACCTTGGCGGCAATGAAGAGCTCGACCCAGCTTCCGCGTTCGGGAACGATACGGCAGTGGTAAGAGACCGAATTATCGAGATCATCGACCTCTTTGACAAAGTCGATTCCGGGGCTCCGGTGGAGCTGGTTGACAACAACGCGCTCGGCGCCGTTGATGATAAACTCACCCCCGCCGAGCATCACGGGAATGGTGCCGAAGTAGATGTCCTCTTCGAGGGAATCATCGCCGCTGACCCGGCGAAGGCGGACCTTGAAACGGTAACCATAGGTGAGCTTCAGGCGGCGGCACTCTTCGATCGTGTAATCCGGCTTTTCGAGATCGTAACGGACATATTCGAGATAACAGCTTTTATCGGGGCTGTAAATGGGGAAACTTTCCCGGAGAACAGCCTCAAGCCCCTGATGTTTGCGGCGAGCGGGATCGATATCGAGCTGAAGGAATCTTTTGTAACTCTCTTTCTGGAGGGTCGTCAGGTCGGGAACGTCGAAAGTGGCGATCTGCCGGCCAAAGTTTTTGATGTTTTTCGCGTCGTAGTCAAACTTCCGTACGGATGTGGTCGCCATAAAGAGAAACCCTTTCGTCGTGAGACGGCAACAGTGAACTGTCCTTGTGCGTCGGCGGTTCCTAAACTTACCTGGAAACCCGCAAAATAAAGCGAGTCCCCCCACCATAAAAACATACCAAGAAAGGATAACATCTTTACCCCCTTTGGACAAGGGGGACACCCCTCAAAAAAAGGGGATTTTCACGGCAAAAGCGCGAAAAAGAAGAGAGATTTCCAAACAAAACCGAGCGCGGTCGGGCTCCGCCCCCCCTAATCGGCCCTGACCGTCGGAAGCCGTTCGAGGTCGGTGGTCCAGCAGGGGGAAACGTATCGGGAAGAGGGGAGCCAGGCGCGGTCGGTCCCCTCGGCGGCAAAAAAGATGTTGGCCCCGGCATTCTCGGCGCGGTCAACCTCCTGATAGAGGGTCATCCGACTGCGGCGCGACCGCGAATCGGTTCGGAGAGAGAAAGCCGGATCCGGTTCTTCGTCGAAAAGATAACCTTGCGCCTCGGCGGCTTCGGCCGAAACCAGGTTCATCAGGCAGATCCCTCCCCGCTTATAGGCGTATCCCGGCTTAAAGGCGGAACGGAACGCCGCAAGCGCCCCCTTGAGAATTTCCACCGAATCGGCGGTCGGACGGTAAAAACCGAAAACCGCCGTCGGAAAATATTGCGGCAGTTCCGGACGAAACCGGTTTGTGCCGAGCCAAACCGCGGCGGCCGAAGCCGCCCGGTTCAGGCGGCGGAGCCGTTTGGCGCCCTGAACCGCAAAAGTCGCCAGCGCCTTTTCGATCTCTGCCGGCTCGGTCAGCATCTCGCCGAACGAACGGGAAACCTGAATACTCTTTTGTTCCGGCGGCTCGTCCGCCCAGCACGCCTCGCCGTTGAGTTCCCGGACAAGCCTCTCCTGGACAACCGAAAACTCGCGGCGGACCGCCAGCGGATCGAGCCGGCTCAGATCCCACGCGGTTTTCAGTCCCAGACGCTCAAAGCGGGGAAGAAGCCGACGCCCCACCCCCCAAACACCGGCAATCGGAAAATTTTTAAGCGCTTTTTCGCGGATCCGCCGGTTCATCACCCCGAAAAGGCGGTCCCGTCTTCCCTTGGCAATCCGGTTGGCAAGCTTGGCAAGCGTTTTGGTCGGCCCGATTCCGACCGAAACAGGAATCCCCGTCCAGCGGGGAACCGTCTCGACCATTTCCCGCCCCAGAGCCGCGAGATCGCGGCCGATCGGTTTCCCCTTCTCCAGCTGGCGCTGATACCGCCACGAAAGATCGAGAAACGCTTCGTCGATCGAGTAAACCTCGACATCGACCGACCACTGTCCGAGGGTTTCCATGACCCGCCGGCTCATATCGCCGTAAAGAACAAAATTTGACGAGCGGACAATGAGCCCCAGCTTTTCGGCCTGATCCTTGATCCGAAACCAGGGGGCACCCATCGGAACAAGGGGTTTAGCCTCAGCCGACCGGGCAATCACGCACCCGTCGTTGTTCGAGAGGACAACGACGGGTTTCCCGGCCCAGTCGGGACGAAACACCTTTTCGCAGGAGGCAAAAAAGGAGTTGCAGTCGGCCAGGGCGTAAATTTTCATCAGAAGAGGTACTGCACGGCGCAGTCAATGCGGAACGTTTTGCCGTCCGCCATATCGCCGAACTGGACATTGGAAGTCGATACATCGCTCCGCTGCCAATCGGTTCTCCAGTAACAGAGTTCAACACCGGTCATCAGGGCTTTGTTCCACTGATAGAGGAAGTTGGTGAAAAAGAGCTCGTTCCGGGTTCGGAAGTTGCTTTTTCCGGCAGTAGCGGGAACCGTCCCTTCCAGATCATCTGCATCGGGAAGATCGATGCCGTAACCGGAGTTGTTGGTCAGCTTGTCGGTCAGCTTGGTCCGGATAGCCCCCCACCCGCCGTAGTCGCGGACGCCTTCACGGCGGTAGAGATCGACCCCCTGGTTGATCCCGCCGCAGAAGGTACTCAGATCGCGTCCGGCGAAACATTCGCCGAGAAAACCGATCCGCTTGGTCAGAGGAAGATCGAGATCGACATTTGCCGACCAGGTCCGAACATCGGTGATTTCCGACGTGCCCACGTAGGAACCGGCAATCGGGGAGAAGCGATAGGTCTCCTCGCCGATATGCCCCGAAAGGCCGATCGTCACCGGACCGGCGGGCCGGCAGCACTCGCCGAGAGTCACGGACCATCGTCCTTCGATGATCGGCCACCCACCCGACTCGGCGGCAACACCGGCGGTCGAAACGTAATCGCCGGGAAACGTGTCGGCCAGCGCCACCTGGAAGAGGGTACGCACATCGCTGCTCTGGCGGAACCCTTTATCGATCCGGAACTGCCCGCGGCGGTACCCGATGTTTCCGGCGAATCCGGCGGGAAGATAGTTGAACATCTGGGGAGCCAGCGGGGAGATGATATCCCAGTCCTCGCCGAAGAGGAAACGGAGATCGGCGTGATCGTTGCGCAGTTCCACAAACGCTTTGCGCAGCTGGAGCTGTCCCTTGTTATGTGTGGCGTTAAGCTGCCCCTCGAAATCGGCTTCCACGACCCCTTTGAGCTTCCAGCAGGGACTCCCCGGGAATCCGGGACCGTCGATCATTGCGCCGATACGGGACATACGCGCGTCGACCGAGGCGCCCGGCGAGTCGTCGACCTCGTCGGAAATGGAATAGAGCCCGAAAGAATCGGTCACCGCGCGGGACGAATTCCAGGAGACGTCGGCCCAGATGAACCCGTAAGGTGTGAATTTGAAGGGGCCTTTTTTCCACGCCAGATCGGCGATCGCCTCTTCGAATTCCTGACGGGTCACAAAGTCACGGTAATCGTGGGCGATGACCGGTACCGAAGTCTCGTCTGTGGAAACGGGGGCGGCAAGGGGATCATCGGTTTGATCGGGCTCATCCAAATCGGAGGAAAAAGAGTGCCCGGCAAATTCCGGAGCGGCAGGCAACCCCGCCTCCGTTTCGGAGGCGGCCTGAGACGAACTTTGCGCAGAACCGGGCTGCGTGTCTGCTCCGCAGAGCGACCCCGCTCCGGCCGCAACCAGTAAAATAGCAACGAATCCGAGATAACAGCGCATTGCGATCCCTCATATAATTGACGACTTTTCGAAAGTCCCCCTCTCCGGCCTCCTCTCCTCTATCGGCAGCTTTTTCGTTAAAATCGAGTCAATCGCTACAATCCGCAAAAAAGAAACAAGTTTTCGGACTGGCATGGGGAACTCCATTCTGAACCCCTGTTTTCGGGAAAACTCCCAATTCAACTTGCAAACCCCCCTTCAAAAGTCGTATAATGAAGAGTGGATGGTTTTGTCCTTGAACAGCGTCCATAAGACGAATTTCTCAACAATCGGAGGATCTTAAGTATGGCCAACGAAAGTGGCGCGGCGGCAGCCGCCGAAATCAAAAAGCCGGGGTGCATTTACCCGCGGCTGCAATTAGCGTATCTTTTCCAGTTTGCCATTTGGGGAAGCTGGAACATTGCTCTGGGCGCCTATCTGGCGGGCAAACTGCAAGAGGGTGTTCAGCTCTGCGGTTTCCAGATGGGAACGGGAACTATTTATTGCGCTTACCCGATCGGCGTCATTCTGGCGGCGCTCTTTATCGGCCCTTTGGCCGACCGTTTCTTCTCGGCACAGAAGGTTCTCGGGTTCCTCCAGATCGTCAACGGTCTGGCATTGGTCGCCTGCGGAAAGATCTGCCAGTCGGCCGTCGCCGCCGGCAACGCGATTCCGTTCTGGCCCCTGATGATCCTTATGCTCGTCTCGGGAATGTGCTATCTCCCCTCGATCCCGCTGATCAATGCAGTGGTCTTTAAGCATATTCCGAACAAGGATAAGGCGCCGAACGTCTTCATCTTCGGAACGCTCGGCTGGATCATCGTCAATCTGGTCATCGAATGCTTCTGCGGCGGCGCGGCAACCCCGAACTTCTTCTTCGTCGGGGGCGGCATCGCCCTGTTCTACGGCTTTTACGCCTACACCCTGCCGAATACCCCTCCGAAGGGGAAACCGACCGAAGGCGAGAAGAGCGATGCTCTCGGTCTTGGCGCGTTCGCGATGTTCAAAGACTGGAAATTCACCTGCTTCCTCATTTGCGCCTTCCTGGTCAGCATCTTCGGAAGCAACTTCTACTTCCCCGCTCTCGGTCCTTACCTTGTCGACCACGGCTATCCGGCTCCGGTCGCGCTGGGAACGTTCAACCAGTTCTCGGAACTCATCTTCATGGCGCTCTTGGCGGTCGCGGTCGCCCGAATCGGCCTGAAATGGGTTCTCGCCCTCGGTATGGCGGCTTGGGCTGTCCGTTACCTTCTCTTCACCCAGGAAGGATTCAGTATCGCGATGGTCGCCATTCTCCTTCACGGAATGGCCTACGCGTTCCTCTATACTGCCAGCTACATGTTCGGCGACAAGGTCGCCCCCGATCACCTCAAGGCGAGCGTTCAGGCCCTTCTGGCGTTCCTCCTGCTGGGTGTCGGCCAGCTCCTGAGCGGTGTTATCTATGACGTTCAGATGAACAAATCCCTGCCGCAGCCGATCGAGGGCGTCGAGCAGCTCGCCGAATGGAATGCGCAGGATTCCGGTCTGAAATATCTCGAACTGGCCAAATCGCTGAAATACGCGATGGGCGAAAAGAACGCGTTCGACACGGTCAGTCTCGGCAACTACGTCGACGAGAACGGCGTCCTGACCGCCGAGGGTCTCTCGAAAGAGAAGATCGCCGATCTCTACCCGAACGACGAAGCGTTCCAGAAGGCGCTCGCCGACCTGCCCGAGGGGAACATCCTTCTCGGCTCGTATCCCGATTTCAAAGCCGAACCGGTCGAGAACGTCAAAGCCCAGATCGCCGCTGTTGAAAACGCTGTCGGTGAAAACGGGAAACTGGTCCGTAACGACTGGCTCAAAGTTCAGCGTCACGACTGGAAGAAGTTCTTCACGATGCCGGCTTACTTCGTGATCTTCTGGACGGTCTTCTTCATCATCTTCGGGCGCGAACCGAAGTCTGCGGAAGCCGAAGCCGCGAAGGCATAAATGTTTCAGAATCAGGAGTATGAACTCCTCGATTTCGGCGGGGGGAGAAAGCTGGAACGGTTCGCGGGCTGCGTAACCGACCGGCCTTCTCCCCCCGCGTTTCGTCTTGCGCGCCGCTCTCCCAGGCTGTGGCGGTCGGCCGATCTCTATTTCGAGGAAGACGTTTCGAACTCCGAGCGCAGCGCGCTCGGGGTCCGGGGAACCTGGCAGCCCCGGACCGAAACCGGCGCGAAACTTCTCGAAAGCGGATGGACTCTTCAACACCAAAAACCTGATTTCACTCTCGAACTGAAAGGGTCCCCGTTCGGCCATCTGGGTGTTTTCCCGGAACAGGCCCCGAACTGGGACCGGCTCTGCCGCCTCTGTCTCGACGGAAGCCGGCGGCTGGGACGCCCGCTCCGCGTCCTGAACCTTTTCGCCTATACGGGGGGAAGCACACTCGCCTGCGCCGCCGCCGGCGCCGAAACGACCCACCTCGACTCCGCGCGGAACATTGTCGGGCAGGCAAAGCGCAACGCCGAACTTTCGGGACTGGCCGAAGCCCCGATCCGCTGGATTGCCGATGACGCGGTCAAATACACAAAGCGTGAAATCAAACGCGAAAAGAAATTCGAGGGGATCATCCTCGACCCCCCGGCGTACGGACACGGCGCCCGCGGCGAAGTCTGGCGGCTGGCGCGCGATCTGCCGAAACTTCTCGCCCTGCTCCGCCGGCTTATCGCACCGCAGTACCCGTTTATTCTCCTCACCTGCCACTCCCCCGGATTCGATCCGCACCGTCTTCGATCGCTGCTGCAGGAGATTTCAGAAGAGTTTCCGCAGACGACGGTCGATTCCGGTGCGATGTCGATTCCCGCCGCAGGCGGCACTCGTCTCCCGGCGGGAGCGTTCGCGCTTCTCCGTCCGGAAAACGGCAGCTAAAACAACAACCCAAAAGAATGGGCAAATAGCTCGCCGTACAAGGGCCGCTGCCGGTTTACCGCATATCCCGCGGCTTTCTCACAGCTTAAAAGAGAGACGGCAAATAGGTCAGTTCTTCCGGTCTTTTTTTGTATAGATCTTTTCAAAGACGTGGTAGAAAGGGCGGTTCTTCGATGAAGCGCGCTCCTGCTGAGGTTCCGTTTCCGGTTCCCGCGGATTCGGTTCCGGGTTCGGCAACGGGCGCAAACCGGTTTCCATCTCCCGAATCTTGCGGATCAGATCGGCTTCCTGGGCAACATCCATCTCCATCAGCCGGAGTTCTTCCAAATACCGCGCGGTTCCATCGGCAAGGCTGTCATGGGTTTCGCCGGCCTGAAACCGATCAGAAGCCGTTTCCGCGTCTTTTCCGGGATACTCGCGCATCAGCTTTTCGCGGATCAGCGCGTCCCCCGTCAGATCGGGATCCGCCGCCGAAAAGGTCTTCCCGGCATGCCAAGATTCATCGGGCGATTCGGCTCCGCCGCTGCGCCGGGCCGGCACCTCACCCGAATGCCACTCGACTTTTTGACCGTCCATCGAAACGACCTGGACATCGTCGCCGGAACCGGTTTCGCTGTCGGAAGCAAACAGGCTTTCTTCGGGAAGAGTCGCTTTCGGGACCAACGGAAGAATGACTTCGGTTTCGGAATCCTCGTGGTCGGTCTCCGTTCCGCTGTTTTCGCCGAGGCCGGCTTGAGTGTCAATCCCCCCGGCCGGTAAAGTCTTTTTTTCGGGGGGAAGAATAACCTCATCTTCGGAAGGGAGATCGTCTTCGAGCCGGCCGAATTCCACGGCAGAAGATTCTTCCTGCGCCTCGAACGGGGCCGCCGCCGGGGTCTCTTTTTCAAAATCCTCATCCGGGGAATCGAGGGAACCGAACTCCACCACCGAAGAAGACTCCTCATCGGCCGTGAACCCGAAAGCCGGGTCAGACTCACCCGGAGTTTCGGCAAGTTCCGGACCGGAACCGGAGACGCTTTCCTCGTCCGGAATCTGCTGCAAAAGCCCCCACGCCTTTTCGACCGTCTTTTCGGGGATCAATTCCTGCGAAGCGCTGTCGAGATAGAGCGCCAGATCGCAGATCTGGTTGATCACACGGGGAACCCCCTCGGAAAGCTTATGGACACGCCTCGCGGCTTCGGCGCTGAACTTTAACCCGCCGTAATCCGCGGTGGCCATTTCCATCTGCCGGTCGAGATAAGCAGCGGTTTCGTCCCGCGAAAAAGGATCGAGCCAGGCGCGGGCGGCAATCCGCTGGGAAAAACGGGTGAACTTCGGCGCATTTAACCGATCTTCGAGACGTGCCGTACCGCTCAGCGCGACTCGGAACCGGGCAGCGCCGTAATAGTCGATATCGAGGAGCGAACAGAGTTCGTCGATGACCGCAGCCGACAATGTATCGGCATTATCAATAAAGAGCGCGTAACAGCCGTAATCGCTGCGGCGCAGATGTTCAAAGAAACGGACACGCAGATCATCCTCTTCGGCGGGAGAAGTATCGCCATGCACCTGAAAAAGAAGCTGCAGATAAAAAGAACGGCGCGAGGCGATCCGGGCGCTTGAAAGGAAAAGAACCGGAACGTTCAGCTCGAAATGGTCGGCCAGCAGGCGGAGCAGAAGGGTTTTGCCGAGACCGGTTTCCCCGAAAAGAATCGCGGCTCCTTCGCTTCGCTCAAGAGCGCGGATAAGCCGGCTGCGTGCCGATTCCGCTGACACCGAGGGATAATAAGCCTGAATATCGGGGATCGATGAAAAAGGGCGCCGGGCCGCTCTCTCTTCCTGACCGTTCATCCTGATTATCCTAATGCCGCGTTGACTTCCGTGCCAATTAAACCGATAAAGACACTTCTTTAATCTTTATCGGTTAAACGGGGCCAAAACTTAAGAAGAGGGGGACAGGGACGTTCAGTGCTTCGGGAGAATCAGCTTCATCCCTTCGGTCACCGTCCGGTCGGGATTGAGCCGGAACGAGTTCGTTTCGGCATAACGCGCCGACTCTTCCGGCGAAAGCCCGAATTTCGCCGCAATTCCGTCCCAATTCTCCCCGGCTCCGGCGGTATAGATCGAAATGGCGGTCGGAGCGGCGGGGGAAGGACGCGCCGGTTCCTCATAATAAGCGGCGCGGGCCTGGCGGGGTTCCTCCGAAAGCGACGTGGAAACCTGAGAAATCGAATTCCCTCCGGCAGGCGGACTCTCCTGAACACGGGTCTTTTCGGCATTCGAGGGGGTCAGGGTTTTATAAGAAGGGAGAGCTTTTGCGGCATCAATCGGATCGGTCAGCGTACCGCCGGCCGCAGTCCCCCCCTGTACAAAGAGTGTTCCCTGCGATTCAGGGGAAGTCTCATTACCCGTACTCACTTGTTCGGAAGGGCGCTTCGTCGGCAGAGCGTAAAGATCACCGTTCGAAACCGGATCGTTCGATCCGCCGGAAGGAAGATCGGCGGGAATCGGCCCGTCAGCGGAATGTTCCGGCTGGTTCTCCTCCGAAAGGGCGGCCGTTTCGGCTGAATTCATCGGCGCAGGCAGATCCCCTTCTCCGTCGAGAGGCAAAGGTTTTACCCCCTCAGGTTCTTCCGGCCGGTCGGATGCCCCCTTTTCGGAAACGCCGGACTGCGCGAAAAGAGAGGCGTCATCTTCGAGATGGCTCCCGGCCGGCTCCGCCTCGGAGTCAGGCTGCTCCTGGGCAACAAGCGGCGGCGCCGAAGATTCCTCCGGTTCGGGCGCAGGGGGATCGGCGTCATTCCCGGCCTGTTCGGTATCCGAGGGGGATTCTTCGTCCCAATCCGCGGAAAGAGGATCCAAAGGGGGGGCGAGACTCCCGGCATCGGAACCGGCGGTATCGAGCGGAACATCGTCGTCCCAACGGGGGGGCGGGTCGATTTTGAGATCGGGATTCGAACCGGAATCGACCTTGATCTCGTTGTTCCATTGCTGCGTTTGTTCGACAGCATTCGCTTCCGGTTCAGACGGCTCATTCCGGGGAGGGGCCGGATTCCCGCCGCCGGAGGGGAAAAAGCGGGAATCGTAATCGATGGTAACCTGCTTGTCCTGCGGGTCGTAATTCTCTTTATCGGTACTCCAGAGCTCCTGATACTCCGCCGAACCGGATAAATCACCCTCTTCGGCGCCCCCTTCGGAAAGCGGACGGCGCGCCAAATAGGATGATGACGTCTTATCCCACGGGGCCTCGCTTCTGGGGATCATCGACGCGATGAGCCAGCCCAGAAAGAGAACAACCACGGCAAGAACGATATTCAGGTTTCGTGAACTGTTCGACACAGCTGTCATACCGGGAAAAATCCTTATAGAATGAATCTACACTCAATTATAGCACTACGCTCTCCAACTTTAAGGAATAATCGAGAAATTTTGAGATTTTTCCAAAATAGTTCAGAACTGTTTAAAACAACCGGCATAACCCACAATCTTTACCCATTGTGAAATCTTAATCCATGTCGGGCGATCGGAAAAGCGGTTATTGCATACCCCGCAAAAACTGGTATAATGGGATTCAGATACTTGTAAGGGGCGGCTTTCGATAAGGGCCCTTGCAATGGGAACCTGTGAACCTGGTCAGGTGAGAAATCAAGCAGCCATAAGCAATCGTTCTCATGTGCCGGGGCCTTTATCGACGGCCGCCTTTTTTACTGCAGCCTCATACAGAAGCGGGGGAAATCTTCCGCTTTCCCCCGAAAGCAGACGTTACCGTCATGGCCGAAAATCGAATCGGGAAAGAACCGGCTCCGAACGCCGCCGAAAACGAAGAGAACTCTTCCTATCAGGTTGTCGCGCGCCGATACCGTCCCCAGGGATTCGATACGCTGATCGGGCAAGACCATGTCGCCAAAGCCCTGATGGGCGCGATTGCCAGCGGCCGGGTCGGGCACGCTTATCTCTTTACCGGCGCGCGCGGGGTCGGCAAGACTTCCTCGGCGCGGATTCTCGCCAAAGCTCTCAACTGCGTTCACGGACCGACACCCACCCCCTGCAACGAGTGCGAGATCTGTCAGGCAATCAGTACCGGCGACGATATTGACGTTCTCGAAATCGACGGCGCGAGCAACCGCGGGATCGACGAAATCCGCCAGCTGCGCCAGAGCGCCACGATCAAACCGAGCCGTGCCCGTTACAAGATCTACATTATCGACGAAGTTCACATGCTCACGCGCGAAGCGTTTAACGCGCTTCTGAAAATTCTTGAAGAGCCACCCGAGCATGTCAAATTCATCTTCTGCACGACCGAACCGAACAAGCTGCCGATTACGATCCTTTCCCGATGCCAGCGGTTTGACTTCGCGGGAATCGACACACAGATGATCGCCGAACACCTTCGTTACATTGCCCGTAACGAGGGGGTCGCCGCCGATGAGGGGGTTTGCGAAACACTCGCCCGCCGCGCCAACGGTTCGATGCGCGATGCGCAATCCCTCCTGGAACAGCTTCTTTCGTTCGCTCCGGACCACATCACTCTTGCCGATGTCAACGGAATGCTTGGAACGGTTGACGACCAGAAGATTTTCGACCTGATCGCGCAAATACAAAACGGCACTCCGGGCGGGCTTTTCCCGATCCTCGCCAAAGCCGCGGGCGAAGGGGTCGATTTCGGCGTCCTGCTCGAACAGATGATCGGCGTTTTTCGCGACCTGCTTGTCGTTTCGCTCGGCTGCAGCGCCAAGATGCTCGCCTATTCCTCGCCGGGCCGGTTCGGCGAAATCCAGCAGATTGCCGAATCTTTCGGTGTGGAGCGCATTTTGGCTTCGATGCAGATCATTTCCCAGACGATCTCGCGGATGCGCTACAGTACGCAGGGGCGCATTCTCGCCGAGATGGCCTTAGTCCGCCTCTGCGCATTAGACCGCCTGACCGACGCGGTACGCCTGATCGAACAGCTTCGAGCCGGCCAAATCTCCCCCGCGGTGCCGGCTCCCCAGCCCCTTCCGCAAAAAAAAACGTCTGAACTCGCCCTCGAACTGCGGAACAACTCCACCCCTCCGGTTCGGCCGACCCCTCCTTCCGCCGCGCAGACGAGCCCGGCATCTCCGCCGAGACCCCGTGTTTCCCATCCGCCGGTTCCTACTGTCCCGCCGCCAGCCGAACCGGCCGAAACCGCCGCGCCGGAACCCAAACCCTCCCTTTCCTCGCTCAGCCAGACCGAACTCCTCACGCTCTGGCGGCGTGTGACAGGCCGATTCGGCGTCACCCTTTCCATCGCCTCGCGCGCCTGCTCGCGTCTCGACTGGAACGGTTCCGTGCTGCGCATCGGCTTTCCGCCCGACAAGGAGCGCGACCAGGCTGCGGCCTATTGCGCGGAAAACAAGTCCAAAATCTCCCAGACGCTTTCGGAATTCGTCGCCGAAACCCCGGTCCCTATTGAAATCTACAGAACCGACGAACCGATCCACTCTGCCGGAAATCAGCCGCCGAAACCGAAACCCAAAAAAATCTCCCCCACCCAAAAATACGAAGACATGCGCGAGAAAATGGAACTGCCGATCGTCAAAGAGATCGAAAAGGAGTTCGGCGGCATCTTGGAAGATGTGAAAGATCCGTATGAATAAAGGATTTTAGAGAGTCCCCTCGAACACCCACCGAAAGCAAAGAGAAGCCTCCTCCCATGCCGCAAACCCTTTTTGAGTTCGCACCCGGTCTCTTTTCAAGCGCGTCCGGCAGCTTTTGGCTTCCGACGCTCTTTACCCTGTTCTATCTGCTGACGTTCCTTTCGGAAATCTGCCGGATGAAGCGCGACACTGTACCGGTTCGCCGCATCTCGCTGACCACTCTTCTGACAGGGTTCCTTCTGCAGACCGTCTGGATCGTCCGCAGCACCTTTTGCGCGGCTCCGCCGGCACCGCTCGGAGCCGGCCTTTGGTTTTTCGTTTTGGCCTGGGCCCTGGTACTGCTGAACATCTCCCTTTTTTTCAGTTACCCGAAAACCCCCTTCGCCGTGTTTCTCCTGCCGGCAGTCTTTATCGCCGTAGCGGCCGGTTCCGCACTGACCGGTGCGCGGTTCCCCGAAGCGAAACTCTTTTTAGGCGCAATACACGGTCTTTCCCTTTTGGCCGCGTCGGTTTTTCTCCTTTACGGTTTCGTCGTCGGGCTGATGTTCTTTCTGCAGCGGAAAAAGATCAAAAGCCGAACCGGTTTTCTGCGGGGGATTCCCCTACCGAGTTTGGAATGGCTCCAAAGGGCCAACCGACTCTCGTCGCGTCTTTCCCTTGTCCTTCTCGGAATTGGGGTTCTCTTCGGCATGGTCCTGCGCGGAACCTCGCCTTCCGGAACTTTTTCCGGCGACATGATGATCTGGGGGGGGATCTTCCTTTTTCTGCTGATGGCCGTCACCCTTGCGGCGGTTTCCCATTCCGATCAATCCCGGAAAGATGCCCGGCTGGCCGTTTTAAATATCATCGGTTTCCTGATTCTGATCTTCATCCTCGGCCGCGGCAGTCTCGACTC
The DNA here is from genome assembly GCA_017405595.1 of Thermoguttaceae bacterium. Lineage (GTDB taxonomy): Bacteria > Planctomycetota > Planctomycetia > Pirellulales > Thermoguttaceae > RUG695. The sequence continues at coordinate 45,847 of JAFRAC010000017.1, read as the reverse complement.
GCGTGCCCACTGGCTTTTCCCGTCCGGTGAGGCCGGGTCTCCGTCCGCCGAACACCCGACCGACGAGGAGACCTCGCCGTGAAATACTGGATGCTGGGGGTCGATCACAAAACCGCTTCGGTGGCCGTTCGCGAAAAATACTCCTTTTCCCGGGAACGGGCGCGGGCCTTTCTCGATGATTGGCGCGGCCGGTTTCCGGATCATGAAGCCGTTCTCCTTTCGACATGCAACCGGACGGAACTCTACATCGGCGCCCAGTCCGATTCGGCGCCCGGCGAAGCGAACCTTTTTAACTTCTTCGCCGAACACGCGGAAAAACCCGCCGATTCCACTCCTTCTTCCCCCGCCGGGGACCTCCGTCTTCTGCGGGAAAAAGACGCAGTGCAGCACCTCTTTTCGGTTGCCGCCAGTCTTGAAAGCATGGTTCTGGGCGAACCGCAAATACTCGCCCAAATCAAAGAGGCCTACCGTCTCGCCTCCGAAGAGGGTACCGCCGGAATCGCGCTTCATTCTCTTTTTCAGAGTGCGCTGAAAGCCGCAAAACAGGTTTCCGCCGAAACCGGGCTGTTCCGGCACCGCACAAGCCTTCCTGCGGTCGCGATTTCGGACTTTGCGCTCGAACTCTTTGAAAAGCTCTCCGACAAACGGACACTTGTCCTCGGCGCGGGCGAAATGGCCGAAGAGACGCTCCGCTACCTGACCGATGCGGGGGGAAAAGAGATTGCCGTTGCCAACCGCAGCCGGGAAAAGGCCGAAGCGCTCGCCCGGCAGTTCGGCGGCCGCGCCGTCGGCTGGGAAACCCGAACCGAACAGCTCGCCAAAGCCGACCTGGTGATCGCCGCGACCGGCGCCGAAGAACCGGTCGTCACCGCCGAGCAGTATCAGGCGATAGCCGCGTCACGCAGCGGGCGCCCTCTCTTTATGCTCGACCTTTCGGTCCCCCGGAACCTGGACCCGCGGCTCGCGAAGATGCCGAACGTTTATCTCTACACCATCGATGATCTCGAAGAGGTGTGCCAAAGAAACCGGAAAGCGCGCCAGCGCGAAATCCCGAAAGCGCAAAATGTGATCGCCCAGCAGACCGGCATTTTTCTCAAAGAGATCCGCCTGCGCGATACCGGTGAACTGATCGGCGAACTTCGCGCCGAATGGAACCGCGTCAAAGACGAAGAGGTCGATCGTCTGCTGCACAAATGCGGCGCTCTTTCCGCCGAAAACGAAGCCGAAATCCGTTACGCGTTCGACCGGCTCATCAACAAACTCCTCCACGCCCCGATGCGCTCGCTCCGCGACGAATCGCAAGAGGCCAAACCCTCGGCACTCCTCGAAGCGATGCGCAAACTGTTCCGGTTTACGGAGAAGTAGCAAACATTTTCTACTCGCCCCAGGGCAGCTATACCGGCTTAGACGGATCAGACCCCTCCGAAGTTGAACGCGGCTTAATCAGCGCCGCGGCGGCGAGAACCGCCAGATGGGGGAGGATCGGAGCGCGGTACCGGAGCGAGGCGACGAAGATCACGTGAAGGAGTGTCAGGTAAACCGCGGGAAGCCACAGGAGGCGCGTGAGAGGAAAGCGCCGGAACCGAAACGCGCCCGCAAGGGCAAAAAGGAAGAGCGGAAAAAACGTGAGGACGATCACCAGTTTTGCGGGAAGACCCGAAAACGCCGGCTCGTTCGGAAAGATGTTCCAGAGCCGGATCAACTTGATTCCCGCCAGCCGCAAAACCCCGGCGGGGTTCTCTTTCGCCCAGGCGAGCGCGGCTTTTTTCATTGAACGGTCGAGAAGAAATTCATCACATTCCCCATTGGCGTTCAGCTCGGCCCGGCGGCGGAACTCGTCGACAAAGCTCATCTCGCTCCCCCCGTCGGCGGCCGGGGAAAGGCCGTCGTAGAGACTCGCGCCGATCTGGAGTGTGGCCGGAACAAAATGACCGGTCAGCCGCGCGTTGCGCACCCACCAGGGGGTCATCAGCGCCGCGAAAACGAAAACCGCCGCGAAAACGCCGCAAGCCGCGCTGCGCGCGCGGGCCGCTGCCACCGCGCGCGTGTCACGCAGCAGCAAAACCGCCAGCGCGGCAAAAGGGGGCCAAAGAAGCGCATCGGGCCGGACGTAAACGGTCAATGCCCAAAACAGGCCGATCCCGGCCCCCCAGTTAATCGACAGCCGGCTCTGAACCCATTTGATCATCATCAGCGTCAGCGCAAGGTTTGCCGCGCAGAAGAGCTCTTCCGAAAGGACACCGGCCGGCTGAAACACAAGTTCCGGCAGGGCCGCCGCCAGGAGCATCGCCAATAATGTTACACGCCGGCTGCGGAATAGCGCGCGGGCCAGCAGGCCGGTCAGAAAGACCGTCAGAACCCCCAGCAAAACATTTTCAAGCCGAGCGGCCAGAACGGGCGGCTCATTCCACACGAGAAAAAGAGGGGCCAGAAGGACCGGATAGCCCGGCATCCGAAACACCTTCCAGTGCCGGACCGGGTCGTGCTCATAGGGCGCCCCCGCGGCCAGGGCGCGGCCGAGCTGCCAGTAGGAATCGCTGTCGCCGAAAAAAAACGGCGCCGAGCCGCGCATATCGACAAACCTCTGCCAGCCGACCGCTCCGCCAAGGCGGAGCGCGAAAGCCAGAATCAGAATCAGGCCCGCGATACAGGCAAATCGGCGCCGGTTCACGCGAAAAATCCCCTCACGAGAGAACGGCCATGCGGTTTACTTCGAAACGCCCCAAACTTCGAGTTCGGCGATCCCTTTCGGAGAAGCGAGTTTTTCACAGCGCAGACCGGTCAGGCGTACCGAGGACGTTTCGTGTTTCTCGAAAGTGACCGACTGCTTTTCGGCGGTACGGTCGAAATGAAGGTCAACCGAACTTCCGTCCGAAAACTCGAGTTTCCCCTCGGTCCAGACATCGGCGCCCTCTTCGTTCAGGTCAAAGACAACGTCGATTCGATCGACAACCGCCTCATGCCCCAAATCGATCTCCAGAAACGCGTCGCGGCGGCAGTTCGGCCGCCATGCGGCGCCCCCCTGCGGCGCATCGCCGTCGATCGCCGAAGCGGCGCTGTTCGCCGCCAGGTATTCCGACTCGCTGTTCGTCCAGGCATGCGGATAGGTAACCGGCTCGGTTCCCTGAACGTCGTTCGGATTCAGCGCCAGGTTGCGGTACACATTTTCGTCCCCCGACTTTTGAGTCGTCGCGGGAATCGCCCGCGCCACCCAATCGGCGCGGTATTTATCTTTGAAATCGACGCCGCCGAACGCGAACCGGGGGAACGTGACCGGATCGGGAGCCGGCGCACCCGCGGCGGTCTGGATCAGCTTCTCGATATTCACTTTTTCGATCGCCTCGGCCGCCTGCCGCTTTTTCGTGTAAAACTCGTAGAGCGCTTTTTCATGAATATTCCACGTATTCGCCTCGTCGTACGATCCGCAGTAAGGAACGAACAGGTCGATCCAAAGGGCAATCTTCCGCATATCGGTCTCGGAAAGAACCACACCGGCATGCGATCCGGAGTGTTCGCGGAGCATCTTCATCATCGGGCTGTTTGCCGCGCCCGCGACCGGCGCTTTCATCAGATAGGGAGGCGAATGAATGTCGGGCCAGTCGACATACTTTCTGTTCTTCCCGCCGCCGTCGACAAGCTGATAATACGATTCGCTGAAATCGCGTTCCGGTTTCAGACCGGTGGTTTCCTCGATCGGATGATTGTCGGCGGTCAGATTCGGCGCGGGAGCCGACCCGCTTCCGTCATGGCACGAGACGCAGTTCCGGTCGAAGATCGGCTGAATATCGCGAATGTAGCTGAACCCGTCGTTCTGCCGGTAACCGGGTCCCGGTTCGTAGAAATTCTGCGGAATCGCGATCGGCTTCTTGAGCGCGTCGGTCGTCTGCCCCGAGGTGTTCGCCATGATGTTGTCTTTCGGTTCATGGCAGCCGACGCAGCCGAACAGTTCCCCCGGCTGCAGAGTCGACCAGCTTCGCATCGTCTGAACCGTGTCGTGGTTTTCGTCGAGGAGCTGGAAGTAGAGCGGCGTACGCGCGGGAACCTCGAAATAGGCGGAACCGTCGGCCTCGACCGGCACCTCGCCGATCACCTTTTTTGCGTCCCAGGTGCCGTTAATCGAAACGGGGGTCGAGACGTTCGAATCGCTCACTTCCCCCCAGTTCCAGTTGTATCCCAGACCGCAGGGGCGGTACAGAAGCGAAACGATCCGGATCGACTTGATCGTTCCCGGCTCGATCCCGTTGAGTCCCGGCCCCTCGTACACGTTCTGCACATAGTAGCGGCCGGTCGATTTCGAGTAATCGACATCCGAGGGGCGGGAAAGGGGCTTCTCACGTTCGGCAAGCGGAACCGGCTGGTTGCAGCTGATCGCCGGATCGAACGCCAGCAGTTCGCGGCGTCCGTCAATATCGAACCAGTAGACACCGAACGGCGTTTTATACCAGTCCTTCCGGCCGATCGGGTTATAGGTCACGATAAACTCCGAATCGCTCAGCGGATACGGATAGGCGAAAAGCTCGCCGTCCTGCCCGTAAACATCGATCCGGTCAGCCGGGGTTTCCCGTTCCGGGGCGATCAACGTCGCGCCCTGGTTCTCCTGGGTCCCCTTCGTGCGGTCGATCATGATCAGTTTGCCGTGCTGATAGGTGTGGTGCCCGGCGGCGATCCCCACCGCTTTACTGCCGGAATTCGGAATTCCCCGCGCGTGCAGAATCGAGGTCGGAAAGAAGGAATTGTTCCCGTAAAACTCGGTCTGCGCGGTTCCGTCGGCATTCATCACAAAGAGGGGCTGCGGGAAAGTATGGCCGCGGTCGTTATAATCCCAGCGTGTGTAGAGAATCCGCCCGTCGGAAAGGGGTTTCGGATAGTTGACCGTAACCTGGTCGAACGTGATCCGGCGCAGGAACCGGCCGTCGCCGTCGCACATAAAAATGTTCGAGACTTCGGTCCACCAGCAGTCGGTCAGCTGAATGCCGCGGGTCGAATCGAAAACAATATCGCCGTTCGGCAGATACGCCGGTTCGATATCGGCAACACCCGCGCCGAAAGTGATCTGACGCACCTGGCCGGTTTCGAGAGAGTATTCGTAAAGATGATAGTCGTCTTCAGTAAAACTGGTTCTCATCGAAAAGATGATCCGTTTCCCATCGTAAGAGACGTCGGGGTCGCGGATCGAACCGTCCATCACCTCGTAGAGGACCTTCGTCTCGGTCGTGCCGTCGGGATTAATCGTCAGCGTGCAGAGCTGGCCGCCCGGCCGGCGGTTGACACTAATGTCTTTGAACTCTTCATCGCTGACATCTTCAGTATAGGCGTAATGGCTCGCACCTAACACGTAATGTTTCGTGAAAACGATGACCGGAGTCTCTTCAATGGGGGTTTCGAGCCGATAACCGCGGCGCGCCCAGCAGATATCGAGGTAGAGCTCTTTCCAGCGGGGATCGCTGGCCGACACCTGGGCGGCAGCCATTTCCTCGGCGGCGGCAAGTTTTTCGTCGGCAAGGGACCGGTCATATTCGGCGAGCTCCTCGGCGGCCTTTCGGATCACGCTGATTTCCGCCTCGGTAAACTCTTCGGAAGTGAAAATCGCGCCCGGATCGCCGCCGTCCTGCATCACCCAGTCGGCGCCCAGCCAGTCGGTAAATCCCTTTTCGAGATCGCGTTCCCCCCACGGATCGGCCGCCGCGCGGGAAAGGGCCAGAACAAGGATGCAAATGCCGGCAAGGGCGGCTTTAGTGCGGTGCAAGAATCCCATAAAAACTCTCCGTATCGTCGGCGGGCGCCTTCCCTCCCATTTCCTGAATCGGGAGCAAAGACGAAAACCTGATCAATTGTCTCTAACCTCTCCATTTTACTTGAATGGGAGAGAAAAAACAAGGTTTTGGGGTGCAAACAGCATTTTTAGAGCAGAAAGTTCCCGATGAACCGATCAGCAATTCCAGACATTTTGGCACGGCCGGACAAACGGGGCGGAAAGCAGATTTATTATAAAGTTTATTATATAATTTATTATATAATCATTTTCTCAAAACACTTGAAAATAAGTGCTTTAAGGCTTATTTATTATATAATTTGTTATACAACTAATTGATGATAAGGTGCGAAAACAACCGAACCAACGAGCCCTCACTTGAGCATTTCACTTCGGCACACTAAAAAAGCCGGGCTTCAGATTTTCAGAACCACTGGAATCTTCTCTGCCCAACAACCCTTTAGCGCAACGCGCGAAAGGGAGCCCCTGACTTTAATTGGGGGGGAGCCCTCGCGCCCACGGAAAGCTAAAACACTCACTCAGCTCATCCCCGTCTTCAGACGGGGGATTTAGGTTCGGCACTTCCGGAAAGCCTCCTCTTCTTCACTTCTCCGCCTCATCTCACATTCCAACCCGGATTTTGGCGACCGCCTCCAAGATGTCGACCGGAACACCGTCCCCTTCGGGTGAACGGTTCTCCAAAAACTGAACGTCGGTTGAGGAATCGACTGCGATGGGAGCGGGGAGCGAGTCAGTTCCCCCTTCGTCAAAAATCGCAGGGTCCGGCTCCATCACGGTATTCCCGCGCACCACCCCGCCGCGCACGTGTGAAATCCAGATCGCGGTTTCGTTCCGGCGTCCCTGGATCAGGTTCCCTTCCACGAGGAGATTTTGATGGAGCTGACCGGCGGGTTCGGGGGTGATCACGTTTTCGCCGCAGACCGAAATCGGGGCGAAGAGGCGGATCTTCGGATCGGCGTAACCGGTGCCGACAAACAGATTGTTTCGAATTGTCAGGTTCGACGTGAACCCGAACTCCGGCCACCCCACCGATTCGGGAGTCACCAGAACCCCCGCGGTACGGACATCTTTCAGCGTGCAATGCTCAATAAGGCCGTCTCCCGCCTTAATGAGAAGTCCGCGGCTGCGGATCCGCTCGACCGCCGTGTTGCGGACAACAAAACCGGCCGACTGCGCGCTGGTATTCTGGAGAATAACATCGGCAGCCGGCAGTTCGAGCGAATCGGAAACGGTGAGTTTTCCCTCCTCAACCGGACCTTCGGCAGTCGTTTCGGCAATCAATTTAAAATCGCGCGAAAGAACGCGGACTTTATCCCCTTTCTGATAACTGGCGGTATGCGAAGGATAGGTGCCGTACATGACGGTATAGCTTTTCACAATCGAAAAGGTGCGTGTTTCCGGATCGTAGGCGTCGGCCACGGCGTAATGGCCGTTGACATTCAGCCCGTCGTCGGTCATATCGGTAAAGAGGGAATCTTCGATGACCGGGCCGAGACGGACATTCGAAAAGTGGCAGGCATCGCAGGTCGAATGCACACGCTCCTCAGCGGCGCCCTCCGGTTTCGGGCCGGGAACCACAAGGGTACGGAGGATCGTAACACGGCCGGGACCCAGCTCGACGTTGAACGCGAACGCGCTTCCGCTCCAGATGGTCATATCGCAAAATGAGGCATTTCCGGAATCGGCAACGTCGAAAACATGGCCGCCCAAACCGCGGATAGTGAACCGGTCGCCGGCAGAAAGACCGGCCGCTTTGCTCACGGTAAACGTGCCGTCTTCATTCTTCACATAATGGAGCTGATAGCAGTCCATATACGGAAGTCTGGTATCGGGGTGAAACGCCAACCCGATTCCGGTGGGACTGAAAAACGCCGGATCGGTAATATCGAACCCGTACCCCTCATCCGGCTTCCAGACAAAGGATTCGCCGTCTGTCGAAAGGACGGTGCCCTGGGCGTTGGCAACACGCATATGGTCGGTGGTAAGCCCTTCCACCGCAAACCCGGCGCAACGTGTCATTCTGACCGCCGTCACACTGTAACTCCTGAACCGTGTCAGAGCGCCGTACGCCGCCAGGGTCAGGTTCTTCCGGTCGGCAAAGACGACCGGTTCCGCATTCAAATAGATACCGGCGGGAATGATCACTTCCTCGTCCGAGGAATTCGCCGCCGACGCCAAAAACTCATTCAACGAGACGAACGCCCCGCCGGAATAGATCGTTTCCCGGACAGTACTCTCCCCGAACCGGGTCTTGTCGTTCTGAGGCAGCCGCGACCGGTCGGCTCCCGCATGGTCCGTGTCGTCGAGCAGGCCGGGCAGATCGCTCCCCCACAGCGCGCCGCGGTCATCATAGTCTATTCCCTCCTTCCAGCGGTTTTCGGAAAGATTCACAAAGGAGACGTTCCGCAGCGTAATCGATTCCCCTTCATTCTTCACCGCCGAAAGGTTCGCCGCACCCTCGGCCTCGACCCTCCTGCACCGGTTCCCGTAAAGAACCTGATTCTTCCCGCGAACCGCAACCGCCCCCCCGATCGCACACCGCGCAGCTTCGGCATCGGCGGCCTCTTCGGCAAACGTCAGCTCATCAAAATCGGACCGGACCGCAAAAAAGCCTTTCCCGGTCACCACCGTTTCGGCGCCGGCCAATGAGCAGTTTTCCAAAGTGACCCGATCGCCGGTAATCCGGACCCTGTTCCTCTCCCCTTTCAGGCGCAGTCCGGTAAGCGCGATATCGGAAGCGGAAATAACAAGCGTCGCTCCCTCGGCTTCGAGAACGCAATCGGCGATCATCTGCCCGTCATAGCCGGAACCGATTTCGGTTTCATTCAAAAAGGAAAGATCGGCCGGAACCGGGCCGGCGCCGATCTGCGGCGCACCCGAAACGGAAACCGCAAGGGCACAAATAAGCAAAACAGGAAACATCGCGAAACCAGATTTCATCGAACGGGTTCCTTTTACAGGGGAAGCAGAAAAACAATACCATTGTTAGTTTAGGAAACTCCGGTTGTTTTTTCAACGTCCCGCAGGGGAAATAGGCCAGATAAACGCGCGAATGGCCTAAAAAACGGCGAGATAGACCCTTTTCCTGAACTCCGAATAGTGTTGCCCTTACGGCATTTTCCGGTTCACAGTCCGGTGAGTTGACAAATCTCATAGATCTCGTAGAATAGAGCCGAGGTTTGGAATGAACGACAAGAAACTGTCGCTTCTGTGGGTTTGGCTTCTTCTGCCGATCTTCGGAATTCCGTCGATTGGCGGTTGGGGTCTTCACCTTTTTTTGGTGGAAGAAGGAGTCTGTTTGTGCCATTCACACGGGCACGCTCTTCCCGCCGGGCACGATGCCGAAAACCGGGCTGATATTTCTGCGGACTCAGAGTTCCCGATTCGAATCTTCTCAGCTCCGGTCATCCACGATAAAGATCACTGTTTCCTCTGCCACTTTTTAGCCCAGCCGCCGATTGCCGCCAAATCTGCACCCCTTCCCCCTGTCGCCATGCCGGTTGACACGGTCGTGGATTTACCGAACTGCTTTTTTGCCGCAGAACCGGTTCTTCATTCCGGACGCAGTCCCCCTGATTTTCTCTCGTAACACCGCTTTTTTGAGAGACCGCATGTAAGAGCGGCTTCGTTTTCGTCGGCGGCCGGCCGGGTCATTCCGGAAATTCTTTCGGCTCTAAGGAAATCGGCCGTGCGGTTTATGTTGTCTGGCTCTCCGTTTCCGGTTCCGCTTTGTGCACTCTGGCAAGTGAAATATCCGGGATGTCTCGGCGGGCTGCCTTACTCCATTTTTACAAGATCCAAAAGAAAGAAATATCCTTTATGAAAAAATGTCATTTTCCCCCAAAAAGATCTGCCTTCACCCTCGTGGAACTCCTTGTGGTGATCGCGATAATCGGAATTTTGATCGGGCTTCTTCTTCCTGCGGTGCAGGCGGCACGCGAGACTGCGCGGCGGATGAAATGCGCGAACAACTTAAAACAGATCGGACTGGCGCTTCACAGTTATGTCGATGTCAACCAGGCGCTTCCGGCAGCCTGGCGCGGATACGACGACCATAATCCCAACAAGCCCTGCGTCTACGGCGAACCGGGCTGGGGATGGGCTGCCGCCATTCTTCCCTATATGGAACACGCAAATCTTGCCGACCTGGCAGACCTGAACGAACCGGTCGCTGCCGAGGCAAACGAAACGGCCCGCGTCACATTCCTGGCGATGTACCGCTGCCCGTCAGACTCGAATTCGCAGCAGACGTTCAATCTGGAAGAATCCGGACTCCTCGACCACATCATGATCACGAAGAAGACGCAGATCACGATCATGACGGCAATCATGCGGGGGACGATGATGACGACGATGAGGATCATGATGAGGAACATCATCACGAAACCGATCCTTCCACCGTCTTTGCCGCATCGAATTACGTAGCGTGTATCGGAACGACAAACATTCACAACGGAGAGGACTACGGTCACGGCGGAAAATACGAGGGGCAGGTTTTCAGGGGAAACGGCGCTTTCTACCACAACAGTGAGAATCGGTTTGAGGATTTTACCCGCGGGCTTTCCAACACGATTTTTGTCGGAGAACGCGCCTCGGCAAAACAGCATTACTCGACTTGGGTCGGAATGCCCGAAGGCGACGGATGTATACCTGCCATCGTTACCGGATCACTGTACAAAGGGTTTGACAACACCGGAACGGGTCACGGCTTTTCCAGTGACCATCCGGGCGGAGCAAACTTCCTTTTCGGGGACGGAAGTGTCCGTTTTTACAGCGAAACCGCCAACCAGGATGAGCTGAAAGAGCTTGCGAAACGGCGGTGACGGCCCGAAAAACAATCAGCATTCCCCCTGTGACGGTCAGCGGCGGAATACGGCGTGTCAGGGCACAGGGGAAGTGTCATGCGCGGTTTTATGATGAGCTTTCAGAAAAAGGATAGAATGACAACACACAGTTTCAACGGCTTGAAAACCACAAATGTCTCCGGAAGATTCGCTGCGGCGATTCTGGCTGCGATGTTCATCTTCACATTGTTTTTTGTTGTCCTTGAAACCTGTCACGACTGTTCCGGCAAGGATTGCCCCGTCTGTGCATGTCTCATTCAATGCGAAAGCCTGTTCCGGTTTTTCGCTCTGTTTTTGCCCGAACCCGGTTCATGGCAGCGGAACCCGCTCTTTTTGCCGTTCCCGGTCATTTTAGTCCCGGTTGTACTCATGCGGGAAACTTTGGTTTCCGAGAAAATCCGCCTCGATAATTAACACAGGATTCCGCCTTCGTCATGAGCCGTGCCTCCGCATTGCGGTGCGGAACGGCTGAAAAATTCACCGGGTTTTATTAACAGAGATTTTGAAGGTTTTCATATGAAAAAATTAATCGGATTCTTGACAATCGCCATGTTGACGGTCTGTGGTTTTACCGGATGCAGACCCGGCCCGAAACCGGAAAGCGCGGATGCACTGCAAATCGTTGTCACCATCTTTCCCGAATACGACTGGGTGAGGAACATTCTGGGGAACAATCCCGCCGGGGCGGAAGTCACCATGCTTCTCGACAGCGGGGTCGATCTTCACAGCTATCAGCCGACTGCCGAAGATATGATGAAAATCGCAAACAGCGATCTTTTCGTCTATGTGGGGGGCGAGTCCGACGAATGGGTCGATGGGGTTCTGCGCGGAACGCCCAACGAGAAAAGGATCACGGTCAATCTTCTTGAAGCGCTCGGCGACAGGGCCAAAGAAGAAGAGATCGTCGAAGGAATGGAAGAGGACGGCGACCATGATCATCACGATCACGATGCGGACGAAGAACATCATGACGGCGAAGAAGAGGGACCTGAATACGACGAGCATGTCTGGCTTTCGCTTCGGAATGCCGTGGTTCTGGTTGACCGGCTGGCGCAAGCGCTTGCCGGAGCCGACCCGGCAAATGCCGAAACTTACGCCAGGAACGCTGTAAGTTATACAGAAAAGCTGAAGGCCCTGGACGCCGAATATCAGGCGACGGTCGATAACGCGCCGGTAAAGACGCTCCTGTTCGGGGACCGGTTTCCATTCCGTTACCTGACCGACGATTATGGTCTGGACTACTATGCCGCATTTGTCGGATGTTCGGCGGAAACCGAAGCGAGTTTTGAAACGATCACGTTCCTCGCCCGAAAGGCCGATGAGCTTTCGCTTCATGCGGTCATGACGATCGAAGGGGCAAATCACAAGATTGCCGAAACGATCGTCCAAAACACGAAATCGAAAGATCAACGTATCCTCTCGCTCGATTCGATGCAGTCGGTTACCGCCGAAGGGGCACAAAGCGGTGCCGGATATCTTCCGGTCATGGAAAAAAATCTGGCGGTCTTAAAAGACGCGCTGCAATAGGTCCGGAAACAGAGGGAGGCAGAAACAATGACGGCTTTGCTTACGGCCGAAAATCTTTCGCTCGGATACGAATCGCGCGTGATTGCGTGCGGCTTGAATTTTTCGGTAGGTGCGGGGGATTACCTCTGCATCGTCGGAGAAAACGGATCAGGAAAGACAACGCTGATGAAAACGCTTCTCGGTCTTCAGGAACCGCTTGGCGGGAAAGTCGTCATTGGCGCCGGACTGAAGAAAAACCAGATCGGGTATCTTCCGCAGCAAACGGTCATCCAGAAGGAATTTCCCGCCTCGGTGCGGGAGATTGTCCTTTCCGGATGCCAGGGACGCTGCGGGCTCCGCCCATTCTACAATCGTGTTGAAAAGCAGATCGCCGAAGAGAACATGAAACGCATGGGCGTTTTTGAACTGGCAAGCCGCTGTTACCGGGAGCTTTCCGGCGGTCAGCAGCAGCGGGTTCTTTTGGCGAGAGCGCTTTGCGCCACACAGAAACTGCTTCTTCTGGACGAACCGGTCTCGGGGCTCGACCCGATGGTCGCCGACGGGATGTACCGGCTGATCTCCTCGCTTAACCGCGAGGGGATCACTGTCATCATGATCTCGCACGATATGGCTGCGGCGCTCCGTTATGCCAGCCATGTTCTGCACCTCGGCGCCAATCTCTTTTTCGGAACGAAAGAGGCGTATCTCGAAAGCGAGCCCGGCAGACTTTTCTGCCGCGCCGGAAAGGGGGAATCGCGATGATGATGCTCGATAAGCTGGAAATGTATATTCAGTATCCTTTCGTCAGGTACGCGCTGATCGTGGGCGTTTTCATCGCGCTCTGCTCGTCCCTGCTCGGTGTGACGCTCGTTCTTAAACGCTTCTCCTTTATCGGAGACGGGCTTTCGCATGTGGCGTTCGGCGCGATGGCGATCGCGGCGGTTTTGAATGTTGCAAACCAAATGGCGGTCATGATGCCGATCACTATTGTCAGCGCGGTTCTCCTGCTCCGTACGGGCCAGAATGCAAAAATCAAGGGCGATGCCGCCATTGCAATGATCTCGGTCGGTTCGCTCGCGTTTGGCTACATGCTGATGAACATCTTTTCAGGGTCATCGAATCTCTCGGGCGATGTCTGCAGCACACTTTTCGGATCGACTTCCATTCTCACCCTCTCGAAACAGGACGTCTGGCTCTGCACCGTTCTTTCGATTGCCGTTGTGCTCACTTTTACCTTTTTTTACAACAAAATTTTTGCCGTGACTTTCGACGAGGATTTCGCGAAAGCCTCGGGAACCAAAGCGGATGGCTGCAATTTGCTCATTGCCATTGTCATTGCCGTGATCATTGTGCTGGCGATGAATCTGGTTGGCTCCCTCCTGATTTCGGCGCTGATCATTTTTCCCGCCCTCTCGGCGATGCGCCTGTTCCGCAGTTTTAAATCGGTTACCGTCTTTTCGGCGGCTCTTTCGGTGGGCTGTGCTCTGGCCGGCATCCTTACGTCCATCCTGGCAGGGACGCCGGTCGGCTCCACCATCGTCGCCGTCGATGCGGCGGCATTCGGCATCTGCTGGATCGCCGGAACCATCAAAGGAGGCATTCATTCATGATAAAACAAGTTACCGCCATTTTTGTTTCTGCCGTTTTCGCGGTGTTCTTTTCCGGTTGCGGAGACGAAAACGTCTCTCCCCGGCCTGCGGGCAAAACATCCGGGGTTAGCGACGTATTGCAGTCACGGATGGCCGAATCGCAGGTGCCGGACGAAAGCGTCTCCGCAGAAACGGTTCCCGCCGCCGCAACTGAACCCGTTCCGCCGGCAGCAGAATCTGCCGCCGGCCGGACCGGATCTTCCGATCCGGTCCCCGACAGTGAAAACGCCGATGTCGATCTGACCGCCCTTTCGACCACGCTCGTTTATCCCAAAGTCTATGAAATGACGAACGTTCCGCAGAACTATCTCGGAAAAACGATAAAAATGAGCGGGCAATTTGCCGTTTATCCCAATCCGAATGCGGAAAAGAAGTTTTTCGCTTGCGTCGTCGCGGACAAGGCGGGCTGTTGCCAGCTCGGTATCGAATTTGAACTCACCGGCGAACACCTGTTTCCGGACAACTACCCGGAAATCGGCGCCCGGATCACCGTCATCGGCCGGTTTGACCGCTATTACGAAAAATACAGACCGTATTTCACTCTGCGCGATGCCCGGCTCCTGGAAGGACTGACGCTGAAGGAACTGAAAGCCCTGGAAAATGAAGTTCGCTGACCGTGAAGGTAATTTGCAGCCTGACTTCTTCCAAATTCTTTCCGGAAACGCCGGGAACCGTGGGATCTGTGATCGTGAACGTGAAAGGCGTGCCATTGTTTTTAAGACCGAAATCGAAATTGCCCCGGCGACGCTCGTTCAGAATGTTTGAAATGGAACCCATCGCCTCGTTCAGTTCGCCTGCGGTCTTCTTGAATTCGGTAAATTCGTCTTCCCGTGCGGCAATTTACCCTTTTAATACCCGATGATAACCGATATGGCAGGATAAACGCCCAGATAAACCCGTTCCCGCCCCCGGCCGCCGCGGAACTTCGGCGGACTCATTCCCCCGCCGGCTCACATACCAACCCTGATCCGGGTAACCGCTTCCAGGACCTCGACCGGCATTCCCACAGTTTCGCTCTTTTCAGTACACGTGTTTCCCGAAATTTCGACACCGGTCGATGAATCAACCGCAATCGGCGCGGCAGCGGAATCCTCTTCCCCGCCGATTTCCGGGCTGTCAACCCTGTTTCCGCCAACCCGGCCGCCGTTGACGTACGAAATCCAGATCGCGGTTTCGTTCCGGCGGTTTTCGATCAGGTTCCCTTCAATGCAAATGTTCCGGTGAAGCTGGGCGTCGGTATCGGGAGTCATGCCGCAGTCGCCGCAGAACGCGATCGGGGCGAAGAGATGGTTTTTCGGGTTGGCATATCCCGTACCAATAAATCTGTTGTTTCGGACGGTCAGGTTCGAAGTGAACCCGAATTCGGGCCAGCCCAGTGATTCCGGTTCCGCCAGAATCCCCGCCATACGGACGTCTTTCAAGGTGCAATGTTCAATGAGACCGTCACCCGCTTTGATGAGAAGGCCGCGGCTGCGGATCCGTTCGACGACACAGTTCCGTACTGTAAAACCGGAAGACTGGGCGCTCAGATTCTGAAGGACAAGCTCACCGGCCGGAAGTTCGAGCGAATCGGAAACCGTAAGCTTTCCCCCCTCAACCGGGCCTTCCGCCGTCGTTTCGGCCAGAAGATGAAAATCACGCGTCAGAACGCGGATTCGGTCTCCCTTTTCGATATTGGCGGTCTGGGAAGCGTATGTGCCGGTTGAAACCTCGTAACGTTCAAGAATGGCAAACGCGCGCGTTTGGGGGTCGAACCCGCTTGCCATCGCGTAATGGCCGTTGATATTGGTGCCGTCGTCGGTCATATCGGTAAAGACGCAGTCTTCCATCACCGGGCCTTGCCGCATATTCGAGAAGTGGGAAGCATCGCACGCCGAATGAACACGCTCTTCGAGGACGCCTTCCGGTTTCGGGCCTGGAACAACCTGACATCGGATCAGTGAAACAGGTCCCGCTCCCTGCCAGGAATGGAACGCAAACGCACTCCCGTTCCAAACCGTCATATCGCGAAACAGAACGATGCCGGAATCGCGTACCGCGCAGACATACGCGCCGAGGCCGCGGAACGTGATCCGGTCACCAACCGAAAGGCCGGTCACCTTGTTGACCGTAAAGGTACCGTCTTCGTTCTTCAGGTACTCCAAACCGTAACAGTCCCTGTACGGAAGCTTCTCCCCCGCGCGAAACGCCAGGCCGACGCCGAGCGGGCTGAAGAGGGAAGTGTCGGAAAGGTCGAAACCGTACCCGGCGTCCGCTTCCCAGACAATACTGTTTTCCCCGACCGAAAGAACGGTTCCCTGCGCGTTCGCGGCCTTCATGTGATCGACGGTCAGTCCCTCGACCGCAATCCGATCGCACCGGCAGATCTGAACTGCCGATGATGTATAATTCTTAAACCGTGTAAAAACGCCGTACGCCGCTAGGGTGAAATCAGAACAGTCATTAAAAACAAGCGGATCAACGCCCGAATAGATTCCTGCGGGAACAACAAGCTCCTCATCCGGCGATGTCGCCGCCGACGCAACACACTCGTTCGGGGAGACAAACGCGCCGCCGGTATAGACCTTTTCCCGAACGGTACTTGTCTCGAACCGGGTCTTGTCGTTCTGCGGAAGACGCGACGGATCGGCGCCCGTATATTCGGTCCCTTCAAGAAGGCCGGCCAGGTCGCTCCCCCACAGCGCGGCGCGGTCATCGAAAGAGACCTCTTTCTTCCAGCTGTTTCCGGAAAGGTTCACAAACGAAGCGTTTCGGACCGTAACCGATTCCCCTTCGTTTTTGACCACCGAAAGGTTTGCCGCGCCGTCGGCCTCGACCGCCCCGCACCGGTTCCCGTAAAGAACCTGGTTCCGCCCGTAAAGGGAAACCGCCCCTTCAATCACACACCGCGCCGCTTCGGCATCGGCAGCTTCGGCGGCAAAAGTCAGATCATCAAAATCGCACCGGACCGCAAAAAAACCTTTCCCGGTCACGACCGCTTCGGCACCGGCCAGCGAGCAGTTTTCCAAAGTGACCCGCTCGCCGGTAATCCGGACGGTGTTCCCCTTCCCTTCAAGGTGCAGTCCCGTAACCGCCGTATCGGAAGCGGAAATGGTGATCGTCTTCCCCTCAGCTTCGAGAAGACCGGCGGCCACAATCTGCCCGTTGTACCGGGAATCGATCTCGGTTTCGACAAACAGGGAACCCTCGGACAACCCCTTTTCAGCCCCGACTTGCGGCACGGAAAAGGCGGAAACGGCAAAGAGAAACAGCGAAAGGGCCAATACGGCAAAGAGTGTTTTTTTCATGGGGGGTATCCTTGGGGGATCGGGGAAAACGTGATTTTCCGGATTATAAGAGACATTAAACGAGATTTCAACAGGGAGCGTGAGCCTCACCGGCCGCCGCTGCCGTGCGTCTGGCGTCCGCGGCACGGTCTAACGAAGAGTCTCCCCGTCATCGTCGTCCTCAGCCGCGAGGGCCGTCCGCCGCGGCGGGGAAAGGCTTCGCCGCTGCGCGACCCGGTAATGTTCGCCGAGAATCCGTTTCGCTTCGCGGGCGGCGGCGGGGCAGGAATGAACGCGTGTGTGGAAAGCGTCGATCACAAACTCGCTGTCGGCGTCGCCGCGGTGCGCGCTCTCGTAGGGAACGATCTTATCGCCGGCATTCTTCTTAACAATGAGTCCCGTTTCGGTAACACCGATAATATTATTGAACGCAAGATAACGGGGACGGCGCATCCGGCTCAGCGCTTCAAAGAAGGGGGAACCGGGAGAAAGCGATTCCACACTGTTCTTGGTGTCAATGATCGGGTTCTTGCTGGTGCCGAGCGCGGTATTGAGCCATTCCGACATCACGTGAAGGTCTTCGGGCGAGGAAATCGCCTTGTCGGCAAACCATTTCACAAACGAATTAACCGAATCGCTCCCGCGGTAAGGAGTGGCAATGGTTACGAGACGTGTAATGTGGGGATCGGGATGGAAGAAAAAGATCGGCCGGAGCTCCTCCTTGTTTTCCACATCGCTCTTGTCGAACGGCTGGTCGCTGACCAGTTTCCAGACCTCGTCGCCGCTCTCCAAAACCTGCAGACTGGAAATGAGCCCCCCCATGCTGTGCCCGATAATCACCGATTCCTTAAAGTGGGGGTTCGTCCCTTCCGGATCAAGCTGCGCGTAGATTTTGCCGAGATCGGACCGGAGCCGGGAAGCGGAAACCCACCAGGGATAACCTGTCGGATAGCACCAGAGCCAGAACTGGTACCGATGCCAGATTTCGGGATCGTCCTGTAAAGCACTCAGAAGCGGAACCCAGGTCATGGGGGAAGACCAGAGCCCGTGAACCAGGATGACAGGGATCTTTTCGGGATCGTAGGGAGCGGCCATATAAAAACCGGCCAAAGCCCGTACCCCCTCTTCCCCCTCGGGCACGTCAAAAAAGGATTCGGGATGGAGGAGACCGAGCGTCCCCACCTGGTCGGCGCGGGGATCAATGTAATTGTAGGCAATCGGAGTTGTCAGATCGGCGGCCAAGGGAACCGTGCTTGAACCGGCGGCAACCGTCTTCTGCGCGAGCGGGTCGAGGAATTCCAGAAAAACCTGCGGCGCGCCGGGCGAGCTTTTCTCGGAAAGCCATCCTTTGGCGTTCGGACGGAGAATGAGCGTCATCGGATAAGAGAGGTCGGTGATATAGTAGTTCTCTTCGGACCGGCCGCACCGTTTGCGCGAGACAATGACCGGTATGCCGATCCCCTCCCGCGTATAATGGCCGGTAAGCCCCTCAACCTCGTAATCGGAAGCAAACCGAACCGTTCCCACCTCTTCTCCGCGCCAGGGGCTTTCGCCCATCACGCACGCGACACGCCAGTACTTGCCATTGATTCCGGCAACCCAGTCGTCGCCGGGCGCCGGTGTCGGCCGGCCCTCCTCGCCGCGCTTTTGAAACAGCCGGCGCAAAAGCCGTTCCGCCGCCTTGTTGTAGTAGGAGGCGGTTCGCTTATAGTCGTCACCGAGTGTGTTCCGTTTGATCTCGAACGCGGGATCGAACAGATAACGCCAGCTGTTAAGGAGGATGGCGGCATACAGTTCACAGGCGTATTCGGGATCGCTTTTTTCGACGCGGACCGCTTCGTAATAGCCGAGCTCGCAGAATGTGCTCAGAAGGTTCGGGTCGGGAGCGGCGTTGGCCGCTTCCTGGATTTTCACGAGTTTCTCGAGGTTCGAGCCGGAATCTTTATCGAGCCTCAGACTGGAGAGCGAAATTTCGGCAGTCGCGGTCGGTTCAAGATTCCCGAACATATCGACGTTCGGCGGAAGGAGCTGTTTCGGGTTATGAACCTCGCGCAAACCGACCACCTTCGACGTGCACCCGCAAACCCAAAGAAAACGAAGAGCGCAAAGCGCCCCGGCGCAAGCGGAACGCCCGATGAGCGCCCGTACGCGGAATAAAGGGATTTGCTGTTTGCCGGCGACCTGAAACACCGTCATAAAACCTGCGGAAATGAAAGGAAAACAGACCGCGGGGAGAGTAATCAATTTAAGAATTCAGGTCAAGACCGTTCCGGCGCAGCCTGCCGGGTTACGGGGCCGGCTCTTTACCGGCGGTTCCGAGCCGGTCGACCAGCCGCCCGGCGGCCAGGTGCATCGGGACGAGGATCAGGAAAAAGATGCCTGCGGTGACGAAGATGAACCGCACTCCGGCAAGCCAGATGACCGCGCCGCTCAGCGCCGAAGCGAGAAGAATCCCCCCCATCCGCAGACTCGACGCCAGGCCGAAGACGGTACCGCGCCGTTCCGCGGGCGAGACTTTCGCCAGAATCGAAAAGAATGCCGGTTCCAGACCGGCCGCCGCAAGGTTGTTGAGGAACCGGGCGGTGCCGAAAAAGAGGAGGCTCCCCGCCGCTGCCTGCGCGAACATTCCCGCGGCAGCGACCAGCGCGATCGGAAGTGTGACTTTTTCGGCGGACCAGAGGTCGCACAAGTGGCCGATCACCATGCCGGACCCGATTCCGCCCAATGCTGCAACGGCGCTGATCCAGCCGGTAAAGAGCGCAGTCTTTTCGGGTCCGGCAATCTTTTCGACCATCAGCGCGATGTAAGGCTCGTCGAACTTCCGTCCGATCGCCATCACGATGATCATGAGAGAGACGATCCATGCCGCCGCCGAAAGGCCGCGGAACGGGTTCCCCGCCTTATGAAGCGTCCCTTTCGGGGGGGGCGTAAAATTCTCACGGACGAAGAAGTGCGCCAAAGCGCCCGCCAGGAGGTAGAGCGCGCCGCAGGCTAAAAACGCGGCGGTAAACCCGAAATGATGAACGACCAGCCCGCCGACGGCGAACCCGGCGAGGTTGCCGCACCAGATCGCCGAAGAAAGCGTGCCCAGGCAGAACCCGTGATGCTCTTCGGGCGTGTTGGTCACGATCAGGGTCTGTGCCGCCGCGACGGTACCGGTAAACGCCGAGGTCACGAACCGGACGACAATGAGCCAGACCGGGCTCGGCGCCAGCAGAAAACAGGGGAACAGGATGCCGTCGACATAACAGGCGCGTAAGAGCATCAGTTTGCGCCCGAACCGGTCGGCCAGCACGCCCCAGAGCGGAGTGGACCCGCAGTAACTGAGCATGCCGAAGAAGTAGAACGCCGACATCCAGAGCCCGAGTTCATGTTCCCCGACGATCCCCCACTTGTCGCGGATATAGATCGGGACAAAGGGGAGCGCCAGCGAGAAACCGGCAATCGAAAGAAACTGGCAGAGCCAAATGAAAAAGAGGTTCTTCTTCCAGTTGATCGGGGGGTTCGTTACAGAGTCCATTCTCACGCAGCGCCGCCGCGAAAAGCGGCGGCGGGAAAAAACCGGTCAGCGCAAAGTCCACCAGGTGAGTGTCCCTTGCGCTGACCGTACGAACGAAAAAACTGCCCCGCTAGGCGGAAATTGCGCTCAGCGAATCAGGCGCGGGGCCGGGCTTTCCCCTGTACGCGGAGCGGAAGACCGAGAATCCGCAGGAATCCGGTCGCGTCGTTCTGATTGTACGCGTCGCTCCCTTCCATCGTGGCGATCCCCTCGTCGTAAAGGGAATTGGCGCTTTCGCGCTTATCGAGAATGATGTTTCCCTTATAAAGTTTGAGATCGACACGGCCGGTAACCGGTTTCTGGGCCTCCTTGATGAACGCCAGAAGCGCATCCATCTTGGCGCAGTACCAGAACCCGTTGTAGACCATTTCGGCAACTTCGGGCGAAAGGCGGTCGCGCAGATGGGTCAGGTCGCGGTCAAGCGTCAGCTGTTCGACATAGCGGTGCGCGTCGTAAAGGATCGTCATACCGGGGGATTCGTAAACGCCGCGGCTCTTCATGCCGACGAAACGGTTTTCGACCATGTCGATGATCCCGACCCCGTTGCGGCCGCCGATTTTGTTGAGCGTGTCGATCACTTCGTAGGCGCCGAGCTTTTCGCCGTTCACCTTGACCGGCACGCCCGACTCGAACTCAATCGAGACTTTCTCTTCCTTGTCGGGAGCGTCCTGCGGACGCACACACATTCCGAACTCGACCAGATCGAGCCCGCAGACGTTCATATCTTCGAGCTGACCGGCTTCGTAGCTGATATGCAGGCAGTTCTCGTCGGAAGAGTAGGGTTTGGCGATCGAGGCCTTGACCGGAATGTTCTTTTTGGCGCAATACTCGATCATTTCGGTGCGGCCGGGGAAATCTTTCCGGAACTCGTCCATCCGCCAAGGGGTGATCATCTTCACCGAAGGCTCGAGCGCTTCGGCGGCCAGCTGGAACCGGCACTGATCGTTCCCTTTCCCCGTCGCGCCGTGCGCGAACGCTTCGGCGCCGACCTCTTTGGCGACTTCGAGAATCTTCTTCGAGATGATCGGCCGGGCAATCGAGGTGCCGAGCAGATAGACCGCTTCGTACTTCGCCTGCCACTGGATCATCGGGAAAGCGTAATCGCGGCAGAGCTCTTCGCGCACATCGATGAACCGGACCGACGCCGCGCCGATATCTTCCGCTTTCTTGCGGATCGCCGCGCGGTCTTCACACGGCTGGCCGACATCGACATAAACACAATGGACATCGTAGCCGCGGTCCATCAGCCAGCCGAGAATGACCGAAGTATCCAAACCGCCGGAATAGGCCAGCACACAACTCTTTTTTGCCATGACGATCTCTTTCTTGTTAAAGTGGGCGTGTGAAAATATTTTTAGCGGTCAGCCGCCAGTTTGCGGAACGCTTCGATCCCGCGCTTGATCGTTTCGTCGCTCGCCGCATAGGAAATGCGGAAATGCGTGTCGCGCGAGCTGAAGACGTTGCCGGGAATGATCAGAAGCGAATATTTGGTAATCGCCTTTTCGACGAACTCGGAAGCGGTTCCCCACGGGGCTTTCGGGAACATGTAGAACGCGCCTTCCGGCTTGGCGATTTCGTAAAGGTCGCCGATCCCGTCGATGATCATGTCGCGCTTGCGGCGGTAGTTGGCGATCTCGCCGCTCATATCGGCAGCGAGCCCCGCCATCGCCGCCCACTGGCCGACCTGGGGCGCGCAGACGAAGGAGTACTGCTGGAACTTGCACATCGTTTCGATCAGCTTGGCGGGCCCGTGCGCATAGCCGACACGCCATCCGGGCATTCCGTGCGATTTGCTGAACCCGTTCATGACCAGCGTGTCGGGATTGAACTCGGCGGGGGAAGTGAACGGAACGTGGCAGAACGTGCGGTAGATTTCGTCGCTGACCAGCAGGATTCCGTGTTTCGCGGCGATATTGGCGATCCCTTCGGTCTCTTCGCGCGTGGCAACATGGCCCGTCGGGTTCGCCGGGGAGTTCATGATGATCATCTTTGTTTTCGGAGTGATCGCCGCCGCGACTTTATCGGGATCCATGCGGAAATCGGGATAGGTGTCGATCAAAACCGGCACCCCGCCGATCAGCTTGACCAGCGATTCGTACATCACGAAATACGGGTCGAACAGAATGACCTCGTCGCCCGGATCGATGAACGAAAGCGCCGCCAGAAGGAGCGTGCCGCTCGTGCCGCTGGCAATGAAGACCTTGCGGTCGTCGTGATGGTATTCGGCGTCGACTTCGGTCTGAATTTTATCGAGAAAGACTTTCAGCCCCTGCGTGGGCGTGTAGCCGCTCTTATGGCTGTTGACCGCGTCGATCGCGCCCTGGCGGCATTCGGCGGGCATATCGAAATCGGGCTGCCCGATCGAAAGGTTGATCGGATCGGCAAGTTTCGCGCCCAAATCAAATACTTTGCGGATTCCGGAAGAGCTAAAACTCTCGGACCGTTTCGACAGCCAGCTGTCTTTCATTGTTCGTTTACTCCTGGTTACCGGGAAATCAAAATCTGCTGCACTAAAAAAACCGATTCGCACGGTTCGAAAAGAACCCGAACGGACCGCGCGCCAAAGGCGGACCGGCCGGGCTCCATTATACCACGCCGCAAGGGGCTGTCGAGAGCGACTGCGCCCGGCCGCGTTCCGCCGGCGGCGCTCCGCGGCAAAAGGCCCCCCCTAACGGATCACGAAATTCACCATCTTTCCGGGAACGACAATCGTCTTCACGACCGTTTTCCCTTCGAGCGCGGCGGCAATCTTCGGTTCGGCTTTGGCGGCCTCTTCGAGCGCGCCGCGGTCGGCGCCGACCGGCACATCAATCTTCGCGCGGAGTTTTCCGTTGACCTGAACCGGAATCGTCCCGTTCGATTCGGCGACAAACGACTCGTTCCCTTCGGGCCATGGGGCGCAGGCGAGCGACTCGCCGTGCCCGAGCCGCTGCCAGAGCTCTTCGGCAATGTGCGGCGCAAAGGGAGCCAGCAGAAGGAGGAAATCTTCCATCGCCTTTTTCGGGCGGACCTTTTCGCGGCCGAAGAAGTTGACAAACTCCATCATGCGGGCGATCGCCGTATTGAACGACATGTTGTTAATGTCGCCGGTCACCGCCAAAATCGTCTTGTGCAGAACGCGGTTCTGCTCGCCGGTCGGCTCAGCGTCGGCAACGGCGGGGTTAAGCCGGTCGTCCTCGGCATCGGCGTCGATGATCATCCGCCAGACGCGCCCGAGGAATCCGTAAACGCCGCTCACGCCGTCCTGGCTCCATGGTTTGACCGCTTCGAGCGGCCCCATGAACATCTCATAGAGCCGGAGCGCGTCGGCGCCGTACTGCGCAACCACTTCGTCGGGATTGATGACGTTCCCGCGGCTTTTCGACATCTTGTACGATTTCCCTTCGACCGCAATCGAAGGATCGGCGGCCAGCACGAACGATTCCCCTTTCTTCTGAAGGTCGCGCGGGGCGAGTTTCACTGCGGCCAGTTCAAGCTTGTCGCTCTTGCGCAGAGCCTTAGCGCCGTCGATTTCGACCTCTTTCGCACTGACCCAGGCGCCGTCGGGGGTCTGGTATCCGGTAAACTCCATTTCGCCCAGAATCATTCCCTGATTGACCAGTTTCTGGAACGGTTCTTTCGTGGTCACGTAGCCGCGGTCAAACAGGACCTTGTGCCAGAACCGCGCGTAAAGGAGATGGAGAACCGCGTGCTCGGCGCCGCCGACATACAGATCGACCGGCATCCACGCTTTTTCGATTTCCGGATCGACCAGCGCTTTGTCGTTCTTCGGATCGAGGTAACGCAGGTAGTACCAGCAACTTCCCGCCCATTGCGGCATGGTGTTCGTTTCGCGCTTATACTTTTTCCCGTTCCGCTCGACATAAAGCCACTCTTCCGGTGCCTTTTCGAGCGGCGGTTCGGGGGACTGGTGCGCCGCGTCGAAAGTCATCCCCTCGGGCAGATCGAGCGGAAGCTCGTCATCGGAAAGAGGCAAAACGTTTCCGTTCGGCCGGCCGTCCTCGCCCAGCTCGCGCAGGAGGGGGAACGGTTCGCCCCAGAAATGCTGGCGGCTGAAAAGCCAGTCGCGCAGTTTGTAGTTCACGGTCTTTTTTCCGAGTCCGGCATCGGCCAGTTCGCCGCTGATGATCTCTTTAAACTCGGCGGTCGGAGTGCCGTCGTATCGGCCGCTGTTGACCGCCGTTCCCTTCTCGGTCATCGCTTCGGTCATCGCCGCCGGATCGAGTCTTTCCCCCTCTTTGGCGACCACCTGAATGATCGGCAGATTGAACTGGCGGGCGAACTCGAAATCGCGCGTATCGTGTGCCGGAACCGACATGATCGCGCCGGTTCCGTAAGAGATGAGAACATAGTCGGCAATCCAGATCGGCACCGCCGCGCCGTTCACGGGGTTGCGGGCGTAGGAACCGGTAAAGACCCCGGTTTTCGTCTTCGCCAGATCGGTGCGGTCCAGATCGGACTTGAACGCGGCCTGCTGGCAGTACGCTTTGACCGCCTCGGCCTGTTCAGGGGAAGTCAGCCGCCCGACAAGGGGGTGCTCCGGCGCGATCACCATATAGGTCGCGCCGAAAAGAGTGTCGGGCCGGGTCGTAAAGACGCGCAGGACATCGTCGCCCGGCTTGCGCGGATAACCCGAATCGGCGCGCGCGGCTTTCCAGGCGTCGAAAGCGGCATCGTCGGGAATCCCCGCGCCGCAGTCGGCGCCGATAAAGAAATCGACTTCGGCGCCGGTACTCTTCCCGATCCAGTTCCGCTGGAGAAGCTTAATGCTCTCGGACCAGTCGAGACCGTCCAAATCGTCGGAAAGCCGGTCGGCATAAGCGGTAATCCGGAGCATCCACTGCCGGAGCGGAATCCGCATGACCGGGTACCCGCCCCGTTCGCTCACGCCGCCGATCACCTCTTCGTTCGCCAGAACCGTTCCCAATTCGGGACACCAGTTAACCGCCGCCTCGACCTGATAGGCAAGGCGGTGATCGTCGGTATACTCGCGCACCGCGTCAGGTCCGGCGGCGGCGACATCGGCGGGAATAGGCAGTTCGGCGATCGGGCGCCCTTTTTGGGTTTCCGGATCGAACCAGGTGTCGTACAGAACGAGAAAAATCTTCTGCGTCCAGCGGAAATAGGCGACATCGGTCGTCGCCACCTCGCGGTCCCAGTCGAACGAAAGGCCGAGCATTTTGAGCTGGCGCTTAAAGTTGGCGATGTTCTTTTCGGTCGTGATCCGGGGATGAATACCGGTCTTTTTGGCATGCTGTTCGGCGGGCAGGCCGAACGCATCCCACCCCATCGGATGGATGACCGATTTCCCTTTCATCCGGTTATAGCGCGAAACGATATCGGTCGCGGTATACCCTTCGGGATGGCCGACATGAAGGCCGTTGCCGCTCGGATAGGGGAACATATCGAGGATGTACATCTTTCCGCCCCGGCCGGGAAGGCGCGGCGCGGCAAAGGTGTTGTTCTTCGCCCAGTATTCTTGCCATTTCGGTTCGATCGCAGAAGGGTTATAGCGTGCCATGGGGGTATCCTATAGAGATTTGGCCGGAATTGAAAAACAATAATCCGCCGTTATTTTACCCCCGGGAGAAGCGTTTTGGAAGGCGGGGCGGTGTGCTGGTCAGAGCAGAAGGGTTACGGGAAAAGCCAGGTCCGTTTTAACTTAACCCCGTTGAAAAAGACTTAGTTTTTCAATGCCGTCTAAATCAGATTTTTTGGAAAGTACAGGAATTTGCAGTACGGACAAAAAATGCTATAATCTATGATAGCGGCAGACGGACGGTTGATAATTCTCCGTGAAACCCCGGGGTTAAAACCGCCGCCTTCGCTGAAGCGATCCGGTATCCTCACAGCACGATAAGCCGAATTGAAGGTTCCAACCATGCCGTTCGAAAAGCGCCTTATTCGCGCGCTTCATCTTGCGTTCGGCATCAATGAGGATCGGCTGATGAACGGGACGGGGGGCGATTAGCCGGTGATCGGCCCGCAGCCGCCTCCCGACGAAGAGGCTCTAATAGCGTTCATCCGGGACTACATCGACCAGCTCTCGGAACCTAACCGCGAAATCTTAACGAAAGTCATCAGCGAACTCGCCCGACGTCTGTTCGGGCGCTGACCGGGTAAACTGAGAAAGGGGGAAATCATGGGGTTTTACTACTACAAAGACGGCGAAAAGATCGGACCGTTTGATTTAATTGAGTTTGATAATCTCATGGAATGGGGTGGCGACATCAAGCCGGACACAATCATCGAGTGGCCGAACGGCAAACAGCTGCCTGCGTCTGAAAACACGCCGTCTCCCGGTTCCAACCCGCTGAACATTTCCCTGAAAACCGCGCGCCGGCTGGCGGTCGCTTATAACTATATTAAGCTCAGTTGCTTACTGGGGATGCTTCTTTCATTTTCTGGCATGGTCGCCTGGTCGATTGATAATCCCAAACTGGCTAATTCCTTTTTTGCGGCACTCTTGGCTTTGACCGGAGCAACCGTCTTGGTTGAGGTTCTTGGGCGGATGTGCAAGCTCAATAAAGTCCCACCGAAACCGATAGAAGATTGAGTTGTTAAGCCAAACCCGACACGCCGAAATGTGAGTAAAACAAGCAGACCGAGAAAGGGGAAATCATGAACTTTTACTACCATAAGGGTGATGAAAAGATCGGACCGGTGGATTCTGTCGAACTCGACAACTTGGCATGGTGGGGCGATGTAACGCCGTACACAACTCTGGAAGTCGCCGAATCTGACCTGTCTGCCGCAGCGCCCCGTTTCCGCAAGCCGTTCCAGGCTGCGGAGCTCCCGAACCTTAAATTCGGACCTAAACACTATCTGTCCCTAAAAACTTGGCGCAAGATCGTTCAGGTCGTTAATTTGGTTAAGGTTCTCGGAACTTTAATCACTCTGGCTTTGTGCGTCTCGGTCTTTTTTCATTTAGACGAGGAAGATGCCTGGGAATATGCCGCGCGGGTAATCTTTGCCGGCGTTTTTTGTTTGTTTGTCGGCCTCCTTGCGGCGATATATAAACTCGGCCGGATTCCACAAAAGGTGGAGTCTGTCAGCCTAAAAAACCCGACTCTTGAATAACACTTAACAGTTCGATTTTAGTTGTTAAGAAAAACCCGATACGCTAAAATGTGAGTAAAACAGACAGACCGAGAAAGGGGGAAATCATGAACAGGAACCTTACGATCCGAGAAATCTTCTGGATCTGTATGCTTACAGTCTTTTTTGTTTTGCTGGGTTTGACGTTTGTCAATATTTTTTGCGACAATAGGGATTCTGTCCTGTTGTTCGGCAAAGCCGGTGCAATTGATGCTGTTGTCGTAATTGTTGCTGCTTTCATTTATCCCCCTACCCCACCGAAACAGAAAACAAACTGAGTTGTTAAATAATGCTTAATAACCGAAATCTTAACTAAAAAATCCCGGCCGCGATTTTACTTGCGCTACCGGGATTCCGTTTTAATTAAAGCGGGCTTTAATTACGCGCCGGGTGAACCGGTTTAATTAAAGTGCGGTTTAATTAGACCGGTTCTTTCTCTTCTTTTTGAGCCCAATAATGCGCGAGCTACCCTTTCATGGCCTGCCATGACCGGCAGTTCGGGTTTTTCCAGAAATCGGCGTAGGAAACGAAATGGTCGATCACCGGGCTCTTGCTCCATCCGCAGGCGATTCCGCTGTTCCACTTGTTCTCCAGGCAGCGGGTTCGGCCATTGCAGATGATGTTCAAAACGTCCTGGTCGGCGAAACTGTAATAGTGCCGGTTCAAGAGGTCGAGGTAGAGAACCTTTTCCTCTTTCGTCCCTTGAGCCGTGGCGGTCGCGGAACGATTCGGCCGGGTCTTTCCAAACGATTTGAAAGTTATTATACTTTTGAGTACCGGGTATTTTTCAACTCAATCGAAAGGAAAAAACAATGTTTAGTCTCAAAGGAAAAAAGGCGCTGGTTACCGGCGCGGCCGTCGGGATCGGACGGGGTTACGCCACCGCGCTGGCGATGGCGGGGGCCGATGTGGCCATCGTCGATATCGATGAAAAGACGGGCACAAAAACCGCCGAATACCTGAAAAAGGAGTACGGCGTCGATTCTTTCTTCGTCCGGTGCGACGTGACCAAGCCGGAACAGGTCGCCGCGATGGTTCAGGCGGTGGTCGACCGGTTCGGCGGACTCGACATCGGCGTGAATAACGCCGGTATCGGAATTCTCGGCGGCGACGAAGAGTACCGTACCGAAGACTGGAACAAGGTGATCGGGGTCAACCTGTCCGGCATGTACTTCTGCGCACGCGAAGAGGCCCGCTTCTTCATCAAGCAGAAGAAGGGGGGCAAAATCATCAATACCGCCTCGATGTCGGCGCGGATCTGCAACTGCAACGCCTCGTACAACGCCAGTAAGGGGGGCGTGGTCGAAATGACCCGCATGCTCGCCGCCGAATGGGGCCGGTTCAATATCAACGTCAACTGCATCAGCCCCAGTTACATCCTCTCGCCGATGCACGCCTCCACCCCGGTCGAGGTCCGTCAGCGGATCCGCGAGCTGACTCCCCTCGGCTATGTCGAACGGCCCGACGATCTTTACGGCCCGGTCATCTTCCTCGCTTCCGACGCGTCGAACTACGTGACCGGGGTCGATCTTCTGGTCGACGGCGGCCACACGCTCAACGCGTGGCTCACTCCCCTCTCCCGCGATCTGCCCCCGCGCGTCTCTCCCGAAGAAGAGGTCGTTTCGCTCAAGCGGGATCTCGACAATCTCGGTGTCCCCTACGACGAAAACGCGATCAACCCCGATCTCCATCCCGAGGTCGCCGGCGCGTTCAAGGCTGCGTTCAATCTGTAACCGCCGTCCGTGCTCCGCGCCGAGGCGCGTTTGAAATTCAAGAGAGGCTCAGGAGAAATCTTCTCCTGAGCCTCTCTTCTTGTGTATCGGCGGTTTAACGCCCCGTGCGGAACGGTTACTTTTCGGCGGCCTTTCGGTAGACGCGGTTCTTCGGGTCAAGTTCCGAGGCCCGGGCGAACTCGTCGGCGGCTTCGGAATTCCGGCCGGAGCCCAGAAGGAACCGGCCGAACTCGTAATGCCACGCCGCGTTATACGGATCGCTTTCGAGCGCTTTCTTGTACGACTCGAGCGCTTCGGCCGGCCGGTCCGAAAGTTTCGCGCAGACCGCGCTGCGGTAAAACCATTCCGCCGAGGTCTTGTCGTCGGAATCGGCCAGGTACTGCTGCATCAGCTCGAGGTAAACCGAAAAGATGAGCGGACTCTCCTTTTTCGGGAAGAGGAGAGTGCCGCGCAGGGCTTTCTGCCAGTCTCCCGAAATGACCTGGTCCAAATGGCGGCGGAAATCGGCGCGGAGCCGTTCCGAGGCGAGAATCGTGGTAATATCGGCCAGGCGCTCGTCCGAAAGCGCGACCGACTCCTGCCATTTGGCGGCGGCGGCATCGGTGTTGCCCGAAAGGAATTCGATCAGGCCCGCCGAGTAAAAGACGTTCGGTTCGTTCGGCGAGATCTTTTCCAGCCGTTCCAGCGACGCGCGTATATATCCGTCGTAATCGTCCATCTCGAAAAGGAGAGGCGCCAGCACCGCGCCGTCGACATGCGGTTCCGGATAAAGGGGGCAGAGCCGCCGGACAATCCAGAGTTCGCGTAGCGCGGGAACCAGGTTTTCGGCCACGATCGGGTCGTTGCGGAACCGGCGGGGGACCACTTTCATCTTGTTCCGGTAGAACGGCTGCATACTGGCAAAGACCGCTTCGGGGGTCGTCCGGTTCCAGAGTTCCGCCGGATCGGCGTCGGGGAACTCCTCCTTCAGCTGTTCCAAAAAGAGGTAGCGGAATTTCGCGGTGTAAATCTGCGCGAGCTGGTAATGGAACGCCGGGTCGTCGGGACGGATGGGGATCGCCCAGTTGATGGCGTTCACGGCATGATCGAAGTAGGCCAGATCGCGTTCTTCGGAAGCTGAAATCGGATCGGGATAGCGGGCGATCACACGCATGGTTTCGACCCGGTTGTAGATCTGCAGGAAGGCGGGCACCACAAGCAGAAGCGCCGCGGCGGAAAGGAAAACGGCGCCGGCAAAAAAGAAAGGCTTCAGACGGTCGGCCGGCTTCTCTTCCCACGGCAGAAATTCGCTGGCCGAATCGTCGGAATTGTCGAGTTTCCCCCCCGAAAAAGAGCCGAGGATCAGGGCCGCGGCAAGGGCGTTGGGGTAAAAGAGAAGTCCGAAATCGAAACTTCCCGAAACCGCCTGGCCGACCAAAAGCGCCGCGATTCCGATCCCGAAGATGTAGGTCAGATCGGCGTTATCCTGTTTGGACTCGTAGACAAGCACGTTCTCTTCGGCCGAATCGAGAAGATCGCTCTGCCGCTTTGCGCGGAGCGCCAAAAAGACGTAATACCAGAAGAGCAGATACCCCCCGATCAGGCAAAGAAGGCCGATCGCGCCCGCCGTTACGAGGGTTTCGACCGAAATATTTTCGGCAAAGAAGAAATAGCGGTTGACCCGAAGCGCCTTGTCGCGGCTCCGGTTCGCGAGCGGATACGTTCCCAACCCCGACCCGCGGAGACGGTACGCGCCGACCGTCTGCAGAGCGCTTTTCCAGTTGTCGAGACGCGCGTTGGTTTTCAGATCGCTCTCCTGCTCTTCGGTTTCGACCAGGGTTCCCATCCGCTGCTGAATCGGCTCGTTCACACCGAGCCAGAAGAGGAGAAGGAACGCCAAAAGAAGCCCTCCCCAAACCGGAATCAGGTAAAACCCGGTCCGCTTCCGCAAAGAAAAGAGGACCGCGGCCGTTGCGAAGGTGAAGAGGGCGGCAAGCGTCCCGCCGCGCGAAAGGGTCATCGCCGCGGCGACAAGAATGACGGCGACCGCCAAAAGCCACGGAATCACCCGGCCCGAAAAGAGGGTCAGGAAGTCGGAAACCCCGTTCAGGAAACGGAGCGTTCCGGAACTCTGCTCGTAACGGATCCCGTCGTAATAGAGGTCTTCGTCCTCTTCGCGCAGACGGATCCCGATCAGGACTTCAAGGAAGAGAAGCGAGACCGCCGGGGCAAGGCAGAGGGCCAGATAGCCCGCCATCCCGTTCCGGTTGACAAACGGCCCGCAGAGCGCTTCGGGCCAGAAATGACGGTACCCGAGGAGCCGGTCGCCGAAGATTTTTTGAGCGATTACCAGAAGCGCCAGCAGAAGGCCGTTGATCGCGATCGCCCGCCAAAGGAGGAGCCGCTGACGCTTTGTCTGAAAGAGGATCGAGGCCGAAACAAACGCAGCAAACACGAAAATCAGTTCCGCGGTCTGGTCTTTGGTAACCTGGGTGCAAACCGAGACCGCCGACGGCCAGAAACCGGATTTCCCGCCGGGACCCGGTTCCGCCCCGTCGAGAAGCTCTTTCTCGAAAACGGCCTCTTCGGTTCCCTCGCGGGGGAGAAGATCTTCGGCAAGGCGCGGAATCGCCGGGGAAAGGAAACGAAGCGACGAAACCGAATGGGGAAGAACCTGCAGGAAACCGATCGCGATTCCGGCCAGAAGAATCAGCGCGGCGGGAATCATCCGGCCGAAAGAGCGGTTCTGGCGGACACGGCGCGGCGCGATCAGAAGCGCGGCCAGCGCGGCCGCCGCGGCCAGGGTCACCAGAGCGCGTACGGTGACTTCGGCATTCGGAACCGAGGAACGGAAAAGCCACGGAGCGGCGATTACCGCCCCCGCCAGAAGGAAAGCTCCTGCAATTCGAGCGAAATAGTGAATGGTATAAGCCATTACCGGTTTCTCCCTATCCGTAGACTCCGCCAATACGTCGGGGCGGAAAATATCAAATTTTGTGACAGACGCTGTCTACCGCATTCGGCTGCCGCCGGACTTTCAGGGAAAGAGAACGTCCTTCTTCATTATACCCTACAAACAGCGTCCCCTCCAATATCATCTTTTAAGGCGATGCCGGACTTGACGATTTCCCCCTTTCGCTATATATTATCGGGGGATTTTTTATCTGCCGCACCGCCGCCTTTTACGGGCTTTCCCGGCCAGGCGGCGCCGACGGATTTTCGCGAAAGCCATTCCAGCAAACAGAGGGTTTTATGGAAAACAACAAGTCGCAGCTCTCCGCAGCCGAACCGGGTCTGAAAGAACGTGTCGTTGCCGACGCGGCATTTGGTCCTAGCAGCATCAGGCAGATTTCCCAGGAGATCGGCCGCGATCAGGCGAAATTTGCCGAACTGGAAGAAGCTGTCGCCGAACTTTCCGCGAAACAGTCCGAGCTGAGCCCTTTCGAATCGGTCAAACTCGGAGTCTGCCAATATCTGGTCGGCGACTACGAAAGCGCCGCCCAAACGCTCAGCCAGAACAAGAACGCAAGCCCCCTCAATCCGTTTTACCGCGGCAAAACCGCCTTTCAGCTTGCCAACATTAAAAGCTCCGAAAGCGTCGAACTTGCCGCACCCCTCTTCGACGAGGCCATCGCCGCCTTCAACGAAGCCGAAAAGGCCGGTTATCCCAAGGGGGACTGCGCGCTCGCCCGTGCCGAGGTCTGCCGCGTCAAGGGTGATCCGGTCGAATCGCTCCGCCAGCTCGACTCCATCTCCGGCGAAACCGAACAGACGGTCGACTACCTCTACCAGCGCGGCGCAACGACGGCCGAACTGACCGACCGGCCCGATCTGGTCGAAAATCCCCAGGAAGAGATGCTCCGCTGGTACGAACGCGCTCACGAAAAAGACAAGAACCACCCCGGCGCCCTCTTCGGAATGGCGCTCGAAAATGAACGCCGCGGAAACGACGACGTGGCGCTGGCCCTCTACCAGCGCCTGGTCTGCCTGATTCCGACCCATGTCGGTGCGCTCATCAACCTGGGGGTTCTTTACGAGGACCGCGAAAACTACGAAGAGGCTGTCGCCTGCTACAAGCGGGTCCTCGAAGCCGACCCGCTGAACGAGAAAGCCCGGATGTTCATCAAAGACGCCGAAGCTTCCCTCAACCGCGGCCGGGCAGCGGGCCGCGTCCGCTTCCCCTCGATCGTCAAGTCGATCTACGACAAGCAGGTCTCGGACTATGAACTCTCGGCCCGCGCCCGCAAGGCGCTCCAGGCCATGGGAATCGAGACGCTCGGCGAGCTCTGCTCCCATACCGAAAAGGAGCTTCTGACCACCAAAAACTTCGGCGATTCGAGCCTCGAAGAGATCAAACGCATTCTGGACGACGCGGGCCTGAAACTCGGTTCCGGTCCGCAGCCGATCGACGCGGCTGCCGATCTCGCCGGCGAAGCCGACGAGGCGAGCGCCGAAATTCCCGCGGGCGATTCGGTGCTGAACCGCTCGGTTGACGAGCTGAACCTCACGGTGCGCGCCAAGAAGTGCCTCAGCCGTAAAGATATCCGGACCATCGGCGAACTGGTCCGCACCACGTCCGAAGAGCTGATGAACAGCAAGAACTTCGGCGTGACAAGCCTCAACGAAATCAAGAAGAAGCTCCACGACCTCTTCGACCTGAAACTCAAAGGGGAATGATCCCGCTTCTTCCGGTTTCCGGCAGCAGGCAATCGGCGCGTCCGTCTTTCGAAAGGCGGACGCGTTTTTTATTCCCCCTCTCTTCCCCGCACGCCGGGGAAACGCCCCCGCCGGACCGGAAGGGGGGGGCGGGAAACGATTTGCGCTTGCAGATTTTAAGACTGGGGAATATACTACGCGCACGCTGCGGCCGGGCCGGAATCGAAAACGCGCCGGGTTTCTCCCGGCCGGCAGGCGGGCCGCCAAATCTGCTCAAAAGAACGAGACAAGGAAGTCAGAACCATGATCAAAAAGCGCCGGATCCGGTTTGAATCACTCGAAGAACGGAACCTTTTAACCGTCGCCGCGGGCCACGCCTCGGCGGCCGCCCTTCCCCAGAGCACATCGGCAACCACGTGGGTCGTCAACACGCTTGCCGATACCGTGAACGAAAACGACGGCCTTATCTCGCTGCGCGAAGCGGTCAACGGCGCCTCGGACGGCGACATGATCACCTTTTCATCGAGTCTGACCGGCGGAACCATCCGGCTGACCTCCGGCCACCTCAAAGTGGCCAGCGCGATCACGATTACCGGCTCGAACCTCGTCGACTCGTCCGGCAAGAACGGCATTACGATCAGCGGAAACAATTCCAGCCGGGTCTTTTATACCGCCTCGCCGTCCGGCACAATTTCGATCGATTACGTCAACATCACGGCCGGCAACGCCGGTTCCGGCGGACAGGGGTCCGGAATCTACAATACCGGCGGGCTGACACTCGATCACTGCAATTTCACCGGCTGTTCGGCAACAGGCCACTCCTACGGCGGCGGGATCCGCAACATGGGGGGGAACGTCGTGCTGACCAACTGCATCTTTTCCGGCAACAGCACCTACCTCGGCGCCGGCCTGTCGAACAAGACCGGGACCGTCACCATCGACAACTGCACCTTTTCCGGCAACTCGACCTCGGCCAACGGCGCGGCGATCTACAACGAGGGGACACTCGTCATCACCGGCACCCTGATTCAGGGCAACAAGGCCGTGTCCGGGGGCGGAATCCGCAATTTCGGCATCATGACCATCGTCAACAGCTGCGTTTCCAACAACAACGCCTCGAACCTGGGCGGGGGCATCTGGAGCAGCGGCAGCACCGTCGTGCGTGACTGCACCATCGCCGGAAACAGCGGCGGACAGGGGGGCGGCATCTACCACGACTCCTCCGAATCGGGTTCCCTCACCCTCTACAACACCATCGTTTACGGAAACACGCAGTCGAACAGCTCCAGCGCGGCGGGGTCCCGCGATATCTTCGGCACCGCCATGGGCGACGCGAACCTCTCCTCCAAGACCATTTCCGGATCAGGAAACATCACCTACTCCGCCTCGTCGAACACCATCTTCACGAAACCCTCGGCGGGCGACTACACCCTGGCCGAAAATTCCCCCGCGATTGATGCCGGAAGCAACGTCAATGCCGTCATGCCCGGCGGAAGCCCGATCCAAGCCGATCTGGCCGGAAATCCGCGCATCGTCAACAACATCGTCGATATCGGCGCGTACGAATACCAGGCCAAACCTTCGTTCAATATCACGATCACCGGCTACACCGGCGTGTACGACGGCGCGGCACACGGCATCACCCTCGGCGGAGTGCTTGCGACCGACACGGTTTACTACAGTACCGACGGGGTCACTTACTCCTCGACCCTCCCGCCGACCTACACCAACGTCGGCTCGAACGTCGTTTACGCGAAGGTTTCCCGGTCCGGCTACAGCGACTGGAAAGGGTCGGCGGCCGTCACGATCACGCTCCGCCCGATCACCGTGACCGGCACCACGGTTTCCGATAAGGTGTACGACGGAACGACCGCCGCCACGGTCAACATCGGCACGGTCAGCGGCCTGATCCCCGGCGACGGCGTCACCCTCTCGGCTTCGGCGTCGTTCCCCAGTTCCGCGCCCGGCACCTACTCGGTACCGGTCTATTACACGGTCAGCGGGACGAACACCTCGAACTATTCCCTTCCCGCCCCCGAGACGTGCACCGCCTCCATCGTCGAAACCCTCACCTCAAAAGTTTCGGTCAGTGTCGTTGTCAGCAACACGGCTCCCGCGTCGTCCGAGCTCGCGACCCTGCCCGCCTCGATCACAAGCGCCGACAGCGGTTCCCCCGTCTATGTGCAGGTCTGGGTCAGGAACAACGACGGCAGTACGCTGGGGATCACCGGCGGCTATGTCGATCTGACCTACACCACACCCCAATTGGCCTACACTTCTTACACGCCGGGTGCGGATTTCAACAATGCCACGAACCTGGTCAACTCCTCGGCCGCCGGCCGCCTTTCCCTCTTCGGCGGATGCCCCGATCCCGAATCGACCGCGGTCGGCGTCTCGAACTGGGCGCTTCTCGGTTACGCAACCTTCTCCGTCGCGGGTACCGGAACGGTCACCGTTTCGGCGGAATCCCCGACGCTGAACGGTTCCGTCAACCCGGCGCTCAACCTGACCCGCCTGACACACGGCACCCTTTCGAGTTCCGAAATCGACTACAGCAGCGTCACCTTTACCGCAACCAATTCCCTTCCGGCGCTCACCGCGCCCGTGATCTCGGGAATCTCCTCCTACGGAGCGAACCGGCACCAGGTCGTCTGGGGAACGGTTCCGAATGCGGCCGGATACGAGCTGCAATGGTCAACCGACCAGTCAAACTGGAGCACCGCTTCCACATCGGCTTCGTCTTATGTGGCGACCGGGCTCACCTACGGCACGCTGGTCTATTACCGCGTCCGCGCCCTCGGCGACGGAATCTCCCACGGCAATTCCGCCTGGTCCGGCGTTTCGTCGCTGCGCGTCTGCCCGATGGACATCGACGGCGACGGGTTTATCGGCACCGGCGACTACAGTCTCCTCTCCTCGTCGTGGCTCCGCACTTCGGGCAATACCTCGTGGGACCCGCGCTGCGATATCGACGGCGACGGCCTGGTCGGCCCGGGCGACTGGAGCTTTCTGATGTCGAACTGGCTGAAATACTCGACCGCGACCCCCCTCTACTACCCGCCGGCAAGGAGCGCACTTCCCGAACCGGCCCCCGAGCTGGCCGACGTCTGTTTCGCCGCCGAAGAAATCTTTGCCGACGTCTTCTAATACGGGAACGACGGCGGAAAGAGGAGCCGGAAACCGCGCGGCAAAGAGAAGCGCGCGGCCTGCCCCTCCCCGGAACCGTTTCGCCAGAACATCATAAGGAACGCCGCCTGCCATGTATTCGCTCTTTGCCGACTTTACCCTCCTGGACAAAATCATCCTCGGTTTCGGCATCACACTTCTGGCGCTCCACGCCATCCTTCTGCTTTTGAGCTTCTTTGCCGGCGACGGCCGGCCGCATCCGCAACTCAAAAGCCTCCAGGGCTATTTGCTCCTGCTCAGCGAGCTTCTTCCGCTCATGGGGCTTCTCGGCACGGTTCAGGCGCTCCTGTTCACCTTCAGGCTGTTCAGCACCGACGAAGGGAACACGGTGATGACGATGGCTCAAATGAAAGACTTTCTGCAGAGCTTCGCCCCCGCGCTGACGACCACCGCCAACGGGCTCTATCTTCTGATTCCGAACCTGCTTCTTAACGCGCTGGTCTGGCTCTGTCTTCCGAAAACCGCCTCGGCGCAGGAGTGATCCGATGAACGTTCAGCGGATCCTCGCCCGGTTCCTCTCGCTGATGGATGTGACGCTCCTTCTGCTCGGCTTTTTTATGATCATGGTCGCCGCCGCCAATCTGGGACAGGAGGCGCAGGAAGCCCAGAAGAAGGAGGTCAGCCATCTTTACGGCGAGGCGGGCTGGAATTTCATCCGGAACGGGCGCGATGTAATCTGGCTTTTCGCCGAATGCGAGTGGCCGAACCGGAACAAGTGTTTCGTGCTGAACGAGGACCTTTCGCTCGGCGAGGAAGTCGATCAGGTGTCGGACGTCGATATCCGCCGCCTGATCGCGGCATCCCCTCAGAAAGAGACGCCGCCGCTTGTCGTTCTGACCTCCGAAAAAGGGGCTTTCGATCAGGACTGGGATTCCCGCCTCGGCCTGCTCGAAAAGAAATGGGGATGCGAAATTCTCCGCGTACGTGGCATTGAACCGGGAAAGATCAAGAGACCATGAGCCGAAAAAAGCCGGGGCGCCGGCGCCCGCTCCTCATTCTCTTTCTTCTGCTGGCCGCCGCCGTCCTCATTCTCCGGTTCGGCGGCGGCGGCGGGGAGGACGGGGAACGGTTCGGTCTCGAAAACCGGAAGCCCGTTGCCGACGAAAAATCCCGTCCGGCCGAAAGCACGGTTCCGCCCCCCTCTCCGGCGCGGCAGGAGCGGCAGGAGGAACAGCAGAACACCTCCGCCGCCGAGTTTTGGAGCAAGCTGTTCCCGAGCAGCACGCCGCAGGAAACGCCTCTCCCCGCCGACCCTGTTCCCCTCGACGCGCTCGCCGCGTGGTGTGCGCGGCAGAGCCGCCGGGCAGGCCTTCAGGAGGAGGAACCCGCGGCGGAAGAAAACGCGGATTTGCGGCCAAAGGAAGACGGTCTTTCCGCGGCGGAGGGCGGGGAACCCGCCGGTTTTCCGGGCGTCCTCGTCTTTCAGTACCTGCCGCCGAACGAGAGGGACGGATTCCGCGCCCTTCTCCTCTCTTTCGGAACGGAGCCGGTCCCCATCACGGGGCGGACCTCCCGGGAGTTCTGCGAAAAGGTGATTTCGCAGCTCGACGCTCTCGCGGGTCCGGAGAACCGGGGTTACACACGCTTCTACGCGCTCGAGACCGGCTGCGCCGGCCCCTCGCAGGCCGAGTGGCTTTACGAAAACGTCAAAAAACGGTTTCCGCACATCCTCTATACAGGGCAAACCTCCCTGAACGATGACGAAAACATCCCATGAAAAAGATTCCTAAAAAACCGCAAAGGCCCAACGGCTTCATTCTGTTCATTCTGTTCCTCTTCACGATCGCCGGGGGCGCGGGGATCGGACTCCTCTATTTTCAGGAACCGGAAAGCGCCCCTCTTTCCCCGCAGGCGCCGCTCCTCGTTACGGAAGAGGCGCTCGGCGCGATCCCCAACGCCGCCGACAGCGGTTCCTATCCGTTTCTCGCGCTGGCGGCCGATGAAATTTTAAAGCCGGCCGAAACGCCCGACGCGCTCCGGCAGCGCCGGAACCTCCGGGAACCGTTCGACGGCGCGCTGAAGCGCATTCTCGACATTCTGAGCTACAAAGAGCTGAGCGGCCGGGAACGGTGGGAAAGGGCCGCCCTCTTTCTGACCCGCCTTCCGTACAGCAAAATCGAACAGATCGATGTCAATCTGGCGGTGCAGCTCCGTTCCGCCGCCGAAAAAACCGCCTCGCAGCTCGCACAGGAAAAGATCACCGAGATTCTTGAACGCCATCAGCGGATCGGTTCCGACCCGCTCCAAAGAATCGACCAGCTCGTCACCGCGCTCCAAGCCGTTCAGGGGGAAATCGCGCCGATCGCCCCGCTTCTGAAAGGCGCCGGGGAAAACGGCGGCGTCATCTCCGACCTGAACGACATCATCCAGTTCCTTTCCGAACGGAGCAGCGCCGAGATCAGCGTCGAAAGGGACTCCTACACCGACCGCGAGAGGGGAGCCTATACTCTCCGGTTCGAAATGCTCCCCCTTCCGGAGACTCCTTCCGGCCCGCCGGCGGAACTGACCTTGCTCGAAGGAGACCGGCGAATCGGCCCCTTCCCCGTCCCTTCCGGCGAACAGGCTTTGGACCTGCCGATCCGGGACGGGCTTTTCCTTTCCGTCGCCGAAACGGGCGAGGCTATCCCATTCCCGCAGCCGGAAGAGAAAACGCTGTCGCCGCTCGGATTCCCCGCCCTCAGCAAGGCGGACTCCCCCCGTGAAATCGCCTGCCCCGAAACCGGAGTAACCCTCAGGCTCCTTCCGGCGTACCGGCTGCCGAAACTCCTTTACGACGCGGCCGGCCGTGCCGCGGCCGGTTCCGGGAAATGAGCGGAACGAAGTTTGGCGTTTTAGCTAACGGCTGAGTGTGATATAATCGGGAGAGTTCATTCTGCCGAAAAACCGCCCGCCCGGCCCGTAAAGGGGGCCGCCGCGGTCTGTCCTTAACGAAAGAGATTTCCATGCTTCAGGTTTACAACACGCTTTCACGCACCAAAGAACCGTTCGTTCCCGTTCACGAGGGGAAAGTCGGCATCTACCTTTGCGGGCCGACCGTCTACAAGCCGAGCCATATCGGGCATATGGTCGGGCCGGTCATCTTCGACACGATCACGAAATATTTCACCTATCTCGGCTACAAGGTCACCTTTGTGGTCAACATCACCGACGTCGACGACAAGCTGATCGCCGAATCGAACCGGCGGGGGATTCCGATGTCCGCCGTGGCCGAAGAGATGACCGCCGACTATTTCGCCAACCTCAAAACGATGGGAGTCGATTCGATCACCCATTTCCCCCGCGCCACCGAGCATATGGACGGGATCATTGCGTTCACCCAAAAACTGATCGAAAAGGGCTACGCTTACGCCTCGGAAGGGGACGTCTACTTCAACGTCGCCAAGTTCGAAGGTTACGGCAAACTGAGCAACCGCTCGCTCGACCAGATGCTGGGCGAAGGGGGGGGCACCGCTGACCGGAAAGAGTCCGATTTCGATTTCGCCCTCTGGAAATCGGCCAAGCCGGGCGAACCCTCCTGGGAAAGTCCGTGGGGGCCGGGGCGTCCGGGGTGGCATATCGAGTGCTCGGTCATGAG
Organism: Thermoguttaceae bacterium; assembly: GCA_017405595.1. Lineage (GTDB taxonomy): Bacteria > Planctomycetota > Planctomycetia > Pirellulales > Thermoguttaceae > RUG695. The sequence continues at coordinate 5,024 of JAFRAC010000017.1, read as the reverse complement.
CGGTTCCCTCTTGGGCGACACCTTCGACATCCACGGCGGCGGCCTGGACCTGCAGTTCCCGCACCACGAAAACGAAATTGCCCAGAGCGAGGCGTGCCACGGAAAACCGATGGCGAAATACTGGATGCACAACGGCCTGATGCAGGCTTCGAACGAGGTCGGCAAAGTCGGCGGCCGCAAAACGCGCAGCGCCGAATCCGCCGCCAAAGAGGGGGACCTCGCCTCGCAGGAAGCCGGAAAGATCAGCAAATCGAAAGGGGCCAGCGCGTTCCGCGACCTGCTCGCCCGGTTCCCCGCCGAAACGATCCGCTTCTTCCTCCTTTCGAGCCATTACCGCCGCCCGATCGATTACAGCGAAGAGCGTCTTACCGAGGTCGGAAAAGGGCTCGACACCTTCTACCGCTTCTTCAAGCGCTTTAAGCTCGTTACCGGCAAATCGTTCTACGGGCTTGCCGCTCCGGCAACCCGCGCCGAAGGGGACGCCCGCTGGGGCAGCGTACCCGCCGAAAAGAAGCTCCTTGCCGAAACGCTCGCCTGCCGCGCGAAGTTCCTCGACGCGATGGACGACGACTTCAATACCGCCGGCGGGATCGGCGTCCTGTACGATCTGGTCCGTCTTCTGAACCGCGCCATTGAAGAGAAAAAGCTCGAGTCGCCCGGCGCCGACGCCGCCGACAAAGACGAACTCGCCGAATCGGCAGCCGTCCTCAAAGAACTCGCGCAGATCCTCGGCATTTTCAGGGAAGAGCAGGCCGGGGCCGCCGCCGCGGACGACGGCCTGACCGAATCGCTGATGGCGATTCTGATCGACCTGCGCCTGGCCGCGAAAAAGCGGAAGGATTTCGAGACCGCCGACAAAATCCGCAACGACCTGAAAGCCGCCGGCATTCTCCTCGAAGACCGTCCGGGCGGTACCGTCTGGTCGCGGGGCTAGAGCGGTGCGGGTCATCGGAGTCGATCCCGGCCTGCGGATCACCGGTTACGGTGTCCTCGAACACGTCGGCGGGAAGATCCGCATTGTCGATGCCGGAGTGGTCCGCAGCCGCGCCGCCACACTCGAGTTGCGGGTGCGCGACATCTACGAGGGGATCCGCGAGACGATCGAACTCTACTCCCCCGAAGCGCTCGCCCTGGAAGAGGTCTACTCGCACTACAAGCGGCCGATGACCGCAGTCCTGATGGGGCACGCGCGCGGGGCGATCTGTCTGGCGGCGGCGCAGTCCGAAGTTCCGGTCCTCTCCTATGCCGCCACCACGGTCAAAAAGTCGCTGACCGGGAACGGCCGCGCGCCGAAAGACCAGATGCAGCGCGCCATCCAGTTCGAGCTGGGCCTGAAGGCCTATCCGGAACCCCCCGACGTCGCCGACGCGATGGCCATTGCGCTCTGCCATCTGTTCTCTTCCCGCTGACCCCCGCGCGAAAGAACAGCCCGCCCGCCGAAGGGTCCCTTTAACCACAAGGACAAACCACCGATGATCACGCAAATTACCGGCAAACTGGTTAAGCTTTCCGAAGAACGCGCCGTTCTGGACGTTCCCCCGTTCCAGTTTGAAGTCTGGATCCCCGAATACACACGCCGGCAGCTCCAGCCGGAAATCGGAAACGAAATCCGGCTGCACACCATCGTCTACCTCGACGGAAACATGACGCAGGGAAAAGTCGTTCCCCGCCTCCTGGGTTTTCTTTCCGAAGCCGAGCGCGAATTCTTCGATCTGTTCTGCATCGTCGACGGGGTCGGAGCGAAAAAGGCGCTTCGCGCCATGGTGCGCCCCGTGCGCGATATCGCCGCCGCCATCGAAGATCAGGATGTGAAATTCCTCTCGAACCTGCCCGGAATCGGAGCGGCGACCGCCGAGCGGATCGTCGCCAAACTCCGGCGCAAAGTGCCGAAGTTCGCGCTGATGGCGGTGCGGCCGGGCGAAGGGGAGATCACGCCGGAAACCCTCGACGTGATCGCCGAAACCTACGACGCGCTCATCGCCCTGGGGCATTCCGAAGCGGAAGCGCACCGTCTGGTCGACAGCGTCACCGAAGGGGGAAAGAAGCGGTTCAAGGACGCGACCGCCCTGATCGAGGCGATCTACAAGAACAACCGCAAAAGCTGACCGGCAAAGCCGGAACTCCGATTCACACAAATTTTACCGGACAGACAGTCAAAGGCACAGATTAACCGCTGCGCACTCTCGGCGGCTCTTTGCGGCCGCGGTTTCACGGGATAAGGACAGTTATGGCACGCGAATCGATTTACAACTCCGAAAGCGGCGAACCCGGCGGCGGGTTCGGCTATCAGGACGACCGCCGTCTCGCACCCAGCGAAGAGGATATTCTTCTCAGGCCGACGCGGATGGACCAGATGGTCGGCCAGCGCGATGTCTACGAGCGGATCCGCATCGCGATCGAAGCCTCCCGAAAGCGGGGCGAGACCCTCGGGCATATCCTCTTCGACGGCCCTCCGGGCCTGGGAAAAACGACCTTCGCCACCTGCATTCCGCGCGAACTCGGCACCACGCTCCAGATCGCCAACGGCGCCACGCTCAAAGCGCCGAAAGACATCCTCCCCTATCTGACGCAGGCCGAAAAAGGTTCCGTCATCTTCATCGACGAGATTCACCGGATGCAGAAGTCGGTCGAGGAGTTCATCTATCCGGCGATGGAAGATTTCCGGGTCGATTACACGTTCGGCGAAGGGGTCAACGCCCGTACGCTCAATTTCGCCCTTAAGCCGTTCACCCTGATCGGCGCGACGACCCGTACCGGCATCATCAGCGCCCCCCTGCGCGACCGGTTCCAGATGAGGGAACATCTCGATTTCTACAGCGTCGAAGAACTGACCGAGATTGTCCTGCGGAACGCCGAAAAACTCCAGACCCCGATCAGCCGTACCGCCGCCGAAGAGATCGCGCACCGTTCGCGCGGCACCCCGCGCCTGGCGAACAACCGGCTCCGCTGGGTACGCGACTACGCCGACGCCCGCGCCGACGGCAAAATCTCCCCGCAAGTCGCGCTCGACGCGATGCAGATGCAGGGGATCGACTCGCTGGGGCTCGATTCGTTCGACCGCAAGTTTTTGGAGACGATCTGCCGGGTCTTTGCCGGGGGTCCGGTCGGGGTCGAGGCGGTCGCGCACACCATGAACGTCGCGCCCGACACCCTGATCGACGAGGTCGAGCCGTTCCTCCTGCGCAGCGAGCTGTTGATCCGCACCCCCCGCGGCCGAAAGGTCACCGAAAAAGGGCTCGAACACCTCGGATTCGACCCGGACCGGTTCGACGCGCCGCCGACCCTTTTCTGAACCGTTCCCTCCCCCTTCCCCCGGCGGGGAGCCGGGGGGAACACCTTGACAACGCCCCCTTTCTGCAGTATAACGATACCATACCGCAGTTGAGGAAATCGGAGTAAGGGAACCCGGTGCAAGGCCGGGACGGTCCCCGCCGCTGTATCGGACGCAAAAGACCCCGCCCCTTTGCGCGCCATTGGAGCCCCGGCTCCGAGAAGGCCGGGCAGGGTTGTCCGGAGTCAGAAGACCTGCCGATTTCTTGTTTGTGTTGGAAAAGCCGCGGGTTGACGGCATTTTTCGACCAGGGCCGTCCCCCGCATACTCAACCGCCTTTCGGACGAGTTTCATCACTCTGGAAAGGAGGCGTTTCCATGAAAAGGAAACATTCTTCCCGAAGGAGCCGGTGCGGGTTCACGCTGGTCGAACTGCTGGTGGTGATCGCGATTATCGGCATCCTGATCGGTCTTCTTCTCCCCGCTGTACAGGCCGCGCGCGAAGCGGCGCGCCGGATGAAATGTTCCAGCAACCTCAAGCAGATCGGCATCGCCATGCATGCCTATCATGCCGCGCTCGAGACGTTCCCCCCCGGAAAGATTTCGGAAAAGTACAAAGGCGCGGATGGATATGAGTACGATAAAGGGACTTATTTCGGTTGGGGCGCACTAATCCTTCCATTCTGCGAGGCAAAACAGGTTCAAGACTTGTGCGATTTCAACAAGAAAGCGTATGAAGAAGAAAATATCAAGGCAGGTCAAGCGATTCTGCCGATTTACATCTGTCCCACCGACAGCGATAGAGAATTACGGATAGTCAATTTTTACGACCCAAGAGAAGGGGCCCCTTGGGAACCTCAAAACCTTGAACTGGCTCCATCTCACTACGCAGGAGTCGTTACCGAGAAAATCAGCAAAAAGGGAAAAGAGGTCGGACCAGATGGGTTTAATCCCAAAAAGGACCTCGGTGTCATTTTAGAAACCCAAGCCGTGAGTGCATCGGACATCCTCGACGGTCTTTCGAACACCCTCATGATAGCTGAAGCGTCATCATATGAAACGGCATCGCCAAAACAGTGTGACAACGGTAGTTGGCTGATGGGAACGAATATTTTCCGAAAAAACAACAAACAGATCAATTTTCGCCCTACTTGTGAACATTTTGAGCAAGGGAAATTCTGTTGGCAAGATCCGTGGTATGACTATTCTGGTCAATGCGAGTGTTCCAGTTATCAGTATGATTTCCGAAGTCAGCATCCCGGCGGGGCACATGCGCTTTTCTGCGACGGTTCTGTCCGGTTTTTGAGCGAGCAGACGAACCTAGACGAACTGGCGGCGATGATCACCCGCGCTGCGGGTGACTAACCTTTTCCTCAGAAACCTGACAAATGAAAAAGGAAGACGGGACTTACGCGATCTTCATTTCGCGGTAAGTCCCGTCGCCGTTTTCGAGCATGAGCGCCGAATCGAGAGGCGCAAGTTCCGCCGGCGTGCGGCGGCCGGCAAAACAGAGGTGAACGGTTTTCGCGGTCTTTTCCGGATTCCAAAGAAGAACCGCGCGCGCGTCGGGATACCATCCGCAAACGACCGGGGTTTCCTCCTCGACGTAGGGAATCCGCGACTTTTCGAACTCCGGCAAAAGCGCCCGGCGGAACGCAAAGAGCTGTTCCATCTCCTCTTCGACCGGCACGGAACGGTTCGAGGCGATCGGCTTTCGTGTAATACAGACGGTTCCGTTTGAGGCGATCTCGCCG
>JAFRAC010000002.1 GCA_017405595.1 Thermoguttaceae bacterium | reverse complement strand
TTTCCACGAGTGGGGCGTAAATGCACCGCGGCGGGTGGCGGGCGTATCAATATCACAGTTATACATCGGTGCGTCCCCCATATTAAACATTACGTTGCTGCGGCTGAACTGCCAATCCGTGTAATCAAAAATGAATCCCTCCTTCTGCATATGATCGTATTCCCGTGCGGGAGACTCAATGACTCCGGACTCACTGTCGGAAGGGCAGATCAGCGACGGCACGATCACACCCGCACCCCAATGGCGGGGATGGGCTCCTTCGGTATAAACGTTCGGATAGGCGGGGGGGAACGGTTCGTTCACGGAAAAATGCTCCGGCGCCGCCGGAAGACGCTTCAACGACGCAAACGCCTCGAAGTCGGAATAGACCTGTTCCTGTTCCAAGTAAGGGAGGAGAAAAATCTGCGCGCCGCAAGTTCCGATACGCGTTTCGGTGTCGGTGGTTTCGGCGGCGTTGTAAATCTTATATGTAGTGCAAAGAGCTGGAAGTCCCTGGTGCGCGGAATGGTACATCTGCACCGCCAGCGCCGTTTGTCTCAAGTTGTTGGCGCACTTTGCGCGCCGCGCGGCTTCCCTTGCCGCCTGAACCCCCACGACAAGAAGAGACAGAATGATCGAAATGATCGAGATTACAACAAGGAGCTCGATCAGGGAGAAACCTAAGCGACGGTCCGTCTGTTTTTTACTCATTGAGAAGGGTCCTCCGGTTTTCATAACTCACGTCGGTCGGCTTCGCTCCACTTGCGGCGCCGAATCCCCCTCACGGCGAACAGGATGATCAAAACCCCGGCAACAAGGAATAAACACCGCAATCCGGTATGGGGGTCGGCGAATTTCGGCTCGCCGAGTCCGTAGTATTTCAGATAGAGCTCTTTTTTCGGTACTTTGGCGTGATCTATCTCCAGTATCTCATAGTCCCACGGAACGAACTTCGATTCGTCGTCCGGATCGAAATAGAGTTTGGCTTGTGCGTGCCGGACCTGGAACGGTTCGCCGCTGTTTTCGCCGTAGGTGAAGGCGCGCGTGGTAACGAAGGGTTTCCCGCCCCTGTTGGAGTTCAGCTTCATCTCCTTCGGAGTCCATCCTCTTTCGGGAAGGAGCCGGATCGTTCCGGTTCTCATTTCTTCCAGCCCCGCGACAATGCCATCCGCGTTGATCTCGAAATCAAATTCGACCGTCTCTTCCGGCTGATCGGGAACGTACTCGATGCGGGTAATATCAAATCCGGGTTTTTCAATCACGTCCGCAAGGGAGCTGCCGAAAATGTTACACGGGAACGCGTCGAAGATATCTGAAACCTCAGTTTCGTTCGGATCAAACGATTTCAAATCGAGGCATTCGTCCATTTTCCACAGCTCTTCCGACTTCTTTTTACTGACCTCGAAGTAATACTTCCCGTTGTTTACGAAACGGAACTCGTTATGAGTCGGAGGCGTTTCCCGCATATCGCGCGGCAGCTCTCTTATGAGGAGGAAACGTCCGCCGTCGGCATAGTAGTCGTATTCACGCTTAAATTCTCCATCCCTTTGCACCGTGGTCCACAGAAAAACCAAGTGAACTTGGTTTAAGAATTTTTCCTGCGCACGCATTGCGGCACACCCCTCGGTTTTGAGTCGCGTCAGGAGAGTCTGATCGATCCCGTCCGCGAAAAGCTGAGCCGTGAGAAAAAAGAGGAAGAGAGAAAGCGCGGAGAATTTGATCTGACGCATGGCAAAAACCTCCGTTTTGCACAGCTGCACGTGCTCACAGGAGCTACAAGTGCCCCATTTTAGTTCATTATAACATTTTTATGCATCCATTGAAACGGCGTCTACGAAATCCCAGATTCTCCGGACTCTATCCGGCGCTACGCGCCGCCTCGATGGACCCGATTGAAGCGCTTCGGCACGAGTGAACAGGCTTTTCGAAAAGATTGCGCCGCACTTCCCGGGTCTGCCGGGCAGGCCGGAAAAGTTTCAATTCGGGATCGCCGAGCGCCTTACCCCGGCTGGGGGAAGATGCTCGGCGCGAAACTCCGTTTTCGATTCTTCCCGTTCCGTTGTCAGGCGAGCGCCGCGAGTTCTTTCCCCGCGTTTTCGAGTTTGGCGAGCGTTTCGGCGTCCGGCGCTTCCTGGCAGATGATTCCTTCGCCGCCGAGGATCGTTGCGCCGGCATTCTGCATTCGGGCGACCCAGTCGCGCATCCACTGCCCGTCCCCCCAGCCGTAAGAACCGAAAAGGAGGATCGTCTTCCCCGACACATTCCCTTCGAGACCCGCCACGAACGGTTCCATTTCGCTCTCTTCCAGAACTTCGTCCCCCATTGCCGGGCAGCCCAGAGCAAACGCCTTCGCATCGCTCAAAAGCGCCGCCGAACCGGCGGAAACCGCCGCGACGTTAGCTTCATGCCCCGCTTCGGTAACCCCCTTGCCGATGGCATCGGCCATCGCCGAGGTATTCCCCCCCTGTGTCCAGAAAATGATATTGACCTTTGCCATAGCCATTCCTTCCTAAGATAGAATTCCCAATCACGCTTTATAGTATCGAACTTCTTCCGAAACCCGTTCGGAGAATCAAACGCGCCATTCGGTTTATCGCCCAAAGTTTAGCCTTGCCTAAACTTTAAAGAATATACTTCATCGCATTTATTTCGTCAATGGGGTCTTTTACGCTAATTAAAGCATTTTATCTTGTTTTCCCGCCAAGCGGTTATTTTAGGTTCCACTAAATATCGGTCCGTACCAAGAGCGCTTGCAATGGGGGGGGTAAAATATCATCGGGTATCTTTGTAAACTGAACACCAAAGACAGGTTCGGCAAACAACAGCGGTTTTGCGTTCATCCGCTCTCCAAAGGGGTATTCACTATGGGTAAATTCGTTTCTTCCGTTTTTCTCTTTGTTTTTCTCTCCGTCTCCCTTTTCGCGGACGGGGTTGACCAGGCGCTCCTTGCCCGTCTCCAATCGGAAGGGTGTGCCGGACTGCGGGCGCAGGAGAAATACCTGAATCATATTCATCTGCGGTTCCTGCAATCGACTCAGGACAGAAAATTTGAATACGACTACTACGGCAACGGCAAAAACTTCCTCCTCAAAATGGAAATTCCCTCTGAAATGTGGGAAGCGAAACCTGATCATTTCGAATACCGTATGGGGAAAAATGAACTCTATTTTTTCGAGATTCACAAAAAGAAAACGGAAGAGGAGTGGGAAATCGTTGAATGTCTCGATTTAAAATCGTTCGACATTGAAGAGACCGATCTGACTGACGTTTTCGACACTTTCCCCTGTTACCTTTTCCGGAGTTCCCTTGCCGACCTGATCGGGAAACCCGGATTCGAGATTACCCGCATTGAATCTGTTCCCGACCAGCCGGAAGAGACGGTCAGCTTTGATTTTGAAATCACCAAAGACAACGTGGTGGAAGCGCTGGGGGAACTCAAAACGGGGAACGTCCAGCTTCTCCCCGAACGGAGCTGGGCCGCAAAGGAAATAACCCTAAACTGCAATCGGGGTGGAAACCAGTTTGTCACGGCGTTTACTTTTACCTACGGGGAAAAGAGCAGCGAGCTGTATCAAGTGACTCACTCTCAGGTCCGGCTCAGCCGCGACTATGCCAAGTCCGACGATCCATTGAAATTCATCACATGGGACTATGAAATTCTGGCGGCCGATCACGCCAAAGTCCCCAAAAAAGAACTCTTCCTAAAATACTACGGTCTCGACGAGCCAAAATACGCCTCTGCGGCCAATCTGATTCGAAGCATTCTCCTGATCGCGGGAGTCCTGTTGATTCTGTTCTCTGTGTGGCGGAGATTCCATAAAAATCGTTCGTGCGCCCCTGATCCCCAATAAGGTGCCCCCGGCAAAACAGCGCGGTTGCGGAAAAGGCGCTACCGGAATCATGTGTAAAGAAAGAGCGCGGACTTCGGAGAGAAAAAGTCCGCGCTCTTCTTCGGAGAGATGTGGAGTTTGATTAACGCCGGATAAGGATGAAAAGTTCTTCTTTGGCCGTTGGACGGGTCCTCCTTTCTGTGTTTATCGTCTTCTCTATTTGCTGAACCCGAGCGAAAGGAACGGGAGACAGATTTCGAGGAACGACCGGTGATGCCGCGGCGGCGGAGGGGCCGGCTCATGATGCGGAGGCCCTGCAACCGGACGGGGCGGAGGCGGCGGTGCCGGTGCGTAGCGCGGCGGCTGTTCGCGCCCGATATGGCCGGGATGAATGGCCGGCGCCTGGTGATGGGCCGGTTCGGCCTGGCCCCTTACGACCGGCGGTCCGGAATGATGGCGGCCGCCGCCGGGCGGCTGGGCGTAAGCCCATTCCGAGAGGCAAAGCGCGGCGAAAGTCAGAACACCAAGAACGAATTTCTGCATTGTTTACCCCTTCTTTTCTCTTTCCCTGGCGCCGCCTGGCGGCGGCTCTCTTTTTTGTTTGTTACCCCGCCGGCGGGCTGCGTCCCGCCGACAAGAGGAATACGATGCGGAAAGGGAGTTTTCCCGAAAGAATTTCGAAAAAAGAGAAAAATTTTTTGGGGACCCGGAGGGCGGCGAAAAGAGACCCAAAAAGAAACGGGGCAGACGGCAAGATCGTCCGGCCTTGCCGTCTGCCCCGTTCTTTCGCCCGGAACCGTTACATCGGCTTGCCCCAGTTGCGCGCCAGATCGAAGATCAGCGGATGACAGGCAAAGATGAGCGCGGCCACCGCCGCCGCCATCATGAACATAAAGAGGGTATATTCGGTCAGTTTCGGGTCTTCGGCGTACCTCTTGCGGAACGCGCGCAGCAGAGCGGGAAGGAGGAAAAGGACCAGTCCCGTCGCATTGAACGCGATCAGGAAGAAGGGGGTACAGAACGTCTCGAACGCGTTTGCCGGCTTGAACGCCGCCAGTAACCCTTTGACGTTCCCCAGAATGAGGTACAGCAGGAAGAAGACGGTCGGAATTTTCAGCAGACGGCTGACCGGATCGGTATCTTCCTTTTTCCGGCGGTACGACCGTTTCTTCTTCGGTTCTTTCGGTTCCTTCTTCCCCTTCTCTTTTTTCGCCTTCCGCTTCTTCTTTTTCGGATCGGTTCCGTCCGCGTCCTCTCCGGCCTCTTCCGCTTCTTCGGTATCGCCGGGTTCCCCCGTCTCGGAAAACCCGTCGGTTCCGCCGCCGAACCCGTCAAAGGATCCGCTGCCGAACTCATCGAATTCACCGGGTCCGGTCCCGCCGAGATCGGCAAAGGAATCGGTCTCCTCGCCGCCGCCGCCGACAAGATCGTCCAGCGTACGCTCGTCGGGACTTTCGTCCTCTTCCTCTTCCTCGTCTTCGGTCATGTGCGCGAGCCGGACAGCGGTATCTTCCCCTTCCGAATCGCCGCCTAAGCCGGACAAGCCCGAAAGTCCGGCAAGAGCGGCTGTGGTACTCTGGTCCTGTTCCGGTTCGGAATCAGTCGAAAGAAAACCGAGCCGCGCGAGTGTATCTTCGCCGACATCCCCTTCGCTCTTGCCGCCGGAACCGGCAAGCCCTTCGAGCCCGGCCAGAGCGGCGGTGGTCGATTCCCCTTCCGGTTCTTTCCCGGTATTGAGTACCGCGAACGGGTCGCTTTCGTCGGACGCTTCCGGCAGAGGGGCGGGTTCATTTTCGGCGGAATCGCTGAGGAAATCGGTATCGGGGCCGGCGTCATCGGTATCGAACGAAGGGGATTCCTCTTCGGTCGGCGCCTCTTCGCTCGCCTGGAAAGAGTCGTCGCCGAACCCGCCGATAAAGTCGGGGTCGAACGCCGCGGTTTCCGAAGAGAGCTCCCCGGCAGGAGTATCTTCGCCGGTGTCAGGCGCATCGGAATCGGCAAACGAACCGAGGAAATCGGAATCGAGCGCGCCGTCGCCCCCCCCGTCGGCGGTCAGTCCCGCAAGGCGCGAGGCGGTATCTTCGTCGGCGCCCGTTCCGCCCCCCAGAGCGGCTTCGAGTCCGGCAAGTCCCGACATGGTCGTGTCGGCGCCCTTCTCTTCACCGGTATTGAGCGCGGAAAACGGATCGGTGTTTTCGGCGTCCGCCGGCTCTGACGGGAATGCCCCGAACTGATCAGGCGAACCGGTATCGCTCGCGGAATCCCCGCCGAGCAGATCGTCCAGAGAAGATTCTTCGCCCTCGGAAGGCGCGGCCGGTTCGGCATCGGCGTCGGAAAGGTTCAAATCGTCAAGCGAAAAGTCGCCGCCCGGTTCCGGTGTTTCCGGTTCCGCCGGTGTTTCAGCGTTTTCCGTGCCGTTGAACGTGCCGAAGAAATCGGAATCGAGACCAAGTTCCCCTTCCCCCTCGCCGGTCAGTTCCGCCGAAGGTTCCGCTGGGCCGTCGCCGCTTTCCTGGCTTCCCCCGAGTACATCTTCCAAACCCGCCAGACCCGCAAGGGTGTCGTCCTTTTCGGCATCGGCGTCGGAAAGGTTCAAATCGTCAAGCGAAAAGTCGCCGGCCGGTTCCGGCGTTTCCGGTTCGGCCGGTGTTTCAGTGTTTTCAGAGCCGTTGAACGTGCCGAAGAAATCGGAATCGAGACCAAGTTCCCCTTCCCCCTCGCCGGTCAGTTCCGCCGAAGGTTCCGCTGGGCCGTCGCCGGTTTCCTGGCTTCCCCCGAGCATATCTTCCAGGCCCGCCAAACCCGAAAGGGTGTCGTCCTTCCCGGCATCGGCGCCGGAAAGGTTCAAATCGTCAAGCGAAAAGTCGCCGGCCGGTTCCGGCATTTCAGGTTCAGCCGGTGTTTCACCGCTCTCGGCGCTGTCGATCGAGCCGAAGAAATCGGAATCGAGGCCAAGTTCCCCTTCCCCTTCGCCGGTCAGTTCCGCCGAAGGTTCCGCTGGGCCGTCGGCACCTTCCTGGCTTCCCCCCAGCATATCTTCCAGGCCCGCCAGACCCGCAAGGGTGTCGTCCTTTTCGGCGGGAGCGTCGGAAAGATTTAAATCGTCAAGCGAAAAGTCGCCGGCCGGTTCCGGCGTTTCAGATTCCGCCGGTGTTTCGGCGTTTTCAGAGCCGTTGAACGTGCCGAAGAAATCGGAATCGAGGCCGAGTTCCCCTTCCCCCTCGCTCGTCAGTTCCGCCGAAGGTTCCGCTGGGCTGTCGGTACTTTCCTCGCTTCCCCCCAACATATCTTCCAGGCCCGCCAGCCCCGCAAGGGTGTCATCCTTTTCGGCAGGAGTCCCGGAAGAAGAATTCAGAAGGTCGTCGAAAGAGGTTTCATCAGTACCCGAACCGGAATCATCCTGTCCGGAGGGAGTTTCCCCCCCGTTTTCAAATGCCGAAAAATCGGGGTCCAGCTGCGAATCGGAACCGAACGCGCCGAACTCATTCAGAAAATCGTCAAAAGAGGGGGAGCTGTCAGATTTGCCGGAATCCTCGCTCTTTCCGTTTTCGGAAGAAGAATCGCTCTCAAAACCGTCCTGTTCGAAAGGATCCTTTTCGAAATCGTCGTTGTCGGAATATGACACCTGCACCTCCGCCCGGCGGCAAACCGCAAAGTTCTGCCGTCAAAAACTCAGCAACTTATCTAACTTAACAAAAATCCCCCCAATTACCCATTATCTGGTACTATATCGGAAAAGAGAGCTGTTTTCCAGTAATCAGAAGAGCAAATGCCTCAAACTTTTCCCAAACCTGAAAAAATATAACGATTCTGCCGTTTTCGCCGGGGAGAACGCCGATTCTCAATCGAAATCTCTTCCCGCAACGGGAGGGATAAAAAGCGGACAGGAAAGAAGGGCGGTTTGCCGCGCCGGACGGATTCGTTCTGAAACGGAAGAAACAGGCCCATCCCCTCCTTCATCACTTTTGCAGCGTAAAATCGGGAATTTCTCCAAAACGATCGGGAACAGACGGCCGCGTAGTGGAAATCGGCAGGACTGGGGGTTATAATAGTTTTAGGTCACAGAGATATGATCGGATGATTCCCTCTTTCCGTCGATTCTTCCCGAGGTCCCTTAAAAAGGAGCACGCCCAATATGAGAAATGCCCAAATCGTACAGAACCGGTTTCGCGCTTCCCAATCGGGCAGCGCCGCGCTCAAGCACCGCGCCCTGCGGTTTGAACCGCTCGAGAGCCGCGAACTTCTCGCGGTGATCGCCGGCGGTGAAATCGCCGCGTCGGCGCTCTATTCCTCTTCCGCCGATGATGTCCTCAATCAAACAAGCGCGTCTCTGGCCGCAGCCGCGCTGCCGACCGGCGCCACACAGCTGGCCACCCCGAAAATCTCCTCGATCACCGGCGGGGGCGGCACTTCGCACCTCGTCTCCTGGGACGCGGTCAGCAACGCGTCCTCGTACCAGCTGAGCTACAGCCGCGACGGCGTAACGTGGAACACCGTTCAGACAACCGAAACTTCGGCAACCGTCGGCGATCTGGTGCCGGGCGAAAATATGCGTTACCGCATACGCGCTCTGGGCCAGGGATCTTATTCGGCTTCGAACTGGAGCAACGCGAAATCGTCGTACGTCTGTCCCGTCGATTTCGACGGAGACGGTTTTATCGGCCCGGGCGACCGTTCCGTTCTTTCGGCGGCATGGTTCTCGATGCAGGGGAGCGCGAATTGGAATCCCGCCTGCGATCTGGACGGGGACGGTTTCGTCGGGCCGGGCGACCTTTCCTACCTGTCGAGCGTCTGGTTCAAGTCGACCGGGCAGATTGTGGTCACTTCGCTCGGGCTCGCGTTCGACGGTGAATTCGTCTCGCTCGTCAACACCGAAGGCGCCGATTTCCTGCTCCGAAAGGGGGACACCATCACCATCGGCGAAGAGGAAGGGAAACCGTATTACACCGAGACCCTTTCGGCGAACTGGGAATATTTCGATATCGCCGATATTACCGACCCCGGCGACTACACTTTCTACGTGACGGTTTCACGGCCCGGCGCCCTCTACGGCTGGAAAGGTTCCATCTCGTTCACCGTCGAAGACCCGGAAGTCCAGCCCTCGGATCTCACCGCCGCCCTGGCGTGGGACAGCACCAACTACGGGCTGGCGCTCACGTGGACCGCCAAAAACGATTTCCGGAAAGACGCGGTCATCGACCTTTACTTCGCCTCGGGTTCGGCCTATTCGGGAATCGTCGGCTCTTCCCCGGTCAGTGTCACCATCCCCGCCGGAACCGCCGCCGGGAATAGCGGCACGATCCTGATCGACGGCTCCAGCCTTTACACCACCACGCCTTCGAACACATTCGATACGATTGTCGCCTGTCTCGGCAATTCGGTGATCGCTTCGGTCGCCGATGTCTCGCTGAGGATCAGTTCAAGCGTGGTCACCTCGGTTGTGAGCCAATCGACCTACGACGCCATCAAATACGGCTGCCGTTCCGTCGGGCTCAATTCGCTCCTTCTGACCAGCGGCTGGCGAACCCCCACGCAGCAGGCAAGCGCCATGTTTTCCAATATGGCGCGCGCCGATGTGAAATCGGCCATCGCGAACCAATACAGCATTTACTCCTGGACAGGGGATCAGGTGATTGCCGTGTTCGAGCAGCAGGCGATTGCGTATGACTACAACCAGTCGGTGATCCTTTCCCACAAGAGCGAAATCGTCGCCCTGATGACCAACAAGATCAACGAACTGCAAGCCTCCGGCTACCGCGTCTCCAACCACTGTGTTACCGAAGCGAACTACATCGCGCACAACATCATGGATGTCAGCCGCGGGCCTTTCAATTCCTCGAACATTCCGGTCATCACGGCCGCGCTGAAAAAGATGGGGTGTACCAAAGTTCTTGACGAACCGAGCAACGGATGCCTGCACCTCGAGTTCTGACCGCCGGCAGCGCGCTGCTGGCCCTCCTTCTGCTGATTCTGCCGGCGCGGCTCTTTGCCGCGCCCCCCGCTTTGCCGCCGCAAAAGTTTCGGGACGGACTCCCCGGCCTCTTCCTCAAAACCGAAACGGCGGAAAACCCCGTTTCGGTTCTTTATCTCGGCGATTCGCAGTCCCTTGCCGAAGAGTTCCGCACTTGGCCAAACGAAAACTCGCGGAGTTTCCGGTTCACGTTCAGCCGGTTCGGCGATCCCCTTCCCCGCGCCGATCTGGTTCTTATGGAATGCCGGTTTCACACGGGCGCGGACGCCGCCGGGGCTCCCGAACAGATCGAGTCCCTCGCGGCCGCGCTCTGGCGGGACGATCCGAAAACCGACATTCTCTTTCTGAGCATTCCTGGACCCGGCACAACCAATGAACCTTTTCCGGCACGTTCCCCCGCCGCATCCCGGCTCGACTTTTTCGCGGACCGTGCCGGAATTCCGACCCTGACTCTTCCTTCCGCCGACGGCGACGGGACCCTGCCTTCTCTTCTGTCGGCGATCGGCGGGCGTCATCAAAAAGGGCTCTTCCCGAACCCGGGCGAAACATTCGGCCGGCGCCGGGCGCTGGCGCGCGAAACCGCGCCGAATCCGTAAACACGTCTTGTCGGTCGGAAATCAGAAAAGCAAACAGCAGAATGCGAAAACGCCCCCCGGCGCGGTCTCTTCCCGGCGGCTAATCGACCCGCAGTTTCATCGTCCGGGTAACCGGTTCGGAACCGGCGCGGTGCTTGTCCAGAAAGACGGTTTTCAGCGTGTAGGTTCCGGGGGGAATCTCTTCGGGAAGCCGGACCGCGAGGTTCAGCACAATGTCGTTCAGACGGCTGGCCGAATGGCAGGCACAGAGTTTCTCTTTGGGCTCGACCACCTTCCGGTTGAGCGAATCGAGCAGTTCGCGCCGGCAGAGAACGGCAATATCGCAGCCGGAGTTTTCCGGCGAGGCGGCGCAGACGACGTTGTCCAGTTCAAAGTAGGCGTTCACCGTCTGGCCCGGTTCGAACGCGGGCGGGACTTCCTTGTAATACCCGAACGCCGACGGTTCCTTGACAAAGAGCGATTTCCGAACCGCCAGCGGAAGCCTGCTGCGCAGTGCGGCGACCCCTTCCTCGAAATCGGGGAGCGTTTCGCCCCGTGCGGCCAGGCGTTCGCGGCCGGCGCCCTTCTCTTCGGTTTCGATCAGCCTGCCCAATCCGCGGCATTCCCGTTCCCAGAAGAGCTGCAGGTCCGGATCCATCCCCGCGATCTTCTCGGCGGCGCCGGGAATATTCCCCGTGGTCAGAAGAAGCAGACGCAGCCGGGCCTGTTCCGCGGCGCAGAGTTCCCCGTTTTTCACACGCCGGTCGATTTCCTTCTGCAGAAGCGCGATCGCCTCCTGAGTCGGCTCGCGCCAATCCCGGGCTTCCGGCGGTTCGGACGGCGGCGTCTTCCCGTTCCGGAGATCGGGCAGGAATGTCATACCGGCGGCATTCTGCGGCCGGGGATGTTCGATGGAGTTGGCCAGCGCGGTTTTGACCGGTTCCGACACCGCAGGGGCCAAAGGCGCAGGCTCGAAATCCGCCAGTTCATCGATGAACTGATCGCGTTCGCTTTCGGGGAGCGGACCCGCCGAAACAGCCGCGCTTCCGGCGGCGGGGACCGTTTCCAGGTTCCGCGGCAGGATCGGCAGCAATGCCGGTTCGGCGGTCTCTCCTCCGGAAGGAAGGGGCGTATCGGAATCCGCCCATTCAACCCTGCCGAGCGCCGGCGAAACCGAATCGTCCGGTTCGGCGTCTCCGAAATTCTTCTGCGTATAGCCGACAGGTTTGATCGAGCCGGGAACCCCGGCCGGGCGCGCCGGCGCCGGTTCGCCGGAAACCTCGACGTCGGACCGGTGCGGCCGGTCCGGCCGCCGGTGAAGCGCGTCCCGCTCTTCCGCCGGCGGGGTTTCGACCGCGCGCCTTCCGCCATACAGCTGCGGGAACGAATGACAGCCGACCGCCCCCAGCGCGGCGCCGAGCGCGAGAAGGAGGAGGATTCCCCAACCGGGGAAAGCTGTTCGAGGAAACAACCGCGGCATCAATCGACTCCGTTTACCCTTTTTGCTGTTTTCGTCCGAAACCCGCTAGTCTTTACTGTTTTCCGCCGCGCTCATGCGCGCGGATCCTGTTACTTTAAATGCCTCAGCAGATTCTGCGCCGCCGCTTGTTTGGTGAACGGCGCGCCTCCCGAAACCGAGGCGTTCAGAAGCTCCCGGGCGTCGTCGGTCCGGCCGCCGGCGCGGAGCACTTCGGCAAGGTAATACGCGGTCTGAGAGCTGAGCCGCCCTTCGGCCGCCGACTGCTGAAGAAGCGACAGCGCCTGCTCGCGCTGCCCGGCCTTGTAAAGCGCCCAGCCGAGTGTCGCCATGTATTCCGGATTGCGCCCCTGCCGCTGCAGATTCTCCGTCGCGTGCCGCACGGCCTGACGCGTTTTTTCCGCGTCGTTCTGTTCGCAAAGCGCCAGCACCAGCCCGTTCACCATTTCGGGATTCCCCGGCTGCAGGCGCAAACCTTCGGTAAAGAGCGCTTCGGCGCGGGGATAATCTTCAAGATAGAGCGAGGCGATCCCGCACGTTTTGAGCGTGGCCGGATTGGCCGGGTCGGCCGATTCGAGTTTGTCGGCGAGCGCTTTGACACGGTTCATCTCGCCGGCATCGAGCGCGATGACCAGCGACAGGTTCAGCACTTCGGGCGCGTCCGGTTCATTCTTCCGCGCCGCTTCCAGCGCCTCCTGGGCGGCGGCGCGGTCGCCTGTTGCCAAACCGAGACGCGCCATCATCAGATCGGCGGAAAACTCGGTTTCCGGCGACATTTTATGCGCCTGCGCGAACCACTGCCGGGCTTTCGCCGGTTCGCCCAGATGGAAGTAAGAAACACCGATCAGGCGGCACGTCTCGGGGGTCTTTTCGCCCCGTTTCCAGAGTTCGCCGAGACAGCGCTGCATTTCGCGCCAATTCTCCCGCACCTGGTTCAGGACCACATCGTTTTTCAGCTGCAGTACCGCAAGCCGGTCCTTTCGGCCCGGGTTCGCCCACACACGTCCGTCGTTCAGGAGCTCTTCGGCGCGCCGCAGAAGGAGGTCGGCGGCCGCCCATTCCCCCTGACGGAGTCCGTTTTCGGCGAGCAGAATGTAGGCTTCCGGATCGTCCGGCGACTCTTCCACCGCCTTTTCGAGCGAAAGGCGTACCGCGCTCGGATTTTTCAGGTTTGTATACCACTGCGCCAGGATCAGGCGCGGCGGAATCATCTTCGGATCGTTTGCGGCGATCCGCCGCAGGTCGTCGAGCGCTCCGGCCACATCGGAACGCTGAAACTTCCCGAACGCCGCTTTATACTGCGTTTCGGTTTCGGGGTTGATTTCCGCCGGCTCGGAGATTCCCTCCTGCGCCGCGAGGAACGGGGAAATCAGGCAGAGCGCCGCCGCGAAAACAGAGCTATAAAGGAATCCGCCCAGCGGCGGACCGGTTCTTTTCAAAAACATCCTTGATAACCTCTCTCTTTTCAGAGAATTTCCGGGTCGTTTCCGCGGAGAGAAATCCCCGTGAAAACAGCTCCCGCAAGGATAGTCAAATCGGAATCAGGCGTCCAGATCAGTTTTCAACAAGGGGCAGGGCGCCGGCGGCAAAGCCGAGACTTCATCCCTTTCCCAAAGAAAGCTCCTCATATCGCGTTGAAAAACGTTTTTTTTCAGAGCAGCTGAACAAATTCAGGCTCGTTTCAAAAAATTCCAAAAAATCAATGAATTTTCTCTTGCATCCGCTTTATCGATAGGTACAATCCCTGTTGTCGTGTCTTGATTCCCGTTTGAAATTCAATTTTTCTCAGAGATTGGTCATCTCGATTTTGTTCGAAGAAAGAGGATCGATCAATGAACGCTATAAAACAATTTGCCGTATCAAACAAGAACAAATTAAACACTGTTCTGCTTGTTGTCAGCTGTATTTGTCCTTTACTTTACTTTTTTAGTTGCGGAGGAATTTTTATTCCGATAACTCCATGGTGGAGGCTTTTGTTTAAGATCTTTTTTATCACATGCCATCTTGTTGCGGGCCCTATTGGTTTTATCGCGTCGGCATCCCTTCTTGTGTTACAAAAAAAACAGTTAAGACACAATTTTGTTTTATTGGCGGGATTGCTGTTATTGTGTTTTTTAAACATGGCTGTTATTTTGCCAATTGCGCTATTGTTTTGTGTCTACCTTGGCTGTAAACCGATATACGGATTTCTTGCAGTAGTTTTTTTATCCCTTTTGCCGAAATGCTTGTTTGGCATCGTGCTAATATGATAGCGTAAAATATCTTTCGCAAATGTATTTTTATACCGAGTAGGAGAGAGGCAGTTTCTCCGCCGGGGAAAGCAGGCTGATCGGAATCCGCCTATTCAACCCTTCCGAGCGCCGGCGAAACCGAATCGTCCGGTTCGGCGTCTCCGAAATTCTTCTGAGTATAACCGACCGATTTGATTGAGCCGGGAACTTCGTTCCGAGGGGGAATGTGCCGATTCGCCGGAAGGATCGTCGGCGGGCTGGTGCGGCCGGTTCTGCCACCGATGAAGCGCGTCATACTCTTCCGCCGACGGGACTTCGACGGCATGCCTTCCGTCATACATTTGCGAAAGATACTTGACACTACCCCACATGGGGGGATGATCCGATATTGAAGAGCAAAGAAGGATCATAAAACCGCCCCCGCCCGCCCACAAAAAAAGCCCCCGTTCGGGGGCTTTGATTTTGTTTAAGCGGCTTTGACGATATGCGGTTCAGGCAAGCGCCTTCTTGACCGTTTCGATCACCTGGGCGAACGCCGGGACATCGTAGACGGCCATTTCGGCGAGAGAACGGCGATCGAGTTCGATGTTCGCCTTCTTCAGGCCGCTGACAAATTCGCTGTAACGCAGTCCGTTCATCCGGACAGCGGCGTTGATACGGACAATCCAGAGTTTCCGCATATCGCGTTTCCGCACGCGGCGGTCGCGGGTGGCGAACGCCTGGGAACGGACCAGCGTCTCTTTCATGGTACGCAGGAGCTTTGAACGCCCGCCGCGATACCCCTTTGCCTGTTTGAACAGGCGTCGTTTAGCTTGCCGACGAGCGGCGCCTTTTTTGACTCTCATGGTTATTCACTCTTTCTTGACTGGGAAGGAACCCTTTGAGATTCGGGTCTCCTTCGATCGGCGCAGGCCCCGGTTTGCTGATGGCTTGGAAACGCGCAACAAAGGCGTTCTGAAAACCGGCGTTCTTATGCCCGCTCCGCTTCGGAATTCGCGGCTCGCTTAAAACCCGGCCGACCTGATCGGCGAGGGGGAGACCGCCGCGGTATTCGGCGGAAAACCGCCCGGGAAACCGCGCCCTGAAAAGCCGGCCGCAGATGCGGTCAGCGGCCACCCTGCGCCAAAGCGCGGATGATACGTTTTTCTTCACAAGTGGCGGCAACGTCGGTACCGCGGAGAGAGCGGACGCGCTTGCTCGTCATACGCCAGGCCAGATGGCTTGTGCCGGAATGACGGTGCTTGACCTTGCCGTTCTTCGTGACGCGGAAACGTTTCGCAACCCCTTTGTGGGTCTTCAGTTTCGGCATGATTTCACCATTCTCTTAACAAATGAACGCCCCCCGCCGCTTCGCTGAAAGGAAGGGGGCCGACGATAATGAATTTCGGGCGTTAAAGCCGCTTAAACAGACCCATTTTAACTTGACAACCCTTTTCGGCAAGGGGGGGAACCCGCCCGGCAGAGCGTGAAAAAGCGCTCCGCGCGCCCCTGAACGGTCTGCCGGACCGTTCACCCTTTCCGGGAAATCAGGAGCCGGCCGTCCCGGATTTCGACCGACAGGCCGCCGGGCAGTTCGCGCCGCGCATCGGCCCCTTCCCGCACCATCTGGACCAGCCCGTTCCAGCGCGCGGCGTCCATTTCCCCCATCGGCCAGCCGCGCCGGTTCCAGAGACGGCGGAACCAGACCGTCAGAAGGAGCGGGTCGAGCCGCGAAAGCGCCGCCGCCGAAAAACCCCCGGTTCCGTCCCCCCCGTCCGAAACCGTGCCGCCGAAAGACGCCAGCTCGGCGTCGAGCCGGTCATCGAGATAGGTTCGGATTTCGGCGGCGCGGTCGGCCAGTTTCAGAACCGAGGGGATAGCGCGTCCGCCGAACAGGTCGTTTAAGAGAGGAACAAGCTCATGGCGGATCCGGTTCCGAAGAAAGAGGCTCGAATCGTTCGACGAGTCGTGCCGCCAAGTCTCGCCGAGCCGTGTCAGGTATTCGGTCAGCTCATCGCGCGAAAAGGAAAGAAACGGGCGCGCCAGGACGACAGCCTCGCTGAGCGGGCGCAGGCGGCTCATTCCCGCCAGACCGTCGATTCCGCTCCCCCGAAAGAGGCGGTAAAGAACCGTCTCGGCCTGGTCGCCGGCATGGTGCGCGGTCAGAACGAACCGCGCGCCGAACGACTCGGCGCCCCGGAGCAGAAGACGGTACCGGATTTCGCGCGCTCCCGCTTCGAGACTCCCCGCGGCGACAGCGGCCCGGCGAAGTTCATCGGGATCGATCCGCTCTTCGCGGAACGGAACCGCATACTTTTCGGCAAGCCGGGCGGTAAACCGGGCGTCCTCGTCCGACTCTTCCCCCCGCAGCCGGTGGTTGACATGCAGGGCCAAGAGCCGCGCGGGATCGCCGAGCCGCGCCATCGCCGCCAGAAGCGCCGAACTGTCGGCGCCCCCCGAAACCGCCAGAACGAGCCGGAACGGTTCCCAAACCGGACGGGGCCAGATTTCCAGAAGCCGGGATTCAAAACTGTCAGGCGTCATCTCACTCACAGAAACCTCATTATCTTTCTGACCGTTATACTTGAACCGGACAAAAAATCAATTCCCGCTTCCCTTTCCCGGCGCCGCGAAACCGGAAAAAGGTTGACGCGGCCCCGCCGGTTCCTATAATGAAGAGTGGTAACGTTTCCCCCCATCACGGCCGCGCTCTGTTTCCGGCCAAGGTCAGGTTCATGTCCGAAAAAGCCAGTTTGCTCCTCATCAAAGACGGAGCGCCGTCGACCGTCTTTTTTCTCGATCCGGAAGAGACCGTAACACTGGGCCGCTCGACCGAATGCACAATCATTTTAAAGGATGCCGGCTGCAGCCGGGTCCATGCCGCCATTGCACAGGAGGGGGGCACATGGCAGCTCACCGATAACGGAAGCCGCAACGGCACCGCCCTGAACGGGCAGCGGATTGAAGGAACGGTACCGGTCAAGAACGGAGATAAAATCCAGCTCGCACACACCCTCTTTCATTTCTGTCTGGCCGAAACATCGGCTCCCACCGCCGAAATTGCCGGTTCGGGAACCGATTCCCTCGAATGGTCTCAGCAGGCTCCCGCCACCATTTCGTTTTCGATCGATCCGCAGCGGGAAGAGCTGACCAGCCAGCTCTCGCGCGAGAGGGACGAAAAGCACTCCCTCCTGCTGATTCTCGAAAAAGACACACAGATCATCGGCAAATCCCCCAGGATGCGGCAGCTGCTCGAGCAGATCAGCCGTACCGCCAGCAGCAGTTCCACCACCCTCGTCTGCGGCGAAAGCGGGGTCGGCAAAGAGCTCGTGGCGCGCGCCATTCACTTCGGGGGAAGCCGGCGGAACAAGCCGCTCGTCTGCCTGAACTGCGCCGCACTGTCGGAATCGCTCCTCGAAAGCGAGCTGTTCGGCCACGAGAAAGGCGCCTTTACCGGCGCGAGCGAACGGAAAATCGGCAAGTTCGAGGCCGCCGATAAAGGGACCCTCTTTCTCGACGAAATCGCCGAGATGCACCCGGGCCTGCAGGCGAAATTCCTGCGTGTTCTCGAGGGGCACCCGTTCGAGCGGGTCGGGGGGAACCAGCAGATCAGCGTCGATGTACACGTGATCGCCGCCACGAACCGCGACCTCAAAAAAGAGGTGCAGGAAGGGCGGTTCCGGCGCGACCTTTTCTACCGGCTGAGTGTCGTCGACATTTCGGTTCCCCCCCTGCGCGAACGGGAAGACGACGTGCTCCTTCTTGCGGATTATTTCCTGAAACGGTTCTCGATCCAGCTGAAACGGAAGTTTACCGGATTCACTCCGGAAGCGGTTGACCTTTTGCGCCATTACCGGTGGCCGGGCAATGTGCGGGAACTGAAAAACGCGGTCGAACGGGCGGTCCTTTTCGGCGCCCCGCCGCAGATCACTCCCGACGACCTTCCCCTTTCGGCGCTGCCGACCCCGACCGACACCATTCCGGCCGTCCAAAGCGGAGACGCCCTTCCGCTCCGGACGATCGCCGAGGCGGAAAAGGATCTCATTCTTCGGACACTGGAATATTACAGCGGGAACAAGTCCAAGTCGGCGCAGTCGCTCGGGATCGACCGCAGCACGCTCGACCGCAAACTGGCGCGGTACAACATCGAGCCGAAAATACCGTGACCCGATGCCGGGCCGCCGGAGAAGATTTTCAAGAGAAGCTTCCGTTTCTTTCCCAAAGAGTCTGGTCTACTTTTTCAGCAGAATCGCGTTCTTTCCCTGAAAGCGGAAATCGACGCCGAGCCGGTTCGCGATGATCTTCACCGCGTCGGCGGCATCGGACCGGCTGAACTTGCACGAGACGCGCGTCTCGAAGGTGATCCCCATCGCGTCGAGGGAAGGGTCGAGCCGCAGTTCAATTCCAAGCTCCTTTTTCAGCGTTTCCGAAAGGGAAGCGAGCGTGACCTGCCGGACTTCCCCCGACACGAACCGTTCCGCGCCGCCGGGGAAATCATCGTCCTGCCGATCCCGTTCGGGGCGCGGACTTGCGGCCATCCGTTTCGCACGGTTTTTCGACGCCTGATACTCCAAGCCCGCCATCACGCCGAAGGGTCCTGAAACACGCACCTCGCCGCGGATCGGCGTCCGGGTGATCTCCTCCGCCCGGTCCGGACCGATTTCGGGCATCTCGCCTTCGGGCCATTGCCGTGTGACAATTTTTTCACGGTCGATCTTCACCGGTTTGAGTTTCGGTTTGGCCTCGTCCCCTTCCACCTGATAATCGACGCCGTAGCCGATCAGAACCAGCGTATAGAGTTCACGGTAAGAGAGGGGCGCCAGCCCGTCGGCGCGCCAGCAGTCGAACGGCATCAGGCCGAGCCCGGTCCACTGCACGCCGGCCGCGGCCGCGGTCTCTTTGAGAAGCTCACCCGGAACAATCACCCCTTCCCGCTTTTCGGGCGTGTAACCGGTCTCCAGGGAAGCGAGTTCGCCCCGGTGCGCCGACGCGAGCAGCAAAAGTTCCCCCGCGCTCCCTTTCGGGCCGACATAGAGAAGCGATTTGCCGAACGCGGCGGCTTCCAGGCCCGCCGATTCGGCCAGCTCGATCATTGCCGGAAGCAGGGGCGCCGGGTCGACCGAACAGGTCACCGGAATTTCGGTATCGACACGCCGGTCGAGAAAGAACGCGAACCCTTCCGATTCGGCGAAAAGGCGGAACGCTTCGCGCAGCGGCATCTCCTGAAAGTCGAAACGGACTTCGTCCGACCAGTCGACCGGCCCGCGCCGCGGCATCCCCGGCTTCTTCTTCGGCGGCGCGGCGGCGGCCAGCGCCGTGAAACACAAAATCAGAACGAGCGCGCGGCGGAAAGCGGAAAAGAGCATCGGCTACCTTCCCAAAAGCAGGTTCAGAATCCAGGGATGCGACCACGGATTCCAGAGAGGATAGGCGGCCGAAAGAACCGAAAGCGCGAGCAGAAGAAGCGCGGCGGCGCGCAGGACCCGGTGCCGGGCGCAGACATTGAGTGCGGGAAGGAGCCCCAGAATCCAGAACGGGATCAGCGGGAAGAACCAGCGCAGCCCGCAGGTCATTCCGCCGTAGTTGCGGTCCCCCTGAGGGCGGCTCACGTAGAACGCGAAAAAGCAAAGGGCTGTAAAGAGAACCGCCGCCGCGAACAGGCGCGTGTCCGGGAAAGGATCGCCGCCGCGCGGCGCGCGGAAAAGCCAGATCAGCAGCCCCGCCAGACTCAAAAGCCAGACCGGCGTCAGGGAAAAGAGGCCGTGATGGCCGGCCAGCGCGTTGAGCGCGTACCGCAGCCGGGAAGGTTCCCCTTTATCGACCCCCTGCCGGTCGGACCAGAAACTCATTCGGGCGTTCTTCGCCTCGCGGGGCACGCCCCCCGGAAAATAGCGGTAGATATACCAATCCCCGGGATCGAAACTGCGGACGTAGTAGTGCCCGTTCACCGCGCCGCCTTCGGCTTTGGCCAGCGCGATATGGTCCCGCTTGTGGGAATACGCCGAACGAACGGTTCCGTGCACGAAATAGTTCGACCCGAAAAACGCGGCGGCGACCACCAGCCCGGCCGGAATCGAAATGAGGCAGGTTTTTGCCGGATACCGCCGAAGGAGCGCCGCGCAAAGGAGAAGCGCGATCAGAACCGAGGGCATTTCGCAGACGACCGCCAGCGCGCCGAACAGGGCGGCGGCGAAGAAATAACGCTTTTTCGCCTCGCCGTCGGCCAGGATCCGCGCGGCGGCGTATAGCGCCAGCATGATCGCAACCGCGCCGGGCAGATGGTTGTTGAGCGTGACCGCGAAAGTCGAAAGGAACGTGCCGAAACAGAGGACGCCGGCCGCAAAGAGCTTCGACCAGTCGGCTCCGCCCCCTTCGCCGCCGCCGAACCGTTCGATCAGCCGCGCGGAAAAGTACCACCCGATCACCAGCGGGATCAGATTGTAAATCACCAGAAGAACCCGAACCGTCAGAAACGGGTGTTCGCGCAGCGAAAGGCCGGTCACCTTGTACCAGACCCAGTAGGGCGCCGCCATCAGGGTCGGCAGCAGAGTCGGTTTGCTCGAATAGAGGTAACCGCTCAGCGGATCGGCGGGGTCGAACGCCTCATCGGGCAGTCCGTGTTTCACCATGTCGATCGAATCCCAGCCGGGGGTTTCCATCGCCTTATCGACGGCGTAGGGAACCCACTCTTTCAGGTAGGCGACCCCTTCGGCCGCTTCCGACTCGAACGAGTCGGGAGACCC
The DNA here is from genome assembly GCA_017405595.1 of Thermoguttaceae bacterium. Classification (GTDB taxonomy): domain Bacteria; phylum Planctomycetota; class Planctomycetia; order Pirellulales; family Thermoguttaceae; genus RUG695. The sequence continues at coordinate 9,340 of JAFRAC010000002.1, read as the reverse complement.
GGCAGGTGTGTTGCGCAGGATTTCCCCCTTCTGATAGACCTCTTTCTTCCGGCCGTCCGGGCCGAGGGGCAGATAGCGGTAAACGCGGCTTTCCGGCTCGACCAGCGCGCGGATCGTCAGCCACCGGCTCCGGTCGTTCGCACTCAGGGTCGGCCGCGCTTTACGGGCGTCGGCGCGCAGACGCGCGGCGGTCACTTTCAGGCGCGCTTTGATCTCTTCTTCGGACAGGCCCTTCTCTTTCAGCTCTTTCGCTTTTTCGCGCAGGGTCTGCGGAATGCGGGCGAGGCGGTATTCCTGCACCGCGCGGTCGGGAATTGAATCGACCGCCATAATTCGGCCGAAGATGAGCCCTGCCGAAATCGAGATCAGAATGAGTGTTACAGCGGCCCGCCACTGCGCGGGGGTCCGCGGCGCGTTTTCTTTCGGTTCCATAGGGAAGAATTTACCAAATTCCGCCCGCCGAATCAAGAACGGGCTTCTTCCCGTCTCAGAAGCGCATGGTAGAAAAGGACCGCGGCGGCGTTCGAGATGTTGAGACTGTCGGCAATTCCGCGCATCGGCAGGACGATCGCCGCCGAGTCGGGACCGGTGACCGAACGGTCGTGCCATAGTTCGGTCAGCCCTTCGTCTTCGCTCCCCAGCACGATCGCGGTCGGACCGGTATAGTCGATTTCCGAATACGGTTTTGCCGCGTCGCAGATCGCCATCGCGATCCGATACTTCCGCGCGCGGAGCCAGGCGATCACCTCGGCGGCGGGTGCAGTCACGCTCGGTATGCTGAAGACAGTCCCGAGACTCGACCGGATCGTGTTCGGGTGCCAGAGATCGGCGCCGCAGTCGGCCAGAATGATCCCGTCGACCCCCGCGCCGTCGGCCGACCGAAAGACCGCGCCGATATTCCCCGGCTTTTCGATTCGTTCGAGCACCGCCAGAAGCGGGCTTTTCCCGATCCGCTCCTCGAAAAGCTCGAAGGAACGCCGAGGCTCTTCGGCGAGAACAACCACCCCCTCGTCCCGGTCGCCGAACGCCAGACGCGCGAAAACGCTCCGCGCAACCGGCCAGACCGGAAACCGGTCTTCTTCCCACCGGCAGAGGAGCTGCCTGAGTTCGTCCGAAACGTTAAGGTCGGCGAACGAGCCGGACCAATCGCCGTCGACCGCGGCGTACGCCTCTTTCAGCGTAATCCCCGACTTTTGGGCGCGGACGATCTCCCGCGCGCCGTCGATAAGGAACTCGCCGGTTTTCCGCCGGCGCCGGCTTTCGCGCAGCGCGGCGGCGTTCTTCACGCGCGGGTTCGAGGTGCTGCGGATCAGGGGAAGAGCCATTTTACCGGAGTCGGGAAACGTCGTTGTCGAGCGCGACCTTTTCGTGCGGGTCGTAGGGATAGAAGCAACAGCCGATCTCGTCGGCGAGTTTGATGATATAGAGGGTCTGGAACCGCTCTTCAAGCATATCGCCGACCGCAACCGGCGTGTTCGGCGGATAGACATACTGCGGAAGCGATTTCGAGCAGATCGTTTTTCCCGATTCCACTTCGACCAGTTTGACGTTCACGTGCGCTTTTCCCTGCAGATACTGCGGAGAATGATGAATGTTGAACGAGTCGATATCGACACCGAAAACATAGTCCGCCCCGACTTTCGCCCCCATCTTCTCGAAACTCTCGTTCGTGAATTCCGTCTCGTCGAAAAGGGTTTCGACCGTATCGATCGGAACCCATTCGAGTTTCTTCTTTTCGTCGAGTTTTTCGGAAAGGGCTTTGGTCAGCGCGACCGAAAGGGTACGGCTCGGATCGTCGATTCCGAAAAGGGTCTGGTAGGGCGACCGGCAGATCACGACCATCTTCGACTTTTTCGGGATCTCTTTCATCTCCTTCTTGAATTCCGGATCGACCTCGTTCCCTTTAATCAGATACGCCGCCGTAAAGAGCGCGTTCGCGCATCCCGAAACCATCGCGAAGGAAAAGAGCGTTACCAGAAGGAGCGCCATCTTCGCAGCCGGGCTTATTTTATCTGTTTTCACCATCATCATCTCCTCAATCTCCCCCCACAAAACCTCCTAATCGTTATTATCGGCACAACCGGACCAGAACTCGAGACAAAAACCCGCAAATCTTTCCCAAAATACCGAGATTCCGCGCCACGGCGGATGCAACGGAGCCGATCCTCCGCATCCCAACAACCTCTGCTGCCGACAGCAGGCTTTCGGTCTCTTCCCTTCCGTCCGGCCCTGTTGACGGTACCGGATAATTCCATTATGATGGTCCCCAACGGGTTCGGTTCTCATTCCTTCGGCGAAAAACAGACAGTCAGGTGCTTTATGTCGGCAACAACAAACCCCAGCGTGGTTCATGCGGATTCCCAGGGGCGCATCGTCCTCCAAAACGCCATGTACGATTGCTACATTGTGAAGGTTCAGAAGGATGGCACAATCTCCCTGACCCCCAATGTCAACGCCAAGTCTTTTCGAATCTCCAAGAAGGCTTATGACATGATCGAATCGTCTATGACCAATCTCAAAAAAGGTCTTGTTTCAGAACCGATTACGGTTCCGCATATTGAAGACGATGACGAGGATTTAAGAGACTAATGTTCAAAATACAAATGGGCGTCCCGGAAATGCGTGATTTCTGGCGTCTCTTATCCGGCAAGATCGAGGCGGGAACTGCTACTCGAGACGAAATTAAGCAGTTTAAGCGTTTAAGCAAGACGCTGGAATTTTTACAAATCAATCCTAAGCATAACAGTTTAAGCACCCACAAAATCGACTCGTTATCTGAAAAGTATAGCGTCGCGATTTGGTGCTCTTATATTCAAAACAATACTCCGTCTGCCGAGAGATTATTCTGGATGTATGGTCCGTCAAGAAACGTGATAACAATTCTCGCATACGAAAAACATCCGGAAGATACGGAACACGGGTATGTTGACCTCCCTATTTCATGGCCGGAAACTTAGAATAAGCTGGTCCGAAGAACCGTAACAGAACCAGCCGGGATACAAGAGCATTCGCTTCGATAATCCCCCCAAAAGCCCCCCCATCGGAATCTCAGATCCGCGGCAGACCCTACCGGCATCTTACCGTCCCCCTACGGCGCCGCTCTGAGCCCTTCCCACCTGACCTTCCACCCGTTGCCGGGAAAACCGGGGGCAGTCGTCTGAACGCCGGTTTCGGCGTTCTTATCTTCCCCCTCGATCGTTTCGTCCCAGCCGGCGCACATCATTGCCGCCGCGTAAAGGAGTCCGCCGTTGCCGGGCAGATAGGGACAGGGGCCGCCGAGACAGACGCCGCGCTCGTCGTACCGGTTTCGTCCTGTATCGAGAAGAAGGGAATCGACCGCAAGGCGCGGCTCGCCGAGCCGCGCGGCGGCCATCGCCATCAGGGGGAAATCCCAGCCCCAGCAGCGGGACCAATCCCATGTATCGTAAACGAGCCGAAGCGTCTTGCGGGCGGTTTCGGCATCTTCTCCGGCGAGCGGGGGCATCATCCCGAACGCGCCGATAAGGTCGGGATGTTCCCAGGCTTTTCGGACCGGCCACTCGGCGCTGCGCAGATAGAGTCCGTCATCGCCGACCGGCAAGGGCGCCATCGAACCGGCAATTTCAAGCCATACAGGGTCAGGGTCAAAGCCGAGCCGTTCTTCCCACCGCGCCGCCCAGCGGAGCCCCAGCTGCCAGTAAAGCAGGTCGAACGACGTGTCGGACGCGTAACCGACTTCGCTCGGCGGCATGACCGGCGCAAGGTGAAAGTAACCGTCGTCCCCCTTAACGGCGTAATCGGCGATATAGTCCGCGGTTCCCTCGACAAGATCCCGCCACTTTTCGAGCGTCTCGCGCTGCGGCCGGGCGCGGTAATCGAGTTCGGCAAAAAAAATCGGGTGCGGCTCTTTCCAGAGGAGCACCTGGTTCCCCGCCCAGGGAGCGGTCCGCCCTTCCGGACCGAGACATTTCTGCCACTGGTACCCCTTCATGCCGAGCTGAGAGGCAAGATCGCGCGCCTGCGCCTTAAACCGCTGATAAACACAAATCGGCTTGGCGGCTTCCGATTCCCGGCCCCAGAGATACCAGTGCGCCAGATGCCACCAGACCATCTCCATGTGGAACCGGCCCCGCCACTGGTCGACGGCCAGCAGACCGGCTTCCGAGGGGGGGTAACTTCCCGACGCCGCAATTTTCATGTGGTACTGCGAAAGGACGATCCGCCGTTCAAGCTCGAACCAGCGGGGATCGGTACTTTCCGAAAGGTCGATCGCTCCGCCGCTCTGCCAGTAACTGCGCCAGCGCACGGCGGATTCGGCCTGAACCGTTTCGTAATACGAGCCGGAAACCGGCGTTTCCTGTTCCGGGCCGAACCGCGTCCAGTCCGGTTCATCGGCGGCGGCGCGCCCGGCGGGCGCGAAATTGCCGAACGAAAGGAGCAGGTCGAGCGTATCGGAATCGGCCAGAATCAAAAACGTGTTCGGTCCGATCCGTTCAATCGAAGCGTCCCCGGCGGCGGCGATGTTCACCGAATAGTCAAAGTTTCCGCAGGCGTGTTCCCCGAACCGGCGGACGAGCGTGATGTTCCCTTCCCCGGCTGCCGCAAGCTCGGTCCGATGAAGATGACCGGCGTCAAAATCCCCTGCCCACTTTTCGCCGGCCGAGGTCGGATAGGGAAAATCGACCGCGATGGCAAGCGCCCCTGACCCCAGCGCGGGAGAGACCGCCCGAACCGCAACCGACGCATCATCGCCGACCGCGGTTTCGACCGCAACCGGTTCGCCCTGCCACATCCACCCGGTGCGGTGAAGACCGGTCCACAGATCGAGTTTCCGGTTCACCCCGGTTACCTCGCCGGACGCAAGCCCGCTCCCGTCGGCATGGACGAACCGGACCCGCACCAGGTTCATCGGATGCAAGCTGTCGGTCATCCATTCAAAGAGATCCTCTTTTCCCGGCGGAAAGGGGTCAGGGCCGGTACTCCGCCCCTGCTGAAATGTTCCGGCCGGCGGCACGTCTTCGGCCGTCCGGCCGGCAGGCAGGGGAACCGCGAACCATGCCCGGTGATCGAAGGCCGAGCCGGCGAACGTCTGCAGGCCGGTTCCGTCGGCATTAAAGCAGAATTCGCCGTTTCCGAGCGGAACCGTCATCTCCGCCGAATCGGAACAGATGCTGTGCCGGGCCGCAATCGCCTCCCGGTCGAGCCGCTCTTCTCCCCAAAGAAAAGAACCGGCGGCGGCAACGGCGATCAGAAGACCGGAAAAGAATCGGATCCGTTTCATGAAGGCGTCCCTTTGCGCAGTGCGCGAACCTCGTCTAAAATCGCTTCCACTTCGGGCGACCGGATCTCCCCGGCGGCGAGCTGCCCGAGCCGCGCTGCCGATTCTGCCGTGACCTCGCCGGCGGGGATCTCCTTCTCGACGTCGAACTGCTTCGCCCCGTCGAGCGAAAGGATCCGCCCCTTCAGGATAAACCGGTCCCCGTCGAACCGCGCATAGGCGCCGACCGGAGCCAAACAGCCCCCCTGAAGTTCCCCTAAAAAAGCCCGTTCCGCCGTGACCGCCGCATAGACCCGGGTATCGTTGATCCGGGCAAGAATCCCGCATACCGCGCGGTCTTCCTGCCGGCATTCCAACCCGAGCGCCCCCTGGCCCGGCGCCGGCAAAAAGCCGAGCGGGTCGAGCGGCGCACCCTGCGCGACCCGCTCGCCGAACCCCAGACGCTTCAACCCCGCCGCCGCCAAAAGGAGCGCGTCATACTCGCCGGCATCGAGTTTTTTGAGGCGTGTTTCGACATTCCCCCGCACGTCCGAAACCTGAACCGAGCCGCCCAGCCGATAGGAGAGCTGGCACCGGCGCCGAAGGCTCCCCGTGCCGACCCGCGCGCCGGAAGGGATCGACTCCAGATTCCACCCCGCCCGGCTGACCAGCACGTCCGAAACGTCTTCCCGCGCAAGCGTCGCGGCGAACCGAAGTCCCGGAACCGGTTCAACCGGCAGATCTTTGAGCGAATGAACCGCAATATCGACACGCCCCTCCAACAGGGCGACCTGAATCTCTTTCGCAAAAACCCCCGTCGCGCCGAGCCGGGCGATCGAGTCCGACCGGTTCCGGTCACCCCGGGTCTCGATAAAGCGGATCTCCCCCTCGGCGCCGGCTTCGGCCAGCGCCGAACGAACCGATTCCGCCTGCCAAACCGCCAGCGAACTCGAACGCGTACCTATTCGAAATTTCATCAATATTCCTCACGTGAAAAAACAGGACACTTCCCAGTATAAAGGATTCCCGTCCCGAAAAAAAGGACCTCGCCGGCAGCGGCGGAACCGGAATCAGAAAACTTCGGAAACCGCGCAGACCCCTTCCCCGCCCTCGGAAGTTTCCATCGAATAGAGCGGTTTCACGTCGAGTTTCGGCGGTTCGGGCTGGGAAATCGGGTTCGGAGTAAACCCGATGAAAAGAAACGCGAGTGTCAGCCAGCCGAGAAGCGTTCGTTTCCAGCCGAGCGGAAGCGCATCGTTGGCGGTCGGCGGATGATGAATGCCGATCAGGGCAACCAAAAGGAACATCAGGCTCCACTGCCACGCCCCGAAAAGAACGATCGCCGCGCCGATTCCGAAAAAGAGAATGCGCACCGCCAGGCGCGTGCGCCTTTTCAGAAGCGCGTAAAAGACATGGCCGCCGTCCAGCTGGCCGAGCGGAAAAAGGTTCAGCGACGTGATAAAAAGGCCGGTCCACGCCGCCATGCCGACCGGATGCAGAAGAAGATCGGTCCCGGGATCGGACCGGTCAAAAAAGAGCGACGCGATCCAGCGAAAGAGGAGTGGTTCCCCGAACACAAGCGTTTCCGGCGTCGGGCTGACCGCACCGACCGTCGAGCAGGCGATCCCGATCACCAGAAAGATCAGGGTCGGAACCAGACCCGCCAGCGGGCCGCTGATCCCGATATCGAAAAGCGCGCGGATGTCCGGAATGCGGGCGTCCAGCGAAATGATCGCCCCGAACGTGCCGAACGGGGGGAACGGAACCGGAATGAACCACGGCAGCGAAGAGTAGACCCCGTAGCGCCGGGCCTGAAGAAAATGGCCCGCCTCGTGGCACGTGAGAATGGTCATGAGCGGAACCGAAAACCAAAGTCCGGAAAGGAACCCGCCGTCCGCGTAGAGCGACCCGACAAACGTGGTCGAAATCCATGTCAGGAAAAAGAAGAGAATCGGAAAAAAGGTCCGCCGTGAACCGCCCCGCGCCATATGTTCCCCCCTCTACCGCGCGTCTTTCTTCGGCGCGAGATCTTCGGCCAGTTCCGCCGAAAGGACCGGCAGACGGTGGGGATCAACTCCGTCGGCCCGATAGAGACGCGCCGCGCGTTTGGCCTTTTCGCGGTCCATGACCGTCTTCATTACCGCTTTCGATTCGGCACACGCGCAGCGGCGCTTCCGCGCGCGGCCCATCAGAGCCGAAAGCGAAAGCGCCAGCACCAGAAAGACGAAAACAACACACGCGGCGAGGATCGTCGCGATCAGATTCCCCATAACCCCTCTACTCTTTCATCGCCGCGGCAAGGATCTCGGAGGTCGACGGCCGCATAATGCGCGGATCGACATGCTCGCCCCGTTTCAGGGTGGCGCGCACATCTTTCCCCGAAATGAACACCGGCTTTTCGTCGGGATGGTTTTCCATCAGATCGACGCGGCCGAGCGACTCGTAATACGCCGCGAACCCGACCTTGAGCGGCTTCTCCTGAAGATCGCCGCCCAGATGGTCAAAAATTTCCTGGGCGTCGAAATCGCCCCAGATGGGGGTGCCGTCCTTATAAGGCGCGTCGGCGTGTTTCCGGCCGATGATGATGTCGGTAAACCCGAAGTTCTGGCGGTAGATCGCGTGCATCACCGCCTCTTTCGGGCCGCCGTAGAACATTTTAATGTCGAGTCCGAGCAGGATCACGCGGTCGGGAACCGTCTCGCCGAGTTTTTCCCAAAGCTCTTTATCGCTGTCCCCTTCCCCCAGCGCGCGGCCGTCGATCAGTTTCTCGTAGGTCCGCATCCGAATGGCGGCGTTCACGTCGTCCCCTTTCGTCTCGCCGACAAGGGGGTTCAGGCAGGCGCCCGCGTTGGCGCCCTCTTTCAGGAGTTTTTCCAGCCCGTAGACCAGCGCGTACTCGTGCGCGCGGTGAAGCGGATTGCGGGTCTGGAACGCCACGACCCGGTTCCACCCCTTCTGCGCGATCAGCGCGCGGACTTCGGCGGGGGAAAGGACGTATTTCCCGAAATCGGGATTTTTCGGCGCCGAAAAGACATGGATCTTCCCCCCCAGAAGGAAGGTTTTATCGGCATCGTTCACCAGAACCATGTCGGCGCCCGGATGGTCGGTCCGGTCGGTCAGGTAAACCGATTTGATATACTTTGCCTTGTCCCACGGAAAGACGTCGGTCACATCGAGCAGCGCGACCGGACGGCCCGCCGAGGTGAGGGCAACCTGCCGGCCCGGCTTGATTTGGCCGGCCAGTTCGGCGGAAACCGGAAGCGAAAGGGGAATCGTCCAGGCGTATTTCCGGCCGCCGTATTCGATCACGCCCTCGTCGAGAACCCGGTTATACACAGCCGAGTCCATCGGCCCGTCGAGCGGGGTCAGGGCGCCGTCGCCCCAGCGGTGAACAGTCGAAAGGTCGGCATCGCTGACCGGAACCTGAAGAAGGGACGCGGCCTTTTCGCGGGCGGCGCCCTCTTCGGATTCGGGAATCATACAGGTTACGGGGCTTGAAAGACCGCCGTGGTAAAGGATCAAATCACTCATCATTCTTCCTATCTTATCAAAATTCAAGTGGGAATCAACTCGCTGTTCAGGTTGACGACCACCTCGTCGTCGATGTGGGAAAGCTTTTCGGCATAACCGACCAGGAGGGCCATGTCTCCCAGCCGGTTGATTTTTCGGGGATTTCCGCCGGTCAGGCGCCAGACCGCTTCGAGTCCGCCGCGGGTAAAGATTTCACGCTCGCCGGCGCCGGCGATCTGCAGCCGATGTTCGACATACGCCGCCGTTTCGTCCTGATCGAGGGGGAAAAGTTCCGCCGCGGCTTCCAGAGAATCTTCGAGCGAAGGGATCGGGCGGCGTGTTTTTTTCGCTTCGGCGGTCAGCAGGAGCGCCAGAAGGGGATTCCCCTGATCTTCCAGTTCGGCAAGGGAGGCGAGAACCGACAAGACCTCCGGATCGCTGATCCGGTCCGCTCCTTCGATCACCAGAACCGGTTTCTGCTTTTCCCCGGCCAGACGCCGCAGCGCACGCTCGATCACCGAAAAGGCGCGGTAGTTGGGCGGCGGGTCGCCGCGGGCCGCGGGGGGGGGGGGCGCCGCAGCGGCGGCCGCCGGC
>JAFRAC010000016.1 GCA_017405595.1 Thermoguttaceae bacterium | reverse complement strand
GATTCCGGCTATAAGCCGCGTATCGCGGACGAGCGTGTCGGTTACTTTACAGCAGCCGTTAAAAATCTCAATAAGAATCCGGATGACGGAAACTTCGTTCGGTATATCACACGCTGGAATCTGCAGAAGCTCGAACCGGACGCTGAGGTTTCACTCCCAAAAAAGCCGATTGTCTTTTGGCTTGACAAGAATATGCCTTATGCCTACCGCAAGCCGGTTCGGGACGGGATTCTGGAATGGAATAAGGCTTTTGAAAAAGCCGGGTTCTATAATGCGATTGAAGTTCGTCAGCAGGAAGATAACGACAATTGGGATCCCGAGGACATTCGTTACAACACCATCCGCTGGAGTCCCGCAAATCTCGGATTCGCGATAGGCCCCAGCCGGGTCAACCCGATGACAGGCGAAATACTCGATGCCGATGTTGTGATTGACATAGGGGTTTTCGATTCGAGGGGTTCCGTTTTTGAAATCTTTCCCCCTTCGGAGACGGCAGCGGCTCTCGGCGGAAGACAAAATATGATCGAAAACGTTCAAAAGCCGAATCGTGACGTGCAGGCACATGAAACCGTTTCGAGTGCCGATCACGGAAATTACCGCTACATAAACGAAACTCTTTTTTTTGCCCAGCAGCTCGGTATCGGAAACACGTTTCTCGACGTGATGCAGGAAACACAGTCCGGTACGCAGGAAAGCGCCGATTCCCCGGAATCTTGTTCTTGCGAACGGCCGAATTACGAGAACGAACGGAAAAAGCTCATTGAACAGAGTCTCCGCTGGGTGGCCGCCCATGAAGTCGGGCATACCCTTGGTCTCCGCCATAACTTCATTCAGAGTTCCACTCACTCGCTCGACGAGATTCGCCATTATCCGGAAAACGCCGAATACGGTTACGGCGGAAGTACGATGGACTACATTCCCGTGAATATTGCCCCGGAAGGGGAAAAACAGGGGGACTATTACCCGAAACCGCTCGGCACCTACGATTACTGGGCGATCAAATACGGGTACCAGGTTTTTGGGGACAAAGAAGATGAGGAGCTGAAGAAGATCGCTTCGGAACAGTCGAAACCGGAGTACAACTACGCGACCGATGAAGAATGCTATTTAAACGGCGATCCACGGGTGAATCCGCTTGACTTGGGCGATCCCCTTGAATATGCCAAACTCCGCGTACATCTCTTTAATCAGGCATTGCCCAAGCTGAACGACCGGGTCGTAAAAGACGGGGAAAGTTACCGGAAACTGTCGCACGTGTTCCAAGGGCTTTTCTCGTGGTACGGGCAAGGAATCTATATGGCGTCCCGGTTCATCGGGGGGCTTGAGACTAACCGCGACTTTAAAGGCGATCCGGACGGACGGCCGACATTTGTGCCGACTCCGGCAGCGAAACAGCGTGAAGCGCTTGATTTTGTGATCGGAGAACTGTTCTCTGCCCAGCAGCGCAGATTTTCGCCCGACCTGCTGAACAATCTGGCGCCGAACCGCTGGATGCATTGGGGAACCGATAACTGGCACCGTTTCGACCCGGACGTTGAAGAACTGGTTCTGACCTGGCACCGGAGAATTCTTGAAACCCTCCTTTCCCCGGAAAAACTCGGCCGGATTATCGACACTGAGTATCGAACAGAACCGGGAACCGATCTTCTGACAGTCGCGGAACTCTTTGATAAACTGACCGGCGCGATCTTCTCGGAACTCGACCGGGAGAGAACCTCCGAAGAAGCGACAGCTTCGCCGGTCATTGGAACGGTTCGCCGAAACCTTCAGCGCGAATACGCCGGACATCTGGTCAACCTGGCGATGGAACAAGGATTCCATCCGGGTTCTGATGACGTTAGCGGCCTGGCCCGCTATGAATTACAGAACATTCAGGGAAAGATCGAAAAGGTTCTCTCAAACACCGATGCCAGACTCGACACCTACTCGGCGGCACACCTGAACGACCTGAAAACAAAGATCGAAAAGACACTCAACGCCGATATTGTGCTGGGTAAATAACGCGGCGGAGTCCTTCTTCTCACGGACTCCGTCCCCGGTATAGCGGCGGCAGAACCAGCGGCATGGGCAGCATCTATTTGATACTGCCCAGCCGCTCGGGAAGAATCGTCTGGCAAAGCGTTTTGACGGCGCGTTCCTCGCCCAGTCTTTTCTGAAGAACGCTCAGCATGTCGTGAAACGAACTCCCACCGCTTCTATACATGGGGAAAAGGAACTTGCTATATGGGCAGTCTTTAAGAGCAATCGCAAACTCTTTCATACAGGCCGCTCTTTCCGCTGCCGGAACCGCCAGCAGCTCCCTCATGTCTTCTCTGTTCAAAACCTCATGAATCGATTCGCTGAAAGTCCGCCATCTGTCTTTAATTGACCGGATTAAACCGGTAAACTCCGGCATTGCCGTCAGAAACTCGGATTCCTCGGCTTCGAGAACGACCCGGAAAAGGTCTTCCACGGTGACCGCGTTCTCTTTGTCCGACGCGTGCAGATACTTGACGGCAAGATAACTCTGGTTCTTCACCTTCATTCGTGGAAAAGAGCCGGTTACCGGATCGTAAGAAGTGAAATCGACGATGACAAACCCCTCGTCGGTCTTGTCGAGGGAATTGGCCTTCGCGGCGATATCCTCGATTCTTTTAAATCTTTCCGATTCGTCGGTGACGCTGAAAATTTTCGGAACGAGCAGAACGCCCCGCGCGGCCGGCGGAACGATCTCGTCCCTTTCGTAGGCCTCGTAAAAGGGGATCTCCCGGAAATCGCTCCTCCGGTCCCGGCATCCGATCAGATAGAGCATTGTCGAATCATACGGCGTGATGACGCGGTTAAACGGGGATACCAGTTCAAAGGTGTAGTCGAAACCCGGATTCAAATTCTTGGAAAAAGAATCGAAGCCGCCCACGGCCATATCGATCAGTTCGCGGTAAGTAAACGGCGCCCGTGTTACCAGGTTGTCCGCCCCGATTTGCGAGGATGTGCAGATGTGCCACCGGCCGTTGTGGTGAAAAATCCCGATCATGGAACCGTCGAGCTTTTCGCTGACGACCGCGTTCTGCCACCGGAAGTTCCGGTCCTCTTCCGGAATCTCGCCGTAGTTAAAGAACCGGTAGAAGGGATAGTGGACAATTCTGTTTGTCCCCTCTTCCAGAACGATACCGCGCGAAAGGCGGACGAGAGGCTCGGTTTTCGGGCTCTCTTCCTGGCTGTATTTGTAAATGACCAGACCGGCCGACGCCTGAGCGGAAATGCCGTATTCCCGCTTCATATCGGCCGGGGTGTGTCCGGCATCCAGGTATTCTTTGATGTCGTTGCGCAAACCTTCTGTCCCGCACATGGATGAATCCTATACAACAATTCTTCTTAATCTGACAGAGCTGCGACCGGTTCCCGGCGAAAAGGTTTCCCGCCGGGATTCGCTCTTTGATTGCGGGAAACAAAACCGGTCTTGCCGTCCCGCTGGTTCACCCTTCTCGAAATGGGTGGACGGCGTCTTTTAAACAGGGACTACTTGTAGAGTTTCATGAATCTGAAGACTTTGTCCCATTCCGGTCTCGGCTTGAAAACAAGGACTCCGCCGCCGATCGCCGTAAAATCTCCCGCCTTTTTTGCCTTTTCAAATTCCTTTTCGTTCGCCTTGACGATCACCTTCGCGAAGGATCCGCTGACCCAGTTCTTCATATCGGGATCGTCAATGAACTGCCGGTAGCAGCTTACAACGCCGTTTGCGATCGGCGCGAACAGTTCCCCGGCCGGAATGCTGTCCCTGACAACAACATACATTCTGAGCAGAACTTCCAGTGTGATTTGTTTCGGCGCCGCCTGGAAAACCGGAGTTTCGTCGCTGTGTACCAGAGCGACTTTCTTTCCGTCAAGCGCCGATTCGGTAATGGTCAGCGTCTCTCCGTCTTTTTTCACGTTTTCAAATTCTGCCGGAGGCACAAAGTCAAAATTTTCTGTTTTGTATTCGGAAAGCGTACCGTACTTCAGCTCCCAGGCCATCGCGGCATGCGCCGCGGCAAGCAGCTGAAATCCCTGCGTCACGTCGTTGGAAATCAGTATCTTTGGCGAAACATGGGCACTTGAATTTGACTCGTTCATCTTTTCACGCTCCCTCTTTTGTTTTCAACCGGACATTCCGGGAATTTGGGCACCGGACATATTTCGGACTTTCCGAAATATGCCGGCAAAGCCGGGACAATATAACGGTTTTCGCAATTCCGGCAACCCCCTCTCCGCCCGGCATAAAAGGGGACCCGAACCGCCTTTTCCCCTTTCCCGGGAAGATCGCGTATAATGATACCGTTCCGGGAATCTTTGGGGTCCGGCCTGGAAAGGGACAGCTGCGGTTTCAACTGCTTCGATCTGTTAGCCGGCAATGGGATGACGGGCCGCAGGTTCATCAAATCAAGGGAGGTGATCGCTATGGAAAAAAGGAGTGGTGGAAAATTCGCCGAGAATTACGTCAAAAAGCTTCGGCAGGAAGTTGCGGAAGACTATCCCGAGGCCCCTTATCTTTTGGGCAAACGGTATTACTACGGGCTGGGGGTCAGGCAAAATTACAGGAAAGCCGCCCAGCTGTTTCGGCAATCCGCCGAAGAGGGAATGACCGCCGCACGGCTCGCTTTGGGAAAATGCTACTATTGGGGGAAGGGGGTCAGAAAGAACTACGCCAATGCCGCCGGCCTTTTTCGGCAATGTGCCGTGCGGGGACTGGCCGAAGGCCAATACTGGCTCGGCAAATGTTATTTTTACGGTGACGGTGTCGCGCAGGACTACCGCGAGTCCGTAAAGTGGTTTTCCTACGCCGCCAAGCAGAATCATACCTTTGCCCAATACGATTTGGGCGTCTGCTGTTATTACGGTTTAGGTGTTGAAGAGAACGACAAACAGGCGGTCAAGTGGTTCAAGAAGGCGGCCGAACAGGGAGATGCCGACGCTCAGGCGGCTCTGGGCGCCTGTTATACATTCGCTTTCGGCATGAAGAAAGGGAACAATTCAAAAGCCGCGTTTTGGTTTAAGCGGGCGGCCGAACAGGGGCACATCGCAGCCCAGCTTGCGCTGGCGGATTGTTATTCCAACGGCCGGGGGGTTAAAAAAGACGAGGAAGAATGCCTGAAATGGCTTTGGAGGGCGACTTCCTACGATAGCGACGATGGCGGCGGTATCGACTGGCTTTTCTGCGTTCCGGCGGCCGACATCCTGAAGAATCTCGCGCCGAAACCGTAAGACGGTCTCAGAGCTCCGCTGCGGGGAACCCCATTGGCGACAGCAGACTGACCCTTCCCCGACTTTCCATAGGACTCCCCTGCCCGGCCGGTTACGGAATCAAGGCCCGGCTTATTCCGCGGAAGGGGCAGTTTCGGCAGGAGTCTCTTCGGCCGGTGCGGCGGCCGCATCGTCTGAAGATTCATCGGCTGGCGCCGCGCTTTCGGCGGGCGCCTCACCGGCATCCTCTTCGGCGGCCGGGGCTTCCCCCTCTTCGAGCGAGAAATCTTCACCTTTCACGTCGGCGTTCGGGTCGAGCTCGCCGGCGTTTTCGGGAAGAATCGATTCGGCGGGTTTAATCTCTTCGGGAACCGGCATCGCGACGAACTCGGCGGCGCTCTTCTTGTAGAATTCACGGACAAGCGGTTCGTCTAACTGGGCAAGCCGGGCTTCGGCGCGGGGTGCGAAAGGGGTTTTGGAAAAAAGAGTGACGATCTGCTGGTACGCCACTTTTGCGGTATCGAGCTTCACATTGACTTCGTCGTCGCCGGCAGTGACCGAGGCGAGATTTTCCCACGCCGAGGCGAGCCCGTAAAGAGCACGGGCGGCCAGAACCGGGTCGGTGGCCATCGACGCGTCGGTTACCGTTTCGAACCGCTTGACGGCGTCGGAGAAGGTCTCTTCGGGGTTCATGGCGATCACATCGGCTGAGGCGCGGCCGATCTGGGAAGCGGATTTTTTCCGCTCAACTTCGTTCTGCCCGATCTTCAGAACCGCTTCGGCGGCATTGATCCGGATTTCGGCGCCGGCGTTGCCGCGGGTGTAATGGGCGGCAAGCTCATCGTACGGGGCGGCGGTCGGAAGACCTGTCATCATCGCCTGCTGGGACGAAAGGGTATAGGCGCGGTCAAAATCCTGCTGGAACTTTTGCGGTTTTCCGTAAATATAGGTGCGAAGAAAGACGATTGCGGCGACGGCAACCAAAATCAGAAGGAGAATCTGAAGGCATTTCTCTCGTTTTTCTTTGAAATACGTTCCGGTCGAAACAAGGAGGTTTTCGAGACTGTTGGCTTCTTGCACAGGTTTTTTCATGGCTTTATTGAATAAAAAATGGGAACAATCGGGGACGCGCACGATTCATACCCGCCCTGCCGAAGATAAAACACCTGCCGCTTTTCAGGGTTTCCCCCCTGAAAAAACGGCGGGCTGATTATAAAACGATCGGGTTAAGCGGTCAAGGTCGTTTCACTCTTCCCGGCGCTGGCTGCTTGCCAGAACGCGCAGCAGAAAATAGAAGAACTGAAACAGCGAGGTCAGCATCGCGGCAACGTAGGTGAGCGCGGCGGCGCCGAGGACTTTGCGGATACTGGAAAGCCCCTCCTCGTTGACGATCCCGAGCGACGCGAGATGCTTTTTCGCGCGGTTGCTCGCGTTGTACTCCACCGGAAGATTGATGATTTGGTAGAGGGCGACCGCGCCGAAAAGCGCCACCCCCGCCCAAGCCAGATGCATCATGTTCGCGCCAAGGCCGATGGCCAGCAGCCAGAAGGAAAACTGGCTTCCAAACCGCGCGATCGGGAACGCTTTCTGCGTCATTCCCAAAAAGATGTAATTCTCGGCGTCCTGCATGGCGTGCCCTGCCTCGTGCGCGGCGATTCCGACATCGGCCAGGGAAGAGCCGCCATAAATGTCGCCGCTCAGGCAGATCCGCTTGTTCTGCGGGTCGTAGTAATTGGTCAGGGCGCCGGCGTTGATTCTCTGGATCGGAATCCGCTGCAGCCCCGCCGAATCGAGAATGATCCGCGCGGCTTCGGCGCCGGTCATCGTTCCGGTTGTTCCGTTCCGCTTGATGAATGTCGCCGGAACTTTACTCGCCTGAGCATACCGGGTCTTAACCAATCCCTGTGCGTAAAGCGCTAAAAGCATCGGCACTCCAAAACAGATCAGATAGAGCATATCGTTTTCTCCCTCAATTCGGTGCGGGTTCTTTGCGGCTTTCCGGGTTAAAAGACCGGAAGGGTTCCGGGAAGAATGTAGTACAGGTTCGGCGCGGCAAGCGTTTCGAGAAGCGCGCCGGCACGTCCGGCGGCGGACTTCCCTTCGGTTTCGTTTTCGAGAATCGAAAGAAGCCCTTCCTCCTTCCGGTATCGGACAACCTCGACATCGTCTTCGGAAACTTTCAGTTCATCGCGAATCATCGCTTCAACCGCGTCCTGCAGAAAGCCGATTTCGTCGATCAGGCCGAGTTCTTTGGCCTTGGCGGCGGAATAGACACGTCCGTCGGCCAGGGCGCGAAGCCGGGTGTCGGGATCGTCGGCGGACTCTTCGGCGGAATCGGGCTCATCATCTCCGGCTTTCGCCGGCGCGAAAGCGGGCCTCCCCTCTTTGATCACCGAAAGGAACTGTTCGTACGATTCATCGATCATGTTCTGCCAGATGGCGCGTTCCTCGTCGGTCATCGGACGGGTGATATCGCCCATCCCCTTGTTCTTGCCGCTGACAATGTAGTTGCTCCGGACCCCGATCTTTTCGCAGAGGCTCGACGCGTCCATCAGCATGGCGATCACCCCGATCGAACCGGTAATCGTCGAACGTTCGGCAAAGATTTTCTGCCCGGCCATCGACACGTAATATCCGCCGCTGGCCGCGACGCTCCCCATACTCACGTAGACGGGAACTTTCCGCTCGTTCTTTAAATCGGTGAGGAGCTTGTAATAGTAGTCGCTCCCCGAAATCGTTCCTCCCGGAGAATTGACCCGCAGAACGAGTCCCGACAGACGCGGATCTTCGTAGGCGGTCTGAATCGAATTGCGGATAAACCCGAACTCGTTTTCGGTAATCGCCCCTTCGATCGGCAGAACCACGATCTTCTTCGGAGAGAGGCTGGAACCGGCAAGGACCTTTTCGACCGGCATATTCTTTCCGTCGGAACCGGAAGGGAGACCTTTGACGATCGAGGAAAGGCTGAAGAGCAGAAGGAGAAACCCCATGCCGAAAAGGGCGAGGATCGCCAGCGCGATCCCGAGGAGGACCTTTCCGAAAAGGCGCCATCCCGACCGGCGGGGGGGAGGGGAAAAACCTGCCGGGGAGGGGCCGCAGAATCCGCCCGGGTTTCGTCTCGGTGCGCACCCTTCCGGAAACGGCGGGTACGGGAGCCCTTGCGGCTGGGAATCGGAATAGGGATTTTGGTCAGAGTTCATGGGCCGTCCTTGCGAAAAAGGGGTTTCAGTTTCAAATTTGACGTTGGTTTCCGCGGCCGTGCGCCGCTGATCTTCATACGAAACGGACCGAAATATTCAACTTCCGTTTCAGCTCCAAAGTTTCCGGTCGAGCGCACGGTAGCTGACCGACTCGTAAAGGTGTTCGGCGGTAATCTGCTCGGCCCCTTCCAGGTCGGCAATCGTGCGGGCAATCCGCAGAATTTTATCGTGTGCCCGCGCCGAAAGGCCGAAATCGCTCATCGCCGATTCCAGAATCTTTTCCCCCTCGGCGTCGAGCCGGCAGTAATTGACGATCTGCCGGTGCGTCATATCGGCGTTAAAACGGGCTTTGCTCCGCGCGAAACGCCTGTTCTGGATTTCGCGGGCGGCGAGCACCTCTTCGAGAATCGACGCGCTCGAACGGCCCGGCTGCAGCGAAGAAAGCTCTTGATAGCTGACAGGGGGAACCTCGATATGGATGTCGATCCGGTCGAGGAGCGGGCCGCTGATTTTCGCCATGTACCGTTCGATCTGCGGCGGGGAACAGCGGCAGACCCGGCGCGTGTCGTTCCGATACCCGCAGGGGCAAGGGTTCATTGCCGCGATCAGGATGAAGTCGGAAGGGAACGTCTCGACATGGTTGGCGCGGGCGATCGTCACTTTCCCGTCTTCCAGCGGCTGGCGGAGCACCTCGAGCGTCTTGCGGCTGAACTCGGGCAGCTCGTCCAGAAAGAGAACCCCGTAATGCGCCAGGCTGATCTCGCCGGGAACCGGATGGCTTCCGCCTCCGACAAGCCCCTGCACGCTGATCGTGTGGTGCGGTTCGCGGAACGGGCGCGTGCCGATTAAGGGCATATTCGGTTTGAGCAGGCCGAGCGCGGAATAGATCCGCGTCGTTTCGAGCGATTCGCTCAGCTGGAAAGGGGGAAGAATGGTCGGGAACCGTTTGGCCAGCATCGTTTTCCCCGTACCGGGGGGGCCGATCATCAGGACGTTATGCCCCCCCGCCGCGGCGATGGTCATCGCCCGTTTCGCCGAATCCTGCCCGCGCACATCGGCGAAATCGACCTCGTAGCGGGTCAGTTCGGTAAACTCCTCTTCGCGCAAGTGGCCGATCGGCTCCATCTCGAGTTCCCCCGAAAGGTAGCCGATCGCCTCGGCCAGGTGGGAATACGGAATAATCTCGATCCCCTCGACCACCGAAGCTTCCCGCGCGTTGACCGCCGGAACCAGAAACGCGCGCATCTTCTTTCTGGCGGCGGCCATCGCCATCGCCAGAACCCCTTTGCACCCGCGCACCGAACCGTCGAGCGCCAGTTCCCCGACAATCGCACAGCTGCCGAAATAGTCGGAATCGAATTCCCCCCCGGCGGCGATCATTCCCAGGGCGATCGGCACATCGAACGAAGCGGCCTGTTTCGGCACATCGGCCGGCGCCAAATTGACCAGGATGCTGTGCGAAGGGACGGTAAACCCGGAGTTTTCGATCGCGCGTGTAACACGGTGCGAACTCTCTTTCACCACGGTCTCGGGCAGGCCGACAATGGTCACGCCGTCCTTTCCGCGATGCGAGACATCGACTTCAACATCGACCGGAACCGCCTCGATCCCCAGAAGGGAAAATGTTTTCAGTTTGACGAGCATCCGCTATTCCACCTCGCAGGAGATCAGGTCGCTGAACGACTGGCGTTTGCGGATCAGGCGGGGCACCCCATCCTCGATAAGGACTTCGGCCGCCAGCGGTTTGGAGTTGTAGTTCGACCCCATCATAAAGCCGTAGGCCCCCGCCACTTCGAAGACAAGATAATCCCCCACCTCGGCTTTCGGCAGACGACGCTTTTCGACGTAGCCCCCCTCTTTCTGAGTGAAGATATCCCCCGACTCGCAGAGCGGGCCGCCGACGATCACGTCGGCTTCAGGCGCGTCGGCAGAAGGGCCGGCAACCGAGATCGGGTGATGCGAACCGTACATCACCGGACGCGCCAGATTGTTGAACCCGGCATCGGCCAGGTAGAAGAGGTTCCCGCCCTGGTTCTTTACCGCACGGATTTCGCTGACCAAATATCCGCTTTCGGCGACGATGTAGCGCCCCGGCTCGATTTCGAGCCGGATCGGATGGCGGTAGACTTTCGCGAGAAGGTCGAGCTTTTCGCGCCAGATTTTGTAATACGCGGCCAGATCGACATACTCGCCGCTGTTGTCGTACGGAACCGGAAGCCCGCCGCCGCAGCTGATCACGCTGATCCGCGGCCCGGCGGCCAGTCCGGCCCGGTCCATCGCCTCGCAGACAGTGGCCAGATGCTCAAGATCGGTTCCCGAACCGATGTGCATATGAAGCCCCTTGACTTTCAGATCGAAATGCGATGCCAGCTCGATGGCCCGCATCAGGTCTTCGTGCCAAATGCCGTGTTTCGACTGGTCCCCCCCGGTGTTCGTCTTCTGGCTGTGGCCGTGCCCGAAACCGGGATTGAGCCGGAGCGTGATCTCGCGGCCCGGCGCGCGCTGGCCCAGCTGCCAGATCATATCCATCGACCCGCAGTTGACATGTACCGGATATTCGCCGGCGATCAGGTCGAGCGCGTCCCGGTCGAAAATATCGGCGGTATAGACAATCGGATCCGGATCTTCCGGCTTTTCGGCGGTTACGGGCCAGCCGGCAGCCACCGCGCGGCGGATTTCCATGGCACTGACCGCGTCGACCGCGGCGCCCGCTTTGCGCACCAGCTTTAGAATCGCCAGGCTCGAACACGCCTTCTGAGCGTAGCGGACCGTGTCGAACATTGCCAGATCGGCAATGCGCTCTTTGATTTTCGCGGCATCGTAAACGTAAAGGGGGGTGCCGAACTCTTCGGCAAGCCGGGCAACCGGAACTCCGGCAATTTCGGAACGCCGGTTGGTAAAAATCGTTTTCTCGGGCATATCTTCTGACAAACGGGGTTCAAATATCGGTAAAACAATCGTTCCCTTATTTTCCCACAAAAACGCGCTCCGCGCAAGGAGTCAGAGCGCGTTTTTTGCGAGGAGAGGCGTTTTCGGCATCCGGCCGCGCCGGCAGCGCCGTCCGTTTCTGCCGGTCCTGTCGGCTTTTGAAAAACCGGCTTCATGGTATACTCCTTTGAAAAGGTTTCGGCTTTCCGCCGAAAGCGCCGTTCCCCTCTTCCTTTCCCGCGTTAAGGAGAAAACAATGTCCGAGTCCGAAAAGCCCAGCCGTCCCCAAGTGGTTCTGAACGACAAGTTCATCTGCGATCTGGTCGGAATCAAATTAGATAAGACCGCCAGGGGGTTCGCCCGCGCCAGTCTTGTCCTACGGGAAAACCACCTGAACGGGGTCGGCATCGTTCAGGGGGGCGTTCTCTATTCGATTGCCGATTACGCCTTTGCCGCGGCGTCGAACTACGACGAGAACGTCGTCGGGGTTGAAACGTCGATCTCGTTCATCCGCTCGGTCAAAAGCGGCACCATCTACGCCGAAGCGGAAGAGGTCAGCCGGAGCCGAAGCTTTTCGGTCTGCCGCGTACGCGTCTTCGACGAAAACGATAATCTCCTGGCGATTATGAACTGCCGCGGTTACGTACTCCGCGCAAAATAAGCCTGCCGGCCAAACGCGCTCCAATCAACAAAAACGCCGTTCCGCCCTATTCTTTCCGGGGCGAAACGGCGCTTCGATTTTGGCCCGGCCGCGGTCCTGCCGGCTAGACCGGGTTCGGCTTAAAGGCGGCAAACTCTTCCGAAATTTTGATGTGCTGCGGACAGACTTCTTCGCAGCTGCGGCAGCCGATACAGTTGTCGGAACGCTTCTCTTTGGGGATCAGCTCCAGTTCGTTATGGATGTAGTAGTCGTTCCCCTTCATTTTAAGCTCGCCGCAGAGAGTGAGCATTTTCGGAATTTCAATCTCCATCGGGCAGTGCGAAACACAGTAGCGGCACCCGGTGCAGGGAATCGTTTTGCTGCCGGCCAATTTCTCTTCAACCTGTTTGAGCGCCGCCAGTTCCCCCGCGCTGAGCGGTTCGGTCTCGTTAAAGCAGTGCAGATTGCTTTCAAGAACTTCGGGTGTCGACATTCCGGAAAGAATGACAACCACATCGGAAAGCTGGCGCAGGAAGTTGAACGCCCAGTCGGCGGCCGTACTGCCGGCGCGCTTCGACGCCAGAAAATCATTGTCTTCCTTTTCAAGGTTGGCGAGCCGCCCGCCGCGCAAGGGTTCCATCACCCAGACCGGCAGGCCGTACTCTTTGAGCAACCGCACCTTCTCTCCGGCCTGCTGGAATTTCCAGTCGAACCAGTTGAGCTGAATCTGGCAAAATTCCATGACATCGGCATAGGCGTCGAGAAAACGCCTCATCGTGTCGAGGGAACCGTGGGTCGAAAAGCCGAGATGCCGGATCCGCCCTGCGTCGCGCTCTTTTTTGAAATACGCCATATGCCCGTATTTCGCGTCGTCGAGGTAGTAACCGACATCGGCATTATCGACATTGTGCATCAGATAGAAGTCGAAATAATCGGTACGGCACTTCCTGAGCTGTTCGGCAAAAATTTCTTCTGTCTTTTCGAAACTCGGTATATCGTAACCGGGAAACTTCGTCGCGAGAAAGTACGAGCCGCGCGGATACTTCGAGAGGATTTCCCCCGCGGCCGTCTCGGAAGCGCCGTTGTGATACGGCCACGCGGTATCGAAGTAGTTCACCCCTCCCTGAATGGCGCGGTCGAACATTTTCGCGGTTGTGGAAAGATCGATCTTGCCGTAATCGCCGTCCAGAATCGGCAGACGCATCATGCCGAACCCCAGCCGTGAGATTTTCAGGCCTTTAAATTCGCTGTAATCCATCAGAAATTTCCTTTCTGGGAACGGTTAAAACAACCGCCCCGGTTCGGGCTCGTCCGATTCCGGCAACTCGTTTGAGCCGATCAGGTTTAAGAATTCGTCTTCCGATAATACGGGAACGCCCAGTTTCCGGGCGTCCGAAAGTTTGCTTCCCGCCGCGGTGCCCGCGAGAACGTAATCGGTCTTTTTCGAAACCGATTTCGAGGCTTTGCCGCCATGCCGGCGGATCAGCTCCTCGGCTTCGGACCGGGAATAATGTTCGAGTGTTCCCGTCACCACAACCGTTTTCCCCGCAAGGGTCTGCGGTTCTTGGACCGACTCCGTTCCCTCTTCGGCCAGAGCGGTTTCGACCCCGCATTCGCGCAGCTGACCGACCATGGCGGTGTTTTCGGGATCACCGAAAAAGTCAATGATATTTTCGGCGATCACCCCGCCGATATCGGGCAGACGGCTCAGTTCCTCCTGGGAGGCGCGGGAAAGGTTTTCGATCGACTTGTATTCGCCGATCAGGGTGCGCGCGGTCTGCTCGCCGACGTTGCGGATCGCCAGCGCGTTCAAAAGGCGCGCCGGGCCCGCTTTCTTGCTCTTTTCGATGGCCGCAATCAGGTTTTCGGCGGACTTCTTCCCCATCCGTTCCAGGCCGCTGACATCGGAAACTTTCAGCCGGTAAAGATCGGCAATCGAGCTGATCAGCCCCGACTCGATCAAGAGGGTTACGGCTTTCCCGCCAAGCCCGTCGATGTCCATTGCCTCTTTCGAGGCGAAAAACTCGACCCGGCGCTGAAGCTGGGCCGGACATGCCGCGTTCGGACAGCGGATCAGAATCCCCCCGTCCGCCTTTTCGAGCGGAGTGCCGCAGGCGGGACAGAGGTCGGGAAACCGGTAAGGCGCACTTTCGGCCGGCCGGTGTTCCGGCTCGGCACGGACGATGTGCGGGATGATCTTTCCGGCTTTTTCGACCACCACGCGGTCGCCGACGCGGATATCTTTTCGGGCGATCTCGTCGGCGTTGTGCAGGGAGGCGCGCGCCACCACGCTGCCGGCGATTTCAACCGGATCGAGTTCCGCGACCGGCGTGACTTTCCCCGTTTTGCCGACCTGAACGCGGATTTCGCGGACGGTGGTTTCGGCTTCGTATTTCTCGAATTTATACGCGATCACCCAGCGGGGAAACTTCGACGTGGCGCCGAGCCGCTGGCGCTGACCGAAATCGTCGACTTTCAGCACGATTCCGTCGGTCTCGAAATCGAGTTCATGAAGCCGTTCGATCATCTCGCGCGCGTAGCCGACCGCCGCCGGAAAATCGGGCAGGCGCTTCATCATCGGCGAGGTGGCAAACCCGAGCGCGCGGAGCTTTTCCATAAAGTCGAAATGGGTGTGTACCCCCAGCCCCTCGGTCCTTCCGACCGAATGAGCGAAAAAACGCAGTCCCCGCGCGGCGCAGACCGCCGGGTCTTCCTGCTTGATGCTGCCGGCGGTCAGGTTCCGCGTGTTGGCGAACGGCTTTTCCCCCTTTTCGGCCTGAATCAGGTTTAAACGGAGCAGTTCCGAGTTCGGCATATAGATTTCGCCGCGCACTTCGAGAACCGGCGGCACGTCCCCCAAAAGGCGGAGAGGAACGTCGCGGATCGTCTTGACGTTGGCGGTGATATCGTCCCCCGTCAGCCCGTCGCCGCGTGTAATACCGCGTGTCAGCCGGCCGTCTTCGTAGAGGATCGACGCGGCGACGCCGTCGATTTTCAGTTCATCGACCCAGGCGACCTTTTCGCCGGAAAGGAGTTTCGCGGTACGGGTGCCGTATTCAAAGAGTTCCGACTCGCTATACGTGTTTTCGATCGAGAGCATCGGAACACGGTGCGCGACCACTTCGCGCCCGCCGATCAGCTTTTCGCCGACCCGCGCGGTCGGACTGTCGGGGGAACGGGTTTCGGGAAACGCGGTCTCGAGTTCCCGAAGCGCTTTCATGAGCCGGTCGTAGTCGTGGTCGGGGATTTCCGGCTGCTGTTCGGCGAAATAGGCGCGGTCGAACCGGCGAATCGCCTCGGAAAGGAGCGAGACCGTTTCGGCGGGAGAGGAGGAAACCGCAAGGAGCTTTTCGTAAAGCGGGGCGAGCGGAGGGGAAACCCCGCCGCTTTCGCTGCACAAGTTCTTTCTTAAAATCGATTCGGTTTGCATAGATCCCGTCTGCGCTCGCTTTCCGCCCCGCCCGTCACCCGTCTCACGCGGCGGGGAAAATTTCAGGCATTTCGCCCGGCAATCATTTTAAGAAAAACGAGAGAAAATTCAATCAGGTTTCACCCAGCCCGATTCGGAAAGGCGTTCGGCCGCAGGCTCGGCGGAATCGCGGCTCGCGGTATTCTGCTGATAGCGGTTCAGATCGGCTTGCTGGTGCGCTTCCTGGCGCATCTGTGCGGCGTTTTCGAAAAGTTCTTCGGGCGCGGCGACCAAATCGGGTTCCAGGCGCTCGTCGCAAATCTGCTGGTCGCGCAGCTCGCCCGGGACCAGATTTTCGGAAATAAAATCGACGCCCGGCCAAAGATACCACGGGGTCTTGACCGCGTACATGACGGTCTTGGTCTTTTTCCCTTCCATCGCCAGGCGGATTTTGTAGGTTCCGGAATAGGTGATATTGTGCGAGATCGGGGTACGCCCGATTTCCTGGTCGTTCACCCAGACCGTCGCGCCGGGCGGGTCGGTCCGGATCGTCAGACGGCGGCGAACGCCGTTGCAGCCGGTTCCCGCCGCGACGGCAAGAACCGAAAGAACGAGGAGCGCCAGCAGAACCGGCGCCTGGCATTTCGGCAATCCGAGACTCTCTATCCGCAAAATCAACCTTTAAACCAAAGGGCCCGCTATGGGGCTCCAAAACCGATAAAACATCCCCCTGCTTTTACTCTTTCTTCGCGATCGGTTCAAGCTCAATCCTCGTGCATCATCCGGCGCAGAATCGGCGCGAGGACAAACATCAGCAGACCCGCCGCGAAAGGTACCGCCGCGAGAATCAGGAAATAGTCGGCAAGCCCCTTCTTAAAGCAGAACTGGAGCGAATCGCCCGCGCCGAGAATCGAGGCGAGCGACCCCGAAAGGTAGCCTGCGACCGCGCTCGAAAGGAACCAAAGCCCCATCAAAAACGAAGCGTAGCGGGGGGGAGAAAGGCGCGTGACCATCGACAGGCCGACCGGAGAAAGACAGAGTTCGCCGACGGTACAGAGGACGTACGTCATTAAAAGCCAGTGAGCGGCGGCGTTCCCGGCGGTATCCGCCGAATGGGCCGCCCCGCCGACCATAAAGAGAAACGCCGCCGAAAGGACAATGAGCCCGATTCCGAACTTGACCGGTGTCGAAGGTTCCAGATTCCGCTTTCCGAGGAAAAGCCACAGGCCGGCAAAGACCGGACCTAGAATCACGACGACCAGCGGATTCACCGACTGATACCAGGTCGAGGGGAAGGTCCAGAGCGTCGTTTCCGGATCGAGTTCGGCAAGACGGGCCCTCTCCCGTTCGGCGTTCTCCTCTTTGAGAATGTCGGTTTCACTCCGTCCCTCCTCCTGAACACGCTGCTCGATCCGCCGGCGGTCGCTCTCCGCCTGATCGAGGAGTTCGGTCATGGAGGGGAGCTTAATGCCGAGCTGTTCGGCCCCCAGTTTCTGCCGGGCGGTATTCGCCTTTTCGAGAGCATCGGAAGCGGCGTTCCAGGAGTCGGCGGCAGCCTGCGCCGCTGTCGTAAACTTTCCGGCGGCATCGGCAAAACCGGAATCGGCGCGCCCCTCTTCGAGAAGCCGGGCGCGTGCCTCTTCGAACTGATCCTGGGCGGACCGGTAGGCGCGGCTTGCTTCGAGAATGTTCCGTTTCGTCTCTTCGATGGCCATCCTGGCATCGTTTTCATCTTCGTTCGGAAGGAAGGCCCCCGAAAACCGGTTCGCCAGGGCGCGGGGAACCGTGCGGTTCGTCTCCTTCTTCGCAAAGGTGGTCAGAGAGGAACCCGCCTGTTCAAAGACCGACCAGAACGCAATACTGAAGACCGAAAGGATCAGGATGACCGCAATGCGGTCGATCTCTTTGCGCGAAAGGGGCGCGGCCGGAATTTCGGCCGGCGCGGTATCGCCGGGGGCGGCGGTCTTGTTCTGCCGTTCGTTCATCCCGATATGCCCCAGATATTTCGGGCGCAAAAACGAGTAGGTGCAGAGCCCGAAAACCATTCCGACCGAAGCGATCCCGAACCCCCAATGCCAGCCGAACTTTTCGGCAACGGTTCCGGCGATGAACGGCGCGAGGAACGCGCCGACGTTGATCCCCATATAGAAATAGGTAAAGGCGGCGTCGCGGCGCTTGTCTTCAGGCCCGTAAAGCTGGCTGACCATGACTGAAATACACGGCTTGAAGAAGCCGTTCCCGACCGTGATCAGCGCCAAACCGGCGAAAAAGACGAGAAACGCGCCGGGCGCGGAACCGAAGGTAATCGCCGAATGGGCATGAACACGAAAATATTCGGTTCCCCAGAGCGCCAGTTCGCCGAGCGCCATCAGGATTCCGCCGAAAACGACGCTCCGGTGCGGCCCGATAAACCGGTCGGCGATCAGCCCGCCGAAAAGAGGGAAGAAGTAGACCAGGCCGGTAAACCAGCCGTAAAGGCTATACGCCCCCTTTTCGGTCCACCCGAACCCGGGATTCGTCGCCGAAAGGGCGGAGGTCAGATAGAGAACCAGCAGCGCACGCATTCCGTAGTAGCAGAAGCGTTCCCACATTTCGGTCGTGAAGAGAACCCACAGGCCGATCGGATGCCCCAAAAACTGCCGGTCTCTCGGATTGATCACAGAGCTGTTTTCCATCGTCTGGCTCCCGCGCGGTTATTTCAGTTCCTCGACAAAGGCCTTCGGCGAAAGGGGTTCGCCGGTCGCCTCTTTCACGAACTCGTTCCAGTGATACCTCATTCCCGGCTCGAACACCTTCTTGATCAGAGCGGCGCCGACCTCTTT
Source organism: Thermoguttaceae bacterium (assembly GCA_017405595.1). Taxonomy (GTDB): domain Bacteria; phylum Planctomycetota; class Planctomycetia; order Pirellulales; family Thermoguttaceae; genus RUG695. The sequence continues at coordinate 49,208 of JAFRAC010000016.1, read as the reverse complement.
CGAGGCGAAATGACCGGCGTCGAAGGGAAGCGAGCGGCGCAGCTGCGCGCCGAACAGTTCGCCGAGCATGTAGTTGTGGTAATAGACCGGCGCGATCACGAAATGCGGTTTCGATGCCCAGTCGGCCTTGTTCCGGCCCGCCGGCCGTTTCATGAGCTGGTACTTTTCGACGGTATCCCACCAGAGAGAACGCAGATCCTGGTCCGGATTCTCGTAGAGCGCCCGTTCGAAATGGAACATGACAATCGTCCATCGGCAGAAGATGAGCTGTTCGCGCACACGTTGCTTTTTCAGCGCGCTTTCGGCATTTCGGGCAACCGCCGGATCGACTCCGGCAAACTCGATGAGCCACGCGGGAAAATCGGTCACCTTCTCGAACATCATCGCGATCCCCTCGGTCGTAAAGATGTGACAGGCGGTACGCAGATCGTAGGGAAGAGTCGGATCGACATAGATTTCATAAACCGAATGGCCGAGCTCATGCAGCTGCGTGTTCATCCAATCGGCGGTCGGCTTTAAGTTGCACAGAACGCGCACGTCCCCTTCGAGGTTCATATTGTTGCTGAACGCGTGCTGCGATTTCCCTTCCCGGTCGAACAGGTCGCTGTTGGCCAGAATGCCGCGTGTTTCCAGACCGAGGGAATCGTAGTAGCGGATCGCGATCTGGTTAATATCCTCGGCGGTCTTTCCGGTGAAAAAGATGTTTTTATCGATTTCCGCCGAAGGGGGCGCCTGCTGGAAGAAGGGGTTATCGTAATGCCAGGGCATGATCTCGGAAACGCCGAATTTCGCTTTCAGCTCCTCGTCCAGCTCGCTTTTGACCCTCGCGAAGATCGGGGCGGTTTCCCGTTCGAGCTCTTCGAAAATGGCGGTCAGCTCGGCGGGATCGAAATCCTGAAACGAAACGGTCATTTCCCAGTAGTTGTTATAGCCCAGCGCGCGGGCGGCTTCGTTCCGGATTTTCGCCAGTTCGACAATCTTATCGGCAACCAGTTCGCCGACCTGTTTCAGGGCTTCCCAAATCTCCTGCCGCCGCGCGGAATCGGTTTCCTTTTCGAGCATTTCGAGCAGCTCGTTATTGGTATACTCTTTCCCGTCGAGTTCGCCCCGCTGATTCTGGAACATCTGCTCGATTTCGCCGGAGAGCTTGGTCATCTTCTCCATGATCTCCTGCGGGAACTGCGCCTGCTCGAACGCGTTGCGCACCTCGTCGGTCTCGCGCTTGAGCAGCGGCGGAAGTTCCCCCTCTTTTTCGGCTTCGGCCAGCAGACGCTTGAACTCATCGAACTTCTCTTTCGATGAGTGGTAGGCGCTCATGGCGATGGTCGCCTGCGTGTACTTCTCGAACGCCTCGTCGGTGCCGAGGGTCATGGCGTCCCACCAGGAGTAGGAGACATCGCAAAAGAGTTTATGATAATCCTGCTGATATTCCGCCAAAAACCCGTTCAGCGTTTCCGCGGCAAACCCGCCGATCGCGCTCATCATCAATCCTCCCAGGAGCAACAGAATCAGTCCTGTTTTTTTCATCGGTTTCCCTCGCGTCATGTTTTGCCCCGCGCGGCCGAAACAAGGGCGCCGCGCCGTTTGACGCGCCATTATAGCAGATGACCAAAAAGCTCATAAGCCCAAATTGCGGGCCGGGAGCCCCGGCGGGCGATACAGCTTCCGCTGATTCCACCCCTTACGTACGCTCCCGTTGGTCGCTTGTCTTGGCAAGGGGGCATGACCGGGAAATGCGGTCACCCAGCTGCAGCAAAACGCCTGGAACAGCTATCCTCAATGAACCGGTATTCAATTCTCTTGACAGAACCGGTATTCCCCGTAAAATACAAGTAGGTTTAACGTATTTTAGACAGTAAAATAAAGCATAAAACATCATTTTTTCAGATAAAACCATAACACTTATTTATAAATGTTATAGTTCTGTCCGATCCAGGGAATCACTTACAGAATGAACCTCAGAAAAAACGAACTTGTCCGGGTCGCCGAATCCCATAAAAAGGGGCTTTCCCGCTACATGGTCTACCGGCTCCAGGCCGCGGGAAAACTCGAAAGGGTTTCGCGCGGCGTCTATCGGCCCGTTTCGGAAGATGATTTCGACGCTCATCCCGATATTATCGGAGTCATCTCAAAAAAACCGGACGCAGTTCTCTGCCTTGTCTCGGCGCTCGATTGGTACGGCATTACAACGCAAATCCCTTTTCGCGTCTCGATCGCGGTCCGGCGAGGCTGTTATCTGCCCGCCGATATGCCGGACGCGCAGATCTACCGGTTCTCGGACATCTCTTTGAAAGAGGGCGTCCGGATCGTCTATATTGACCGGAGACGGGTTAAAATCACAACGCCGGAAAAAACGATTGCCGACTGCTTCAAGTTCCGAAACAGGCTTGGCATGGAAACCGTTCTTGAAGCGCTTCGCCTTTACCGGCAGCAGATGGAATTCAAACCGGGCGAACTGATGAAATACGCAAAGGTCTGCCGCGTCGCGAATGCGATCCGCCCCTACCTTGAAATGATTCAATGAACAGAAAACCGCCTCCAGCCGTTCAGGCTGAAGGCGGTTTTCTGTTCAGGCTCATTCCGAAACGTCTACCTTAGAACACGTCCAAATCCGCGCCGAGATTTGCTGAGGCAAATTCCGCGAACACCATATCGGCGGCAACCGGCCGAGGATAGAGCAGATTGGGATCGTCCGATTCGCAGAGCCAGTTGACGCTCAGGATGTTCCGGTCAGGTCCCGAAACATCGCCGTCGCCGTTGATGTCGGCGTAATAGCGGAAGGTTTCGCTACTCTCATCGGCAAGCCAGGACTTTGAGAGAGCCGCACGGTCCGGACCGGAAATGTCTCCGTCTCCGTTAATGTCCATAGGACAGACGAGGAATGACTTCACCTCGCTCCAGTCGGAGTTTTCCAGATACCTTGTGCTCAGCGCGCGGACCCGGTACGAGATTTCCGAACCGTAGGTCAGGCCGCGGACAACCGCCGAGGTATCGTTTGTTTCAAGCGTGGTCCAGGTCGAACCGCCATCATCCGAATAAGACAATTCATAACGTACGGCCCTATCGACCGCAGACCATGTCACCTGATGACGGTTCGTACCATAAGAAACGTAATAGCCGCCTGATCCGGTCAGAATCGTAGGAGCGTTCAGTGGCTCAATCGGACCCGTATATTCATACGCGCCAAGATCGACTATCCCGTTCAGTATCCGGGGATTCCCGGTAAGATCGGTCTCGGTAGTTACATAGTCATTATTTCCCTTATTGATCGCCTGCGAGTTTTCGGCAAGAGTATAGTCGCCGTGATCAGGATCGGCGAAGAGAGGTTTGGAAGAATCATAGGTAAGACAGTTCTGGGAATGTTTAGGTATGAAGGTCGAAAGGGTGTTGTAGGCGAACATATCGCCTTGCCCATAGACAGTGCCATTCCAATCACGGACGATAATGGAATTATAGAATGAAATGATTCCACCACTAAGATAAAAATGACAGCCGCCTTGCTCGTCAGAGACGGTACAGTTGGTCAGATTGGCAATACCAGCGTTGGCAATATTAGCGCCATATCCTTGAGGTGCCGAATTACACGATATACAACAATTGATCATTTCAAGTGAACCGTTATAACTGTTGTATATTCCACCGCCATAAACTTCAAGTGATGTAAAAAATCCAGCAATATTCTCTGAAACTTTACAATTTTTAATTTCTAACGTGCCAGTATTATAAATTCCGCCTCCATGATAATTTGGGCCACCGTTAATGATGGATAGACAAACAAGCTTGACAGGCGCTAATGTATGACCACCGCTTACGTAAAACACTCGACTCTTCCTATCAGCATCAATCGTAATGCCACCGATTGATGTAGCGTCGATGGTAATCCCACTGTAAATTCCAAGCTGATTGCCGCTCAGTGTGATCGTCCCTCCCGCAAGGTTGTTATCGAAAGTAACCGTATCCCCTTCATTTGCGTAAAAGATTGCTTCACGGAGAGAGATTAGGTCATCGGTTACATCGACGATGTCGAGGTCAGTGGTCACAACGGTCAACGGAATATTCTCATGTTCGACCTGCCCCTGATATTCGAACGCACCGATGTCGACAGTCGGAGTTTCACGCCATGCAGCGACAATCCGTTGATTCCCTGCCAGATCGGTCTCGGATTCGACTGCATCGTTCAAACCACAGTCGATCGCAATACTTTCCTGTGTAAGCGAAAGATCAATCTTATCCGCATTGGCGAGCTTTCCTTTTTCAAAAACTGGTGCGGTGGCAAAACTGGGATCAAGCCCAATGATGTTGTTATCACCGCTGAATGGAAGGTAGCAGAGGCTAATGTCGCTGTCGTAGTACGCGTAGTTGAGGGAGACAATTGTGTTGGTCATCTCCAGTGTGCCGTCAAAGCCAAAGATTCCACCACCTGCCTCGCCTGCGACATTCCCCGACACGGTTGAGTTGGTAATGGTTACAGTACCGTCGAAACGATAGATTCCACCGCCTTGACCGTCAGTGATATTCCCCTCAACGGTACAGTTCGTTAGTGTTACTGTGCCCTCACTGTTGTAGATTCCACCGCCGCAGACGCTTGCGGTATTCCCTGACACGGTACAATTCCTCAACGTCAGCATGCCACTTGTTTCGCTACAAATCCCGCCTCCTAGACTTTCTCCGCACCCTCCGGTAATCCTCAGACCAATCAGTTCGACCAAATCTGAATTGTTACTGCCGGTAATATAGAAAACCCGACTCCGTCCGCCAGCATCGATTGTGATTCCGCCGATTGACGTGGCATCGATGGTGATTCCATTACTGATTTCAAGCTGTGTTCCGCTCAGCGTGATCGTCCCACCCGCCAGACTGTCATCAAAAATGATCGTGTCCCCCGTCGACGCGCTATCAATCGCTTCCCGCAGCGAAATCACATCATCGGTCGCATCCCATTCTGTTGGGTTGTCCAGAGTATTAACAACCCAAGTAACCGCCTCAGTCGGCGCGGCAAATTCAGCAGTCTGTTCAATTCCCCCGGCAACGACGGCTAAGAGGGTTCTTTCTTCAAGAGATTCGACACGGAGTTTACGGCTGTTCATAAAGGGACTCCTTTGCGATGGATCGAGAAAACGAAACGTCAGAACGACAATTCAAAACAACGCCGAACAATATTCTCTTCGGCGGCAAAACAAAGCAAAACCGGGAAGGTTTGTCTATTTATACCCCCCCCCCCATTTTGTCAATATTAGATTTCAAATTTTAAAAAGAAGGGGACGGCCGGAATTTCATCGACTGTGGCGCAATCGGCGCCGAAGGTTAGTGGGGATAAAGGAAAATTCTCTCCCTGCCCGCAGGCCCCGGACCGGCGGTTCCCCTTTTCAGATCTCTTTAAGATAAGGCCGGATTTTCGCGAACTTCTTTTCGCCGATTCCTTTCACGTTCATCAGATCTTCGCAGGAGCGGAACGGGCCGTGTTCGGCGCGGTAATCGAGGATGCGCTGGGCGAGGGCCGGGCCGATTTCGGGCAGGACGCAAAGCTCGTCTTTGCCGGCGCTGTTCAGATCGACCATGTACCGGTAATCCGACTCGTACCGCAGCGGGACGGCATAAGTGCCGTCGGCCTGCGCCTGTTCGATTGCGGCGCGTTCGGCCCCGGTCAGTATGAACGCGTAGTCCGGAAAGACCGCAGTCTCTTTCGGCAGCGGCTGCTGCCGCGCGATATGCCCCAGCGCGATCATAAACGCGAGCGAGCAAAGGACTCCGAGCGTGACCTGATCCCGACGGCGCAGCATGGACAACAACCTCAGAAGCGGCGCGGGAAGAGCCCCGCTATTAACAAAAAAAGGGTTAAGGAAAAACCTTAACCACTTCTAAAAAAGGAGCGCGTGCCGGCGGAAAGAGGACGGCACGCGAACAACGGCTTGAAACAGGAAATATCTTAGTGAGCGGCCAGCTTGGCGGCGCGGTAAGCGCGGCGGGCGGCGCGAAGGCGGGCACGGCGTTTGATTTCGCTCGGCTTCTCGTAGTTTTCGCGGCGGCGCATCTCTTTTTTGATTCCGCTCCGTTCCACGAGCTTGCGGAAACGGCGAACGGCATCCTGAATTGTTTCTTTTTCACGAAGGGTTAGCTTAACGACCAAAACAAACCACCTTTCTTAGTTATCGTTAGATAGAACTTCTCTCCTTAGAATATACCAAGTAGCCTCATCATAACCGACAAAAAAAATTTGTCTATCCGGGGGGGAAGGCGGAAAACGGGAAAATTTTGATGAAATGCGCGTTTTTTTAGATATGAGGCTTGTACCGATCCCGGGAGAATGATTCCCCGCACCGCCGGTTTCGGCCGATTCTCTAAAGAGCCGGAGCCTGTTCCCGCCCCCCGACGGCGGGACAGGCTCCGCTCCGTCATTGGCAAAGAAAATCAAAATCGGTAAAATAGATAACGAGAATCGATCACGGCGGCGTCTATGGCAAAAGCGTCTCTCTTTGAAAAGCTGGAAAAGGAACATCAAACCCTGTTCGATAAGATCGACGAACTCGACCGCCGGATCACCGAGGTTCTCGACCAGTGGACCAAACCCGAAGAGGGGGAAGAGTCCATGACCGACTCCGCCGAAGGGGAAGAAGCGCTCCTCGGCTCAACCGATCCTAAGGAAGACCCCTAATGAACGAAACGGCGCCGCCGAAAGAGCTTTCCTTCGTTAAAGAGAACCGTTTTTACCTTTCCGACTCCTTCTCCCTTTTTGTTCATCAGTGGTTCAGCGAAAATCCCCCCCGCGGGATCGTCTTTTTTGTCCACGGCATGATCGAACACAGCGGCCGTTACGAAGATTGGGGCCGATACCTTGCCGCGCACGGGTTCGACGTCTACGCCATCGACCAGCGGGGACACGGCCGGTCCGACGGCCCCCGGCTCTGGGTCCGGTCGTTCGACGATTTCGTCGGCGATTTCTGCGCTTTTGTCCGGGCGGGCGCGGCGCAGTTCCCCTCCCGGCCCGTTTTCATTGCCGGAATGAGCATGGGGGGCGGGACCGTGATCCGCTCGGCGGTGCGTCTGCAGAACGAAATCCCGAATTTCGCCGGAACGATCCTGATCGCCGCGGCGATCAGAACGAACCCGTATCTCTACCCGACCCTCCGCTTTTTCGCCCCGCTTTTCGATATCCTGATCCCGAAACTCCGGTTCCTCAAACCGGGGATCGGCGGACTGGCGGTTTCGAAGAAGACGCGTGAAGAGTTCCGAAACGACCCGTACGTCTGCCGCGAAAGGATGACCGTCCGGTTCGGCGCCGAAAACGTCAAGGCGCTGAAATACAACCGCCGGTGCGCGCCGAAAATCACCTCCCCGATCCTCATCTGCCAGGGGCAGGCCGACCAGATCGTTCACCCTCCGGGAGCCGAACAGTTTTACCAAAACACGGCGTCGCCCGACAAAACGCTGAAACTCTACCCGCGGTTCGGGCACGATCTCCTTCATGAGGAGGGGTCCCAAACAGCCTGGGACGACATCCTCGGCTGGCTCGAAGCGCACACCGAAACACCGGCCGAAAAGAACCCGGGCGAAGAAAGGTAATCCGCCATGACCGACCGAAATCCGAACGAACCGATGGAAGATCTCCCGATGTGGAAAATCGTCTGCCGGCATCTGCTCAGTCCGCGCACCTGGATCTACCCGATCATCGTCCTGATCATCGCGCTTTTCATTCTTCCCCGGCTCAACAGGCAGATGACAACCGCGCCGCCTGAAACGAAAAACGGCGAAACGACCCTTTTCGGAGACCCGAACGGTTTCGCCCCCGCCGAATCGACCGATGCCGAAGGGAACATACACCGGTTCGCCGTGCCGCAGCCGAAACGATAAGTTCAGGAAAAAGCGGCGCCTTTAAGGGGCGTCCCCTTCACTCTTTTCACTCTGATCCCCTTCCCCGGCAAGAAGAATTTCGAGCGCCCGTTGGAATTGCGGGTCGGCGGTCGACGGCGTCGCGAAATCACATTCCGTCTCGGCGATCACCTCACCCTCATCTCCGCGGATAAGGTCGCGTTTCCGCGCGCGGTCGAAGATCAGCCGGACGAGATCCCCGGCCGGCGGATCGTCTTCGGCGGGGGGATAGGAGCGCAGATCGGCGAACAGGGCTGCCGCGTTCATCTGGTAATCGTCGGGCTCGATCAGGTTTTCCGGGTCGGGGGAAATTCCCCACACGTCATCTTCGTCCGCGTCCTGCATCCGGTGGAACGGCTCGCCGTTCGGCCGAAAGAACGAGGCGCTCGTCAGCCGGATCAGCCCCAGATTGCGCGGAAGCTCGATGATTTTCTGAACCGTCCCTTTTCCATACGAACGGGTTCCGACCAGCGTCGCCCGATGATGGTCGGCCAGCGCGCCCGACACCATCTCGGAAGCGCTGGCGCTGTCGTGGTCGATCAGCACCGCGATGGGCCAGTCGTACTTCTTCCCCCCCTTGGATTCCAGGCGATCCTCAACCACACCGCCCCGCCTTCGAACGGTCGAAATTTCCTCCCCTTCCGGCAAAAAGCAGGATGAAAGAGAAACCGCGTCTTCGAGAAGCCCGCCCGGATTCCCGCGCAGGTCGAGAATCAGCGCCGAAATGCCCTTCTTTTCGAGCTCCTCGAACGCCTTTTCCCACAGCGCGGGAGCCTCTTCGTTGAACTGTTCCAGATGGACGTAGCCGATTTCGGGATGATCGTCGAGTGTCCAGATCCACTCTCCGTCTTCGCCGCGCCGGAAGCCGGAAAGGGTGCTTTCGTGAACCGCCGAACGTGTAATGCTCACCTCGCGGACCGCGCCGGGTTCCCCGCCGTTTTCCCCTTCGGGCCGGTCGGCCGGTTCGGCATCGTTTTCGGTCCCGGACGGCGAACCCGGCCCGGCGTCCGGGACATGGTAGGCCGATACGATCGAGGCGCGGCTGCGCACGGTCAGCGAGACCGGGGTTCCCTCTTCACCGTGAATGAGACTGACGATTTCATAGAGCGTGTGCCCCTCGGCCTTCTCCCCCTCGACCGCCACGATCCGGTCTCCGAACCGCAATCCCACCTCCCATGCCGGAGAGCCGTAAAACGGGGAGAACCAAAGTTCGCCGCTCGCCTCGTCCACCGCCATGTTGTGGATTCCGATTCCGGAAAAAACCCCCTCCATCTCGTCTTCGAATTCCTTCTGTTCCTCCGGGGGAACATAGACGGTATAAGGGTAATAGGGGGAACGCTCCAGCAGTCCGCTGATGGCCCCTTCGACCAGTTCACGGCTGCTGACCTCTTCCAGGGAATCCCGCTGAACCGAATTGATGACCGAGCTGAGCAGACGTTCGTCCGGGGAAAAGCGGGCGGCGAGCCCCGCCAGAAGAACCACAAGCACAAAACAGAAGTAATGGCGCCAGGTCACGGCCGACGTTCCCCTCCCCCCCTATCGGGCGCGATAGGTTCCGTCAAGCATTTCGCCCAAACGGGTCAGCGCGTCGGTCTCGATCTGGCGGACTCTTTCCCGCGTCAGGCCGAGTGCGGCGCCGACCTCTTTCAGGGTTTTGGGAGCGTACTGGCCGATACCGAACCGCATCTTCAGCACCGCCGATTCGCGCGGATCCATCTTCTCGAGCTGGTCCATCACGAATTTCAGGTTGTCGCTGTCGACCGTCTCCTCGTCGGGCGTACGCGTCCGTTCATCGCTGATCGTCTCGTCGAGAGACCACCCCGACTCGCCCAGTTCGCTCTGGGGCGTCAGGTTGTAGATCATGATCGCCTTTTTGATGATCGGAAGCTTTTTCCGGGGGATCCCCAGCCGGTGAATGATCTCGTCCTGGGTCGGAGCGCGTCCGAGTTCGTCGGTCAGGCGGGCGGTGGCCTTGCGCCATTTCGAGAGGATCTCGACCATATACGCCGGAATCCGAATCGCCTTGGCGCAGTTGATCAGCGCCCGTTTGATCGACTGTTTGATCCAGTAACTGGCATAGGTCGAAAAGCGGGTTCCCATGGTCGGATCGAACCCCTCGACCGCGCGCAGGAGCCCCAGGTTCCCCTCTTCGATCAGATCCTGAAACGAGAGCCCTTTTCCGGTGTAAGAGCGGGCGATATTGACCACCAAACGGAGGTTCGCGCGGATCATCTTCTCGCGCGCTTCCGGGGAACCTTCGGTCACCTCCACCGCCAGGTCGTATTCCTCGGCGGCTGTCAAAAGCGGCGTGTCGTTGATTTCCCGCAGATAGGTCTCAAGGGGAGACTGAACGGAAGAATCGGAACGGTCAGCTTTTCTTCTCGAGGACGCCACGGATCACTCTACACTTGTCAACGCGCAATCAAAACCAAGGGACACGGGACGAAACCGCGCCCCGGTTCGGAAAAAGAGTACGCACACGCGCGAAGGCAGACAACGGCGGCCGGCTGCCGGGCGCAAAGGGCGGCACTCCCCCCTAAGATAAATCGGCACACGGCCGGGCACGCTCAAATCAAAGGAAAGATGAAACGGATGTGACAATAAGAGAAGTTATAAGGGAGCCCCAAAAAAGGGAAACGGCCGAACAAAAAAAGGGAAGCCGAAGCTTCCCTTTTTTGTTCGTTCCGGTTCCCGGCAAAGGCGCCCCGGCGAAGGGGACGGCGTGCGGGAAAAACGCCGAATGGAAATCGGCAAACCCGTTATTTTTTACCCCATTTCCGAGCGGCGGCGGCCATTCCGCGGGCGGTGCGGACAGCCTTCTCTTTCTGGGCGAAGAGCTCGGCGGTCGTCTGCTCGAGCGCCTGCGCGCTGGCCAGATCGGCCTCGGCCTTCTCGAGCGTCACCTCGTCGGGAGTGAGAACCCGGTTGGTCAGGATCGAGACAACGTCGCCCGACGATTCCAGAAAACCGCCTTCAATGAAGAACACGCTCTTGGCACCGTCGGGAGCGGTGATTCTCAGCTCACCGGCACCGATCCGGGCAACGACCGGAGTATGGCCCTGGCCGATTCCGTACTCGCCGTCATAGAGCGGGGCGACCACAAAAGAGGCGTCCTGGTCGATTTCGGTCTTTTCGGGTGTAACAACTATACACTTCATCGTCGTTCTCGTTTGCGGTAAGATTCGTTGACGGAAAAATTACTTTTTCTTCGCTTCGGATTCCATCCGTTCGGCCTGCTCGGCAGCCTGTTCAATCGAACCGACATACATGAACGCCTGTTCGGGAAGATGATCCCACTTCCCGGCGGCGATCTCTTCGAACGAGCGGATCGTGTCTTCGAGCGGGGTGATTTCGCCCGGCTTGCCGGTGAAGACTTCGGCGACGAGGAACGGCTGCGAAAGGAAACGTTCCATGCGGCGGGCGCGATGGACCACGCGTTTGTCCTCTTCGCCGAGTTCGTCAACGCCGAGAATGGCGATGATATCCTGCAGTTCGCGGTACCGCTGGAGCGTCTGCTGAACCAGACGGGCGCAGTTGTAATGGCGCTGGCCGACGTATTGCGGGTCGAGAACGCGGCTCGACGAGGCAAGCGGGTCGACCGCGGGATAGATCCCCTTTTCGGAAATCGAACGTTCCAGGTAGACGAACGCGTCGAGCTGGCCGAACGCCGTGGCCGGCGCCGGGTCGGTCGGGTCGTCGGCGGGCACGTAAACGGCCTGCACCGAAGTGATCGCGCCTTTGTTGGTCGAGGCGATCCGCTCTTGAAGCTGGCCCATTTCGGAGGCAAGGGTCGGCTGGTAACCGACCGCCGAAGGCATACGCCCCAGAAGCGCCGAAACTTCGGAACCGGCCTGCGAGAAACGGAAGATGTTGTCGATGAACAAAAGGACGTCGGTACCGAGATTGTCGCGGAAGTACTCGGCCATCGTCAGCGCCGAAAGAGCAACACGCAGACGGGACCCCGGCGGCTCGTTCATCTGGCCGAAGACCATCGTGGTCCGGTCGATAACCGACTGGCCGGTGTTGCCGATCTTCGCCTCTTTCATTTCGCGCCACAGGTCGTTCCCTTCACGGGTCCGTTCGCCGACGCCGGCGAAAACCGAAGCGCCGCCGTGCGCGCTGGCGATACGGGCGATCAGCTCCTGAAGGATGACCGTCTTCCCCAGGCCGGCGCCGCCGAACAGGCCGGCCTTGCCGCCGCGGACAAACGGGGTCAGGAGGTCGATGACCTTGATCCCCGTTTCGAAGATTTCGGTCTTCGTCGAAAGATCGGCCAGTTCCGGCGCAGGCTGGTGGATCGGGCGGTACTCTTCGGCTTTGACCTCGCCCCCCTTGTCGACCGGTTCGCCGAGCAGATTGAAGACGCGCCCGAGGGTCGCGTTGCCGACCGGAACCGTGACCGGCGCGCCGGTATCGACACATTCCATGCCGCGGACCAGGCCGTCGGTGCTCCCCAGCGCTACGCAGCGGACCTTGCCGCCGCCGAGGTGCTGCTGGATTTCCCCGGTCAGGTGGATCGTGACATTCCCCTGCTTGCTGTCGATTTTGACCGCGTTGTAAATTGCCGGAAGAGCGTCTTCCGAAAACTCGGCATCGAACGTGGACCCGATCACGCGTGTGATACGGCCGATATTTTTTTCCGTTGCTGTTGCACTCATCGTCAAAACTTGCCTAGCTAAAATTTAACCTGTGATGGAAATTTGTTTTGTGAAACGGTGTGGAAACCGGCTTTCGCGCCCGCAAAGATTACCCCTGCAATGCGCTGGCGCCGCTGACCACCTCGATGATCTCGTTGGTGATCTGCCCCTGGCGGGCACGGTTGTAGGTCGTGGTCAGAATACTGATCATCGAGTCGGCATTGTCGGTCGCCGCCTTCATGGCCACCCGGCGGGCGATCTGTTCGCCCACGGCGGCGTCGAGGAAACACTTAAAGAGCTTCACCCGGAACGCGGTCGGAACAATCTCTTCGAGAATCGACTCGGGGGAAGGAAGGAACTCGTACTCGGCCCCCTTCTTCGCCGGGCTTTCGCTTTCGGCTTCGCCGCCCAGTTCCGAAAGGGGAAGGAGCGTCTCGACAACCGGCACCTGCTTCGACACGGAGAGGAACTTCATGTAGGCGACATCGAAACGGTCGATCTTCCCCGCCAGGTAATCGGCGAGAATCTGATCGGCGATCGTCACCACTTCGCTGAACTGCGGCTTGTCGTTGAACTGGTCGAACGAGGCGGCCAGTTCAATGCCCCGGTCTTTGGCGTAGGAGATTCCCCGCTTTCCGGAGATCAGAATCTGAAGTTTTTCGTAACCGGCTTTGAGATCGTCGGCGCACCGATGCCCCAGCCGCAGAATCGACGAGTTGTACCCGCCGCACATTCCGCGGTTCGCTGTGAGAATCAGCAGACCCGCGCCGTTTTTCGTCTTCCGCTCTTCGAGAAGCGGATGGGAGACCGATGTGCCGGCGCGCGCCAAATCGGCGACCATGGCCGCGATCCGCTGGGTGTACGCACCCGCCGAAACCGCGCGTTCCATCGCCTTGCGGAATTGCGCCGTCGCCACCAGTTCCATCGTCCGCGTAATCTTGCGGATGTTCCGGATAGACTTCCGTCGTTTGTCAAGCGCTCTTGCTTTTGCCATCGATTCGCTTTTTCTTTAAACTGTCAGGGACTCCGTGTTTGAGACGTTCCGTTTGGAGCGCCCAACTCAGAGAGACGCTTTGAATTCCTCGTTGAAAGCGCTGATCGCCTCTTCGATTTCGGCGTTCAGCTCGGGATTGAGTTTCCGCGCTTCGTTGACCTTGTTCCAGGTCTCCTGTTTCCGGTCGTGCAGGAAGGCGAGGAAATCGGATTCCCACTGGGCGATCTTCTTAAGCGGAATCGCGTCGATGAACCCGTGGGTGCCGGCATAAAGCACGAAGATTTCGTCGATGACGTCGAGCGGTTTGCAGACACCCTGTTTCAGGAGCTCGTTCATCGCGTAGCCGCGGTCGAGGCGCGCCTGTGTGGCGGCGTCGAGGTCGGAACCGAGCTGGGCAAACGCTTCGAGTTCGCGGAACGCCGCCAGGTCGAGGCGAAGGCCGCCGGCAACCTGTTTCATCGCGGGAATCTGCGCCGAACCGCCGACGCGGGAAACCGAGATCCCGACATTCATCGCCGGACGCTGGCCGCGGAAGAAGAGGTCGGGCTGCAGGTAGATCTGCCCGTCGGTAATCGAGATGACGTTCGTCGGAATATAGGCGGAAACTTCGCCCTCCTGGGTTTCGACGATCGGCAGGCTGGTCAGCGAACCGCCCCCCAAGTCGTCGGAAAGTTTTGCCGAACGTTCGAGCAGACGGCTGTGGCAGTAGAAGACGTCGCCCGGATACGCCTCGCGCCCCGGCGGGCGGCGCATCAGCAGCGAGAGTTCACGGTAGGCGGCCGCCTGTTTCGAAAGGTCGTCGTAAACGATCAGGGCATGCTGGCCTTTATACATGAAGTACTCGGCCATCGAAGTGCCCGCGTAAGGCGCGATATACTGAAGCGGCGCGGGGGAACTGGCGCCGGCGACGATCACGGTAGTGTATTCCATCGCGCCGTGCTGCTGGAGTGTGTCGATGATTCCGGCCACGGTCGAGTCTTTCTGGCCGACCGCCACGTAGAAGCACTTGACGTCTTTCCCTTTCTGGTTGATGATCGTATCGACGCCGATTTGGGTTTTCCCCGTTTTCCGGTCGCCGATGATCAGCTCGCGCTGACCGCGCCCGATCGGGGTCATCGAGTCGATCGCCTTGATCCCCGTCTGGAGCGATTCGCGGACCGGCTGGCGGTCGGCAACACCGGGTGCCCTCTCTTCGACGAAGCGGTATTCCGACGCCGCGATGGGGCCTTTGCCGTCGAGGGGGTTGCCGAGCGGGTCGATCACACGGCCGAGAACCGCATCGCCGACCGGCACACGGAGAAGTTCGCCGGTGGTGCGGACGTCGTCCCCTTCCTGAATCTTCAGGTAGTCGCCGAGGATGATGACGCCGACACTGTTCTCTTCGAGGTTAAACGCCAGCCCGCGGACGCCGCCGGGGAACTCGAGCATTTCGCCCGACATCACGCCGGTCAGCCCGTAGACCTGAGCAATACCGTCGCCCACTTCGATCACGCGGCCGACCTGGCGCACGTCGATATGGGTCTCGAACTGTTCAATTTCCTTCTGTATTACTGAAGCTATTTCGTCTGCTTTGAATTTCATGAGCGCTCCTGTCAATCATTTGCTGGCGCACGTTTTTCAGTTGGGTTGCGATGGAAGCGTCGAAGAGGGTGTCTCCGACGCGGACAATGATTCCGCCGATCGTCTCGGGATCGACCACGGCCGTGATATCCGGCTCGCCCTTAACCAGTTTGCGCAACTGGGCAACCAGAGACTCGCGGACCGTCTCGTCGAGCGGCGCGGCGGTGGTGATCTGAACGGCGACATGACCATGGCGCCGGCGCGAAAGGACCGCGCACTGGCGGTACATATCGCGAAGCAGATCGAGCCGCCCCCGGCGGTTGACCGTTTTGAGGAAGTTCCGAAACATTTCGCTCGACGAACCGAGAATCTCGTCGAGAATACGGCTCTTCTCGCCGGCCGAAACCATTGCCGAATTGAAAATCTCTTCCAGCTTCGGCCAGGCGGCAAAGACATCGGCGAAGAGAGAGGCGAACTCCTCCAAGACCGAGTCGAAATCGGCCTGCACGGCATCGCAGGCGCCCGCAAGCGCCTCGGCGTAAACCTCGGCAATCTTTTCGCGCGAGACGTCGGCGTTGAACTCGGCCGCGAAAGCGGCGTCTTGCTCTTTTCGGTTCTCTTGCATTTCAAATGGGTCTCCGGCAGGATCGGAGTACCGCCCCCCCTGGCAGCGGAGAGGGGACCTCGCTCCGGCCGAAGTGCTGATAGTGAAGTTTAACTTTGGGAAATTTCGTTCAGAGCGCCCTGAAGCAGATCGGCGTGGTCTTCGGGCTTGATCTCCTTTTTGAGAATCTCCCCCGCAAGCCTGGTTACCAGTTCAGCGCTCTTGGCCGCGAGTTCCGCCTGGGCGGTGTCGCTGGCCGCCGCGATTTCTTTGAGGGCCTTCTGACGCTCTTCTTCGGCCTGGGCACGGGCCTCGGCCAGAATTTCCTCTTTCTTCTTATCGCCCTCGGCGCGGGCATCGTCGATAATCTGGCGGACTTCCTGAGCCGACTCGCTCAGCTTCTGCTGATAGAGGTTCAGGAGTTCCTTGGCATCGGCGTTCGCCTTTTCGGCGTTGCTGATCTTATCGAGCACCGACTGTTCGCGGGTTTCGAGCCCTTTGGCGATCGGTCCGAAAGCGAACTTCCAGAGAACGAGCAGCAAAAGGACGAAGACGACGAAAGTCCAGAGGGCCAGATCGGTCCGCCACGTTTTGAGCGGGTTCAGACCGGACCCCTCGGCTTCCTCGGCCATGAGGACCGCGGAACCCGAAAGGAAAGCGAAGAAGGAAAACGCGGCAACGGTCAGTCGCTTCCCGGAAGAAGCGGTCAGACGAAGTGTGTTGCGCATCTTTTCAATCCTATGAATGTTGTCTTACTTGAGGGAAGCGAGCAGGCAGATGATCAACGCGAAGAAGGTCGCCCCTTCGATCAGAGCGGCCGAAACGATCATCGCGCTGTTGATCGTTCCCGAGGCTTCGGGCTGGCGGGCCATGCTCTCAACAGCCGAAGCGCCGATGCGGCTGATACCGAACGCGGCGCCGATGATCGCCAGAGCGGCGGCAATCGAGTCGAGCTTGAGAGCCGAACCCGCGGCAGCGGCGGCGTCGGCAGCGGCTTCCTGGGCAAACGCGGCCATAGGAGCCATAACCAGGGCGAACAGGGAAGCGACAGCAAAAACTTTGAAGAATTTGTTCACAGAACTCTCCTTTAGAAACGATGGTGTTGGAAAAATGTAAGGGTTATTTCCAGTAAAAACCTTATTGGGAGGGGCGCCGGGCGCCCGTTGTTTGCGTGTTTTGTTTAGTGCTGATGCTGCGCCATTCCGATGAAGAGCGCGGCAAGGAAGGTGAAGATGTAGGCCTGGAGGAACGCCACAAAGAGTTCCAGACAGCTGAGGGCCAGACTCATCCCCAGACTGCCGACCGTCACAAAAGGCCAGAGCCAGAGGATGCCGGCCGTCCCGGAGATGAACGCCAGGAAGACCGCCAGCACGACGTGGCCGGCAAACATGTTCGCCAGAAGACGAATCGAGAGCACAACGTGCTTAATGAGGTTGCCGATCACCTCGATGGCGAAAATCATCGGCTTCAGGAAGATCGAAAGAGGGCCGGGCACGTCCATCTTCGGAACCTGATGAAGCCAGTATTTGAAAGCGCCCTGCCTGATCATCCCCCCGCCGATCACCACCAGGTAGGTGATAAACGCCAGCACCGCCGTCACGGCAAGCGAACCGGTCGGCGAACCGCACCAAGGGAGCATGCCGCCCAGGTTGCAGAGGAGGATGAAAAAGAAAAGGGTCCAGAGGAACGGAACATAGGGTTTTGCGTTCTTTTCGCCGATCGAGGGGTAGATGACGCGGTCGCGCAGATAGAGGAGAAAGACTTCGAGCAGGTTCCAGAACCGCCCCCGAACCGGTTTGCCCGACTTGATTTTGCAGGCCAGAGGAACAAAGACGGCGATCAGAAGCAGCGCAGCGGCAAGTTCGATGACCATGAACTTGGTAATCTGGAGGCTGTAATCCCCGCAAATGTGGATACAGGGCAACTCGATATGACCGCCGAGAAACTCGGGAAGGTGAAAGGAATCGGAATCGGAAACGTGTGCGCCGACTTCGGCGACATCAATCAATTCACCGTTCATTTTTGATGCTTTCGTCCTGTTTAAGCCTTGCTTCGGCACCGCCGGCAGAGGGGCGGCGGGGGAGCGTGACCCAGACCACGAAGGGGAGGGTCAGCACATAGAAAGCCGCCAATGTTAAGATGGCTGACCTCAATATCATTTTATCCATAGTGAAATAAAAGACAAGGGCTACTAGAAGGGGAATTCCGGTACGGAGCGCCGAGGAGAGGAGCATTTCGACCAGCGCGCCGTACTTCTTTTTGCAGTAAAACGCGCAGAAAATCACGCCGCTCCCCGAAACCAGAACCGTCAGTCCCGCATAGAGCGCCGCCGACGCCGAAAACCCCCTCTCGAAAAGGGGGCCCGCGAAAAGGAAGAGCGCGGTCAGCAGCAGCACGTAGCCCCAATAGAGGAGAAGCGCCGTACGAATCGAAAACCTCGGGGGAGGCGCGGGGAACTTTCCCCCGTACTCGCCGCGGAACCGGTCTTTGAGAATTTTGGCGTCCCGCAGAAGCGAATGTTCCGGCGCGTCCGATACGTTTTTTTCAGGATTCTCGTTCATGGCGGCAAATGATCGGCCGAGATGGAAACTGTTCCCCGGGTGTTCTACCCGGCCTCCTCATCCGGAGAGTCGGAATCGCCGGGCGTGAGCGGTTTTTTCGCGAGGGCCGTAACCTGGATAAAAAAGACGGCGATCGCGATCATCGCGCCGGCAATCAGAAAGAGGGGGGCCGTCCCCAGCTTCCGGTCGAGCCAATGGAACGCCAGAATGATCAGCCCCATTTCGATCGAAAGGGAGATGATCCGCGTACTCCAGATATAGCCGATCGCCAGCGGCGAAAGGGTGATTTCTTCGCGTTCTCGCGGGTCGGGCATTTTTTCCTTTCAGGTTCCCCCTGCTGCTCCTTAACATTGTAGCCTGAAGGGGGAAAAAAACAACAAAAACGCCGGGGGACAGATCCAAAAAAGAGGGGCAGGATCGCTCCTGCCCCTCGGCGTTTTGTTCATTCCGGCGCGGCCTGGCGGCCGGGCGCCGCCCGGTTAGCGGATTCGCCCCGGAAGGGTCACCCACTGGAAACCGACATCCTTTCGAAGCTGTTCAATCCAGTCTTCCTGGAACTTCAGGTTCTGCATCAGGCGGATCGTCTGGAGCGCGTTCGTGTCGACCACACCGCCCGGCGCGGCGGCAACCTTTTCAAAGACCGAAGCGTCGTCGTCCCGTTCGGTGATCTGCAGGGTGACGGCGCGGTCTTTTGGCGCATTGAAGCAGACACCCGCTTCCCCCTGCCCGAGGGCATAGGCGGCGTCGTAGAAATCGGAACCGATCGCGGTCAGAGCCTTGTTCTCGTAGAACGACTCGCCCGGCGCGACCCCCTCTTCCCGAACCTCGCCGTAAGCGACGTTCGGATTGCGCGAGGCGCGGGGGAGTTCGTACTGGGTGAACGGCTCGGTCTTGGCAAAGAGGTATTTCGCCGATTCGCCGTCTTCCTGGGCGATCTCTTCCAGCGATTTCCCCTCGGAAGCGATCCGCTCGCAGAGGGCTTCGGCATCCTTTTCGGCAAGAGTCTCGGCCTTCTCTTTCTTCCAGGTCGCGACGACAAGCCCTTCGACCTCGCCGTATTCCGGAACATGCTCGCTTTTGAGCTCGGTAATCCAGTAGAGGTGAATCTTATCCTCGATCACCGGGGTGATCCGCGGCGAGTAGTCCATCACCGAGGAATTGTAGATCTCGGCAAGGGTCTGGAAAGGAAGGGTGCGCGACGCCGCGGCCTCGTTCATCGTCAGGAGCGCGGGGACGGCGTTCCCTTCCTCGTCGGCGATCGACGAAAGGTAGTAGACAAACCCCTTCTCTTCGGCGGCCTTCTGAAGGTCAAGGTCGGTCAGTTCGGTATTCCCCGCCGAAACGTTGGCGCGCTTGTTGGCAAGCCGGCGCGCGTACTCTTCCATCTCGGCCTGAATCTCTTCGAGCTGGGAAGTCAGTTTCTCGACGGCGATCTGACGGCGGATACCCTCTTTCACCTCGTCGAGCGGGTAATACGCCGACTCGGCGGGAGGCTCGGAACCGGCCTCATCGAGTTTTAATTCCTCTTCAGCCGCATCTCCGGCAGCGTCTTCGGCCTCTTCAGCCGCGTCTCCAGCCGCTTCCTCAGCTTCTTCGGCTGCATCTTCAGCTTCCTCTGCCGCTTCTTCTGCGGCTTCCGCGGCATCTTCTGCTGCTTCTTCAGCCGCTTCCGGCGCGGCCTCTCCGGCGTTCTCCTCCTCGTAGGAAACAAGGCGGAACGGGGAGGTGTTTTCGGCCGCCGAGGTCTCTTCTCCGGCGTCTTCGGCGGGCGCTTCCTCTACCGGCGTCTCCCCGGCGGGAGCGGTTTCAGCGGGTGCTTCTTCGGCAGGAGTCCCTTCGGCGGGCGCTTCTTCAGCGGGCGCGGCGCCGGCCCCCTCTTCCGGAGAAAGATCGCCCGGCCCGGCGACATCGGTCGCTTCGAGGTCGTCGGGAAGCTCGAATTCATCGGCCCCTTCGATCGCCGGCGCGGGAGGCGCCTCTTCGGAACGGATCGGGCGGGCAAAATCTTCCAGATGCGCTTCGTAGTAGGCGGCGATCTCTTCGTCGGTGACCGCGTCGAGGAGTTCGTCGGTCAGATTGGCCGTAACGACCTCGTAGGAAACTTTGGTCGGCTGATAGAATCCGGGCTGATCCGAAGTTTCGGACCAGGGGACATTCTTATACTTCTCGAAAAAGGCGTGCGCTTCCTCTTCGGTCGGGTCGGGAATCTGTTCGAAATAGTTTTCGACCGGAAAAACCGCGGCGTCGGCCTTCAGCGAGCGGTACAGGCGGGAAGCCGCTTCGGCCTGTTCGCCCGGCACCGCGGCAAGCGGACCGTGCCCGGTCGGCATAACCGTGAGCGCGGTAATCGGATCGCTGCGCCACCCTCCGTCGGCACGGCGGAGCATCCAGTCGTAGATCAGCTGGTTCTTCAGAAGGATCACGAGCCCGTCCTGACGGAGCCCGGCGGCGGCAAGCGCCTGCCGGAACTGCGCCTCGTAGAGTTTGCCGCCGAAGAGCTGGGCGAGATAGTCGCGGACGTTGTTTTCGCTCGGCGCCAGCCCCGCCTTGCGCCCCGACTCGATCACGAGCCAGCGGTTCACCAGATTTTCGGCGTTATTGCCGTTGAGCGTTTCGGTAAGTTCCCCCATCAGGACCATCAGCTGATCGAGAATGACCGGGATCTGCTCTTCCGGCTTATCGGCAGGCCCCTCGAGCGTGAAGATCAGGTTCCCCTGGCTGGCCAGAAGGGGCGGGTTGGCGGTCGCCATCGCGCTCATCGCCGTCTGCAGAAACGTGTAGAGGCGGTTCACTTCGTCCTGCTGGACGTGCAGGGAGACGTAGTCGAAATTGCCGATCGTTTTCGTCTTTGCCAGGAAGGACCCCTGCCCCGAACGGGTAACAACCTGCAGGCATTGGAACATGGAGCCGAGCGCGATAAACGAAAACATCGTAAAGAGCGTCAGACCGGCAAGCCAGGCCTTCTGATTTTTTCTGAAAATCCGGAAAGGATTGTGTTTGGCCATCAGTGATATCCTTAAAAAACTTCTCCGAAACCGCGCGGAGGCGAATGCCGCGCCGCGCTTCCTGTTGAACGCTGCTCTGCGGCCCGATCCGGGAACAGGACGAGGGGCCCCTCATTTGTGTTAAAACCAAAGAGCCCCCCGCGCGTCCCCGTCGAGACGCAAGTCCATAATAGGGGGGATTATAACGGTTTTTTCCATTCCTATCAACGGGAATTAAGACCGATTCCGCGGCCGCGGTCCGAAAAGTCTTCTTGACCTTATTCCTATTGGGCGTTATGTTATGCTAACGGAGAAGAGGGAACGGCCGGAATGGCAAACGGCCGGCTAGACAGGTTTAGAGAGGTTTAAAGAGTTCAGGTATGGCAACCGAAAAGAATGGGGCACTGGTCATTGTTGAATCCCCGAACAAGGTCGAAACCGTCGGAAAGTATCTCGGTCCCGGCTTCAAAACCGAGGCGAGCGTCGGGCATATCCGCGACCTGCCGAAAGGGACGAAAGACCTCCCCGCCGAATATAAAAAGGAGCCGTGGGCGCGTCTCGGGGTCAATGTCGATCACGACTTCGCTCCGATCTACATCATTCCGGCCGACAAGGTCAAGCAGGTCAAAAAGCTGAAAGCGCTTCTCAAAACGGTCGACGCCGTCTACCTGGCCACCGATGAAGACCGCGAGGGGGAAGCGATCAGCTGGCATTTGCGCGAAGTCCTCAAACCGCGCGTTCCGGTCTACCGGCTCGTCTTTCACGAAATCACCAAAGACGCCGTTCAGGCGGCGCTGCAGAATCCCCGCCAAATCGACGAAGACCTCGTCAAGGCGCAGGAGACGCGCCGCATCATCGACCGCCTTTTCGGCTATGAAATCTCGCCGCTCCTGTGGTATAAGATTCACAACAACCTTTCGGCCGGCCGCGTCCAGAGCGCCGCGGTCCGGCTCATCGTCGAACGGGAACGGGAACGGATCGCGTTCCGCAGCGCCGAATACTGGTCGCTGCAGGGGAAATTCACCCCCGCGGCCGGAAACACCTTTGCCGCCGCGCTGGTTTCGGTCGGCGAAAAGAGCATTCCCGCCGGAAAAGATTTCAATCCGGTAACCGGCGAACTTCTCAAACCGGAGAAGTTCCTCCGCATGGACGAGGCCGCCGCCGTGCAGCTGGCCGGCCGCCTTGCCGGAAAAGACGCCCGCGTTTCGAGTGTGACCGAAACCCCCTACTCGACCCATCCGGCGCCCCCGTTCACCACGAGCACCCTGCAGCAGGAGGCCGGGCGCAAATTCGGGTTCTCGTCGAAGATGACGATGAGCACCGCCCAAAGCCTTTACGAAAACGGGTATATTACCTACATGCGTACCGACTCGACAAACCTGTCGGCGGAAGCGATCGCCGCTTCGCGCCGGATTATCGAGTCGCACTACGGAAAAGACTACCTTCCCGAAAAGCCGCGGTTCTACCAGACAAAAGTCAAAAACGCGCAGGAGGCGCACGAAGCAATCCGACCGGCGGGAAGCCAGTTCGCCGAACCGGCTGACCTGCGCCGCCGCCTGAAACCGGACGAATTCCTTCTGTACGACCTGATCTGGAAACGGACGATCGCCTGCCAGATGAACAACGCCGCCGGAAAGAAAAAGGAGATCTCCGTCGAAATCGACGACGCGCGTTTCTTCGCCAGCGGCAAGACGATCACGTTCCCCGGTTTTCTGCGCGCCTACGTCGAGGGGAGCGACGACCCCGCATTCGAGCTCGACGATCAGGAGACGATTCTGCCGAACGTCTCCGACGGGGACACGCTCGCGGTCAGTGAACTTCAGCCGCAGCAGCATACCACGATGCCGAAACCGCGGTATACCGAAACTTCGCTCATCAAGACCCTCGACCAGATGGGGATCGGGCGTCCGTCCACGTTTACCGCGATCATCGACACGATCATGAACCGGCAATACGTCTTTAAGAAGAAAGGGGGGAAAACCCCGCCCCTCATTCCGACCTGGACCGCCTTTGCCGTCTGCCAGCTCCTGGAAACCCACTTTCCGGAACTGGTCGACTACGACTTTACCGCCGAAATGGAGAGCCAGTTAGACGCGATCAGCCGCGGCGAACTGAACTGCATCGAATACCTGAAAACGTTCTACTTCGGCAAAACGGGCGCCGACCCGCAGCCGGGCCTCAAAACGCTCACCGAAAGCAAGGTCAGCGAAATCAACGCGCGCGACATCAGCCAGATTCTGATCGGCACCCCGACGAACCCCGACGGCACGCCGGGCGAAACGGTCTACGTCCGGGTCGGCCGTTACGGGCCGTTCCTCCAGCAGGGGGAAAAGCAGACCGGCATTCCCGACATGCTCCCCCCTGACGAGCTGACGCTCGAAAAGGCGGAAGAGCTTTTCCGTACGGCCTCGCAAAAGGAGGAACCGCTCGGAATCGATCCGGAAACCGGCAAGAAGATCTATGTGAAAGTCGGCCGGTTCGGCCCCTATGTGCAGCGCGGCGACGCCGAGGACGGCGAAAAGCCCCAGAACGCCTCTCTTTTAAGGGGGATGACTCCGGCAACCCTCACTCTGGAAGAGGCGCTCGGCCTGCTCAGCCTGCCCCGGACGCTCGGCGTTCATCCCGAAAGCGGCGAAGAGATTATCGCCAACAACGGGCGGTTCGGCCCCTACGTCAAATGCGGGTCCGAAACCCGTTCGCTCGGCAGCGGCGAATCCCCGATCACCATCACGCTCGAGGCCGCGCTCGAACTTCTGGCGAAACCGAAATTCTCGCGCAGCCGCGAAACGTCGAAAAAATCGGCGCCGCTCAAAGTTTTCGGCGAATCTCCCGTCACGGGAACACCGGTACAGCTGATGGACGGCCGTTACGGACCGTACGTGACCGACGGGGTAACGAACGCCTCGCTTCCGCGCGACCAGGTTCAGGAAGAGCTGACGTTCGAGCAGGCGCTCGACCTTTTGGCCAAACGGGCCGCGAAAGGGAAAATTACCCGCACCCGGACCCGCGGCCGCACCGCCGCCAAGAAGACGGGCACGAAAACCGCGGCAAAAAAGAGCGTGAAAAAGGCGCCGGCGAAGAAGACCGCGGCCCGTTCCGCCGCCAGGAAGAGTTCCGCCGAATAGGCGAATCGGACAAAGGGGAAAGCCAGCCGGGCCGGGATTTCCGCCCCGCCGTCCCCGCCCCCCTTGTCGGCCGGGAAAAAAGGGTTAGAATGGTACCCGACCCTTTGGGGGATGGGCGTATAGCTCAGTTTGGTTAGAGCGCGTCCCTGATAAGGACGAGGTCCATGGTTCGAGTCCATGCACGCCCACTTTCAGCGGTTTCAAGGTTTTTCCTTGAAACCGCTTTTTTATTGGTTTCCCGAACCCCGGACAGCCCCGCAGGAACAGCAAAGCGCTCTTCTGCGATCTCCGTTGCTTGCGCGAACCAAACCAATCTCTCTGTTACAGGTCGAACAAGCCCAGCGGCCCACTGACTTTTTAAAGAGAGCTTTAATTATCGCGGCTCAAGCCCTCTGTAATTAAAGAATACTTTAATTATTGCAGGATTTTCCACCTTTAATTAAAATATCCTTTAATTAGGCCTTGGAAAGTGCCGCTTAATTAAAGCAAATTTTAAAACCTTCTGTTTTAGGTCTAACCTGATTTCCCCAGCCTCCCGGTTCACGGCTTGCCGGCGGGCTCACCTGTTCGAGCCCTTCGCGGAAGATTATCTTTGCCCACGGTTCTATCTTTACTTTTGGGGGTGCAAACGTGCCCAAAAGTAAAGATTTTTTCACCAAAAACGGGAGAAAAGTAAAGATAACACTGTACAAACGGGAGATGCGGCGGTTAGAATGTGAGGAAACCAAACGGTCTTGCGGTAAGTGCGTTCTAAACCGGAAAGTGCATATCGGAAAGAACGGTTTAGCGGAAACCGTGAAAGCCCAACGCCGAAATCAAGGAGAAAGCTATGAGCAATTGCGCCTATATCATTTACATTCTGGCGACCCCGAAAAAAGGGGGCCATCCCCTTGCCGATATCCGAATGTGCAGTTCCAGTTACCCTTTATTGGAGTGGCTGAACGAATTTTTGCCCGACTCGAAACACGATTCGGACACGGAACCGGTACCGCTTCGTACCCAATACGAGACACGGACACTGAATGTTCACAAAGACATCGTTTCGGAAAGCGTGTACAATCTGCTGGTTCGGATACTCCTGAAAGCTTACTGCCTGAAAACCGATCCGTCGTCGATCACCGTCACCGAAGTGCACGGAAAGACTTTTTTGCGGTCCAAGAAAGCGGAACAAACCGCGGCCGCCGGGAAAGAAGGCACGGAAGAAACCGGCATGCCGCTGGTCAGAATGGCCTCCGAAATGCTGGAGCATGAAGAGATGATCAATTGGAAAAAGAACTCCGTGCATATGTGGATCACAAACAAATCTGTGATTTTTTAGACGCCCCCGCGCCTTCCCGCGGTTATCGCCGTCGGTCGTCTCGTGCGCGGAACAGCGTTCCCCTTCGGTCCCGCCGATTACCACTTAAAGAAGAATGCGGCTGGATAATGTACAATATCTTTCGCAAATTTATTCTTTTTCTCCCCCTCCCGGATTAGTCTTCCCCCCCAAAAAAATTTTTAAAAATCCCCCAAACAAACGGAACTTTTCTTTTTTCCCGGTGTTTAATAGAATGAGCTCCGTACGAATGTACGAAATCTTCCTTACTGAATTGAAATGTTTTTGAAATCAAACAAAGGAGTATCCCAATGACGAAGCAATTTTTCCTTCCCGCTCTCATGCTGGCGGCCCTTGCGCTGGCCGGTTCAGCGGCGGCTCAGCGCGCCGCGAAAGCGCCGGAAAGCGCTCCCCCCGTTCCGGCTCCAAACGAGGCGGCGCCCGGCACGCCGGCCGGTCCCGGCTTTTTCGGCCGGATGATGGGGGTTCTGGACCAGTCGAAAAATGATGAGGGGAACGTCGATATCGGCAAAGCCGCCGATTCCTGCGCGGAACTGGTTCAAACCGAAATCGCGAAGGCCGACGCCAACGGCGACGGCCGCATCGACCGGGAAGAACTCGAATCGGTCAGCATTTTCCGCCGTCCCGGGTTCCCCGGCCCGTCCGGACCGGGGGGTCCGTTCGCCGGTCCGCGCGGGCAGGGTGGGCCGTTCCCCGATCCGCTTGCCGATGCGAGAACCGAAGACGGGAAAATCGATCTGTCGAAACTCCCCGAACAGATGCCCGAACCGTTCCGGAAATCGCTCACCGACGCCGATACCGACGGCGACGGGTTCCTGAGCGCCGAGGAACGGGCCGCGTCGATGAACCGGTTCCGCGATCCGTTTGCCGACGCGAGAACCGAGGACGGAAAACTCGACCTGTCGAAACTCCCCGAACAGATGCCCGAACCGTTCAAACAGGGGCTGATCGACGCCGATGCCGACGGCGACGGGTTTCTGAGCGGCGAGGAACAGGCGGCTTCGATGAACCGGTTCCAGGGGCCTCCCCGCCGTCCGGAAGGGCGGCCCGACGGGCTGCCTCCCCGCCGCGGCAGAGGCGGGCGGAACGGTGAGGGGAACCGGCCGCCGCGGCCGAACCGGGAAGCCGGCGGGCCCCGCAGACCGGCCGGCCCGATGAGCGCCGTATTCGACGCGATCAACAGCGCGAAAGATGAAGACGGGGCGATTCCCGCCGCCGATAAGGTTGCCGAATCGGTGCGGAACGCGGTCGCCGATTCGATGAAGAAGGCCGATAAGAACGGCGACGGCGTCCTGTCGGAAGAGGAAGTGCGGGATCTTTTCCCCCAGCCTCCGCGCGGGGAAAGAGGCCGCCGGGGACGGGGTCCGGGCCAGCGCCCTGAACGGTAAGGCGTTCGTTCCCGCTTGCCGGCAGTCTGTCCGTTTCCGCGCGGTGTCCGGTTTGGCGCCGCGCGGCGGAGCACAAAAAAAGGAAAGCCTTTCGGGCTTTCCTTTTTTTATGCTGGACGTGTGTTTCAAGCGTCAGCTGCGGATCGCTTCGACCTTGACGGCGGCCTCTTTCAGGAAATCGGCGATGTCGGGCATGTCGTCGCCCAGGTTGGTGCTGAGGAACGCGTCGATCGCGCGGAGTGCGTTCCATTCGCCCAGAAGGAGCGCGCCCAGGCAGAGAACGTTGGCATCGTTGATGGCGCGGCAGAGTTTCGCGGCAAAGACCGATTCGACAACCGAGGCGCGGACACCCTTGAACCAGTTGCCGACGATCGACATTCCCATTCCGGAACCGCAGATGAAGATGCCCCGTTCCCCTTCCCCGTTCTGGATGGCGCGGGCGCCTTCCACGGCGGCGTCGTAGTAGGGGACTTCCTTCGTTTCGGTCGATCCGCACTCGTAGACCGTGTGGCCGAGCGATTCGAGATACTTGATGACCGTCTTTTTGAGCGGAACGGCACAGGGGTCGGCAGTAACGACGATTTTCATGGCAAAACCTCTCTTTTCATCAAAAACGGCGCGGGAAGATCGCCTGTGCCGCGCCGAACATCGGGATAAAACGCTGATTGTATAAGAAGCGGAGGACACGGGACTCGAACCCGCAACCCCGTTAAGGGCACCTCATTTCCAATGAGGCCGCTAGCCATTCGCTTATCCTCCAAAATGCCTAAACGCATTATACCCCCGCGCACCCCTTTTGCAAGGGGGAATCGGGGCCCTTACGCGTCGGCCGAAAGAATCTCGTCTTCGTTCCAGACGGGGGCGGCGGTCTCCTGGAACTCCGTGACCCCGAAACAGGGTTCCTCGACGGCGTAAAACGGCTCGTTCCAGTCGAAATCGCGGCAGGGGGGCATCTTCACGTAGCCGAGCCGCCTGAGAACTTCGAGCGTCTCGCTGCAGGTCGGGAAGAGGCGGCCGTTCATCTTCTTGTACAGGTCGAGCGCCCGCATGAACTCGACTTCGTCTTCGGAATAGTCCCGTTCGCAGGTGGTCGGATCGACCTGACGGCGGCGGCGCCCTTCCCCCTCCTCGTTCCAGCAGGCGTCGGTCGCCCGGTCCCTGTGAAGCCGGATTTCGGTGAACTCTTTCCGGATCGGTTTGCGGCCCCGTTTCTTCGGCGCTCCCATTTCGGGCAGATTCAGAAGGTCGAGCACCTCGAAAGTCGTAATCGAGGGGACCGTCGACGCCGGCGCCTGCAGATCGACCGAACAGGGGAGAAGAGCGTCCTCGGCCGGCTCTTCCCGGATCAGGGAGCTGATCGCCTCCTGAACGTCGGAGATCGTTTGGATCGGGTCGGGTGTCATGACAGAAGAGAAACTCGAAATGGCCGAAGCCACGACAGTCAGAATTTCCGGCATATCTGAATCCGCTATTGGCTTGATGTTAAAATATGAATTTAAGATGAATTGGGCGCTTTTGGTAAAGGCGTCTGGTTATATAATCGTCCCAAACTAGCAAAATTAAAGAAAATAGGAAAAATTTCCCTTTATGCCAATCGTAACGGTTGCGCTCTTTGCGTAAAGTTCCAAAAAGCGCGGCGGGCCGCCGCGGGAATCTGTGCTATACAAGGCCGGGGAAAGAGCGCGCCGGCGGAAAAGCGGGGGGAAAGGGCGGGAAGCGCGCCGAAGAGCGGCCCCCGCGCGGCCCGTCAGAGCGAAAGGACGAACTCGATCAGGTCGTGAAGTTCTTCTTCGGTCAGGCGGCCGAGCCGTCCGTCGGGATTGCCGTGTTTCCCGTCGAGGAGCGCTTCGCGCAGTGTGCGCCAGTGGCCGGTGCTCAGATAGGGGGCCGTGCGCCAGATTTCGCAAAGGGTGGGCGTGTCGAACTTCGTGCGGGGCTCGAACGGATCCTGGGGCGGGGAGGCGTGGATCATCATGTCGGTGTAGTAGGGGCCGTGATGGCAGTCGGCGCAGCCGGTGCGGGAACTTTCGAAGAGGCGTTTCCCCCGCTGGGCCGATTCGCTCAGGTTCCCGTCCCGGAGCCGGGGGCTCGGTACCGGCCGGAGCGATTTGAGGTACTCGTCGATCGCGCAGTAGTCCTCTTCGTCGAGGTGACTGAAGAGGATGTGGATCACCCCGGCGCGCACCGCGGTTTCGGCGTCGGGCCGGACGCCGGTGATCATCGAGGGGGGAGTCTCGTGCGAGAAGAGAAGGCTCTTCGTGTTCTTGGGGTTGTTCGTCCCGTCGTTGAGCAAATCCCAGCTCAGCGCGTCGGCGCGCGCGTCGGGGTGGCACGTGATGCAGCTCTGCCAGTGCTCGCGGCAGATGAGCGCATTGTAAAAGAGGCGTTCCCCCCGGCGGACCGGCGTTTCGGCGGATTCGGGTGCCAAGCGGGCAAAGGCACGGTCGACGGCAACCCCGGCGGCGGGCGTCAGCTGTTCGAGCTGAACCCAGTGCAGCGGCGCGCCCGGCGCGGGCGGAACGTCCTCGTCGGGACGGAGCGGCTTGAGTTTGCGCGGATAGCCGCGGTCGGCGTCGCCGCCGGCGAGCTTTTCCGGCTCGATCGCGATCCGCGCCCGGCCGACGGCGTCGTCGAAGTAGGCGCAGGTCCAGAGGGTGTCGCCGTGCATCGCCACCGAACGGGTCCCCGCCAGGCCGAAACTGATCCGCGTCCGGAACGGCATAAGATGTTCTTCGCGGGTCGGCGTCCGCTGAATGTCGTCGGTCAGGCGGTAGTTGACCAGTTCGTAAAGGCGGGGGGTCGGAATCAGTTCGACTTCGCCGCTGCCGGAAAGGGCGACCGCCAGAAAAGCGCCGTCGTCGCTGAAACGGAGCTGCCACGGGTTCGGCGCGCCCCGGTACTGATTGTCGAGTTCAAACGTTTCGATGTATTTCCTGCGCCGCACGTCGATCACGGCGATCACATTGTCGACGATCCAGCCCCCTTCGACCTGGCTGGTGACCGTGCGGTAGTTTCCCCGGGTGGCAGAGACCACCGCCAGACGCCCGTCGGGGGAAAGCGCCAGATCGTAAAGGTTGCTGATCCCGTTTTCGATCGGAACGGCGGCCGTCTCGCCGGAGGCGAGGTCGATGATCCGCACGCGCGCCGAGGTCTGCGCCACGTCGGCCGGGTCTTCGGGAAGGAGCCCGCCGACCGCCAGAAACGCCCCGTCGGGGGTGATCTGAATGGCGGCCGGTTCCCGCCCGGCGTCAAAGGTGCGGAGAGGCGCGCCGGACTCGCCGTCGATTTCGCGCACGAGGCCCGCAAACCGGTCGGCCACGTAAAAGAGGTCTTTCCCTTCCCGCACTCCCGAAGCGACGTCGGCGGGGGAATGGCCGGCGTCAAAGACTTTTTCAACCGCCGGCGCAACATTGGCGCCCCGGCCGTCTTTGACGCGCACCAGAAGCAGTTTTCCGTCCGGCACGCCGCCGACGACGGCAATGCGCGCGCGGTCGGCGGTCCAGCGCATCCGGACCGGTTTCATCGGAAGGGGAACGGTTTCGGGCGGCGCGTTCCCGTCGGCGGAAACACGCCAGAGCTCTCCGGCGTCGTGCAGGAGGATATACAAATATTCCCCTTCCCCGTCGGCAAGGATATCGCAGGGGCCGAGCGGCTCGCCGGCGGCGCAGACCGCGCAGCCGAAAAGGAGAAAAAGAAGATAAGTCAAACGGCGAAAACAGACCATCATTTCACTCCGAGCTGCCGGTTCCCCGCCCTTTCAGAAAGTTCCGCTTTCGGTGTCATCGTCGTCGTCCTCCTCGTCGGAAAGGCGGGGCGGTTCCGCCCAGTCGGTTTCGGAGAACCCCCGCTCTTTCAGGAGGGATTGCGCCTCGGCGCTGCCGTTGTGCGCGGCGTATTTCCACCACTCGACCGCCTTTTCGCGGGAAGGTTCCGTGCCGAGCCCCTCCTCGTAAAGGCGGCCCAGAAGAACCTGCGCATAGGGGTCCCCTTCAAAGGCGCCGTCGAGAACCAGGGAATAGCCGCGCGGAGGGTCCTTTTCCACCCCGCGCCCTTCGATGTAGAGTTTCCCGAGCGGCGCGTAGGCGGTCTCGTCGAACTGCGCCGCGGCGCGGTCGAGCCATTGGAACGCGAGTTCATCGGCGCGGGGCAAATCTTCGGCGGGAACATCTTTCCCCCTGAAATAGAAAAGGCCCAGACGGATCGGGGCTTCCTGATCATCCTCTTCGGCGGCGCGGCGGAGAAGGCGGAGCCCTTCGGGAACATTCTTTTCCCCGCCCCGGCCGTCCAGGAGGAGTTCCGCCGCATGAATCATCGCCAAGATCTCCCCCTGTTCCGCGGCTTTCATGTACCACATTCGCGCCTGGACGAGGTCTTGGGGACAGCCGTTGCCGATCTCGCAGCAGAAGCCCAGACGCTCCTGGGCGCAGGGGTCGCCCCGCTCGGCGCCGATCCGGTACCAGGAAAGGGCCTGGGCGTGGTCGCCGCGCTCTCCATTGGAATGCCAGTCGTAATGGAGTCCCAAAAAGTATGGCGCCAGAGGATGCCCCAGATCGGCGGCTTTCCGGTAGAGGCGTACCGCTTCGTTATCGTCGCGCAATACACCGGTACCGTCGGCATAACAGTGCGCCAGCTGGTAAACCGCATCGGCGTCGCCGGCGTCGGCCTTTTTTTTAAGCCCGTTCACCCCCTTTTCGAACCAGCGCGCGGCCTCGCCGCGGTTCCGCTTGACGCCGACCCCGTCGTAGAGGAGTCGGCCGGCTTCCAGCTGGGCGGCGGGGTCCCCTTCCCGGGCGCGGCGGAGCGCGGTTTCGTAACACGCCTGTTCTTCGGGATCGATCGGTTTTTTATTCGGGGATTCGGTCATGTTCGGGATTCTTTCCTGATGCGGGTTCGTCACCGCCTATTCGCCGGTCATGCTTTCCACGGCGTCGAAAGGGGTGTCGGAAGGGGGGAGCATTTCCAGATCGCCGAATGGGGAATCGGGGGTCGTCTGCTCGCGCAGAAGCGCGTCGAGCCGCGACGTTGCGTCGGCGCGCTCCTGTGCGGAAGTGATGCCCCGGCGGAGAACGTCGTCCGAAAACCCGCGCCCGAGCATCGTTAAATCTTTATAGAAGACCTGACGCGGGGGGATGACGGCGGCGTCGACCACAATCTCGGCGCGGCGGCACGCGCCGCTCAGGCCCGAAAACGAAACGACCTGCGCCCGAAACACGTCGCCGCCGGTGGTCAGTTTGCCCCAGAGCCGTTTCATCTGCGCCAGGTCGACGACCCCTTCGGCAAAAAGCCAGGCGGCGTGCCGGAACTGTTTCGGAACGGGCCGGCCGGGCTGCGGGCGGGCGTTGAGGATCCGGGTCACGGTTTCGGAATCGAGGCCGGGAACCAGTTCAAGCACCGCGCGCGGCGCCTCGTTCACGTTCACGCGGCCGGTGATGACCGCCGAAGAGCCGACCGAAGCGTAATCGAGAAACCGGAACAGGTCGGTCACGCTCTCGCGGCGGGGAGGGATCGGCGAAGTGTGGACGCGCCCGCCCGCCGCAACACGCGCGCCGACCACGTCGAGCGGAGTCGCAAACGAAAAGATGGGCGGCCGGTCAAAATCGAGATCCGATTCCCCCGCGGGCTTTTCGGCGGGAGTCCCCCCCCCCCCTTCGGGCGCGATCCCGTACTGGCGGCAGAGGATCACGAAGGCGGCAAGCCGTTCGCCGAACGCGGCGTCGAGCTCCTCGTAAAGGAAACGCAAATCCTTTTCGTTCAGGTCGATCTTCGCCCGCCCCGCCGGATCGACGTCCCGTTCGGCGCTGAAGACGGTCAGAAGGCGGGACCAGGGGATTGTCACACGCGTGTCGGGCGAATCCGCATCGCCGGCGCCCGCGACCCCGCCGGTCATACCGCGCGCGTGGGCGCCGGTGGTGCGGAGCGTGCCGATCGGCGCCGAGACCGCGTCCGAACCGGCGGCAGTGCTCCGGTCGCGCGCGCCGCCGCCGTAGTTATACGCGGTGTCGGTTCCGTAGATCTGGTAGCGCGTGATGCCGCGCACAAGCAGGATTTCGTCGAGCGAGACGGGGATCGAGTTCCGGGGCGAATAGGTCAGCCGGCGCCCTGCGTAATACGCCGCCTCGGCGCCGTCGGGCCGGACCGATTCGTCGGGGTCGATCCAGTCCAGCAGCGAATCGGCCATGATCGAAGTCATTCCGGGGAGTTTCATCAGGACCGATTTCGCCGTGCCGGGAGATTCGCGGTCCCAGTCGAGAAGCGCCGCCAGGTTCAGGCGCGCCGATTCGTTCACCAGGCCGTACCGGACGCCGCCCCGTTCGGCTTCCAGGCGGGGGGAAAGGATCGTAAACGTGGTCCCTTCCCCGCCCTGTTCCGGGGGAAGGATGATCCGGTTGCAGAAGAGGGCGGGATTGTCGTAGACGCCGCCGAACCGGGCGCGCTCGTCGGCGGTCAGCCCGCTCAGTTTCAGGGTCAGCGCCGCGCCCGACCGGGCCGCGTTCGCCAGTTCCAGGTCGGTCAGGCGCTGCCGCGTCGCTTCGAGTTCGACCCGCATCAGCGCCAGAAGCGACATGCCGCCGAGTGTCAGTGCGGCGATGATGACCGTGACAACGAAAAGGATGATCCCCCGTCTGCGGGCCGGATACCGGCGGGGGAAGGGCCACGGGCGCGCCGGCCTCACGTTTCGGCCTCGTCCCCTTCGGGGGGGAACATCCCCTCGAACGCGGGGGGACCTTTTCGGGTCAGGGAACAGAGGATGATCCCCAGCCCGATGACGAGGACGAAAACGCTCACGCACTGCGAGACCGAAAGGCCGGTTCCGGCAAACGAAGGTTCATCGGTCCGGAACAGTTCGATCAGAAAACGGCAGACCGGATAGCAGACGAGCATCAGGCCGAAGACGAACCCGTCCTTTCTGACAAACCTGCCGGCAAGACAGAGGAACAGAGCCAGAAGAAGCGCGACCGCCGAACTGTAAAGCTGGGTCGGGTGAACCGCCCGCACCTCGAACGGACCGGGATGGAATGCGATGCGGTGCGGTTTCGGCGGAGCGGATTCCGCTTTGTCTTCGCCCTTTTCCGCGCCGGCTTCGCCGGTGGTTTCGCTTTCGGCGGTTTCGGTGTCGGCGGTTTCACTTTCCGCCGCCGGTTCCCGGGCGTCTTCGGCGGGGGGATCGGTCACGTCCAGCACCAGGTAGGGGAAACGGGTCGGGAACCCGTTGTCGTAGAGGAGACTCAGAAAACCGCGCGTGCCGACCAGGGAATACATCGCGGCGCGGTCGATTTCGCCCGATGTCGGTTCCCCTTTCAGCGGAACGACCACACCGGCGCGGAGGATCGTCATCCCCGGCTTGAGCCCGGCCAGGTCGGGCGCGCTCCCCTGGTCGACCGACTCGACCATGATCGGTTCCCCGCGGGACGGAGCCATCAGCCCTTCGTCTTTCCCTTTCAGGTGAAAGAGGGTTTCCCCCTCCCCGCCGCCGTCCTGTTCGGGGACGAAGAGGTTGAATCCGCCCAGCGAGACGAGCCCGTGTTCCATCTGGTAGTAATGCGACGGGCTCGCCGCCGGAAAGACGACCCCCGGCGGCACCGCGTCGCAGACGCCGCCGAAACAGCAGCCGTTCATGAAGCAGCCGATCCGCCCGATCGCGATTCCGATCATCAGCGCGGGGGCGAAGATGTCCATCGTCGCCAGCAGGGGAAGCCTTTTCATCCGCAGGTAAATCAGGGTGGTCAGAATCCCCCCGATGATCGAGCCGAAAACCACGAGCCCCCCCTGCGTGAGGTTCAGCACGTTCCAGACCGTTGCGCGCCAGTCGATGCCGCTGCCCGGATCGGCAATGATGAACGAGCGCCAATATTCCGCGACATAAAAGATGCGGGCGCCCAGAATACCCGAAACGACTTCGACCACCACGATCGAGATGATCAGTTCGGGAGGGATGTTCCAGAGTTTCCGGCCGCGGACGATCGCGAAGATCGAGGCGGCGACAATCCCCAGCATGAGAAAGACGCCGTAGCCGCGTACCGGCAGCCCGCTGCCCCGGTCAAGCGAAGGGGCGACCAGCGCGACGATGACCAGCGCGATCGCGCCGACAACCAGGTCGCTCGCCCAGTCGTCGGACCTTTTGGCCGCCAGAAGACCGCGCAGAATCCGCCAGAGGAAAAAGAGGAGGACCGCCCAAAAGAGGACGCCGAACCGGAAAAGGGGGACGCCGAAAATCTCGGTCGGAATGTAAAAGAGGGTCTGACGCATAACGGAGGCTCCCGAAACAGGTTCGCCGCGGAAAGGGACGGGCCCGGCAAACCTGTTCGCCGAGGAAGATGTGTTACGGAATCACGATGTTGTCGATCAGGCGGGTCGCGCCGATCTTGACCGCCAGCAGGATCACCGCCGGGCCGCCGACCGAGTCGAGCTCTTCGAGTGTGGCGGGATCGGCGATCGAAATGTAGTCGATCGCCGCCGAGGGGACCGCGGAAATGAGCCGGCGCATTTGATGTTTCAGGTCGGCGGTGTCGCGGTTCCCCGCCTCGATTTGCTCTTTCGCCAGATCGAGAGCTTTTTTGAGAACCGGCGCCTGCGCCCGCTCTTCGGCCGAGAGATACTTGTTGCGGCTGCTCATCGCAAGGCCGTCGGCTTCGCGAACGATCGGGCAGACTTCGATTTTCACCTGCAGGTTCAGGTCGCGGACCATTTTTTGGATGACCGCCGCCTGCTGGTAGTCTTTCTGGCCGAAAAAGGCGACGTCGGCGCCGCTCATGTTGAAGAGTTTCAGGACGACCACCGCCACGCCGTCGAAATGGGTCGGGCGGCATTCCCCTTCCAGCCGTTTCGTGACCCCGCCGATATGAACATGGGCGTCGAACCCTTCGGGATACATGGCGGCGGGGGACGGGGCCAGAACGAAATCGGCGCCGCCGGCCGAAGCGAGCGCTTCGAGATCGGCTTCCAGCACGCGGGGGTATTTTTCGTAATCTTCGCCCGGCGCGAACTGGGTCGGATTGACGAAGATCGAGACCGCGGTCACGTCGCACATCTGCCGGCTGCGGCGGACCAGGCTCAGATGCCCTTCATGAAGAGCTCCCATCGTCGGCACCAGGCCAATCGTCTTCCCCTGCCGCCGCAGGGCGGCAAGGCGCTGGGAGAGAATGTTCGGTTCGCCGATCACTTCGGGCGTTACGTCAACCACAGGCTTTTCAGATGTCATCGCGGGAAAGGCTCCTTGTTTTTTTTAGTCCGGGGGGTACAATATCCCTACCCTACGGAATTATACCACTGAACCTCAAATAATAACAGGGAAAACAGGCAAAAACAGAATGATAGAAAACCTTTCGATTATCGGCGAGTCGATTAACGATTCTGTTCCCACCGCCCGCGGTTATTACGATGCCGGCGACTATGATGCGGTCCGTGAACTGGCGAAGTTCCAGGCTGAAGGGGGTGCCGCCTATATCGACGTCAACGTCGGTTCCCGTGCCGCCGAAGTGATGGAAAAGGCCGCCCGCGCCGCGCAGGAAGGGGCCCGGAAACCCCTGTCGATCGATTCTCCCGACCCGGCGCTGGCCGAAGCGGGCCTTGCGGTCTGCGATCCGGCGCTCGGCAAACCGATTCTGAACTCGATTTCCCCGCACCGGACCGAAATGTTCGATCTGTACGCCCGGTATCCGTTCCGGCCGATTCTGCTCATTTCCGAAGGGGTCAGCGCGGCGGGGGAACGGATCTCGTGCCGGACCGCCGACGAGACGTACGAGGCGGCCCTGACCCTTTTCGACCTGGCGAAAAAGGCGGGAATTCCGAACGACGATATCATTTTCGATCCCGGAATTGCGCCGATCGCCGCCGATACCGAAGGGAACCTGCCCCGCTTGATCGAATCGCTCCGCCGGATCCACGCCAATCCCGAGATGGCGGGAGTGCATGCGTCGGTCGGCCTGAGCAACTTTACCGTGATGCTCCCTTCCCGCAAAAAAGACGGTTCCCCGGTCAAAAGCCCGCTCGAAAGCGCATTTCTGACCCGCGCCATGCCGCTGGGGCTCGATTACGTGATCGGTTCGGTCAAACGGAATTACCAGCTCCTTGAAGAGGGGGATCCCGCGCTGGCCTGCGTCGACCGGTGCATCGAAAAGAGCGGGATGGAGATTCTGATGATCGTCCGCAAATTCTATCGTTAAATTCACCCGTTCGGGGGGGAAAGGTTCCCCCTTTTCAGAGGCGGGGCATTTGACAATCGCCCGCGGTCGGTATAAAATAAGGGGAGCCGCATTTGGCGGTACCGCGCCGATTCCAGGCACCGCGGGCAAAAACGAACACCACAAACCGGCCGTCGTCACGGCCAGGATAAAAAACCACCCATTCAGAGAGGTTTACGCTATGTTTTCACCCGGCCCGATGCAGATGATGATTATCCTGCTTATCGCCCTGCTTCTGTTCGGCAACCGCCTTCCGAGCGTAATGCGTTCGCTTGGTAAGAGCGTAACCGAGTTCAAGAAGGGGGTCAACGACGTCGACAGCGAAGTCAAAGGCGCGCTGAAAGACGCCGACGAAAAAGCGAAAAAGTCCGATTCCTCCGAAGCATGAGCGAAGAGCGCGACAACCGTCTTGACATCATCTGGGCGCCCTGGCGGATGGCGTATATCGGCGGCGAAAAAAAGCCGAAACAGGAAGAGCCGCTCGCGTTTCTTCCCGGCGCCGAACCGAGCTGCTTTATCTGCCAGGGGGCGGTCAGCCCCCCGGCGGCCGACAAAGAGCGCTACATTCTCGAACGAACCGGCCACTCGATCATTCTTTTCAACCGATACCCCTACAACAACGGACATCTTCTGGTCGCGCCGAAACGCCACATCGCGCGGCTCGACCTCTTAACGGCGGAAGAGCGCGCCGATCTTCTCGATTCGGTCACACGCTGGGTCGCCGCCCTCGAAAAGGTGGTGAACGCCGAAGGATTCAACATCGGCCTCAACCTCGGCCGTGTTGCCGGCGCGGGCCTGCCCGGCCACCTTCACTGGCACATCATTCCCCGCTGGAACGGCGACACCAACTTCGTAACGACCTGCGGTTCCCTCAAAGTGATCCCCCAATCGATGGACGCCCTCTGGGACCTTCTCAAAGAGCAAATGGGCTGAACCCCAAGCGCCCCTGCCAGTCATCCGACCACTAAGGAACAGACGATTCCTTTACCATTTTCGCGTTTTGGGCATGGAGGAAAGATCGATTGGCGCGGAAACCTTTCCCTGCTTGAAGTTCTCCATAGAACGGTCCATCATTGCGAGAGTTTTTTCTGAAATTTCAAACGGCTTTGCCGGAACTCCCGGCTCCAAAAGAATTCGGCCATCGGAGTAAACGACAACGTGATAATACCGACAGACCGAATCCCGTAAAGTGATCCTCTTTTTGGCATCCGTCTTCGCGTCGTACTCTTTGGTGATTACTACCATTTCACAACTCCAAAATATTTGCCCATGTCGGGATATTCCACTCGCCCGCTTAGTCTGTAGCATAACGCCGGGTCTGTCAGGAAAGGAGGTCACCGTCAACGTTTGGGATTGATTCTTTGCCCGTTTCGGATGGCATTTATCGATTTTCCCGTCAAAGTGTCCCTTCTTACAAGTATCCTGTAATGGGAATTGGCATTTTCCTATTTCAACTTTTCAAGAAACCGCATTATTCGGGAAAAAACCTCCTGCTCGTCAATGTCGAGCCAGTTCTTCCGTGATTTTTTCATTTTGTCAAGATAATCCTCAGAGCTGAATGTTTCTCTCATTCTCTTTTGTATGGCATCTATAGTTTTTTCGTGTTTCCGACTGTCAGAAAAAATATAATCTTCGATACACTCTTTGGTTTTCTCGATGTCGACATAGTCCAGCAGATAGCACATATCAAAAACATCTTTGTATCTTGTTGAAGTATAACCAAAGGCCAACAACGAACAAAGCTTCTCTGTAAACATCTGTTCCTTTGTGTTAATCAGCAAACACGCACCGTCCTCAAAACAGACGATGTCAAAGCAGTATTCCTCTTGCTTTATCGACAGCTTTTTGTGAACTCCAAGATCAATTTTGCTTTCTAATGTATCATCTGCGGAATCGCGAATGGTGACATAGACCCGCTTTCCACGATAATCCTGCTGTTTGAGTTCTCTGATTTCGCCTTTCTGTTCGATATGAAATTCCGCCAGAACATTTAGCTGCTGAATAAAAGCGCGGACGGATTCATCCCTCAAAGAGTACCGAATAAAATCGATATCTAAATCCTGTGTCGCCCTCCGGGCATCTTTGGAAATACTGCGAATGACCACACCGCCCTTTATTGTGGTATTGCGACTCAAAGAGCTTTCCGAAAGCGCCTTTAAAACAATATCCTGGCAAACCTTTGCTTCGGCATTTTCATCCGTATAACCTTCCAACTTTGCCTGTCGGATCATTTCTTGAATCGTGACCATCAAAAGACCTCCGTTTCGATTGCCTCGATGATTTTCGCCCCCTTGGGAAACAGCGTAATATATTTCTGCAATCGTGCAATATCGAGATCATAAACAATATCACGGTAATTTCTAACGACTTCCTTATAAAGATCGTAGGGGAGCTTCTTTTTGTAGCGGATGAGTTCAATCAGCATTCTTTCACGGTCATAAATTCTAAAAGTAATCCCCGAACGTTCCATTGTGGTGACGCCAATGCCGAATATTCTTGAATCGACATAATACTGTTTAACCCGATGGTCCTGGATTAAATAGGCATGTTTATCCGTCGCCAAAGAATAAACGTCCGGAATCTCGTCTGTCAGGGAATGATAGTAGAAGGCGGACTCCAGCGTAACCACGGCTTTCGGATGCCTTTTCATAAGCAGCGCCAAAGCAGAGGCCCCCGTGTTATCGGAATAAATTCCCTTTTCAAGCCGGTACAACATTCCTGCGGCCAGCAGCGTCTGAATCTGGTAATTTGTGCCGTGTTCTTTGACTAATTCATTGTAGGTTTTAAGCATCTGTACCCCTCAGATTTAAGTAAATCTAGGCTAAAATAGAAATTTAGCCTAGATTTACTTAAATTTTATATGAGATAAAAAGACATGTCAAGGGGGAAAGCCGGTGCCGGTCTCCAAAAAATCCGGGTCTTCCGGTCCCCGGAAAGTGAAAAGAAAGGGAGTGCTGAGTTGGATCGTTTCAATAGAAGCAGAGAGTCTGGGGTGGTTCCGGAAAGAGGCAGCGCAGCTTTCCGGGGTACGGGAATGCGCTTCGCTGTTCCCGCAGGGGGGGATCCAGCCCCCCCTCCGCGCTATCATCCGCACTATCAGAGCACAAACTTCTCCAAATCGCTGATATCGTAGCTGTTCAGCACGCCGTGGATCAGGTCGGTCATCGGGATCGGGGCGGGAGCGGCGTTTACACGGTCGGTCCAGGTCGGAATCTCTTCGCCGAGGGTCACCTTTTCGAACATTCCGGGCGCGGCCGCGGCGGCGTGCAGGGCAACGATCCCCGCCGAGGCGGTATCGGCCACCAGTTCGATCTTCTTGTTGCCGAACGCTTCTTTCAGCTCTTTCGCCGCCGAAATCAGGTCTTCGGCTCTCATGCCGACGTAGTTCTTGCCGAGCAGATACGCGCAGTAGAAGTCGATCCCGTCCAGGCCGAAATGGGCGTACCGGAAATACTCCTTGCAGTGGGCCTGCGTTTCGCCCCAGCCGCGCAGGTCGATCGCGCAGGCCGGGCCGTCGGCGGCATCGAGGCTGTTCAGGAGCTCCGTAACCGCTTCGCTTTTCCGTCCCTGCGAGGTGACGACGATCCGGAGCGTATCACCCTGCGAATCGGCATATACGGGTGTTGCCGGGCAATAGATGTTCGGCGCGGTTTCGAGAATGAGGTCGCCGGAACCGGTCTGGTCGTCCTTTTTGCGCGCTGCCGGAATCTCGTCCGGATCGGCAATCACCGCCGTTTGGCGGACGAGCGCGGCGAACTGATCGGGGGTAAGGCCGGCGAGCTTTTCGGCCCGCTCCGCCGCCAGCTCTTCGGCCAGGTCGCGGTTCAGGTCGAACGCGGTGCGCGCACCCGGCAGGGACATCACCCCTTTCGGGTCGTCGATCGAATTGAGCTGTTCAACCGGGAAGATCGGCACCATCGTGTCGGGATGAATGGTATACGTCAGTTCGGTCCGGTCGGTCAGCCAGCGGACCATCCAGCGGATCGTCGAGTTATAGACTTCGGGCGAATAGCCGTGCCCCCCTTCGATTTCGACAATCGAAAGCTTTTCCGGCGCGGCAAAACGGGAATAGATCCGGTTCGCGAACCGGAAACTGGTCCATGTATCATCGGTGCAGAAGAAGTCGTTCGTTTTGCAGCACATCAGGGTCGGTTTCGGGGCGCGCATGATCGGGTAATCCTGGTGGTCCATTCCGAACGCGACCTGTCCGAAGATGTTCTGCTCGGCGTCCTGCGGGTTGAGAATGTGGGTCAGATGGCCGTAGAACCCGGTCAGGAAACAGCAGGGCGCGGCGCAGGCGACACGCTCGTCGAGCGCCATCAGGTACGAGGTCTGGGTGCCGCCGCCGCTGTTCCCCGCCACACCGAGTTTATCGGGAATCACGTCGGGACGCGACTGCAGATAGTCCAGTGCGCGGCTGTTATCCCAATACTCGAAAGTGGCGGTGTTTCGGCCGAGAAGCATCGAGGTGGCGCCGATCATGTTGTGCGCCGCTGTCCCCCAATAGTCCATTTCGCCGTCCTCGTTGAGAATCTCGAACCGTTCCCCCTGATCGACCGGATCGAAGACAAAGACCACCAGTCCGTTCATCGCGCCGAGTGCGGCAAGCGTCTGGTGGTCATAGGCGGCTTTCCCCTCTTTCCAGTGGCCGCAGACGATCAAAAGGCCCGGATAGGGGGGCGCAAACTTATCGGCCGGGGGAAGGAACATCGTGCCGGTCGCGTAGAAGTGCGGCTGCGTTTCGATGACGATCTTTTCGACACGGTATTCCGGCAGGGTGATCGCGCCGGTTACCTGGGGGTTGAGCGGTGTCTTTTCCCACAGGCGGCCCAGGTTTTTCAGGAAATACGCTTTATGCTCCTGCTGATACGTTTCGATGTCGGCGATCGACTTGACGTTCTCGTAGCGGCTGCGCCATGCCTCGCTTGCGGCGTCGATGCCGCGGATCAGCTCTTCGTGCACCATCAGGGAAGGGTCGGCGACCAGGCCGTTCGCCTTCAGAACCGACCCGCCCTCCGCGGCGGGTTCATCGGCCCGCGACACGGTGCAAAGGAAAAGAAGAACCGCGAACGCGGGAAAGAGCAGTAAAAAGGTTCGGCGCATTTTTGACTCCTGTACAAATCGGCCCGGCGCGGCGCATTCCGGTTTCGGCGAAAGGCGCGCGCCGCAGTGCGGACTAAGAAACATCTCTCCCCATTCTAAGGGGAACCGGGTTCAAAAACAAGTGTTCCGCGGGCGTTCGGAGCGGAACAGGAAAAAAGGTGCCTTTTTTCCGGCGAAAAAAGATGCAGAAGTGCGGACAGAAAACAGCGGGCCGGGGCGGGAAAACGGTCTGTTTTCCCGCCCCGGCCGCATTTATCCGGAAACGGATTCATTCCGACAGAAAGAAAGGGGGAGAGCAACGGAAACGGTAGTATCGGTCACACATTTT
The DNA here is from genome assembly GCA_017405595.1 of Thermoguttaceae bacterium. Lineage (GTDB taxonomy): Bacteria > Planctomycetota > Planctomycetia > Pirellulales > Thermoguttaceae > RUG695. The sequence continues at coordinate 6,541 of JAFRAC010000016.1, read as the reverse complement.
GCGTCTCCGCACCCCCCCCTTTTTCCGCTAGAACATGTCGAAATCGACGCTCAGATCGTCCGGATCGATCGACTCGAACGCCGCATCGAGACTCGCGGGCGAAGGCAGAACCGCCGGATAGACGAGATCGTCGGCATCGGCGTCGGCAAGCCAGTTCGCGGTCAGGAACGCGTAGTCGCCGGGGCCGACCACGCCGTCGCCGTCGATATCGGCGGCAGGATTCCAGTTGTCGTTACCCTTGGCGGAGAAGAAGGCGGCGGTCAAAATCGACCTGTCGACTCCGTCGATGGAACCGTCGCCGTTGATATCCATCGGGCAGACGAGCAGCGCGGCCGTCTCGGAGAATTCGCCGCCGACAGCCTTGACTTTGTAGGTCATCTTCGCGCCGTAGGCCAGGCCGGTGATCTCCGTGCTGGTTCCGGCAACCGTCACCTCGGTCCAGACCGCGCCATCCGCATTCGGATCGCCGGCGGTGTAGGCGAGCGTGTAGGCAGCCGCGCCGCCGACAGCGGTCCAGGAGACCTGATGACGGTTCGCGCCGTAGGAGGCGACCGTCTCGATCGTCGGGACACCGAGCGTGGCGTCCAGCGGCGCGGAATCGTACTGGATGGCTCCGGTAACGATCACGCCTTCGCCGCTGCGGCTGACGTTGAACTTCTCGCCTCTGGCCGCGGTTTCGGCGGCGACAGCCGCTTCGCCGGTGCCGCTGACCGTAAAGGTGACCGTTCCCAGAAGCGCCCACGAACCGACGCCGTAGGAAGCGGCGGCATCCACCGCCAGACCGCCGAAATTGGCAAGGTCGGCTTCAAGACCCATATCGAAGAGGCTCGAGACGGCGGCGCTTTCAGCCGTCAGAACGGCGTCGCTGTAGGCAACGTTGACGAAACCGCCGGAGATGCCGTTTTCGCTTCCGTCGATGTTCCTGACCCAGATCTGGGCGTAGACCACATCGCCGCTTTCGGCGGAGGTGATCGATTCCGGAAGAACATCGATGGTCTCGGTTTCCGGAACGGACGCGGTCAGGGTCACGGCGACTTCGACGGCGGGAATGATCTTGACGCCTTCAACCACTTCGTAAACCGGTGTGACAGAGTAGTTGCGGGCATCCTCGCCCGTGAGATAGTAGGTCACCTTGACGGTGTGCGTTCCGATTTCGGCACCGTCAAACACGCCGGCCGCGGTCACGGTGACATCGTCCCCTTCGATGATCTCGCCGGTATAGGTGATATCGGTCACTTTCGCGGCGGTCGTCCCGTCGTAGACCTTGTCGGCGACCGACGAACCGGTAACCGTCAGCTGCAGCGGGGTGATCTTGCTGGTACCAGGTTTTTGAACTGTATGCGTTCCGTCGCTGAGCTGGACCAAGAAGGAGTAGTTACCTGCGTTGCTGATTTCGGGAACGTCGTCAACCCAGTCGTATACGCCGATACCGGGACACGTGTATTTAACCGTAATGTCCTCAGGCGCGTCGACCTCGACGAGAGCATGAGCCTTGCCGTCATAGGCGGCATTCCAAGGGGTAATGCTGATCGCGTTCCCCTGGTACTCGTAGGCGCCGAAATCCTGATAGAGACCCTGGTAACGGGGATTCCCGGCGAGATCTTTCGCATTCGCATCGCCCGCGTTACCGGTCCCGTCGATCGCGACCGAATTGTCGGCAAGTTCGTAGCTGTCTTCGGCAAAGACGACGTCGCCTTCCTGAACCGCATAGCTGTTACCAAGCACCTCATAATTTCCGACGATCGCCGACGCATCGTAGAGGGAACTATAGACATAAGCCTGTCCGGAACCGTCAGCCCGGATGTCTTCGCCATCGTTCCCGCAGACGATCGACATGAAGGGGATAACATAATTGCTACTCAACGTATAGATGCCGGCACCTTTATCAGCACTGTTCGCGGAGATTGTCGAATAATAGATCCACACAAACTGATTCACGTCGTCGGCGACGTAAAGGCCGCCGCCCTGGGCCGCTTCATTTTCGGCGATGAGGCACTGGTTGATGTACACAGTCTGGTTCCCGGTCAGATAAATTCCGCCGCCCAAAACTTGATCTGATTCGATACCTTCGCCAAAACTCGCAGTGTTGCCGGTGATCAGGCAGTTATCAAGGGTCAAAGCACAATTACCCGAATAAATCGCACCGCCCCAAACAGCACCTACAGCTTCAGTCGTGGTCGCTTGGTTGCCAGTGAATTCTGCGGACATTGTCACGGCACCCCCATTAAAACAGACAGCGCCGCCGCCGCTATAATACTGCCCTGTTGCGGTATTGCTGTCAAAAACACAGGCGTTGATGGAGCTATTGGCCGTAGAATTCATGATAAACAGACCAGCTCCCCAAGCTACTACGCCTTCCGTCGTGTTTTCTGTGAATGCACATCCGTCGATCGTGTAGCTGCTGTTATCTAGCCAAACAGCGCCGCCTTGTCCCTGAGCGCTGTTTCCGGTAAACGTGCTGTCAGTGATCGTGACTGATTTATTATCACTCCAAACCCTGATCGCACCACCCTGACCCCCGGCAGTATTCCCGGTAAACGTGCAGCCGTCAATGGTGATGACGGAGTTTTCGGACCGGATCGCACCGCCCTGATCTCCGGCGGTGTTTTCGATGAATATGCAGTCCGTGACAGTAAGAGTTGATCCATTGGCGCTGATCACGCCGCCGTTTCCGCCCGTATTCCCCTTGAACGTCAGCCCGGTGAACGTCACGTCGGCACCGTCAGACAGGGCAAAGGGAGCGAAGGACAGGTTTTCGAAGCTGACATTTCCGGCACCGTCGATTTCAACTCCGTCCTCAACATCACTGCCCAGCTCGAGACTGCTGTTGAGACTGATGGAAATGATCCCTTCCTCGTCCTTAAGATCCTCGGCGAAGGTGACGGTCGTGCATCCGTCGGTGCCGTAGTAAACCGTCAGAGCCTCACGCAGCGAGATGAGGTCGTCCATCGGATCGACCACGTCTTCGGTCGTGGTAACGACCATCGAGGCCTCTTCCTGGTACTCTGTGATCTCGTACCCCTCGAGGATCTCGTCGGCCGGTTTGATGTAGTTGGCGAGAACGGCTTCGTCGCCCGTCATTTCATAGATCACCTTGACATTGTGCTCCCCGACTGCGGCGGTGGGTTCGCCTTCTTCATCGACAAACACGCCGGCCGCGGTCACGGTAACGGTTTCGCCTTCGGCAACGCCGGAAACCGTACCCACCGTGATCTTCGCAGCGGCCGTCTTGTCGTAGACTTTATCCTCGGAGGTCGTCCCTTCGACGGTCAGCTGCTTCCGGCTGATCGTGGCTGCGGCTTCAATCGTTTCCGCGTCCGGAGCGATATAATACCCGGCGGCTTCGCCCGTGAGGGCGTAGGTCACGGCCACGTCGTAGGCTTCTTCGCTGGCGTCTTTGCCGGCGAAAACGCCGGAAGCGGTCACGGTGACGTCGTCGGTTCCGACAACGCCTTCGACCGTGCCGACGTTGACCGTCGCCGCGGTCGTGCCGTCGTATTCCCTATCTTCAACCTCGGTGCCGCTGACCGTCAGCGCCTTCGCGGTGATCTTGACCGCCGCGCTGCCGGTCCAGTCGCTGTAATTGTCGCGGGTAACCTTGACATAGACCGTGTGTTCGCCGAAGTTGTAGGTCAATTTTTCCTCGGCCCAGGTTTCGCCGTCCTCGGAGTAGAAGATCTTGTCGCTGGCATCGGCGTCAGTAACGGTCACGGTGATTCCGTGAGCGGCGCCGTCGTAGACGGCTTCGTAACCGGTGAGCTCGACGTCGATCTTGCCGGCGGTGATCGAAGCGGAAATCGTTTCGGGGGCCGGAGCGATATAGTTGGCGGCATCGGCGCCGGAAAGGGCGTAAGTCACCTCAACTTCGTAATCGCCGACCTCGGCGGACCCGAACGCGCCGGAAGCTGTCACGGTGACAACGTCGGTTCCGACAACGCCGACGACTTTGGTCTGGTCGACTGTGATCGTCGCATCAGGCGTGCCGTCGTAAGGCTTATTTTCAACCACGGTACCGCTGACCGTCAGCTGAGCCTTGGCGATCGTGGCATTCACCGTCGTCGTCAGAACGTCGGCGCCTTTCATGCAGAGGACCGTGATCTGGATTTCTTCGACCGCATCTTTGCCGGCAGCCGTGTCGGCGCCGACCCAGGTCGCGCCTCCGTCGAGCGAATACGCAATGCTCAATCCCTCGCTCGGAACGACATCGACAAGTTCGGACACCTTGTACTCGGCACCCTTGTAGACCACCGTCTTCCCGGTCACCTGCGCCAGAACGATCGAGGCTTCGATCGTTTCCGCGGCGGGCGCAAGGTAATACGCGGCGTCGGCGCCGGAAATGGCGTAGGTCACTTCCACCTGATAATCGCCGATGGCGGCAGACCCGAACGCGCCGGAAGCGGTCACGGTGACATCATCTTCTCCGAAGATGGTGCTGACTTCGCCCAGGGTGATTTCGGCGTCGGCCGTGCCGTCGTAGACCTTATCGGCGACCGTGGTGCCGCTGACCGTCAGCTGGGCCGCGCTGATGCTGACTTTCGCACTGCCGGTCCAGTCGTTGTAGCCGGCACGGCTGACTTTCACGTAGACCGTGTTTTCACCGAACTTGAAGGCCGGAGCTTCGGTCAGATCGTAGGTTTCGCCGTCGAGCGAGTAGAGGATCGTGTCGGTCGCGGCCGAAGGATCGGTGACGGTGATCGAATGAGCGGCGCCGTCGTAGGTTCCCTCGTAACCGGTGAGAACAACATCCCCAATCTCGTCCTCAATCGTGACCGTCGCGCTGCCGGTCCAGTCGTTGTAATTGTCACGGCTGACCATGACCCAGACCTTATAGACACCCGCTGCGGTGAACGTCGGATTCTCGGTCAGATCGTAGGTTTCGCCGTCGAGCGAGTAGAGGATCGTGTCGGTCTCAGCCGAAGGATCGGTGACGGTGATCGAATGGGCTTCGCCGTCATAGTCGCCGGTCCACCCTGTGAGAGTCACATCGTCGATGTCGGCCGGGGCGATCGTGGCGGTCACCGTCGCCGTCAGGACGTCGGCGCCTTTCATGCAGAGGACCGTGATTTCGTAGTCACCCGCATCTTTGCCGGCAGCCGTGTCGGCGCCGACCCAGGTCGCGCCTCCGTCGAGCGAATACGCGATGCTCAGCCCCTCGCTCGGAACGACCTCAACAAGTTCGGACACTTTGTACTCGGCGCCCTTGTACACGACCGTCTTCCCGGTCACCTCGGCCAGGACGATCGAAGCGGCAACCGTATCGGCGGCCGGTGCAAGGTAATACGCGGCGTCGTCGCCGGAAATGGCGTAGGTCACTTCCACATTGTAATCGCCGATGGCGGCAGACTCGAACGCGCCGGAAGCGGTCACGGTGACGGCGTCTTCCCCGACAACGCCGGAAACTGTTCCCAGCGTAATTTCGGCATCGGTCGTCCCGTCGTAGACCTTACTGGCGACCGCAGTGCCGCTGACCGTCAGCTGAGCCTGGCCAATGCTGACTTTCGCACTGCCGGTCCAGTCGTTGTAGCCGGCGCGGCTGACCTTCACGTAGACCGTGTTTTCGCCGAACTTGAAGGCCGGCGCTTCGGTCAGATCGTAGGTCTCGCCGTCGAGCGAGTAGAGGATCGTGTCGGTCGCAGCCGAAGGATCGGTGACGGTGATCGTGTGCTCCGCACCGTCATAGGTTCCCTCGTAACCGGCAAGGACAACATCTTCGATATCGCCGTGGGTGATCGTCAGAGTGGCGCTGCCGGTCCAGTCGGCGTAGTTGGCGCGCTGAACCTTCGCGTAAACCGTGTACGCGCCGGCTTCGGTGTATTCGGGAACCGCGGTGGCATAGGCTTCGCCGTCTTCGGAGTAGAGGACCGTGTCGTCTTCCTGAGTCCCGGAAACCGTGATTGATTTCGCGGTGCCGTCATAATCGACGGTCGCATCGACAAACGAAACATCCTCGATCGCCGCCGGGGTGATCGTCAGAGTGGCGCTGCCGGTCCAGTCGGCGTAGTTGGCACGCTGAACCTTCGCGTAAACCGTGTACTCACCGACGTTCGTGTATTCGGGAACTGCGGCGGCATAGGTTTCGCCGTCTTCGGAGTAGAGGACCGTGTCGTCTTCCTGCGTTCCGGAAACCGTGATCGATTTCGCGGTGCCGTCATAAACGACAGACGCGTCTTCGAAGGTCACATTGAACGATCCATCGGTGATCGTCAGAGTGGCGCTGCCGGTCCAGTCGGCGTAGTTGGCGCGCTGAACCTTCGCGTAAACCGTGTACTCACCAACGTTCGTATATTCGGGAACCGCGGCGGCATAGGCTTCGCCGTCTTCGGAGTAGAGGACCACATCGTCTTCCTGCGTTCCGGAAACCGTGATCGATTTCGCGGTGCCGTCATAAGCGACGGACGCATCGGCAAACGAAACGTCTTCGATCGTCGCCGGAGTGATGACGACGTCGGCACTGCCGTAGAAGTCATTGTAATTGGCGCGGCTCACCTTCACGTAGGTCGTGTAGGTCCCGACATTCGAGAAGGCCGGAAGTTCGGTCAGT
>JAFRAC010000015.1 GCA_017405595.1 Thermoguttaceae bacterium | reverse complement strand
GGCGGCGCCGTCGTAATCGCCGGCCCAGCCGGTCAGAGTTACGTCTTCGATATCGGGCGTCGGGGCAGCGCCGGTAACGGTAATCGAAAGGGAAGTCACCGGATTGCCGTACTCTTCGGTTTGGGCGAAGTCTTCGCGGACATATCCCCAGGTCACCTTCTCGTTCCCCTTGGCGTTCCTCGGCGTTCCGGTCGAGAAGGTGTATTCACCCTCAGCGTCGGCGGTGAAGGAGAAGGTTCCGACAAGCGCCCACTGGGTCTGGCCGTAAGAAGCGGTCATCGAGGTCGGGAACCCGCCGAAGGTCGAGATGTAACCGTCACCCGGATAGCTGTAACCATCGTTGTAGGTCGATTCGTTAAAGATTGCGCTTTCGATGTACTCTCCGGCGGTGAATCCGGCAGCATCGTAGTATAGCGTGCTGTAACCTCCTTGGATACCGTAGTTGGAATCGGTACTCTTCACGTAGACCGACACGTAAACGGTATCACCCTTGGCAATTTCGGTCAGCGTCTCGACGGAATCGACCTGTGTGGCGGTCGGAACCGCAGAGGTCACCGAAATACAGGCTTCCACCGGATCGGCGGAAGGGGTAACCTTATTGATGACCACGGTTGCGGAACCGGTCCAGTCGTTGTAACCGGCGCGGCTGACCTTGACGTAGGTGGTGTAGGTGCCCGCATCGGTATAGGCGGGATTTTTGGTGAGCGTGTAATTCACACCGTCGGTCGAATAGAGAATCGTGTCGGTCGAGGCGTAGGGATCGCTGACGGTGATCGAATGTGCTGCACCGTCGTAATCGCCGGCCCAGCCGGTCAGAGTCACGTCTTCGATATCGGGCGTCGGGGCAGCGCCGGTAACGGTAATCGAGAGGGAAGTGACCGGGTTGCCGTACTCTTCGGTATCGGCGAAGTCTTCACGGACATATCCCCAGGTTTCCTTCTCGTTCCCCTTGGCGTTCCTCGGCGTTCCGGTCGAGAAGGTGTATTCACCCGCAGCGTCGGCGGTAAAGGAGAACGTACCGACAAGCGCCCACTGGGTCTGGCCGTAGGCGGCGGTCATCGAGGTCGGGAACCCGCCGAAAGTCGAGATGTAGCCGTCTCCCGGATAGCTGTAACCATCGTTATAGGTCGATTCGTTAAAGATCGCGCTTTCGATGTAGGAACCGGGAGTGAACCCGGCGGCATCGTAGTAGAGGGTGCTGTAGCCGCCCTGAATGCCGTAGCTGGAATCGGTACTCTTCACGTAGACCGACACGTAAACGGTGTCACCTTCGGCAACTTCGGTCAGTGTCTCGACGGAATCGACCTGGGTGGCGGTCGGTATTGCAGAGGTTACCGAAATACAGGCTTCCACCGGATCGGCGGACGGTGTATCGCTAACGACGGAAAGGGAAGCGGTGGCAACGGGATTGCCGTACTCTTCGTTGGCGGAGAAGTCCTCGCGGACATATCCCCAGGTCTCTTTCTCGTTCCCCTTGGCGTTCCTCGGCGTTCCGGTCGAGAAGGTGTATTCACCCGCGGCATCGGCGGTAAAGGAGAAGGTGCCGACAAGTGCCCACTGGGTCTGGCCGTAAGAAGCGGTCATCGAGGTCGGGAACCCGCCGAAAGTCGAGATGTAACCGCTACTCGAATAATTGTAGCCGTCGTTATAGGTCGATTCGGAGAAGATCGCGCTTGCGGTGTACTCTCCGGCCGTGAACCCGGCGGCATCGTAGTAGAGGGTGCTGTAACCTCCCTGAATGCCGTAGTTGGAATCGGTGCTCTTCACATAGACCGAAACGTAAACGGTGTCGCCTTCGGCGACTTCGGTCAGCGAGTCGACAGATGCCACCTGGGTGGCGGTCGGAACCGCAGAGGTTATCGAAATACAGGCTTCCACTGGATCGGCGGACGGGGTATCGCCGACGACAGAAAGGGAAACGGAGACAACGGGATTACCGTACTCTTCGTTGGCGGAGAAATCTTCGCGGACATATCCCCAGGTCTCTTTCTCGTTCCCCTTGGCGTTCCTCGGTGTTCCGGTCGAGAAGGTGTATTCACCTACGGCACCAGCGGTGAATGAGAAGGTACCGACAAGCGCCCACTGGGTCTGGCCGTAAGAAGCGGTCATCGAGGTCGGGAACCCGCCGAAAGTCGAGATGTAACCGCTGCTCGAATAATTGTAGCCGTCGTTATAGGTCGATTCGGTAAAAAGAGGGCTTTCGATATAGGAACCGGGGGTGAACCCGCCGGCATCGTAGTAGAGGGTACTGTAACCGCCCTGGATGCCGTAGTTGGAATCGGTGCTCTTTACATAAACGGAAACATAAAACTCGTCACCGAGATTGACCTCGCTGAGACTCGCGACGCTGCTGGCTTGAGAAACAGTCGGCACGGCATCTGAAATGACGATACGGGCGTCAAGCACATCGGCGGCGGTTGACGCAGGGTTGGCGAACGCGGCAGAATCAACAAAACCTGTAACGGCCAGAAGAGTTCGTTGTTCCAGCGATTCTAAACAAAGTTTTCTCATCGATAATCTCCTGCTAACGTAATCAGTAAAATAAAATAAAAACCCGGATCCCCCCTTACCGAGGGTTCAATCCAAACTGTATATTCAGTATTCTGAATTCAATTTCTGAAAAAGCAGAGGCCTTTTCGGTCTTTGAAATCGAAAGTATCCCGGCAGGCACCACTTCCTGTACGAGGAGCGCTTTTGCTGCACCACCCCGGCGATTCCGGCCCCGGTAGAATTATACCGAATTTTACCGAAAAATATATCCAATTCAAGATGATTTTATCTTATCGGCAATTCCACCCCGTTTTCTTGCCGGCATTCCGTTTTCATCCGTTTTCATCTCCCTTTGCGTCCAGATAAATGGGAAAGATGGGATATGCAGAAAAGCGAGAAAATGTTCTGAACAGCCGGAACGCCGGAACCCCGCGGGGACTCCGGCGTCGTGGGAATCAGTTGAGTTTGAAGTTGAAAACGTCCAGAACCAGTCGGATAAACCGCTGAACGAGCGTTTGCGGAATGACCTTGACCTTGGCCTTTCCTGTCATTCCGACTTTGATCATTTCGTCGTCGTTCTCCAGGTCGACCCGGACACGGAACGAAGGGGATTGCGGCACTTCGAGCCCCCCCGCTTCGGAAGTGGTCGGAACTGCGCCTCCCCCTTTGGTCGAGAGTTGGATCGGCACGCTTTCCATCTTGTGGTGTTCAATATCGACAGTCTGCTGAATCGAACTGTTGAGCGTTCTGCCCGGCAATTCTTCAAGTTTGATTTTAACCGACTGGTCTTTCTGGATGAAGTTGATTTTCGACTGGTCGACAACCAGAACCGCTTCGAGTTTTTTCGGGTCGCCGATCGAGCAGAAGTGAGTTCCCGGCTCTAAAAAGACGCCCTTGTTTTCGGGTCGGAGAGGCGTGCCGTGCCAGAGAGGCAGGTTCGCCGAAAACGCATCGCCGGTGACCGGCTGTTCGAGCCGCCATTCGGGGGAGACCACCACGCCGTCAACAGGCGCGGTCAGCGTGAGCTGGTTCCATTCCTTTTCGCGGGCGGCGATCATCATCGACAGAGCTTTCATCCGTTCCGAGAGTTCCTGACGCTGCGAGGCGGCGCGTTCGTCTTCAATGAGGTTCGCGTAAGTCTCGTACTGCATCTGAGTTTCCCGGTATTCCCCCCGCAGACGGATTAAATCCTGTTCGAGGAGCGGATTGCGCAGCTCGCCGAGTTTGTCCCCCTGATGTACGAACTGCCCCTCTTTAACATCCACCGAAACAAGTTCGCCCCCCGTTTTCGGAACGAGGACGTTTCCGGCGAGGGTATCTTCGCTCCTCAGGTCAACTACGCAGGGCGCGTAAACCGAGTAAGGGAACGGCACGAATACGAGGAAGGCGATGATCAGCGCCAGACCCGTCAGCGAAAGGTAAAAGTTCAGTTTTTTCACGCGGTAGATCCTTCCCGGAACCCAGAAAAACTTTCCGATTTTCCAGAGCGGCATGCCGACCAGGCCGAAAAGGGACATCGCCCCGATCATCTGCCCGATAATTTTTAAGCCGTAGGAATCGAAAAACTTGTAGACGAAGAAAAGAATTGACGCCATCACGACCCAGCGGTACATGACCGCGCCGATGGTGTAAAGCGCAAAGAGGAACTGGTTTCGCTGCGGCAGGAACGGGTTCTCTTGCTCTTCCATACCGAGAAACCAATGCGACGATTTGGACGCGAGGATCTGCGTCGCTTTCTGACGCAGGTTCGGGATCTCCAAAATGTCTGACAGAATGTAGTAACCGTCGTAACGCAGGAGCGGATTGATATTGAAGATGATCGTCGAAACCGACGAGATGAACATGACGTTCAGCGCGAGATAATGAACCAGCCCCTCGTTGGTATGCCACCAGATAAAGGTGGCGAAAGAGGCGAGGACGCACTCGACGAACATTCCCGCCAGGCCGATTGCCGCGCGGTGCCACTTGTTCGGGAGCATCCATGAGTCCGAGACATTGCAGTACAAACAGGGCGTGAGAACCAGAATCATGATCCCGATCTCGTGGCATTCCCCGCCGAAATATTTGCACGAAAGCCCGTGCCCGAACTCGTGGATCACTTTCGTCACGCCGAGGGTGATCGTGAGGAGAAAGATGTTCTTCAGCCCGAAAAACTGGTGAAAGTTCGGCAGTTTCGCGCGGAAAGTGTCGAACTCCATAATCACCAGCGACAGGGCGCTGAACATGATCACGAAACAGAAGAAGAGGGTTACGGGATGGAAACACCACCGTACCCAGGGAAGCATCGCGTCCAAAATCTTGTTCGGGTCGAAACCTTTAAAGCGGATGCAGAGGATGTTCGAACACGCCTGAATGATCTCCTGACGGCGGCGTTTGTTTCTCCGCTTTAAAAGCTCGTGCCCCTGATTCGGAACACCGGCGACAATCAGGTTGCTCTGGTGAAGCTGACCGATGAAACTCTGCAGTTCGTCGAGGGTAATCTTCTGCGGGGGGAATTCCGCCTCGAAATTGTCCTTGATGTTGTCGAGACTGCGCGTGCCGTCTAACTGGTTCAGGATGTAATACTCTTCGTCCTGAAACCGGAAATATTTCAGTCCAATCGGATCTTTGACGATCCAGTAAGATCGGCCGAGATATTGCTCTTTCTTGGCGGTCAGATCGGCGCGGGCGTAAAAACTGAGTATCCGCTCAGAACTGGAGACCAAGCTGTCAGCTAATGTTACCATAAAATATCCGGAACCTTACGCGTTCTGTTCCGCGAAAGTTTACTCTTGTTTTTCAGCGAATTCCGCCGGATCGGCGTCTTTGTCTTTGTGTACGATCAGATTGACGCGCATCCCCGGAAGGAGGACCCAGCCGCCGTCGATATGCGTGTTTTTGACCTCGGCGTAGGCCACAAAGCGGTTCATCATCAGGACCGGACGGGCATAGGTGATCACCCCTTCGAGCTTTTGGGGTTCATCGAGACCGGCTTTGGTGACGTAGACCGTTACGGCTTTTCCCTGAATCATTGAGGGGGTCACCACCTCGCTGTCGAAATCGGCGGTGATATTGATTTTATCGAGACGGAGCACATGAAGAACGTTATCCCCTTCGCGGAGCCATTCCCCCTTGTTCTTGAAAATGTCGTCAACCTGTCCGCTGAGGGGTGAACGAATGAGACGCTCTTCCAGGTCGGCATCGGCGACCGCAATCGCGGCTTCCTTGACATCGACGGCGAGGGCGGCGATTTCGAGGTCATACCTCGCCTTGTCTTCCGACTTTTGCCCGCGGTACCACTCGAACCGCTTCTGCCAGATCTCATCTTCCGAAATGGAGTTCGGGACCCGCTTGTTCGAATTGACCGCGCGCTTGTATTCCATCAGCGCGACATTCTTGCTGGCTTCGGCGACTTCGACTTCGAGCTGTTTGCCGGCTTCCTTTTTGGCGACTTCGAGTTCCCGTTCGGCGGCGGTACGCCGGGCGTGCGCGGCCTGGTTATACTGAACGCCGAGGATTTCCCCTTCCTTGACTTCCATGCCCCGGTGCATCGGAATCATGACCGGATTCCCGTCGTCATCGAGGAGGGGTTCTCCGTTTTCGCCGTATTTCTGGCGGCCCAGGAGGATCAGTTTCCCCTGGGAGTTGGCCGAAACGGTCGCTTCGTAACCTTCCCCTTTCGGGATTTCGGTCACAGCGCTTTTCGCGAGTACATCGTTTTCGCCGAGCGTCACCCCCTCGGGGAGAGGCAGCAGCGGAGCCGATTCCAGTTCGGCGATGGGGTTTCGTTCCCGCGGCACGTTGACCCTGATGTCGAGACGCTGAGGACGGCCTGCCGGAGGTCCCATATTGGGCGGGGTGGGAGGAAGTTCGCGCGGCTGGGCCTGAACGCCGTCGGGAGCACGCCCCGAACGGTCGAGACGGCCGATATCGAGATTGAGGCCCTCTTCGGCAGGAGTATCGGCCGCAGGAGCGGGCTGCGCGTCGGAGGCCTTCTCCGGAAAAATGGACATGCCGGGCGTATCGGCGCCGGCCGAGGTCAGGGAAACAGCCGCCGCGAGGAGGACAAGCCCCGCGTAAAACGAAACCTGTACCGGATACCGGACGGACTTCCAAGTGAATTTCATTGTTATCGACTCCTCGTGATTTCCGGCCTCCGGGAGACGCTCCCGGTTTTCATGAACCGGAAAGCGCCGGCGGGAAGCCGCGATGCTCATCGTTTGTAATTTTTGCTGATTCGACAGTTCGGGGAAATCGGATTCCCCTTTGCCCAGCGCGGCCGATCTTCTACTTGAACCAGAAGAAGACGGTCCGCTGGAGATACGCGATCGCCTCGTTGAAGATGACGTAGCCGAGAGAGCGTTTCCCGCAGTAGATCTTCGCGCTCACCGCCGCGCCGGCGCGCTTCGATTCCGGGAGGGATTCCGGATCGTCGATTTTCGCCTTCATTTCGACGACGGTCCCTTCATCCCCCTTGTTCCCCGCGCGGTCATGAATCTCGTAGACCTTTCCGGTGAATTTTTTCGTCGAATCGACCGTCATGACAAAGGTGACATCGAGTTCGGCGTTCGGATCTTCGGCCTGGATCTGCTTGAGGTATTCGGTAATATGCCCCATTTTCTTTTCGGGCATATCGAGTTCGAGAATCAGGTTCCCTTCAGGCTGGGCGACTTCCAGGAGGCACTGGCCCTTTTGAACCGGGCGGCCCCGCAGACGGTCCGAAAGGTCGAACGTCATGACCATGCCGGAGATCGGCGAGCGGACTTCCATATCTTTGAAACGCTCCCAAAGGATCTCTTCCTGAACTTTCAGGGCACTTCGCCGCACTTCGAGCCGGGCGATTTCCCCCTGAATCTGAACGCCGTCCCCCTCGCGCCCCTTTTCGCCGGTCGTCTTGTAGGCCATTTCGGTGGCGGAAGCGATCTGCTTGGTGACCTCGGCAAGATCTCCTTCCACCTTTTTCGTTTCGGCTTCGAGCTCGTTGTTCGTGAGCCGGAGAAGGACTTCCCCTTCTTCAACCTCTTGACCGTGATGGACGAGCACTTCATCGACCTTGCCGTCTTCGCGGGCAAACACATTCCGGCGCACTTCCGGTTCGAGCGTGCCGCCGCAGTGCATGTTGAAGTTCCAGGGGACGAAGATGAGCGCCAGCACCAATGCCAGAAGGCCAATGGCGACCGAAATCGTTTTCGGAAGCATCCGCGCCGTGACGAGGACTTTCGATTTGCCGATCGCGCGCCATACGGGCATCAGGAAGACGCTGTTATGGTCGAGCGCGTTGCCGATCGCGCTCTGCGCATGGTCGACGACGACTTCCATTCGCTTGCGCATCCGGTCGGGAATGCGGTTATCTTCGATCTGTTCGATGATGATGGCCCCGAACGGAGGCTCTTTCGGCGTTTTGTCCTGTTCGGTCTCTTCGCTGTCCCCCTCGTTTACGTTTTTGCGGCGGAGCGGGAAAACCGCGATCATCTTCGTGTGTGATTCGTCGACATAATCTTCGACCGCCTCTTCGACCTGAGGGGCAAGGTCGGTTGTGTCCCCGATGTAGATCATCGGCTCGTCGGCGGCGACAACGGCGGTGGCGAGTTTCCCGAGAAGGGTTACCGCGTTCGAGCGTTTATCGACCATGTCCTGGCCGCTGACAGCCTCGATTTTGCACTTGCGCCCCCGTTTAATGGCAATGCTTACGCGGTCGCACTCGATCAGGCGGCGGCTTTCGTTGGCGACGACGTATTCGGTCTCGCGCATATCGAGAGTTTTATGGATGTTCCGGGCAAAGTCTTCGAGCTGTGTCCAGAGCGACTGCCGGTCGCCGAAATTCCGCAGCTGGCGGCTCTTGTAGAATTCTCCGGCGATATCGGTCATTTGAGTGACGAACCGCAGATACCCCTTCTGTGTGGTGGGACTGGCGTCGGGCCGCTGGAAGATTTCGACCAGACCGAACGATTCGAGGTCGGTCCTGATCTTCCCGAAGAGGACAAGGAAGCTTGTGGGGTTTCCGGGGCTGTCTTCGGATTCGCCGCCGGAGTTCGGCATGACGATCGCTTCGTTCTCTTCGGAACGGAGAAACTGGTATAAGAGGCGGCTGTGCTTCTTGTTCGCTTCTTCGTCTTCGTGAAGGTGGGTCTTCTGAATGTTGATTTGGTAAGAGAGTGCCAGCTGACCGGCGGGGTTGACCGACCAGATCGCGCCGGCCTCGGCGGCCAGAGCGACAACCACGCGGGAAAGGAACTCTTTGTGAAAATCCTCGGGTGCGATGTCGGTTTTCGAGATTTTAGAAATCTCGCCGACAAGGGTACGGATTTGCTGTTTTGTCTGTTCGACAAGATGGGGATCGATCTTCGGATTTGGTGAACTCATTGACGCGTTTTGTTAAGTGGTCTTTTTGTGTAAAGATGATCGTGCCGGTGCCCTTGCGGCGCATCGGAGACTAACCGAGCTTACGAACCTGCCGTATCAATTTCCCGAAAAAAGAGGGAAACGGAGAATACCGGGAATACGCCCTGCAAGCGCGGTTTCCCCGCACCGTGCTTTTATCGAAGGGGTGCGCGGGAAAGGGCGTGCCGGAGCGGCAAACACCCCAATTCTATTATAACGGCATTGACGATAATGAATAGGATAGAAGCCCGATTTTTTGGAAAATCGGGCTTTGACGGCGTTCCTTTTGCTGCGGTAAGCCCCGAATCAAGGCCGCGGACCGAACGCCGGGGGCGTTACTTCCGTTTTCGGCGGGGGCGGAACCCGTCGTCATCTTCGGAGTCTTGTTCGGCGAACATGCGCTTCTGACGCCTTGCCGAGGGGTTGATTGTCTCGTCTTCCGAAAGATTGCCGGAACGGAAGAACCGTTCGCGGCGCCGGGGGGCCGGGGATTCGGTTTCCGGTTCGATCGGACGGCCCTGAATCTTTTTCATGAGGTTTTCGAGCTGCTGCTGCGACTTTTCGCCGAAATAGAGCTCCCGGGCGTCAGGATGAGAGAGAACCGAGATCGGGTCGCCGTTACAGAGGACTTTCCCCTCAAAAATCACATAGCAGTGATGGGCGATTTCCATCGTCGCGTCGATTTGGTGGTCGGTGATCAGGATGGCGATCCCTTCGGCGGAAAGCTCGCGGATGACATTCTGGATTTCGGTAACGGTGTTCGGATCGACGTTGGCAAACGGTTCGTCGAGCAGAAGAATCTGCGGTTCGGAGAGGAGGGCGCGGGCGATTTCGAGCCGGCGTCTTTCCCCCCCCGACAGGCCGCCGGGTCCCCCCGCGCCGACGATCGTTTTGCGCACATGCCAGAGATTGAATTTTTTGAGAAGCTCCTCGCATTTTTTCCGCTGTTTCGAGCGGGGGAACTTCAGCAGCTCCATTGCCAGATAGAGATTTTTTTCGGTGGAAAGAGAACCGAAAACCGAGCGGTCCTGCGGCAGATACCCCATCTTCCCTTCCCCCGCCCGCCGATACATCGGCCAGTCCGAGACATCGGTTTCGGCGAGATAGACTTTTCCGGCGTTGGCCGCGATCAGCCCGCATGTCATGCGGAAACTGGTCGTCTTGCCGGCTCCGTTCGGACCGAGCAGGCCGACAACCTCGCCCTGACGGACTTCAAAGCCGACTCCGTCGACCACGGTCCGTTTCCCGTAGGTTTTGACAAGCCCTTCGGCCCTTAAAATGGCGGGAGCGCTGGTTCGTCCCGATGAGGAGCGCCGTGCCGGCCGCGATCGAAAGAAAAAGTCTGCCATCGGAAATCCTTTTGAAAAAACCGGCCTCACTCCGTTTTGAGGCCGGGACGGTTGGGGAAAGACGGCTTAGAACCAGCTGCAGGTAAAGCCTCCGTCGACGTAGAGCGCCGAACCGGTGATGTAGCTTCCCGCTTTGCGGGAGAGGAGCAGGAGCGCCGCGCCAATCAGTTCCGCCGGGTCGCCGTATCGGCGCATCGGCGTACCGTTCATGATGTTCTCGACCCGTTTGGCGTCGAGAAGCTTGCGGTTTTGCTCAGCAGGGAAGAAGCCGGGGCAGATGGCGTTGCAGCGGATCCCCTGGGTGGCGAACTCCTGCGCGATGTTTTGGGTCAGATTGACCACTCCGGCCTTGCTGGCCGCGTAGGCAAAGACACGCGAAAGAGGCTTGTCGGAATTGACGCTCCCGATGTTCAGAATGGAGCCGCCCCCCGTTTTGAGCATCGACTCAATGAACGCTTGACACGAAAGCATCGTTCCCTTGAGATTGACCGCCAGGATTTTGTCCCACTGGTCGGCATCGACTTCCAAAAAGGAGTTGCCGACGTTGATTCCGGCGCAATTGACCAGCATATCAACTTTTCCCCCCCACGAGACGGCCTTTTCGCGCAGTTCGGCAAGCGACTCTTTGGAAGTGACGTTGACCAGGGACCAGATTGCCTCGATCCCTTCCGACTCGAGCTTTTTGACCGCTTCAACACAGGCTTCTTCCCGCACATCGGCGACGACGACTTTCGCGCCCGCTTTTCCCAGGCCCGTCGAAAGACAGAGCCCCAGCGCGCCGGCGCCTCCGATGACCACGGCGGTTTGCCCTTTCATTCCAAAGAGATCTTCCAGATATTCCTGATTTGTCATTGTTGAACTCTCCTTCGTAAAGTCGAGGTTGTGGTTGACGATCTTTTCCGCAGACGGCCGATACGGGTTACAGTTTCCGTTCATTGATCCAGTCGGTATGGAACGGGCCCTCACCCGGTTTATCGACACGGCGGTAGGTGTGCGCTCCGAAATAGTCGCGCTGCGCCTGTAGCAGATTGGCCGGAAGCGAGGCGCTACGGTACGAGTCGAAGTAGGTGAGCGCGGTCGTCATGCCGGGGCAGGGGATTCCGAGTTCGACCGCAGTTTTGACGACTTCGCGCCATCCCTGCTGCGCCGATTCCACCGCCTCTTTGAAATAGGGGGCCAGAAGCAGGTTTTCAAGGTTCGGGTTGGCGTCGAACGCCTCTTTGATCCGTTCCAGAAAGACCGCGCGGATAATGCACCCGCCCCGCCAGAGCATGGCGATCGGGCCGTAGTTGAGGTTCCAGCCGTATTCCTGAGCGGCGGCGCGCATCTGGACAAACCCCTGGGCATACGAGCAGATTTTCGAGGCATAGAGTGCGCGGCGCACCTGTTCGGTAAATGTTTTCTGGTCGCCGATCCACTTGCGGTTCGGGCCGGTGAGAACTCCGCTGGCGGCAGCGCGCTGCTCTTTCATCGCCGAAATACACCGGGCGTAAACCGCTTCGGTCACCAGCGTACTCGGCACGCCCAAATCGAGCGCCAGCTGGCTCATCCATTTGCCGGTCCCTTTGGCGCCGGCGGTATCGAGAATCAGGTCAACGAGGTCTTTCCCCGTTTCCTTGTCTTTGACCGTGAAGATATCGCGGGTGATCTGAATGAGGTAACTGTCGAGTTCCCCCTTGTTCCATTCCGCGAAAACGGCGCCGATTTCGGCATTCGAAAGACCGGCCGCGTTTTTCAGAAGCCAGTAGGCCTCGCAGATCAGCTGCATGTCGCCGTATTCAATGCCGTTGTGCACCATTTTGACATAGTGTCCCGCACCGCGGTCCCCGACCCAGTCGCAGCAGGGGATATCGCCGTTGGGACCGACTTTAGCCGAAATCGACTGCATCAGGTCTTTGACAAGCGGCCAGGCCTGCGGATCGCCGCCGGGCATCAGGCTCGGCCCTTTCCGCGCGCCCTCTTCGCCGCCCGAGACGCCGGTTCCGATATAACGAATCCCTTTTTGCATGAGGAATTTCGTGCGGCGTTCGGTGTCGAGGAACTGTGTGTTTCCCCCGTCGATGATCACGTCCCCCGGCGAGAGGAGAGGCAGCAGCTGCGAAATCACCGCGTCGACCGCCGCGTATTCGGGATAGAGGGCGACCTCGTTGGCGGGAACGGCGTTCTTCGACTGGATCATCAGCATGACGATTCGGGGAGATTTCAGCTTCGAGACGAGCTCTTCAAGAGAATGGGCGCCGGTAATTTTATCCCCCTTCGACTGCACCTCTTCAGTTGCAAGGAAGTCATCGACCTTGCTCGTCGTCCGGTTAAAGACCGCGACGTTGTACCCGTGGTCGGCCATATTGAGTACGAGGTTTTGGCCCATGACGGCAAGTCCCATCAGCCCGATATCATATTTCTTTTCCATAACGCCCTTTCTACGCGGTTCTGCTCTGTTTTCGATCGGAATCTCTCCATCGAATGACTTGTTCGTTGGCTTTTTAGAATTATTTCTGTTTCAGAACATCCCCTTTTTGGAGAATGTTTTCGTTACGCAATTCGAAATTCTCGAACGCCCAGTTCCAGCGGTCAAGATTTTTTAAGACCGGATCGAAGTTGTTCGTTCCGAACGAAATCTTCACTCCGCGGTCGAGCGCCTTCCGGATAAACCGGGCGTTGGGGAAGGGGGATTCCGCCTGAACCTCGAGCGCGATCCCCTTTTGAGCCGCTTTTTCGATGATCTCGTCCATCCGATCCTCGGTCCAGAGCTCATCATAGTGTTCTTCGGCGAATTTGGGAAGATATGTTGGGTTCGCCAAAATAGTGATCGGCTCATCCAGAATCCGGCGGTAATGATCCATGTAATCTTCCATCCAGGCATTAAGGTCAACATCTTCGTCGGCGGGAAGGAGCCAGAGACGCTGCGGTTTTCCCTCGGCATCGGTCCCCATGATCATCGTGTCGGCCAGGATGTAATCGAGACGGGCAAGGTTTTCGGGGCTGATCGCTTCGTACCAGTCGCGGTCGTTGACCTGAAGACCGACCGCCAGCCGATCGGCCGGATCGGCGGCGGCGTTGGCGGCCTCGGCCTGGTCGAGGAACGCGGCGATTTTTTCATTGTCGGAAAGGGGCCATTCCCGTCCGGCGTTTTCGAGGACACCGGAACCGATTCCCGTTTGCGCCTGGCGTTCAAGCGCCTTTTCGGCGGTCATTCCCCCGCGAAGATGAATGTGGAAGTCGGTCAGGGCGATCCCCTTTTCGCGGAGCGCGTCCATCCGGCTTCGGAAAGGAAGAAACGCCGCGTTCTCGCCGGAAAGTTCAGCCGCTTCTCGAGAGAAACCTTCGGCGATACCATTGATCGCCGCAGCTTCGGCGGGATCGGCCGCCGCCGCGGCAAACGCGCGGATCGAAACGTCGGTCGAACTGTCGTGCCCTTGGAATTGGAACGTGCCGGCTTCGAGCCGAAGCCCCTTGCGCGGGTTCGCGTCAGCCTTGCGCGGATCGGTCCAGACGAGGGTTGGAATTCCGTTGACCCACGTTCGGAAGAAGGAGCCGTCGGCCGTCAGGGTCACGGCGGTCCAGTCGGCGGGGTCGGCCACAACGCGGCGGGCCGCGCGGCGGCGGAAGATGCTTCCGGTGTCGTTCCCGAGAAACTTCGCGCGGTCCTCTTCCGGCGGTGTGTTGTTCATTTGGCACTCGTAGCCGTCCATCGCGCTTTCGGGAACCGACCGGAAGAAAAACCCGGAGTTACACGGCGAAGCGTTCTCTTTAAACTCGAAACTGACCGCCCCGTCCGAAAAGAGCGCTTCCGACTCGAGATCGCCGGAACCGCCGGACAGGCGGATTTCCCCTTCGGCGGCTTCGGCATGGATATCGCCCGCGGCGTGCCAGCCGGCGAGGGTGTTTTGGCCGAAAAGAGGCGTTTTTTTCTGCTGATAGCGGCAAAAGCGGATTTCGATCTTCCCGGCGGTCATGAGGAGGGTCAGCCCCTTTTCGACAACAAGGGTTTCCGGAACCGCTTCGGCGTATCCGTCGACCGTCATTGCGGTAAGGCTCGGCGCGCTGAACCTGACCGTTTTCGGTTCCGCGCTCGGCATCAGCGGAATTTCGACCAGGCGCGAGACGGTTTTCCCCTCTTCCCGGGAAGGAACGCCCAGAAGGAGTTCACCTTCAAACGTGTCGCTGCTTTGGTAGCAGAATTCGAGCGACCAGGGGAAAACCGGCGTAAAGAGGGTTCGCACGCGGATCGGAATTTCGGTTTCAATCGTCATCACGCCCCGGGAGATTGCGATTTTCGGGTCGGGAACGCCGAGCGGACGGCGGTCGATAAGCGGTTCGGCTTCCCAGCCGAAAAAGGTTTTCCCGTCGAAGAGGAGAACCCATCCTTCGCGAAGTTCCGCGTCCGAAAGGGTTTGAAAACCGCGCAGGAGCGGAGGGGCGGTTTCATCGGTTTTCTTCTCTTCGGCGGAAAGCGCCGCCGGAAAGAGCGAGACGGCGGCCAAAAGGAGCGGAAAAAGGATTTTGCCGGGGATTCGATTCTTTTGCATAGGGGTTGCCTTTACGGATTGTGCTTACCGGAGCCCGCGGAAAGCGGAACGCGGTTCTCGTCAGACGATTGTAAATGCCGGGGATAGGATTGTCAACAATGACCGCTTCTGCGGGAGAAGCTTCTCTTTGCGGTGCGGAACCTCTTTCCAAAGAGAATACGGCCGAAAGCGAACGCCGGCACCGGGGAACGAAACGCTCATTTCCGGCGGCTGTGTGTTCATGCCTGGCAGGCGGCGATTGCCGGGTTCTCTTTGTGTGAAAGAATGGCGTTTTATACAGATGATCCTTCCCTTTGCCGCACCGGCTTGGACGGGTCTTGTGGAAAGCACCTGAGCCGGCCTGTTCCGGCAGACGGACAAACCGCAAAGACCGCTATCATCTTAGGAATATCCTCCCCAGTTCTCTTGCCGAGGCTGGCTGCTGCGGCTAAAATGGATCCGCTGATCCGCCGGGTTCTCTAAGTTTTTGAGAACCCGCTGAAGATCTCAAGTTTTCGGAAAGTCCTGATAACGGTTAGAAAAGAGGAATGACGATGCCGATTCTGTTTCGACGCGAGGAAGAGAGCGATTGCCGTGCTGTTGAGGAGCTTGTCCGGGAATCGTTCTGGAATGTGTATCGGCCGGGCTGCTTCGAGCATTACGTGATTCACCGGCTCCGCACCGATCCCGCCTTTGTGCCGGAACTTGATTTCGTGATGGAGAAGGACGGACGGCTCATCGGGCAGAATATGTTCATGCGCGCCTGGATCAATACCGACGGCGGCGGGAAACTGCCGATCATGACGATGGGACCGATCTGCATCGCCCCAGATCTGAAGCGGCAGGGATACGGTAAAATGCTGCTTGACTATTCTCTGGAAAAAGCTGCCGCAGCCGGATGCGGCGCCCTCTGTTTCGAAGGGGATATCCTCTTCTACGGAAAAAGCGGGTTTGTCTATGCCCGCGATTATCGTGTCCGGTATCACGGTCTGCCGGAAGGAGCCGACGACTCGTTCTTCCTCTGTAAGGAACTGACACCCGGATATCTGGACGGGATCAGCGGAGAATACGCGACCCCCGAAGGCTATTTCGCCGCGGAACGGGAACCGGATGAATTCCAGCGGTTTGACGCGCTCTTTCCGCCGAAAGAGAAGCTGAAGCTGCCGGGACAGATTTTCTGAGGGCGGGTGCGAAACCTCACGGGCGGTTTTCCCGTTTACTGTGCCGCCGGCATCGGTACCGGTTTTCCTTCCAGCTCCATCCGGCGGTACTCCTCTTCGGCGGTTCCGTAGAACGGAATGTTCGCGTCCATCCAAAGGTAAAACGCCCGGCGGTCAGCGTCGGAGAGGCCGATCTTTTCGCCGTGATTTTCATCGTCGAGAATCTTCGTCAGTTCCGACATGTCGGCGCCCGCCTTGCCGGGGAGGGAGGCGGCTCGGGAGATCGCCCATCGGCCCCACTCGAACCAGCGGGTATGATCGGTCAGATTGTTATACGCGTTCGAAAAATCGTTTCCCTCTTCAATCACACCGCGCAAATCGGGCTGAACGTCCCCTTCTTCGCCGCTGTGGCAAGCGACGCATTTCCGGTCGAGGATCGGCTGAATGAAGAGCGGGAACGAGAAAGGCGCGGTTCCTGCCGGTCCGGGAGTGATTTGGCTCGGGGCGCGCTGGAACGCCTTCTTTTGCGCGGGGAGGTTTTCGGACGCGGTCTGAACCTGTTCATGGCAACCGATACAGCCGCGGTTCTCGCCGGGCAGAAGATAGACCTCGCTGAGCATCGTTCGGACAGCTTTCCCGTCGGCGTCCACCGCCTGAAAATAGAGCGGCTTTTCGGCTGGGACGCGGAAATGGGCCGAGCCGTCCTCCTCGACGGGAACGGTTCCCAAAAAGGCGCGGCCGTTGGTCGTGTAAGGGCGCGCAACGGGGGGCGTCATGATAGGATAATCGGGCCAATGAAGCAGAAGCTCGAAAATCCGCAGTTCCTTGATCGGCCGGCCTTTCGGCATCGGCATCAGAGAATCATACACATCGGAAAGGACAAAGGTTCCCTCGGCGGGTCCGTCTTTCGGGAGCTGCGAGGCGATTACCGGCGGCCGGGGCCGGGATTTGATCTGGATCGGATACTGGCAGCTGATCTGCGGGTCGGCGTAGATCAGTTCAAGGTTGCCGTAGCGGTCCCGGTAATAGAGGCCGAGTTTTCCCGCGCCGAACGGTTCGCCGCAGGCGCCGAACTCGTATGTGCCGTTGGCCAGCTGGCCGCCGGTCGGGTCGTGGCTGTACGCGGTCAGGTAATAGTCCTCGGAAAGAGGATAGGGACTGTAATAGTAGTGGTCCGATATGTAATACAAAGACGTGTTGTCTCCGGGAACCGGGGTTTCCGGAAACTTGATTTCGGGCGAAAGGACCTCGATGCTTTCGAGGGAATCCTGCGTTTGTTCCGGATCGTCCAGCTTGTATTTGATTTTCGAGGGGTCGAGAATGGCCAGTGTCCCGCCGGCCGGCAGATGATGGCCGGAACCGATGAACAGGATTTTGTTCGAGCCCGGAATCTCTTTGGCCTGAAGCGAAGCGACAACTTCTTCGGTATAATTCCCCCAAAGGGCTTTGGCTCCCGTGCCGTCGGGGTTCGCGACCCACAGGTTCATGAAGCGGGAGGCCGCGCGGTCAACATAATCCCAGCGTGTGTAAAGGATACGCCCGTCGCTGAGAACAGAAGGATTCCATTCGTTGGTTTCGTGCCACGAAACGGTTTTCACCGAGCCGTCTTTCGCGCGCCGGTGAAGGGTTGCGGTTTCGACCGGTTCAAACGGATCGGTGCACCGCGCGAACCCGCCGCGCCGGGTCGAGATAAAGACAAGGTCGCCGTCGGCCAGTTCCGCCGGATCGAAATCGTCATGGGGCCCGAAGGTGAGCTGTTCGGTTTCTCCCGTTTCAAGATCCATTCGGTAGAGGTGGTATTTTCCCTCTTCGCGTTTGAGGTATTCGTTAAAGTCGGTATCGTATCCGCGTTTCATCAGTTCGAAGACGGTACCGCGCGGCGCCGTTTCGGGAACAACCTTCGAAAAATCGGCGAACGCGAAGTAAAGCGTTTTGCCGTCGAACGAAAGGGAGGGTGTCGCAAAACAGCCGCGGGGAAATTTCCCCGCCGAAACCGGTTCGGCATCGAACGAACGGCCCGGATTCCTTAAAATCATCAGCTCGCCGCCAACCATGTTTGTGTGGCTGGCATAGTAGGAAAGATATTCGTGGATCAGCTGGTATGTGTATCTTTCGGATTTCAGGAAGACGATCGGAATCTCCTTGACGAGCGGGTTGTCAAAAATGGCCTCGCGGGCCTGCCAGCGGAGCGTGAGATACCGCTCTTTGATTTGATCGCCGGACAGGGTTTCCGGTTTGTTTCTTTGTGCGGCGTCGATCGAGATCTGCAGCTTTTCGGCTGTTTCGGCAGTGACGCTGCCGTCCTCTTTCAGCGCGTCCAAAAGGGTCTGGGTGCGGACGCAGAGCTCCCGAAGGGCGTCGGCCGATTCCAGCGTCCGGCCGGCAGTCAGTTCCTGCCGGAGCCAGTCGTATTCGACCGTGCGGCGGAATGTGTCGGCGGGAGTATATCCCTTGACGGCGTCGATGACGGCGCGCACCTGGTCGAGCGATTTTTGCGGGAACCCTCCGGGTCCCTGAACTCCCTCGTCGAGAGTCAGCCCGACATCGATCGTGAGGGCAAGGCCGGCGTCAACAGCCGGTTTGGCCCAGGCGATCCATTCTTCGGTCGGGAAACGGTTTTCCGTCCCTCCCCAGAAGTTCCCCAGATAGGTGAGAAGATGTTCTTTCTGCCCAAGTCCGTTTTCCGGGGCGAAATCGGTTTCGGCGAACGGATCGTTGACCTCTCCGGCGGTAAAGTCCGAGGTTTTCCATTCCTGCGCTTTGAGTCCGGGATTGAACGCGATCACCGCATCGGGATTTCCTGCCAGGAGCGCTTCGCGGTAAAGAGCGGCGGTCTCTTCATTGAAACCGCACTGCGGGTAGCAGCCGTCAACCCACCAGCCGGAGACCTTTGTGCCGTAACGGAGCGACCATTCGCGGAAAACCTCGGCCCAAAGGCGCGCAAATTCCGGGGTGATTGGCTGATCCTGGGACCCGGCTTCCAATCCAAACGCCTTTTGGGCTCTCTCGTCGAAGCCGGGGATTTGCCCCGAAACATAGATGAAAAACCTGATTTCGCGCCGCGCCATGGCGTCGGCCATTTCCATCGGAATATCGCGTGTCGAGCAGCGCTCGCCGGCTTTATAGCCGGTCACTTCATCGTAAAATTTGTTGGGGGCGTTGAACCACCCGGAATCCTGGTGCATTGTCAGAACGAAATAGTCGGCGCCGGTCGACGCGATCTGATCGGCGAGGCGGTCGACGAAGAACTCCTTCTGCAGCAGCTGTGCCTCTTCGCCCTGGGGCAGGAAATGGAGAAACATTCCGACCCTGCAGTCTGCGGGCCACGGATTTTTTTCTTCGGCCGAAAGCGGAACGCTGAAGAGTGTCAGAAGAAGCGCGAACAGCCATACGGCGAAAAACCGTTTTTTAGTCATCCGAAAAACCTTAATCCTGGATATGATGCCGGGGAAACAAACTCTTTCCTATTCTAATCGTCAAAAACTCTGTTGTCAACAAACTCTCCTCGTCCGGGGCGGCCGCAGGCAAGGATGAACACCGACCTTTCTGCCCGCGGGTTTTGGGAAAGGGGTCAGGCGATAAAAAAAGCGCGCCGGCGGCGCGCCCTTTTTACCGGCCGCGGTTTACTGTACCGGCGGCATCGGAACCGGCTTTCCTTCCCGTTCCATCGCGCGGTATTCCCCCTGAGCTGTCCCGTAGAAGGGGATATTGGCATCCATCCAAAGGCAGAGCGCGCGGCGGTCGGTATCGGAGAGGCCGATCTTTTCGCCGTGGTTTTCGTCATCGATGATTTGTGTCAGCCTCGACATATCGGCGCCCGCTTCCCCGGCACGGGAAGCGATGACCGAGATGGTGTTCCCCCCCCACTGATACCAGCGTGTGTAATCGACAAGGCTCTTATACGAGTTGAACAGTTCTCCGTGTTCAACGATTCCCCTCAGATCGGGTTTGGCGCTCTTTTCCCCGCCGTCATGGCACGAGACGCATTTGCTGTCGAGAATCGGCTGTATAAAGAGGGGGAACGAGAAGGGGGCGGTTCCTTCCGGTCCGGGGGTAAGGCTGTCGGGCGCGCGCAAAAACGCTTTTTTTTGTGCCGGAAAATTCTCGGAGGCGGTCTGAACCTGTTCGTGGCACCCGACGCAGCCGCGGTTTTCGCCCGGCTGCAGATAGACTTCGCTCAGCATGGTGCGCACCGCTTTCCCTTCGGCATCGACAGCCTGAAAGTAGAGCGGTTTGCCCGCCGGAACGCGGAAATGCGCCGAGCCGTCTTCCTCGACCGGAACCGTTCCCAGAAAGGCGCGGCCGTTCGCGGCGGTCGGCTCTCCGAGACGCGGATCGCTGCTGGTGTATTCGGGCCAGTGGGGAAGAATCTGAAAGATGCGCAGTTCCTTTATCGGCCGGTCTTTCGGGAGCGGGTCGATCGAATCGTAGATGTCCGAAAGGGCGAACGTTCCTTCGGCGGGTTCCTCTTTCGGCAGCTGCGAGGCGACCGCCGGCGGTTTCGGACGCGCTTTCACCTGGATCGGATACCGGCAGCTGATCTGCGGGTCGGCGTAAATCAGTTCGAGGTTACCGAAGCGGTCGCGGTAATAGAGCCCGAGTTTCCCCGCCGAGAACGATTCACCGCAGGAGCCGTGATATCCGTAGCTGTTTCGGGCCAGGTATCCCCCGTTCGGGTCGTGACTGTACGCGGTCAGGTAGAAATCTTCGGAGAGCGGATACGGGCTGTAATAGTAATGGTCCGAAACGTAGTATTCATTGTTGTCGGTATGGGGAACCGGTGTTTCGGGAAACCCGATATCGGGCGTGATCACTTCAAGGCAATCCATCGTGTCCTGCAGGGTTGCCGGGTCGAATTTCAATTTCGACGGGTCGAGGATGACCAGAGGCCCGCCGACGGCGATATGGTGTCCGGAACCGAGGAACATGATCTTGTTCGAGCCGGGGATCTGTTTCGCCTGCAGCGCGGCAACCACTTTGGTGGTGTAATTGCCGAAAAGCGCTTTGGCGCCGGTTCCGTCCGGATTGGTCACCCACAGGTTCATAAAGCGCGCCGCTTCGCGGTCGACGTAATCCCAGCGCGTGTAAAGAACACGCCCGTCGCTCAGAACCGACGGATTCCATTCGTTCGTTTCGTGCCACGAGAGGGTTTTGATCGTGCCGTCTTTCATGCGGCGGTGAAGTGTTGCGGTTTCGACCGGTTCGTAATGGCCGGTACAGCGGGCGAAACTGCCGCGCCGGGTCGACATGAAGACCAGGTCGCCGTCGGGCAGCTCGGCGGGGTCGAAGTCGTCGTCGGGACCGAAGGTGAGCTGTCCGGTTTCCCCCGTTTCGAGATTCATTTTAAAGAGGTGATATTTCCCCTCTTCCCGCGCGAGGTAATCCTGTATTTCGTTATCGTACCCCCGCTCGATGATTTCGTAGAGTGTGCCGCGCGGGGTTCCTTCCGGCACCACGTTCGAAAAATCGGCAAACGCGAAATAGAGTGTTTTTCCGTCGTACGAAAGGCTCGGCGTCGAGAACCAGCCTCGGGGGAACTTTCCGGCCGAAATCGATTCGGCTTCAAACGAACGGCCCGGATTCTTTAGGAGCATGAGCTCGCCGCCGGTCATATTTGTGTGGCTGTAGTAGTACGAAAGATATTCATGGATCAGCTGCCAGACATAGCGGTCGGCTTTCAGAAAAACGATCGGAATATCTTTGACGAGCGGATTGTTGAAAATCGCCTCCCGCGCCTGCCAGCGGAGCGCGAGATACTTTTCTTTAATTTGGACTCCTGAAAGCGTGTCAATCGGATCGGCTTCGGCATCGCGAATGGCGCGCCGCAGGTTATCGGCGTCGGCGGGGGTAACGGCGTCTTCGTCTTCAAGCGCGTCAAGAAGTTCGGAAGCGCGTGTGATAAGCGCGGCCAGTGCCTCGGGCGATTCAAGATTCCGTCCGGCAGTGATCTCCTGCCGCAGCCAGTCATATTCCACGGCGCGTTTGAAGGCGTCTTCGGGTGTGTCGGATGTGCGGCCCTTGACCGCGTTGGTGATCGCGCGGATCTGATCGAGCGATTTCTGCGGAAAACCGCCCGGTCCCGGTGTTCCCTCGCCGGTTGTCAGACCAACATCGAGTGTTAATGCCAGACCGGCTTCCACTGCCGGTTTGGCCCAGGCGACCCACTCTTCGGCCGGAAAGCGGTTTTCCGTTCCTCCCCAGGAGTTTCCCAGATAGGTCAGGAGATGCTCTTTCTGTCCCTCGGCGTTTTGGGGGGCGAATCCGCTTTCGGCGAACGGTTCGCAGATCTCTCCGGCGGTAAAGTCCGACGTTTTCCATTCCGGCATTTTAACGCCCGGATTAAACGCGATAACGGTATTGGGGTTCCCGGCGCGGAGCGCGTCGCGGTAAATGCCGGCGATCTCTTCGTTGAATCCGCACCACGTGTAGCAGCCGTCGACCCACCAGCCGGAGACTTTGGTTCCGTAACGGAGCGACCATTCCCGGAAAACTTCCGCCCAGCGGCGGGCAAACTCCGGAGTGATCGTCTGGTCTTTCGGACCCGTTTCCAGACCGTAGGCCGCCTGGGCTTTTTCGTCGCGGTTGGGAACCTGGCCCGTGACATAGATGAAAAACCGGATTCCGCGCCGGGCCAGCGCGTCAGCCATTTCCATCGGAATATCCCGCACGCAGCAGCGCTCGCCGTGCTGATATCCGGTTACATTGTCATAGGTCTCGTTCGGGGCGTTAAACCACCCGGAATTCTGGTACATCGTCAGGACGAAATAATCGGCGCCGGCCGAGACAACCTGATCGGCAATCCGTTCAACCCAGAATTCCCTCTGAAGCCGGTCCGCGTCCTCGCCCCCCGGCAGAAAATGGAGGAACATGCCGACCTTGCAGTCCGGCGGCCAGCCGGTGTGTTCCTGCGCCGAAAGCGGGGCGTGAAATACCGTAAAAAACAAGGCAAAAAGAAAAACGCCGAAGAACCGATTTTTTTGCATCCGAACAACCTTTCTGACGGTTTGCATTTGCCGGTGGATATGGTTATATTCTCCAGTTTCATTCTAAGAATCGCCGTTTCATTGTCAACGAAGAAAGAGAATCGGGCGGAGCGGTCTCAATCATCCGGGCGCCGGAAACCGGCGGTGAATTTGGCAGGTTCCGGTAAAAAACGGTATCTATGGCGTCAGGAACAGAAATGGGGACTTAAAATTTTTTCCTGTTTTTCATCTTGCCTGAATCAAGCCGGAACCAGGATGTTTCTTCCGTTTTCATGAGGCGGAAAGAGCCTTTGAACAGCTGAAAAACCGGATCGCGGAGACCCGGCAAAGCGGTTTGGCGCGGCACCCGTTTTACTGCTGTTCGTTATTGTACCCCCCCCCTGAAAGTCAAGTGCCTTGCGCAATACGTTGGAATATGGTAGTCTTGCGATAGTTCGGGGTTTTGGAACTTTGCCGGCGGGAATCGGCCGGTGAATAATTTAACAGTTTTGGGAGAATGTGCGAGGCCGCAGATGAAACGTTTGTTTTGTGTTGTTTTTCTTGTTGTCTTCCTGAATTTCACAGACAGGCCGTTTGCGGAGGATTTGTCCCCGGCCGAAACTTCCGTGGCCGATGAAAAGCTTCTCGCCGATCTGGAAACCGCCCGCAAAACGTGGCTTGAGTCTGTTTCGCTCTACGGGCATTATTCATTCAGAGAGGTTCTCTTTTTCTCGGAAGAGGAAGCCCGATCCAAGGAAATGGAAGACGACAAAATCATCGCGGAGGGACTCCTTTGCAAAAAACAGGACAAATGCCGATTACAGGTTTTGTACAATAATCCGCCATACGGGTCGCCTGAAGAGGGTTTCTTGAACCGTTCAAGTGATTATATTGTCAATCGTAACTATCGGATCCTCTATCATCCATCGCAGGGGAAAGCTTTTGCCTCCGATGGGTATTTAACCAAAGTCGAAACCGACGATATTTTTGCTTCAATTCACGATCTATATCACCTTAAAACCCCCTTTGCACTGTTCCTTGAGCCGGATGATTTCCGCAGCGTTACAATTGATTCCGAACCTTTGTATGCAGACTTAGGAGAGGGACGTGCAAAGATATTGTTTTCGGGCAAAGACCAGGCCGGGTGCAAATCAACCAAGGAAGTCATATTCAGAACAAACAGCAGTGTGCCTGTGATTGAGAGCATTGTTATGCGTTTTTACCTGAGCAATAAAACACTCATATCAACCATTACGGCTCTTGATTGGAAAGAATCCAACGGTTTGGAAATACCTACACGCATACGTTCAATGGTCGGGCCTCTAAGATCGGCTAACATGGACTCAGATATGTGGAGTGTATCCGAATGGAAATCCGAGGATTTGAATTCACGCGAACCGGAAGACAGTGATTTTGTTCTTAAATTAGACAAGGGCGAAAAACTTGCGGGAATGAGGTATATCCCCAAGAATAGACTTGTTGACCTGGATAAAATAACCGGTAGTGACTTTCTTGAATCAGGAGAAGTGGATTACGATGTGTACGATGACGGCAGTATTCCTGAAACAGCGCTCGGCCTCGCGTGGCGGATCGTGCTGGTTCTTGCCGGGGCAGGGCTGATTCTTTTCTCCTTCTTCATCAGAAAACGAAAAAGAGCCAATTCTGCCGGTGAATAACTTAACGGGGTTTGAGAACGGGCGAGGCCGCAGATGAAACGTTTGCTTTGTGTTGTTTTTCTTGTTGTCTTCCTGAATGTCACCAACAGGCTGTTTGCGGAGGATTTGCCGCCTGCTACTCCTTCCGCCGCCGACGAAAAGCTTCTTGCCGATCTGGAGACCGCCCGTAAAACGTGGCTGGAATCCGTTTCGCTTTACGGGCATTATTCGTTTAAGCGTGCGGTCTTCTTCTCCGAAGAGGATGCGGTATCCAAAGAAATAGAAGATGACGAAACGATCGCGGAGGGGCTCCTTTGCAAAAAACAGGATAAGTGCCGATTGCAGGTTTTGTATAAAGAATCGCCAAACGAATCTTCCAAAGGGGTTTTTTCACATCGTTCAGATGATTCCATTGTTAACCGTCACTATCGGATTTTCTATAATCCGGCACAGGGGAAAGATTTTCCTTCCGGCGGAACTCTGACAAAGGCCAAAAACGGCGATTTCTCCGATTTAGCCAGTGAGTTAAGCTGTATAAACACACCTTTCCGCTTATTCCTCAATCCTGTTGATTTCTTTTCCGATACGATCACGATCGATTCCAAACCGTCCTGTTTGGACTTAGGGGATGGACGCGTAAAAATATTTCTTTCGGGTAAAAATCAGGCTGGGAACAAAACAACCAAAGAGGTCGTATTCAGAACAACAGGCAAGGTGCCTGTGATCGAGAGTATCGCCACCCATTCCCCGAATGGCGACAAAACCGTCAATTCCTTGATTGTCGGGCTCGATTGGATAGAGTCCGGCGGTCTGGAGATTCCTTCCCGAATACGGTCATATTCAGGTCCTCTAAAACCTGTTGACTCGGATTCAGATACTTGGGTCGCATCCGAATGGAAATCCAAGGATTTAAATTCACGCGAACCGGAAGACGGTGATTTTGTTCTTAAGCTGAACAAAGGCGAAAGGCTTGAAGGGATGAGGCACATCCCCAGGGACAGGCGTGTCGATTTGGATCGGATAACCGATGAAGATCTGCTTTCGGGCGGTTTGGATTATGGTTTGGAGGACGGCAATACTTTCGAAACCGCGCTCGGCTTTGCGTGGCGGATCGCGCTGGTTCTTGCCGGGGCGGGGCTGATTCTTTTCTCCTTTTTCATCAGAAAACGAAACAAAGCCGAATCGGCCGGTTAAAGCCGATTCGGCTGCCGGGGTGCGGGAAATGGCCGCGGCATCCGGGACGCGTCTGCTTCGGTCGGCGGCGGGAAGCCTGCAAAAAACGGTCCCTTCCCGTATTGCGGAAAGGGACCGTTCCGAAAGGGGCGCTTCACCCGCCGTGCCTTTTACTTAAGCTGTTCGGCAAGAAGTTTTTTGAGCGTGTCGATATCGACGTCGTTCTTGATCACGTTCCCGTCTTTTCCGACCAGAATCAGAGTCGGCATGGTGGTGATTCCGTAGAATTCGGCCATGGAAGGCTGTTTGTTATCGGTCGACATCTGTTCCGAAAGGTTTTCCCACGGCACGTTCTTCTGAGCGACGTAGTCCTTGAACTTGTCAAGCTCGGTATCCATGTTGTAACCGACGATCTCGAATCCCTTATCGTGGTACTGGATGTAGAGCGCCAGCAGTTCCGGGTACTGGGCGATGCAGGGGGTTACCCAGGTGGCCCAGAAATTGAGCAGAAAGACTTTCCCTTTCAGCGAGTCGGGATCGAACTTTGCCCCCGAAACCGTCGTGCCGACGACTTTCAGCGGTTTTCCTTCCAGCTCGGCGAACCGGAGAAGCCCCATGAGCCCGTTCGCGGCATCGTTGAGCGTCTTGTCATCGGACTTCTTCATATCGGTGGCGAATTTTAGAAACGCGTCTTTCAGAATTTTCGGATCTTTCTTTTCGGTGGCCATCTGCGAGACCGGATAGACGAAGCTCGGAATCATGCTGACAAATTCCGGGTCGCGCATCACAATGGCGCGAAACTCATCGATACTCTTCTGAATGTCGTCGGCCGAGCCGCCTGCCTGCACGGCGCGAATGCACTTCTCGTGCAGAAAACTGACGACCTGGCCGTCGATCACTTTCTGTCCCCCGTCGGCTTTGAGCAGAAGCGGATCCTTCTGAATCTCTTCGATGAATTTCTCGTATTTCGGGAATGCGTCGGCGTTTGCCCAGACGTGGTAGTAGATCATTTCCCCCTTCAGGGCGATCGCCTTTTTGTACGTCTCGTCGTCGACGTTCATTTTCAGAATTTTGTTTGCGATGGTGTAGACCGTCTGCACCATCTTCTTGACCCAGGCGTTGTATTCCGCTTCGGTGCCGAACGACTGCTCGGTATTGAGCAGTTTGTTCGCCATTTCGAAAAGCTGGTCCGGCGTCGCGTTCTCGGGAATGATGAACTCGCTCCCGTCCGACTTTTTGGCCGGAGCCGCGCCCGGGCTGCCGGCGTTCGCATTACCGGCGGCCGGCTGCGCCGCGGCATCGCCGCCGCGTCCGGGGAGGGAAGGGAGTTTCGGCGGCTGCGCGAAAAGAGAGGCGGTAGTAATGACGGCGAGCGAGGCGAGAAGCGCTCCCGCTGCATATGACCGGAATGTCGTCCATGTCTTCATGTTCTCTTCCTTGCGTTATCGGTTTGGGAAAACGTCCGATTCGCCCGCCGGTTGAGATCAACGGGGGCTCATCGCCATTCTCCGGTTTTTGTATCTTCGCTATTTTTATTTTCTCTTTCGGCGGAGAGGATAGGGTTTTTTCTCTTTTCTGTCAAGGCGAAACGTCCCGGTAAATCCGGTTTGCCGACAGGAGTTCTGCGGCGAGAAGAAGCCCCAAAAGGAGCGCCAGTAGGGAGTAGAGATCGGCGCGGGAATCGAGCCGGCTGCGGACCGCTTCAAGTTTTTCCGCCGAATTGATTCTGCTGACGGCCGTCCCGCAGAACAGTTTTTGAAGTTCCTCGTCGGCGACCGGCTCGAGTGCGACCTCTTCGGCGCGCGGATTGACCGAAAAACCGGTCAGAATTTTCGGTGTCTGCCCCCCGGTAACGCGGTACGAACCGAGTTCGCCGGTTCCGTTAAAGGTGAACCGGGTTTCCGATTCGGGGACCGAAAGCGCAATGGCTTTTCCGTCGGGCGGAACAACCGCGAGGTTCGCCGCGGTTTCGACGGCCGCGTCGACCGGTTCGAACGGCGCCTTGTTGAGCGTCTCTTCCCGGCCGGTCAGAGCGGCGGTGATCCCGTCGGCGAGCAGGAGAAAGAGCCAGGAGTGGTCGCCGATGGTGATCCGGTTCCACGGTTTCGGGTCGCTTGCCAGGTCCGAAAAGGGAGTGGTTGAGAAAATGACGCTGCCCCGTCCCAGCGGCCGGAGAAGAAGGGCAGGGGCTCCGTCGGCGCAGCGGAACAGCACTTCTGAAGGGGATTCCTCATTCCATTCGAAACGCCAGTAACGGTAGATCAGTGTCTGACTCCACGGCAGGGACGCCGTATCGGCCGCGGCGCCGAACCGGCCGGGCAGCGCCGAGGCGCCGGGATCGGGAATCAGCGGGGTTCCTTCGGGCCTGTTGACCTGACGCAGGGGTGTTCCCCCGAAAAGAGCCGCGAATTCCGCCGGTTGGTTTGCCGAAAAGTTCTGTCCGAGAAACAGCCCCGCACCCCCGCCCGCGCGGACAAACGTTTCCAGTTTTGTGAGGAAGGGTGCCGAAAGCGGGGGCGGATCGAGGAGAAAAACCGCCGCGGTCCGGGCGGGGTCGAGCCGGGTTTCGAAAAGCTGTTCGTAGGAGAGGGTCTCGATCTCAAACGGGGACCGTCCCTGAACCTGTTCGGAAAGAGAGACCGCCGTACGCAGAAAGAGCGCGCGTTTTTCTTTCGGATCGGGCGCGGCAAACAGGAGTTTTTTTGCGGGACGCACCTCAAACGTAAAACTGACCATGTCATCGGCGGTAAGCGGGTCGGGAGGGGTCTTTGTGATTGTTCCCTGATAAAGCCCGACAGGCAAATGCCGCAGACGAAAGGTTTTTCTCAGCTTGCGGAAGGTTCCGGCCGCGCTTGTTTGGTCCGGTTCGCGCTTTTCATCGTTTGGCGCGGTGAAATCGGCCTCCGAAAATGTTTCGGTCAGCGGTTTCGTTTCTCCCCCCGCGAGAATCGGCCCGCAAACGAGTTTCAGGATTCCCGCCGATCCTTTTCCTGCGGCCGAAACGGTCACACCGATTTCCGCTTCCCCTTCCTCGTCGGTACCCGATACCGACACGCCGACATCGGTTAAGGAGATGTTCTGAAATGATTTCGGCGCGAAATCGGCGAGAAAAACCCGGGGAGGATGTTCGCAGCGGCCGAGAATTCCGGCCGCCGAATCCGCGCCGGATCCGCGCCAGCCCGCGGCGGTGAAATCCGAAAGAATGATCAGTTCCGTCTCCCCCTGTTCCGGGGCGAGCAGACGCGCGGCTTCGGCGGCCGATTCGGTCAGCGAATACCGCTGAGGGCGGGGTTCGAGCTGTTCGATCCGTTCCCGCGCCGCGAGATGATCGATCTGAAACGCGGCGCCGGAGTTCTGTGTATCACAAACGGCCACCCGGGTTTCGGAGGGCATGGCGTCGAGGAGCGCCAGACCGAGCGTTTTGGCTTCTTCGAGCCGGGTCCGGCCGTTCTGCTCATATCCCATCCGAAGCGAGGTGTCGAAGAGGAGTACCGCCGCCCGGGCCGACGGGCCGCTTTCGCTTTTCCGTATGCCGGTCTGTGCGGCCGGTCTTGCCAGCAGAAGCCCGAAAAGGAGGAGTACCGCCGCGCGAAGGAAGAGAAGCGCCGCCTGACGGAACCGGAACCGCCGCTGGCTGGTGTTTTGCCGCTGCCGGACAAGTTCGAGCGGGGGGAAAAGAATCTGTTTGGGTTTATGCCGCCGGAGCAGATGGATCAGAAGCGGAATCAGAACCGCCGCGCAGGATGCCCAGAAAAATGCCGAGGTTGTCAGTGCCATTGATTCCCCCCTCGGCTATCGGTGCTGGCTTCGCGAAATCAGGAATTCAAGGAGCCCCTTATCGAAAGGGATTCCGGTATCGAGCTGCACATAGTCGATTTTCGCGCCGGCACATTCCCGGCGGAACCGGCCTCGGTACGCTTCGAGCGTGTCGAGGTAATCGCGGCGGAGCGCATCGGCATCGGCGGCGGCGCGCGCGCCGGTTTCCGGATCGATCAGGTCGACCTGGCCGCGGAACGGAAAAGTGACTTCGGCCCGGTCGAGCACATGGAAGAGCATCACATCATGACCGGCATGCCGCAGCCGGTAGAGGGAACGGAACAGGTCGTCCTGATTTCCCAGGAGGTCGGAAAAGACCATGACCAATGAGGCTTTTTTCAGTACCCCCGCCGCCTGCGCCAGCGACGCGGCGATATCCGTCACTCCGCCCGGTTTCAGGCTGGAGAGCGCCGAAAGAATCGTTCCCAGCTGCGAACGCGCCGATTTGGGCGCGATGCTCCGGCGGAGTTTTTCGTCGAAGGTCAAAAGGCCGACCGGGTCCTGCTGATGGATCATCAGATACGCCAGCGCCGCGGCCAACGAGACCGCGTAGTCGAATTTCGTCGGCAGATTCGGCTGATACGCATACCCCATCGACCCGCTTGAATCGACGATCAGCCATCCGGTCATGTTGGTTTCCGACTCATACTTTTTAATGTAGTACTTGTCGGTTTTCGCGTAGACCAGCCAGTCGATCTCTTTCGGGTCATCGCCGGCGGTGTATTTGCGGTGTTCGCTGAACTCCACCGAAAAGCCGTGGAGCGGGCTGGAATGCAGCCCGTGAATAAACCCTTTGACGATAAACTTCGCTTTCAGATCAAGGCGCTTTAAACTCTGGATCGCCTCAGGATTGAGATACGAGGTTTCCATCGGAGCGCCTTTTACCGTTTCACGTGTTTCGGAATGGCCGGCGGCGGAACCGTTTCGAGAAGCTTTTCAATGATACGCTCGTTGGTCAGCCCTTCGGCCTGTGCCTGGAAATTCGAGCTGATCCGATGACGCAGGATCGGCACCGCGGCGGCGCGCATATCGTCGATCGCCACTGAGTAACGGCCGTCCATCGCGGCGAGGGCTTTCCCCGCACTGATCAGGAACTGGCCGGCGCGCGGTCCGGCGCCCCAATCGACCAGTTCGCGTACCAGTTCCGGAGCGGACGGGTCGTGCGGTCGCGTGGCGCGTACCAGACGGGCGGTGTACTCGACAATATACGATGAGACCGGCACCGATGCGACCATCTTCTGAAGGCGGATGATCATTTCGGCATTAAAGAGCTTTTTCACTTCCGCGCCGCCTTGCCCGGCGGAGGAAGAGGAAAGGATTTTTTCTTCCTCTTCGAGAGTGGGGTAATCGATTTTGATGTTGAACATAAACCGGTCGAGCTGCGCTTCGGGGAGCGGATAGGTTCCTTCCTGCTCGATCGGGTTCTGTGTGGCGATCACGAAAAACGGGTCGGGCAGGGGAAGGGTTGCCTTGCCGACCGTCACTTCGCGTTCCTGCATCGCCTGCAGAAGAGCCGCCTGTGTTTTCGGCGGGGTCCGGTTGATTTCGTCGGCCAGAAGAATGTTCGTCCAAACCGGTCCTTTCACAAAGCGGAAATGGCGTTTCCCCTCTTCGTCGATATCGAGGACGTTTGTTCCGGTAATATCCGAGGGCATCAGGTCGGGCGTGAACTGGATCCGTTTAAAGCTCATGTCCAGGACGCGCGCGAGGGTCGAAACCAGGAGCGTTTTGGCGAGCCCCGGCACCCCTTCGAGGAGGGAATGGCCCCGCGTGAAGACCGAAGCGAGCAGAAGCCGGATCACCCGTTTTTGGCCGATCACGACTTTTGCCAGTTCCGTTTCGATTTCGGAGCAGGCGTGCCGGAATTCCTGAAGAAGGTCGCCGCCCGGCGCCGCTTTCGGCGGCGCTGCTGGGCGGGACTCAGCTTGAACCGGTTCGCCGGAGTCGATTTTCGGCGGCAGAGGCCGCGGGACATCTTGCATACTGATGGCCTGATTCCGCTTTGCGGGAACCGCCCCGAAGGCCGTTCCCCTATTATTGATATTGTCGATTTTCCTTAGAATAAGCAAAATAACCTTTTAAATCAAGCGGGGATTTTCCCCGGGGCTTTCTCCGGATTGGTATCGCCGTCCCCCCTTTCCGAGTCGTGTCGATGATCAATCCGAAACGGTTTTTCTTCCTCCTCGCATTTCTGTTTTCGGCATCGATCTTTTCCGCCGCCGGGGACGAACCGGAACGCCTGACGCCGGAAACCGTTCAGAAGGCCATTGACGAAGGCGTGCGGTTCCTGCTCGAGAAGCAGCAGTATAACGGCAGCTGGGAAGAAGAAGCCTATCAGCAGTATGCGCCGGGTACCAGCGCGCTTTGTCTTTTAGCGCTCCTTTCGTCGGGTCTCGAAAAGGACGAGGCGCACGTCGCCCGAGGGCTGAAATACCTTGAACTCTTCAATCCGGAAATGCAGGATCGTCAGACCTATCCGATTGCCCTGCAGACGATGGTCTTCTGCCAGGCCGATCCGGAGAAGTACTTTTCGCGGATCGAGGAGAACACCCGCGCGATTCTCCGGGGCCAGTTCCGGACCGAAGACCCTTCCAACGGCGGGTGGTCCTATTCCGACCTGCGGCAGAACTTTGCGTACGGAACCGCCGACAACTCGAACACGCAGTTCGCGGTTTTGGCGCTTTACGAGGCTCAAAAGGCCGGAGTCGAGATTCCCGAATCGGTTTGGCGCGAGATCGAGGAATACTGGATCCGCCTGCAGAACAGCGACGGGTCGTGGGGGTACCGCGCGGCGTTCGACCGGAAAAGCGGCAGGCTCGCCGCAAAAAATCCGAGCGGCAGCGGCACGGGGAGCATGACTTGCGCCGGGATCGTTTCGCTCTGGATTGCCGACTCGCGGCGGGTTTCCGGAGCTTCCGCCGCCGGCGAGCGGATTGACTGCTGTACCGGCGACCTTTCGGAAAGCAACCGGCAGCGGATCGAAAAAGGGTTCGCCTGGCTCGGCGAGCATTTTTCGGTCAAGTCGAATCCCGGCTCGGGCGCGTATCTCTACTATTACCTCTACGGGCTGGAACGGGCCGGGCGTCTGACGGCCCAGCGCTTTTTCGGCAGCGGCGACTGGTACCGGGAAGGCGCCGACTATCTGCTCGGTCTCAAGCCGAACGGATTTTCCCGCTTCTGGAAAGCCGGCTCGTCGGGGGAAACCCTCGATGTGATCGCCACATCGTTCGCGCTTCTGTTCCTCTCGAAAGGGCGGTGGCCCGTTCTCGTTTCAAAACTGCAATACACTCCTTCCGAAGGGGGGAATGACGAAACCGCTTTTTCGGAATGGAACCGGCATCCCGACGATCTCGACCATTTAACGCGCTACGCCGAGCGGAAATGGCAGAAGAACCTGACATGGCAAGTGATCGACGCGTCGAAAGCCGAGACCGAAGACTATGCGCAAACCCCCGTTCTTTCAATCTCCGGACGTGTTTCTCCGCTGCCGGAGGGCGCCGAAGCCCGTCAGGCGCTTGCCGGCAAGCTCCGCGCGTATCTCGAAGAGGGCGGTTTCATTCTTGCCGAAGCGCTCGACGGCGACGAATCGTTTGAGTCCGGGTTTCGGGAACTGATGAGCCTGGTCCTTCCCGACGAGGAGAACGGGGGACTTGAACTTCTGCCGGAAGACCATCCGATCTGGCGGGGGGAAACGCCGGTCGATCCCGCGTTCCTGCGTCCCTTGTACGGCGCCGATCTGGGATGCCGTACCGGCGTGATCCTGATTCCGGCGGCTGACCCGGCCGACGGGACGGTCTCTCTCTCCTGCCTCTGGGAACTGGCTGACGATTTGCGCCGCGGACCCGCGTACGCCGACTCGGTGGAAAAGCGGGTTCAGGCCGCGCTCGACCTGGGCCTGAATATTCTTGCCTACGCGACCGACCGCGACCTGAAAAACAAAGACGAGGCCGCCGCCGCTCACTCGGACGGCGGGACCCGCGCCGGCGGACATCCGGACTTCTATGCGGCAATCCTTTCGATCGGAAAAGGCTCCCCCTGCGCACCTAACGCGATCCCGCGGCTGATGCGAAAGATCAAGGAGGAGCAGAATATTCCGGTTCAGACCGACGTGCGCCGTGTGACAGCCGAACCGGACAGTCTGGGGGGCGCGCCGCTCTTGTTCTTCCACGGGCGGCAGGCGTTCACCCTTTCGGAAAGCCAGGCTGCCGCTCTGCGCGACTATTTCAAATGGGGGGGCTTCCTCTTTGCCAACGCGGTCTGCGCGAGCCGTCCGTTTGCCGATTCCTTTGCCGCCGAAATGAAAAAAGTTTTTCCGGAATCCCGGCTCGAACCGGTACCGGCCGATGATCCGCTTTTCAGTTCCCTTTACGGCGGGAAGGAACTCCGATCGGTGAAAATCCGCAAACCGGTCCGGCGGGAAGGGGGAACGAACGGCTGGCAGACCGTCGAGGAACCGCCCCGCCTGTACGGGATCCGGCAGGAGGGACGCTGGGTCGTGATCTTTTCCAACTACGATGTCAGCTGCGCGCTCGAGGCCCGGTCCTCGAGCCGGTGCGCCGGCTATACACCCGAGAGCGCCTACGACCTCAGCCTGAATGTGGTTCTCTACGCGCTGGAACACCTCTAAAGAGGGAGAAACCGCGCGGCGTGCCTCACGAATGAAAAGGAAGGGCTTTCTTTCTTTTGTTCCGGGACCGCCGGATGGGCTATTTGCGGCCGGGTGAGCTTTTTCATTAACGGCATCTCATCTTACGAATGTGCGGCAGCACATTTAAAATATCCAGGATAACAGCCAGGATAACAGCGATATTATCCACCCATAGATATTCACGCCGAAGCGGTTTTCAAAAATAGAACCAAGCGGAGCGAAACAAAAAAGATTAGAAATCACCAAACCCGAAAACAACGTGAGAACAAACCAAAAAGCAGGCTTTTTAAATTTCTTTATATTGATCATTAAAAACGCTATCCCTGAGATCGCGCCGAGAGGTCCGGCGCAGACAAGACCGAAGAAAATCAAAAAAGGATGTACAGGTCCGTCAAAAGCGGCACACAGAAGCATAGACAGGCCTAGAATGAAGAGAAGAGGTCCCAGGAGAGTCAGAGTGATTAAAAAAATATTCAGCTGTCTTGTGCTGATCTTTTTATGTACGTTGAATCTGTTTTTAAACCATCTTCTCTTTTTTATCAGTATTGCCAAAACCGCAAATCCGATCAGGCCGGCATAATAAAATTTCCGCGACAGTGAAAGGGGGGGAACTTCCTGGTTTCCGCCAAATAACCTTGAACTCACCAGAGCAAAAAGGAGTGAGAAAAGAGCCATAACGGAAATAAGAACAATATCAAGCTTTTTTTGTCTTGCCATACTCTATCTTATCGGAATCCTCAGGGGAAGAAACTGAATTCTGCGGCTGGCATTTGGGAGGAAGGCTTGCCGAGCATTTTTCTTCTCCCGAAGCAAGGGTTAAAAGATGTTTTTCCTTGAACGAAATCGAAATGACCGATCTCTTAAAAAATCATTTTCAAACGGGAATCAAGACACGACAACAGGGATTATACCTGCCGATAAAGCGGGCACAAGAGAACAATGATTCTGTTTTCGGATATTTTAAAAAATTTTCGAGGCTTCGTGCACAATTGCGGCGGGATAAATGGTTTTTCGAAAGATGCCCGGCACCACCCCGACGCAAGGTCAACTTCCCTAAGATTTGGGGATTACTGGGCTTTCCCGTCCTCTGGAATTTCCGAATCTTTCCATCTATAACGGATCGAAAACGATCACGGGTTCAGACGAGCCCCTTTCTTTCGTTCCTTCATCAAATCGAGGGTGATCACAATGACGGCAGTGCGGAAAAATCTATTGGCTCTCTCTTTGCTCTTTTTGGTTTGCTGTTTTACGCTCAGAGCCGGGGAATCGCCTCTCCAGGCCGATGACGGCCCGGTCCTCGAGCCGGTGCGTCGGCTATACACCCGAGAGCGCCTACGACCTCAGCCTGAATGTGGTTCTCTACGCGCTGGAACATCTCTAAAGAGGGGAAAACCGCGCGGCGAACACCTCAAAATTGCCCTAGTCAGGCGGGGGAAAAAAGCATAAAATAAGGGGTGTTCGGGGATTTCGATCCTGAAAATGGGAGCTTGAGCAAACAAGGTCGAGTTTTTGTAAAATCCTCTCCCCGTTTATCCCCTTTGCCCTCTGCCGGATTATCGAAGCTATGTCCCAGGAAAATCAGCAAAAGTACGATAAGGTATTCATCCGAAAT
The DNA here is from genome assembly GCA_017405595.1 of Thermoguttaceae bacterium. Lineage (GTDB taxonomy): Bacteria > Planctomycetota > Planctomycetia > Pirellulales > Thermoguttaceae > RUG695. The sequence goes on along the minus strand of JAFRAC010000015.1, from coordinate 206,081 downwards.
TTTAACGTTGAACCGGATCAACTGACTGATTTGGCCTATCAAACGACTCCCTCTTGGGATTCTGTCGGGCATATGGCCTTAGTCGCAGAATTAGAAGATGCCTTTGAAATTATGCTCGAAATGGATGACATTATCGACCTTTCTTCCTATGAAGAGGGAAAACGGATTTTAGGAAAATATAACATCGAGTTTTAGAATGTTTTTCGAGCCGCTGAGCAAATTTCACGATAGAGTTGCTTTCATCGAAGAAAACGCTCGAACTTACACTTATGCCCAGTTGCTTGAGTTCGGAAACATCGTTGCGGATTCGGTTCGTTCAAGATCGCTTCTTTTTTTTGTCGGCCTCAATTCCGCCTCCTCCATTTCAGGCTACATCGGATTCCTCCAAAAAGGGGTTGTTCCTCTCCTGTTCCGCCACAACATTTCCCCGGAACATTTCAGGAATCTTCTTTCTGTCTACAAGCCGGAATACCTCTTTATTCCTTCCTCACGAAAAGATCTTGCCGAGGGGACAGAGCCGTTAATCGAAGCTGAGGGTTATCGCCTGTGTGAGTTGAAAGGGGGTGTTCATTCTGAACTTCATCCCGACCTTTCTCTGGTTCTGATGACTTCCGGAAGTACAGGCAGTCCCAAATTGGTGCGCCTTTCCGGGAAAAACATTCTGAGTAATGCCGAAGCGATTATCGATTACCTTGGCATTACTTCCGATGACCGTGCCATCACAACACTCCCCATGGCCTATTCGTATGGCCTTTCGATCATTCACTCGCACCTTCTCGCCGGGGCAACTCTCGTTCTCACCGATGCCGGACTGATGGAGCGCCGGTTCTGGGATTTGTTTAAAACGGCAAAGCCGACGACATTCGGCGGCGTTCCGTATACCTACGAGATGCTCAAAAGGCTCCGGTTCGACAAGCTCCCGCTTCCTTCACTTCGATACCTGACACAAGCAGGCGGGCGGCTTTCTCCCGAACTTGTCGGGGAATTTGCCTCCATTTGCGAACGGAAAGGGATTCGCTTTGTCGTCATGTATGGCCAGACCGAAGCTACTGCCCGCATGGCTTATCTGCCTTGGGAAAAAGCTTCTCTTAAACCGTCAAGTATCGGCATGCCGATCCCCGGCGGTTCCTTTTCCCTGGTCGACGACTCGGACCATGCCATCGAAGGGGCGGACATTTCCGGCGAGCTTGTTTATCGGGGACCGAATGTCTCACTGGGGTATGCCGAAACCCGAAACGACCTCGCCAAAGGAGACGAAAACAAAGGCGTTCTTCATACCGGCGACATTGCAACCCGCGATCACGATGGGTTTTACTATATCGTTGGAAGAAAGAAACGTTTTCTTAAAATATTCGGCAATCGTGTTAATCTTGACGAGATCGAACTTCTCATCAGGGAAAGGGGAATCGAAGCCGCGTGCGCGGGGAAAGATGATCTCATGAAAGTCTATCTCACCGATTCTCAAAAGCGTGAAGAAGTCATTTCTCTTCTTGCCAAGACGACAGACCTGAATCCCGCGGCTTTCGAGATCCGCGTTATTGATGTCATACCGCGAGACAGTTCAGGAAAGGTTCTTTACTCTCTGCTGGAACGGGAGTTGCCGTGAACGCTGTTGACACTCTCCTTAACGCTCCTCCGTACGGCTGGAACCAGAAAAAAAAAGAAGCTTTCTATACAAGAGAGCTCTCGTCCCTTACGGAGCGGCACCGCAGGGCCTGCCCGGCCTATGCGGCTCTTTTAAAAACTCTCGGGTGGAATCCCGAGAAGGTTCACGGCATCGCCGACATCCCGTTCTTCCCCGTCCGCCTTTTTAAAGATTTTGAACTGCGGAGTATCGGTCAATCAGATGTATTTAAAACGATGACCTCTTCGGGAACGACCGGCCAGCAAGTCTCACGCATTTATCTCGACCGGGAAACGGCTCTCTATCAGACGAAAGTTCTGGCAAAGATTTGCTCCGGCTTTCTCGGAACAAAGAGGCTTCCAATGCTGATTCTTGATTCCCGGACTGCGACGCGAGACCGCACGCTCTTTTCTGCACGCGGCGCCGGGAGTTTAGGTTTTTCCATGATGGGCCGCCGTCCGGTCTACGCGCTTGATGAAAATATGCAGCTTGACTTGGCCGGGATAGAATCCTATCTCCGTGAATGTTCTGATACTGATATTTTCCTTTTCGGGTTTACTTCGATCATCTGGGAACATTTTTATAAAAAGCTGAAAGAAGCCAATATCCGACTTCCTCTGGAACGCGGGATTCTTGTCCACGGCGGCGGCTGGAAAAAGCTCCAGCGTGAATCTGTCTCGAATGAACAGTTTAAAGCTTCTCTCTCGGAAGTCTGCGGCTTAAAGAAAATCTTCAACTATTACGGGATGGTCGAACAAACCGGCTCGATCTTTATGGAATGCGAAGCGGGCAATCTTCATACGTCTCTTTTTTCAGATTTGATTATCCGCCGGGCCGAAGATTTTGCCGAGGCGTCTATCGGCAAGCGCGGCCTGGTACAGCTGGTTTCACTTCTTCCGGCTTCATATCCGGGGCATTCCATTTTGACGGAAGATGAAGGGGAAATCGTGGGAATTGACAACTGTCCGTGCGGAAGACTTGGAAAAGCATTTAAAATCCATGGACGGATCCAGAACGCCGAAATACGAGGATGCAGTGACACATACAATAGGTAACATCCCGCAAAACGGCATTCGGTTCCTTGCCGGTTCTCCCGACTCGCTCAAAACCGTTAAGCCGTTGCCCCCCTTTGACGGCGAGACTCTTCTTTTTTTGGAAGATCTCGCCAAAGAACTGCGGAAGAATTGCGCCTCATCGTTTCCGGATATTGCGAGTTTCGCGTTCTGGTGCCGTAAGTCGAATTTGTGCCGTTTGAAATCGGCGCATACATACAAGGGCGAGTTTCGCTTGGGAAGAGGGCGCATTTTCCACATCGCTCCGTCGAATGTCCCGATCAATTTCGCGTTCAGTTTCGCCTTTGGACTGCTGGCGGGATGTGCCAACACCGTTCGCGTTTCCTCGAAGATGTTTCCGCAGGTCGAAATTGTATCTGAAGTGATCAGCCGAATACTTGAAAGCGGGTACCCGGCCATTGCCGCCCAAAACGCGATTATTCAATACGGCCCCAACGACGAGATCACTCGAAGTCTGTCGCTTGGCGCTGACTGCCGTATCATCTGGGGCGGTGACGCCACCATTGCGAAAATCCGTTCATTCCCGTTAAAGCCGCGCGGGTTTGACGTATCTTTTGCGGATCGGGTTTCCCTGGCCGTCATCAACGAAGACGCGGTTGCAGCTCTTCCCGAAAACGAACTGGTCCTGCTTGCGAAACAGTTCTATAACGATACCTATCTCGTCGATCAGAACGCTTGCTCATCCCCTCACCTCGTGGTTTGGATCACTCATCAAGGAACACCGAACGGCAAGGAATCTTTTTGGAAAGCCGTAGCCGATGAAGCACGCTGCCGTTATGATTTTCCGCCGATCAAATCAATTGATAAATATACCCTCCTGTGCGAAAACGCGATCCGGTTTGCGGAATCAAACGCTTTTGAGTCTTTCCGCAGCTATAACGGAAACATCCTTTCGGTTGTCGGCTTGACCGCACTACCAATCCGGCTTGAGGCTTTGCGCGGCACATGCGGGCTTTTTTACCAGTTCGAAACCCCCGACCTGGAACCGCTCGCCGAACACCTGAACGAGAAATTCCAAACCATCGTCACTTTCGGAGTCGACAGAAAAGAGATAGCGAAATGGGTTGCCGGCAGCGGAATGATGGGAATTGACCGGGTTGTCCCGATCGGTTCCGCCCTCGATATCGGAACAATTTGGGACGGTTACGATCTCGTGCAAACGTTAACCAGAACCATTCAATACAGCTGAAAGCCGCTTATGTCATTCCTAACGATCCCTCACGTTGCTGTTCGCGGATTCGCCGCTGCTGTTCCCGAGCGTGTTGAAGAGAATCTCGGTCTGCCTTTTTTTAAAGAGGGAGAAGCCGAAAAAGTCATTAAATCGACGGGAATTGCACGCCGCCGTGTCGTGGGGCCCGGAACAACCTCTTCCGATCTTTCCATTCCGGCGGCGCGCTCCCTGATGCAGTCACTTGGCTGGACCCCCCGTTCTGTCGATGTGCTTATCTTTGCATCTTCGACGCGCGATTATATTACCCCTTCGACTTCCTGCATTTTACAGGATCGGCTTGAACTGAACGAGACGGTGTATACTGCCGACATCCCCTATGGCTGTACGGGCTGGGTACACGGAATGTCGGTGATCTCTTCGCTGATGTCGACAGGCGAATTGCGGCGCGGGCTTCTCATTGCCGGAGACACGACAACAGCGACGGAGAATCCGGAAGACAAAGAATTACGTCCGCTTTTCGGCGATGCGGTGTCTGTTACGGCCCTTGAATATGACCCAAGCGCTGATCCCCTTTTCTTCAATTTCGGAACAGAGGGGAAAAATTATCAGGCCATTATCATTCCGGACGGCGGAATGCGGCGGCCGTTTGCAAGCAATTCTCTTGATCCTGTTGAATACGGACGCGGCATCAAACGCCGCGGTATCGATTGCAAGATCGACGGAATGGAAGTCTTTGCGTTTTCCAGCTTCAGAGCCGAACAATGCATTAAAGAAATCTATTCACATTTCAATTTAACCGAAGACGCCATCGACTATTTTCTCTTTCACCAGGCGAATCGCTATATGATCGAAAGGATCCGCAAAAAGCTTAATATTGATCCGTCGAAAGTGCCATACTCTCTTGCCGATTACGGCAATACAAGCAGCGCGTCAATTCCGCTCACTCTTCTGACACAGCATCGTGAGGATTACCAGACGAAATCCCTAACGTCCCTTGCCTGCGCTTTCGGCGTTGGCCTTTGCTGGGGCGGACTTTGTTTTAAAACCAGCAGAATCACATGCCTGGCTCCAATCATCTGCGAGGAAAAATAAGATGATGACCTATAACCCGTTTCAAATCGAAGGAAAAACGATCCTGATCACCGGAGCCTCCTCAGGAATCGGGCGCGCAACCGCCATTGAGGCCTCACGGATGGGTGCGCGGCTTATTCTCCTTGGAAGGAATCAGGAACGCCTTACAGAAACGAGAAATAACCTCGAAGGCGACGGCCATATCTGTTTTGCCGGTGATTTAACATCTCCGGAAACGCTGTCTGAGGTGACAAGCGAAGTCCCGCAGCTCGACGGCATCGTTCATTCCGCGGGTGTCAATAAAATTGTCCCCTTCTCCTTCATTTCCGACAAAGGGCTCGATTCACTCTTTAAAACCAATTTCTTTGCCCCTTTTCTGCTGACCCGCACCCTGGTTAAAAAGCGGAAAGTCAACAAGAATGGTTCCATTGTGTTTATTACTTCAATTGAGGGGCCTATCACCGGTCATGTTGGGAATTCCGCCTATGCGGCATCCAAGGGCGCCCTGTCGGCAGCCGTGAAATCAATGGCAGTGGAATTGGCCCCGCAGAAGATTCGGGTCAATACGGTCCTGCCGGGAATGACCGAAACACCGCTCATTTACGGCATTTCCATTTCCGAAGAGCAATTAGCCGCAGATCGGTTGAATTATCCGCTGAAACGATACGCCCAACCGCAGGAAATCGCCTGGGGGATACTCTATTTTCTTTCCGACGCAAGCTCGTTTACGACGGGAGCGGGCTTGGTCATTGACGGCGGGTTTACTCTATTATGAAAGCGGAGCTGAAACGATGAAACTCTTGGAAAATAAGCATGTTCTCATTACGGGTTGCCGGAAGGGGATAGGACGGGCGACTCTCGAAAAGTTCGCTTCCCACGGAGCCAGCATCTGGGCCCATGTTCGTTCGATGACGCCGGAATTTCAGTCCAGCGCCGCTGAAACCGCTTCGAAATACGGGGTTGAAATTCATCCGATTGGATTTGACTTAAACGATGAAGATGCGGTTAAAGCGGGTTTCAAAGAAATATTACAGCATAAAAAGCCGATTGACATTCTCGTCAACAACGCGGGCATTCTTCCGGAAAGCCGTCTTTTCCCAATGACGCCGATCCAGCAGGTGCGTGACGTCATGCAGACCAATTTTATTTCCGCAATATTCCTAACACAGCTTGTTTCCCGATGCATGATAAGGCAAAAAGACGGTGTCATTTTATTTCTGGCCTCTGTTGCCGGATTAAACCTGGATGGCGATACCGCCACATTTGAATATTCGGCGAGTAAAGCCGCTCTCGTCGCCGCCGTCAAAAAGCTTGCCAGAGAATTAGCCCCATTTCACATTCGGGTTAACGCCGTGGCGCCCGGACTCGTCGAGACAGAAATGGTTCGGTCCGTCAAAGAGAGTTTTATTCAGCAGACTGTCGAAGCCACCCTCTTGAAACGGCCGGGAAAACCGGAGGAAGTTGCCGATGCTCTCCTCTTTTTGGCTTCAAATATGTCCTCCTTTATCACGGGAGAAGTCCTGCGCGTCGATGGGGGGCGTTGACTGATGATCTGAATACCGATGACACCGGCGGGAACGTCAAGTGCGGCGGATGCCTGAAAAGCCGATGCCGGAACAAGGCATTTGGATAACCGACAAGGAAATTTGCTATCTTTCAAAGGAGTTCATATGAATATTGAAGATTTTGTGAAAAATGTCGCCGATCTTTTTTTCGATACCGATCCTTCAGCTTTCACACCGGAGACAAAATTCAAAGAACTTCCCGAATGGTCTTCGCTGATTGCCCTTTCCCTCGTCGCCATGATTGAAGACGAATACGGTGTCCGCATCAAAGGTGATGACATCCGCACATCGGAAACGTTGCTTGACCTGTTCCGGGAAGTTCAATCAGTCACCCCCAAATAAAGGATGATCATTCGGTGAATGAAATAACCATTTCTCCGGCGCTCGAGACAGAGGCGGAAGAGGTTCTTGAACTCTTGAAAAGCACTTTGCATTTTCAAGATTACACTCAGGAACGTTTCCTCAGAAACTTTCAAAATCCCGATTACCTCCGGCATCGGCAGGAAGCCGGGGCTTGCGCCTTTTTGCTGAGGGATCGCGGCAAACCCATCGGTTTTACAGAATCGGTTTGCCGCGAACTTTGGCTTAAACAGGAGATGCTCCTGGCCTGTATCGGCGGCACTCTTTACCTCAAAGAGGGGGAAAAGGAAGCTTTGCCTAATTTGATTTACACCCTTTTCGACCAACCGTGCTATAATCTGAACCTTGCAAATACCGCAAATAAAAAAAGCGCCCAGATCAATAAAATCCTTCGTTCCCTTCCCGGCCCCCCGTCATGTGAATTCTGCCGTTTTCGCGTTCTTTCGACACATTCCTATCTTCTTTATGCGTCGGGTAAACTTCGGATTTCCAGCCGTATTCCCCTACTGGTCCGGAAATGGGCGTCATTTTTGGCAGCACCTCTTTTTTCGCTCTTTTCTCCATTCCGTGCCCCTTCGCTTCCTCCGGAGAAGACAACGTTCATTTCCCGCCAGATACAACGGATCGACCCGGACATTTTTGATCTGTTTTGGGAAGAGCTCCTTGCCGGCAACCAGGGACTCCTAACCTCACGCCGCACCGATGTCCTCGAATGGACATTCGGAAAAGGCTTAAAAACGGGAAGATATACAATTTTAGGCCGTTTCGACAAAACCGGCCGCCTTCAGGGAGAGATCACCCTCGAAAGACGCCGGAATGAAGCGGGTTCACTTTACCGTGTTGTGGACTGGATCGCACTCCGCAAAAATCAGGATGTTCTCGGCGATCTCTTACGGGATGCGATCCTCTTTGCGGCGGAGAAAAAGGGGTTTCTCGTCGAACTTGTCGGTTTCGAAGAGAAGGTTCAGCCGCTGATCGCGGCATATCTGACCGGGAAAAGGCGTTTGTCCCATGGCAGCAACACATTTTTTGTCAGGTTTAAGGACAAGCAATTGAAAAAAGACACCCCCCGCCTTGCCGATGACGGATGGTTCTACGGCCCCTTCGACGGCGACAGCTGCTGGGTGTAAGCGGCGCCGCCGACGGTTTTCAACGTGTGCGGCGCCTGTCCGCAGGGGGATTAGCTGATTGCCGGAGCATTGAAGACGCAGGCGGCCGGGCCGGTTCCGGACGGTCAGGCGCGCCGACGCCGGCATGTGCAAGAAGAATCCGGAACAGGTCGAATTTGCCTTCGGGCCGCTGAACGTCAGCGGGCGGTCAAAAGGAATTTGCGAAAGATACCAGGCACGGCCGGATCAATTCTGCCGGTTGGCGTCGTTTACCATTCTTTCTTGAATACATCCCACCAAATTCTCCCAGCATATTTCCCGGCGCAGGCTTTTTGTCTTCTTGAGTGAAACTGTTCCGTCGAGAACATTTTTCATGTGTTTCATTAATTCTTTCTCATCGAAAGGCTGAAAATAGTCTTTATTCGGATAGGAATCAAGGATTTCATGCGAAAACGCGCAATCGGAAGCGATAATCCAGCACCCTGTATCCCTCGCTTCGACCAGAGGCAGCCCGAGAGATTCGATATAGGAAGGAAAAACCAATGTTGTCTTTTTATATAACTGACGAACTCTTTCGTTCGGGATTCTGCCCAGACACACAAAAACACCTTTGTCAATTGTGTCGGTCCTGCCTAATGTTTTAAGTTCTTCTTCCGTCAACGTCGTATAAAAATGAAACGAATAGGCAAGCTCACGAAGCGCATTGACCGCTTTAATAATCACCGGTATGTTTTTGTAGATTAACGGGCTGCACGGGTAAAAAAAATCTTTACTTAAGATATCGGCCCCTTCCGAACCTTCTTGTGCCGGAGATTGGGGATACCCGATGTTAACAACATGAACATTCTTAACCTGATCCAGAACGGCTTTTTTCATCCATTCCGTCTGAACAAAAACACAAGCGCTTGATGAAATGGACCTTTTAATCATTGAGCCCTGCAGATGCTGCCGTATGGCAAATTCCCTTTCCTCTCTCTTGAGAAAACTGAAATTTTTGGTTTTCTGAAAGGGAAGAGACTGATGTAAATACACGAATTGCGGAACAGGACAGCCTGCGATGCCCATGTTGTCCATGAAGACTGCCGCATCAATCCGGTTTTTTCGTATAAAACGGTTAATCCTGATATGCTTTACGACGGATCTGCGTATAAATCCATTGCCCGCATCGGGAAAACGGACAATGTTTACAAAAGGTGTTTCGTTCAGGATCTGGTTTGCAATGATATAGTACCACTCGTGAGAAGGGGCATTTCCGGCAGCTATATATTCAAAAAAACTTTTTGTGATGGTTAATGCGCCGCCATTGTTTGACGCTAAGTCGACAACCGCAATCTTCATTATATCTTCTTCTTGATTCTTCTAAAAAAACAGATACCTTCTGTCGAAGAATCCCGTTTTATCGGCAGGAAAGCTCCCGAAATCAACCCTTGTCTGTCAATCTTGCATTTTACCGATAAACCGGACTTTCCAAGTTTTTCGGGGTTTTGGGAAAACTCGATGATCTCAGGGATCCGGCAGCTCTGATACGCATTCATAGGGATAAACAAACCGATCCATAGACAAAAGGGGACCGGATGAACGCACGGAAGCAGCCGACGTCACACTGGACCAACGGGTTCATTTTATCCGTAACGGCCGGCCTCTGCAAGATGATCAAGATGAGCCTCCCGAAAACGCTTGCCGCATTATGCCGCTCCCTCGGCGCAAGAGAACCGGGCATCGCCGCCGCGGTCCCATTCGCCGTCATGGCTGAAAGGCGCCGATCTTCCAACGGCTCAAAACAGGGGGCAGTTTTAAAAAATCCTCTAACGGCCGGGACGGTAACGGTTCCGGCAACCGCCGCAGGGTCAAACCCGTTAAGATTTTGGGGATTATTGTACCTTCCCGTCCACTGGAATTTCTGAATAATTCTCTCTATAATGGGCTCTAAACGATCACGGGTTCAGACGTGCCCCTTTCTTTCGTTCCTTCATCAAATCGAGGGTGATTTCAATGACGGCAGTGCGGAATTTTCTATTGGCTCTCTCTTTGTTTTTTTTAGTTTGCTGTTTTACGCTCAGAGCCGGGGAATCGCCTCTCCAGGCCGATGCCGACCCGGTCCGCGGCGGGATGATCGCCGAATTGCCCGGTCCGATTCTCTATGTCAGCCGGCCGCAGTACCGGCCCGATCACCACAATACCGCCACGCTTTTTCAGAAGGGGGAAATCAATCAGGGGAGCTTCGCCGGCGGCGGGGCGCTGAAAGTCTGGTTTCCCGAGACGGACGAGGTGAAAACCCTCCTCGAACTGCCGCAGGGGATCGTGCGCGACCCGACGGTCAGTTTCGACGGGAACAGGGTCCTTTTCTCGTTCCGCAAATCGGCCGATGACGCCTACCACATCGGCGAAATGACCCTCGGCTTTGACCGGCCGGCAATCCGCCTCGAAGCCGAAACTTCAACCGAGGGAATTGGCGGATTCCGCCAGCTTACCTTTTTGGAGGGAATTTCCGATTTCGACCCGATCTACCTTCCCGACGGGCGAATCCTCTTTTCTTCGACCCGCCAGCCGAAACACTGTATGTGCAACCGGCATATTATGGGAAACCTTTTTGTGATGAACAGCGACGGCTCGAATATCGAGCAGATCGGCAAAAGCACCCTCTTTGAAGGGCATCCGAGCCTTCTGGCCGACGGCCGGATCATCTACGACCGCTGGGAATATGTCGACCGGAATTTCGGCGACGCGCAGGGCGTTTGGGTGACGAATCCCGACGGCACGAAACATGAAATCTTCTGGGGGAACAACACCGCTTCTCCCGGCGGCGTGCTCGACGCGCGGGCGCTTCCCGGTTCCGATTCCGTTTTTATCTGCACGTTCGGTTCCTGCCACGACCGCCCGTGGGGCGCGGTCGCTTTGGTCGATCGCCGTCTCGGTGTTGACGGGAAAGACCCGGTTCTGATAACGTGGCCCGCCGAGGCGCGGGACTGGGTCTCGGCCGAACCGGGGGAAAACCCGTTGAAAGAACAGCAGAAATACGATACCTACTCGCGCCTGCAATGGAAATTTGAAGACCCGTTCCCGATCACCGACGATTTCTTTCTGGCTTCCGGAATGATACACGACGAAAAGAATCTTGAGATGGGAATCTGGGGGCTCGATACCGACGGAAACACCGCTCTCCTGCATCGCGATCCGGCCTCGTGTTACGATCCGATGCCGATCGTGCCGACCGCGCCGCCCCCGGTGATCGGCAGCCGGGTCGATCTGACAAAACAGACCGGCACGTTTGTCGTTTCCAATGTCTATACCGGGCTCGGAATGGAGAATGTCGCGCCCGGCAGTGTCAAGTATCTGCGGGTGGTCGAATCGCCCGAAAAACGGTACTGGACTCAGCAGTGGTGGGACAACAGGGGAACCCAGGCGCCCGCGATGGCGTGGGACGATTTTAATAACAAGCGGATCCTCGGCGACGTGCCGGTCAGTGAAGACGGGAGCGTTTCGTTTGAAGTGCCCGCCGAAAAGTTCCTCTATTTTCAGCTGCTCGACGAAGACAAGCTGATGATCCAGTCGATGCGCAGCGGCATTATGGCTCGTCCCGGCGAGACGAATGCGTGTGTCGGCTGTCATGAAGACCGGATCGGCGCGCCCGACTCGGCCAATCTTTCGGCCAGGTCGATTGCCGGCGAGACCAAAAAGCTCGAACCCTGGTACGGAGATGCGCGCCTGTTCAGCTATCTGGCCGAGGTTCAGCCGGTTTTCGACAAGTATTGCGTGGCCTGCCACGATTACGGGAAACCCGCCGCCGCAAAACTGAACCTGGCGGGGGACCGGAATCTTGTTTTTAATACATCGTATTCGGAGCTGCGGATGAAGAATTTCGTGCGCGTGCCGGGAGCCGGTCCGCACAACCTTCTTCCCGCGTACGAGTGGGGCGCCCGCGAAAGTGTTCTCGGGAAAGTTCTGCTGGTCGGGCATCCCGATCCGATGATCGACCGCCAGCGCAAAGCGATGGGGCTTTGGCTCGATAAGAACACCGACCGCGAAAGTTTCGAACGGGTCATGACCTGGATCGACATCAACGCTCCCTATTATCCGACTTACGGCACTTCGTACCGCGAAGGGCGTTACGGCCGGGCGCCAATCTCGATCGACGAACTTAAACGCCTTGAAACGCTCACCGGCGCAAGCGAGTGGGATGTCACATTCGGCGTTTCGTTCGACCGGCCGGAACTGAGCCCCTGTCTCCAGCGGCTGGTGAAAGACGGGGATACCGCCGGCGCGGAAAAGACTCCTGAATATCAGGAAGCTCTGGCGATCATCCGGCGCGGTGGCGAGGCGCTTGCCCGCCAGGACCGCGGCGAAGACCCGAACTGGCAGCCGACCGACCCGGTTGAGATCAGGCAGGAGGAAAAATACCGGCGGCTTGCCGAGCGCGAAAGGCGTGTGCGGCAGGCGATCCTCGAAGGGAAACGCCTGACCGACCGCGATTTTATGACAAGCGAAGAACGGTGAACCGGCATCTGCGTTTCCTGATCAGCGGAGCCGGTCTCCGTCTTTTGGTCTACGCCGCCGCGGTTCTGATCGGCTTCTTCCTGACACCCTATCTGCTGAAGGTACTGGGGGACCGTGAATACGCGGTCTTTGTCTTTGCCGGCCTGTTCACGAATTGGTGCGGACTGGCCGATTTCGGCCTGACGACCTCTTCGGCGCGTTTTGTCACACTCGCTTACTCGAGGGGGGAACCGCGCCGTCTGAACGAAACCGCGAGCACCTCTCTTTTTCTTTTTGCGTGTGCCGGCGCGGCCGCGCTTTTCGCGGCCGGGGTTGGCGCGCTTCTCTGCCGCTGGCGGGCCCCCTCTTCCGAGGCGTCTGTTTACGCGGCGGTTCTTCTGTTTGCCGGCGGCGCGTTCGCGGTCTCAAAAATCGCCGACGCTTTTTCCGGAGTGATTAACGGCGTGATGCGCCAGGAACTGACCGGAATCGCCGCTCTCGTTTACCGTCTGGCACTCGGCGGCGTGACCTTTCTGATCGCCTGGTCCGGCGGCCATGTTGCCGCCATTGCGGCCGGCGGGCTGGGCGTTTCGCTGCTGAACCTCCTTTTTCTCGTTTTGCTGGCCCGGGCGGCCTGGCCGCCGCTGCGCCTTTCTCCCAAACAGGTGCGGAAAGAGCGGGCGGGCGAACTGCTCAGCTATTCCGTCTACACGTTCGTCCAGCAGCTCGGAAATCTTCTCATCCGGCGAAGCGACCTGGTCGTAATCGGCACATTTCTTTCCCTGACCGACGTGACGCACTACAACCTGGCGGTTGTGACGTTCGCGAGTTATTTTGTAACACTGACCGAAGAGCTGACAATCTGGCAGACAAACTGGTTTACTCATCTGGCGCAGCGGAACGAAGAGGCGCTTTTCGAAAAAACCCGTGTTTTTTCGTATAAGGTGATGACTTATCTTTCGGTCTTTATGGCCCTGATCCTCATTTTTTGGGCGCGGGACTTTATCCGGTTCTGGGTGGGGGCCGAGTATCTTGACGCTTTCCCCTGTCTGGTCATTCTCGCCGCCGGGATGGCATTCTACCGGGGCGCGGCCGATGTCAATGTCCGTCTGCTGCAAGGGACCGCCCGCCATCAGCTCCTCGCCCCTTTGGCAATCGGGCAGGGGGCGGCCGGAATCATTTTGGCGATTGCCGCCGTCCGAATGGGGTTCGGCAAGATCGGGGTTGCCTCCGCGACCATTCTGCCGGCCATTGCGGTCAGCGGAATCGTTGTCCCGATTCTTGTCTGCCGCCGGAGAAAAGAACGGGCCGCCGTCTACTTTGCCCGGAATTTACGGTTCTGCTTTACGGCCGCCGCGGCGTTTCTCCCTTCCTGGGTTCTGATTCGATACACACTGGCCCCCTCTCCGTTCCGTCTGGGAACCGTTCTTCTCCTTTCGGCGTTTTTCTGGCTGACCGTTATCGGGTTTATTGGTTTTAACCGGGACGAGAGAAGAATGATGATCTCATTTTTCCGAAAGAAAAGACCGGCTCAGTCCTGATCCGCACAGCCGGCGGCGCAAAAAAAACACCCCGAAAGGATATCCTTCCGGGGTGTTTCATTTTGGCATGTATGAGTGCCAGCTCAGCTCTTAGCAAGCGGGAGCGCAAGCAGGAGCGGCCGGGGCGCAAGCCGGAGCGCAAGGAGCGCAGGGGAAGCAGGGCTTCGGCAGGCAGATCGGCTTGAAGCAGGGCTTCGGCAGGCAGATCTTGGGCAGGCAGAAGGGTTTGCAAGCCGGAGCGCAAGCGGGAGCGCAGGCTTCTTCGGCCGGAGCGCAGGCTTCTTCAGCCGGAGCGCAAGCGGGTTCGCAAGCCGGAGCAACCGGTTCGCAAGCCGGGGCAACCGGTTCGCAAGCGGGAGCGCAAGCTTCTTCAGCCGGAGCGCAGGCTTCTTCAGCCGGAGCGCAAGCGGGTTCGCAAGCCGCAGCTTCACAAGCCGGTTTGCAGCAGAAGAGTTTCGGGAAGCAGGGCTTCGGCAGGCAGATCTTCGGCAGGCAGCAGCACGGGGCCGGAGCACAAGCCGGTTCACAAGCCGGCGCGGCGTCACAAGCCGGAGCGCAAGCCGGGGCTTCGCAAGCCGGAGCACAGGCGGCCGGGGCGCAAGCGCCACAGCCGGCGAACGAAAGGCTGGCAACCGCCATGATAGCGGCGACCATGAGGGCAACTAATGCACACTTTTTCATAGCAAGGAACTCCTTTAGCTAAATGCGGGAATCACCCGCTTGAACTTGTAACCGGTATTTACAGATACCAGTCTGAAACATCGTAACGTTATAGTTTGTTTATTTTAGCCAGCTTTCTGAACCGGCTAAACCGATTTACATTGATTCATTTTATTCAAATTATTCATCTTGCCAATACCTCGGGCCGGAAAAAAATGGATTTTCCCCAAATTAACTCGAAAAAATGAGGAAGATTCTATCGGTTATAATGGTTAAAATGGGTATTTTGGGTGATTTTACAAGAAATCAGCGGGATAAGCGGGGGGGAATCAGGGGAAAAAGGGGGGAAATTTCCCTTTTCCGGCCCCTTTTCACAGCCAACGGAATGGAAGGGGCCGCCCCTTTCGGTAGCCCCTTCCGGTACAACCCGCCGGGATAAAAAGGCTGAAACCCTTTTCAGATCAGAAGATTATTCAGCTTCGGGAACCAGGATAATCCGGAATCCGGTATATTCGGTGGCAAAGTTTTGCCAGGCCCGGCTGGCGGCGCGGCACTCTTCGGCATAGCTGCACCAGTTGCCTCCGCGCCGAACCCGGAACTGCCCCTCAGCCGGAACGTAAGGGTCGGCTTCGGGAGAATGGGAATAGAACGCTTCATCGTATCCGTCGCGGCACCATTCGTCGAGATTGCCGAGCATGTCGTAGAGTCCCCAGGCGTTCGGAGCCTTTCTTTTCCCCCGATGGGGGCGGTTGCGGCTGTTTTCGCGGTACCAGCAGACATCGTCCAGGGAACCGGCTCCGGCATAGGGGGTGTTGGAACCGGCCCGGCAGGCGTATTCCCATTGGGCTTCGGTCGGCAAGGTTATCTCATTTCCGGAAAGCCGGCTGAGCTTTTCACAGAATTCGAGCGCGGCGCCGCCTGTCACATAAGATGCCGGGCTGAGCGGGTTCTCCTTTTCACGGATAACAGCGCGCCCCCCTTTTCCCATGACGGAATCCCACATCTTTACGGTGATTTCGGATTCCAGCATCCAGAAACCTTGTGTTAATGCCACGCGGTGCTCTTTTTCGGAACCGGTATGTCCTTCCTCCGATTCCGGGCTTCCCATCGTGAACTCGCCGGGGGGGCACCACGCAAAAACGTAGGTGACGCCGTTGGCGGTCAGCGCACGTTTTTCCCCCGCAGCGGTTCCCGCAGGGAACTTGCCCGTCTCGACCGGTATTTCGGCGGGGGCCGGATCCAGGTCGATTCCCGCCCCGTCGAGCAGCAAGGTGATCTTATCGGCGCTGGAGGCCGCATTCATATACTCCCAATTTTCGGGCACGGGGTTTTGAGAGTCGAGCCGGTCGAACAGTTCAAGGAGAGAACGCGCCGTTTTAATCTTCTTTTCGGTCAGCGGCGGATCGGGAACCGCGGCGGCAAACATATGGCCGTAAAGAGATGTGGCGAGTATTTCTTCGCCGCGTGTTTTGAGAAGTTCGAGAATCTCCTCCTGCCGCTGATCCAAAACGGGGGCGTAAGCCGGATCCGTTTCCGCGAGAAGACGGAGCAGATTGACGCGGCTTTCGTAAAGGATTTCGTAGGGGCGCTCGAGCGGCTGGCCGGCCAGCATGGTATCGGCGGCCGCAAGGAACTCTTTTCCGATTTCCACGGCCTGGGGCGGGATTTCGCCGAGCGATTTCGCGAAACCGATTCCGTTCACCCCCTTTTGTATCAGGAGGTTTTTGAGGACGAGGCTGTGATAATCTTCGAAACCGGAAATGAGAAGGAGGTCGTCGCGGCAGAGCGTCAGTCCTTTCAGCACGCTTTCGGCGGACGGTTTCTTTTCAATTTCTTTATCGGACCGGAGTTCGAGTATCAGATGCCGGAACCAAAAAATCCGGGTAAAGAACTTTCTCGGCGGATCGAGCGCGAGAATTTGATCGCAGAGGTTCGCAAGCAGATCGATGTTCTTCTCGGAAATATCGTAGTCAGCGGCTTCGGCATCGTGCGGGATCCCGCTGAGCGTAAGCCCGTTCCTGGCAATCCAGCACGCGATATCGTAAGTTGAGCCGTTTTTGGGAAAGCCGAACCTGGCGAACTGTTTCGCGGCTTTGCCGCAGTCGATCGCCGGAAGCTGTTCCGCTTTCTGCCGCTCCTCTTCGGTCAGTCCGAACGGGTCTTTGTTCATATCGACCTTTTCCGCCCGGATTCCGCGGCTCGGCAAAACCACCGGAAAAAGGAAAACAAAAAAGAGGAGAAGGAACAGAAATTGGAGAATCTCCCCAATACAGCGGTGTTGTCCGAGCGAACGGTCCATGGGAACCTCCTTTGCGGTGGTGTTTGAGGATCGTATCAATCAATGCCCGGCGGGAGAATGTTCGGTTTACCCCTTCCCGCCGTTTTCGGCGCCCCGGCTCAGATAGAAGTGGCAATGAGGACAGACGGTGTAACCGGCGTCGATTTCCCAGTCGCACTGGGGGCAGATCTGGGTATTCCGCTGTTTTTTGCTCGGGTGGGCGCCGAGAAGCAGATCGCTCCCCTCGGGGGGGTAGTCGTATTTTGTTTTTTCGCCGCGCGAGGCTTTGAGAAGTTCGTCGCCGATACCGAGGATGCGCAAAACCGCGCTGTCGGTGCACTTCCTGTCTTCCGGAACGGGAATCGTCAGCTTGACGCCGCAGACCGGGCAGGCGACAGTTTTGCCCGCTTTTCGCTCTTCAGCCGCAAGTTTGTGACCGTTAGGGCAGGTAACCTTGATTTTTCCTGGCATAGCAGAATCCTTGACGCACGAACGAAACCAACAATAATCCTCCGAAAGAATTATAGCAGAGGGAATAGAGAAAAACAATCTTCTCTTTTGAGAAAATGAAAAAAACTCCCCTGCGTTTTCGCGACAGAATGCCGCTGCGAGAAGGACCTGGAAACTGGCGTACACATGCACAGGCCGTGGTGTTTCCCGTCCACGCAAAATAAATTGATCTTCAGCGGGAAAACGAGGGGAGCAAGACTTATTATAATCCGCTGCCCGCGAAAGGGAAGCGAAAGGGAAAGAGAATTTCAGCTTTTCCTGACCGAACGGACAAACCGCGCGTAATCTTCGGGAGTGTCGATTCCGATCACGTTTTCTTCGACGACGCCGACAAGAATCTTTTCCCCCTCGAAAAGGACGCGGAGCTGTTCGAGCCCCTCGGTTTTTTCGTAAAGGGCCTGCGGCAGTTTGGGAAGGGAAAGAAGGAAATCCCTCCGGTAGGCGTAGATGCCGATATGCTGATAGTAAAGGGGAGGCGTATCGCTTAAGAAGGTTTCGGACCGGCTGCGCGGATAGGGGATGACGCTCCGGCTGAACCAGAGCGCCCGCCCGGTCTTGTCGAAAACGACTTTGACGCAGGCGGGATCCTCAACCGATTCGGCACGGCGGATCGGGGCGGCCAGGGTGGCCATCGGGGCGCCGGGCTCGCTGGCGAGCAGGCCGATCAGCTTATCGATCGCCTCGCCCGAAAGGGTCGGCTCGTCCCCCTGAACATTCACGATGATCCCGGCGTCCGGAATCGCCGAAGCGGCTTCGGCAACCCGATCGGTTCCGCTCGGCGCCGCCGGACTTGTCATGACCGCTTCGCCGCCGAACGCGCGGACCGCGTCGTAAATCGAGGGGTGGTCGCACGCCACAAGGACGCGGCTCGCCAAACGGCTTTGCCGCGCCGCTTCGTAGGTGTGCTGAATGAGCGGTTTGCCCGTTTCGGCCAGCAGCAGTTTGCCGGGAAGGCGCGTCGAGGCGAGACGCGCCGGAATGATGATCACGCTTTTCACGCGGAGCGGTTCCCCGAATCACTCATAGTGCTGAAGTTTGTTCTGGAGCGGAACGACCGTCGCGTCCGGAATCTCGCGGACCCAGATGTTGCGGAACTTGCAGGGGGTACCGTGATCCTGAATGGAGATCGGTTCCTTGTCGCCGTGCAGGTTGTAGTGTGGAGGAATGTGGTAGTAGGTGTCGCCCTGGATGGCCCAGTTGTCGATGACCAGCACGCCGTTCTGAATGACCGTAATCGTGGCGGGACGGACAACTTCGGCGATCTGGTCGTTTTCGACGCGGAAGATCGGGCGATGGAAAATGATATCGTAGCTTTGCCACTGGCCCGGCGCCTTGCAGACGTTCACCAGCGGGGGAAGCTGCTTGTAGATCGAGCCGCACTGGCCGTCAAAGTAGGTCTCGCACTCGTAACTGTCGAGAATCTGGACTTCGTAGTGGTCCATGAAGAAAAGGCCGCTGTTGCCGCGCCACTGGCCGAATTCGGTCGGGTTGCCGTTTTCGTCGGTTTTCAGCGGGGGTTCCGCGAATTCCAGGTGGAGCTGAACACTGCCGAACTTCTGCTTGGTGCGGATGCTTCCGGTACCCGGTTCGATCGTGACCGTACCGTCGGCCACGTTCCACGCGGCGCCTTCCCACGCGTCGAGACTGGTTCCGTCAAAAAGGACGATGGCATCCGAAGGGGGAGGGGTCAGAACGGCTTCGGAGGTGATCACAGGGGGTTCTTTCCAGTCGATCCCCGAACGGAAATGTCCCCCTTCAAAATCCTGGGCCAGAACAGCGGCCGATGCCAGCAGGAAGGCCGCGAACGATAACAGTCGGAATTTCATCATAACTCTCTTTCTGCCTGTAAAAACGAATAATCCATGCATGATACGAATTGAGAAAGCCGATCCTTCGCCTGTCAGTAACCTATTTTAATCCCGGCGGTTCCGAAAAACAAGAATCGGCCGGCCCGATGATTGAAAGCGCCGGACGAATGCGGTAAAATAGGGGGGATGGAAATCGCCGCCGGGAAAGGCTCCTTTCCCGGCGGCATCGTCAGGGATTCGGTAGAAAGATGGCTTTAAAAACACTTGTGGCCCTTTCAGGGGGCGTCGACAGTTCGACGGCGGCGTTTCTTCTCAAAGAGAAGGGACTTTCGCCGGCCGCCCTCTTTATGCGTCATCCTTTCCAGCGGTCTCTCGATTCCGACGAGTCGGAACGCTTTTGGCGCGAGTCTTCCGAACATAAAAATATTCCGGTTCTGACGCTCGGCGGCGAACCGGACCGGCGGCGGATCTTCTGGACACCCGACCTTTTCCCCATGCCGCTCGACGCTCTCGACGCGCTGCGTGTCGCCCGGGCTCTCGGTATCCCCTTTGGCGTTTTCGATGCCGGGCCGATTTTCAGCCGCGTGGTCGAAAATTGGAAGAGCGAATACCTTGCCGGCCGGACCCCGAACCCGTGCGTTCTATGCAACCGCATCCTGAAGTTCGGCGCCCTTCTCGACCTGGCCCGGCAGTATCGGTTCGATTCGTTTGCCACGGGGCATTATATTCAGCGGACAACGAGCGCCGGGTGGAAAGCCTCGGCGTGCGGCCTCCCGCCATGGCTGGAAGGGGAATCCCCCGAAGCGCCGGCCGTTTTGCGGGGGTCCGATCCGAAAAAGGACCAGTCCTATGTCCTCTACGCGGTCCGCCGCGAAAACCTTTCGATGGTTCATTTTCCGCTCGCCGGCATGACGAAAACCGATGTCCGCCGGATCGCGCGCGAAGCGCGCCTTCCGATCGCCGGAAAGCGGGAAAGTCAGGACCTCTGCTTCGTTCCCGCCGGCGAGGTTCCGTCCGATTTCCTGCGCCGGATCTCCGGCCCGCTGGAAACCGGGGGGAACTTTGTCTCGCTCGACGGCACGGTGATGGGCCGCCACGGCGGCTACGAGAAGTACACCGTCGGTCAGCGGAAAGGGCTCGGAATCGGGTTCGGCCAGCGGACCTTTGTTCAGAAAATTGTTCCTCTCCGCAACGAGGTGGTTTTGGGAAGTTACGGCGATCTGGCCCGGACCGAAGTCAGCGCCGTCGATTCGAACTGGCTCGCGCCGGTGCCGGTCGGCACGCCGTTCCGCGCCGAGGTCAAAATCCGCTACCGTTCTCCCGCGGTCGGCGCCGAGGTCACGCTGCGGCCCGGCGGATCGGTTTCGGCCCGTCTCGACGAGCCCCGTTACGGCATCGCGCCCGGCCAGTCGCTTGTCTGCTACTGGAAGGACCGTCTCATCGGCGGGGCGATTATTGCCGAAAATAAAGAATAAGATGTCAGTCAAGCGAGTCCCGCCTTTCGGAAAGGAAGAACGATGAATCTCCGCGAATATCTTGCCGCCGCCGTCGACGCCGCGCGGGCGGCCGGCCTGATTATGAAAGGGAAAGCCGGAAGAATTCCGTTCCGCGAAAAAGGGTGGGCCGACCTTGTTACCGAGACCGATGTCGCCTGCCAGCGGGAAATCATGCGGATCCTTTTCCAGCGGTTTCCCGAAACGTGGTTCGTCGGCGAAGAGGCGGTTCCCGGGGCGCGGTGCCTGAAAGAGACGCAGTGCGGGCGCCTCGCTCCGGTCGACAGGCCGCTCACGTGGATTGTCGACCCGATCGACGGCACCACGAATTTTGTTCACGGCGTTCCGATGTTCGGCCCTTCGATCGCGCTTGCCCGGGGGAACGATCTGCTTTGCGGCGTTTTCTTCAACCCTTCGGCGGACGAGCTCTTTACGGCGGTCAAGGGGGAAGGCGCGTATTTGAACGGCGAGGCGGTTTCGGTCAGCAGCGTAACTAAGATGGAATACGCCCTGGCCTCGGTTTCGTTCCCGACCCAAACATCGTTCGATTCCCCCGACTACCTCGCTTTTCAGGAAATGGTTCGTTCCTGCCAGGCGATCCGGCGCAGCGGTTCAACGGCGCTGAACCTCGCCTATCTCGCCGCGGGCCGTTTCGATCTCCTTTCCTGCCAGACCGCGCACGCGTGGGATTCCGCCGCCGGTGTCCTTCTTGTACGGGAAGCGGGCGGAATCATTACCGCGCCCGACGGGGGCGAAGTTGATCTCGCGCACGCCGGGGTCGTTGCCGCGTCGACACCGCAGCTCTACGAAGAGTTTCGGCGGACGCTCGCGCAGCGGGCGTAAAAACCGCGGCCGGAATTCTTTCCCCATTCTCAGGAGACGTTAATGCCATCCTTTCTAAAACCGATGTCGGCCGGAGCGCAGGGCCAGACGGAGTACCCCATTGTCAAAGAGACGACGGTGATCGGACGCAATCCGAACAGCGATATCTGTCTCAGCGATACCGCGGTCAGCCGGATTCACGCGCGGATCAGCTTCGACGGCGAACGGTTTACCGTGGCCGACATCACTTCGAGCAACGGCACTTTCGTCAACGGAAGGCGGATCGCCGAACCGACGCTCCTTTACGACGGCGATCAGATCCAGATCGGCAGCGGGAAGTTTATCTTCGTTTCCGATCTCCCGAAAACAAAACGGATCGAAACACAGAATTACTCGGTCGGTTCGGCGATTCTCGACGAGGCCCTTTCGAAAGATTCCATCAGCTTCACTTCGCAGGTCGATCTGCGCAACCTGACGCAGCAGCCGGTGATCCCGCCGTCGAGCGACCTTGTCGCGCGCCTGAAAACGCTCCAGACGAAGCTCGACGTGATGATGTCGATGATGAAAAACTGGGGAAAGGTCACGAGCCGGAAGGGGCTCCTTCCCGAGTTTTTCGTGAATCTTTTAAAGCTCTTTCCGCAGGCCGATGTCATTTCCGTCCTGGTTCCCGACGAAAGGACTTCGAAACTCAAGCTGACCGATTTCCGGCTTCGCCGCGGGCTCGGAACCGCACCGGTACGGATCAGCCGCTCGATTCCGCAGTATGTCTTCGATAACGAAAAGGCGATCATTTCCGATTCTCCCGCCCGTGATCCGCGTTTCAGTTCCGGGGACGACAGCGTTCTGAAAAAAGATATCTATTCGGCGATGGCGGTGCCGGTTTTCGAAGGGGAAAAAGAACCCCCGATTGCGGTGATTCTGGTCGAGTCCCGGACCGGCGACGGCAAATTCACCGAGAGCGATCTTGATCTGCTCATCGGTATCGCGAACCAGATCGGCCTTTACAGCGAGAACATGAACTACCAGCGCCTTCTCCTCGAAGAAGAGATGCTCGAAAAGGAGATGGCTCTCGCCAATCAGGTGCAGACCGCGCTGCTGCCGGACGAGCTGCCCGCCTTTCCGGGATACGCGTTTTACGTCTACTACCGGCCCGCCAAGTCGATCGGCGGCGATTTTTACGACTTTATCCGGATGCCCAACGGGTGCCTGGCCGTCGTTTTGGCCGACGTCACGGGGAAGGGGGTTGCCGCCGCGCTCCTGGCGGCCAAGCTCTCGTCGGATGTGCAGAACGCGCTGATGATGGAAAAGACTCCCGCCGCCGCGCTGGAGAGGATTAACCGCGTTTTTCACACAAGCCAGCTGGAAAGCCGGTTTATCACCATGATTCTTCTGGTTCTCGAGCCGGACAACGGAAAGCTCCACCTCTTTAACGCCGGGCACGAAACCCCCTTCCTGCGCCGCCGCAGCGGGGCTTTGGAAAAGGTCGGTTACGGCAAACACGGCTATGCCGTGGCAATGATGCCCGAAACGAACTGCCGGGAGGTCCTCGTCGATCTTCAGCCGGGCGATGCGTTTGTCATGATGACCGACGGCATTTCGAGCGCGTCCGATAACGGGCAGCGCGTTTTCGGCACCGTGCGGACCGCGAAGTTTCTGGAATCCCTCAAAACCTCCGACCCGAAAGCGATCGGCGAAAGCCTCATTGCCGAAGTCCGCCGTTTTGCCGCCGGCGCCCCCCAGGCCGACGACCAGTGTGTGATTGTGATCGGACGCGATTCCGGCAAAGACAAAGCGAAATAGCGCGGTCCCCCGCCCGCAGATTCATTCCGCGTCCCTCCGAAACACAAACCGGGGCCCCTCCCTGCCGCACGTTCCCGCCGGAACGAACCCGGCGCGGAGAAGAACCCGCTGGGAAGCCGCGTTATCCGGTTCCGTTTCGGCCTCGATCCGTGTTACACCCTTTTGGTCGAACGCCCACCGGACGGCCGCCTTCAGCATTTCCGTCATGTAGCCGCTGCCGCGGTATCCCTCCCGCAGCCCGTATCCGATTTCAACCGTCCCGTCTTCCTGAAGTCCCTTAAAGGAGAAATTGCCGATAACCGTCCCGGGCGGCCGCTTCAGTTTCATTGCCCACACGGCGAACCACACACGGTTTTCCGGTTCATCGAGGCACCCCTGAAGCATTTCCGAGTACGCCTGCCTGAGTCCGGGGTCCTTTTCGCCTTCAATCAGCTTTTTCATTTCATGATCGCTGAGGGGAGAACAGACAAGCCGTTCGGTTTCAATGCGCATTCCGCGTTTTCCTCCCTTTTCCTTCGGCCGCGGGATTTCTTCCGGGCCGCGGCTGCCGAAGGCCCGAATCTGCCTGAAAGCGAAACCCCCTTGAAGTGCACATTTTTTGTGCTGACTTCAAGGGGGGAATGCCGCGGCCGGGCCCCGCCGCCCGCGTCAAGCCGGTTTTCTCACTCTTCCGCCGGCCCGACGAATTCGAGATAGTCGTCGAGGGCCTGCGTGTTCGCCGCTTTGACGGCCGCGCAGTTCATGGCCATCCGCGGCAGCCGCGTTTCGACGAAATAGGCGGCAACCTTCTTTTTCCGTCCGCAGCGGGTCGCCTGGCCGAGCAGGTAGTGCCCGATCAGGATATCGATTCCGCAATCGACGAGTTTGCGGGCGGCGAGATCCACATAGAGCCCGCCCTGCTCTTTGGCGAAGGCGATCGTTTCGGCAAGCTCTTCCCGGGCGGCCGTCAGGCGCGCTTTCAGAGCTTCCAGATCGGCGTCTTCATACGTTTTCGCCTCGAATTCGGCGAGATAGCTCTGATACACGCCGCTGGTCAGGCCGCGGATCGCCGCAACGATCTGCAGCTGGCTCGTCCCCTCGTAGATGTTCGTGATCCGCGCGTCGCGCAGATAGCGTTCGGCGGGATAATCTTTCATGTAGCCGCTTCCGCCCATCACCTGAATCGCGTCCGAAGCCGTCCGGATCGCCATTTCGCTGCAGTAGTACTTGCTCATCGGAGTGAGCATGGCGTTGAGCTTTTTGAGGGTGCGGGACTTCTGTTTCATCGTCTTCTTTTCGTCGGCCGAAAGCGCATCGGCGTTCCGTTCGAGGAGACGGTTCGTGTTGTTTTCGATGTCGCAGATCCGGGCGGTTTCATACGCCAGCGCGCGTCCGGCTTCAATGTCGATCCGCATTCCCGTCACCAGGTCGGCGACCGCCGGAAGCTGTTCGATCGGGGCGCCGAACTGTTCCCGCGCGTGGGCGTAGTTCCGCGCCAGGCGGGCCGCCGCCTCGGCAACGCCGAGCGACTGGGCCGCGATTCCGAGGCGGGCGCCGTTCATCAGCGCCAGCACGTAGGTGATCAGCCCGCGCTGCCGTTCGCCGATTATCCGGCACGGCGTGTTGTCGAAGACCATTTCGCAGGTCGGGGAACCGTGGATTCCGAGTTTGCTTTCGAGGTGGCGGATCCGCACCGTGGGCCCCCGGTCGGCGATGAAGAGCGAAAGGCCGCGCCCGTCGCTGATCTCCGGTTCGCTCCGCGCAAGTACCAGAAGGACTTCGCCGCAGCCGTTGGTGATGAACCGCTTAACGCCGTTCAGGCGCCAGTTCCCGTCGGCGTCCTGCTCGGCGCGCACGCGCACCGACTGCAGATCGCTTCCCGCGTCCGGTTCGGTCAGCACCATGGCGCCGGTCACCTCGCCCGATGCGAATTTCGGCAGGTATTCGTCCCGTATTTCGTCGGAGGCGAACGCGTAGATGGTATCGGCGATTCCCTGCAGCCCGAACATGTTCATGAACGAGCAGTCGGCGCGCGCGACGATTTCGGTCGCCATCGTGTAGACGAGAATCGGGCAGTTCAGCCCCCCGTATTTGCGCGGCAGGGTAAAGCCCATCAGATCGGCCTGGGTCAGCCTGTCGAGATTCGCCTGAACGAGCGGATGGAGCGTGACCGTCTGGTTCGGGTTGAGAGTGTTCCCTTCGGCGTCGACCGTTTCGGCGCTCGGGAAGAGGGTTTCCGCCGCAACTTCGCCGGCGATCCGAAGCGCTTCGCGCCAGTTGTCGATGACATCTTCGATTCCGCGCGGCAGGTAGTCGGCATCGCCGTTCGGGGTTTCTCTTTCCTGCAGCTGCGCGATCTCCTTCATGTCGAAGTAATCGAAGAGGAAGCGTATATCATTATTGTCTTCAAAAAAGTTGGCCACCGTCGACTCCTTTTTCTGGTTAGTTTCTCTCTTTAACAGCCTTGATCATCATCGGGATGACCTCGTTCAGATCGCCGACGATTCCGTAGTGGGCGACCGAGAAGATCGGCGCGTTCGGATCATTGTTGATCGCGATGATTTTTGCCGAGTCCTGCATTCCCACGCGATGCTGAACTGCGCCGCTGATGCCGCAGGCGATATAGAGCGCCGGACGGACGGTGGTTCCCGTCTGCCCGACCTGATAATCGTGGTCGATATACCCGCCGTCGACCGCCGCACGGCTCGCGCCGACCGCGCCCCCCAGCGCGCCGGCCAGGTCGAACAGAAGACGGAAGTTTTCACGGCTGCCGACACCCCCGCCGCCGGCGACGATAATCCGCGCGGCTTTGAGGTTCACTTTTTTCTCTTCCTTGCAGCGGCTGATCACCTTGACGCCGAAGAGCGCGTCTTCAAGATCGCAGATCTCCCGGAACAGTTCGCCGCTCCGGCTGGGGTCCGCCTCTTTCATCGGCATCACCCCTTCGCGCACGGTGGCCATCTGCGGCCAGCCGGCGGGATTGATGATCGTGGCGATAATGTTCCCCCCGAACGCCGGGCGGATCTGCAGAAGAAGGTCCTTCGCGACCTCTTTGGTTTTGGCGTCGGTCACGTCGCTGATCTGCAGGTCGGTGCAGTCGGCGGTCAGTCCGGAACGTGTTGCCGAGGCGATACGCGGCGCCATGTCGCGGCCCAGCGGCGTTGCTCCGTAAAGAACGATCTGCGGGGCGTATTTCCGGATCAGCCGGATGACCGCCTCGGCATAGGGAAGGCTGGTGAAAAACTCCAGCCGGGGATCGTCAACAAGGTAGACCCGGTCGACGCCGTGGCTGTAAAGCGCCGCGGCCAGATGATCGACTTTCGAGCCGGGCAGAACCGCGCCCACCTTGACGCCGAGTTTATCGGCAAGCTCGCGCGCGCGGCCGCACAACTCGAGTACCACGTCTTGGAGTTTGCCGTTATCCTGTTCGGCGAACACCCAAACCTCGCCGTTTTGATTGTTTTCGCTTGTCATTGCTACTCTGTTTCTTCCTTGAACCAATGGTCGTTAAATGTGCTTGGAAAAGAGACACCGGTTTTAGCCGAGCGTACGGTCTTCGATCAGCTCGTGTACCAGACCGCGAATCCCCTCTTCGGTCGGTTCAACCGAAGCGAAACCTTCCTTTTTCAGAACGATCGACTGGATTCGGAACACCTTGGTCGGGGAACCGGCGAATCCGCACCGCTGCAGGTCGGCATGGATTTCATCGAGTCCCCACTGTTCGAGCATATCGCCCTGCGCTTCGGCTTCGGCGGCTTCGGGCGCGTCGGGAGCGAATTCGAGGGGAACACGCTTGTATTTGTTCTTCATGTACCGCTTTGCCGAAACGGGGCGGGGCGTGTTGGCGCTTTCGATCACCGTGACCAAAACCGGCAGCGGGGTTTCGACATCTTCCCAGCCCCCGCCGATATTGCGGCGGAGGGTCGCCTTCTTCCCCTGAACGTCGATGATCTTTTCGAGATAAGTGACCTGGGGAATCCCGAGTTTTTCGGCGCATTGAGGCCCGACCTGGGCGGTATCGCCGTCGATCGCCTGGCGGCCGCAGAAGACGAAATCATAGTTTTCCACGGTGGCCACGGCCTGGGAAAGAATGTAGCTGGTTGCAAGCGTGTCGCTTCCGGCGGCGCGCCGGTCGGTCAGAAGGATGGCGCGGTCGGCCCCGCGGTAAAGCGAGGCGCGCAGAACATCGGCGGCCTTGGGAGGCCCCATCGTGATGACCGTGACCGTTCCTCCGAACCGGTCTTTGATTTCAAGGGCGGCTTCGAGCGCGTGAATGTCTTCGGGATTAAAAATCGCCGGAAGCGCAGCGCGGTTGACGGTTCCGTCCTCTTTCATCGCATCGCCGGTAATATTGGCGGTGTCGGGAACCTGTTTGACTAAGACAATGCAGTGATAGCCCATACTGATAAAACTCCAATCCCTGGTTATGATGCCGGGCGCCGCCCCTTGTGTGCAAAAGCCCTTAAGAGTGCAGCCGCCGCCGGGACAATTTTCTCTCCTGAAAACTTTTCCGGAGTCTATTTTTACCAGTTTACTTAAATCGCGTCAACGGTAAAATCTTAACCTCTGTCCCGCGCTTCCTTTCCCCCGCCGGGCGGGGAAGGCCGGAAACACTCCCTGAGAGAGTCCCCGTTTCAGACCGGGGATTCGCCGATCAGAACCCGATCAAAAAGACGAGTGCCAGAACCATGTAGATCAGGGTTCCGAGGGTGTCGGAGATTCCCGCGACGAATGGATTGCTCATGAGAGCGGGATCCCAGCCGAATTTTTTGAACAGAAGAGGGAGAAGGGCGCCGGTCATATTGCTGCTGAACACGACCAAAAAAACGGTTGCCGGAACAACCGACAACCGCGACAGCGTAATCTCGTGGGCGACGAGTTTCGGCCACATGATGATCACGGCATTGATCAGCCCGCAGAGTCCCATCCCCAGACCGAGCAGAATCCCCATCAGGACCTCGCGGCGCAGAATGCGGTACCAGTCCTGCAGGGTGATCTGACCGGTGGCCAGCGCGGTAATGACCAGCGTCGCCGACTGACCGCCGCTGTTTCCGCCGGTCGAGACGATCATCGGCAGGAAGGTCGCCAGCCAGAGGATTTTTGCGTTGACCGACTCGAACAAATTGAGAATGAACGCCGTCGAAATCGCGCCGAAAAGGAGGATCGCCAGCCAGGTGAAGCGGTTTCGCGCCAGCGTCCACAAGCCGGTCTCCATGTACGACTCTTCCAGCGGCGAGACCGCCGCGCTCAGATGGGCGTCTTCCGCCATCTCTTCGACGACGGCGTCGAGAACGTCGTCGTGGGTGATGATCCCGAGCATCTTGTTATCGTGATCGACCACCGGAATGGCGGTAAAGTCATACTTCTGGACGAGCTTGGCGGCGACTTCGCGGTCCTCTTCGGCGCCGACCGAAATGATGTCGCGGGTCAGGTGGTCTTTGAGCTGGGAATCCGGTTTTCCGATCTGCAGAAGGAGCTCTTTTGCGGAAATCAGGCCGACCAGTTTCCCCTCGCTGTCGAGCACATATAAATAGTTGAGCGTTTCGAGTGTTTCGGACTGTCGGCGGATTTCGTCGAGCGCTTCGCGGAACGTCATATCTTCGCGAAGGCGGACATAGTCGGTCGACATTTCGGCGCCGCAGCTGTCTTCGGGATAGGCGCTCAGGTTTTGAATGTCGAGCTGGTCCTCCTGGGAAACCATCGGGAGAATCTCATCGACGATTTCCGGCTCCACCTCGTCAAGAATGTCGACACGGTCGTCCGAAGGAAGATAAGCGATAAAGTCGGCGATCTCGTCGCGCGGAGCCGACTCGAATATTTGTACTTGGAGATCTTCGTCGAAGTAGCTGAAAATATCGGCCCGGGTTTTCGGCTCGATATTCCGGAGAATAGACCAGATTTCCGTCGGGGTGAGCCCGACCATGAAGTCGGCGGTGCTGGCGGGGTGGAGCGCCGAACAGAACTGCTGCATTTCTGCCACATCGTTTTTGGCGAGCATCTCGCGGAGCTCGGGCAGCAGCAGGCTATTCGGTGACATGCTCACGATTGTTATCTCCCCTTAGAGCTGATGGTTTGACCCGGGAACAGGTACGTATCCTTAGAACTATACCTCAATCGGTGATGTTGTCAACCGGACGAGTAATAACATAGGAAGTATAGATAAAATAGAGGCTCCCTGGTCCATTCTCCGTGGTCGCATTGGAATCATTAGACGATATAGGAAAGAGCGGAAATTTAAGCCGCGGCGGCCCGGCGCCGTGAAAATTCGGGTTGACCTCAGTTCCCCCCGGCTTTAGAATGGGGGCAATCTCGAGAAGGAGGGAAACTCTGTAAAAATGAGTGAAAACACCCTTCTTCCAGCGGGTCTTTTTGCGGGGCACGGGGAGTCCGGCCTCTGTTCTCCGCGTCTTCTATAGTGAGGTGCCAGGAAGGATCTGAAAGTCAGCCAGGTTCCGCGGCAAAGTTTTGTCTTCGATCCCCGCGTCCTCTCTCCGGTTTCGGGAAGGGGACGGGGTGTTGTATTACCTTCAGCTTCCGAAAGGAACGGTGATGAGCGAAAGCCCTAAGCGGCTGATTGCCGATGTCGAAAGATTAGCCCATACCCAGGTCAACGACTGTTATCAGTGCGGGAAGTGTACGGCGGGCTGTCCCCGTGCCGGGGTGATGGACGCCGGCCCGACCCGTCTGATCCGGCTGGTTCAGACGGGGGACGTTTTAGAGGCCGCGGCGTGCGAGTCGGTCTGGCAGTGTGTTTCCTGCCTGACCTGCACAACCCGGTGTCCGAAATCGGTCAATATCGCCGGCGTGGTCGATGCGCTCCGGCAGATTTCGGTCGAACGGAACATCACCGCCCGGAAATACTCAAGAACCGTTCTTTTCCAAAAAGAATTTCTCCGGAACATTCGCCGCAACGGGCGTACAAACGAACTGGAACTGGTCGCCGCCTGGAAGCTCGTCGCTTTCTTCGACGACTGGAGTCCTTTCAAGGCGCTGGCCGATGCCCGGCTCGGCATCCCGATGTTGACGCGGCATAAACTCCATTTCAAGCCGGGCTCGCCGGTCAAAGACAAGGCCGTGGTACGGCGCATCTTTGACCGCTGCGCCGCCAAACGCAAATCAGAGACCGAGCAGGAACAAGACTAAGGGACGGGTACCATGGAATTCGGATATTATCCCGGCTGCGCGCTTCACGGCTCTTCGAACGACTACGAGCAGTCGGTACGCGCATGCTTCGATAAATTGGGCGTGAAGCTCTCGGAATTGGAAGACTGGATCTGCTGCGGCGCGACGGCCGCGCATTCGATCAACCAGAAGCTGGCCACGGCTCTGCCGGCCCGCAATCTGGCGATTGCCGAAAAATCCGGCTGTGCAAATCTCCTGGCTCCCTGCCCGATGTGCTCGATGGAGCTGATCAAGGCCAGACAGGCGATTCAGGCCGACGAGGCCGTGCGCGAAGAGATGTCCGAAATCGTCGAGCTGCCGGTAACGGGCGCGACCGAGATTGTGAACCTGATTCAGGTTTTTCAGGCGATCGGGCTCGACGCGATCAAATCGAAGGTGACCGACTCGCTCGACCGTTTCAAGCCGGCGTGTTACTACGGGTGCCTTCTGACCCGCCCGCCGAAAACGCTCCGCTTCGACGACTGCGAACATCCTTCGAGCATGGAAACGATCCTCCGGGAACTCGGCGCCGAACCGGTCGAGTGGAACTACAAAACCGAATGCTGCGGCGCGGGCATGACCCTCTGCGACCCCGGAACGGTCGTCGATTTGGCGCATAAAATCATCGCCAACGCCAAGAAACACGGGGCGAACGTGATTGTGACCGCCTGTCCGATGTGCCAGATGAACCTGGATATGCGTCAGGCCGACGTCGTCAAAAAGTTTGCCGAATCGCTCGATATGCCGATCTGCTATCTTTCCGACATGGTCGGGCTGGCGCTCGGGCTCACCCCCGAAGAACTGGGAATCAACCGGCATTACGTCGCGCTGCGGGTCTAAAACAGGCACAGAATCACAAAAGGATAACGTCCTCTCATTCAATCATAACGGGAACTGAACGGCTATGGCTAAAATCGGTGTTTTTACCTGCTGGTGCGGCGAAAATATTGCCCGGCACGTCGATGTCGAGCGTGTCGCGAAAGCGATCGAATCCCTGCCCGGCGTCCACTGCAGCATGAACTACAAGTATATGTGCAGCGAGCCGGGGCAGTCGCTCATCATCGACCAGATCAAGTCGCTGGGCCTGACCGGCGTTGTGGTGGCCAGCTGCTCGCCCCACATGCACTTGAAGACATTCCGCGCGGCGGCGGCTCAGGCCGGGGTCAATCCCTACATGGTCGAAATGGCGAACATCCGCGAGCAGTGCTCCTGGGTACACGCCGATAAAGAGGAAGCGACCGCCAAGGCGATCGAGCTGATCCGCATCGCCGTCGAAAAACTGCGGCACAACCGCCCGCTCCAGCCGATCAGCGTGCCGATCACCAAAAAGGCGCTGGTTATCGGGGGCGGAGTCGCCGGAATCCAGGCGGCGCTCGACATCGCCGCGGCGGGGCACGAGGTCATTCTGGTCGAGAAGGAGCCTTCGGTCGGCGGCAAGATGGCCGGGCTTTCCGAGACCTTCCCGACGCTCGACTGTTCGCAGTGCATCCTGACCCCCCGTATGGTCGAGGTGAACCAGCACCCGAAAATCCGCCTGATGACCTATTCCGAAGTCGAAAAGGTCGAAGGGTACATCGGCAACTTCAGTGTGACGATCCGTCAGAAAGCGCGGTATGTCGATGTCAACAAGTGTACCGGCTGCGGAACCTGCTGGAACGGCTGCCCGAACAAGCGGATCCCGAACGCGTTCGACTTCAATCTGGGGAACCGCACCGCGATCTACATTCCGTTCCCGCAGGCGGTGCCGGCGCGTCCGGTGATCGACTCGACGCGCTGCATTCACTTCAAAAACGGCAAATGCGGAATCTGCGAGAAGAACTGCGCGGCCGGCGCGATCAACTTCAACGACGAAGATAAGCTCGTTACCGAAGAGGTCGGCGCCGTCGTGGTGGCGACCGGCTATCAGCTCTACTCGATCGGGAAAGAGCAGACGAACCCGAACATTTCCGGCTACGGCGAATACGGTTACGGCAAATACAAGGACGTGATCGATTCGCTCCAGTTCGAGCGGCTCATTTCCGCTTCCGGCCCGACCGGCGGCGAACCGAAACGCCCGAGCGACGGACGGATTCCGCAGAAGATCGTCTTTATCCAGTGCGTCGGCTCCCGCGACAATGCCAAAGGCGTTTCGTACTGCTCAAAAATCTGCTGTATGTATACCGCCAAGCACACCATGCTCTACAAGCACAAGGTCCACGACGGCGAAGCCCACGTCTTTTACATGGACATCCGTTCCGGCGGCAAGAAGTACGACGAGTTCGTCCGCCGCGCCATCGAGCAGGACGGAGCCCTTTACCACCGGGGCCGCGTCTCAAAAATCACCGAAGAGGAGATCGACGGCGTCAGGAAGCTCATCGTCCGGGGCGCCGACACCCTCACCGGCAAACCGGTGACCGTCGAGGCCGATATGGTCGTTTTGGCGTGCGCGATGACGCCGACCGACGGCGCGACCGCACTGGCGCAGAAACTTTCGGTCGGCTACGACGAATACGGCTTCCTGAGCGAATCCCACCCGAAACTCCGTCCGGTCGAGACGAACTCGGCGGGGGTGTTTCTCTGCGGGGCGTGCCAGGGGCCGAAAGACATTCCCGAATCGGTCGCGCAGGCTTCGGCGGCGGCGGCCAAAGTGCTGGTCATGTTCAGCCAGGACCAGCTGACCCGCGAGCCGGAAATCGCTCATGTCGACGAATCCCTCTGCGCGGCGTGCTGCGCCTGTGTTCAGGCGTGCCCGTACGAGGCGATCGCCATCGAAGAGGTGCTCGACCGGCGCGGCAACCTGGTGAAATACACCTCGCGCGTCAACCCCGGCCTCTGCATGGGCTGCGGAACGTGCGTGGCGGTCTGCCCCTCGAAGTCGATCGACCTCGAAGGGTTTACCGAAGAAGAAGTTTATGCCGAAATCGAGTCGTTGCTCTAACAAGGAAAGCGTATAACAATGGAGAATACCAATACCGAACAGGCGTTCGAACCGAAGATCATCGCGTTCGTCTGCAACTGGTGTACCTATCTCGGCGCCGACCTGGCAGGGACAAACCGGCTGGAGTATCCGGCGAACATCCGCATTATCCGGCTTCCCTGCACCGGCCGAATCGACTTTAACCTGATCATCAAGGCGTTTGAAGTCGGTGCCGACGCGGTTCTTGTTTCCGGCTGCCATCCCGGGGACTGCCACTACAATGCCGGCAACTACCACGCGCGCCGCCGGTGGATCCTCTTCCGGGAACTCCTCGATGTTCTCGGCATCGAAACCGAGCGGATCCATTTTTCCTGGATTTCCGCTGCCGAAGGGGCGAAATTCCAGAAGTTCGTGACCGAGATCGTCGAGGAGACCCGCAAACTCGGCCCGTACCGCGGTTATCAGTCGATCACCCATGCCGAAGAAAGGTAAGCGCCGATGGAATATCAGGAATACCAGCTGAGAGAGACCGCCGCCAGGCTTCTGCGCGAAGAAAAAGTGAACGTGGTGATCGGTTACGGCACCTCGGCTGCCGGTAAAGTGATTCCCGTTTTCATTACCAGGCCCGAAGACGCCGAAAAGCTCGTCTGGAACAGCGAGTGCCATCAGAACCTGGTCGTCTTTTTAACACGGCCCGAAGTCAAGAAGCTCGGAAAGCCCGCGATCGTCGTCAAGCCGTGCGACGCCCGCGCGATTGTCGTGCTCGGGAACGAGTCGCAGATTATGCGCCACGAGATCTACGTGATCGGGATGGTCTGCGAAGGGGTCAACGAAGACCAGGGCCGCCCTTCGAGCCGGTGCGTGATCTGTTACGGCCACTACCCGCAGAACGTCGACCAGGTGATCGGCGACGCCGAAGACGCGCCGAAAGACCTCACGAAAGAGGAGCGCCGCCAGACCGGAAAATACCGCCGGATCGAAGAGATCAGGGCGCTTTCTCCGGAAGAGCGTCTCGCCTACTGGAAAAAGGAGTTTTCGCGGTGCGTCCGCTGTTACGCATGCCGGCAGAGCTGTCCGCTCTGTTACTGCAACCGGTGTGTTGCCGATAAAAACCGCCCGACCCGCATTCCGACCTCGGCTTCGCTTCAGGGCAACTTCGCGTGGAACATCCTCCGCGCGTTTCACCTGGCGGGCCGGTGTGTTTCGTGCGGCGCCTGTTCCGCGGCCTGTCCCGCCGGCATTGACTTGAACCTGATCAACCTGACGCTTGCCAGCGCCGCCGAGACGCATTTCGATCACCTTTCCGGAACAACCGTCGGCGCCATGCCGCTGATCGGGACATTCTCAGAGTCGGATAAGGAGGATTTCATTCGATGAGCCGAATCATTTCTCTCGATGACCTGCGGCAGATTGCCGCCGACTTTATCGGGGCGGGCGGACTTGCCGTCGCGCCGGTTCCGTTCGACAACGACCGGGTCTTTTTCCAGTATATCGACAAAGAGGGCGCCGCGAAAATCGTTTTGAGCGGCTGGCTGAAAGCGGCGAGCACGATCAAGGATTTTTTCTTCCCGCGTCACGAGAAGCTCTTCTCCTACGAGCGGGTTCACAACGATGTGATTCTCGCCGACGCGCCTGAGTTCAATCAGCCGCAGCTCCTTTTCGGCTGCCGCCCGTGCGAGGCGGCGTCGCTTCCGATTCTCGACAAGGTCTTCAGCTGGGATTACCAGGACCGCTTCTACCAGTCGCGCCGAAGGATGACCACCGTGGTGACGATCGCCTGCCATCAGTCCGATGACGACTGCTTCTGCTCCTCGGTCGGCGGTTCCCCCGAAAACACCGAAGGTTCCGACGCGCTTCTCTACAATCTGGCCGACGGCACCTTCGAGGTCCGCCCGATCACCGAAAAGGGAGAAAAGCTTTTTGAGAACAAAACCAGCGAATCGAACAAAACCGGCAAGGCGTGCCCGCCGCCGCCGGTCCGCTTCGATCCGGAGAAATGCAAAAAGTGGATGGACGGCCATTTCGATTCCCCCTTCTGGAACGAGCATGCCCTCCGCTGCGTCGGCTGCGGCGCGTGTACCTACCTGTGCCCGACATGCCACTGTTTCGACATCGTCGACGAAGGGAGTTTCGCCAAGGGGAGCCGTGTGAAGAACTGGGACTTCTGCCAGTCGGCGCTCTTCACGCTGCACGCCTCGGGACACAATCCGCGTCCCGACCAGGGCGCGCGCCAGCGTCAGCGGCTGATGCACAAATTCTCGATCTACCCCGACAAGTTCGGCAAGATTCTCTGTACCGGGTGCGGCAACTGCACCCGCCACTGTCCCACGGTGCTCGGCGTCAAGCCGATGCTCGAAGAGATCGGACTTCAGGAAGGATAAGAACAGATCAATGAGCGTTACACAAAGCAACATCTACGAACCGTACCTGATGGAAGTTCTCGACGTTCAGCAGCAGACGTCCGACGTGAAGCTGATCCGCGTGAAATTCAAGAATCCGGGCGACGCCGAAGGGTTTTCGTTCGAGATCGGCCAGTTCGGGCTCTGGTCGGTTTTTGGCGTCGGCGAATCGACGTTCAACATCTGCTGTTCCAATTCCGCCGATTATCTGGAGTTCTGTTTCCGCAAAACCGGGCGTGTGACCGAAGCCATGTGGGCGGTCGAGCCGGGCGATGTCATCGGGTTCCGGGGCCCGTACGGAAACCACTACCCGATGAACGAATGGGAAGGAAAAAACCTCATCTTTGTGGCGGGCGGCATCGCGATGCCGCCGATCCGGTGCGCCATCCTCTACGCGCTCGAACACCGCGAAAAGTTCGGCAAGATCACCATCGTCTACGGCGC
Organism: Thermoguttaceae bacterium; assembly: GCA_017405595.1. GTDB lineage: Bacteria > Planctomycetota > Planctomycetia > Pirellulales > Thermoguttaceae > RUG695. The sequence goes on along the minus strand of JAFRAC010000015.1, from coordinate 169,844 downwards.
GCGCACGGTGGGCGACCTGGTTTGCCGTCCGGAGCTTGACGAGTGGGCGAAAGCCCCTGATGTCAAGGTCCTCAAAACGGTCGATCCGGGCGGGGAAACCCCCGACTGGGACGGCCTGGTCGGTTTCGTTCCGACGGTTCTGAAAGAGGCGAACCTAAGCGGCGAAAACACGGTCGCGCTTGTGGTCGGCCCTCCGATCATGATCAAGTTTTCCTGCCCCGTTCTGGCCGAAATGGGGATTCCCGACGAGGCGATCTACACCAGTCTCGAAAACCGCATGAAATGCGGGCTCGGCAAATGCGGCCGGTGCAACTGCGGAAACCTTTACGTCTGCAAAGACGGCCCGGTCTTCACCAACGCGCAGATCAAACAGATGCCCGCCGACTTCTGAACTCCGTCCCCCGTCCCGGGCGCGGCATTCCGATTCCGGCTTAACACGAACAGGAGCCTCTGCCGAAACGCAGAGGCTCTTTCTTTCTGAAGGGGTTCACCGCCGTAGCCGCCGCGGCCTGAACCGTTTACAATCCTCTTTTCAAACCCTTTTTTTTCGGTTCAATTCTTTTAAAATGGAGAGGGTACGGAGGTTTACGGCCGGCGAAACGCCGGCAGACTGAATATGAGAAAGGTGGAAACAATGAAAAGACGGGATTTTCTCCGGTTCGGCGCCGCTGCGGCCGCCTCGGCGCTTGTCCCCCGCGTCCGGGGCGCGGCGGCGGGTCATCCTGTGCGGATCGGCGGCCTTGTTTTCGCTTCCGACGAAGATCCGCAGCTCTGGGCGCGCAGCGCCCGCCAATTCGGCTACGGCGCGGTCTATGTGCCCGACTGCTCTCTTGCCGACCGGGTACGGATCGATGCGGTTCGCAAAGCCGTCGCGGAACAGAACCTCGTCATTGCCGAGGTCGGCCGCTGGGTCAATCTGCTCGATCCGCGTCCGGAAGAGGCGAAAAAGAATCTCGATTACGTGACCGAAGGGCTGGCGCTGGCCGAAGAGCTCGGCGCGTGCTGCTGTGTCGATATCGCCGGCTCGTTTCGCGCCGATCCGTGGTACGGGCCGGACCCGCGGAACAACACACCCGAGTATTTCGACCGGGCGGTCGAAAACGCGCGCAAGATTATTGATGCCGTGAAGCCGACCCGCACGAAATTCGCGTACGAAATGAGCGGGTGGAACTGCCCGTGCAGCGTTGACGATTACCTGCGCCTGATCGAGGCGATCGACCGGCCGCAGTTCGGCGTCCATCTTGATATCTGCAATCTCGTCAATTCGCCCCGAAAGTTCTGGGGAACCGCCGCGCTGGCGAACGACGTCTTCGACCGGCTGGGCGGAAAGATTGTCAGCTGTCATGCGAAAGATCTCCGCTGGGAACCGGAAATGAACATCCATTTCGTCGAATGCGTCTGCGGCGAGGGGAGTGTCGACTGGGGAACCATGTTAAGGCGGCTCACCGCGCTGCCGGCCGACGTGCCGCTGATGATCGAGCACATGCGCGGGGAAGGGGAATACCGGCAGAGTTTGGAGAATCTGAAGCGGATCGCCGGCGAAAACAGCGTGGAAGTCTTTTAGATTCCGCTTTTCACACGCGGATGAGGGAACCTTCCGCCGTTCGGCGGCGGAAAACAGAGTTGGAGAAAAAATGAGTTACACACGTCGCGATTTTTTGAAAGCGGGCCTCTGTTTTGCCGGAACGTTCACACCGGCCGCGCGGGCGGGCGGAGCTCTTCATCCGGTGCGTCTTGGCGCCCCGCTCTTCTTTTCCGATGAAGATCCCGAAGCCTGGGCGCGGCGCGCCCGCGAACTCGGCTACGGTGCGGTCTATGCTCCCGGATGCCGTCTCGACGACCGCGCGCGGATCGGCGCGATTACCGAAGCCGCCGCACGGCACGATATTGTCATTGCCGAGGTCGGCCGCTGGGTGAATCTGCTTGACCCCTCTCCGGAAGAGGCGAAAAAGAATCTCGACTATGTGACCGAAGGGCTGGCGCTGGCCGAAGAGCTCGGCGCCCGCTGCTGTGTCGATATTGCCGGCTCGTTCGGCGGCGACCCGTGGTATGGGCCCGACCCGAGAAACCTGACCGACGAATACATCGGCGCCGCGGCCGAAAACGCGCGGAAAATCATCGATGCGGTAAAACCGTCCCGCACAAAATTCGCCTACGAGATGAGCGGGTGGAACTATCCCTGCGATACCGACAGTTACCTGCGTCTGATCGAGGCGGTTGACCGGCCCCAGTTCGGCGTTCATTTGGACATCTGCAACATCGTCAATTCCCCCGAAAGGTTCTGGAACACAACCGCGCTGATCGACGACGTTTTCGACCGGCTGGGAGAAATGATCGTCAGCTGTCACGCAAAGGACCTGCGCTGGGAAGTCGAACGGAACATGCATTTCGTCGAATGTCCCTGCGGGGAAGGGAACGTCGACTGGGCCGAGATGCTCCGGCGGCTTGCCGCGCTTCCAGCCGACGTCCCGCTCATGATCGAGCATATGCCGGGCGAAGAAGAGTATCTGCGCAGCCGCGACCACTTAAAGAAGCTCGCCGCCGAAAACGGCATAGAGACTTTTTAAGAAAACGCCCCCGGCCGAAAAACTCGAACGGGAAAAGGGTTTGGCCGCAGGTTCGCGGAAATTTTTCGGTTTCGGGGCAGGCGAACGCCCTTTCGGGGCTTCTTTAATTGTGCCCGGTTTCCGGGGTTTCGTGTTTCCGGCCTTTTCGCAAAACCGTTTTTATCCCGATCCCCAGCGCCATAAACGACGTGAACATCAATCCGTGCATCAGGTAAACGTACCATCGCGGAACATCCGGCGTGTAGGCGAACTCATTCAGCAGAAAGAGCCGCTGGCAGAACTTCAGAACCGCCATCGCCGCAATTCCGAACGCTCCCGATACGTATAGCGGGATATTCCCCTTTCCTTTGCCGAGATGCGCCCCGTAATGAAAGCCGCATAAAAGAAACAGCCAGGCGGTCGCCGCAAGATGAATCTTTCGGGCCCACGACGCACCGGACAGATTCAGTGCCGAAAAAACGTGTCCGGAGATCACCATGCCGCTTACGGCGATAAGAATCACGGCAAGGATCAAGGCGGCGTCGGCCCCGGTAAAAAGGCTTCTGGCCCGATTATACTCGCCCCGAAACAGATTCCCGAACCATTTTCGGTTCAATATCAGGTGAACCAGAACGGCCGCGAAAAGAACGAGCCCGGCCCACTCGTGCGCGGCGCTTTCGGCCCGGCTGAACGCCATGCCGCTTCCGCACTGGAATATCAGCAGCGCGGTCATACAGTATCGGACCGCCCTTTTCATTCATACAGTCCCAGCTTCCGCAGCCACGGAATAATATCCTTGTTGTTCTTCACGAGCAGTCCGTCTTTCACTTCGGCGTCCGGAACCTCGCTTCGGATATCCTGAATGCTTTGCGAGATACCCGTCCCGCCGCTCGTCGCGAACGGGACAACCGTTTTGCCGGAAAAATCATACGATTCGAGGAACGTATTGATCAGCATGGGGACCGTTCCCCACCAGATCGGATAGCCGAGATAGACAGTTTCATAGGAATCAAAATGCTCGATCGAGGTTTTGAGCTTCGGCCGGGCGTTTTCCCGCTGTTCCTGTTTCGCCGGGTCGAGCGCGGCCGAATACCCTTCCGGATAGGGACTGGCCGGTTCGAGCCGGACCAGATCGCCGCCGACAAGTCCCTGGATATATTCCGCAACCGGCTTTGTGTTTCCCGTATGCGAGAAATAAACGATGAGAACCGCGCCGCCGGCCTTCTCCGGAGTTTCTTCTGAAGTACCGGATTCTGCGGGTTCCGTTCCGGCCGCGGAAACCGGTTCCGAAACTCCGGCGCCGTCGTTTTGTTCGGACTCGACTGGAAGATCAACAGCTTCAGACCGCGCTGCGGCTGTTTCGTTCCCCTGCGGCTGTGTGCTTTCTTCGTTCGGCGCGTTCCTGTCGCACGACGATAACAGCAGCGCGGCAAGCGCCAAGATCCCGAACAGAGTGTTTACGGCTGATTTTTTCATCGTGATCACCTTTTGAATGATTTATCCGGACTTTCTGAAAACTTTAGGGTTTAGGAGCATTCCGGAAACTTGAGTACTCCGGCGCTTTCATCTCTTTGGAACGGTTCCGGTTCGCGCCGGAGATTTATCGCCGGATGAGGGGCATTCTTTCTGTGCTGTGTGTTCGCTTGACTACGATATCGCCTTTCTGATAAACGCCTCGATTTCATCGAACGGGATCACATCAACCTTGTCATACAGGTCGGTATGAACCGCGCCGGGCACGATCAAGAGCTTTTTGTTTTCGCCCTTGAGCTTCTTGAAGATATCTTCGCTGAAATAGCGGGAATGCGCCTTTTCGCCGTGAACCAGAAGGACTGCGTTTTTGATCTCCCCGGCGTATGATTCCAGGGGCATGTTCAGGAACGAAATCGCCGAGGTCACGTTCCAGCCGCCGTTCGAGTTGAGCGAACGGGGATGATAGCCGCGGTCGGTCTTGTAGTAACTGACGTAATCCTTGACGAAAAAGGGAGCGTCCTTATCGAGCTCTTCGGGTGCCGGAAGCGCACCCGCCAGTTTGTACTCGCCACTCCGGTAATCGGCGGTCCGCTGGGCGGCAAGGTCTTTCCGCATCGTATCGCGGACATCTTCGCCGTTGGCGTCGAAATACCCGCAGGATGTTACGCGGCTCATGTCATACGAAGTCGAGGCGACGGTTGCCTTGATCCGGGGATCGACTGCCGCGGCGTTGACCGCCATCCCGCCCCAGCCGCAGATTCCCAGAATGCTGACCTTTTCGGGATCGACCATGTCCTGAACCGAGAGGAAATCGACCGCGGCACAGAAGTCTTCGGTGTTGATGTCGGGCGAGGCCACATAGCGGGGTTCGCCGCCGCTTTCGCCGCAGTAGGAAGGGTCGAACGCGATCGTCAGAAAACCGCGTTTTGCCATCTCCTGCGCGTAGAGGCCGCTGCACTGTTCCTTGACCGCGCCGAACGGGCCGCAGACCGCGATTGCCGGGAACGGGGCGGTTCCCCCTTTCGGCGTGTACATGTCCGCCGCCAGGGTGATGCCGTAGCGGTTGTGAAAGGTGATTTTGCAGTGGAGAACCTTATCGCTCCGGTCGAAGGTCTTGTCCCATTCCATGCCGAGAATTAAATCCGCGTCTTTCATACTCTGTTCCTTTTTCTTCTGGGGGTTATGTTTCAGTCAAGCTGCGCGTAAAGTTCATCGTCGAGCGGCTCGAACCACTCGGTTCGGCAATTCTCGCCCGGGACCTCCAGGGCGATATGCGAAAACCAGGAATCTTTTTTGGCGCCGTGCCAGTGCCTGACACCGGCGGGAATCACGACGACCGAACCTTCTTTCAGCCCGGCCGCCGGTTCGCCTTCTGCCTGATACCAGCCCTCGCCGGCGGTGCAGATCAGAATCTGACCGCCGCCGCTGTCGGCAAGGTGGGTATGCCAGTTGTTCCGGCATCCGGGCTCGAACGTCACATTGAAAAGGGGGAGTTCGCCGGCCCGGAAATCGGTCAGCGGATTGAGAAAACTCTCGCCGATGAAATATTTCGCGTAACCGGTGTTCGGCTGTCCGGTGCCGAACATGTTCCTCTTTTCAAAATCTTCGCGGTTTCGGTATTTCATGACCGGGTCTCCTCGTTCTGCGCGTAAACGTCTTTGGCGATATTGAACGCTGCCCACGCTTTCGGCCAGCCGGCGTAAAACGCCGTGTGGGTAATGGCGGCGGCCATCTCCCTGCGGGTAACGCCGTGAGTCCTGGCGTTAATGATATGGAATTTCAGCGAGGTGTCGGTAATCCCCTGCGCCACGAGGGCAACCACCGTAATCAGACTCCGGGTCTTCAGGTCGAGGTCCGGGTTGTTCCAGTTCTCGCCGAAAAGGATGTCGTCGTTGAAATGGGCGAATTCCGGGGCGAACTCCCCGAGCGCTTTCCGGCCCGCGGTCTGGACGATTTTCTCGGTCATTGTTGTTTTTTCCTTTCAGAAGGGAAATTCAGTTTCATAAATGCCGACACACTCCGAGTCTAACAGAAAGGAGGCGCGGTTTCAACGAACCGGGCCGCGTCCGTTCATTTCTGCATATAAGCGCGCCGCCTTTTATGCAGAAAGTCCACCCGTTTATGCATAAAATCCTCGGTTTTCTATGCAGAAAAGCACTTTTTCTGCATACAAATATGCACTTTTTAATTCAGACCCGCTGAAAAGACCCGTTTATTATCAATACTATACGAGGAGAATCCCTTGCCCCGCCCGGCGCTCCCCGGGCGGGCGCCGCCGGCATTTTTACGGTTCCGAAAGCTCTTCGTCGGGCACGGCCAGTTCGTTCACAACACGGTCGATGCCCGGTTCCATTTCGACCGCCAGCGCGATCAGGTCGGCGACATAGGCCGAATCGACGTTGCCCCGCAGGGTGACCGTTCTCCCCTCATAGTCAAAGCCGACACGGCAGGTGCTGTACAGGTCGTTGTTCCGCGCGAGAATCTCCTTGGTGATCTGCTCGATCTTCTCCCGCGTATCGAAGTCGACCGATTCCCGGGTTTGGGGAAAATCCTCGTCAAGGACAAGGCGCGGAGGATAAGGCTGGTTTCCGGGGACGACCGCGGGGGGGGCCGGCGGGGGAGGCGCTTTTCGGGCGATCGCCGAAGTCGCGGCGGGCGCGGCGGGTATGGCGGGACCGTTGAAAATCTGGCCGAAGTTGCTCGTGTTGAACCGGGTGAGGATCCCCCCCATCGACGTTTTCGACGTGGAAATCAGGTTGTCCATCGTCGGTTTCACATTGAACGGGGTTCCGGGAACGATCGTCGTGTGGCTGATCACAATCGGGGAATAACCCGAATCGAACCGCGAAGTCCCCAGACCGAGCGACGCGGCGGTTTCGGACTGCTGAGCCGTCAGAGCTGAAAATGGGCAAAACGCGCAAACGAGTAAAAAAATACCGGTTATGCGGCTTCGCCGAAGGCGGAAATGCGGAAATCGTTTCATGGAGCTGCCCTTTCCCGGCACCGCACAGGGCCCGGCACCGTAGTCTTTCGTATAACGCCTATATTAAACATTCCGCCCCCGTTTTGTAAAGGGAGAAAACGGGCGCGGATTTCCCGCTCGCGGCGGGCGCGGCCGCGCCGAAACGGGATTGACGAAAAGCGTTTTTTTTGTCAAAATAAACAAGATGGGAGGTTCTCTCTGGATATGGGCAGAGGGGGCCCGTTTTCGTGGTCCGTAAACAAAAAATCCAAGCAAAAAATATCGAAATAGTCATGGCGAAAGAGGAATCGGGCGGCACCGGAGTGGTTCTGGAAGCTTCGCGCCGCGAAAAGCTGCGTAAAATCATCGAAATGGGAATCGACCCGTGGGGCGGCCGGTTCGACGGTCAGATGTCGATCGGGTCGGTTCGCGCGCGCGAGGGCGAAATTGTGGTCGGCGAACCGGTCGCACCGCCTCCGCCGCCCGAAGGCCAGCAGCAGTGGCGTAAACCCGAAATCCCGATGTCCGGCCCCACCGTCCGTGTTGCGGGCCGCATCATCCTTCAGCGCCGCCAGGGGAAACTCATCTTTCTGACGATCCGCGACTGGACGGGCCAAATCCAAATCCTGATCGGAAAGAACCAGGTCGGCGAAGAGAACTGGAACCTGGCGCTCTGCTTTGACCTGGGCGACCTGGTCGGAATCGACGGCGAGTTCAAAAAGACGCAGAAGGGCGAGCTGACCGTCTTCGCCTCGGATCTGACGTTCCTCAGCAAGTCGATCGAAACCCCTCCCGACAAGCACAGCGGCCTTTCCGATCCGGAACTCCGCAGCCGTCTCCGCTACATGGACCTCGTCCACACTGAAGGCGTGATGGCCCGGATGCTCGACCGCACCCGCATCATTTCGTCGATCCGCAAGACGCTCGGCGGGGAAGGGTTCGTCGAGGTCGAAGGGCCGACCCTTCACGCCGTGGCGGGGGGCGCCGCCGCCCGCCCGTTCATGACGCACCATAACGCGCTCGACATTCCGCTCTACATGCGTATTGCGCTCGAACTGCATCTGAAGCGTCTGCTGGTCGGCGGGATGGAACGTGTTTATGAAATCGGCCGCGTCTACCGGAACGAGGGAATCGACCAGACCCACAATCCCGAGTTCACGATGATGGAACTCTATCAGGCGTACGGCGATTACCGTTCGATGATGGACATTACCGAAAAGATCATCGTCGACGCCATTCAGGCGATCGGCAAGAGCTTCAAAATCGAGTGGGGCGGAAAGCAGTTCGATTTCACCCCCCCGTTCGCGCGCCGTACCTACTTCGAGCTCTTTCAGGAAAAAACCGGGGTCGATCCCGCCGACCGCGCCGCGGTCAAGGCGTACGCCGCTACGCTCGGCCTGGAAGACCTCGACCAGAAAGACCCGGACGTCATTCTCAACGAAGTTTTTGAAGAGAAGGTCGAAGACGCGCTCGAAGGGCCGGTCTTCGTGACCGACTACCCGGCGAGCATCTGCCCGCTGACGAAACGGAAGCGGAACAATCCCGCGATCGCCGAACGGTTTGAGCTGTTCATTAACGGAATGGAACTGGCGAACGCCTATACCGAACTGAACGACCCCGATCTGCAGGAAGAGCTTTTCCGCAAGCAGCTCTCCGGCCAGAAAGAGGAAGATTCGATGGCGAAGATGGACCACGACTTCATCCGGGCGCTCCGCCACGGAATGCCGCCGGCGGGCGGGCTGGGGATCGGCATCGACCGGCTCGTGATGATCCTGACAAACACAACCAGCATTCGGGAAGTGATCCTCTTCCCGCTGCTGCGGCCGGAAAAGTTTAACGGGTAAACCGCCCGATCGCGGGACACGGATTTGTCCGACGAAGCGTAACAGGAAGTATGTATAAACTCCTTCTGACCTGGCGTTATCTGCTCACGCGCTACATTGCGCTGATCTGTGTGATCAGCGTCACGCTCGGCGTGGCGACGATGATCGTCGTGAACGCCGTGATGCTCGGCTTTTCCCGCGAAATGGAAAACCGGATGCACGGCGCCCTTTCCGACGTGACGATCAGCGCGTGGTCGAGCCTGCGCGGCATCGAAGATGCCGACGCACGGATCCAGGACGTCTGGCGGGCGGCGGGCGATATGGTCGAGGCGGTCACGCCGACCGTTTCGACCCAGGCTCTTCTCAACTACGAAATCGCGCCGGGCGAGGTCATCAACAAGCCGGTCGAGCTGATCGGAATCGACCCCGAAACGCAGGAAAAGGTCACGGCTCTTGCCGAGTACCTGCAGCATCCCGAGAACCGGGCGCACACGTCGTTCACCCTCAAAGAGGAAGGGTACGACATCCAGAACCACATGGCGGGGGACCGGGGCGTCCTCCGCCCGATTCTGGGGGAAGCGGGGTGGAAACACCGGCGCAAAGACGCCGAATACGAGAAATACCGCCAGGAGGAAAAAGAGCGCCAAAAGGAAGTCGCCCGTCATCTTCCGCCGCCCCAGTCCGATTTCGACCCGCTTGTGGCCGACGCCCCGCCGCTGGCCGAACAGCAGCGCGCCACTCCCGCGGCCATGATGCAGCCGGGAACGATGAACCCGTACGCGGCGGCGCTGGCCGGCCTTGCCGCCGCCCCCAAGTACGACGAGATCAGCGACCTGACTCCCGAACCGGCTCCGGAACCCGCCACCGAGCCCCGCTCGGCCGGAACTTCCCCCCTCGACGAATACGACGAGTTCACCCCCCATTTCGATAAGGCCGCCCAGCAGGATACGGGCGTGATTATCGGCATCGGCGTGGTGAGCGGCAACCGGTACAAGGTTCCCGACCCGGTCACCAACAAAACGCGCTACTGCGAACCGCTCTTCGTGGTGCCGGGCGACGATGTGACGATCTCCTGCCTGGCGCTCGGCAGCGACCGCACGATGCCGTCGATTGTGACCGACCGCTTTACGGTCACCGACCTTTACGAGTCGCGGATGGTCCTCTACGACCAGAGTTTCGTCTTCGTGCCGATCGACAAGCTCCAGGAGATGCGCAACATGATCGCCCCCGACGGCAAACGGATGGCGACGAACATTCTGATCAAGGCGAAACCGGGCGTCGATATCAACCAGCTTCGGGACAGGCTTCAGTCGTCTCCTCTGTTCCCCTCGCACCTGTTCATGATTCGCACGTGGCGCGATTCCCAGGCGAATATGCTTGAAGCCGTTTCGATCGAGCTGGGAGTCCTGAACGTCCTCCTCTTCCTGATCGTCGCGGTCGCCGGGTTCGGCATTCTGGCGATCTTCTTCATGATGGTGGTCGAAAAGACGCGAGACATCGGCATTCTGAAATCGCTCGGCGTGAGCGGGTTCGGCGTCATGCAGATTTTTCTCTATTATGGGCTGGCGCTCGGCCTTCTCGGTTCCGGACTCGGGCTGATTCTGGGGATGGTTTTTGTCCGCCACATTAACACGCTGGCCTCCTGGCTCTCTCAGGTGATGGGGCACGACGTCTTTAATCCGGAAGTCTATAATTTTTACGAGGTACCCGCAATCATCGAACCGTGGACCGTTGTCTGGATTGTGGTCGGTTCGGTTCTGATCGCGGTCGTTTCGGGCGTGATTCCCGCGCTGCGCGCCGCGCGTCTGCGGCCGGTCGACGCGCTTCGGGTCTGAGCGGGGAAGGGGAGAGCATTTTTTCGATGTTTGGCAGGAAGAAAGCGAAAAAAAACCAGGATACCGCGGAAATCTACAGGCGGATGGTCACCTCGGCCGCGAAACACCCGCTGAGTTCCTCGATGGGGCTTTCGTATCCGGGGGGGGACGAAGGCCTTTCTGCCGACCTTGCGTCCGGCATCGCCTCACCGCCGAAACCGCGCGCCGTCCTTCACAGCGGCCTGAACCGGACCGAGGAGCTTTCGGTCCGCCGTTATACACTTTCGTCCCTTTCGCCGAAGGAGGAGGCGAAACCGGCGCGGTCCTGTCCTTCCCTTTCATTTCCCGATTTGCGTCTTGCCGAAAGCGCTTTTCCGCCGCCGGAAGACGGGGCCTCCCTGCCGTCCGGCGGAGCGGATTCCGATCCCGCGCCCGGCGATCCGGCGGACGAGTGGACTCCGCAGAACGAAAGGGACTGGATCCGCTCCGAGCCCGGTTCGGGGGGGATCATCATGGAGGTGAACCAGCTCCATAAAGGGTACGTGAAAGGGAAAAACCATATTCCGGTACTCAACGGGGTCGATATCCGGGTCCGGGACGGGGAATTTCTGGCGATCGTCGGCCAGAGCGGGTCGGGCAAAAGCACCCTTCTGCACCTGATGGGAACCCTCGACGTGCCCGATTCCGGAACCGTCCATTTCGACGGACAGCGGATCGACAATCTGCCGAGCCGCCGCCGCGACTTTCTGCGGAACCGGTACATCGGGATGATCTTCCAGTTTTATCATCTGATCCCCGAAATGAACATGATCGAGAATGTTCTCGCCCCGATGATGGTGCGCCATTCTCTTTTCGGCTACCTGCGGCGCCGGCGCGAATATGCCGCCCGCGCCGGCGAACTCCTCGATCTTGTCGGGCTTTCGCACCGGACGAAACATCGTCCGAACGAACTTTCGGGCGGCGAAATGCAGCGCACCTCGATTGCCCGCGCGCTGATCACGAACCCCCGCGTACTTCTGGCTGATGAGCCGACCGGAAACCTCGACTCGAAAACGACGGTCGAGATAATTAAACTTCTCCGGTCCTTGAACGCTGAGAAGAAACTCACTATAATTATGGTAACCCACGATATGGAACAGGCGCGGGATGCCGACCGGGTGATCCGCTTGGTCGACGGCCGGGTTGTCGAGAGTTTCTTGACCGGAGTTTGATCTTTCATCAGCAGTCCGAAAGTACGCGGAGGTTAACATTTATGTCATCGAAAATATGGCTCGATAAGGGTCTTGTCAACGAAGAAGACGCAAAAGTCAGCGTGTTCGATCACGCTTTCCTTTACGGCGACGGTGTTTTTGAGGGGATGCGGAGCTACTCGAAAAAGGTCTTCCGTCTCAAAGAGCATATCGACCGTCTCTGGGAATCGGCGCATTCCCTCTGCATCGAAATCCCGATGACCAAAGACGAAATGTGCGATGCCGTCTACGAAACCCTCAAGGCGAACGATATCGTCGACGGCTATATCCGTCTGGTCGTCACGCGCGGCAACGGCACGCTCGGGCTCGACGCCCACCTTTGCTCGAACCCGCAGGTCGTGATCATCGCCCGCGGCCTTTCGCTCTATTCCGAAGAGCTCTATCAGAACGGAATGAAGCTCGTCACCGCCAGCACGATCCGCATGCCTTCCTTCTCGATGAGCACCCGCGTCAAGTCGCTCAACTATCTGAACAACATTCTCGCGAAGATGGAAGCCTACCGCGCCGGCTGCGAAGAGGTGCTTCTGCTGAACCACCGCGGCAACGTTGCCGAATGTTCCGGCGACAACATCTTCATTGTCCGTCACGGCATCCTTCTGACCCCCCCGCTCGACGCGTGCATTTTAGAGGGGATCACGCGCAACGCGGTTCTCGAAGTCGCTGCCGAACTCGGAATCGAGGCGAAAGAGCAGAACTTCACCCGCCACGATATCTACACCGCTTCGGAATGCTTCCTGACCGGCAGCGCCGCCGAAGTCATTCCGGTCACGGAACTCGACGGCCGCACGATCGGCACCGGCAAAGCCGGCCCGATCACCCTCAAGATTCTGGAAGCCTACCGCGCTCTGGTCCGGAAATAGAGGCGTCCCGATGAAACCGACCGAAGGGGAACCGACCCGCGACATTCTCGAATGTTTCGACAACCCGTGCCCGGCGCGGGATTACGTGATCGAGCACGTCTGTCCCGAATTTACCTCGGTCTGCCCCAAAACGGGGCAGCCCGACTACGGGACGCTCACTTTCCGCTACATTCCCGCCGCCCGGTGTGTCGAACTCAAGAGCCTCAAGCTCTATCTGCAGAAGTTCCGCAACCAGGGCATCTTCTACGAATCGGTCACCAACCGCATCCTCGACGACATGGTCGCGGTACTCGAACCGAAGTTTATGCGCCTGACCGCCGAGTTCACCCCCCGCGGCGGCATCCACTCGATCATTACCGCCGAATACAAAAGCGGCGAAGGAGAATCCGAACAATGAAACGCCGTTTTCTGACCGCCGCCCTGATCTGCCTTGCCGCCGCCTCGGCGCTGGCCGGTGCCGGCGAACTCCGCGTGATGTCGTACAACGTCTGGCTCGCCCCGACTCCCGAAAGCAACGACTGGCCCGCACGGCGCGACAATCTGGTCGCCGACATCCGGGCGACCAATCCCGACCTGTTCGGCCTGCAAGAGGCGTACAAGCATCAGCTCGACTACATCATGGCGGCACTCGGCGATTACTCCTTCGTCGGGGTCGGCCGCGACGACGGCGCCGAAGGGGGGGAGTACTGCCCCGTCCTTTACAAGACTGCAAAATTCGACCTCCTCGATTCTGGCACCTTCTGGCTGAGCGAAACTCCCGACATCCCCGGCAAAAAGGGGTGGGACGCGGCATGCAACCGCGTCGTCTCGTGGGCGAAACTCCGCGAAAAGGAGAGCGGCCGTATTCTGGTCTACGCCAACACCCATTTCGACCACATCAGTGAAAAGGCGCGCGGCGAAAGCTCGAAGCTGATCCTGAAATTCAAAGAGGAGAAGGCGAAAGGCCTTCCGTTCGTCATCACCGGCGACTTCAATTCCGTCGATACCGACGCCGCCTACACCACCATCGTTTCCGGTCTGCGCGACGCGCGCAAAGCGGCGAAAACCGCCCGCGGCGGCGTCCGCACCTGGCCCGCCGAAAAGCCGGTCAAAAAGGGGGAAAACGTCATCGACTACATTTTCCTTACCGACGATTTCACCGTCGAGTCGTTCGACATCCACATCAACCCCCCGAACAACGACCCGCTTCCTTCCGACCACTACTCGATCGACGCCCTGCTGACCTGGTGATCAGCCGGGCAAAGCGGCTGAGCGTTTCCATTTGGGGTAAAATTTCGGATTTTACCCCAAGTTTTTTCTCTGCCGGGGGAACCCGATACGGGCCGCCGAAGGTCGTTTCGGCGGGCGGTTGCCGCCGGTTTTATCTCCCCCTTTTAAGTTTCCAGGTTTATCGGAATCCCCCGCGTTATCGAGGGGGCGGGGAAATTCCCTCTTGCCCCTTTTTCGCGAAAAATGATAAAACTAAAGGGGAATCGGCGGTTTCTTTTTTCGCAGAACAGAGAATCCCGGTTCACCCCAATGCCGGTTTCCCAGCCGGGAAAGACCGGCAGTCTTCCTCAAACAACAAGGACCGGCGCACTCCGTTTCGGAACGGTTCCCGAACGGCGGCGTCTGTCCCTTTTTCTGAAGAAAGAGTTTCGATGAAAACAAGGATGTCGAACATCTTCTTTCGCTGCACAGCGGCCGCAGCGGCATTTCTCTTCGCCCTTTTCGCCGGCGCCGCCGCGTTCGGCGAACCGGAACCCCTCGCTCCCAAAGCGATCGACAAGGGAATCGCCGTCAATTTTTCGAAGATTCTGGAAGCCCGCCACTTCTCCCGGCGGACGATCGATGCCGACATCTCCCGCGAAGCGTTCGACCTCTACATCAAGGAGATCGACCCGCGCAAAATCTATTTTACCCAGGCCGATATCGATGAGTTCACCGCCGCCTACCGCGACGATTTCGCTCTGCAGATCAAAAAGGGGAAACTCGACGGCGCGTTTGCCATCTACAACCGCTATATTCAGCGGGTGATCGAAAGCTGCGCCCTGGCCGAATCGATCCTGCAGCAGCCGCTCGACTTCACCGCCGACGAAGAGATTATCCGCGACAAGGACCTGCTCACGTTTCCGAAAACGAAGCAGGAAATGGCCGACCGGTGGCGGCAGCGGATCAAGTTCGAATACCTTTCGCTGGAAGCCGATAAGAAGGACGCCGACAAGAAAGCCGAGTCGGCCCAGCAGCAGGGCGGCGAGATTTCGGAAGCCGAAGACAAATGGTCCGACGAGCCGCCGCTCGAACGCCTGAAACGGCGTTACCACTCGCTCCAGAAGCGGATGGAACAGACGACGAACGACGGCGTTCTCGAAGCGGCGCTCACGTCGATTGCCGGTGTTTACGATCCGCATACCACCTACATGTCCCCGAAGACGTGCGAGAACTTCAATATTCAGATGAGCCTGAACTTTGAGGGGATCGGCGCGACCCTGTCGTGGGAAGACGGCTATACCGAGGTCAAGGAGATCGTGAAAGGCTCTCCCGCCGAAAAGGAGGGGGAACTCCAGGTCGGCGACCGGATCATCGGCGTCGGGCAGGGGGAAACCGGCCCGATCGAAGACGTGGTCGATGTCCGGCTCGACGAGGTGGTCGATAAGATCCGCGGCAAGGGGGGAACCCTGGTCCGTCTTCAGGTCATTCCCGGCAACCGCATCATCAAAATCAAGCGCGCCAAGATCGAGCTCGAAGACAGTGCCGCGAAGGGGAAAATCTTTGAAGTCGGCGAAAAGGCGCCCGGCGTGCCGTATAAGGTCGGCGTGATCGACCTGCCGAGTTTCTACGGCGATTCCGAAGCAATGCTCCGGCACGAGGCGAACGCGCGGAGCACCGTGACCGACGTGAAACGCATTCTCGAAGATTTTGCCGCCGGCGGCGCCGATGCCTGCGTGCTCGATCTCCGGATCAACGGCGGCGGCCTTCTTCCCGAAGCGATCGCGCTGACCGGCCTCTTTATCGAAACGGGCAACGTCGTTCAGGCGAAACCCGACCTGTATAACCGGAAAGCCGGACGCGACTCGACCTACATGCACAACGATCCCGATCCGGGCGTTTCATGGGGCGGCCCGCTTGTCGTGGTCACCAGCAAGCTGAGCGCCAGCGCGTCCGAGATTCTGGCGGGCGCCATCAAGGATTACCGCCGCGGCCTGATCGTCGGCGACGACACCACGCACGGAAAAGGCTCGGTTCAGAGTGTCCAGCCGATTGCCGACCTCCTCTTCGGCCCGCTCAGCGCCAAGCCGAACATGGGCGCGATCAAGGTCACCATTCAGGGGTTCTGGCTGCCGGGCGGCGATTCCTCGCAGCTCAAGGGGATCCCCTCCGACGTGGTCATCCCGTCGGTAACACAGTACATGGAGGGAATTTCGGAAGCCGATCTCGACAACCCGCTGAAACTCGAAAAGATTCCGGCGGCGCCGAACATGCCCCATTTCGACTATGTCACACCCGAGATGGTCGGCGCCCTGGCCGAAATGTCGAAGATCCGCTGCGACGCGTCGCCCGACTTCGACAAGGTGCGCGAAAAGATCGCCCTCTATAAGGAGGTCAAAGCGAAAAAGACCACGCCGCTGAACCGCGAGAAGTATTTCGCCGAACTCGACAAGCTCAATTCCGACAAGGAAGAGGAGGAGAAGCTCGAGAAGATGATGAAAAACTCGTCGGAAATCCAGAAAGACTACTACCTCGACGAGGTTCTGGCGATCACCGTCGATTACCTGAACCTTCTGAAAGCCGGTCACGTCCAGTTTCAGGAACCGACCGAATAACCGCCTTCCCGGCCGCCGGGAAGAACCAGAAAGCCGCATTCGCCGGAAGGCGATTAGAAATCAGGATCGATGAAAAAGGACGCGCCGAAGACGATCATCCGCAAAGAGACCGGCGGAAGCAAAGACAAGCCGTGGAACCCCCGATTCTGGGACGGTGTGACCGTCTGCGCCTGGTTCAAGTCGCTCGTACTCGGCCGTTTCTGCATTTCGCCTCTCCGCCTTCCGATGGCGCTGGTCATCACGCTCCTTTCGCCGTTCAACTCCCTCTGCGCGCTGGGCCAGCGCCTGTTTTACGGGCGGCGGATCCGGCAGCAGAAGGTGTCCCCCCCCCTTTTCATTCTGGGCCACTGGCGCAGCGGCACCACCCTGCTGCACGAGTACATGATACTCGACGACCGGTTCACCTACGCCGACACCTACACCTGTTTCGCGCCGAGCCATTTCCTTTTCACACACCGGTGGCTCAGCCCGTTCGTCGGGCTCCTGATGCCGAAAAAGCGCCCGATGGACAACATGGCGGCGGGTCTGTCCCGCCCGCAGGAAGACGAGTTCGCGCTCTGCGTTCTGGGTGAACCGAGCCCCTACATGAACATCCTCTTCCCGAACGCCCGTCCGATCTACGCCGACTACCTGACGATGCGCGAGGTGCCCGAATCGAGGCGGAAACACTGGCTCGACACCTTCGAGCGGCTCATCAAGGCGATTACGGTCGCCAGCCCGAAGACGGTCATCCTCAAATCGCCGCCGCACACCGCCCGGATCCGGACGATTCTGCAGCGGTTCCCCGACGCGAAATTCGTCTACATCCACCGGAACCCCTACGTGCTGTTCCCCTCGACGTTCAACCTCTGGCTGAAGATTTCCGCGACCCACGGGCTGCAGATTCCCAAAGAGAAGGGGCTTGCCGAAAAGGTCCTTTCCGACTTCACCAGAATGGACGAGGCCTACACCGCCGACAAGGCGCTTTTAAAGCCGGGGCAGATCACCGAAATTTCGTACGACGAGCTTGTCGCCGACCCGGTCGGCACCCTCGAAAAGATCTACGCCGGAATCGGGCTCGGCGGCTTCGACGAGCACCGCGCCAAATTCGAAGAGTTCGCCGCCGCGCAGAAGGGCTACAAAAAGAACAGGTTTTCGATCGCGCCCGAAATCGCCGAACAGATCGCCGTCCGCTGGAAACCCTATCTCGACCGCTACGGCTACACAAAGCCGGAAGAGTAATCCGCGCCCGCCGGGGAACTTTTCGCCCGGCGTCTTCTATTCCTCTTTCTTTGTCCCCAGTCTTCTGAGGATTCCGGCCAGAACGGCGCCGGAAATGTTGTGCCATACCGAGAAGACCGCGCCGGGAACCGTCGCCATCGTCAGGTTCGGAAACGCGCTCGCGGCCAGCGAGGTTGCCAGCCCCGAATTCTGCATGCCGATCTCGACCGCAACCGCCTTTTTCCGCGCGGGATTCATTCTGAAGAGAACGCCAACGAGGAACCCGCAAAGGTATCCGAGAAGATTGTGAAGAATGACGGCGGTGAAGATGACCGCGCCGGTCGAGCGGATCTTTTCACTGTTATGCGAGACCACCGCGGCGACAATCAGGCAGATCGCCGCCACCGAAACCGCAGGGAGCGCGCCTTTCGCTCTTTCGGCGAACCGGCCCCAAACCCGGTTGATCAGCACGCCGAGCCCGATCGGAACGATCACCACCTGCAGGATCGAGATGAACATCGCCTGAACGTCCACGTCGACCGACGTGCGCAGATACAGGTAGGTCAGCGCCGGCGTGAGAAGCGGCGCCGCCAGGGTGTTCACGCTGGTCATTCCCACCGACAGCGCGGTATCCCCTTTCGCCAGATAGGTGATCACGTTGCTCGACGTGCCGCCGGGACACGCGCCCACCAGAACCATGCCGACCAGAAGCTCTTCGGAAAGCCCGAACGCTTTCCCCAGTCCGAACGCGAGCAGGGGCATGACGAGGAACTGCGCGAGACAACCGATAACGACGTCCCGGGGCCGGGCAAGGAGGACGGCGAAATCTCCCGCTTTCATCGTCAGCCCCATCCCGAACATCACGACCATCAGCAGGCCGTTAATCCACCCGGTCCGGACCCACAGACAGCTCTGCGGCCAGAAGAGCGCGAGCGCGGCGACGGCCAAAACGATGAGCGCCATCGAATTGCCGATGAAATCGCTGATTTTTCCCATTCTCCTCTTTCCGTTCCGCGTTACCGCCGGCGGGGACGGCCGGTGAAATCCGGGCCGAAACCCCGCCTGTGAACCGGGAACCGCGCCCTGCGCCTTACAGCTTCCTGAAGAACCGGTGTTCCAGCGGCCGGTAGAGGATCGGTTTCCCGTCGGCGCTTGTCCAGTCCTCTTCGCGCCACGGTTCCTGCGTCTGGTCCGGTTCGGGAACCATGCCGTCCTGGCCGACCCAGACGCGCATCTTGCCGGGGGCGCGGTTATCCCACAGGGCGTAGGGGATCGCGGTCAGGGTTTTGCCGCCGGTGCTTTTCGTCACGATGACCGCGGTGTCGCGGTCGGCAAAACCGGCGGTCGGGTCGTCCGGATTCTGCGCGGCGATATATCCCTCTTTCATGACAACCTTGAGTTCCGGATCGCGGGGCAGCTCGATTTCCTCGATCGGCACGTCCGGATTGTCGCACTCTTCGAAACAGTAGACGAGCGGACCCCGCTGGATGGCGACACACGCGCGGTCGGCTTCGACTTTCGGGTTGGCGATGATGCGGCGCGGCGTCATGTCGAACCCGAACGCCGCTTTCGCTTCGCTCTGGCCCGCATCGAAGGCAAGGTCCTGCGTCAGGTATTTCCCTTTTCCGGGCTGGCGCACCAGAAGATGCACACAGGACGGGGCGTCGGTCTTTTCGGGTTTGACGGCAATTTCAACCACGCCGTCGTACGGGTAACCGGTTTTCTGCTCGACGGTGTATTCCTGCCCGTTGAGCCGCACCGAGGCGTTCCCCTCGACGAACAGGTTGACGACCAGCGTGTCCGGTTCGGTTTGGCCGGCGTTTTTCGCCTCGTCGGAAACCGTGGTCGCGTACACATAGCCGGGCATCGAGGCGATAAGCCGGATCACGTTCGAGGGGCAGCAGGCGCAGCCGAAGAAGGGCTCGCGGTGATGCATCCCGTTCGATTCGAGCGGATTCACGTAAAAGTAGGTGTCTCCCGAAAGGGAGTAGCCCGAAATCACGCCGTTATACAGCGCCCGTTCCATCACGTCCGCGAATTTGGCGTCACCGGTGGCCAGGTTCATCCGGTGGGCCCAGAAGGTCAGCCCGATCGCCGCGCACGTTTCGCAGTAGGCACTGCCGTTCGGCAGGTAGAATTCGCTGCGGAACCCCTCGTTCGAAGCGTCGGACCCGATCCCGCCGGTGATATACATTTTGTGCAGGGTGACATTGTCCCACAGGCGGTTCATCGCCGCCATCAGCGCGTCGTCGCGGAAATAGCCCGCCACGTCGGTCGCCCCGCAGTAGAGATACATGGCGCGCACGGCGTGCCCCACAACTTCCGACTGCTCGCGCAGGGGGATGTGGTCCTGGCAGTAGTCGCCGAAAAGGCCTTTTTCGCGTCCGGCCTCAACGCCGCGGCAGTCGACGAAGAATTTCGCCTCGTCCAGATATTTCCTGTCGCCGGTATACTGATACAGCTTGACCAGCGCCAGTTCCAGTTCGGGGTGTCCCGGCACGCTTCGCAGCTGGTCCGGCGCCGGCCCGTACCGCTTGCAGATCAGGTCGATCAGTTTCCGGTTTATGTTGAGGAACGTTTCGTCGCCCGTCGCCCGCGCCATCGCCACGGCGGCTTCCGCCATATGTCCGGCGCAGTAGAGCTCGTGCATATTCTGCAGATTCGACCATTTCAGGTCCGGTTCGCGGATAATGTACCAGCACATCAGGTAGCCGTCGTCCTGCTGCGCCGCGCCGATCAGGTCGATCCACTCTTTCGCTTTCGCTTCGATTTGCGGGTTCGGCTCTTCGGCCAGGGTGCCGGCAAGCCCCTCGATAATCTTATAGACGTCGGAATCGTCGAAATAGATTCCCTGAAAATCCCCTTCCGCCCCGGCGGCCACTTTAAAGTTCTGAATCCGGCCCGTCTGGTTTTCGCACCAGTCGATATTGTGCGCCGCCGAAACTTCGGCGTTCGTCCGGATACGGGGCGCCCAGAAGCTGTCTGTGGCGTGGACGCGGTTAAAGGGGACCTCCTCAAAGAGACGGCCGCTTTCCTGTGCCGAAACGGCGGCGGCGAAAAGAAATCCGGCCAGAAGCCAAAAAAACGGTGTTGTTTTCATTCGGTAACCTCGATCTGTACTGATATTTTCCGCGCCGGAGCGCCTGCGGCCGGCCTTTTCGGCCGGGCCGGCCGGGGGAAACCCCGGCTCATTCCATTGTACCGATCCTGTTCCCCGATTCAAGAAAGGAATCCCGTTCGCCTGCACCGAACCGCCGGGGGCAAAACGGGGGAACCGCCGTTAAGGTCCTATATAAATTATCCATTTTTAAACGGGATTTCCGGAAATATCGTTAAAACCGAAAAAAAACTTTTGTCCGGCACTCCGAATAGCCGAATAACTATCAGACACCTCCCCAAAGGAGAGGTCTTGATTACCGACAATTACTCGAACCAAACGGATTTGGAGGATTTAAAGATGCGGCGTTTCTTTGCAACGGCGTTAATCGCAATGACGGCGGTCTGCGCACCGCTCGCTTTTGGTGGAAATCAGGAAGAGGCAAACCGCATTGCAAAGACAATCAGCGCGGCTTATCCTCAGTATTCCGTGGAAGTCGCCTATAAGAGCGGACGCGTCCGGCTCCGGGGCGAAGTCGCCTCGCCCGCCGAACGGCAGCATATCACGCAGCTGGTCAGCCAGTTCCCGGGAGTGCAGTCCGTTTCCGCCGATTCTCTTCAGATCGCGCCCGAAATCGACGGCGCCGTTTCGACCGGCGATTTCCAGACCGCGGCTTCGCAGGTGCTTCCGGCTGTCCCCACGGCCGAGACTCCGGCGATTCCCGGAACCTACGCGGCGGCGCCCCTTATGGGCGGAAACGCGATCTCGCCGGTTTCGGGCGAGTTCAATATGAACTCTTCCCTCGAAACCGCTCCGCTGCAGAGCCTGCCGGCGAACACCGCTTCGTTCCAGAACGCCTCGAATCCCGAGAACTTCCGGATCGACAATTACAGCGCCGCGCCGGTCGCCAGCGGCAATTACAGCACCAACAACATGAACCGGGCCTCTTACACTCCGGCTCCCAACGAAACGATCTACGCTCAGAACGGTTATTCTCCGGCGCCGCAGGGCGTTCCGGTCGCCGCCGGCCGTTACGGCCAGAACGGCGAACCGAACCTGCCGAATTACGCCTGGCCGACAACCGCCGACTACCCGAACTACGCTCAGGTCGGTTACCCGAAACAGTATGCCGCCAGCGCGTTCCCCTACATCGGCCCCTTCTATCCTTACCCGCAGGTTCCGCTCGGATGGCGTAAGGTCACGATGGAATGGCACGACGGCTACTGGTGGCTCGACTTCAACGACGGTTCGGTGAACGGTCCCTTCTCGCCCCTCTTCCGCCAGCCGACCAAATACCGTTAATCGCCGGTTTCCCGCCCCCTTGCGGGGGTGAAAGATCCTGAAAAAACGCAAGAAGGCCGCGGTTCGTCCGCGGCCTTCTTGCGTTTTCCCATTCTTATTTATCCTTATCCGTTCAGGGCATTTTCTCTACCCTTCGGCCGCTTTTCCCGCAGGCGCGCCGCTGCGCCGGGGCCACGAAAACCGGGCCGTCTCATCAAAAACAACTGGGGCCCGCCGGCGGAATCGGACGCCGTTTTTTCTGTCCCAGATTCCCAAATGTTAAAATAGACAACTTTTAAAACGGCCCGCGCAAACTTTAACGATTCTTCCGGGAAAAAACGAAAAAAAGTTTAACATCTGTTAAACTCTAACGATTATGGTGACGATACTGATTGTAAGGGTTGTAATGGATGTACCCATTATGACGTTGTCGTTATGGTTTACTTCACGGACAGGAATTAAAGCCATGAAATGGAAACTTGAACTCAATGCATTGGTTACAGGACTCGCCCTGCTGGGGCTCCTGGCAGGATGCCAGCCCCAGCAGCCGAAGTTCCTCTTCCCGCGCGGGAATGTGGCGGGCCAATACATCGCCGAGCAGACCCGGATCGAGTATCCGGACTCGAACGTCGAATCCCTCGACGATGTGGTCAACAGTGCCGCGCCTCTCACGCTCAGCAATCCCGACCCCGAAAGCGAGTGGCAGCTGACCCTCGACGAGTGCCGTCAGATCGCACTCGACAACAGCAAGGTCTTGCGCCAGCTTCAGGGGATCAGTTTCTCCCAATCCGGGGTCAACGGGATGCCGGGCCTTCTGCTCAACTACCCGTCGAGCGTTCTGACGGTCTGGGATCCGGCCATCACCGAATCCGATCCCAACTCGGGCGTTGCCGCGACCCTTTCGGCCTACGACGCGATCTGGAATTCGAGCGTGAACTGGAACAGCGCCAACCCGGCGAACAACGAGTCGGGCGCTTACCGCGAAAGCCGCACCTACGCCACCCACACCGAAACGGGCACCTTCCAGTCGACCCTTTCGAAAGTGACGGCGACAGGCGGCACGTTCTACGCGCAGGCCGCGGCCGGTTACGACTACTCGGATGCGAATTCCCGCCTCTGGGGGAGCGACTGGACGAGCGAACTGGTTGCCGGATTCAGCCATCCTCTCCTTCAGGGAGCCGGGGTTGAATTCAACCGGATCGCCGGACCCGGCGCGACGGTCGGCAACTACAACGGCGTGGTTCTCGCCCGTATCAACGAAGATATCGCCCTGGCCGATTTCGAAATCGGCGTGCGCGATTTCCTGAAAGACCTCGAAGAGACCTACTGGAACCTCTACTACGCCTACCGCAATCTGCACGCCTCGGGTGTCGGTCTCGAATCGGCGCTCCAGTCGTGGCGGACGGTCAAGGCGCAGCTGGACGAAGGTTATGTTCAGGGTACCGCCCAGAACATCGCCCAGGCTGCCCAGAACTATCAGCGGTTCCGCGTCTCGGTCAAAGAGGCTCAGAACAACCTCTATAAGAACGAGCGCCTTCTCCGCTACCTCCTCGGGCTCGCCCCGACCGACGGCCGCCTGATCAAGCCGGTCGACGAACCGACGATTGCCCGCGTGAAGTACAACTGGTGCGAAATCGAAGCCGAAACGCTCGCCCGCACTCCGGAACTCCGCCGTCAGAAGTGGAACGTGAAACGCCGCGAACTCGAACTGATCGCCGCGCGCAACTTCCTCCTTCCCGAACTGGACCTCGAAGGCCAGTACCGGTTCCACGGGATGGGACACGACCTGTTCTCCTACAAAGACCGTACCGATTACGATCCGAGCACCTACGGCTACTACACCTCTTCGGGCAGCGCGATGCGCAGCCTGACCCACGACGGGTATCAGGACTGGACCATGGGCCTGTCGATGCAGGTTCCGATCGGGTTCCGCCGTCAGCTGGCGGCCGTCCGCAACGCCGAACTGATGCTCGCCCGCGAACGCACCCTCCTTCAGGAACAGGAATTCGAAGCCGTTCACAACCTGTCGGATCTTTACGCCGACCTCGACCGGACCTATCATCTGGTCAGCGAATACCTCGCCCTTCTGCGGTTCGCCCGCCAGGAACTCAGCGCGGTCCAGGCCTCGTTCGATTCGGGGAAAACGACCCTCTTCCAGGTTCTTGACGCGCAGCAGAAGCTGGCCGATGCCGAAACGAGCTACTACAACATGGTCATCAACTACAACATTGCCATCATGAACGTGAACTACAAGAAAGGTTCGCTGCTCGAATACAACGGCATCACCCTTGCCGAAGGCCCGTGGCCCACCAAGGCTTACTTCGACGCCAACACCCGCGCTCAGGAACGCGACGCCGGCCACTACGTGAACTACAAGATTACCGAACCTCGCGTGATCAGCCGCGGCGCCTACCCGCAAATCCAGGGAACCGATCCGACGATTGTTCCCGAAAACCCGGAAGCCTACCTCGATACCCAGATTCCGGAACTCGAGAAAAACTGAAACACCATGTGAAGTTTAAGGCTCTCCTGTCCGTGAGCTCAGGGGGAATCCCGAAAGGGGTTCCCCCGTTTTTTACGGTGCGCCGGTTTGCTCGGACACGTTGTTCTTTTCTGAACCTCCTCAATGATCTCAGACAGAATGGGGAAATGAGTAAATTTTATTAAAAAATATTAACTGAATGAGAAAATCGGCCTTTGAACTAATTGATATTTTAACTTAATATGGCATAATAAGTGCAAAGAGGCTGAAAATCCTCTGTCATTCCGAAACAATTCAGTAAAACTTTTGAATCGGGAAGAGAATCATGTCGGATGAGGGAATTTCGCTTGACCTACTGATCAAGAACGCTGAACAGGGGGATGCCGAAGCGCAATTCTGCCTTGGTGTCTGCTATTTTACCGGGAAAGGAGTCGAACGGAACCGTACAGAGGCGGTAAAGTGGTTTCATAAGGCGGCCGAACAGGGGGACGTCGAAGCGCAGTCCAATCTGGGCTATTGCTACGAAAAAGGGCAGGGAATCGAACAGGATGAAAAGAAAGCGGTTCTGTGGTACCGCAAAGCCGCCGAGCAGGGGTTGGCGCGTGCACAGTTCAATCTGGGGACCTGCTATTCCCATGGGCAGGGTGTGGAACAAAACGACGCAGAAGCGGCGAAGTGGTTCCGGAAAGCCGCGGAACAGGGGCATATGCGTGCGCAATGCAATCTGGGCCAATGTTATGGAAACGGGAAAGGGGTCGAACAGGATTTTCGGGAAGCGGCAAAGTGGTATTATGCGGCCGCCAAACAGGGCCATCCCGGCGCGCAGTTTACCATGGGGAATTGCTGCTGCTACGGAAAAGGCATCAGGCAGAATTACGAAGAGGGGGTGAAGTGGTACCGCATGGCCGCCGAACAGGGGGAAGCAAACGCGCAGTTCAGTCTGGGAAACTGCTATTACGAAGGTAATGGTGTCGAGCAGAATATTCAAGAGGCACTGAAGTGGTTTCGCATGGCCGCCAAACAGGGGCATCCCGGCGCACAGTGCAATCTGGGTTCCAGTTTCGCGTCTGGGGAAGGCGTCGAGCAGAATATGCAGGAGGCGGCAAAGTGGTTTTGCATGGCGGCCGAGCAGGGCATTCCGGACGCGCAATGCAATCTGGGCCGCTGTTATGAAAACGGAGAGGGAGTCGACCAGAATTATCATGAAGCGGCAAAGTGTTATTTTGCCGCCGCGAAACAGGGCAATCCGGCCGCGCAGTATTTCCTCGCAAATCTTTATCATTTCGGAAACGGCGTCGAAAAGGACGAACAGAAAGCGGTGAAGTTGTGGACCTTAGCCGCTGACCAGGGTTTCGCCCCGGCGCAGCAGAACCTGGCAGCTTACGCCGAAGAGAAGAAAGCCAAGGATGATTTTGCGGAATCGCTCAAACTGTGCCGCAAGGCCGCCGAAGAGGGGAATGCTGACGCGCAGTACGAGATGGGTGTTCTCTATGAAAACGGGCGCGGGGTTGAAAAGGACTTTCGTCAGGCGGCCGAGTGGTACCGAAAAGCTGCCGAACGGGGAAACCAATACGCTCAGCATAATCTCGGAAACTGCTATTACCGCGGGCGAGGGGTTGAACAGGATTTCCGGGAGGCGGTAAAGTGGTGGGAAAAAGCCGCCCGCCAGGGCAATTCCGGCGCACAGCACAACATGGGTTACAGCTATGAAAACGGGTATGGAGTCGAAAAGGATCTTCGGCAGGCGGCCGAGTGGTACCGCAAAGCCGCCGAACAGGGAAATCCTCAGTCTCAGTATTCGCTCGCCGAATGCTATGCAAAGGGAGAGGGGGTCGAACAGGACTATGCGGAAGCGGTAAAATGGTGGATGATGGTTGCCAAGCAGGGTGATCCGCACGCGCAGTACTGTGTAGGAAACTGCTATTTCTACGGGAAAGGTGTCGAACAGGATCCGCGGGAAGCGGTAAATTGGTGGATAGCGGCCGCCGAGCGCGGGTTAGCCGACGCACAGTTTAGCCTGGGAGACAGCTGTTATAACGGGGTTGGAGTCGAACAGGATTTTCGCGGAGCGTTAAAATGGTACCGAAAAGCCGCCGAACAGGGACATCCCGGCGCGCAATGCAATCTGGGTCACTGTTACGCGGCCGGGGAAGGTGTCGAACAGGATATGCGGGAGGCGGCAAAGTGGTTTCGCATGTCCGCCGAGCAGGGCAATCCGGCAGCCCAGATTACTTTGGGAAGTCTCTTACAGAACGGTGTGGGAGTCGAACGGAATCCTGAAGAAGCGGTAAAGTTTTACCAAAAAGCCGCCAAACAGGGGATGGCGAAAGCTAAGTTTTTACTTGCCCAATGCTATCTGAGGGGAGAGGGAGTCGAACCAAACAACGCCATTGCGTCCGATTGTATGATGGAGGCCGCGGCAATGGGAGATCCCGATGCGCGGCGCTTCCTTTATTCCATCATGCATGGAGATAACGGCGGCCATTGAATCCGCGCATTTCGGACCCCTTCAGCCGCAGAAAGATGAGCAGAACGGGAACCGTAAAGGGGCGGCAGAAGATCGAGGGGGGATTCTCCTGCGTCGGTTATGTCCGATGGCATATAGTAAGGGGTAAATTCCCTGATTTCGGCGAGGTGTCCTTGATACGGCGGGGGGTGTTTTATAAAATTTGGTAAGACCCGCGCTCACGGTTCTTCGTGAAAGCGTTCCGATTGTCCGTCAGGCGGGGAAACCGGAGCTGTTTCATGTCCCGTCCGGCCCGGGACGATCGATTGTCCAAGTCCCGAAAATATTTTCCCCCCGATCATGACCAAGGTGAGAGCCGCCATGTTCACCAGCAAAAAAGATCTGACCGAAGAGGATATCAAGCTGCAATATATCACTCCGGCGATCATCTCGAAGTGGGATAAGAACAAGATTCGCATGGAAGCGAAGATTACCGACGGCAAAGTGAACATCAAGGGGAATGTCCCTAAACGGGAAAAACCGAAACGGGCGGATTATCTTCTCTACCTGGCGCCGAACAACCCGATCGCCGTTATCGAGGCGAAAGACAACACTCATCCGGTCACGTTCGGACTTCAGCAGGCGATGGACTACGCCCAAAAGCTCGATCTGCCGTTCGCCTATGCCTCGAACGGGGACGGATTCGCCGAACATGATTTTCTGACCGGTAAAGAACGCGAGTTCGGGCTCAGCAAGTTCCCGACCGAACAGGAACTGATTGACCGGTATAAGAGGGAATTGAACGGCGGGAAAGGGATCACTCCGGAACAGGAAAGGATTATCGCGCAGCCGTATTATTACGGGCAGAACACGTACCCGCCGCGCTACTATCAGCGGATCGCCATTAACCGGACCCTCGACGCGATCGCCAGGGGGCAAAACCGCATCCTCCTTGTGATGGCAACGGGGTGCGGAAAAACGTACACCGCATTTCAGATCATCTACCGGCTTCTGAAAAGCGGCACGAAACGGAAAATCCTTTATCTTGCCGACCGCAACATTTTAGTCGACCAGTCGATTCAGCAGGATTTCCGGCCTCTGGAAAAAGAGGTACACAAGATCCAATACTGGGAAGACAAAAAGAACCTGAGCGGCATTACCGCCTATACCGTCTACTTCGCCCTCTATCAGCAGCTCTTTACGGAAGACAATCCCGGAACCGGCGATTACCGGGAACGGTACAAGGAACTGTTCAAGCCCGATTTCTTCGACCTGATTATCGTCGATGAATGTCACCGCGGTTCCGCCGCCGAAGACAGCAGCTGGCGCAAGATTCTCGAATATTTCAGTTCGGCAACTCAGATCGGAATGACCGCCACGCCGAAAGAAACGAAATACGTTTCGAATATCAGCTATTTCGGCGAACCGCTCTATACCTACAGCCTGAACCAGGGAATCGAAGACGGGTTTCTGGCGCCCTTTAAGGTGATCAAGGTTACCACGAATATCGGGGACGGATGGCGGCCGGTCAAGGGACAGCTCGACAAGAACGGCAACGAGATTCCCGACAAGATTTACTATAACGACGATTACGATTACAAAATCGTGATCGAACACCGAACCGAACAGGTCGCGGCGGAAATCACCAAATACCTGAAAGCGACCGACCGGATGGCGAAAACGATCGTCTTCTGCGCTTCGGAAGAGGCTGCCGACCGGATGCGTTTTGCACTGGCAAACCAGAACGCCGACATGGTCAAGGAGAATCCCGACTATGTCGTGCGAATGACCGCCAGCGACGAGTACGGAAAGGGGAAACTCGATTATTTCATTTCGGTCGGTTCTCCCTATCCCGTTATTGCAACAACGTCGGAACTCCTTTCAACCGGCGCGGACTGCAAAATGACGAAACTGATCGTACTCGATCAGAAGATCGGTTCGATGACCCGCTTCAAACAGATCATCGGGCGGGGAACACGTCTGCGCGAAGAAGAGGGGAAAACTCATTTTACGGTGATGGATTTCCGCGACGTTTCTTCCCTTTTCCTTGACCCCGACTGGGACGGTCCGGTGGAAGTGGACGAAGGGTTCGACCCCGACGCCCAGCGGCTGAAACGGAAACAGCCAGATAACGGCCAGGCGAAGACGGACAAGCCGATTGTCGACAGGAACGGCTGTCAAGTTAACGTTATCAACAAACGCTGCTCGATCTACGATCCCGAGGGAAAACTTCTTCGTACCGTCGATATCGTCGATTACACAAAAGAGAACATTCTCGGCGAATACGCTTCCCTCGAATCGTTTATCAGGAAATGGCGGGAAGACCCGAAAAAGGAGACGATCCGCGACATGCTCCTTGAACATGGAATCGACCTCGAACAGCTGAAAGCCGATCAGAACATGACCGACGTCGACGATTTCGATTTCATCTGCCATGTGGCGTACGACAAAGCTCCCCGCACGCGCCGCGACCGCGCGAACAGCGTCAGAAAAAGCGATTTCCTCGACAAATATCAGGGAACGGCGCGGGAAGTTCTGGAAGAGCTTCTCGACCGGTACAAGGATCTCGGCGTTTACGAGATCGACAAACTCGACATTCTCAAACTCGACACGTTCAAGCGGTTCGGCAAACCCGCGAAAATCGCTTCCCTGTTCGGCGGGAAAGACGAATACATCAAAGCGGTCCGCGAATTGGAAGACGCGATCTACATGGACCTGGTAGGATAAGGATTAAACCATGGCAAACCTTTCCGGATTTATCAAACGGCTTCGGGACATTATGCGGAACGACGCCGGCATTAACGGCGACGCCCAGCGGATCGAACAGATCGCCTGGATGCTTTTCCTGAAAGTCTACGACGCCAAAGAGCAGGAATGGGAATTCGACGATAGCAGTTTCAGTTCGATCATTCCGGAAGAGTGCCGCTGGTCGAACTGGGCGGCGGACGATAAATCGGGGAAAGCGCTCACGGGTGAGAAACTTCTCAATTTCGTGAACAACAAACTTTTCCCGACCCTGAAAACACTCCCCGTCGACGCCGCAACGCCGGTCAAAAAGGCGGTTGTGCAGACGACGTTCGCCGACGCCAACAACTACATGAAAGACGGTGTTCTTCTGCGTCAGGTGATCAACGCAATCGACGAGCTTGACCTGGGCGATTACGGGGAGATCCACGCGTTCGGCGAAATCTACGAAACGTTCCTGCGCGAACTGCAGAGTGCCGGTTCCGCCGGCGAGTTTTATACGCCGCGCGCCGTGACCGAGTTCATGGCGAAAATGATCAAGCCGCAGATCGGGGAAACGTGCGCCGACTTCGCCTGCGGTACCGGCGGATTTCTCACAAGCTGGCTCAAGGAACTTGAAAAGGAAGTCAAGACCACCAAAGACCGGAAAGCATTCGAACGGTCGATCTACGGGATCGAGAAGAAACAGCTGCCGTACATCCTTTGCGTCACGAACATGCTTCTGCACGACCTGGACGTTCCGCAGATCTATCTCGACAACAGCCTGCTCCGCGACCTGCTCGACTATACCGCCAAAGACCAGTTCGACGTGGTTCTGATGAATCCCCCGTACGGCGGCAGCGAAAAGGCGGAAGTCAAGAATCATTTTCCCGCCGACCTGGCAAGCAGCGAGACCGCCGACCTGTTCATGTCGGTCATCATGTACCGGCTCAAGAAGAACGGACACGCGGCGGTCATTCTGCCCGACGGGTTCCTGTTCGGCACCGACAACGCGAAGATCAACATTAAGAGGAAGCTCCTTTCGGAATTCAATCTGCACACGGTTGTCCGTATGCCGGGAAGCGTTTTCTCCCCCTACACAAGCATCACGACGAACATTCTCTTCTTCGACCGGACCGGGCCGACGAAAAGCACCTGGTTCTACCGGCTCGATATGCCGGAAGGGTACAAGCATTTCAGCAAGACGAAACCGATGAAACCGGAACATTTCGATCCGGTCGTCAAATGGTGGAACAAAAGGAAGGCGATTACCGAAGACGGATTCGACAAGGCGAGAAAATACACCGCGCTGGAACTTGCCGAAGAGCACGGCTACAATCTCGACCTGTGCGGGTTCCCGCACGAGGAAGAGGAGATACTCGCTCCGCTCGACCTGATTCAGCGCTATCAGGAAGAGCGGGCTTCGCTGAACGCCGAAATTGACCGGGTACTTGCGGAGATCACCGAAAAACTGGGAGGGGCGGAGTGATGACCCCCCAGGAACTGAAAAACAGCATTCTTCAGCTCGCGATTCAGGGAAAACTGGTCGAACAGCGGCCGGAAGAAGGAAAGATTAACCTTTCCGGTATCAAACAGAAAGGAACAGAAGAGTTTGAATTTGACGTCCCTGAAAACTGGTGCCTTGCCCATATTGAAACAGTTACTGAACAAGTACCTACAAAGTCATTTCAAATTCTAGAATCAGAGGTTCTTAAAAAAGGAAAATATGCCGTAATTAGCCAGTCAAAAGAATACATAATTGGTTTCTCTGATAAAAAAGAAAAACTGTTTCAACATAAAACCCCGGTTATCGTCTTTGGGGATCATACTACCGAGGTCAAATACATCGATTTTAATTTCATTGTAGGAGCAGATGGAGTCAAAATATTTCACCCCATAGAGAATACATTATTACCGAGATTTTTCTTTTATGTATTGAAGTATTACACTAGAAATTTGAATCGAATTGGCGGTTATTCACGGCATTATAAGTTTATCAAAAATAAACCTATTCCCCTCCCACCTCTAGCCGAACAAAAACGGATTGTCGCGAAAATCGAGGAACTTCTTCCGCTGGCCGACCGATACGGGGAAGCCTGGGACCGGCTTGAAGAGCTTAATAAGCGGTTCCCCGACGATATGCGGAAATCGGTTCTTCAGCTCGCGATCCAGGGAAAACTGGTCGAACAACGGCCAGAAGAAGGGACCGCCGAAGAGCTGTATAAAAAGATCCAGGCGGAAAAGCAGAAGCTGATCAAGGCGGGAAAGATCAAGAAGGAAAAACCCCTCCCGGAAATCAGCGAGGATGAAATTCCGTTTGAGATTCCGGAAAGCTGGAAATGGGTTCGTTGGGGAGATTTATCCGAATCTATTCAATACGGCTACAACGCACCCGCGCAAGAAATTGGCCGTATTAAGATTGTTCGGATAAGTGACATTCAAGATGGTGAAGTCTTATGGGAGACCGTTCCTTACTGTAATATTAAAGAAGATGAAATTCCTCTGTACATTCTACAAAAAAATGATATTCTTTTTGCCAGAACAGGAGGGACAGTTGGAAAATCCTATCTGGTTAAGAGTGTTCCGGAAGAAGCCGTATATGCGGGATATTTGATTCGGACACGGTATAGCAGACTTCTTTATGCTGAATATTTCAAACTCTTTATGGATAGTTTTCTCTATTGGAGACAAATCAGAAGTGGAACAATAGCAACAGCGCAACCTAACTGCAATGGAAAGACTTTATCAAAGATGGTTCTCCCCCTTCCACCCCTAGCCGAACAAAAACGCATTGTTGCAAAAATTAACGAGATATTCCCATACTGCAGTAAGCTGCGGTATGGGCAAAAACAAGCAAACAACTGACAACGTTTTTATGTTTACATTAACACCTGATTTTCAGTTTCAAATATTAATAATGTCATATTACAGATTTATGTAGGATATAACTGTAGGACATTAACCGTTAAAACAATATCGCGAAATGAGGTTGTAATGAACAATTCAGGTGTAGGGTCTAAATTGCGAGTTTTTATCAGTTCGCTCTGTAATGGAAAATATAAAATTGCAAGAAGAGCTATCAAAAAGCTATTAGAAGCTACTGGTCTTGCCGAAGTTTACGTATACGAGGAAACCCCCGCGAGTAGCGATAATAACGAAAGCGCATTCCTAAGCGAAATAGACCGTTCAGATCTTTGCGTTGTTATCGTAGACAACAAAGATGACATTTCAACTGCGGTTCAAAAGGAGGTCCGACGCGCTCAAAAAAACAATTTAAGAATTCTGTACATTTTTTGCAATGAAAGAAAAAAGACTCCAACCGCAATGCAAAAAGAAGTTGAAACTGTTGGTGCTCAAAAGTATACTGTTGTCTCGGAATTTGCAGACATTGCATTAGAGGTCTACGACAGTGTAATCCAGGACATTATCAAAATATACTGCAAAAAAGAATCCCCTCTTCAAAACAAACGGAGTGAAGTCCCCGAACTGACCGTAAACAAAGTATTTAAAATCGGATCAAATATTCAACGTATAGGCCAGTTGGCTGCATTTCCATCGGTGTTAAGAACTCTCACGTCAAACATTTTTCCAAAAGCTAGTTCACAAGAGGACCCTGATGGTTCGAAGCTTGACTCTGCTCTTGCAGACCATTTGTGTTATATACTTTCACATAGCAAATTCAAAGAATCAAATATAGATGTCATATGTTCTGAAATATGTAGTACGTGTCAGGAAAACATAAAATCAATCCTCTCTAAACGATTTGATGCACAGAAAGCCTATTTTTTAGGACATTACAACAAATGCCTTAAATACCTTCGAGAAGCAATTAACAAGGCATTTGCGACACGCTCAGTGCCAAACTGGGTCAAAAATGACATAGCGATCGATATTAGGCATGTTGCACTTATAATACAAGAATTAAAAAACGGTATTGGTTCAAAGATTTCTGGTCAAGAATATATCGATAATAATCCTGAACCTGTTTACTATCCGTACCTAGACAGACAAATTCAAATTTTTAATGAAGAGATAATCAATCATCACTACACAGCGATATCCGATTCGCCTGAAACGACAAGAGTCAGTGATTATAACAGCTTAATTGTCCACCTTGCAAATGCATACTGTTTTGCTGAGACAAATGGTTCAATTCTTCAGGCAATCATGATCAAGAATAGACTCCTTGAATTATATGAACTATTCTGCTTCCAATCCAATGAACATCGATTGTATTTTAACTACATTAGGTTGGCAATTTTGAATGGAAATGAAAAGAAGATCGACAATTTCATCAGGACGTATAATGAACCTACCAGTATCCTTAATTCATATGAAATACAGGAGATATTAAAAAGTATCGAAAACTCTGCTCAATACATGCAGGTCCGTTCAAAATTAATTTTAATAACACGTTTTGGTTATTATATGGATGATGCAACATATCATGAGCTCTATGCAGAATTACTACAATTCATAAAAAATTGGGTTGCAGACGATAAGAGAACAATAAATCTCTGCTCATATATATCAGACTTCTTTATTACAAACACATATCGGAACAGCTTAACAGACGCCGTAAGCTTTGTCTGCGAGGTGTTTGAGCGGAAATTATCCTATTGCGATTATTTTTGCTTCAAAATATTGAGCAAGTCCGATTTTACAAAAATGAACAGAACTGACCAGGCTCGGGTTGGCAGACTTTTACTTGATATTGCCTCCGGAAAAATTGCTTGCGATTTCTATTCAGAATTCTATCGCACCATTATCAATTTCGTTAGTTCAACAAAAGGATCAGTTAAACAGCTAGAAAAAGCCCTTTCGCGTTCTGCACCCGAATTCTACAAAACAGACTATCGTTTATCAACCATCATCCGTAACAAATGTGATATCACAGGATACGTCAAATCACAAATTCAAGAAATTCAATCGTTAATTAATACAAATAACGACTTTAACACGAATCCATTTAAAGGAAATAATTATGACAACATTTACTTTATTCTTTCTTCGTGCAGTCAGAGATTAACCAATTCTATTCTTCGTTGTTTGTTGGACACAACTATCACGACACTAACATCAAATCAGGTTACTATTAGTATTAAAAGCTCTGCCATCAAGGTTATTCAAGAACTCTACTTCAAATATCCTGATTTTAGCGAGTGGCCGAGAATAAAAAATCGACTACTTGATAGTATTCCAATCTCTTATCATACGAGCAACCATTTTATGCTGGAAAAACTTGAAAACGCTAAATCACTGGATTTTCAATATTCCTTGTTTCTTAGTCTTTTCGACAAGGCACAATCTGACCTATGTGTCCAAAAATTATTATCGTTAGATAGAAAAGATGCCTATCTGACGGAGTGTCTCTTGATAACAATTTATCGTTACCTATCTGAAATCCCGGATAATATTTATAACAAAGATATTCTTTCTACATTTATGTACTTCTGCATTGAAACATCACAACATCGAGAATATAAAATTAGATACAATGCTGTTTTAAATCTCATTGAGTTAACAAAATACAAACCAATTCAAAAACCAATTCTTTCGTATTTATCAAAACTCATGGACTTCGGAACCCATGTCGAAAAAATTGCAATTCTTAATAGTATTGATCGTTTGAAGTCGACAAACAATTCCTTTGTGAGACAAATCAAGAACAAGGGGAAGGCAGATGAAAATTACTTAGTCCGTATGGCAACCGATAGTTTCAAATGATATGATTTTTCTAAAACGTTGTCTATCACAAGATATCTATATAAGAATCAAATTCCCACAAGGACATCTCCGTGGTAAACCTCTTCGCCGTCATCCGGGATTTCGATAAAACGCCCGTCGTCTTCTATCCGGCTCATTTATGTTGATTTAGACAAGATAAACAGGATTTACCAAACATCAGCGATCGTTTCTTTTTTGGTTGAGAATTATGTTTAAGTCCCTATTAACGCCAAACCTATGATGTTTATAATCAGATTTAGTAACTTGAAATATGATAAAAAATGATTCTAAGGAGGCAAGAGTGCTTCTTCAGTATTTGCAGGAATCTTATAAGTGCGGAGAACCGATTTTTCTCAGCGATATTCATATCAAGGGGATGAATCGTCCAAACCTTTATCAGCAAATCAAAACCTTAACTGATAACGGTAAGATTTGCCGTTATCAACAGGGGATTTATTATTTTCCCAAAGTTACCCGGTACGGCTTTACGGCCGTTCCGAGTGCGGAAACGATCGCAACGTACAAGTATGTTGCCCGCCGGGGCAGGGTACAGGGATTCTATTCAGGCTTTACTTTTGCCAATATGATCAGGATTTCAACCCAGGTCCCGCAAATAATGGAGATCGTTACGAACAACATCAGGGCCGTTGTTCGGGAGATTCCTATTGGCGGACGCCGGTTTATTGTCCGTAGTTCTAAAGTTGTTATTTCCGAGACAAATGTTAATGTTTTGCGGTTACTGGACTTATTAAAACACTTCGATAGGTACCTTGGCTGCGGTTATGATGAGGCGAGGGAACGGATTAAATCCTATATTTTTCAGACAAAGATATGTCAGCAAGACATTGACCAATATATCTCCAAATTTCCCGATTCGACTTTCCGCTTTTATCATCAGTTGGGGTTAGATGATGTATTTGCATCACGATAGAGATTTTTTTCTTGAGATTATTATAGAGATATAACCAGCACGAAAGATACTTGACTCTACCCATGATCCCATGATAACGATTGCGCGGTCGGGTGATACAGACTTTTTTCTGCCCGTTTTTCCGGTCTGCCTCATTCTTTCAAGATTACCCGCTGTGTTACTGAATAAGATTCTGCCGGTATAGTCCGGAACGGGCCGGCGGCCCTGGCCGCAAAAGTTCCGCGGTGAAAAAAAGATGGCGGGAAGCGGAACCGGGCCGGTCCTGCTTCCCGCCGTTTTGGGCGGCCGGCGCCGCCGAAGATGTTCAGCTTGTCAGATCAGATGTATTCGGTATAGAGTTCCCTGGAAGGACGCGGAATCACGGTTGTGCTGACCAGAAGACCATGATCCTGCACCACCGCGTCGGCGGCGGCCTGTACCGCGGCTTCGACGTTGGCGACCGAGCCTGTCATGGCCAGGAACCCTTTTCCCCCCATCGCCATCGCCAGGTTGAGCCGGAACAGCGTAACGTTCGCCGCTTTGGCGGCCACGTCGGCGGCGACCATGGCGCTGACCGCGCTGAACGTTTCGACGATTCCCAGCGCGCCCACCTCTTCGGGGGAAAGGACGACCGACTGGGTCATTGCCGGAAAGACCGCCGGGTGAATGTTCGGTACCACGAGCGAATCGATCACCGCGTCTTTCCCCTCGGACTGGGCGGTCTGCATGGCCGCCTCGACGTCGCTGACGGTTCCGGCGAAGACGATCAGGTATTTGCCGGCACAGATGGTTCTGGCGATCAGCAGGTCGACCGACGCCGCCTTTAAGAGGGCGTCCTGAACCCGAAACCCGATTCCGATACTTGAAAGTTCGATCGCTCCGACTGCGGCTTTACTCGACATCTCTTCTGTTCCTGTGTGTATGTGTGTTTCTCTGTTATTTGCTGATCACAATCGACTGTTCGCCGACCGAACGGACCACGCCGTCGATCGAGGCGTGCAGGTCGGCGCCGAGCGCCGGTTTGCCGTCGGTCACCGGACGAACGGCGATCACGTCCCCTTTGCGGACCGCCTGACCCGCCTGAACCGTCGGGGCCAGCGGAGCGCCGATATGCTGTCTCAGGAGAAGTGTGACTTCCCGTGCGTCGACGAGCTCTTCCCGAAGCGGGCCGCGGTTGTCGAACCCGAGCAGATCGACCCGGCGCATCAGGCGCTTGGTCGGGGTCTGCCGGAACGCCATCAGCCGGTCCGCCCGGCCGGGGTCGAACGGGGGATTTTCCCACTTTTTCTTCTCGGCGATCAGACGCATCTTGTTCTGGTGGTTGACCCCGCGCGGATCGAGCCCTTCGGGGCAGGAACAGTAACTGCAGAGGTTGCATTCCGAGCAGTAGGCGGAACCGGGAACGTCGGCTTCGCGGTTCAGGCTGAACCCGAGACTCCGCATCGACTTGTGCGGCTCGATCGGGTGCCCCAGCAGGTAGCGCGGGCAGAGTTCGGTGCAGTGCGAACACTGGTCGCACGCCGCGCGGCCGGTGCGCATCGTCTGGTTCCAGTCCCAGCTTTTCCGCCGGACGATGAAATGGTCCCGCGGCAGAACGATGATGCCGCCGGTCGTTTTGGTTACGGGGCCGTTCAGCGATTCGGCGAGCGTGCCCATCATGACGCCGCCCAGAACGAACGCCGGGTCGGCAAGATCGGTTCCCCCCGCGGCTTCCAGGCAGAGGGAAAGGGGCGCGCCGATCGGCACCCGTACCGAAACCGGGCTGCGGACCGCGCCGGCGACCGAAACGAACTTTTCGACTACCGGAAATTCTCCGGCCCGGGCGACGTTATACGCGGTTTCGACGTTCATGACCACCGCGCCGACCGCCAGGGGAATTGCGCCGGGAGGGATCACGCGGCCGAGCGTCTTGTAGACGAGAATGAATTCGTCTCCCGCCGGATACGCGTCGTCGAGCGGAACGATTTCCATCCCTTTGCGGAGTTTCGGACGGAGCGACTCGATCACACGGGTGTATTTCCGTTTAATGCCGACCACGCCGCGCGCCGCGCCGGTCAGCTCCATTCCCCGCGCCAGCCCTTCGACGACCGATTCGCCGTAATGGAGAATGATCTCTTTGTCTTTGTGCAGGAGCGGCTCGCACTCGGCGGCGTTGATCACAACGGTATCAGCTTTACCGGAAAGCTTTACGTGGGTCGGAAATCCGGCGCCCCCGGCTCCGACAACGCCGGCGGCGGCCAAGTCAGCGGTAGTAATCGGCATACTAAATCGGGCTTTCGTCGAGAGTGAGCGTTTCCTTTCGGACGGGCCGGAAGGAAAGGTAAAATCG
Source organism: Thermoguttaceae bacterium (assembly GCA_017405595.1). Taxonomy (GTDB): domain Bacteria; phylum Planctomycetota; class Planctomycetia; order Pirellulales; family Thermoguttaceae; genus RUG695. The sequence goes on along the minus strand of JAFRAC010000015.1, from coordinate 131,117 downwards.
GACCCCGTGCCGCGGCCCGGACGGAACGCGGACAAAACTTCCCCAATTCGCCAAATCGGCTAGATTCCATTATAAATGGAAATTTTTCTTTTATCACCCCTCTATTTACCCCATTTTCCGAAATTACGGAGCAGTTTTTTCGTTCTGTACCGGTCGGTTCGCTCCCGGCGGTTCCCTGTTCCGCGGGGGGAAGAGCGGCGGAAATCAGGGGGAGAACCCGTTTTCCGGCAGAGTTTTTTTCTTTACGTTTTCGGTTTCGGACATTATAATCGCGGTCGGAAATTACAGTCCCGCCGCGTTCGCCGCGGCGGCGGCAAGTCTGGCAAAGGAGTTATTGATGATCATGAAACGGTTTTTCCGCCGCGCCGCGGCGGGCGCGGCACTGCTGGCAGGGCTGTTCGGCTTCCTCTCCCGTCCGGCGGCTCAGCCGGTGCCGGTCAATCCGGACGGAACGTATGTTATCGATTTGCGCAATACCGTCCTGCCCAAAAAGGGGAGTCCGGGCGAAGCGCTCAATAAGGTTTCCCTCGCCGACAATCCCGATCCGATTGTGCGCCAGCGCGCCGACGAAATCCTTCCCGAAGAGAAGATCGGCATTCTCATCTACCAGAAACGGAACCGGAGTATCGTTAACGTCGATACGGTGATGGTCCGCCAGGGGGCGTTCCCCTTTTCGGATGCGATCGGCGAAGGGCGGGGGAGCGGGATTGTCCTTTCCAAAGACGGGGTCATCCTGACGAACTACCACGTGATCGAAGGGGCGAACACCGTGACCGTCACACTCTTTAACGGCGAAGACTACGAGGCGGCGCTCATCGGCGAAGATCCGAACACCGATATCGCCCTGCTGAAGATCAACGCGCCCGCCGACGATCTCGACCCGGTGGAATTCGGCGATTCAAGCCAAATCCTGATCGGACAGGTCGTCTACGCCATCGGCAATCCGTTCGGAATCGACCGGACCCTGACGCGCGGCATTGTCTCGAATCTGAACCGCACCATCGACAGCCCGAAACAGGCCCGCCAGATCAAGGGGGTCATTCAGGTCGACGCGGCGATCAATCCCGGCAATTCCGGCGGCGCCCTTTTCGACAGCCGCGGACGGATGATCGGCATGAATACCGCGATCGCCAGCCAGGTCGGGCAGAACAGCGGCGTCGGGTTTGCCACGCCGGTGAACACCATCGAGCGGATCGCCAACATCCTTCTCAGGCACGGAAAGGTTGTCCGCGGCGATATCGGGATTCTCCAGGTGACGGAAATCGACGGAGGTGTGGTTCCCACGCAGATCCTCGCCGGCGGGGCGGCCGACCGCGCCGGCCTTCACGGATGGAAGATCCAGATCTCTGTTGCCGAGCAGTACGGGCATCGGGTTCCGGTTTTCCAGCGGATCCCGCCCCGGGGCGGGGTCGACGCGATCGTCGGGGTCGACGGCCAGCCGATCCATTCCGGTGAAGATTTCATCTCGCTGGTCGAAGAGCACAAGCCGGGTGAAAAGGTGATCCTGAACATTATCCGCGATCACAAACAGCGGGAACTGGCGGTGACCCTCGACGGGCCGCGCGAAAAGGAAGAGGAAGAACCCCCCCGGCCGAGAATGAGGCTGTAAGGCGCCGATGCACCCGAAACGAATCTTAGCCGTCGATATCGGCGGGTCCAAACTCCTGACCGCGCTGGCAAGCGTCGCGGCCGGCGGGCATGTCAGCTTTTCCGGCAGGGTGCGGCGCGAACTCGATCGCCGGTTCGGCAAAGCCGAGATTCTCGACGCCGCGTTCCGCGCGTGCGACGAAACGCTCCGGGCGGCGGACGGCGGTTTCGACGCGGTCGGAATCACGATTCCCGGATTGGCCGATCCCGAAACCGGCACCTGGCTCTATGCCCCCTTTTCGGGGATCCGCGATTTCCCGGTCGCCGAAGAGTTCCGGCGCCGCTATGCCAAACCGGTCGCCGCCGAAAACGACGTGAACGCCTGCGCCTGGGCGGAACACATCTTCGGCGCGTGCCGCGAAATCGACGATTTTCTCTGGATCACCGTGAGCAACGGGGTCGGCGGCGGGCTGGTTCTCGGCGGGAAGATCTTTCGCGGCGCGTTCGGCAGCGCCGCCGAAGTCGGGCATTTCAAGGTGGCCGAAAACGGCGCGCCCTGCGGATGCGGCGGGCGCGGATGCCTCGAAGCCGAAGCCGCCGGACCGGCGATTTCGCGCCGGTACGCCGAAATGACCGGCAGGGCGGGGGTTTCGGCGCTCGAGATCGCCGGCGCCGCCCGGCAGGGCGAGGCGGCGGCCATCGAAGTCTACCGGCAGACGGGGAACCTTCTCGGCAAAGCGGCGGCGCTGGCCGCCAATCTTCTCAATCCCGCCGCGATTGTGTTCGGCGGAGGCGTCTCCGAATCATTTGACCTTTTCCGGGAAAGCTTGGAAAATCGGTTTCGGTCGGATATAATGTCGTTCGCAAACAAAGAAGTTCGTCTCTTGAAAACTCAGCTCGGATACGAAGCGGGTCTTTTTGCCGCCGCGTCTCTCCTGTACCGCTGAATTCCGTTCCGCTAGAAGAGGTTTTCCATGGCCGGTTCCCCAAACGGTTATCTGGTTTTCGACATCGAAAGTGTCGCCGATATCGACCTGATCGCGAAAGTCCGCCATCCCCAGGGGGATGTCACCCCCGAAGAGGCGCTCCGCCTCTTTCAGCAGGAACAGATGGAAAAAAAGGGGACCGGATTCATCCCGTTCACGTTCCAGGTGCCGATCTCGCTGGTGATCGCGCGGATCAACGGCGATTTCGAGTTTACCGGCATCAAGTGTCTGAGGTGGGAAAACGGCGGGCCGAAACGGATCGCCGAAGATTTCTGGGAATACTGGCGGCAGTGCGGCAAACCGACCTTTGTCACCTTTAACGGCCGCGGATTCGACATTCCGATGATGGAGATGATGGCGTTCCGCTACGGCATTCCGGTTCCGGAATGGTTCGGGCCGACCGGCAGCTATTCCCCCCGGAGCCGATACAACCAGGCGGCCCACTTCGACCTTTTCGAGTATCTGAGCAATTTCGGTTCGGCGATGATCAACGGCGGCCTGAACCTTTCGGCGAAAGTTCTCCGCAAGCCGGGGAAGATCGAGACCCACGGCGATATGGTTCAGGACATGTTCGAACAGGGCGGGTCCAATGATATCCACGCCTACTGCTTCTGCGACGTTCTCGACACCTACTTCGTTTTTCTGCGGTGCAAGGTGCTTACCGGCGAGATTACCCCGCAGCGGGAAGCCGAACTGATTCAGAAAGTCCGCAGCTACATTACCGGCCGCGCCGATAAGAGCCCGGTTCACCGGCTGTACATCGACGCCTGGGAGAAAGCCGAGGCGGCGCTCACCGTCGACGAACGGTTCGCCCGAAAGCTGCAGCTCGCCCGGGCCGCGGCGCAGCCGCCGGCCGAACCCGCCGGGCCTGCCGAACCCGCCGGGCCTGCCGAACCCGCCGAACCAGCCGAACCCGCACCGGAACAGGAGCCCGCCGCCGGGCCGGCTCCGGAGGCGGAACAGGCGCCGGAACAGGGCCCGGAACCCCCCGAAACCCTGGCCGGACCGGGGGCCGACGATCCCCCTTTCTGACCGGAAAATCCGGTAAAAGCCCCGCCGCTCTCCCCTTGTCCCATTGCCTTATTCGGGTATAATTGCCTTTTGGTAAAATGCCCGATTGGACGCTTTATGGCTTTCATAGGCGCACCTCGGGAATCCCGTTTTGCCGAAAGAGCGTGAAGTTCTCCTCTCTTGCCGAGCGGTTCGGTAGGGAACTTTTCGCCGTTCACATTGTTTTTTGCCCCGGCTTTCGCCCGGTTTTCGGCCGGAAGGGGCAGAAAGCAGCAACCCCCCAGGAATTTTGTTGTGGTAAATCGTAACCTGATTAACAATCTGGACTCTGACGAAGGTAATTGGGAAGAACAGCTCACCAAGGCGCTCGACGGGCAAGAAATTGATTCCCAAATCGTCGTCGGGCCCGAGATTTCCACTACCAACATCATCACCGGCCGTATCGTCCGAATCGAAAAAGAATTCGTCATCGCCGATATCGGCTACAAAAGCGAAGGTCAGATCCCCATCACCGACTGGGAAGAGGGCGAAGAGGCCCCCGCGGTCGGCCAGACGGTCAAAGTTCTCGTCGAAGAGCTCGACGATACCGCCGGCGAGGGAATGCCCAGCGGCATGGTCGCCCTCAGCAAACGGAAGGCCGCCAAGATCGAGGCCTGGATCAAGATGATGGAAAAGGTCAAGGAAGGCGACAAAGTCTCCGGTACCGTTTCGAAGAAGATCAAAGGCGGTCTTCTGGTCGATATCGGCGGCGTCAATGTTTTCCTTCCCGCCAGTCAGGTCGATATCCGGCGTAGCGCCGATATCGGTGAATACCTGAACACCGAAATCGAATGCGTCATTCTGAAAATCGACGAAACCCGCCGCAACATTGTGGTCAGCCGCCGCAAGCTCATCGAAGCCGAGCGTGAAGAAAAGAAAAGCGCTCTTCTCCGCGAACTCGAGGTCGGCCAGGTCCGCACCGGGGTGGTCAAAAATATCGCCGATTTCGGCGCCTTCATCGATCTGGGCGGAATCGACGGTCTTCTGCATATCACCGATATGAGCTGGGGCCGTATTACCGACCCGCGCGAAATGGTCAAAATCAATCAGGAGATCACCGTCAAGGTTCTCCATATCGACTACGAGAAAGAAAAGATCTCTCTCGGCCTGAAACAGCTTTCCCCCAGCCCGTGGGATTCCGTCGAAGAGAAATACCCGGTCGGCTCGAAGGTCAAGGGGACGGTCGTCAACGTCATGGGTTACGGCGTCTTCATCAAGCTCGAAGAGGGGATCGAGGGGCTCGTCCACATCAGCGAGATGTCCTGGACCAAGCGGATCAACCATCCGAACGAAATGCTCAGCGTGGGCGATGAGATCGAAGTGGTCGTTCTGGGAATCAACAAAGACAAGCAGGAAATTTCGCTCGGCATCAAGCAGACCCAGTCGAATCCGTGGGAAACGATCGAGCAGAAATATCCCGAAGGTTCCGAGATTACCGGTACCGTCCGCAACCTCACGAACTACGGCGCTTTCGTCGAAATCGAAGAGGGGATCGACGGCCTGCTCCATGTCAGCGATATGAGCTGGGTCCGCAAGATCACCCATCCGAACGAAGTCGTCACGAAGGGCCAGCAGATCAAGTGCCGGCTCCTGTCGATCGACAAGAAAAACCGCCGTATCGCGCTCGGTCTGAAACAGCTTACCGAAGATCCGTGGGAAACCCGTATCCCCCGCGATTATCAGCCGGGCCAGGTGGTCAAGGGCGTTGTGACCAAGATCACCAACTTCGGCGTCTTTGTCAGCCTCGAAGACGATCTCGAGGGCCTTCTTCACATTTCGGAACTCTCCGACCACAAGGTCGATAATCCCGAAGAGGAAGTCGCCGTCGGGCAGGAGATCGAAGTCAAGGTTCTCCGCGTCGACCGTCAGGACCGCAAGATCGGCCTTTCCCGCAAACGCGCCAGCTGGACCGAAGAGGAAGCCGCTGAAGCCGAGGCCGCCGAGGCCGCCGAAAAGTCCGCCGAATCTCCCGCCGTCAATCCCGAAAACCTCAAGGGCGGGATGGGCGACGATTCCGGCCCGCTCTTCAAGCTGCCGACCGAAGAATAATTTCTTTCAGAGCGTTTGAAGCCAGAATCACTTGGAGTTTCCGGTTCCGGGAATTCCAAGTGATTTTTTTTGCCCCGTCCGGCGCGCGGTTTTCCGGCGCCGCGCCCCCTTTCCGGCGGTACGCACTTGCCGGCCGGCGGGGGAAGGAATAAAATACACAAAACCGGCCGCGCGGTTTCGGGGGCCTCTGCCGCCCGGCCGCGCGCCTTTCGTGTGGAAATGAGCATGTCCGAACAAGATCAGCAGCAGGATTCCGGATTCGACCGGCCCGACGGCGAACATGTCGGCGGCGGACCGGAGCCGCAGTCCGACGGCGAGGCGGCCCGCTACGAGTTCCTTTCGGAACCGGAAGCGAAGAAGATCGCCCGCGGGTACCGCGCCGCCTCGCGCAAGGCGCGCGGGTTTCCCGACGCGCCGGGCGTATATCTCATGAAAGACGCCCGCGACCGGGTCATCTACATCGGCAAGGCGAAAAGCCTCCGCAAGCGGACGCGGAGCTATTTTCTGAAACCGGCAATGACCGATTTCCGCACCGCCGCCTTGGTGCGGGAAATCCGCGACATCGACTTTTTGGAGACCGAAACCGAAGTCGACGCGATCCTGACCGAAGCGCGTCTGATCAAGGACATCCAGCCGAAATACAACCGCGACCTCAAAGACGACAAGACGTTCCCCTATCTGCAGGTGCGGGTGCGCGAAGAGTATCCGCGGGTCGAAATCACCCGTTCCCCCCGTTCCCACGGCACGCGCCTTTTCGGCCCGTTCCCGAACGCGTCCCTTCTGCGCGGGGCGCTCGTCGCGCTCCAGAAGGTCTTTCAGTTCCGCACCTGCGGGCTCGTGATCAAAGACGGCGACCCGCGCCGCGAGGCGTACCGCCCCTGCGTTCTGGCGTCGATCGGCGAATGCGGCGCGCCGTGCAGCGGACGTATCACACGAAAGGAGTACCGCCGGAATATCCGCCGCCTGTGCGGGTTCCTTTCCGGAAAGCGCCAAAAGGTGACCGGCGAGATCCGCCGCGAGATGCAGGCCGCCGCCGAAGCGCGCCAATACGAAAAGGCGGCTTCGCTGCGCGACCAGCTTCTGGCGCTCGAATCGCTCAAAAAGCGGGGGTCGGTCGACCGCCACGTTCAGCCGGAAGTCTTTCAGGCCGATCCGCGCCGGGGCCTGCGCGGGCTTCGGAAAGTCTTCAGGCTCGAAAAGGAGCCGCGTGTGATCGAGGGAATCGATATCGCGCACCTGAGCGGGAAAGAGACCGTCGCCTCGGTCGTGCGGTTCATCGACGGGTATCCCTTTAAGCCGGGGTACCGCCGCTATAAGATCAGAACGGTCGACGGGGTCGACGACTTCGCCTCGATTGCCGAAGTCGTCTCGCGCCGTTTCGCCGAGTCGGAGCGGGGAAACCCGCCCCCCGACATCCTCCTGATCGACGGCGGGAAAGGCCAGCTCCATTCGGCGTGCCGCGCACTCGAGGGCGCGCCGCTGCAGCCGGGCATGATCCTTTCCCTCGCCAAGCGGGAAGAGGAAATCTTCCTTCCCGGCCAGTCCGAACCGGTCCGCCTTTCGCGCGATTCCTGGGCGCTCCGCCTTTTGCAATACGTGCGCGACGAATCGCACCGGTTCGCCCAGCATTACCACCACATCCTCCGGCGCAAGGCGACGCTGGGCGACGAGTAGCGCGCCCCGCGCCTTGATTTAGAAACCGATGCCGGACCAACCTTTCGTACAGGCGACCCCCCAAATGAAACGCTTTCTTTCCTCCGCCGTTTTCGTCCTCTTTCTGGCTTTCGCCTGCGGCCTTTCCCGTGCGGGCGATTCCCTCGCGCCGTCGGGTCTATTGACCGACCTGTTGGAACGGACCGATACTGTCTGGATCGGCGGGCTGGCAAGCCAGCTGTCGCTCGCCGATCTGACCGACACGGCCGAACGCGTCCAGATCGCCGAAATCCGCTCGGCGCGCCCCTCCTTCTCGTGGATTGTGAACGACCGGCGAAACGATGTCGTTCAGACGGCGTACCGGTTCGAGCTGGCGGCGGACCCCGGTTTCGAAAACGTGATCTGGGAAAGCGGCCGGGTCGAATCGGAACGGTCGGTTTCGGTCCTCTTCGATTTCCCCCCTCTGCAGCCGGACACGGTGTATTACTGGCGTGTGCAGACCTGGAACAACGGCGAAGAGTCCCCCTGGTCGGCGCCGCGCGGTTTCCGCACGGCTTCCCGCCTCTGGGACCGCGGCGATGCCGACCCGCCGCAGACAAGTTTCGACGGGCCGACGAGCCGCTATCCCGTGGTACTGGAAACCGAGACGCCCGAACCCGCCGGAGAGGGCGGCAACCTTTACCGGTTCTCCAGGGACGCGTTCGGCTATCTGCAGCTGACCATTTCGAATCCCGTCGAGCCGGGGACGCGCGATCTTTCCGCTGAACCGGTCTATGCGACGGTCCGCCTGGGCGAAAGGCTCCGCGACGGACAGGTTGACCGGAATCCCGCCGGTTCGACGCGTTACCGGGAATACCGCCTGAACCTTCTGGCGGGCACCCAGACCTACCGGATCAAGAATCTGCCCGACCGGCGGAACACGTCGCCCGGCGCCGTTCTGGTCCCCGACTATATCGGGGAACTCCTTCCGTTCCGCTACGCCGAGGTGGAGTTTTCCGACCCGGCGCCGCGCGTCGAGGCGATCCGGCGGTACGCCGCGCATTACCCGTTCGACGAATCGGCGTCCTTCTTCCGTTCCGATTCCGACGTTCTGAACCAGGTTTGGGATCTCTGCCGCTATTCGATGAAAGCGACTTCGTTCGCCGGCATTTTTGTGGACGGCGACCGCGAACGGATCCCGTACGAGGGGGACGCGTTTCTCAACCAGCTCGGGTATTACTCGGTCGACCGGGAATATTCCCTCGCCCGGCTCACGCAGGATTACCTCCTCTTCCATCCGACCTGGCCGACCGAATGGATTCTGCAGTCGGTCTGTATGGCATGGTACGACTGGCTCTGGACCGGCGACGCGCGTTTTTTGGAGCGGCGGTACGATGACCTGAAAGCGAAAGCCCTGCTGGCGCTGGCCGGTGAGGACGGCCTTATTTCCACGGCCGGCGAGCAGCCCCCCGCGTTTCTCGACGCGATCCATTCCCCGAAAGACCGTATCCGCGACATCGTCGACTGGCCGCACCGGGGGCTGGCCGGGAACGAGAACGCCGAGTCGGGCGAAACCGACGGCTTTGTCTTTACCGACAAGAATGTGGTGGTGAACGCGTATCATTATCTGGCGCTGACGGCGCTGTGCGATTTCGCCCGCATCCTCGGAAAGGCCGGCGACGCCGAACAGTTCGAAGAGCGGCGCGCCCGGTTCGCCGAGTCGTTCCGGCGCACGTTCTGGGACGCGGACCGGGGCGTGTTCCGCGACGGCGCCGGAACCGAACACGCCTCGCTTCACGGGAACATGTTTCCGCTGGCGTTCGGGCTTGTTCCGGAAGAGGACCGCGACCGCGTGGCCGCCTTTATCAAGTCGCGCGGGATGAAATGCAGTGTCTACGGCTCGCAGTTCCTTCTGGACGCCCTCTACCGGGGGAGCGACGGCGAAACGCCGCTGCGCTACATGACCGATACCGGCAGGCGGAGCTGGTATAACATGATCCGGGCCGGTTCGACCATCTCGCTCGAGGCGTGGGACGACATCTACAAGCCGAACCAGGACTGGAACCACGCCTGGGGCGCGGCGCCCGCCAACATCATTCCGCGCTGCCTTGCGGGGGTGAAACCCCTTTCCCCCGGATTCGCCGAGATCCAAATCAAACCCCAGACCGCCTCGCTCCGCGAAGTCGACGCCGTCGTGCCGACGATCCGCGGCCCGGTTTCGGTTTCGGTCCGCCGCGGCGACGAGAGCTACACGCTCGAGACGGTGACCCCCGCCAACACGCGGAGCGAAGTTTCGCTGCCGCATCTCTGGGAAAACCAGACCGTTCTTTGCGATCGCGAAGAGGCGGACCCCCAAGTCGCCGGCGGGTTCTGCGTCATTTCCGGTGTCGGGTCGGGCCGGCACTCGTTCGAAATCCGGCCCGCCCGATAGCGGCCCGGCGTCTTGACGCAAAAAGAAGGAAGGAAATAATAGGAAGCGGGGAAGCGGCGGCTGAAACATCCTTTCGGCCCTGACAGTTTCAAGACCAGTATCATTGGAGTGAAATGATGGCGGCAAAAAAGACGGCATCGAAAAACGGGATCGCAAAAGCCTGGGGCGGAGTCTTTACCGAAAAGACCGATAAGCGGATGGAGCTCTTTTCCGAGAGCATTTCGTACGATCAGCGCCTCTATAAGGAGGATATTGCCGGGTCGATCGCGCACGCGCGCATGCTTGCCGATGTCGGGATTCTGACCCCGAAGGAATTCGACCTGATCCGGAAAAACCTCAAGGAGATCGAAAAAGAGATCGAGTCCGGCGCGTTCGAGTTCACGACCGAAAAAGAGGATATCCACATGCACATCGAGGCGGAACTGACCCGCCGCCTCGGCGACGCGGGGCGCAAGCTCCACACCGCCCGGAGCCGGAACGACCAGATTTCGACCGATATGCGCCTGTGGGTGCGCGGCGCGATCGACACCCTCTGCGCCCTTCTGCGCGATCTGCAGAACGCGTTCGTCAGCCGCTGCGACCGCGATTTCGACGTCATTCTGCCCGCGTATACACACACCCAGCGCGCCCAGCCGGTTCTGGCGCCCCACTACTGGCTTTCGTATTGCGAAAAGTTCGAGCGCGACCGCCAGCGGCTTCTGGACTGCCGCAAGCGGGTCAACGTGCTGAGTCTGGGCGCCGCCGCGTGCGCCGGCACGTCGCTGCCGATCGACCGCGCCAAGACGGCGGAATATCTCGGATTCGACCAGGTCGGGCGGAACAGTCTCGACATTTCCGGCGACCGCGATTTCGCCGCGGAATTCGCGTTCGATCTGGCGCAGATCGCCATCCACCTGAGCGGCTGGGCGGAAGAGTGGATCTGGTGGTCGACGTGCGAGTTCAATTTTCTCCGGCTGCCGCAGGCGTTCTGTACCGGCTCGTCGATCATGCCGCAGAAGGTCAATCCCGACACGCTCGAGCTGATCCGCGGCAAGACCGCGCGCACGGTCGGCAACCTGCAGTCGCTTCTGGTCCTTCTCAAAGGGCTGCCGCAGGCGTATAACCGCGACATGCAGGAAGACAAGGAACCGATCTTCGATTCGTTCGATACGGTCCGCGCCTCGCTCGAGCTGGCGGCGCCCCTGGCGGCGCAGGCCGAGCTGAACCGCGGGGCGATCGCCGCGCGGATCAACGCCGGCTATCTCGACGCGACCAGCCTGATGGAATACATGATCCGCGCCGGCGTGCCTCAGCGCGTCGCTCACGGCATCGTCGGCCGCCTGGTCCGTTCGGCCATGGAGCGGGGGATCCGCCTTTCCGAAATTCCGCTCGACGAGATGCGCGCCGCCGCGCCGGAAATCGGCGAAGACGTGTACCGCTACCTCGACGCCGCGGGCGCCGTGCGCGCCATGAAGAGCTACGGGTCCACCGCGCCGGCGGAGGTCAAAAAGCAGATCCGCTGGTGGAAAAAGCAGCTGCAGCGCTGAACCTTTCCGGCCGCCGCGGTTTCCGCGAAACGCAGGAACAGGCGTTTAAACACATGGGTGTCTAAACGCCTGTTCTTTTTTTGCGGGGAAGCGCGGCTTCAATCGAACTTCCGGTCGTAAAGCAGCGCGGCGCATCCGACGACGAAACAGCTGCTGATGTTGTGGATGATCACGCCGAGGGTCGGGGTCAGAAAGCCGCAGACCGAAAGGGTGATCGCGATCACGTTAAAGAGGATCGCGTAGACGAAACCGGCGCGGATCGTTTTGACCGTAGCATCGGCCAGTTTCTTCAGATAGACGAGGCGCGTCAGGTCGTCGGTCATCAGGGCAATGTCGGCGGCTTCCACGGCAATATCGCTGCCGAAACTCCCCATCGCCGCCCCCGCGTCGGCGGCTTTGAGCGCGGGCGCGTCGTTGACGCCGTCCCCGACCATGCAGACGGGGGAGGGGTCCTGTTTGAGAAACGCGACTTTGTCTTCGGGCAGGAGTCCGGCGTGCACTTCCCCGATTCCGAGCCGGCCGGCAAAATAGTCGGCGGCAAGCCGGTGGTCCCCCGTCAGGAGAACCGGCGTCAGGCCGAGCGCCCGGAGCTCCTTGATTACGCCGGCGGCTTCGGGGCGGAGCGTGTCCGAAAGGGCGATGGCGCCGAAACAGGTCTGCCGGCCGGCGACGATGACCAGCGCTTTTCCCTCTCTGCGGAACGGGGCAAATTTTTCCAGCGTCTCTTCGGAAAGAACGATCCCCTCTTCGGCGAGAAACTCTTTGGTGCCGCAGAAGATTTGCTCCCCGCCGACCTCGGCGGAAACGCCCCGGCCGGCGCGCATGCGGAAGCCGGCGCTTTCGGCGGGAGAAAGATGCTGTTCCGCGGCTTTTTCGCAGATCGCCTTTCCGAGCGGATGTTCGCTTTTCGCTTCGGCCGAGGCGGCAAGCCTTAAAAGCCCGCCGGCGTCCATTTCCGGGGCAAGGACGAGGATATCGCTCACCTGAAGGCGGCCGCTTGTCAGGGTTCCGGTCTTGTCGAGCGCGATTTTTGTAATACGCCCCATCGTCTCGAGCGCCGCGCCCGACTTGACGATGACGCCGTGTTTCGACGCCTGCCCGATCGCCGCCGCGATGGCGGTCGGCGTCGCCAGAACGAGCGCGCAGGGGCAGAAGACCACCAGGATGGTCACACTCCGGACGATGTCGCCGGTAAAGAGATACGCCAGCACGGCGACCAGAAGCGCGGCGGGGATCAGCCGGCTCGCCCATCGGTCGGCAAGCCGCTGAATGGGGGCCTTTTGCGATTCCGCCTCGCGGACAAGGCGGATCAGCTTCTGGAGCGACGAATCTTTTCCGGCGGAAAGGGTTTCGATGTCGATCGCGCCGAACCGGTTAATCGTGCCGCAGTAGACCATCTCGCCCGGCCCCTTGTCGGCCGGAAGCGATTCGCCCGTGACGACCGACTGGTCGACCGAAGTTTCGCCGGCAAGGATCCGGCCGTCGACCGGGATCGCCTCTCCGGGAAGGACGCGGACGCGGTCGCCCGGTTTCACCCTGCAGGCGGGGATCAGCTCTTCGGTTTCCCCGCCGACCACGCGGCACCGGTCCGGCGCCAGTTTCAGGAGCTTTTTCAGTCCCGCCCGGGCGCGCTTTTCGGTTTTCCTTTCCAAGAGGCCGCCGAGCGCCATGATGAAGGCGATCTGGCCCGCGGCGAAATAATGCCCGATCGAAATCGAGGCGATCATCGCAATCGTGATCAGAAGGGGAACCGACATCCTCGCCATCCCCTTCTGGAACAGGAGGCGTTTCGCCGCCAGATACGCAAGGGGCAGGCCGCTGACCCCGACCGCGATCCACGCCGGGTCGAACTTCGGGGGCTCTTCGCCGCGCATGAGCAGAAAACTGATGATCAGCATGATTCCCGAAAGACAGGTCATCGGGATTCCGCTGAGGGAGATGATATACCTTTCCGCTTCCGACATTGCGGTCCGTTTCTAAGGGGAACCTTTGCCCCATTCAAATTCCGAACATCATCGAAGAAAACAGCGTTTATATGATACCATCTTTTTTGAAAAAATCAACCGATTCGCCGCCGTTTCCCTTCCGCCGGCGTTCCGGCCGGGTCCGGCGTCTCCTTGCGTTTTTCCCCCTCTGTGGTATGATAAAACGGTCATCTTTTCGGACGCTCCGAAGATGGCAATAAGCTTTCCCCGCTCCCGAAAAGCCAACCGAAAGAGGTCCCTATGGCACTGGTGATGACTCCGCAAGAAAAGAAGGCGATCGATACAATTCGGACTCTGTCGATGGACGGTGTCCAGAAGGCCAAAAGCGGGCATCCCGGCACGGCTGTGGCGCTTTCGCCGATCGCCTACCTCCTGTACAACGAGGTCCTGAACTACGATCCGGCGCGCCCCGGCTGGCAGAACCGCGATCGGTTCGTTTTGTCGATCGGGCACGCGTCGATTCTCCTCTACTCGATTCTCCATCTGGCGGGGGTTTCCCAGAACGGCGAACCGGCGGTGACGATGGACGACCTGAAATCGTTCCGCCAGCTCGGCAGCCGCTGCGCCGGCCATCCCGAATACGGCCTTGTTCCCGGCATCGAAATGACGACCGGTCCTCTGGGCGCGGGTCTGGCGACGAGTGTCGGCATGGCGATGGCCGCCCGCTGGCTCGGCGCGCGCTACAACCGGCCCGGCGCCGAACTTTTCACCTACCGCACCTACGCGCTTTGCGGCGACGGCTGCATGATGGAAGGGATCTCTTCCGAAGCCGCTTCGCTGGCGGGGCACCTGAAACTCGGCAATCTCTGCTGGATCTACGACGACAACAGCATCACCATCGAGGGGGACACCTCCCTGGCTTTCTCGGAATCGGTCGACGGCCGTTTCCGGGCCTACGGCTGGAATGTTCTGCGTGTCGATGACGTGAACGATCTGCCCGCGCTCCGCCGGGCGTTTGCCGCCGCCGCGGCCGAAACCGACCGGCCGGCCCTCATCATCGTCAAGAGCCGTATCGCCTACGGGGCCCCGACCAAGGAAGGGACCGAAGCCGCGCACGGCGCTCCCCTCGGGGAAGACGAAATCCGGGGCGCGAAAAAGTTCTACGGGGTTCCCGAAGACGAATCGTTCCGCGCCGAGCCCGAGGTCTACCGCCTCTTTGCCGACGGGGCCGGTCAACGCGGCGCCGCGGCGTTTGCCGCGTGGGAAAAGCTCTATGCCGGCTACAAGGCGTCTTATCCCGAAATGGCCGAAGAGCTCGAACTGATCGCGGCCGGCGCCCTGCCGAAAGGGTGGAGCGATGCGGTCGAGGTCTTTCCCGCCGACCCGAAAGGGATGGCGAGCCGCGCGTCGAGCGGCAAGGTCCTGAACGAGGCCGCCGCCGGCATTCCGTGGCTCGTCGGCGGTTCCGCCGACCTGGCGCCTTCGAACAACACCTTCCTGAAGTTCCCCGAAGCGGGGGAATTCGCGCCGGGCGCGGCGGGCCGGAACATCCATTTCGGCGTCCGCGAAAACGCCATGGGCGCGATCGCCAACGGGCTCACCCTTTCGGGCCTGCGCGGCTACTGCGCCACCTTCTTCGTCTTTTCCGACTATCTCCGCCCGATGGTCCGCCTGGCCGCGCTCATGCATCTGCCGACCCTCTTCATCTTCACGCACGACTCGATCGGAGTCGGCGAAGACGGGCCGACCCACCAGCCGGTCGAGCATCTGGCCGCGCTGCGCGCCATTCCGGGCGTCCGGGTTTTCCGTCCCGCCGACGCCAACGAGGTCGCCGAAGTCTACCGCGCCGCCCTCGAGACGGCCGACGCCCCTTCGGCACTCGTCCTGACGCGCCAGAATCTGCCGACGATCGACCGGACGGTTTACGCTCCCGCCTCGGGCGCGCGCCGCGGCGCCTATGTCCTGCTCAAAGAGAAGGCCGCCCGGCCCGATCTGATTCTGATCGGTACCGGTAGCGAGGTCTCGCTCTGCCTGCAGGCCGCCGCCCTGCTCGAAAACGAGGGAATCGCGGTCCGCGTGGTCAGCATGCCGTGCCAGGAGCTCTTTGAAAGCCAGCCGGCCGAATACAGGGAATCGGTTCTTCCCGCCGAAGTGAAAGCGCGTGTTGCCGCCGAGCTGGGCGTCCGCCAGGGGTGGGACCGCTACCTCGGTTTCGAGGGCCGGTTCCTCGGCATGGAAGGGTTCGGCGCATCGGCTCCCGCCGGGGTACTGATGAACCATTTCGGCTTTACACCCGAACATCTCGCCGCACTCGCCAAAGAGACGCTTGCCGCGAAGTAATACACAACCGCGCCGCCGGCAGACCCGGATTCCTCGGGTTCGCCGTCGGCCGCTGAAAAAAGGAATCTGTTATGTCCCGAAAATACGCGATCATCATCCCCGACGGGTGCGCCGACGAACCGATCGATTCGCTCGGCGGAAAGACGCCGCTGGAAGCCGCCGACATTCCGAACATGAACGCGCTGGCCCGAACGGGGGTCATCGGCCGTTCCTTTAACGTGCCCGACGGGTTCACCCCCGGTTCCGATGTGGCGAACCTGAGCCTGTTCGGCTACAATCCCGCCGACTACTATACCGGCCGCGCCCCCCTGGAGGCGGTGGCGCAGGGGGTCAGTCTCGGCGCCGACGACTGGGCGTTCCGGTGCAATCTGGTCTGCCTGGAAGCGGGCAAAATGAAGAGCTTTACCGCCGGGCATATCACTTCGCCCGAAGCGAAAGAGATTCTTGCCGGCCTACAGAGCGAAATCGCCCCCTGCTGGAGCGAAATCGCGCCCGGCACCGGCACGGTCGAATTCTTTCCGGGGGTCAGTTACCGCAACCTCATGGTTTTCCGGCCCGACAGCGACGCCGGCCGCGCGCTCTTTTCGCAGGAGACGAAAACCTATCCTCCGCACGATTATACCGACCGGGACTACGCGCAGGCGCTCCCCGCCGGTCAGGGCGGGGCGGCCGTCCTTGAACTGATGCGGCGCACCGAAACGTTCCTCGCCGGCCATCCGGTCAACCGGAAGCGGATCGCCGAAGGGAAACTTCCGGCAACTTGCGCCTGGCTCTGGGGGCAGGGGAAACGCCCCGATCTGCGTCCTTTCGCCCAGTGCTACGGCGGAATCCGCGGCAGCATGATTTCGGCGGTCGACCTGCTCCGCGGGATTGCCGCCCTTCTGGAATGGGATGTGATCGATGTGCCGAACATTACCGGCTACGTCGATACCGACTACGCCGCCAAAGGTGAATACGCCGCGCGGGCGCTCGACCGGTACGACCTGGTCGCGGTTCATGTCGAGGCGACCGACGAGGCCTCGCACGAAGGGAGCCTCGAAAAGAAACTCCAGGCGCTGGCCGATATCGACGCGAAAGTCCTTCCCCCGATCCTGGAAAAACTGCGGAGTTTCCCCGACTGGCGCGTTTTCGTCTCTCCCGACCATCCGACGCCGATCGCGACCAAAACCCATTCCCGCGGTTTCGTGCCGTGGATCATGGCCGGGAGCGATATCGGGCCGGCCGCCGGGCAGGGGAGCTTCTGCGAAAAGACCGCCGAAACTTCCCGGTACGCGTTCAGCCGCGGATTCGAGCTGATGGCGCGGTTCACCGGAGATTTGAACTAGGCCGGGTATTCCGGTGTTTTATCTCGATTTAAACGGGAAAATTTACCGATAAAAAAGGTGGGGGAGGGGCGAGCTCTGCACAGAGCTTCCCCTTTCTTCCCGCGCCGACCCGCCGACGGCCGAAAGGGCGCCGGGTCGTTTCCTCGGGCGCCGAACGCGCTCTTTTTGCGATTCATCATTTTCACCCTCTCTTTTGGGAACCGTTTTCGCGCAAGCGTCGCTCGAAAGAGGGTGAACGAAACGGAACCGGATTTTTTTAAAAGCGGACAGACCGATGCCGACCTCACTCTTTCAGTACGAGATGCTGCCCACCACGTGGTTCTACCTCTCGTCGCTGATGATTCTGGCGACCTTTTTCCGGTTCAGCCGCATTTTTTCGATCCGCAATTTCGATATCCTCTGCCTGATCATCTCGACGCCGGGGCTCCTCTACATCTCGATGGGGCAGGTCCGGCTCGGGTTTCTCTGGATCCACGCGGCGGGGCTGATCTTCTTCCTGCGCCTTTTCGCCGACCTGTTCATGACGCGCCGGCCCCTGCTGGAACCGAACCTGGCGCTGTCGGGGATGATCTTCGCAATCGTCATGCTGATCGTCTTTTTCGTCCCGAACCTCCTCCTCTGCCGGGGCGACCGGGTCGAGACGCCCCGCACCATCCGGCTCGATCAGCTGATCACCACCCGCGCCCTCCGCGATCTCCGGACGGGAAAACCGGACCCGGTGATGGAAAATCCGGGTTACCGGCCGTTCTACCTGCTCAGCCGCAAGACCGAAGAGATCTTTCTCCCTTCCAAAGAGATTCAGGACCAGATCGAAGCGAAACTGGCCGCCGCCGCACGGAACGTTTCCGTTCCGGTCGTCCTGCACGGCAGCCAGATCGGCCCGTTTATCCACGGCGCGATGTCGGCGAAGTTCAGCGCCTTTCTGGGGGGGAGGACCCCGTCGGCCGCGCCCGTTCCGGCGGAACCCGAACGCGTTGCGGCGCTTCCCGCGGAACCGAACGGCCGGATGACGGTCGAAGACTATAACCGGACGCACGCCGCCCTTTCCGAAGACGATCTGAACCGCACGCCGGCGCTCGACGAGTTTTTCCTGATCAGCTTCATTCTGCTGGCGCAGTTCGGCGTCGTCTGGGGGCTGGTCGCGGTGGGGCACTTCCATTTCGGAAACCTGAAAATGGGTTTCGCCGCCGCAATGGTCTACCTGCTCCTCCCCTACGTGAACCAGATGCCCGGAAGCCTCGAGAATGTCGTTCCCGGCATGCTCCTCGTGATGGCGGTCGCAATCTACCGCCGCCCGTTCTTCAGCGGCTTTCTGATCGGGATGGCCGCCTGCCTGGTCTTCTACCCCTTCTTCCTGATTCCGCTCTGGTGCGGCTTCTACCTGAAGCGGGGGTTCCGCCGGTTCCTGGTCGGAACTTTTTCGGCGGTCATGCTGATGGGGCTTCTGCTGATGTTCTCGCCCGCCGACTACGGGCCCTATTCCGAACAGCTCGCCTCGATGTTCGGCCTGCACTCGATGTGCCTTACCGTGCCGGCCGGAATCTGGGCGTTCCTGCCGGTCTACTACCGGATCCCGATCATTGCCGCTTATCTGGTGATCTGTTTCGGTCTCTGCCTCTGGCCGCCGCAGAAGAACCTGGCCACCCTCATCGCCTGCTCGGCGCTTCTGATGCTCGGCGTGCAGTTCTGGATGGGGAACCTCGGCGGGCTCTATATGGGGTGGTATCTGCCGCTGCTGCTGCTGACCTTTTTCCGGCCGAACCTGGAAGACCGCGTCGCTCAGACGACCGTCATTGAAATCTAACCGGCTCTTTCCGATCGAGTGAAAAACGATGAGTGACACACTGTTCATTACGGCGGGGATTCCTGCCGACAATCCCGCGCTTTACCGCCAGATCCGCTTTTCGGCGGGGGATCCCGCGGTCCTGATCGAGTTCCCGGACCCGAATCTTGTTGTTCGGGAAGCGCGTCCGGCCTCTTACCGCGAGTCCGCCGAAAATCCCCGCCGTTCGGTGAAACTCCTGATTCTGCGCGACATCGAAAACGAGCGGGCGGCAGCTTCGGCGTCGGTCGATTTTGTCGCGTCCCCCGCCGATTTCCGGCCGGAAGAGGGGCTTTCCGGCGACCGCGAAACCGCGACCGCGCAGAGCGGCGCCGAGGCGCTCCGCCGGTACGGCGCCGGTTCGGTGACCGCCGACCGCACCCTGCCGCTCATCTACGCCGAAATGATCTCCCGGGCGGGGATCGCCGTCCGGTGCGATATCGAACGGGGAATCGCCGAACGGCGGCAGAAGGCCGCGTGGGAAATCGACGCGGTCCGCGCCTCTCAGCACACGACCGAAACGGTCATGGCGGCGGCATGCCGGATTATCGGGTCGGCCGAATCCGGTGCCGACGGGGTTCTCCTTTACGAAGGGAGCCCGCTGACCTCGGAACGGATGCGCGGGGTCATCGACAAGCTCCTTCTCGACGCCGGGTTCTCCAATCCGGAATCGTCGATCGTCGCCGGAAAGAAGGACGGGGGCGACTGCCATTCGCTCGGTTACGGCCCTCTTTACCGGAACGAGCCGGTGATCGTCGATATCTTCCCCCGCAGCCGCGCCACCCACTATTTCGGGGACTGCACCCGCACCGTCGTCAACGGCGAAATCGCGCCGGTCTACGCCGAAATGCTCGCCGCCGTTTCGGCGGCCAAACGCGCCGCCCAGCAGGCGATCCGTCCCGGCGTGACGGGGGAAGAGGTGCACCGCGCCGCCGTTGCCGCGCTCGAAAAGGCCGGGTTCGGCTACGCCGCTCCGGGAAGCGCCGAAGCGCAGAACGAAATCCGGCTCACCCACGGAACCGGTCACGGGCTCGGCCTGGCGTGCCACGAGCCGCCGCTGCTCGATATCGGCGGGCCGGAACTGATGGCCGGCGACATCGTTTCGGTCGAACCGGGCCTCTATTCCAAAAAATACGGCGGGATCCGTGTCGAAGACATGGTGGTCGTCACGCCGGACGGCTGTGAAAATCTCGGCGCTCCCCTTCCCGAAACCCTCGTCTGGCGCTGATTCCTTCGGTGTGCCCCCATTTGCCAAAGTGTTAAAAAAGGTGTATAATCCGGGATAAGCGTTATTCGGCGGCCTCAGCCATTGGGCTGTGCGGGTTCCCCCCGCGCTTTGTGCCGGGCGTCCGGCGCGGCCGCGGTCACTTTCAGAAGGAGAAAAATCTTGAGTAACGAGCAGAAACGAGATCAAAAATTAAAGGAAGAAGCCATCCAGCTGACCGGGGTGGTGACCGAAGAAGTGCGCGGCGCGTTCCGCGTCAAGTTAGACGATATGGACCATATCGTCCTCTGCCGGCTCGCCGGCAAGATGCGCAAGTTCCGTATCCGCGTTGTTCCCGGCGACCATGTCCAGGTTGAAATCAGCCCCTACGACATGGACCGCGGCCGTATCATCTACCGCGAAAAGTAACACTTTTCTCTTTCCCGCCAGCGCCCCTTTTCCGCGCGCCGTTTTTGTTCCCTGAATCCTGACCCCCGCCGCCCGGACCGGCTTTTCCGCGCGGGGGATTTCGGCGTACCGCTATTCCTCTTCCGGTACCGGCAGGTGGTTCAGGGCGTCACGGTAAAACGAGGTCCAGAAACCGTTTTCGTCCCCTTCGGCCAGGGTGCCGAGCAATACAGGATAGGGGACCGTCTTTTCGCCCGAGGCCGGCAGCAGGAACCGGTATTGCGGGGAAGTCGACTGGCTGACCCCCGCGACCCCGCCGGAATCGGGCCCGGCGGCCCTGATCGCAGCCCCCTCTTTCCGAAGCGTGTAATCGAAGATCACCCGGTCGAACGGAACCATGTCGTCGGGGAACCGGTTGACCAGCGTGTTGGCGGGCTGGAATTCAAGGCCGAACTCTTTCTGGAATCGGATCAAAAAGTCCTTTTTCAGCCGGGAATCCGTGAGAAGAATGCGCCCCTCGCCGAAAAAGACGCCGTCCGAAATTTCCCCTTCCGTCACGGAAAGGCGGGCGAGACTCCCCTCGATCCGGGTCGAGGTGACCTTCTTCAAAAGTGTTTCAAGCCGCGCGTCGTGAAACAGGAGATTGCGTACGGCCGTGTGACGCCGGGGGCCGAACGCCCCGTCCGGTTCGGGGAACGAGGACAGGCGGCCGGTAATCCAGCACGCCTCGCCCCATCCGGCCATCACCGGGGAAAAGAGGGCCAGCAGCCGGGTCGGGAAAGGGGAACCGGCCGAGTCGAGCATCCAGCGCAGCGGCGGCGTCATCCGCGCGCCGCCGGCGGGCGCTCCTTCCTGAAAGAGGGCGAGGCGGACCGGTTCGGCGGCGGTGATCCCCGTCAGCCGGAACTGCGCCAGAAGAAACGAGTCGCTTTCGGCGCGGCTCCAGAAACCGAGCACGTCGTCGATAATCGATTCCGTCTCGTTCTGTGTGTAGCGGACCACTTCGTCGGAGAGGGAGACCCCGCTGCGCGCGGTTCCGGTCTTCCCGGAACCGATGGCGGCGAGCTCGTCGATAATGTCGGTGCCGAACCGGCGGCGGGGCCGGCGGTATTCCGCGGCAATCTCCCCGAACAGCCCGTCGTCGGGAATGAAGTGTACGCGCCCGATCCGCAGCAGGATCCCTCCGGCGGGGAACTCCCCCGCGCGCCCGTGAAAGAAGGGGGCGGCATCGCGCCACTGCGAAGCCTTGACATACAGGTCGGGAATCAGCCATTCGCGTCCGTCCGGGCTCTCCGGGCCGGATTCGAGACGGGCGCGCAGCGGCGACTCGCCAACACGCAACTCGTCGAGAACCGGGGAAAGCTGCGCCCCTTTCGGCCGGCCGCCGGCCGCCGGCCGCGCCAGGATTTCCGGAGCGAAGAGGAACGGGGTGTCGGTCCGGATATCGCAGAGGGTCAGCCCGAAATAGGTCTGGATTCCGGGACGGACGAATTCCGTATCGCAAAGCGACGCGCGGAGGCGGAACAGCTGCGTGAGGCGGGCCTCTTCGGCGGCGCGCCCGGCGCCGCTGCGGCGGTAGGCCACCACGCCCAGCACGGTAAGAAGAAGTATCGGACCGAGCAGGAGAAAGAGAAGGAGCGCCGAAGTTTTGCGCAGTTTCATCCGGGAGAATCCGTTCATCCTGTTATGTGTGATTGGCGGGCTGCAGGCGTGCCGCGCCCGGAACTTCCTGGCTCGGGCGCGGCACGGCCGGCGAGGCGGCCGCGTTCAGATCAGTTTCGGGCGGATGCCGGGAACCTCGAACCCTTTGAGGTATTCGGCGATTTCGCCCCGGATCCGCGGCGCGACCGCATCGATATCGTGGACATTCTTGCAGACCTGATCGATCCAGTCGGCGACCTGAACCATGTCGTTCTCTTTCATGCCGAGGCTCGTCAGGGACGGGGTGCCGAGACGCACGCCGCTGGTGACCGAAGGTTTCCGCTGGTCGCCCGGAACCATGTTGAAGTTCGCGATGATGCCGCACTTGGCCATCGCCTGCGACACGTCTTTGCCGGTGAACTCCTCCTTGCGGAAATCGAGGATGACCAGGTGCGTGTCGGTTCCGCCCGAAGCGACCGCGTAACCCTTTTCGAGAATCGCGCCGACCAGCGCGCGGGCGTTCTTCACGATCTGTTTGCCGTATTCCTTGAACTCGTCGGTCATCGCGTAGGCAAACGCCGAGGCCATGGCGGCAATCGCGTGCATGTGGGGGC
This sequence comes from Thermoguttaceae bacterium, assembly GCA_017405595.1. Taxonomy (GTDB): domain Bacteria; phylum Planctomycetota; class Planctomycetia; order Pirellulales; family Thermoguttaceae; genus RUG695. The sequence goes on along the minus strand of JAFRAC010000015.1, from coordinate 108,577 downwards.
CCCCCTGCAGGCCGGGGAAGACGGCGCGGTCGACCCGCTGCGCCAGATTGAATTTGCTGCCGGCAAAGTATTTCTGCTGGTAGCGGTCTTCGATTTTCGAGAGGAGGAAACCGGCGCGCGGGCCGCGGAGCATCTTGTGCGAGGTGCTGCTGACGATATCGCAGTAGGGGACCGGATCGGGATGAACCCCGGCGATGATCAGCGCGTTGATGTGGGCGATATCGGCGACCAGATAGGCGTCGATCTCTTTGGCGATTTCGGCGAACGCGGCGTAATCGAGTTTCAGGGGGTAGGCGCTTGTTCCCGCCCAGATCATCTTCGGCCGTTCGCGGAGGGCGATCTCCCGCACCTGGTCCATGTCGATCTTCCCGGTTTCGGGATTCGTTCCGTACGGAACCTGCACGTAGTCCATCCCGGAAAAGCTGACCTTCCAGCCGTGGGTGAGATGGCCGCCGTCGGTGACCGGCATCCCCATTACTTTATCGCCCGGCTTGACCACGGCGCGGTAAACCGCCTGGTTGGCGGGGGAGCCGGAATAGGGCTGAACATTGATATGCTCGGCGCCGAAGAGCTTCTTGCCGCGCTCACGGGCGAGGTTTTCGATTTGATCGGTGAACTCGTTCCCCTCGTAGTAACGGGCGGCGGGATACCCTTCGCTGTATTTGTTCGTGAAGGGGGACCCGCACGCTTCCATCACTTCGTAGGTCGCGTAACTTTCGGACGCGATCATTTTGAGGGTGGTCGATTCCAGCTCGCACTGCTTTTGGATCAGCGCGTAAACTTCGGGATCATTGGCCTTCAGATGCGGAAAGCGTTCGGCGTTGGACATGGATGGTTCTTCTTTCTTCAGGGTCAGGAGGAATGCCCGCGTCTTCCGCGGGGAAGGGGAAACCGCCCCCTGCGCGGAAAGACACGATCGCGCGCCGGCGGGGCCCAAAGAGACGGTCTTAAGGGCTTCCGGCGCCGTTTTCGCTACACCCTTTTATTTTAATGAGATTGGGGCCCGCCTTCAAGGAGGGAGTTCATTTTTTCGGAACAGAGATCGGCGTTCACCGTGTCGCCGAGCGCTTCGTAAATGGTGATGAGATTCTGGCAGGGAACCCTGTACTCCTCTTTCGGGAAGTTGCCCGCCGCCACCGCCTTTTCGATGGCGGCGACCCCGCGCTGGGTCAGTTCCAGCCCCTTCTGCCGGTTGTTGGCGTACCAGTAGGCTTTTCCGATATTCACGAGCCGGATCCCCTGGTCCGCGTCGAGCGCCGAACCGTCGAGGGTCAGCGACTCGGAAATCGAGTCCCCGGCATGCGCCAGAAGGGTTTCGGCAAGATCCTGATGGGTCTGATGGTCGTTGAAGTAGATTCCCAGTTCGTAGTCGACCGGCCCGATGATCTGCATGATCCGGTTCGACGGGGATTGGAGATACGGTTCCAGGAACGCGTAGGCTTTGAGCGCGTCGGCTTCGGCGGTCTCGGCATCCCCCCGGGTGTCGGCGGCCAGGAACGCATTGAAGAACGTTTCGCCCGCTTTCACGCGGATCATTTCCTTTTCGAGGACGCCGATATTCTGCTGCAGCACGCCTTCGAGCTTCTCGGCGACTCCGGCCAGGAACCCGTCAATCTGGGTCTCTTCCGGCGCGGCGAGCGCGGCTTCCGAAGCGTTGCGCCAGAGGTCGAGAAGGAGAATCATCGCCGAGGCGTCCCGCTTCTGCGCGGTGTCGAGAACGGTTTTCGACGCGTTGAACCAAAGGAACGCTTTCTCCCGTTCTTTGGGCTGGGTCCAGTTTTTCGCCGCGACCGCGCTGCCCAGCGCCGAATAGAGCCGGGCCGACAGTTCCAGAGCCTGGAGCTTTTCCCGGTCGGACCGGCCTTCGGTCAGGATCGGCTTGAGACTGTCGGCGGCTTTCTGGAGTTCTTCAATGGCGGCGTCGCAGTCGGCGTCCGACTTTTTCAGCAGAAGCTGCCCGTGCAGCACCGAGAGTTCCGCCGCGTGAAACGGGTTCGTCTTGCAGATCTGCTGAACGGCTTCCCAGTACCGCAGCCCGTTGTCGATGGAGTTCGTCCGTTCGAGAATGCTCATCATCAGGAAATGGTATTCCGGAACGCGGTCGTTGATCTGTATGGCCCGGGAGACGTATTTCAGCGCATCGCTGTAGTTTTCGAGGAGGAACTCGCACGTTCCCAAAAGCCAGTAGGCGGACCCGTTCTGCGGGTCGAGGCGCAGCGCGCTTTCGGCATCGGCCAGGATCGCATCGATCGAGCCGCCGGCGAAGAGTTTCCGGCGGTTTTCGTCGGCGCGGACCAGGAAGAAGTCGGGCTTGAGCGGCTCCATGACGATCTGGGTCACTTCGTCGCTCGGCTTGTCGGGCGCTTCCTCGTTCTTTTTAAAGACGAACGAAACGGCGCTTTCGGGATAGACTTCCCGGAACTTCCCTTCGGTGTCCTGAACGAGGATCGGCTTGCAGTCCCGGGTGATTTCCCGGAACGAGGCGCGCGCGTCGTCGATGAGGCGCGGCTCTTTGAGGTTCACGACGACGACATCGACCCGGCCGTCTTTGATCAGGAGCTGAACAAACGGGATGTCGGGCATATCGGGAATCTTGAAGGTATAGACGTCGTAGCCGCCGAGCTGGCTTTTGGCCTGCACCTCGCCGAACGCCGGATTCTGCCGCAGATCGGCGAGCGTCGTTTGTCCCGGTCTAACCCCCATCAGTTCCGGAGCGGGCGGGAACGGCGCGTCCTGCGCCGCCGCGATGAGCGGAAAGAATCCCCACAGAATTATTCCCCACAGGAGAGAAAAGTGCCTGCCCGCAATCGATTTCATTCTGATACCATTTTATCCATCTGAGACCCGTTTGAGCCGAAACGGCGAGAGAGAATACACTCCTCTTTACGATCGGGAGTTTCCCCTCGCCCGCGAGTTTACAGAAAAAGCTGTTCTTCTGTCCATAGCAAAAATAGGAAAAATAAGTAATTCGGAAATAATCGTCAAAGGCCGGCGGGCGTTCTCCGCCGTACAAAAAAGAGAGCGCGAATCCCTCGCGCTCTCTTTCGGCGGAATGCGTTCTTTGGCGAAAACTATTCGGCTTTCGCGGCGGCTTCTTTGGCCGCGCGTTTGGCGGCCTTCGCCTTCTTGCCGCGCTTCATCTTGGCGGCTTTGGCGGTTTCGTCGGCCACGCGTTCGACGCGGCGTTCCTGCAGACGGACAGCCTTGCCGATACGGTCGCGCAGGAAGTAGAGCTTCGCGCGGCGGACAACAGCCGAACGGACGACCTCGACCTTGGCGATCTTCGGGGAATGAAGGGGGAACTTCCGTTCGACGCCTTCGTTATTCACGATGCGGCGCACGGTGAACATCTCGCGGGGGCCGCCGCCGCTCTTGGCGATAACGACGCCGTTGAAGATCTGGATACGTTCTTTTCCCCCTTCGAGGATTTTGCAGTGAACGTTGACGGTATCGCCGATATCAAACTTGGAGACCTCTTGCTTGGTGCCAAGCGCGTCGGCTTTTCTTAGAAGTTCTTGGGACACGGATAAACCTTTACCCTTTCGTAGAAAGTTATGGAAAGCAGAGGCCGGCAACAGCCCCCCATTCCCTCTGAAGCCTTCGTTAAGAACTCCCGGCAATAACCGTTCCGGGCTAAAAAGAAGTTCGGAACAAAGGTTCCGGACAACCCGAAGACTTATTTGTTCTTTTCGGTTTCGCACCCGCCGAGCAGGTCAGGACGGCGCTCCTGCGTCCGGCGGAGCCGCTGTTCGGCCCGCCACCGGTCGACCTCGCCGTGGTTTCCCGAAAGGAGGATTTCGGGAACTTCCAGACCGCGGTACTCCCGCGGGCGCGTGTATTGCGGCTCTTCCAGAAGCCGGTTCCCGGACGAAAACGAATCGTACCGGGCCGAATCGGCATCGCCCAGAACGCCGGGCAGAAGCCGGATCACCGACTCGATGACCGCCATCGCGGCAACCTCGCCCCCGTTGAGAACGAAGTCGCCGAGCGAAATTTCGTCGGGCTGCAGCAGCTCGACGACCCGCTGGTCGAACCCCTCGTAGCGCCCGCAGAGGAGAAGGATCCTCTTTTCGAGGGCGAGCTCTTCGACGAGGGGCTGTTTCAGCGGCCGGCCCTGCGGCGTGAGAAGAATCAGGCGGCCCGGTTCGGTGCCGGCCGCGCGCACATCTTCGACGCAGGGGACCACGCGATCGACTTTCATGACCATTCCCGCCCCGCCGCCGTAAGGAGTATCGTCGACGGTGCCGTGACGGTCGGAAGCCCAATCGCGGATGTTGTGAAGGTTCACCTGAACAAGGCCGGTTTCGATCGCGTTTTTGAGAAGACTTTCGCCGAGGAAACTCTCGAAGATTCCCGGGAAGAGAGTCAGTACATCAAAACGCATAGGCGGCCCCGCTTTCCGGATGACCTGAAATATGCTGAACCCGGCCGATCTGAACCGGGTTCAAAAACCGCGGGCTTTTGACGGCCCGCGGCGGTATGCCCTTGATGGGAAAGAACGCGTTGCCCGACTACTCGGCGCTTTCGGCGGGAGCTTCGGGATCGGCCGGCGCTTCGGCCGGGGCTTCAGCCGCAGCATCGGCTTCGGCCGGGGCTTCGGCAGGCGCTTCGGCGGCCGGTTCGGGAGCCGTCATCGAAATGACAGCCTTTTCGGCCGAGGCCACGTAACGCGGCTTGTTCTTCAGCTTGGCAAGAGCGGCCTCTTGAGCTTCAAGGTTGGTGCCGTTGGTGCCGTACTTTTTGATAAGCACAGCGGCTTTCGGAGACGGGATCGCCCCGACGCCGAGCCAATAATCGATCCGGTCGCCCTTGAGAATGGCGCGGGCATCGGTATCGGGAACCATCGGGTCGTAGATGCCGAGCTCTTCGAGAACGCGGCCGTCACGCGGTTTGCGGACGTCCATCGCGCACAGACGGAAGAAAGGACGGTGTTTGCGTCCCATCATCTTTAAACGAATTCTGACTGCCAAGGTCTTCTCCTTAGTGTTGCCTGGAAGGCGTAAGGTTTAATGAAAGTTATGTTTATATATAATAATCACTCTATATTATCATAGAGACCGAAGGCTGCAAGGGGGGAGCGGACGGGCGAATCAGCGGCGCTTCTTCTTTTTACGCTCTTTTTCAAGACGTTTGCGCTGTTCGGCGCGCTCTTTCGGAGTGAGCCGTTTTCCGGTCCCCTTCTTCTGGGTCTGGCCGAACGCCCCCTGCTGAACCTGCTGCGTCATCATCTGGACCGCGCGCATCCGGTCGGCGGCGCCGAGTTTCCCCATCTGCTTCATCATGTCGGCCATCGGGAAGAACATTTTCAGCAGTTCCGAAACCTGGTTGGGGGGAACCCCCGCGCCGTTTGCGATACGCTGGCGCCGCCTCTGGTCGATGATCCGCGGGTTCCGGCGTTCGGCGAGGGTCATCGAGTCGATGATTCCGCCGATCTTCCGGATCTGCTGGTCGGGATCGACGTTCATCGACCCGATCATCTTGTTCAGCTGCCCCATGCCGGGAAGGAAACTCAGGATTTTTCCGAACGAGCCGAGCCGGGTGATCTGCGACATCTGCTTCCGGAAATCGTCGAGGGTGAACAGCCCCTGCTCGAGCCGCTTTTGCTGCTGGAGGAGCTCGTCCTCGTCGATCTTCGACTGCGCCGATTCGATGAGGGTCGCCAGATCGCCCATCCCGAGGATCCGGCTTGCCATCCGGTCGGGATGGAACTCGTCGAGGTCGTCGAGCGTTTCCCCCGTTCCGATGAACTTGATCGGCACTCCGGTCACCGACTTGACCGAAAGGGCCGCGCCGCCGCGTGTATCGCCGTCGAGTTTCGTCAGAATGACGCCGTCGAGCTCCAGCGCGTCGTTGAACGCCCGCGCGCTGTTGACCGCGTCCTGCCCCGTCATCGAGTCGACCACGAAGTAGACCTGATCGGGGTTGAGCCTCCGTTCGACCCGCTGGAGCTGGTCCATCAGCTCCTGGTCGATGTGCAGCCGGCCGGCGGTATCGAGGATGAGCACGTCGGCCCCTTCGGCAAGGGCTTTTTTCGAGGCCGCCTGGCAGACTTCAACCGGGTCTTTCGAGACACGGTCGGTATAGACCGGAATCCCGAGCGTGTTGCCCAGGACTTCGAGCTGGTCGATCGCGGCGGGGCGCTGCAGGTCGGCGGCGACGAACATCGGCTTGAGCCCCTGCTTCTGGAACCGGTGCCCCAGCTTTCCGCAGGTGGTCGTCTTTCCCGAACCCTGAAGGCCGCAGAGCATTAAAACGGTCAGCGGCTTTTTGAAGGGGATTTCCGGGTTGACCGGCCCCATCAGCTCAATCAGCTCGTCGTTGACGATTTTGACGATCTGTTCGGTCGGGTTGAGAACTTTCAGAACTTCTTCGCCGAGCGATTTTTCGGTCACTTTCGCGACAAACTCGCGCACGACCGAAACACTGACATCCGCCTCCAAAAGGGATGTGCGGACAAGGGCCATCCCCTCGCGGATATTCGACTCGGTGATCCGTCCGCGGCCGATCATCGTTCGGAACGCGGAACTCAGGCTTTCCTGAAGTGATTCAAACATGGGACGTTTTCAACCTGATAGACAGAACTGTTCGGAAAACGGCGGCGCCGTGATGAACGGGGCGCCGCCGCGCAATCATGACCCTATTATCTTACCAGATACCGGGCAGGTGGCAAGGCGCGCGCGGCGCGCCGACCGGTTCCCCTCCGCCGGCTAGAGCCAAAGATGGAGCCGGCCGCCGAGCATGTCGGGGAGCGCCGCATGGACACGCGTGAGGATTTCGTGATTTGTGTATCGCGCCGAAAAGTGGCCGGCAATGACCATCTTGTTTTCGAACCGGTCCTGCCGCTTTACGATGTCGTCGAGGTGGATGTGGCCCGCCGAACGGAGCATGTCGGCCGTAACATCGGGCGAGACGAACGTCATTTCGGTGATCAGCACGTCGGCCCGGTACATCGCGGGGGTCTCGTCGAGGCCCTGAACGGTCGAATCCCCCAGATACGCCACGCGGGGGAACCGCACCTCGTAGGTGATTTCGACGCCCGACTCTTTAAGGTCGCGGATTTTCGGGCCGGGCAGCCCGAGATACTCCGGCTTGAGTTTCTTGCGCCGCTCCCAGACGATGTAGCCGACCGAATGGACCGAGTGGTAGGTTTTCGAGACGGTGACCACCAGTTCGCGGGAAATCTCGAGCTCGTCCCCCGGCATGACGCCGACCAGCCGGCAGGGGAGCCGCCCGTTGTCGAGGCGCGTAAAGGCGTTCAGGAGCATTTGCGCATCGCCGGCCTTTTGCGCGGGCAGATAGACCGTCGGCGGGGTCATGTCCATCATCTGGCGGCGCGCGGCGTAGGCGGGAAGCGCGAGAATGTGGTCCATGTGTGTATGAGTGATGAACCACCGGGGCGTGCCCATGTATTCCCACGGCTGCCAGCCGAGATCGAATCCGAGCTTCAGTTCCGGAATCCGCCAGAACGACTTGATCGGCGCGCGCGAAAACCCTTCGACGGTCATTTCGCCGAGCCTGATTTTATGAGCGCGCCCGCCGCCGCTGTATCCCCCAAGCATTGTTTTTTCCGGATCGGACATGGTTACTTCTCGCAGACGCCGCGCCTTGCATGAGCTGCGTCAAAAGGGCGGAAACGGGGATAAAAAAAGGGCCGGCAAAACCGGCCCCAAAAGCGAAGACGACGGGAATCGAACCCGCAACCACCGGATCGACAGTCCGGGACTCTAACCAATTGAGCTACGTCTCCAAACCATTTGCCGCGGGGAAACCCCGCCAGCACACCTGATTATACAGAAGGATTGCCCCCTCGCAAGGGGGGGGAAACAAAAAAAGGGGAAAATCCTCCCCGCCCCTTTCCGCGCCTCCGGGGGGGTCCGAAAGGGGCGTTTCCCCCCCGTTTTGAGCCGATTCCGAAGAATTTCAAAAAAAATCGAAAAAAATCCGGTTTTCATTAAAGTTTTTACTTGCATTCTCGTAATTATCTGGTAAATTGAAACCATATTTCGTGGGAAACATGCCCAAAATACCTCGAAATCACCATTTTTCGTGGGATTCTTGCCCACCGCCTGAAACCGGAAAGATTCGCCGCGCATGTCGGAGACGAAGATCATCCAAGGCGAGTTCAGCCGCAAACTGGACGACCGCTACCGCCTCTCGCTTCCCGAAAAGCTCACCGAGCTTTTTCCGGTCGGCGAAGGGGGCGACTGCGTGCTGGTCAAAGAGCGTCCCGGCTGTATCAGCCTCTGGCCGCAGGAGTCGTGGGAAAAGGAGTTCAGCAAGCGGGTCGAACTGGTCCAGCTCCATCAGGAGATGGGCGATTACACCGACCGCCTTCCGCAGCTCCAGCTTTTGGGCAGGCTCCTTTCGACCGGCTACCGGCCGATCCAGCTTGCCGGCAAAGGCCGGCTTCTGATTCCCGAGGGGTTCCGCGAGTTTCTGCGGGTCCAGCCGGGAAGCGAAGTCATGGTGATCGGCGCGGCGGTCAGTATCGAAATCTGGCATCCCGAAAAGTGGATCCGCTACATCGAACGGCGCATGCCGAAATTCCGCAAGATTTTAACCTCCCTCTCGAAGGCGGGTTAGTCGAACCATCCGTTAATCATTTTCATTCCCAAAACCGCCCTCTAACAGAAAGGAATTCAAGGACGAACACCTTCCCTTTGCCGGTCGGGCAATCGATCTAGGATTATCGCGTCCCGATCCCGAAGAACCTGAAAAGAATTCCGAATTCATTAACCCAAGCGGCCGTCACCCAATTGGGGAACTCAAACCAAGTCGATACATCGTTTCGGACCCTTCTTTTCATCCGGTTCCGCGGGATCGGGATTTTTTTGTGCCGGCGGCGGCCGGCCGGAGCGCGCAGGAAAACTTGAAAAGATGCGCGCTTCTTTTATAATGGTCTTGTACTGTTAGTCGCCCGCCGCGTGCCCGTTCGCGGCGGACCGTTCCTCTCTTTTTCCGAACCGGCCCCGGTCTGCGGCCGGCCGGTTCCATAAAGGCTGTCATTATGAACAACGTCGTCGTTCTCATATTGGGGGGCGGGCAGGGGACCCGCCTTTATCCGCTCACCAAGTACCGCGCCAAACCGGCGGTTCCGATCGGGGGGAAGTACCGCCTGATCGACATTCCCCTTTCGAACTGCATCAACAGCGGGCTCAAGCAGATTTACGTGGCGACCCAGTTCAATTCGGTCAGCCTGCACCACCATATCCGCTGCTACACGTTCGACGATTACAGCCGCGGATTCGTCGAAATCCTGGCCGCGCAGCAGACGAACCGCAGCGGCACCTGGTACCAGGGAACCGCCGATGCGGTCCGGCAGAACATGAACTACATCGCGCAGCGCGATATCGACTACGTTCTGATCCTTTCGGGCGACCAGCTCTACCGGATGGATTTCCGCAACATGATCGAAACGCATATCGGCACCCACGCCGATGTCACGATCGCGGCGGTGCCGGTCACGCGCGACAAGGCTTCCGGGTTCGGCATCATGCGCCTTTCCGAAAAAGAAGGTTCCCGCGGCCGGGTGGTCGGATTCCTCGAAAAGCCGAAAACCGACTATGAACTCGACCACGTCCGGATTTCCCCGGACGCGATCGAGGCGCTGGGGCTCGAGGCGAACGGCCGTGACTACCTCGCGAGCATGGGAATCTACCTGTTCAACAAAGAGACGCTCATCGAGTCGCTCGAAAAGACCGACTACAAGGATTTCGGCAAAGAGGTCTTTCCCGCCGCGATCCGCACCAAGCATGTACAGGTGCATCCCTTCGACGGCTACTGGGAAGATATCGGTACGATCGGCGCCTTTTTCGAGACGAACCTGGCGATGGCGGCCGACGACCCGCCCTTTATGCTTTCGGTCGCCTCGGCGCCGACCTATACACGCTCGAACTTTCTTCCCGCCTCGCGCGTGAGCGGCGCAACGGTCCGCTCGAGCCTGATCGCCGACGGCTGCACGATCGGCGAAGGCGCGGTCATCGAAAACTCGATTGTCGGGCTGCGCACGCAGATCGGCAAAAACTGCGTGATTCGGAACACCATCCTGATGGGGCAGGACTACTACCAGACGCAGAAAGAGCTCGCGCAGGTCGCGGCCGAAGGAAAGGTGCCGATCGGAATCGGCGACAACACCACCATCGACGGCGCGATCATCGACAAGAACTGCTGCATCGGCAAAAACGTGACGATCACGAACCCCGACAAGATTGTCGAGACCCCCGAAACCTCTTTCGGCATGATCCGCGACGGCGTGATCTGTATCGAAAAGGCCGCCGTCGTTCCCGACGGCACCAACCTGATCCGCAAAGGGGGGTAGAAACACGCACGCCCCTGCGGGACGAAAGCCCCGCAGGGGCGGTTGTCTTTAAGCGCCCGATCCCCGCGGCGGCCGGCGCCGCGGGTTGTGCGTTTGATTTAACCTCTTCCGGAAAAGAATTTGCCGAACTCTTAAAAGATGTATACAGACATTCCGAGTTGTTGAAAACTTTCCTGATTTTGCAAGCGATTTCTCAAAATGGCTTACAGACATAGGTTTAGGAAATTGGGTTCAGTATGTTAAGTAAAGAGCCTGAATGTATAAAGTGAAAGTAAAATATGAATTTCTATATTATCAGACCATTGAGAACTAAAAATTTTTGGGACTATAATGACGTTATTACTGATGGACGGTTATATGATAAGACATGCCCTCCATTCTGTCCGTATTGTGGGAGACAACTTAGACCTTATGTTGTACTACCTCTTAATGTCGATTTGGGCGTTGCAAAGCCATATTTTTGCGACATAGTCTATGATTTTGAGTTTATTTATGTTACGGAACGTTTTAGGAATTTATTCGATAAGTCTGGTTTGAAGGGGATCGAAAATTTTAGAGAAGTTACGCTGAATAAAATAAAAACGCACAACGGCGTTCGAAAAGCCAATTTGCCTGAACCGCCTCGTTATTTTTTAGCCGATGTTGTGGTCGATGGTGCTGCAATCGATTTGAAGAAATCAAGAGCTGTTTTTCATAGGCCTGAATTTTGTCATTACTGTATGTTTCCAACGCAGGAACCTTATAAGGAGGACCTTTCGGGAAATCTAGGTCTTGTGAAATGGAATGGTTATTTTATTGATCAAACACGCTGGAAAGATAATAATGTTTTTATTGTACTGGGTAAATCAGGCATATATGCTGTAGACGAGAAATTTAAGGATTGGTTTGAAGAAAATCAGCTTCTGCCAGGGTGTAGTTTTATTCCCGAACAAGATTATAGAGAAGACTATATTCACGACGGAATGGCGACATTTCCCATTCGGTAGTGTTAAATTATCGTATGGTATACATAAGACATAGGTGCTCCCAAACAACGTATGCCCAACCATTCCCCAACAAAGAGACTCTCCAAATCCCTCACGAAGTCTGTTCTGACCGCTTCGACAGGATAATTTGCAGACACAATCAGAGAGTTTTTCCTGCTCTTTTTGTTGGGGACACAACTTCTTAAGAAGGGAAACAGAATGAACTTTTATGTAGTGTCTGACAAGTGGACACCTAACGTTTGGCCCGAAAATGAAATCAGCACATATCTCAAGGATTACGATAGGGATATTAACGATCCGTTATTCCCCAATTTCGACGATCACCATGAGCCTTTCTGCCCAGTTTGTCACCATTGCTTGCGGACATATCCGCTTCCCCCATTGAGACGGGAGATTCACCTGGCGAAACCGTATTTTGGAGATATTATAGTTGGGGGAACGGGTCTGTATTTTTCGGAACATGCTATGAACTTATACAAAGATGCCGGTCTAACAGGCATAGAGGCATTCCGAAAAATTGAAATCTTGAAGGTTGTAACTCACAACGGAGTTAGAAAGGGTAAGCTTCCGCCTTGTCCATCATACTATTGGTGTGATTTAGTAGTTGATGGCGCAAAGATGGACTATAAAAAGTCAAAGGCTGTTTTTTGTCCGCCTGTTTCTCCATTGTGCGGGTTTTGCATGATTCCCTTAAACCATGACGCTGGTACAATAGACAAGTATACGGGTGTATATCTCGAAGAATCCACATGGAATAAAAACAATATTTTTTTACCCTTAGGGATTTGGAGTAAAGTCATGGCGGATCAGGTATTCAAGAATTGGTACGATGAGAACAATTTGACGGGTATCGAACTTCGTCCCAGTTCTAGTGTAAATGAAAATTATGGCTTTTATGAGAACGAAGTAGAAGAATACGGTCAAGAGGGCCTCCGTTACGACCTTGACTAGAACATGATACCTAAAAAATGAGGGCAATGTAAACCGGAAACATCTCACAAAGACAAATCTCACCACTTTAAACCCCCTTTAAAAATTCCGTCAGTACCAGCAGCGCCCAGATCCGGGCGGCGTGGTCGAAGGTGCCGGTGAAGTGTTCGCTGAGGAGCCGCGCGACGGTCTCCTTTTTAAAGTAAGGGGCGGCGGGGTTGGCCGGGTCGGTCAGAATGGCGCGGGCACTCTCTTTGAGCGGGCCCCGGAACCAGTGGTCGAGCGGAACGCCGAACCCGGTTTTCGGGCGGTTGTCGAGTTCCGGCGGCAGAAATTCGCGGAACGCGTCGCGGAGAATCGCTTTCCCCTTCTTTCCCCGAATCTTGTCTTTCAGCGGAATCCGGAGCGCCAGATCGAGCACGTCGTCGTCGAGGATCGGCGAACGGACTTCGAGCCCCCAGGTCATCGAGGCGATGTCCATCTTGGCCAGAATGTCCCCCGGCAGATAGGTCTGGATGTCGGTCAGGCTGATCTGTGTGACGAAATCCCGGTTCCGGCAGTTTTCCATTGCGCGGGTCAGCCAGCCGAGCGCGTCGTAGCCGGGCTCTTCTTCGGCGGCCTGCCGGGCGAGTCCGGTTTGGAAATCGCTGCTGTACAATTCGGCGCGCCGCGCGCGGTTAAAGATGGCGATCCATTGCAGGTACCGTTCGGCGGGGGGCATTGTCAGCCCTTCCAGGAACCGTTTAAGGCGGCGGGGGAGGGAACGCTGGCGGGTCGAGGCGGGGATGCACGCGCGGACCGGCCCGGCGAAAAACCGGCGCAGGGCCAGCGGGAACCGGTCGATCGCGCGGCTGAGCGCAACCGCCTTGTACCGGTCGTAGCCGGCGAAGAGTTCGTCCCCCCCGTCCCCCGAAAGGGCGACGGTGACCTCTTTGCGGGTCAATTCGCACATCAGCCGGCACGGAATCGCGGAACTGTCGGCGAACGGTTCGCCGTACTGGCGCGCGATGAGGGGAAGGAGCGTTTCCATCTCCGGCTCGATGAAAAGCTCGTGGTGTTCGGTGCCGAGCCGCGCGGCGGTCTGCCGGGCGACGGGGGTTTCGTCGTATTCCTTCTGCGCGAACCCGATCGAGTAGGTTTTGATTCTTTGCGGGGAAATCCGCTGCATCAGTCCGGCGACGATCGTCGAGTCGATTCCCCCCGAAAGGAACGCGCCCAGCGGCACGTCGCTCCGGAGCCGGATTTCCACGGCGCGGGTCAGCTTTTCGCGCAGCAGTCCGAGCCACTCTTCGTAGGGGCGGTCATCTTCGCGGTTCCAGTCCGGTTCCCAATAGGGGCGTATGGCAAGTCCGGTTTCCGGGGTCCAGACGCCGAGGGTGCCGGGGGGGAGCTTTTTGATCCCCCGGAAGATGCTCCGCGGGTGCGGCACATACTGATAGGTCAGGTATTCGTCGAGCGCGATCAGATCGAGATCGGCCGGTATATCCGGCGCGAGCCGCAGCGTGTTCAGTTCGCTGGCGAAGATAAGGCGGCCGGTCTCTTCCCGGTAGAAGAGAGGTTTCTTCCCGAGCCGGTCGCGCAGAAGAAGGAGTTTCCGCGCGGCGGCGTCCCACAGGCCGATCGCGAACATGCCGCTGAGTTTCGCCGCGAAATCTTCCCCGTATTCGCGGTAAAGCGCGATGACGACCTCGGTGTCGGTTCCGGTCCGGAACGTGTATCCGCGCTTTTCCAGTTCGGCGCGCTGTTCAATGTAGTTGTAGATTTCGCCGTTAAAGACGAGCTGAAGAGTGCCGTCGGCCGAGGCCATCGGCTGGCGGCCCTGCGGCGAAAGGTCGAGAATCGAAAGGCGCCGGTGCCCGAGCGCCGCACCCGGCGCGCCCGCGCCCTGCTCTTCCGGACGTGTATAAAAAACGCCGCGGTCGTCGGGGCCCCGGTGGGAGAGGGAATCGGTCATGCGCTCGAACAGGGAGCGCCCGATCTCTTTCCCGCCGGGGAGCCACAGATAACCGCAGATGCCGCACATCGGGGGGAGGGGTCAGACGAGGGTTGCCATGGTGCTGACGAGTCCTTTGACCGCGTCGACGCTGTTGTTGAACATTGCCTGTTCTTCGTCGGTCAGGCGGAGCTCGATGATCTTCCGCACGCCGCCGTCGCCCAGAATGACCGGAACGCCGACGTAGTAGCCGCCGACTCCGTATTCCGATTCGCAGTAGGCGGCGCAGGGGATCAGGCGGCGCTTGTCTTTGATGACCGCTTCGGCCATCTGCACCGCCGCGGCGCTCGGTGCGTAATACGCGCTTCCCCGCTGAAGGAGTTTCACGATTTCGCCGCCGCCGGTGCGGGTGCGCGCGACGATTTCGTCGAGCCGCTCTTTGGCGATCAGCTGCGAGACCGGGATTCCGCCGACCGACGAGCAGCTGGCCAGCGGCACCATGGTGTCACCGTGTCCGCCGAGGAGCATGGCGGTGACGTCTTCGACGCTCACGCCGAGTTCCATCGCGATAAACGCGGCGAACCGCGCGGTATCGAGCACCCCCGCCTGGCCGACAACGCGCTCTTTCGGGAACCCGGTTACCTGGAGCATCCGCTGCGCCATGGCGTCGAGCGGGTTGCTGACCACGATCACGACCGCGTCGGGGCTGGTTTTGGCGATCTGCTCGCCGACCGCGGAGATGATCTTGGCGTTGGTGGCCAGAAGGTCGTCGCGGCTCATCCCCGGTTTGCGGGGGATGCCGGCGGTGACGATCACCACGTCGCTGCCGGCGGTATCGGCGTAGTCGCTGGTGCCGGTCAGACGGGCGTCGTATTTCATGATCGGGCCGGCCTGCGCCATGTCGAGGGCTTTTCCTTTCGGCATGTCGCCGGCTTCCGGAATGTCGAGAAGCACCACGTCGCCAAGTTCTGCCGCTGCGGCCCAAAGCGCCGCCGTCGCGCCGACGTTCCCCGCACCGATGACACTGATTTTTGCCCGTTTCATGTTGATGATCCTTCCAGGTCGTGAGTTGATACTGTTTTTGAGGGACTCTGCGTTTCCGGTCCGATTCCCGGAACCCCGCTATCATTATAGAGGATAACCCTCAATTGGGAAGAGCTGGCGCGCGGCGCGCGGATTGATTCCGCGCGGCGGATCGGTTACAATGATCCGGCCGTCCGTCTTCCGCACCGGCCGGCCTGTTTTGGAGCGGAAGGATGTCGTTTTTGCTGCTGGTCAGCGCCGGAGAAGATCGCGAATGAAAACAATCGTTTTGCCGGGTTTCTTTCTTTTGTCCTTGTGTGTTTCATTGTTCACCGCCGCGGAAGAGCCCCCGCAGGTTTCGGAAAACTCTTCCGCGCCCGTCGATATCGGGTCGGAGCGGCAGCTCTTTCTGGACGAGAGTTTCCTGATCGCGTCGATGGAAAACGCCGAGATTCTCGTTCATCAGCCGGTCCGCAAAGAGCTGAGCGATACGCGCAACCGCGCCTGGGAAGGCGCCGGCTCGAAGTTTCATACCGTGGTTTACGATCCGGCCGAAGAAGTCTACCGGATGTACTATGTCGCGACACCCGGGGAGAATATCACTCCCTGGGACGTCAAAAACATGAACGTCTGCTATCTCGAAAGCAAGAACGGCATCGATTGGCCCTACCGCCCGCTTCATCTGGTCGAATGGGGCGGTTCGACCGAAAACAATATCATCGTGGCGCATTACATGAATTTCAATCCGTTCCTCGACGAAAACCCGGACTCGCTGCCGGAAGAGCGGTTCAAGGCGGTCGCCAGCGGCCTGGACGGCAGAATGTGGGTCTGGACGTCGGCCGACGGAATTCACTGGGTCCCGAAAAACGACGGCCAGCCCGTTTACGTGCCGGGAACGCCGAACGCGTTCGACTCGCAAAACGTCGCGTTCTGGTCGGTGAAGGAGGGGAAATATGTCCTCTATTACCGCGTCTGGGATCCCCGGGGATTCCGTTCCGCCGAAAGGGCGGTTTCCGATGATTTTCTCCATTGGACGAAAGAGAGGATGATCAACGTTCCGGCGGAAAGCGTGCCGAAAACGAATCACGGCGAATTTTACACAAACCAGATTCAGCCGTATTACCGCGCCCCGCAGATCTATATCGGGTTTCCCGCCCGATACAACGATAACGGGGTGACGGAATCGTTCCGGCTTCTGCCGGAACAGGAGGAACGCGCGATCCGCATGAAAGTCAATCCGCGTTTCGGCACGGTCACGCCCGACTCGGTTTTCTTCTTTTCCCGCGACGGGTATCTTTTCCGCCTCTCGAACGACGTGTTTCTCGCGCCCGGCCTTAAGACCCAGTATAACTGGGGATACGGCGACAATTACATCGGCGCCGGCATCGTCGAAACGCCGTCGCCGGAAGACGACGAGGGGCGGGAACTGTCGTTCTACGTCACCGAATCGTCCTTTACCGGATACGATCTGCGCTGCCGGCGTTACGCACTCCGCATCGACGGGTTCGCGTCGCTCCACGCCAAGACGAAGCCGGGGCTCGTGACGACCGCGCCGCTGACCTTTACGGGAAAAGAGCTTTCGGTCAACGCCGCGACGAGCGGTTTCGGATCGATTCACGTCGAAATCTGCGGGCCCGACGGAACGCCGGTTCCGGGATTTACGAAGGATGAGTGCGATATGATTTACGGCGATTCGCTCGACCGGCGCGTTTCCTGGAACGGATCGAAAGATGTTTCGTCCCTTGCCGGAAAGCCGGTCGTCCTGAAATTCTATCTTTGCGAAGCCGATCTTTACTCGCTGATTTTTACCGACTAGCGGTTCGCCTTAGCGGCCGGGTTCCCGACGCCGGAGACCGGGAAACGACGGCCGGCCGGCCGCGGCTAATCGCGGAAGACCCCCATCTGACCGCTCCAGCCGAGTTTTTCGCGCAGGGTGCTGTAATAGCCCCGTTCGGGAAGCCGGACCAGCTGCAGGGGGAAATCGGCGCGCCGGATGACGACCCGGTCGCCCGGATAAACGGTGAGCGACGAGTCGCCGTCGGTCACGGCGAACATTTCGCGGTTCAGGACACGGAACTCGTAGGTGCGTTCCGCCGAATCGACCACCGGCCGGTAGCTGAGCGCGTGCGGGTTCAGCGGGGAGATCACCACCACGTCGAGCCCGTGCCGGATGATCGGGCCGCCCGACGAAAGGTTGTGGGCGGTCGAACCGATCGAGGTGCTGATCAGGACCCCGTCGCCGTGGTACGTCGTGGCCGGTTCCCCGTCGACCGAAAGCTCCACATGCAGAATGTTAAACGGGGCGCCGCCGCGCAGCGCGACTTCGTTGACCGCGAGCTTTTTCGCCGCGAGCGTTTCGGAATGTTTCCCCTTCTTCCGCCAGAGGGAGCATTCCAGAAGCACGTTCTTCTGGATCGAAAACGCGCGGAAATCGTTCGCGTCGAGGAACGGAATCAGTTCGTCCGGTTTCAGGCTCGAGAGGAACGCCAGCGTGCCGACGTTGACCGCGATGATCGGAATCTGGTTTTTTCCGAGCTGGTGAATCGCGCGCAGAACCGAACCGTCCCCGCCGAGGACAATGGCATAATCGGCTTTCACACGCGACATGTCGGCGGTGCCGGTAAAATCTTCGGCAGCGATCCGCACGCGTTTTTTCAGTTCCGGCAGGAGGCGCGCCGCGGTTTCGGGCACGGACACACGGCCCCCGTTGCCGAGCCAGATGACCCGGGCGCGGGAAGGCGCCGGTCCGTTTGCGCCGGGCGCGTCGGTGTTTCGCTTTCGGGCTGCCATCGATTCTTTACCCCGGAGGCCAGCCGAACTTGCGGCCGCCGATCAGGTGATAGTGAAGGTGCGGAACCGTCTGACAGGCATCGGGCCCGCAGTTCGAGACGATCCGGTATCCGCCCTCGGCGATCCCCTCGCTCTGTGCGAGTTTGTTCATCACGCAGTACAGATGCCCGATGAGCGGAGCGTCCTCTTCGGTGATGTCGTTGGTCGAACGGAGCTCTTTTTTCGGGATCACCACGATGTGTGTCGGCGCCTGCGGCGCGATGTCGCGGAACGCGAGGCACGTGTCGTCTTCGTAGACGATATCGGCGGGGATCTCCTTGTCGATAATCTTTTTGAAGATCGTTTTTTCTGCCATAGTCTGCCCCCTTGTGGTTACAGGCGGTTTGCTGGAACGATTTTACCCTCTTCCCCTTTTCGGGGGAAGGGGTAGAGCCGGTCTTTCCCCGTATGACCCGCCCGCTGCAGGCGGGCCGGGTTCGGCGGAAAGGCCGAAGCGCGTGTTCCGGAACTTTTGCTTTTACCGTGCCGAAAGGGAACGGGCCTTCTTGGCCGCGCGTTTCGGAGCGGGAGATTTCGCGGCCGAGTCGGGGAACAGTTCGGCGGCCTTTTTGCGGTTCCGCTCCTTGACCGGCTTGTTCGGCGCCTTGGTGACAGGCTGAACCGACTCGTCGGCGAAGCAGAGGTCGAGCTGTTTTTTCGAGCAGCGGACGACGCCGGCAATAAACTCGCCGAAGATCCGCAGGTCGAGTACGGTTGCCGAAACCGCTTCGGGATGGAACTGCGTGCCGAACGCGAACCAGTCGTCCCGGATATACTCGATCGCCTCGATGACCGAATCGGGGCATTTGCCGGTCGCCAGGAAACCGTCGGCGACATCGTCGACCGCCATGTGGTGCATGCTGTTGACCAGGATGGCGTTATCGCCGTAAACACGGTCCAGCAGCGAGCCGGGTTCAACGACCAGCGCGTGCCGGTGATACGGGTCGTGCGCATCGCGGTGCGGAAGCGCCGAGGCAATATCTTCGGCAATATGGAGGAAAAGGGTTCCTCCGAGCGTGACGTTGAGCAGCTGCATTCCCGCCCCGATTCCGTAGAACGGAATCCGGCGCTCGTAAACCTTCTTGATCAGAGCGCGGTCGAACGTCTCGCGCACAGGGGACATCAGGTGAATCGAAGGGTGAAGCATGTAGCCGTCGCGGCGCGGGTCGATGTCGGCTCCGCCGACCATGATCACGCCGTCGACCATGTCGAGAACCTGATCGATATCCTGCTCGTTCTGATAGGGGGGCAGAATGATCGGAACACCCCCGGCTTTAATCACGGCTTCAAAGTAGCCGGTAAAAAGATAGCTGGTAGAAGGATAAGGGCTTTTGCCGGTTTTATAATCGGCGTTAATCGCGATAATCGGTTTTTGGCCTGCCATATCTCGAATTTCCTCCCGAGATATTGCGGACACCGAGACAGCGGCGGTCGGCGGATTTCGCCGGGGCGGAAAGACCCCGCCAGCGAAAAAGACCGGCGAACGCGGCTGTTTCGTAACCTCAAAAAAACAACGGTTCTCTTGAACAACCCTGCGAATTCCGCTGCCCGGCCGGGAAGATCGTCACAACCCCCGCGCGCGGACCGGCGCCGAAAGCACCGCGGAAAAGAGAACCTCCCCCTTTCACAATTTCCCTAAGCCCCCCGCTCCGTTTTGTTGAAGTCGTCCTTGTTGAAAGAAAGAACGGCCGCAACCCAAAACGGAACTCAAACTTTGTCGATAGGTAAACTATACGGATTAAAACGGTTATGGCAAGAAAAATCCGCTATTTTGTTGAAAATACCCCTTTAACAACTAAATATGCCACGTTTGGGGCCGAATCGGGGGCTGAAACCGGAATCCCCGCAGCGGTTCGGAGGCCGAAAATCCCCTTCGCGGCGGGGGCGGCATTCGAAAGAGAGCCTCTCCGGCGGGGCCGGGAAGGGGAAGACGCCGCCAAAATTGCTCTTTACTTTTTCGCTGAAATCCGTCAGAATGATTCCCCTGTAGCGGAAGGAGTCCGCTGTTTGACCGAAATCGAGTGAAGTTCCGGTTCTTTGGTACCGGCCAGCACAAAATGCCCTTCAAGGATTTAAGGAGCGCGAAAGTGAAACAGTTTTATCTTGGTTTGTCCCTCGTTTTGGCCATGTCGGCCGCCGCATTTGCGCAGCAGGCGCAGCCGGCGGCGCCCGCGCAGGCGCAGCCTGCTGCGCCTGCCCAGGCACCGGCGAAAGCCCCGGCGATCATCGTTGCGGTTGTCGATCTGCCGAGCCTGATCAAGTCGCATCCGGTAACGGCCGACGAAGTTCCGATGCTCCAGGCACAGGTCGAAAAGGAACGCCTGGAAGCCCAGAAGGCCCAGCAGAACTATCAGAAAGAGATGGAAAAGGTTACCCGCGAATACAATATCGGTACTCCGCAGTTCGAAGAAGCTGTCAAGCCGATCAAAGAGGGTATGCGCGAACTCGAAGCCCAGATGCAGGACAAGCAGGCGGAAATGCAGAACCGCCTGGTTTCCCTGCAGTACCGGGTTTGTTCCGACATTCAGAAAGCTGTTGAAAAGGTTGCCCGCGAAAAGCGCGCCTATATCGTTCACGCGAAAGTTTCGGTTGACCGCACCGGCATTTCCGAAGAACTGGCCGCGGTCAGGGAAGCCGACGCGAACGGTTCGCTGGTTTGGAACCGTCCCGAGTGCGACATCACCGAAGATGTCCGCGCCGCGCTGGCGCAGATCGCCGGCACGCCGAAAGGGGGAACCGACTCGCTGAACGGCCTTGCGGCTCAGGCCGCGGGCGCGGCCCAGACCCCGGCGCCGCAGCGTTCCGCCGCCGGAACTCAGCAGCGCGCGGCAAGCCGCGAGAGCAGCGGCCGCCTGAACTAGCATCCAATGCCAGAAATCCTTCGTCCTTCCTTTAATACCAAAGAGCTTTACGGCCCGCAGCGCACTCTTGCCCGGCGGGCCGCTGTTGCCGGATTCGGATTTTGGACCGGGAAAGATGTTCTGCTTGAATTTCTTCCCGCGCCCGAAAATTTCGGAATCCGGTTTTTGCGTACCGGGCTCGATCAGGATCCTGTGCCCGCTCTTTTAGAGTACCGCGCCGAGAAGCCGCATCAGTCCTCGCTCAAAGCGGGACCGCAGAGATTCGATATGGTCGAACATGTCCTGGCGGCCCTTTCGGGGATGCGGATCGACAACTGCCTTGTCCGGATCGACGGCGAAGAGATGCCCGGAATCGACGGTTCCGCCCGGGTCTTTGCCGAGGCGATCCGCGAAGCCGGCGCCGTCGGGCAGAACGAACCGAAAAGGATCCGCGTTCTGCGCGAGCCGGTCCGGCTCGAGTGGGACTGGGGCTGGATCGAAGCGCTCCCTTCCGAAAAGGGGGAAGTCTCGTACCGTTACGAACTCGATTACACAAACTTTGAGAGCCCCTCTTCGGCGCTCCGGAAAGAGTCGTTCGAGATTCTCTTTCCCGCCGATCCGGCCGCGGCGGTACCTCTTTTCGAAAAGGAAGTCGCTCCGGCCCGCACGTTTCTGACCATCGCCGAAGCGCGCAAGCTTCTCGAACTGGGGCTCTGCACCCGTGTGACTCCGAAAGACGTGGTGGTCTTCGACGCCGACGGGCCGGTCGAAAACACGCTCCGCTTTTCCGATGAGTGTTCGCGGCACAAGGCCCTCGACATGATGGGCGATTTTTCCATGGGCGGCGCGCTCATTCTCGCACGGTTCCGCGCTCACTGTACCGGGCATGTTCAGAACGCAGAGCTTCTGAAGGCGATTCTCGGGAAAACCGGGCCGGCCTAAGTTTTGCGGGTTCAGGGAATGGCGGGGTCCTCGTGTATGGCAGAGACGGGAAAAAAGATACGGCTGGCGCTCGTCGGAGCGGGAAGGCTCGGCGGGTTCCACGCCGATAAGATTGCCGCGTGCGCGTCGTCGGAACTGGCGGGCGTTTACGATCCCTGTTTCGAAAACGCCAAACGGATCGCCGATAAATACAAGGTTCCGGTTTTCGGTTCGCTCGACGAAATCATCCCCGCCGCCGATGCCGTGACGATCGCCGCCCCGACGGTCGAGCATGCGCGGCTCGGGCTCTTCTTTCTGAGCCGCGGCAAACACGTTCTTCTCGAAAAGCCGCTGACCGCGACGGCCGCCGAAGCCGCCGCGCTGAAATCGGAAGCCGAAAAGAACCGGCTTGTGCTCCATACCGGCCATACCGAACGCTTCAATCCCGCGTGGCGCGGCATTCTGCCGACCCTCGAGAAGATGTCGGCGCCGGTCATCTTCGACGCGGCGCGCGTCAGCCCCTATTCGTTCCGGTGTGTTGATGTCGGCGCGGTGCTCGACATCATGATTCACGACCTGGAACTGGTCCTTTCGGTCTGCCGGTCCCCCGTCAGCTCGATCAGCGCCGTTTCGTTTCAGGAATTCGGCGGCCACGAAGACGCCTGCGCCGCCCAGATCATTTTTGAAAACGGTTCGACCGCCCGCTTTTTCGCCTCCCGGGCCGAACGCGAATCGCGCCGCGAAATGAACATCTACAGCCGGGGCACGCGCATCTTTCTGGACTTTTCGCAGCGCCGGGGGGAAGTCGTTTCGACCGACCCGGAAATCCTCGCGGGAATCTATTCCCCCGACAAAGTCGTTTACGGCGAGATTCTCCCTCTGATTCCCGGTTTTATGCGGAGCCACTACCCGTCGGAAATCTTTGAAGAGAGCCCGATCGACCCGCTGCAGGAGGAAGAAGACCTCTTTGCCGCGTCGATTTTGGCCGGCGACACCGCCGCGCACGATTTCGGCGCCGAGGCGGTCCAGCTTGCCGAACAGATTATTGCCGCCTGCGGCAAGAGCGCCTGTCATGGATAGTTCCGGGCCGGCCGGGCCGGTTCGGCGGCGGGGCGCTGTTGTCGTTGTTGCTCATCCCGGCGACGAGCGGCGGAAGGCCGCCGATCCGCGTTTTCTTGTCATCCGCCGGTCCGCGAAGGTGATCGCGCCGCGCCGGCTCTGCTTTCCCGGAGGGGGGATCGAACCGGGCGAATCCCCCGAACAGGCCGCGCGGCGGGAATTTTTCGAAGAGGTCGGCGGCACCGTCAGAAATCTGCGCCGCGTCTGGCAGAATGTGACCCCCTGGCAGGTCCGTCTGGACTGGTTCCGCGCCGAACTGGCCTCCCCGCCCGAGTCGCTCCGGTTCGACCCCGCCGAGGTCGAAGAGATCCTCTGGATCACCCTGGCCGGCCTTCTTGCCGCGCCCGATAAACTGGACAGCAACGCCCCCTTTTTGAAGAAGATGATCGCAGGGGAAATCGGCTAGAAAAGCCGAAGGGAACGCCCGGCCGTGAGATGGAACGCGAAGAGGAAAGCGAAGCTGTCAGCGCGCTCCTGTCGGTTCTCCCCCGCCCGGACCGCGCCATCGTGAAACGGATCGCCATCCACGGGGACAACTGCACCCCGCTGAAACTGGTTTACGAACTCTACGTTCTGTAGGGTGAGGCGGAAAAGGTTGCGCGGCAAGCGGCCTGAAAATTCTTTTTGTGATGGACTTTACTTCTGCGCTCTTGTCTGATACAATCAAGAGCGTGAAAGTAAGGTGACGTAATGACCCGATTTGATGTGTTGGATAAGCTTGTTGAGACCGGCAACGGATACCTTTGCACTTCCCAGGTCGTTGAAAACGGGATCTCGAAACCGACCCTCGCGCAATTCGTCAGAGTCCGGAATATGGGGCGGGTGGCGCATGGCGTCTATCTCGCCGAAAAGGCGTGGCCGGACGAGCTGTATCTGCTCTCCCTCTCAAACAGCCAGGTTGTTTTCTCGCATGAGACGGCTCTGTTTCTTCACGGTCTTATGGAACGCGAGCCGAAATTCACGTCTGTTACCGTAAAAGCCGGATATAACGCCTCGCATCTCCGCAAAAAGGGGATCCGTGTTTATCAGGTCAAGCCGGATCTCGCTCTCCTGGGTGTGATGGACGTTCAGACGAGTTTCGGCAACATGGTCCACGCCTACGATATGGAACGGACAATCTGCGATATTCTTCGCTACAAAGAATCGCTGGACGTGCAGGTCTTTCAGTACGCAATGAAGGAATATATGGCGAGCGACCGCAAGAACCTGAATCATCTCATGGCATACGCGAAGAAGTTCCGAATCGAATCTGTCGTGCGGACATATACGGAGGTCATGCTGTGATCAGAACATCGACTCAGCTAAAGGCGAAAATCCGAAACCTTTCGGGCGGTGACAGCACAAAAGCGCTGACGCTCATCCGCAACTTCATCATGGAACGGTTTTGGGAACGTATCGCCCTCTCCAAATATCGCAACAACTTCGTTCTGAAAGGCGGCATGCTGGTAGCGGCCGTTGTGGGAACGGATAGGATTGAAGAACCGTTTCGTTATTCTTGCCCACTCCCTTTTCGGTAAACCTTATCCTCAGAACATGTCAAGGTCCACGTCCAGATCCGCTGAGACGAATTCGGCGAAGGCGGTGTCGGCGGCTTTGGGCGCGGGATAGACGAGATCGGTGTCTCCGGCTTCCAAGAACCAGTTTGAGGAAAGGTAGGAATAATCACCCGGACCTATAAATCCGTCACCGTCAATATCACACCATTCTTCCCAGCCGGCGTCTTCTTCGGTTAAGAACCATGCGGCGGAAAGAACAGCGTTATCGCCGGGACCGATGAATTCGTCGCCGTCGATATCCATCGGACAGACATTGAACGTCTTGACGGCACTCCAGTCGGAATCGGTATAGGAAAGTCCGTCGCCCAAAGCGCGCACGCGGTATTGGACGTCCCGCCCATATGTAAGTCCCGTGATGACAGCAACAGTTTCCGTAACGGAAACTGTTGTCCAACTGTTTCCATCCGCAGAAAACTGCAGTTCGTAACTTGAAGCGTTTTCGATTATGTTCCATTGAATTTGATGCCGGTTCGCACCGTAGGAGACGTAAATACCGCTGTTACCGGTTATGATCATTGGCGCGGTGAGCTGTTTAGGTTCTGTCCCCTGATATTCATACGCGCCCAAGTCGACGATGCCGCCCACAATACGCGGATTCCCCGCGATATCGACTTCCGTCTCGACGGCGTCGCTTGCGCCCGCGTCGATCGCCGCGCTCCCGGCGGCGAGCGAAAAATCGAGTTCGCCGGCGTTCACAAGTACCCCGTCTTCAAAGACCGGCGCGACGGTAAATCCGGGATCGTCGCCGACGATATTGTTGTTCCCGCTCCAGGTACCGTCGAAATCGGTGTTGGAAGCGGCGTCGTTCAGCGCGACGATCGAGTTGATCATCGTCGTCACCGGACTGGAATTTTGGCTAATCCCGCCGCCGTTGACCGAGGCGTTTCCGGAAACGGTCGAATTGACGAGGGCGAGAGTGCCGGCGTTGTAAATCCCGCCCCCATACGAGGTCCCGGTGTTCCCCGTCACGATGCAGTTCACCAGTTTCAGACAGCCGGAATTGTATATCCCGCCGCCGTACCCGAAATTTCCGCCGGTAATTGTCAGGCCGATCATCGTCATGGGGCTGTCCGCGGTTCCGCCGGAAACGTTGAAAATCCGGCTCCGTCCGTCCCCTTCGATCGTCAGACCGCCGATCGACGAGGCGTCGACGACCGCGCTTCGGCCGACCGAAATATACACGTCCTCACGGCGGAACGTTCCGCCGGCCAGTGAGGGGTCGAACGTGATGGCGGTTCGGTGTTCGGCGAGGGCAAGCGCCTCGCGCAGGGAGAGATAACCGTCGTCGCCGAAGGAGTCGTCGAGGGTCGTGACGACCAAACCGTCCGGCGTTCCCACCTGAACGGTATAGGCGCCCAGACTCCCGTAATCGGAATAGATCCCCTGGGAGATTTTTCGTCCGGTCCCTTCGACCGTGAGATAATAGGTTCCGGCGGCCTCCTCGAAAACGAATTCCGCGTCGAGCCGCTCGGTGTCGTTATACGTCCGTACAAGCTGCCGGTCCTCGGAATAGATATTCACCAGCACGTCGAGGTTGGTGACCTGCGGAATCCCCCCGACGAAGAATTCGAGCGCCGAGCCGTCCGACTCGAAAATGAAACAGTCGACGTCGGTGTTCCGTTCGACGATCCCGCTGATTTTCCCCTTTCCGCCGACGATCGAAAGGACCGCCGCCTCGTCGAAAGAATCGCCGTAATCGTCGTCGCGGTACCCGAACCCGTTTTTGGAGGTGAGAATCTCAAGCTCGTCGTCAGTATTCGTCGCGTCCTTGTATTCCCCCTTCGACCACTGGGTCAGTTTCCGGTTGATCGGATTCCCCATGATCGGTCCCCAGCCCTTCATTCCGGAGTAATACTCTCTCTTCCCCCTCCCTTTATGCCCCAGGCCGAGCGTGTGTCCCGCCTCGTGGGAAACCACGACCCCGATCCCGTTCGGATCGTTTCCGAGCGTTTCCGAAAAGACGAAGTTGGGAACGTCCGCCTTCTGGGTAAACGAGCTGCGGTAGGAAATCCCCACCACGCCGGAAGTTCCATACCAGTCGCTGTTCGCCCCGCCGATCACCACGCGCTGCGCGCGTCCGTCGGTGAACGATTCCGGAGGCGGCTCGACGGTGGTCACGTTAAGGTCGAACGGCATGAAATCTTCGGAGACGCGAAGCCATATTTCGTAAATCGCGGCCTCATCGGCCGCGGAAAACGACGTCTTCTCCCTATTCTTGTCCGTGGAAAACCGCGGGGTGACGATATCGGCGCCTCCGTATCTGTTGTTCCAGGACGTGCCCGACGTGACGTGTCCGTCGAAATCGAGATAAAGCGTATAAAGGGAGTCCGGCTTGCTGCTGAGCGCGGCAATATCGATATCCAGATCGGGATAGAGGGCGGTGTCGTAGATATCGTCGGCAAGACGCGCGTCGTTGAACTCGACGACCGAGTCGGCAAGGGTCAGGCTGCCGAAAGAGTTGTATATCCCGCCCCCCTTTTCGGCCGCGGTGTTCCCCGTCACGGCGCAGTCGGTCAGCACCAGCGCGCCGGTGAAATAGATTCCGCCGCCGTCGGTATCGTACCCGCCGGTCATCGTCAGGCCGGTCAGAATCACCGGCGCGTCGGCGCTTCCGCCCGAAATGCAAAAGACACGGCTTCGGCCGTCGGCGTCGATCGTAACGCCGCCGGCCGAAGACGCGTCGACGGCGATCGCATTCGCAATTTCAAGCTGCGTGCCGGCAAGCGTGATCGTGCACTCCGCCAGCGAAGGGGCGAACGTGACCGTCCCCCCCGCACCGGCGTAGAAAATTGCTTCCCGGATCGAAATCAGCCCGTCGGTCAGGTCGAACAGATCGAGCGGCGTGGTCACGACGGTCGAAGGCGTTTCGTAGACTTTCTGGAACTCGTAGGCGCCGATATCGACGGTGGGCGTCTCTTTCCACGCGGCGAAGATACGCGGATTCCCGGCGGCGTCGGCTTCCGTTCGGACGGCGTCGTTCAGTCCGGCGTCGATCGCGGCGCTCCCTCCGGGGGACGGCGAAAGGTCAAGCTCGCCGAAATTCACAAGCGTCCCCTCCTCGAAAACCGGCGGAGCGGCGAACCCGGGATCGACGCCGACAAGGTTATGGCTCCCGGTATAGGAGCCGTGAACGTCGGTTTCGCTCGCGGCGTCGTTAAGGGCGGCGATCGTATTGGTGAGCGAAAGCTCTCCGGAATCGACGTAGATCCCCCCGCCGATCTCCGCGGCGTTCCCCGCAACGGTCGCGCCCGTCGCGGTCAGCGCGGCGGACTCGACGTAAATCCCGCCTCCGGCATAAAAGCCGACGTTCTCCGAAACCGCGGTGTCCGTAACCGCCGCCGTCCCCGAGACGGCGCTGATCCCCCCGCCCGACTCGTTGGCGGAATTCCCGGAAATCGTCGAACGCGTCACGGTCAGGCTCCCGACGGCGTAAATTCCCCCGCCCGAGAGGTAGGCGTCGTTCCCGTAAACCGCCGAGTTCGTCACGGTCAGGCTCCCGGAGGAATAGATCCCCCCGCCGTAATTCGCGTCGTTTCCGAAAACGGTCGAATCGGCGATCAGAAGCGTTCCGGCGTTGTATATCCCGCCGCCGTAATCGTCGCCGGTTCCCCTCGTAATCGTCAGGCCGATCAGCTCGGCGGGATTCGCCTCGGTTCCGCCGACGATGTGAAAGACGCTGCTTTTCCCTCTCCCGTTGATCGTGATCCCTCCGACCTCCGAGGCGTCGATCGTGATCCCCGCGGTCACTTCAAGCGGCGAGCCGCCCAGCGCGATCACTCCGGCCGCCAGCGAGGGATCGAAACGGATCGTGTCGCCTGTCTGTGCGTGACCGATCGCTTCCCGCAACGACAGCACTTCGTCAGCCGTATCCCATTCTGCCGGATCGTCCAGAGTATTGACAACCCAGGTTGTCGCTTCGGTCGGCGCAACAAGTTCAGCAGCCTGTTCGATCCCCCCTGCCATTACGGCCAGAAGGGTGCGTTCTTCGAGGTTTTCGACGCAAAGTTTGCGAATATTCATCACGGCCCCCTCGACACAAGCAAAAAACGAATTGGTTTGGTTTCTGAATAGCCAAAATCCTTCTATTGAGTCTTTTAGCAACAATTGACTGATTATATCTGGCAGGACACAAACAATCAACTCAAAATTCTGCGCCAAAATCAAAAATTCAGAGGCTTTATCTCAGAGTATCGTCCGAACTGCCCAATTTCTTTCCCTGCCGGTACAGCCGATAACGGGAAGATTTCTCATCTTCCGCCCCGTCTGCCCCGTTTTTCCCCCCGCGTCTATTACCAGGTTGTCAGAAAAAACATCACTCTTTCTGAAGGAGCAGGAAACGCAATGGAAAACAGTTTCGGTACAGGGGCGCTGTTTCGCGGCCCCGGCGGGGACAAGGAACCCGCCAAAATCCAGGCGTCCGATGAGAAATCCCCCAAGTTCAGGTGGGACTGGCGGCTGTTTGCCGCCTACGGCTGCGTCTGGATCGCCATTTTCTTCGGCCTTGTCTGCGTTCAGAAGGTCGTCGGCATTTTTCTGGAACAGCAGCGGATCATTCAGGACCTGATCGACAGGCAGAAACAGTGGGAGAATCCCGGCATCACCGACGGCGAGGAGGACCGTGACGGCGCCTATGCCGACCCTCTTCCTGGGTGAAACGGAACCGCCCGGCACGGCGCGTCAGTGTTTCGACCGCGGGTGGTACCGGTCGTGGATCGACTTCATCCGCGTAAAGTCGATGTGTGTGTAACGCTGGGTCGTCTGGATCGAGGCGTGCCCGAGCAGCTCCTGCACAATGCGGATATCCGCCCCTCCCGAAAGAAGATGTGTGGCAAAACTGTGGCGGAGCGAGTGGGGGCTGATCGTTTCGGGGGCGCCGATCCGCTGTGTGTATTTTTTCACCAGTTCCCAGAGCGCTTCGCGGCGGATCGGCTTGCCGGTGCGGGTCAGAAAGAGGGGGAGTTCCCCGTCGGCGTTCCCCTTGCCCGGAACGCGGCCGAGATGTTCCAGAATCTTATGCCGCTGCGCGATCCACGCGGCGCACGCCTTCACTGCGCCTTTGCCCAGCGGCACAATCCGCTGCTTGTTCCCTTTTCCCAGGCAGCGGCAGAACCCCTCGTCGGGATGATAGTCTTCGAGCTTGAGCGAGGCAATTTCGGATGCGCGGCATCCGGTCGCGTAAAAGATCTCCAGAATGGCGCGGTCGCGGATCCAGTTCCGGTCCCGGCCGGGAACCGGAGAAGTCATGAGCGACTCGACCTGGCTCAGCGAGAGTACCGCCGGAATCCGTTCCCAGAGTTTCGGGCTTTCGAGCAGCGCGGTCACGTTGCGGGGCACCGTCCCTTCGACCTGCATCCAGCGGTAGAACGCGCGGAGCGAGACCAAATGCCGGGCGCAGGTCGAGGGAGCGAGTTTTTTGGCGTGGAGCGATTCGAGGTAGCGCGTGAAGTCGGGAAGGTCCAGATCGACAAGGATGCGGTCGCCGAGCCAGCCGAAAAAATGGTCAAGGTCGCGGCTGTAGGCGGCCAGCGTGTTCGCCGACAGGCCGCACTCATCCTTCGCGTAGGCCATGAACTTCTTTTTCAGCTTCCCCCGGTCGAGCATGATCGAATCGCGCTGCGGAGTCAGCTTTCGCCGCCGCGACGGCCGGTTCGGATGGAAACCGCTAAATATCTCTTTCATCTTCCTTCACGCATTTTTTCCGCCCGGGGGCAGGGGCGATCCGTTTCGTTTTTCTAAAAACCGGGCCAGTTTTTTCTCAGCTTTCCCCCCTTCATTTTACCTTATTCCGGGAATAAGTCAGGGAAAAGAGGGGAAATCCCCCGGCAAAAGGGGAGTTTCTTTTCGCCCGGTCTCTTAATTCTATCCCAAACTCCCTATCTTGACGTTTTCGGCGGTCCGGCCCGGTTTTTTCTCTTCCGCCGGTCTTTCCCGGCCCGCCGCGGTTTTCCCCCCCGGGAGGGGCGCGGCGGCGGAAAAATAGATATTGTTCAAGGCGCCGGAAAACAGTAATCTTCGCCTTGATTTGCCGTCTCCGCCGGGAGGGGTTCCCGCGGACACCACTGTTTTTTAAGGACATCTATGCCGTTTTTGGGTCGAATGATCGGGAAAAACAAGCCGTGTTTTGCGGCTCTTTTTGCCGTACTCGCTCTGATGGCCGGGGCTGTTTCGACCGAAAAGGCACTTCTGCGCGCCGGCGAGGCCGCGCTCCTGACCCCCGAAGAGGTCGCCGGCGTTTCGATGGGAGAAATCGACGCGATCAGCGAAACTTCCCCCGGCTACGCGCTGAGTCCCGACGGGAAAGATCTGCCGATCGACACCAGCGACGACTGGGTTCCCGACCTTTCCCTGAACAGCGCCACGGCCGCCGAGTCGGCGCACTCCGAGATCCTTGCCAAAACGGCTTCCGCCGCCGATCTGCCCCATCCCCCGGCCGGGGAAGAAGCCGGCTTTTTGAGCGATCCGCCGAACACGCTTCCCGAAGAGTATCCCGACGCTCCCCCGGCCGCCGAAGAGCCGGCGGACGATAATCCGGAAAACCGCATCATCTCGGATATCCGCTGTTCCGAAGGGATGGAGATGCCCATTTCGCGGTTCAACGGCCTTATCAAAACCAAAATCGGCAATCCGTTCAATCAGCAGGTTCTCGAAGAGGATAAGCGGCGCCTGCTCCAGACCAAACAGTATGTCGACGTGGTCGTCTCGACCACGCTCGTTCCGGACGATCCGGATAAGGTTATTGTCAACTTCGACTTCACCCCGCTGCGGAAGATCAAGTATATCAAGGTCATCGGGAACCGGAAGATGTCGAAGAGCGACATTCTCGAAGAGCTGAACATGAAGCGCGGCGAGACCCGCATGGATCCGTACGATGTCGAAAACGGGCGGATCCGCATCGCCGAACTGTACAAGTCGAAGAACCTGAACGAGCCTTACGTCGAAGTCCTGGTCGGCGACCGGCCGACCGACGTCGGGGTGGTCTACCTGATCAACGAAGGGGTGAAACAGCGGGTGAAAGAGACCACCTTCGTCGGCAATTCCCTGGTCAGCAGCGCCCGCCTGAAAAGCCTTGTTTCCGAAAAGCCGGGGTTCCTCTACCTGATCGGGGGCGAGTTCTCCCGGGAACGGCTCGACGAAGACGTGACCAAGCTTCTCGAGTACTACCGCAATCTCGGCTGTTTCGACGCGAAAGTGGACCGCGAGTTTGAAGTCGGAGACCAGTTCCGGTTCTTCAACCAGATCAACGAGTGGATCACGGTTAAATACATTATCGACGAAGGCCCCCGGTACAAGGTCCGGAACTTCCTCTTCGAGGGGAACCGCGTGATTTCGACCGATGAGCTCCGCGGCAAGCTGAAGGTCAAGCCGGGAAGCGAGTACAACTACAACGATCTGGAAGCCGACCGGATCGCCCTGAAATACGCTTACGGCGAACGCGGTTACGTGCTCGCCGACATTCAGCGTACGCAGATCTTTACCGAAGACGAGGGAATGATCGATCTGCGTTACGACATCAAAGAGGATTACCGCTACCGCGTCAAGGACATTCAGATCAAGTACGAGGGGGAAGAGGCGCGCACGAAGGCCTCCGTCGTCATGAACATGCTCGAATTTTCTCCGGGCCAGGTTCTGGACGACAAGAAGATCAAGAGCAGCGAAAACAACCTGAAGCGGAGCGGGTATTTCAACGACAAGATTGCCGAAGGACCCCTTCCGACCGTTTCGATCATTCCCGAAACGGAAAACCTCTATTTCACCGAAACCGGCGCTGACGGCCCCAAAACGTTCCGGCGCGTCGAGCGTTCGGCCCAGCGGCTCGAAAAGACTCCCGATTCGCCGGACGAAAGTTCCGAACCGGATTCCCGGACCGAATCTCCGAAAGAGGACGGCGGGAAGATCCTCGGCCAGATGCCGGAGACGAAACCGGTTTTCGGATTCGGCAGGAAAGCCGGCTCCGCCGAAAGCCGCGCGGTTTCGGCCGGATACATGTCCGGGGAGAACCTGTCTCCCGCGCGTTTCGATCCGGGATTTGCCGTTTCCGACGCCGCGCAGGAGGCGGAGAACAGCCTGGTCGATTTTTCGGCCGGCAGCGGCGCGACCGTTCTCGGACAGACAACGCAGGTGCCGACCGGGTTCAGCAGCACGTCGTCGACACAGGCGAGGTCAAGCGCCTGGAACGGGAGCGATTACATCGGTTATCAGGGAGCCGCCGCTTCGGGCGAAAACGTCTACAGCGACGCCTCGATGTATAATAACAGTTATACAAACGGCGCCTATAACGGCGGCGCGGCGGCGCAGGCGCCGCCCCTTTCGACCGACGGGGTTTACTCCTCGACGGTCGCGGGAAATTCGCCGGCGCCCGGGTTTGCCGCGGCGGGGCGCGATTCCGTCTTTCCGGGAACTGTCCAGCAGCAGGGGCTCGACAGCCGCCTGTGGGGGGATTACGCGGCCGGGGAAGAGCCGATCCGCGACGCGACGGTCGTGGCGAGTGTGATGGAAGGGCGTACCGGCATGTTCCAGGCGTCGATCGGGGTCAACTCGAACTACGGCCTGGTGGGAAACGTCAGCTTTACCGAACGGAACTTCGACATCATGCGCTGGCCGACCGCGCTCTTCAGGTGCGACGGCTGGGCCGACGCGTTCCGCGGCGGCGGGCAGATTTTCCGCGCCGAGGCGTCGCCGGGGAAATACTATTCCCGCTATTCGGTTTCGTGGGACGTGCCGTACGTCTTCGACACCAACTACAATTTCGGCGTGACCGGCCTTTACGCCGACCGCTACTACGACAACTGGGACGATTCGCGCTACGGCGGCGAACTGCGGTTCGGCCGGCAGTGGACCCCCCGCTTCTCGACCACGCTCAACGGCGGTGCGTATAACATCAAGATTCACAATCCCCGCGTTTCGTTCGTTCCCGACATCAACGAGATGCTCGGGCACAATTCGCAGTTCCTCGTCGGCCTGAACGGCACATACGACACCCGGAATCACCCGTATCTTCCTTCGGAAGGGTACGTGATTTCCGGCGGCGGCGAGTATATCTTCGGCGACTACAAGTATCCGCGCCTTTCGATCGACGGACGGACCTACTTTACCGTTCACCGCCGTGTCGACGGTTCGGGGCGGATGGTGCTCGGACTCCGGTCGGCGGCGGGCTGGACCGGCAACGACACCCCGATTTACGACCGCTATTTCGGCGGCGGATTCCAGAACCTGCGCGGGTTTGAGTACCGCGAGGTGACCCCCCGTTATCTCGACACCAATGTCGGGATCGGCGGCAACTTCGAGTTCTACAACTCGGCGGAGCTTCTGGTTCCGGTTTCCGGCGGCGACGAGTTCATGCTCGCCTTCTTCGTCGATACCGGTATTGTGAGCGAGTCGATCAAGCACTGGGACACCTACCGTGTCGCGCCCGGTATCGGCATGCGGATTTCGATCCCGATGCTCGGTCCGGCGCCGCTGGCGCTCGATTTCGCGTTCCCGGTGGTGAAGAACGACTCCGACGAGAAAGAGATCTTCAGTTTCAGCATTCAGGGGAGCCGTTAGTGGCCGATCGGTTCATCTACACCGCCGAAGACGAATCGGCGACCCGGCGGCTCGGCGAGGTTCTTGCCGACACTCTTCCCGCCGGGAGCGTGGTCAGCCTGATCGGCACGCTCGGCGCGGGCAAAACGTGCCTGACCTCGGCGGTTGCCCGCCGTCTGGGGGTCCCCGAGGGGGAGACGGCCAGCCCCACATTCGTTCTGATCAAGGAATACAAGTCGGGCCGCATTCCGGTCTATCATTTCGATACCTACCGGCTGAAAGATTCCGACGAATTCTACGAGCTCGGACCCGACGAGTACTTCGACGGCGACGGGCTCTGTTTCGTCGAATGGGGCGACCGCTTCGAAGAGGTCCTTCCCCCCGACCGGCTCGACATTGTGATCACGGTCGAAGGACCCGCGGCGCGCAGAATGGAATTGGTCGGCCGCGGCGGTTTTCCTTCCGAAGTCCTGGACGCGATCGCGGCGGAACTCGGCTGACCCCCTTTTCCGACGACGGGCTCTTTTCTTCTTTTTCTCTTTTTTGCGGGAATCCCGCCGTTCCCAATTTGACTGTTTTTGATTCAAAAAAGAGGCGGGAAACCGGAAACTTCCCGTTGACGGCGGCGCGTGAATTCTCTATGATTCCGCATCTGTTTCAGCCCCTGAAAACTGGATAGCGCATCATGAAAAAGACAGGCTCACCGAGCGGAAACCATTTCCTTTTAATCCTGACCGCGGCGGCTCTCGCGGCGGGCGGCTTCATCATGCTTTCCGGTACCGATCTTGTCCATCACGTGTTCAGCGGCACCCAGCCCGAATCGGCGGCGGTCTTCGGCGGCTGGACGTTCGATCAGGCCGACCAGCGGCAGGCCGCCGCCGCGCTTGCCAAGGCCGGACTCGACCAGTACCGGTGGGAAGACGACTGCCTGCTGGTGCCCGCCGCGCGGCGCGGCGAATACGAACGGGTGCTGAGCGAAAATCAGGCGCTCCCCCAAAAGCCGAGCGATCTCAAGGAAAACGCCCTTGCCGAAATCAGCACGTTCGAATCCGAAAGCCGCACCAAGCTGCGGAACCTCTATTCGAGCGCCCGCCAGCTTGAAAAGACCCTGGAATCGTTCCGGCAGATCGAGTCGGCGAGTGTCGGCACCAGCGCCCGGCGCGAAGAGGCGGGCCTCTATCCCAAAACCGTCGTTACCGCCTCGATTTCGGTGAAGCCGAAAGAGGATGCCGTGATGACTCCCGAACTGATCTCCTCGATTACCATGGCCGCGCGCCATCATCTGGGGATTGCCGACAACGACAACATTTCGGTCATCGATACGGTCAGCGGCCGCTCCTGGCTCGGCAGCGAGGGAAGCGTCGCCCGGCTCAGCAATACAACGTATGCCGCCGAAAAGGCGCGGCTCGAAGAGTTCTGGAGCGCCAAGTTCCGCGACGCGTTCGGTTACATCCCGAACCTGCGTGTGACAACCTCCGTTGAGCTTGAAGACGCGGTGCCCGAAGCCGGCGCCGGTCCGGCGCAGACCGGCCTTGAGATGAAACACCCGATCGGGCTGGAGTTTAGCGACGAGTCGGCGCGTCCGGCGACGCCGGACAGCGAACCCCGCTATCTGCTCCGCGCGGTGGCCGTTTCGATCGCGGTTCCCGAAAGTTACATCCGCCGCCTGGCCGGCCAGGAATCCGGGCCGTTCACGGAGGATTCCGACCTGTTCCGCGCGAAAAAGGAGGAAGTCCTTTCGCAGCTGCGCGAGACGGCCGAAACCGTCCTTTCCCCGGCCGGCGAAAACGAAGAGGGAACCGCCCGGAAAGTCGGGATCTCCCTCTACTCCGACATGTCGGACTGCGAACGGGTCTGCCGTCCGGTGCCGGAATTCGACCTTGCCGGGAGCGATCCGGCACTGGAACCGGGCGGCGAGGCCGAAGAAGCCGGCCAGCCTGCCGCCGATCCGGAATCTCAAAACGTCACGAACTGGCAGTCCGTCCTGCAGAGCCTGACCGATCCGGCGGGCGCCGGCTATCTGCTTGCGGTTTTCGCGTTCGCGGCGGGGATCGGAATCCGCTCCCTCTGCGGGGGACGGCGCGCCTCCAAGGAACAGGAATCCCATCCGGCGGAAACCGCCGAAACGCCCCGCGGCGAATACGCCGCCGAATCCGGCGAGGTGCGGATGCCGGCATCGGATTCTTTGGCGGCCGGCCTTGCCGGTGTTACACAGGCCGGACCCGAAAAGGCACGTCCGGTTCCCGCCCCGTTCGCCCCGGCGGCGGAAGCGCGGGAAGAGGCCGGACAAAAACGGTTCGACGACACCCGGCTGCGCCAGGCGCTGGCCGAGCTGGAAGAGGAAGACGAGGCGGAAATCGGCTTCGACGGCGATTTCGATCCCGATTCGCCGGAAGAGACGATCGCGCCTTCCGGGGTGTCGGGAACGTTCGATTCCTACTTTACCGCCGAGAACCGGGAAGGAGAGCTCCGCGACTATCGGATCGACGGCGATGGCCCCCGGTCTGCCGGCCCCCATTTCCCGGTCTCCGGCCCGGAAAGAACGGCGGGCGGAGAGGCAGACCCGCACCGCGCGGCCGAAAGGGAAAGCCGCGGACGTCCGGCGGGGGAGGAGCGCTTCTCGTTTTTGGCGGAACTGAACGACGAACAGTTACACAACCTTTTGACGAAGCAGCGGCCGCAGACGATTGCGCTGATCGCCCGGCTCGCCTCCGAAGAGAACCGCGGCCGCGTTCTGGAGAGCGTCGGCGCCCGGCTCCGGACCGAGGTCGAGCGGCGCATGAAACAGGGCGAAGATCCGGACAGTAAAGTCGTGGCGGCGGTCGAGGCCTCGCTCCTCGAAAGCGCCGGGATGTCCGGCGGAACCGCGGTTTAAGGAAACACCGGAGAAGAACGAAACAACGTTTCAGGGATTCCATGAGTTACCCAGACGAGCATACCGACGAACTGCATCCGTTTCCGATGAAACGCTTCGAGCGGGACGGGGCCCCCTCGTCGGTCGAAACGCTCCGCCGCCGGGCGGCGCGGATTGCCGATGAGGCGCGTGCGCAGATCGACCGGTATCGGGACGATGTCGAGACTCAGCTCCGGAAACGGGAAGAAGAACTGCGGGCGCGCGGTGCCGAACTCGACCGAAAAGCCGCCGAACTCGACCGCCGCCAGCAGAACCTGGGGAACCAGGATTCCGAAAACGGCTGGGACCAGGGGTACCAGGACGGTTTTGAAGCGGGCCGCGAAGACGGCCTGGCCGAAGGGAAAAAAATCGCCCAGGCGGAATGGCGGAACGAATTTGCCCAGACCTGCCAAAAAGAGGTGGCGGCGTGGACCGAGGCGAACAAGCCGGTTCTGGACAAACTCGCCGACGGCCTGAGCGGCGTGCGGGAATCGCTCCTCGCCTATTGGGAAAAGAACATTCTCCAGATCGCCGCGGGGATCGCGCACCAGACCATTGCCCGGGAACTTCCGAAGATCCGGGAGATTCCGCTCGACCTCTTGCGGGAAGCGCTCGAACTGGCGGTCGGCAGCGCGTCGATCAAAATCCGGATGAATCCCGAAGATCTCGGCGAGCTCCGCGGCGCGGCCGAAGCGATGCTCAAAGAGTTCTCTCAGATCACCTCGGCGGAACTTCTCGAAGATGAACGGATCGGCCGGGGAGGGTGCGTGGTCGAAAGTTCGGCCGGCACCGTCGATCAGCGTCTCGAATCGCGCCTGCAGCGGATCATTGAAGAGCTTTCCCGGTAGTCCGCAAAAAGGCCTCCGCGGAGGTGTGTGTCCGGACGGACCTTTGGCGGAAAAGAGAAAACAGAATCCTTTTCAGCGGAACGGCTGATTTCAGACTGATTTCAGAAAAGAAAAGCTGTTCGTATAACAGACGTTACTCTTGCCCGGCAATCTCCAGCAGTCCGGCAAGCGCGTCCTGGAAAGTCGAGGGCTCGTCGGTCCGCTGACAGAGCCACGCGTCGATGGCCGGTTTCAGCCGGATTGCGCGGTCGATTTCCGGGTTTGTTCCTGTGTGATAGGCGCCGACGGTAATGAGGTCCTCGTTTTCGGCGTAAACGCCCAAAAGACGGCGTACCGCATTGACCGCTTCCAGGTGCCGGGGCGTGCAGATGTCGGGCATCAGCCGGCTGATGCTTTCGAGCGGGTCGATCGCGGGATAATGGCCCCGCGTACTCAGTTTGCGCGAAAGCCAGATGTGCCCGTCCAAAAGGCCCCGCAGCGCGTCGCCGATCGGGTCGTCTTTATCGTCCCCTTCGATCAGAACGGTAATAAAAGCGGTGATCGAGCCGGTTTGGGCGCGGCCGGCCCGTTCGACCAGCTGGGGAATCGCCGAAAAAACGCTCGGCGGATATCCTTTGGTGGTCGGAGGCTCTCCGGCGGCGAGCCCGATCTCGCGCAGCGCCATCGCGTATCGTGTGACAGAATCGATCAGAAAGAGGACGTTTTTCCCGCGGTCGCGGAAATACTCGGCGATCGTCATTGCCGCCTGCGCGGCGCGGACACGCATCAGCGCCGGTTCGCTCGATGTGGAAACGACGACCACGCTTTTGCGTCTCTCTTCCGGACCGAGGTTCCGTTCAATGAAATCGTTGACCTCTCTTCCCCGTTCCCCGATCAGGCCGATCACAATCACATCGGCATCGGTGTAACGGGTCATCATGCCGAGCGTCATGCTCTTGCCGACCCCGCTTCCGGCAAAGATGCCGATCCGCTGTCCCTGGCCGACGGTCAGAAACCCGTCGATGGCGCGGATTCCGGTCGAAAGGACGGTATCGATCCGGGGGCGCGTGCAGGGGTCGGGGGGACGGCGGTCGTACCGCAGCCGGTGCGAGAGGAACGGTTTCGGCTGATCGTCCAGAGTTTCCCCGAACGCGTTGACGACCCGCCCCAGCAGCTCGTCGCCGACCCGGAGGCGGGGGACCGTCTGAACCATCTCGACCCGTGTTCCCCGGCGGATCCCGTTCAGGTCGCTGTACGAACAGAGAAGGGTAATGTCGTCGCGGAAACCGACCACTTCGGCGGGGATCGGTTCTCCGCCCGCCTGTTTGATCTGGGCCAGCGCGCCGATCGGCGCGGGGAACCCGGTCGCCGAAACGGTGAGCCCTTTGGTGCTCACAACGCTGCCGACAATGCGGGCGGGCATCACGCTTTTGATCTGGTCGTAGATTGACTCTTGAATTTCCATCGTTCGGTTTAATGCGGCTTGTTCGGCCCCGGAAAGAGTGCGGGCGGACCGCTCCGCCGCCGTGCGGGGAGTATTATCTTTACGGCGAAAATTGTCAAGAAGATTATTTGCCGCGCCGGCGGCCGGCCGCTTGCGGAAAAGGGGAGGGGAGACCCGAAAAGAAGGGGGAAAAACGAAAGCCCGGCTCCGGAAAGCTGAGCCGGAGCCGGGCGGGCAAAACCTGAACCGAAGCCGTCAGGCCGGTTATTTTGTCAGGGTCACGATGGCGATGTCGGCGCGCACGTTCGCTTCCTCTTCCGGAATCTCGATCTGGTGCGCGGTATCGAGCGCGATCATCTTCTGAATCCGGTAACGCTTCTCGTTGCAGAGGGCGCGGAAATCGGCAATCGTCAGGAAACGGACGTCGCTGGTATTAAACCATTTGCGGCCGGGACGCGTATCGGTCTGCGGGGCGGTGCCGAACATCTCGAGCTGGGTGCGGAACCGGTGGTAGCCGAAATTCGGAAAACTGACGAGCGCGGTCTTTCCGACCCGGAGCATCTCTTCGAGCACGAGCTCGACGTTCCGCACCGTCTGAAGCGTCTTCGAGAGGACGACATAATCGAACTGGCCGTCCCGGAACGACTGAAGCCCCTGGTCCATGTCGGTGTGAATGACGTTCAGGTCGTGCTGAACGCACTGCAGGATATACCGCTGTTCCAGCTCGACGCCGACGAGCGTCTTTTCGCCCCGCTGCGCAAGCCGGAGAAGAAGTTCCCCTTTTCCGCAGCCGAGGTCAAGGATCGATTTGTCGGCGGGAATCAGCTCGATGATCCGGTCGAGGTCGATGCGGTCGTTTTTGCCGCGGACAGCCGGCGGCTTTTCGGCCGGACGGGCCGAACCGCGGCCGGAGCGAGGCGCGCCGCTTCGGGAATCCGATTCCATATTGAGGAGGAACGCGCTGACGAGCTGCCCGTAAAAGTCGATTTCCGGCTTGAGAAGGAACCCGTCGTGCCCCGCCTGGCTTGCCACATTGCAGTAACTGACTTCTTTATCAGCGGCCAGAAGCGCATCGACAATCTCTTTGGTCTGGGACGGAATAAAGAGCCAGTCCGAAGAGAAACTGACACAGAGCCACCGGCATTTCGATTGGCGGATTTCGTCGGTCAGCATTTCGAACGTCTGCGACTGGTTGTAGTCGTCGAGGGCTTTCGAGAGCGTGCAGTAGCTGTTCGCGTCGAACCGTTCGACGAATTTGTCCCCCTGGTGCGCCAGATACGAGCCGACGGGATAGATCGTCTCGAACGGGGACTCGACCTTGCGGTCCGACTCGCTCTTGCGGTTCATCGCCTCCCGGGAAAGATAGGTGATATGGCCGAGCTGGCGGGCGATCGCGAGCCCTTTTTTCGGGCCGACCGGCTTGTCGTAATACTGGCCGCCGCAGAAGTTCGGGTCGCTGGTGATTGCGTTGCGCGCGATCACGTCGAATGCCCGCGACTGCTGCGAAAGGCGCGCGCCGGTGGCGATCATGATGTTGGCGCGCATCGAGTCGGGGTACCGGATGGCCCAGTCCAGCGCCATGAATCCGCCGAGCGAACCGCCGACCAGCGCGAACAGGCGGGGAATCCCGAAATGTTCGCAGACCAGCTTGTGGTTCACGTTGACGATGTCGGCGATGCTGATCGAGGGGAAATCCTGCCCGTACGACACGCCCGTTTCCGGATTGACGTCTTCGGGCCCGGTCGTGCCGCGGCACCCCCCCAGAATGTTCGCGCAGATCACAAAATAGCGGGTTGTGTCGATCGGCTTTCCTTTTCCGACCATCATTTCCCACCAGCCGGGATCGTCGTTTTCGTCGTGGGAAGCGACATGCGAATCTCCCGAAAGGGCGTGGCAGATAAAGAGGGCGTTGCTCTTTTCGGCGTTCAGCGTGCCGTATGTCTCGTAGACAACGGTGACTTTTTCGAGCCGGCCCCCGCCGACGAGCGAAAGGGGCCCGGGAAGAGTCCAGCTCTCGGCATGCAGCAGAGGTCTGTTGGAGCGGTCACTGTCGCTGCTCTCGAAAAAATCTTCGGACATAAAGAACGTTACTCCAGCATAAACGTTTTTAACACTTCGGCCGAGGCGGGCCGGTAATTGAGCGGTTCCATCGACGCCGAGGCGCGCCCCTGGCTCAGCCCGCGCATTGCCGATGTATAGCCGAACAGGTTCCCCAGCGGAGTTTCAGCCTCGATCACCGTCAGTTTGCCGCGGTTGTGCGTCCGGGTGACGATTCCGTGCCGCTGGTTCAGATCGCTGACAATGTCGCCGACATACTCGTCGGGCGTCGAGACCTCCAGACGCATGATCGGCTCCAGCAGGACGATTCCCCCTTCGGCCAGCCCTTTGCGGCAGGCGTCGGCAACGGCGATCCGGAGCGCCGCTTCACTCGTTTCGTTTTCGCTGAACGACCCGCCGGTAAAGGTGATCCGGAGCCGGGTGAGCGGAAAACCGAGCGAACCGCCCGCTTCCCCCTCTTCGCGCATCGATTCCAGGATGATGTCGCGAAACTCCGGTTTCGGCAGATCGCCGGTGTACTCGCAGCGGACTTCGACTTTCTGGTGCTCTTCCGAAAGGGGCTCGAAACGGAGCGTGACCTCGGCCCAGTGCCGGGAGCCGGCAATGTTCCGCTGGCAGACTCCGGTAACCTCGGCGGGGTTCTGGATCGTTTCGCGGTAACTGACGCGCGGATTGTGTACGCGCACGTTCAGCTTGAACTCGCGGAGAAGCCGGTGCTTGATCACTTCCAGATGGAGTTCGCCCATCCCGCTGATCAGCGTCTGGCCGGTCTCCTCGTTTTCGACCGCCTTGAAGGTCGGATCCTGGCGGCGCATCATTTCGAGCACCGTCTTGAGTTTTTTGTATTCCTCGGCGGAATCGGGTTCGATGGCCATCGAAACCACGGTTTCCGGGAATGTGATCGACTCCAGAATGATCGGCGCCTTGACATCGCAGAGCGTGTCGCCCGTCGCGCTGAACCGCAGTCCGATGACGCCGCAGATGTCGCCGGCCGAAACCTCTTCGACCTGTTCGCGGTGGTCGGCCTGAATCCGCCAAATTTGCGGAATGTTCTCTTTTTTA
This sequence comes from Thermoguttaceae bacterium, assembly GCA_017405595.1. GTDB lineage: Bacteria > Planctomycetota > Planctomycetia > Pirellulales > Thermoguttaceae > RUG695. The sequence goes on along the minus strand of JAFRAC010000015.1, from coordinate 66,316 downwards.
TCGCCGCGCGGGTTCAGCACGCGGGAGTTGGAGGTCAGTTTGCCGGAATAGACCCGCAGATAGTTCAGGTCGCCGTGCCGGTCCGAAACGACCTTGAACAGAAGAGCGCAGAACGGCTCTTCCGGATCGGGCCGGCGGATCGTGACCGGATCGTCGGGACGGTTCGGGTCGGTCCCCTCGACCGGAGGGACGTCGAGCGGCGAAGGAAGGTAGTACCCCACCGCGTCCATGACCGGCTGAACGCCGATTCCGTCCAGCGCGGAACCGCAGAGGACCGGCACACCCATATCGGCGAGAACCGCGCTGCGGATGACCGCGCGGATCATCTCTTCGGAAATCTCCTCTTCGGCGAGGAGCAGTTCGGTCAGCTCGTCGCTGAACATCGAAAGCTGGTCGAGGAGCTTGTCGCGGTAGAACTGCGCCTCTTTCCGCATCGGCTCTTCGATGTCGGAATAGAGGATCTTCTCGCCCCGGCTTTCGGCGTCGAACGTGAGCTGTTTCATCGAGACCAGGTCGATGGTGCCGCGGAACGCTTCGGGAACGTGGGGCGGACCGGCGCCGACCGGGATCGCGATAATGAGCGGCTCGGCGCCGAGCCGTTCGCGGATTTCATCGACCGTGCCGTAGAAGTCGGCCCCATCGCGGTCCAGCTTGTTGATGAACGCGATGCGGGGAACGTGGTAGCGGTCGGCCTGGCGCCAGACCGTTTCGCTCTGGGCCTCGACCCCTTCGCGGGCGCTGAAGACCACCACGCCGCCGTCGAGAACGCGGAGCGCGCGTTCGACCTCGGCGGTGAAATCGACGTGGCCGGGGGTGTCGATGAGGTTGATATCCCAGTCTTTCCAGCGGAACGTTACACAGGCCGAATTGATGGTGATTCCCCGTTCACGCTCTTCCGGATCGAAGTCCGTAACCGTGGTGCCGTTATCGACCATTCCGACCCGATGGACAAACGCCGAGTAATAGAGCATTCGCTCGGTCACCGTCGTTTTGCCGGCGTCGATATGGGCAATCACCCCGATGTTGCGCAATTGCTTTAAATCGCGGGTGTTTTTCTGATTCTGTTTTGCCATCGGTCTGTCTTCGGTGTTTGATAAAACGAGAGACCGGTATCGGAGCGATATCGGTCTCTTGTTTTGGGGATACGGGCAAAGCCGATCACGCGAAGTGCGCGAACGCTTTGTTGGCTTCGGCCATCTTGTGGACGTTTTCGCGTTTGGTGAACGCCACGCCTTCTTTGTTGTAGGCGGCCAGAAGTTCAGCGGCGAGCTTCTGAGCGCTCGGCTGACCTTTCTTATCGCGGACCGCCGCCAGGATCCAGCGGATGCTCAGCGACTGGGCGCGGTTGGCGCGAACCGGCATCGGGACCTGATACGAGGCGCCGCCGACGCGCTTCGAACGGACTTCGATCGCGGGTTTCACGTTTTCCAGCGCGGTCGTGAAGACCTCGATCGACGGGACGTCCGCGACTTTTTCAGCGAGAATCTGGAGAGCTTCATAGAAGATCTTCTGCGCGGCCGTCTTTTTGCCGTCCCACATCAGGCAGTTGATGAACTTGCTTGCCAAAAGGGAACCGTAGACCGGATCCGGTTTCAGCTGCTTTTTACTGGCGGTAATTTTTCCCATCTTTTTACTCTTTCAATCTTTAGGTTTTGACTGCCGGCTGCGAGCCTTTTCCGAAAAATACTCCGACGGGCTGCTGTTATAAAAACCGCTTTCTCAATCGGAACCGGGCTCCCCGGCCAAAGGGGAATCAAAACGGTGTGTGTGTGAAACTTACTTTTTCTTGGCGGGAGCCGCGCCGCGTTTGGCGCCGTAACGGCTGCGCGCCTGACGGCGGCCGTCAACGCCGGTGGCGTCGAGGGTGCCGCGGATGACCTGATAACGAACACCCGGCAGATCGCGGACTCGGCCGCCGCGGATCAGCACGATCGAGTGCTCTTGAAGTTTGTGCCCTTCGCCCGGGATATAGACGGTAACTTCTTTCCCGTTCGAAAGGCGGACACGCGTGATGCGGCGAAGCGCGGAATTCGGCTTCTTGGGCTGCATCGTACGGACAAGAAGGCAAACGCCGCGCTTCTGGGAGCATTTCTCCAGAACGACGGATTTGCTGAAGCTGTGCTGCTGCTTCCGGTTCTTGCGAACCAACTGGTTAATGGTCGGCATTCAAGCTCTCTTTCTAAAAAATGGATTCTCGCTAACAACCAATGTTTTGGTGACAGCCCCCTGCGCAGAATAAGGGGACTTTAACCAATTTACCGCGGGTCGGAAAATTGTCAATCGGGTCCGTCCCCCTTTTCGCGCTTAAACCGGCGGGATTCGAGGCCCCCCGGAAGGGCCGGAACGCCGGGTCTTTTGAAAAGGAAAAAAACGCGTATAATTCGGTGGTCCTTTGGTCTTTACTTCCGGAAGGAAACAGAAGCCATGTTTCGAACCATGTTAAAGTCGAAAATCCACCGGGCCACCCTCACCGGCTGCGATCTCCACTACGAGGGGAGCATCGCCATCGACGCCGGGCTGCTCGAAGCCGCCGAAATCCTTCCCGGCGAGCAGGTCCAGGTGCTGAACGTCAATAACGGGCAGCGGCTGGTCACCTACGCGATCGAGGCTCCCCGGGGGAGCGGTACCGTCATGCTCAACGGTCCGGCTGCCCGTGCCGGGGTTGTCGGCGACATTCTGGTGATCATCACCTACGCCCAGTATTCCCCGGAAGAGCTCGCCGGCTATCAGGCGAAGGTCGTCAAAGTCGATTCTCAAAACCGGGTCAAATAGTTCAGCCTGTCCCGCTTTCCCGTGCGGGACGGCCCCGGGCGGCCGGGGGATGAAATCCCCGCCGGCCGGGAAGGGGCGTTCCGGGAAGTTTTTCCTTGCCCCCCTTGCCGCTTATTGAATCGGCCCTATAATCTACCGAAGCTATCTTAAAAGCAAACACCCTCACCATTAAGGGAATTGAAAATGTCTCGGATTTGTGAAATTTGTGGAAAAGGCCGTCAGATCGGCAATCAGATGACTACCCGCGGGCGCGCGAAACGCCTCAAGGGGGTTGGTACCAAGGTCACCGGCATCACCCGCCGTGAGTTCCGTCCCAATCTTCAGAGCGTCCGTATCACGACCGAAAACGGCACCAACAAAACCGTGCGCGTCTGCACCCAGTGCCTCCGCTGCGGCGCGGTCACCCGCCGTGTTCAGGCCAAGGCCCTCGCTCCTGCCGCCAAGTAGTCTTTTTTTCTGCTGTTCTTTTAAAGGGTCCGCAGGGTGAAAGCGCTCGGTGTTTCCGGCAGTCCGCGTCGGGCCGGCAATACAGATATTGCGGTTCAGCGTGTTCTTGCCGGTCTTGCCCGGTCGGGGGTCGAAACCGAGTTCGTTTCCCTTGCGGAGTTTCCGGTTAAGCCGTGCGCGGCCTGCTACGAGTGCGCCAAAGGCCGCGGCTGTGTGATTCCCGATCCGAATTTCGATCTTCTCCTGCCGAAGTTTGCCCGGTCCGATGCGATCATTCTCGGTTCCCCGGTCTGGTTCGGTTCGGCGACCCCCCAGCTGATGGCGCTCATCGGCCGCGTCGGTTCCGTTGCGCGGAGGGGCGGGAACTTTCTCCGGCGCAAGATCGGCGCTTCGGTCGCGGTGGCGCGCCGCGCCGGGCAGAATTTCACCTTTGCCCAAATCAACATGTTCTTCCTCGCTTCCGAGATGATTGTTCCCGGTTCTTCGTACTGGAACGTTCTGACCGGCAAAGAAAAAGGGGAAGCCGGCCGCGATGCCGAAGGGATTCAGACGCTCGACACCCTCGCCGAAAACATCGCCTGGCTCTTAAAGAAATTCTGACAGGCTTTCCTCCGCCCCCGCTGCGGAACGGAAGCCGCCGGCATTCCGCCGAAAAGAGAAAAGATGAAATCGTCCTCGATTGAGCTCCGTGCGCCGGCCAAGCTGAACCTCTTTTTCGAGGTTCTGGACCGGCGCCCCGACGGCTATCACAACATCCTGACCGTCACAGCGCCGATCTCCCTCTATGACGATCTGACCATCGAGATTCCCGGCCGCGGCGCAAGCGGCGTCCGGCTCGCCTGTGTCGATGAGGCGGGGCGCGATCTTTCGGCCGTGATTCCGGCCGACGATCGGAATCTTGCCGTCAGGGGAGCGCGCGCCCTGGCCGAGGAATCCGCTGTTACGATGCCGGTTTCGATCCGGCTGGTCAAACGAATCCCGTCGGAAGCGGGGCTCGGAGGCGGCTCTTCCGACGCCGCGGCGGTCATTGCCGGCCTGAACCGGCTCTGGGGATTGAATTACCCCCAAAAGAGACTCGCCGAAATCGGCGCGCGTGTCGGCAGCGACGTTCCCCTCTTCTTTGAGAACGGTTTTGCGCTCGGTTCCGGCCGCGGCGAGGTGACCGCCCCGATCGAGGGTGTTCCGCCGCTTGATGTTGTGGTCGTGAAACCCCCGTTCGGCCTTTCGACCGCCGCGGTTTACCGGGCTGCGGGGGAGACTCCCCCCGAAAAGAGGGAAACACCCGGCCGGCTGATCGAAGCGCTCCGCCGGAGAAACACCGATCTGGCCCCACTCTTCTTCAACCGGTTCGAAGAAACAGCCCGGCGTCTTTCCCCCGTACTTGACCGCCTTTTTGCCGATCTGGCTCCCTTCGGAACGTTTCGCCTGACCGGCAGCGGAACCGCGCTTTACGCGCCGGCAGCCGGTCCGGCCGAAGCCGCCGGACTGAAAGAGAGGATTGAGAAATCAGGTATTTCGGGAAAAGTTTTCGCCTGCTCAACAATCGCCTCCCCCCTTTCCCCGCTTTCGGTTTATGATATATTATCGAGGTAGATTGATTTTTACATCGGCGGGCAATCTGTTCCTTGTCCGCCGGCAAGCAGAAACATTTTAGTGAATTAACACATACGGAGTCAGCAGTGGGAACCAAAAAGACGGGTAAAGGTCGGCGGAAGCTCGGTAGAAAAAAGCGGCGAATGCGTTCGAAGATCCGGCATCGTAAAGACTAAGCTTTTTTCTTCTGAACTTCACCGGTCCCGCGCCGGCGTTCCGAAGTGTGACGCAATGATCCCCAAATCCGACATTTGCGCTCGGATTTGGGGCGCGTTATTTATAAACAGATTGAACTCTTCTTCCCGGTGAAATGATGTGCCGAATGCGCGGTCGGCGGCCGAAGCGGATTCCGGAACCACTTCGCCCCTGCCGGTCACCTGCCACGGATGCAAGTTGATCTCGGCCTGCCGGTTTTGAAACTCTTTTTGCCTTGTCAGACGGGGGAGCGTTTTCAGGACGGCGGTTACCGCGCCGAGGTTCATTCGTCCGGAATCGATGATCCCGAAATAGATCGGAGCTTTCGGCGCGGCGCCGAGCGCGGCGCGGCTCTGCCGGAGGTAATGGCCGAGGATACTCTTTTTCATCAGGCCTTTCAGGTGAAAGGCAAACGGAGGACGAACCGCCCGAAAGAGGGAGCCGACCGGTTCGGCGGGGATCCGCAAAACGAGGTTCTTCTTTTGGGCCTGGCCGAGAAGCAGCGCCGTCACGGCGGGGAAGACGTGAATATGCTGGTGCGAGTCGAGGTGATCGGCGGCGGTTCCCGGCGCGCGCGCCAGGAACTCTTCGAACCGGGCGTATTGCGCCCGGAACTCCAGGCCGATCTGGGCGGCGGCCTCGCGGCGCGCGCCCGAGGCCAGAAGCCGCGCGAGGGAAAGGAACCCGTGCCGGAACGTGCCGTCCTTCCCGGCCAGGAGCGGAATCGACCCGGCCGGAGCGCACGCCCTGCCGCTTGTCAGGCAGAAGTGAAGGCCGAGATGAAGGGGGTGTTCAAGAGAGCCGTTTAAAAGAACCCCATCCTCGGCGGCCGCGTGGGTGACCATCAGCGAAGCCGAGGTCAGAAGACCGCTTGCCGCGCACTCGGCGATCGACCGGTTGACCGCCGGCGAAAGGCCGAAATCATCGGCGTTAAAGATCAGTTCGGTCATCGTGCTCTTCCGCCCGGCCGTTCGGGCCGGTTTGCGGCCCGCCGTCCTGATCGCGGCCGAACGCCGCCTGCGCGATCTTCTTTTCGTCGATTCCCCAGGTCTTTTTGACCGTGTAGAGGGGACGCTGCTTGACCTCGTTGTAGATGCGGCCGATATACTCGCCGAGGATTCCGAGCGAAATGAGCGTGGTCCCCCCCAACAGGAGGTTGACCAGGATCAGCGAGGTCCAGCCGGCGGTTTTCGGACCGAGAAAACAGAACTGAAAGAGCGCCCAGCAGCCGTAGGGAACCGTGATCAGCAGGACGAGCGAGCCTAAGTAAATGATCCATCGGAGCGGCTTGGTGGTAAAACTGATAATCCCGTCGAGCGCCAGCTCGGCAAGACGCACAAAATTGAACGAGGTTTTCCCCGCGTACCGCTCTTTGCAGTCGAACGGAATTGAAGTGTGGGTGAACCCCAGCCAGGGGATCAGGGCTTTCAGATAACGGGTCCGCTCGGGCATCTGCACCAGCAGATCGACCACCTTGCGGTCGAGCAGCTTGAAGTCGGGCGCCGCGGTTTCGATCTTGGTGCCCGAAAGGAAATTCATGATTTTGTAGAAGACGGCGGAAAGGAAACGCTTCGAAAGGGGAGCCTTGTTCCCGTAGCGCCGGACCGTGTTGACGATCTGATACCCGCTTTTCCAGGCTTCGACCATCGCCGGAATCAGCTCGATCGGATGCTGAAGATCGGCGTCGATGATGACAACGGCCCGGCCCCGCGCGGCGGCAAGCCCCGCCGAAACGGCAATCTGGTTCCCGAAGTTCCGGGCGAACGAGACGCCCCGCACGCGCCGGTCCCGCTGATGAATCTTTTCGATGACCGCCGAGGTGGCGTCGGAGCTTCCGTCGTCGACCATGATGATTTCCCAGGAATACCCCGCCGCGTCGAGACAGGCCGCCGCCTGGCGGTAAAACTCTTCGAGACTGGCTTCCTCGTTGAACGCCGGGGTAACCAGCGAAAGAAGAGGCGCGGCATCGCCGACGTGTGTATCATCCATTTGACATTCCGTGCGTGGTGTGATCACATTCCGTTGTGGAAACGAAAGGAGAACGGCTGTAAAAAAACCGCCCGAAAAAGGAAGCGGCTAGCGCAGTTCGGTCTTCTGCAGATCGCTGAGAACCTCTTCGGGCAGAGGCAGATACGGGGAAGCGTGCGGAAAATCGGGGAGTTCATCGACCGTCTGGCCGTATTCGGAACGGGGAACTTCGGGGGCATCGCACCCCGAAACCGCCGCGAGTGCCGCGAAAAGAAGCGCGCAGCCGATGAACCTGCCCATAGAGACCTTTCCTTTTCCGGTTTACGCTTCGGCGGGGAGACGGCCGCCGATGAGCCGGTTGACCGCACCGATCATCGCCTGAATCGAAGCTTCGATGACATCGGTCGAAACGCCGTGACCGCGGTAGATCACTCCCGGTTCGGCCGCCTGTTCGAGGTGGACGAGCGCCTCTCCCTGCGCGTCGGGGCCCCCCGACACGGCATCGACCTTGTATTCGCGCATCACCAGCTGGTAGCCGGTCGCCTTCTGAACCGCTTCGAAGAGGGCGTTGACCGGCCCCCCTTCGCCCTGCACCTCCACCGTCTTTTCCTGGCCGTTCTGCGAAAGCGTCAGACGGAGCACCGGTTTCTTTTCGGAACCGATGGCCAGTTCGTAACCGGCGTAGTGCCAGTAACGGTCGACCGTATCGCCCTGGCTGTTCTTCTTGTCGTGAATCGACTGCTCGATGATCGCGAGAATATCGACGTCGAAAACGTCTTTTTTGCGGTCGGCGAGCTTTTTGAACTCGGTAAAGACGCGGTCGAGCTGTTCCTGGGTCAGTTCGTGCCCCAGATGTTTGGCGCGGTCGGCCAGCGCGGCGCGGCCGCTGTGTTTGCCGAGCACCAGATCGCTTTTCAGAAGGCCGACGCTTTCGGGGGTCATGATTTCGTATGTCGTCCGTTCGCGGAGCATTCCCGCCTGGTGGATTCCCGACTCGTGGGCGAACGCGTTCTGCCCGACAATCGCCTTGTTCCGCTGCACCTTCAGCCCGGTGATCTGCGAAACCAGCCGGCTGGTCGGCACAATCTTGCGGGTGTTGACGCGCGTATCGGCGCGGAAAACGTCGCCGCGGGTCTTCAGGCTCATCACGACCTCTTCAAGAGCGCAGTTCCCCGCCCGTTCGCCGAGCCCGTTGATCGCGCACTCGAACTGCTGGGCGCCGGCGCGGATCGCCGAAAGGGTGTTGGCCACCGCCATCCCCAGATCGTTGTGGCAGTGAACGCTGATCGCGGCCTTGTCGATGTTCGGGACGCGGTTGCGCAGCGTTTGGATCCGCTCGAACATCTCCTGCGGAGTCGTGTAGCCGACGGTATCGGGAATGTTGACCGTACTCGCGCCGGCGGCGATGACCGCCTCGACAACCGCGCAGAGGAAATCGATTTCGGTGCGCGAGGCGTCTTCGGGGGAGAATTCGATGTCGTCGCAGTAGCCGCGCGCGCGCTTGACCCCTTCGACCGCGCGGGCGATGATATCTTCCTGCGTCATCCGGAGCTTGAACTCGCGGTGAATGGCGCTTGTCGCCAGAAAAACGTGGATACGGGGACGGACCGCCACTTTGAGCGCGTCGCGGGCGGCATCGATGTCTTTTTCGACACAGCGCGCCAGCCCGCAGACACTGCAGTTTTTGATCATTTTCGAGATCTCGAGGACCGACTCGAAGTCGCCGGCCGAGACGATCGGAAACCCCGCCTCGATGACATCGACGCCGAGCTCTTCCAGCGCCTTGGCCACTTCCAGCTTTTCCGCCAGGTTCATGCTCGCTCCGGGAGACTGCTCTCCGTCGCGCAGAGTGGTATCGAAGACGGTAACGAGACGGCGCGGCGCTTCGGCCGGAGCGTTCTCGGCAGGTGACTGTTCCATCGTTTCCTCGAGGGTCTTTGGGGTTAGAAAAAAATGTAATTTATTTGGGGTCATTATAGGGGAAAAACAGGAAAATTCAAGAGGATTCCGCCGCCGGCGCCCCCTTCCGGCTGCGCCGGACAGGGAACCGGAACCGCGGAAGAAAAAGGGGGCGGAACCGTTTTTCTTTTTTCATTTTGACCTAAAATTAGGAGAGCGGCGTCCCGACGAAGACGCGGAGACCGCCTTTTTGACAAGACGGTTATCCGTGATATAATGGAGCCGGTTCAGAACCCTGTTTTCCTTTGATCGATGGCAGAACTTTCCGTAGACGAAATCGCCCAGCGGGCCATGGCGCTCGAGATTATCGCCCCCCCGCAGCTTGAAGAGGTATGGAACGCGCTCGGCACGCAGAATGTCGGCCGGGAGCAGTTTCTCATGGCCCTTTTGCGCTACGGCCATCTGACCAAGTACCAGGTCGAGCGGCTGGCCAAGGGCGAAACCGAAGGCTTCTTCTACGGCAAGTACAAGGTCCTCTATTCCGCCGGCGCCGGAACGTTTGCCCGCGTCTTCCGGGCGGTCCATGTTGAAACGGGGCAGACCGCCGCGGTCAAGGTGCTGCGGAGCCGCTACTCTTCCGACCCCGAAGCGGTCAGCCTTTTCGAGCGGGAAGCCGAACTCGGCATGCAGCTGCAGCACCCGAACATTGTCGCCATCCACGGCTACTTTTCCGAAAAGCAGACCCACTACATCGTGATGGACTTCATCGAGGGGCAGACCCTCCGGCAGTACACCAACGTCCATAAAAAGGTCGAGTATAAAATCGCGACGCGGATCGCCTCCGATATCTGCAAAGGGCTCGATTACGCGTTCAAGCGCTCCCATCTGCACCGCGACATGAAAATGACCAACGTGCTCCTTTCCAGCACGGGCAAAGCGCTTCTGCTCGATTTCGGGCTGGCGGCCGAGGCCGACACCAAAGCCGAGCAGAAAAACCAGCGCGCGATCGAGTACGCCGCGCTCGAACGGAGCACCGGCGTGCGGCGCGACGACAAGCGGAGCGACATCTACTTCCTCGGCGCGATGTTCTACCAGATGCTCTCGGGAATCGCGCCGCTGGGGGATATCAAAGAGCGCGCCCAGCGCCTGAACAAAGACCGCTTCTTCAACGTCAAGCCGATCCGCCAGGTGATGCCGCGCATCCCATCGGTACTCGCGTATATCGTCGATAAATCGATGTCGCTTGACCCGGAAAAACGGTATCAGTCCCCCGCGGCGATGCTGGTCGATCTCGAACATGCCGCGAAAAAGCTCGAGACGTACAACCCCGCCGAAGAAGACGAACCGGCCGAAGCCCAGGCCGATACGCTCAGTCCCGCGCAGCGCGCGAAAAAGAGTTCCGAACTTCCGGTGGTCTGTGTCGTCGAGTCGAACACCGAACTTCAGGATTCGTTCCGGAACTCCCTGAAAAACGCTGGGTACCGCGTTCTGATCTTCTCGACGGTCGAACGGCTCTTCGAACGGTTTTCCGATCCGCAGCTGAAGGTCAGCTGCATTCTGCTCAACGCGCAGACGATCGGCAAGAAGGCGGTTCTCGCGTTCAACCAGCTGGCCAAGGTTCCCGAGGCGGTTGAGGTGCCGACCATCCTCCTGCTCGACGAGAACCAGCTGAAATGGGAAGCCAAAACGGCCCGGTCCCGCTGGCACACCACGGTCGGCATGCCGGTTACGATGGGGCGCATTCTGTTTATCATCAACAAGCTCTTAACCGAGAAAAAAGCCCTGAAAAAGCAGGAAGAGGCCGCGCCGGCGAAACCGAAGTCTCCCCCGCCCGCACCGGCGCCCGCGGAAAAGCCCGCTCCGGCTCCGGAACTGCGGCAGGCCGAAACGGCCGCCGCCGCGCCGGCCGACCCCGGCCAGATCTCCATCCCGGAAGCGGTTCCGCCGAAGAAGAAAGAAAAAGTTTCCGACGAGCAGTTCGACCTTGCCGCCGAAAACATCATTTCGGCGCTTAACGACGCGCTGACCGAACCGAGCCGCGTTCCCGAACCCGAACCCGAGCCGGAAGAGCCCGACATCGAAGATTCGCAGATCGACACCTATCCCGAAGACGACGAGTTCTTTTTCGATTACATCGACGACCGGGATCTGGAATAGCGCGCCGGACCCCTTTCCGCGCGCGGATCCGAAAAATATTTTCTGCTTATTGACATATGATGAAAATATGATAATGTTTTAAGCCCCGACCGAACGAATGCGCTTTTTGTCCGGCAAGAGCGCCGGAAAAGAAAACCTGTCCCGCAAACAAGAAGGAGAGATTTATGGCCAAGGAATATGGACAATCCAAAGAGAAACGGCCGCGGCGTTCCGAGCCGGTTAAGCTGTCCGACCGCGAACTTCCGTACAACCGCGAGGCCGAGGCCAACGTACTCGGCGCCATCATCCTCAATCCCTCGGTTTGCGACGAGGTCGTGGGAGTCGTCCGCGTCAGTGATTTTTACTCGAACGCGAACCGCCGCCTTTTCAAGTGCCTTGTCGACATGCACAACGAAGGGAGAGGGATCGACCTGACCCTTCTGACCGAACGGCTCTACCAGAACGGGGAAATGGAAGAGATCGGCGGCGAAGCGTATCTCGCCGAGCTGATGACCTCGGTTCCGGTCGCGGCCCACGCCGTACACTATGCGAAGATTGTCCGCGATAAAGCTGTTCTCCGGAGTCTGATCGAGACAAGTTCCCAGATTCTCGTGAACGCCTACGAGTCGGACAAACAGCCCCGCGAGCTGATTGCCGAAGCCGAAGAGAGCATCTTCCGGATCAGCGACGACCGGAGCGGGCAGAACGCCCGGTGGATGAACGATATTGTACACGATGTGATGAAGGAGATTGATAACGAAACGGGGGGTGGCATGGAAGGAATTCAGACAGGCTTTACGGAACTGGACAAGATTCTGAACGGACTGCGCGCCTCGTCGCTGAACATTCTCGCGGCGCGCCCGAGTATGGGAAAAACCGCGCTGGCGACCAATATCGCCGAGTATGTCTCGATCGAGAGCAAGCAGCCGGTTCTCTTTTTCAGCCTTGAAATGAGTGAAACGGAACTGGCCAAGCGGATGCTCTGCGCGCGGGGAAAGCTCAACGGCTACCGTCTGGCCACCAACACCCTTTCCACACCCGAACGGGAACGTTTCATGGGCGCCGTGGCCGACCTGCAGAGCGCGATGCTTCTGATCAACGATTCGGGCTCGCTGACCGTTTCGGAAATCGCCGCCATCGCCCGGCGCACGAAACGCCAGAACGGGCTGGCACTGGTCATCATCGACTACCTCACGCTGATCGAAGCCGATAACCCGATGGAACCGCGTCAGGAACAGGTCGCGAAAATCGCGAGGCGTCTCAAGCGCCTGGCGCGCGAACTCGATGTGCCGGTTCTCTGCCTTGCCCAGGTCAACCGTCAGGTCGAGCAGACCAAAGACAACCGTCCCCGCCTGAGCAACCTGCGCGAGTCGGGGGCCATCGAGCAGGATGCCGACGTGGTCATGTTCGTCCACCGCGAAGAGTATTACATGAAAGAAGACGAAGCCGCCGACAGCGATCTGAAAGGGAAAGCCGAGATCATCATTGCCAAACAGCGAAACGGCTCGACCGGCACCGTGGAACTGCGCTGGCGGGCCGAATACACCCGGTTTTCGGACCTTAACGAACCGCTCGACGACGCCGGCACCTTCGCCCAGGATTATCCCGAGCTGGGCGGAATCAGTTCCGGAGAATTTTAATCCGGAACCGGTTCCGGCCGCAGAAGAGAGGGAATTGCCGTATGACTCCGTCCCGCCCGATCATTGAAATTGCCTCGTGCGATTTCGCCTACCGCCCTTCCGACCCGGTCCTGACCGATGTGAACCTGACCGTCGGCGAAGGGGAGTTCGCCTCGATCATCGGGCCGAACGGCGGCGGGAAAACGACGCTGGTCCGCCTGATTCTCGGAATCCTTCCCCCGCGGCGCGGAACCGTAAAACTCTTCGGCCGCGATCCCGCCGAAACGCGCCTTTATGCCGGATACGTTCCCCAGCAGGTCCAGAGCGACCGCCTCTTCCCGATTTCGGTTCTCGACGTGGTGATGACCGGCCGGCTCGGCGTTCTCTCCCCCGCGGGCGGTTCCTTGGCCGACCGCGCGGCGCGCGCGCTTTTCCGGTATACACGCAGCGATGCCGATGCCGCGCGCGCGGCACTCGAAACGATGGGGCTTGCCGGGCTTGAAAAGCGGGCGTTCGGCGATATTTCGGGGGGCGAGCGGCAGCGGTGCCTGATCGCGCGCGCCATCGCCTCCCGTCCGAAACTGCTGATACTCGACGAGCCGACGAACAACATGGACCCGCGCGGCGCCGACCTGCTTTACACCATGCTCGAAGAGCTGAACCGGCAGACCGCCGTGCTGATCGTCTCGCACGATCTGGGGGTGGTTTCGCGCTACGTGCGGAGCGTCATCTGTGTGAACCGCCGTGTTGTCGTCCATCCCACCTCGGCGCTCAACGGAACCGCGATCCGCGAAATCTACGGTTCCGATCAGCACCTCGTCCGCCACGACCACCGCTGCTGCGAGTCGGGGCACCAGCATATTTCCGACTAGAAGCGCTTTTCAAATACTTCGCCTTATTCCGCGGCGAAAAATGAATTTGCGAAAGATATTTTACATTATCCAGAGGTAGCATATGCTCAGCCAAAAACAATTGAATACGATATTCATTATCGTTACGATGCTGAGTTTGGTCTTTTGCGGGCTGGGGAGTTACATAATATGGCCTGCGCCATTAATGGTGTTTTACTGTTTGGGCCTGATGGGGTTTGTGTTTTTAGTAATTTTGATAAAAAGGAAGAGATGGATTAAAAGCGGTCACGGTGTATTTAAAAATAAAAAATTATTCTGTGTGGCCAAAACACTGCTGAATCTTTTTTTGATCACAATGTTATTTCTTGGTCCGCGTTTCTTTTGTTTGGGATTCACTATGGCAATAGGTGGTAATTCTCTATTGTTTTTTCTTTTTGGAACTATGTGCGCCGGTCCGCTTGGCGCAATCTCCGGTCTGACGTTTTTGATCATCAATATAGAGACTTTTAAAAAACCGGTTGCCTGGTTGGGATTACTGCCATTATTATTTTTGGTGCTTGTCAACCTTTACTGTTTCCTTCCTGTTTATCACTATGTCAAATTCTTTTATGATGTTAATCTTGTCGAATTCATTTATAATTTTTATTGTTTTAATCTTGATAAGTTGTGGACATTTATCACCGGTGGGTAGACCATGTCTCTTTCTAAATTTGCGAAAGAGATTTTACGTTATCGACGAAAGTGTGTATTTGTTAATATAAACGAAAGCTTTGAGAATAGGGTCCAGCGGTGAATATGACAAAGCCAAAAATTAAGAATGATTGGCTGATTACATTGGGTGTTTCAGCTCCGTTCCTTAAATGGATCGGTTATTTTATTCCTTTTGTTAACCGGCCTGTACAGGAACTTCTTTCCATCCTTCTTTTTTTTGGAGCCGGTCCAATTGGATTTACTGCACTGTTGTTCGCATTGATTCAAAATAGAAAAAAACTCAGACTGTTCGGTTGGCTGGGAATACTGATCTTTATGACCATTGATTTTTTTATGATTCCTATGATGCCCACGATTGGCGCAAACCTTTTTTTTCGCAACCGAATAAAATCTCATCAGTTGGATCTGCTGGTTTTTGACGGGCGAAAAAACGGAAATGTTATCGTTAACCGCCAAACGTCTGGTACTCACTGGAAAAGGATTCAGGCGGACTGGGAATCGATTCAGTCATTCAAAAAACCATTTGCACTCGAATTTAGATCAGCCGAAATCACGGATGAAGATATTGCCCGGATTGATGGAAATATCTATATCAGAAAAATCTCCTTCAAAGACTGTCCGAATATTTCTGATCAAGCTATCAGACAAGTTTCAAGGATTCCAAATTTAGAGATAGTTAGTTTTACCAACATTCCTCGATTGGAAGAGCCCGATTTTGCGGATCTTGCCAATCTGAAAAAACTTTTTTGTATTAAGCTGGCATACTGCACGAATCTCTCAGAAAGGAGTCTTGAATCGTTCCCCCAGATTCCCCGTTTGAAGTATTTTTCGTTATTACATTGCCCGCACGTTTCACAAGATATCATTAGACAACTTAATAATAAAAACCCAAAATGTAAAATTTACCAGGAGGGAGATCTGCCATCCAAACGCATGCCGCGGAATTAAGTATGTATAAATACATCCATTTTTATGGTCGTGTCAAGAATCTTTCGCAAAATTTTTTTGCCGCCCGGCTGCCCTTCGATTGACTGGAGAGCAACTCTCCTGTTCTCTCTTAATCAATACGAGGAGAACGGCTCGATTTACGATGAATATAACCTAGCACACATCCATGGAGCGGCCACGGTTGGCGGAACTGAAACAGATACGAAAAACCTTAAAATTCAATCGCTGCTTCATGAACAAATGGATGATGACTTCGTAGTTATTGATCGTTTAACAAGATATTTTTTCAATCATGTGGAGATGTAAGAGAGTTATGACTATGCAGAAAAACTTAAATTTAAAGCCAAAAGCAATTGCCATCCTTTCCCTCTTCCTTTATTGTGTTGGGTGTTCAATAGGCTTCTTCGTCCAATTTCTTATAAAGAATGGCTACGAGATACCCTTAGTCATTCCATTTTTGAAATATGCAAATATCGTTTTCATAGCGGCCGCCGGTATCCTTGGCCTCATAGCTGTGTCTGCCATGTTTGCGATGAACAAAAAAGCGGCTAAGATCCTCAATTACTCATTGATCCCTATTGCTCTCCTGACACCGTTTCTGTTCTGTATGGGTATTTCGATATGTTTTACGGAAAACGGATTATTAGCGTGGCTTGCGGGTTTTTGCTGTTTCAATGCTGGTCCAATTGGAGCAGCTGCCGTTTTGCTTTTTCTGATGAGAAACATCAAATGTTTTGAGAAACCGGTCTTCTGGCTCACCTTACCGCTACTGTTTGCATTATTTCTTGTGAACATTTTTTGTTTTTTTCCCATTTATCGCTATGCGGTTTCGCATTCCAGCCTTCTGAATTCGCTCTTTCAATTTGCCGTCAGACTTTGTGGATTGATAGTGTCTTGGATTGGGTTGTAAAGGTCGTGCCAAGTATCTTTTTCAAATTGACTTTTGCCGCCCGGCTGCCCCTCGATTGACCGAAGGACAATCCGCTCCGTTCTCTGTTCCTCTTACAACGGTGTTCCGTTCGTATAGCTCTTATTCCCGTACCGGGGGCGCCTGTTCGTAGGGGAAGTCGCGCAGGGTGTCGCGCGCACGTTCGAGCTTGTCTTTGGAGTAGTAAGGTTTCGGCGGCTTGTAGATCTGGCCGTAACTGAGATAGTCAGGGTCGATCAGCGCCGCGGGGTCGATCCCGCCCATCCAAAGGCGCGTGATCACGGTGCGGATATACCGCGCGGTTTGAACGGCGTCGCTGATATCGTCCCGGTTCCATCCTCCCAGATACGCTTTAACCTGGTTGTCTTTCCCCAGAACAATGTAAGCCAGACTGATCTTGTCCTGTTCGGAATCACTCAAGAGGTCTCCCCCGTTTTTCGAAATCACCTTTTCGGCAAGGAGCCTGTAGAGGGGCAGCTGCAGGTTTGTCCATGAGTTCCGGGAAAAGATCCTCTTGCCCGACTCGATTTTCACCGGGCAGGCGATCCCCGTCTTGGGATCGCAGTGTTCCTCCTGAACAATGTTGTTGGGGTCGGTGTTCAGAAGGGCACCGTCGGGACCCGATTTCGGATCGGCGAGATTCCCGAACAGATCCAGCCTGGTATTGTTGCTGTCGTTCCCCTTAATATCGGATTTGTCAAGCGTCTTGTAATCGAAGACAAACCACCGGTCCAGTTCCGGGTTGTAGTCGATCCGGTCGATCCGGCCGATGAGTGTGAACGGCTCGAATTCGGGGGGAAGATAGGGCGCGTTTCCGGGTAGGCTGATTTCGGCTCCCTCTTTGGGTCCAGCTTCGGCGTATCTAATCTCGTTTCCCGCTTTGCGCCATGCCGCCTGCCAGCGGGCAAAACTGTGCAGGCGCCGCTCGATCAGTTTCAGCTGGAGCAGAACCGTTCCGGCCGAATGGTGCTCCTTCTTATAACGACGGAGCTTCTCGCCGAGCTTTTGGGAGAGATAGTCCTTGATCTTTCCCTCGTCGGCCGAGTCCCTGATCGTTTTATCCTGCGCGAAGTCGCAGAGAATGCCGTGGGTTATGGTGCCGAAAGAGAAGCTGTTAAGTTCCGTGCTGTCGTCGTCCAGCGCGCGGATCCCGAGTTTCTTCTCCAGGAAATAGGTATACGGCGATTTAATGAAAGAGGAAAACTCGGTGGCGTGCATCGTTTCCGGAAGCGGGCCGGTCATCCTGAAAGAGGGAAGGGCGAAAGGATCGGGGCCGGCGGTGTTTTTGGCGGCGGGAACGGCGGGTGCGGGCGCTCCTTTCGCGAGCGCCTTTTCCGCCGCCTGGCGCAGCTCTTCCGGAAAGGCCGGGGTATCGCCGAAAAACCGGCTGACCCGCTCGGCGACAACGGTCTCGTTTTGGTCCGATAGAAGGAGCCGGCTCGGAAGGAGCGGATCCTTTTCGGAAGAGGTCCGCGCGAAGAGGATCCGAAGCTGCTTCTTTTCCCGAGTGTTGCAGTAAGCCTGAAGGATCGCCGTCAGAAAATAGGCGTCGCGGGCATACCGCCGCTGGTTGTCCTCGATCTCCAGTTCGTGACGTACCGTGTCGGGGAGGAACGGGTCACTTGTTTCTGTTTCGGGAATGATCCCCTCGTTGAACCCGGCCAGAATCATCCCCCGGTTCTCGTCGAAACGCGCGTCGAGCCAGCCGTGGATGTCGACCGTTTCGCCTTTTCCCGGTTCGTCGCGGACCTCTCCCGACGAACACCGTAAAATGAAATCGAGCGCCTGGTCGGCGGTCAGGGTGATGCCGGGACCGTCGGCCGCGTCGCAAAGGTCGTCAAGGGCCGCGTAAACGATTTTGAGCCCTTCGTCGATCTGATTGCCGGTTTTTTCGTCGAACGGGGAAGGTTCGCCGGACGCCGGCTCGGGCTGGGGGTAGAACTGCGCCAGGAAATCGGCGGTTCTCCGCGGGAAATCGGCGAGCGGCGCCGGAGCCGAATGGGTTTGTTCGGCACCCGGCCCGGTTCCGCCGCCGGAACCGGCCCAAAGGGGGGCGAGAAGCGCCTTTGCGGCCTCGAGGAGTTTCGGGAGCGCTGGGGAATCTTTGCCTGCCTTGATGCCGGAATCGATCCGGATTTCCATCGGCACATATTTGTTTTGGTATTGGTCGAGATCGGTCAGCCAGTCCGCCTTGGCAAGCCCGAAATCCCCCCGGCGGATCGCGGTTTCGACGTCGGGATGACGGATCCATTCGGCGAAATCCTCGTAAGACTGACTCCGCAGATAATCGGCGGTGCAGCGCAAAAGGAGCGCGACCCGGTTCTCGGCGAACGGTTTTCCCTCTCCGAAATGGAAGGGGATCCCCAGCCGGGTCAGCGCGCCGGCGAGGTACGGACGTGTTTCAGGGTCGAGCAGTGCGATCGAAACCGGCAGGTGTCCGGCGGGTTCTTCTTCGGCGTCTGCCAGAAAGAGGTCGGTAAAACGCGCGGCGATTTCCCCTTCCCGTGCGGGGTCGGCTGTCTGCACCAGGACCTCGTCGGGAATGCCGATCGGTTCGTCTTTCCACTTTTCGGGAAGGATCGAACCGAATTCGTCGAAATCATCTTTTTTCGATTCGGGCGCCTGTATGAAGGAGACGATTTGTCCCTCATTTGCGGCGAGCTTCTTGAGGATATCTTTCTGCAGCCGGTTCAGGTCGGCGGTGCCGAAAAGGACGATCGTCTTGTCGGAACGGATTTCGCTGTTTTGTTCCGCTCTCTGCCGTTCGGTCTGCCTTTCGCAGAGTCCGTGCTGTTCGAGGAGACTGCGGAACTCTTTCTGGACGTTGCAGAGGATCTGCCATCGGAGAACTTCCTGAGAAATCTTTTTCTGCGCGACGTTTTTACGCGGCGAGGCGAAATCGAGCCCTTCCGAAGCGACCTGGTGATAAAGCCTGGAAACGAGACGCGCGTACTGGATCTCCCCCGCGAAATCCCCTTTCGGAAAATTCGGGAAAAGAGTGTCGGCGTTTTCCTTTCGGAGCGCTTCGCGCCAGAACAGCAGTTCGGCCGCCCGGCCTGCAAAGGGTCGCGAGGGGATGTAAAGCTGTTCGGGGAACGCTCCGACCGTCACGGCGGCGGGAGGGAACCATTCGGGGTCGAGACTGCCGTCATCGATCCGATTCCGGACTTCCCGCGCGAGAATCTCTTCGAAACGGCGTTTCGCCAGACCCGAGGGGAAGACGAAGAGAAACGGGGAAAGGTCCAGTTTGCGCGAAACAATGGCGTTCAGGCAGTTGTCTGCGAGAATCCTGCAAACGGCGCTCCGGATAAACGGGAGCTCCCAGTCAATGAAAATACGGTCCACGAAAACCTCCGGCGGCAGAGCGGCTCTTGTTCTAGTTTTCCGAAGCTACGGACAGGAGGCGGAGCGAGTTCACGAAGAGGAAAAGAATCAGTACAATCGCGGCGATCGACTGGACGGTGCTGAGCGTGATCTGCGGGAATCCCGGAACCTTCTTCCACCATTTCTCTTTTTCGGCGGTTTCGTCGGCGACCGTCTGCGCGGCCATCTTCGGGTTCGGAGATGCCTTTTCGAGCCCGGCGTTCCGGTAAGCGGACTCGCCTCCTCCGGCTGTCCTGTATTCTACAGATTTTCTCGGATTTGTCGAGGCTATTGCCACATTTGTGGCACCAGTTGCCTGAATTTCGGCCGAAGGTTCCCCTTTTTGCTTCGATCCGGCGAACCGGGCGTCGGCGTAGACCTCGGGATGGCTGCGTCCGATCGCCTTGCGCTGGGCCGCCAGCGTGGGCGAGAAGACCGCCGGATAGGGGGGCAGGGTAAACCCGTCCTTATGGGCGTTCTTGTAGTCGGCCTGAATCCGGAGGAACTCTTTCGGCGGGGTGGAACTTTTTGCGCCGTCGATATCGGTGACGGTCGCGGGCTTGTAGAACGCCGGAACGTCTTTTACCGGGGCGATCTTCGAGGAGGCCGTGTAAACGGGTTCCGACGAGATCGGGAAGATCCCCGACGAGCGGAGCGCGCTCTGCGCCGGAACCGACGGCATCGCGATTTTCCGCAGCGGGATTTCCTTTTGGGCGGCGCGGGCGAAGAATTCGGCGGCGGAATAGCGGTAGTGCATCAGCTGGAACTGCGCCTGGGTCAGGAAAGCCTGCAGCCGGAGACAGAACGTTCCCATGGCCAGATGCCCGTCCGAGCCCCAGAGAATCCCCGCCAGTTCGCCGTACTTGTTGATGATCGGCCCGCCCGAGTCGCCGTAGCGGACACCGGTGCCGATCTGGATCGTCTCGCAGGGGAGCGTGGCTTTCGAGTCGGGGCCCCCGCGCCATTTCGAAACGCCTTCCTCGTCGCTCGACTCGTTCGGCCGGCCGTACCCCAGAACCGGCCCCGAGGAAACCTGGTAGCCGCTCAGGTCGGACTGCTGGCCGAATCCCGCGACCCAGAGCTCGTCGCCCAGCTGGGGAACTTCCAGGGAGATGGGGAAGGGCAGAAACGGCGGGCGGTAGATGACGATGGCGGCAATGTCCCAAACCGTGTCGGCCATGATGACGGTGCCGGGCGTTTCGAACCGGCTGAACTTGACCAGAAGGGGGCCCGCCGCTTCACTGACAACGTGCCAGTTCGTCAGCACGATGCCGAACTCGCCCACTTCGGCCACGTAGCAACCCGAACCGAAGAAGACCGACTGGTACTGCGCCTCTTTCGACTCGTGCGATTCCCCCTGGCCGACGATTTTCGCCGCGGCCGGATAGATCGACTGGAACGGGTCGATCGCCTGGGTGGAAATCGGAGTCCCTTCCCGCGGCGTCTGGGCCGGGGCGCTTTCCCCTGAGGCGGGGGAAACGCAGACGATGAAGGGGAAAAGAATCGCGGCGAAGAGGAAAAAAGAGGAAACGAGGGTTCCGGCGGTATCGGTTGTATCGGTTAGAACAGCGTCGAAATGGAAAGAGAGCTTCCCCGCCCGGCAACAGCAGAACCATTTTCGCGGGGAGCTTAGGGGATTCATCGTCCCTCCACAGTCTAAATTCCGGAACTCTCAGTATCGATACCTTCTAGTAGTTTCGGCTCAAAAAAGGAGAGGTTCAAGGAACTTTTTTGAAGACGGCAGAGTCGGCCTAATTCATCTAATCGGCGTCAAACGAAAATTCAGCGGCTTCCCCTTCGTTGAGAAAGAGGTTCAGCAGATCGAGTGCGGCCAGGTTCCGGTTTGCGAGGTCGGAATCGTCGCTCCCTTCGGTGATATAGATTTGGACGAAATGAGTGTACTCTTCACAGATGCGCCATTTATGGTCTTCGTCGGTCTCGCCGAGCCAGTCGCGCCAAAAGCGGCTGAGCCGGTCGAACGCTTCGTCGTCGCCGCTCAGAACCGAGGCGACCATCCTGTCGAGGAGGCGGAGCTGCTCTTCCTCGCCGGGGTATTCGGCTAGAAGGCGCTGGAAGGGGGAAAAGAGGGGGGTTCGCCCCGACCGGAGGATCAGCGGCGACTCGAGCCGGGGGGATTTCGGGAGCTTGTCCCGGAAAAAATAGGCCCCTTCCTGCGGATTGTCGTTCAGGAGCCATCGGCGCAGCTTTTCCGAGATTTTCGGCGGCGGCCCGACCGGTTCGGCGGACCGCCGGAGCCGGAAGATTTTGCCCCCTTCCGGTTTGCGGCTTTCGGGGTCGGACCGGCCGGCCTCCGAATCCGGATCGGCCGGGAATTTCCGGGGCATTCCGATTTCGGAATCGTTCATCTCGAGGAGCCAGCGCCGGCCGAGATCGTCCAGCTCGTCCGCGCTCGGAACGTCGGGAACCTCGGATTCCATCTCCTGGGCGTAATCGTGGTCGAGGTTGATCAGGCGGGTTTGAAAGAAGTCAAACCGGCCCGATTCGAGCACTTCCTGAACGAAGGATTGCCAGCCGTGCGCCGGCGGCGGGAGTTTCCCGCTGTTCAGCATTTGGTCGAGGTCGAGAAAGGGCGCCGGACAGAAGAGGTCGGATTCGGGGGCGGGCCGGTTCTTGCCGGTAAAGCCGACGACGCGAAAATAGCGGCTTGGCTCGAAAAAGACGCCGGAGGTGAAAGTGATTTCCGGCCGGAACCGGATCGGAAAGAGGTTAAAGAGGGCCGAAAGCACATAGAGCGACTGCGGTCCCCCCGTGACGATGGCGCGGAGTGAGTGCAGGACGGTATCCGCCAGTTTCGCCATGACTTCGGCGCCCGGGTAAGCCGCCATGCCGCGCAGCAGCGGGATATCAAACCACTTTCGGGACCGGTCGAGATAGATCGGCTCGAGCCTTTCCCCCCCTTTGACCGCCGCCGGCAGGAGTCCGTGCGAGAGGATGGCCTGATAGAGAAAGACCGGGTTGTTTCCGAAACGGAGAAACGTCTCGGGAGAGACAATCATATACTGCAGGCAGAACGAGCCGAGGAGGCGGTTCTGCGTCCCGTCCCTGTCCAGCGCGGGGACGAGCCGCCCGATGGTGCAGGCTCCGCTCGGCAGATAGTGAAAAAAGAGGTTGAGCAGGTCGAAGCGGCCGCTTTCGGGCACACAGAACGCGTCGGCCGATGCGAGGATCTCTTCGAGATCGATCGGAAGGATTCCGGCGCTCCGCGCGGTCGGGATGCGTCCTCCCTTGCGTGCGGTGACGGGAATAAAAACTTGTTCAATCTTCTGCATTGGTCGCGGCGCCGCGCCTGGGGCGGCTCTGAACGGAACGGTTGCTTTCGATACCCAACTATACCTTATGTCATAAAAAAAGTTCGATTGGCCGCTCCGTCAAAACGCGAAAAGTCGCAAAACCACGTTTTACCGAAGACGGCCGCTCGAACTTTGCGGGATTTTGGGAAGGAGGTTAGTTCCCAAGGATGGCTCCCACGGAAATGACTACGATGCGGAAGGGGGAATTTCCCGAAAAATTTTTCAAAAAGGGGATTGGCCGCGGCGGGACGGCCTGCCGCCGAAGCTGGACTTTCGCCGCCGGGCGGGTAAAATGAGCGGAAGGGCCGGGGGGGAGAAATGTTGCCGAACAGTGGAGAGACTCAATGAAGGTTTTGGTGATTTTAGGGCACCCCGATCCGGGAGGAAGTTTTAACCGGGCGATTGCCGAGACGGCTTGCCGCACGCTGGAAGCGCTTGGGCACGAGCCGGTTCTGCGCGATCTTTACGCCGAAAAGTTCGATCCGGTCATGCCCCTCGGCGAGGAAAAACTTCCGATTGAAGAGCTTCCGGCGCCGGTCCGGAACGAAATCCGCCTTGTCCGGGAAGCGGGCGGGTTCGTCTTCGTTCACCCGAATTGGTGGGGAACGCCTCCGGCGATCCTCAAAGGGTGGATCGACCGCGTCTTTCGGGCCGGGTTCGCCTACAGCTTTTCTCCCGACGGCGTGATCTCGAACTTCACCGATAAAGCTGTCCAGGTCTTTACCACCTCGAACACTCCCCGCGACGTCGAGCTGGAAGTCTACCACGATCCGCTCGAGAATTTCTGGAAGACGATCGTCTTCGGTCTGGTCGGCAGCAAGACTTTCGGCCGCCGCAATTTCGAGTCGGTCATCATGAGCTCTCCCGACGAGCGTGCCCAATGGCTCGCCGAGGCCGAGGCGCTCGTCAAAGAGCGGTTCGCGTAATCCCCCGCCGCGGGGGCCGTCTCCTTCCCCCCGCCTTGCGGCGGGGGCGGGAACGCCCTTTCCCCGCCGGACCCTTTCCCTGGTGTTTTCTTTCGGAATCGCTTTGTGCAAAACCGGGAGAAAAACCTCTTGACTCCGCTTTTCTTTTTTGGGATACTCGCTTTATAGCGGGGTTTTTTCCGCTTTCTTACCGAATCAAAAACACCTCTTTGCAGGTTTTACGGTTTAAATCCGTCGCGACACGGCGAAAGAAAAAGGAGTTTCATGACGATGCGTACGCGTACATTTTCGGTTTTAGCCCTTCTGCTTGCCGCTCTTCTGGCGGCGAGCGGCTGCGGCAAAAAGAGCCAAGCCCCTGAAGAGAGCCAGCCGGCTTCCGATTCCGCCGAAAGCACGGCTCTCGATATCCGTTCCGACCGGACTCCCGAAGGGGTCACGAACCACTTTTTCGGCGCCTTCTTTTCGGGGAAAGACAGCGAAGCGTGGTCCTATCTGACCGAAGAGGCCCAGCAGGCGACCAAAGACAGTTTCGAGGCGCAGGCGAGCGACACGATCCGCTGGAATGTGACGAAAGTCGACCGCGACAACAGCAACGCTTACGTCTATATCAATGTCAGCGACCTGAACGACGCCGGCGACGTGACGAGCGAAGAGCTGATCTTTGCGCTGCGCAACGAACAGGACAAATGGGGTGTTGCCGGGTTCAGCGCCGGGGATATGATCGTCAACTTTGAAGAGAAAGTCCTCGAGACGGTCAGCAACAGCGAAGTTTCGGCGCGTGTGAGCCAGAATCCCGCGGGCGGAACGGCGAAATAGTCAGTCCCGTGTCAGGCAGCCGATCATGCCGGCGATCGAGGCGTCTGCCGCCTCCCGGGCCGGTGTGTAGCCGGCCCCGGCAAGCGCGGCGCTTGTCAGCGGACTGATCGAGACCAGTTCTGTATTGCGGAGGTTCTCGCCGAAAAGACGGACCGTCCCCATCGCCGTCGCGGGGCTGGTCACAAAAGTGTAGTGAACCGCGCCTTTTTTCATCAGCCGGACGATTTTTTCGTCCGGCGTTTTTATTTCCCGGGTGCGGTAGAGACTGACCTCCTGCACATCCCCCCCCAGCGCCGTCAGTCCCTCCCGGAGTGTTTGGCGTCCCCCGCTCCCCCGGATGGAGAGGAACCGCGCGCCGTGCCGCGCTTCCCCGGAAAGCTCCCGAAGCAGCCCTTCGGCGCTGTGGAGCCCGGGAACGAGATCGGGGCGAAAGCCGGCTTCCTCTAAACGGCGCGCGGTGCCCGGCCCGACCGCCGCCAGCCGGATACGGCCCAAAAGGGTGCGGCGCTCGTTTCCGCCGCGGTCAAGCCGCTCGAGCGTCCGAAGGAGATGATCGACTCCATTGGAGCTGGAAAAAATCACCCAGTCGAACGAGGCGAGCGAAGCGGGAGTGAAGAGTTCGGCGGGAACGCTGCCGGCGGGCAGGATTTCCTGAACCGGCTGAATCAGCACGGAAGCTCCCAGATTTTCGAGAAGAGGGCGCGTCTCTTCGGCCTGGCGCCGAGGTCGGGTCAGGAGAACCGTCTTGCCGGCCAGGGGAAGTGTCATCGGAAAACCCTTGTTTGCGCTTTTCATGAGAGATGCGGGCGAGAGGACTCGAACCTCCACGCCTTGCGGCACCAGATCCTAAGTCTGGCGTGTCTGCCAATTCCACCACGCCCGCGTGCGGTGCGCTCATTATAGCCCCAACCCGGCAAGCGGCAAGCCGCCGGACGGCGGCGGGCCTGTCAGCCGCCGGTCTTCAGGGGAACCTCTTCGAGCACCTCGTATTTCGGGCCGCCGCGGGTCAGCTCGCTCGAGAAGATGGCGACCGAGTCGACCGCCGACATCCCGAAAAAGGGGGTCTCCTTTTCGGGAAGAATGAACGAGTCGATTCCGCCGGCTTCCGGAACCGCTCCCTTTTTGACCCGCCCGATGGTCAGGTGGGGAGTGAAACGGCGCCCTTCGCGCGGAAAGCCGATCCGGAAAAGTTCGCTGTCGATCGCTTCGGCCAGTTCCGCCGATTCTTCGATCCCTTCGGTCACGCCGACCCAGAGCGTGTGGGGCCGGGCGGCGTCGGGGAACCCGCCGAGCCCGTTAAAGACGAGGTCGAACGGCTCGATTTGCGCGCACGCTTTCCGCACCGCGACGATGGTATCGCAGATGTCGCCGACCGGGACTTCGCCGAGGAATTTGAGCGTTAAGTGGAAATCTTCGGGACGCACCCACTTGACCCGCTTCAGGTCGGTGATATGACGGGTCAGGTAACGGTTGATTCGGGATCGGACCTGCGGCGCGATCGGAACGGCAATAAACGTGCGCATGGGACCCTCTTACTTCGGCACGGCCCTTTTCTGAACCGCCTCGACCACCGCCGGGGGGAGGAACGAGGCGAGCATTTCAGCATCGGCGCCCCCGGCAATCTCTTTGATCAGCGAACTCGAAACGTGCGCCAGCTCGCCGTCGGCCACCAGGAAGAGGGTTTCGACATCGGGCGCCAGCTGGCGGTTGGCCATCATCATGGTGATTTCGGCGGGGATGTCGGTGATCGGGCGGACGCCCCGGATCATGATCCGCGCCCCGCGGGCGCGGACATAGTTGACGGTCAGCCCCTCGTAAAGCTCGACCGAGACATTCGGCAGCGACGCGACGGAACGGCGGATCAGCTCGGCGCGTTCGGCCGGAGTGAACCAGGGACGCTTTTCGTTATTGACGCCGATCCCGACCACGAGCCGGTCGAAAAGACGGCTTGTCCGTTCAATGATGTTGAGGTGCCCCAGTGTGATCGGGTCGAACGAGCCGGGATAGACGGCGATCGTCTCTTTGTGCATAGGTGTTTCCTTTCCGCCCTTCCCCGGAAGACGCCCATTATTCTACACGCCGGCCTCAAAAAAACAAGTGCCGAACCTCCCCTGTTCCGGGGCCGGTTCCCGGCCGGGGCCGCGGGCTCTGTCTTGAAAAATTCCCCGGTTCGGTCATAATAGCCGGGACATTTCCCCAATCCAAAGACCCCCTATCGGTGAAGGAGAGAAACGATGACGCGGCTTTCGACCGGAATTCCGGGACTCGACGAGAAGATCGGCGGCGGGCTGATTCCCGGCACGATGACCGTTCTGGCGGGGAGTTCCGGAATCGGGAAAACGCAGTTCGGCCTGCAGTTTATCGGCGCCGGCACCGAGGCTGAAGGCGCCCGCGGCGTCATTTTCGACATGACCGCCCGCGGCGATTCCCAGAATCACGGCGACTACGCCTCCCGCCTGTTCAACTGGACCCTTTCGGCCGAAGACGCCGAACGGCGGTTCGACGCCGACGCGTTTTTTGCTCCCGGGTTCACCGTCGGGGATTATTTCGCCGCGCTTGCCGGGCGGGGGAAGCGTGTGACGCGCCGCGACCTGGATTTCGACGACTGGCGTGAGTGGAAAAGTTCGCTGGCCCGCCGGCTCGATGCCGCGATCGCGTTCCTCTTCACTCATTTTACACGCGGTGTCCGCCGCCTTCTCATCGACGGAATCGAACCGGTCACCCATCAGGGGGATTCCATTCAGTTCGAGCTGCTCGAGTATATCTACCACCAGATTCTGCAAAAAGAGCCGGACTGGGTTGCCCGCGACCTGTTCCGGCAGGATTTTCTCCGCTGCCGCGAGAAAATCACCCCTCTCCTCTGGCCGGCCCGTTCGGTCGCCACGCTCGTCAGTTACACGGCGCCGGAATCTTCGCTCGAGGCGCTCATCGAAAAGCCGTTCGACGAGGGGGATCTTCTGGCGCAGGCGAACACGATCATCTACATGGGGAAGATCCGCGACGGGGTCCGGTTCCGCCGGGCAATGTATGTCGCCAAGCACCGCGGCAGCGTCTGTCCCGACGAAATTCTCTTCTACGAGATCGGGGACGGCGGAATCACCCTTTCCGACTAGGCGCTTCTATTTCGAGCCGAGCAGAAGCCCGATAAAGAAAAGGCAGCCGATAATCCCGATAATCGCCAGAATATAGCCCGTGGCAAAGAGGGTCCAGAACCAGACGGGCACCTCTTTGTGCCACGGTTTTTCTTTCTTCTCTTTCGGGTCTTTCTTGACCGGCGTGATCGGGCGGGTTTGGGAAGCCGCCGTGTTCGCGTCTCCGAGTGAGGAGCGGGAATGCTCCCCGGTCTGTTCGGTTTTGATGTCGTCGAGCGCCAGCGCCAGCGGATCGGCCTTGGCGCCGTCGCGCGCGATGCGCTGCGAAAGGAGAATGTCGGAATGGGGGGTGACAAACTCGTTCGACTGCCGGGAATCGTCGCCGCCGGCCGTCGAACCGGTGCCGAGACTCGAACCGAACAGGTTCACCACGTTTTCGCGGCCGAGGCCGATCTGCTGATCCTCGTCGCGGTTCCCCAGACCGGTGGCGTTCCACGGGTCGTTGAGGAACGAGAAGTTGTCGGAAAAGAACCCGTCGTTGTTCTCATCGCCGTCCCCCGCCTTAAAGCCGAGCTCTTCGGGCTGGGCGTATCCGTGATGGATCAGCCAGCGGCCGAGGATGTCGGTAATTTCGCGTGCCGACTGGAACCGGTCGTCCGGATGTTTCGCCATCATCTTCGCGCAGATTTCGACCAGGTCGTCGGGGCAGTCGGGCCGGTCGAGCAGGATGCTGGCCGGGGTCTCGCGCTGGTGGGCTAAAAGGCGCTGCGGAATTGTGCCGAACGGGAAAGGGGGATGCCCGGTCAGGCAGAAGTAGAGCGTGCAGCCGAGGGAGTAAATGTCGGCGCGGCCGTCGATCTTGCTGCTGTTGATCGCCTGTTCCGGCGCCAGGTAGTCGGCGGTGCCCAGAATGCTGTCCGGTTTGGCCGAGGAGCCGTTTTCCCCCCCTTCCTCTTTCAGAAGCGCCAGGCCCAGGTCGAGCAGTTTGGCCGTCCCTTCGGCGTTGGCAAGGATATTTTCGGGTTTGACATCGCGGTGGATGACGCCGATCCGGTGGGCGTGGATCAGCCCTTCCGCCGCCTGACGGATATAACTGACCGCATCTTCAAAGGGAAGAGGGCCTTCTTTGTCGACGAGCTGGCGGAGATTGTTCCCCTCGAAATACTCCATCACAATGTAGTGCATCTCGTCGTATCGGTCGATGTCGTATGCCTGCACGATGTTGGGGTGGTTCAGCGCGGCAATCGCCTGGGCTTCCCGGACAAACCGTTCGAGATACGCCGTGTTGGCCATCTTCTTTTTCGGCAGAATTTTGATCGCGACCATCCGGTGCATCAGTGTGTGTTCCGCCAGGTAAACGGTGCTCATTCCGCCGGTGCCGATATGGTCGAGAATCCGGTACTGCCGGAGGAAGAATCCCTTGTATTTCCTTTTCATCAGCTGGCGGACGTGCCAGCGGGTCACAAGCCCTTTGCGGATGAGCATTCCCGCGATGTAGTCGGCGTCGTCGAGGCGCGTTTTATCGCCTTCCTCGGAAATGGTCTTCAGCGCCTCGTCGAGCTTCGCGTCTTCGGTAAGCTGGCTTTTGCGGAGCAGATCGAGAAATGTTTCAACCGAAAGTTTTGCCATCCGTTATTCTCCGTGAAGAGTTATTCTGCGGCCGGAGCCGCCGGTTTCAGCCATGGAATGCCGAACGGGCCCGCCGCCGCCGTGAACGGGGCGTCTCCGGTATCGGCTTTCAGAACCTGAAGGGCCGCGGCGAAAACCGAGTCGGCGTAATCGGCCTGATGGACCAGAAGCGCCTCGAGCGAGGCGGGCGGCCTGACCGCCCCCCAGTCGGCAAAGCGCGGGTGAGCTACAAGAATGTGTTCGAGCCGCGTCTGCTGATCGGAAGGAAGTTTGACGTCCGGGGCGTACCGGCGGACAATGTCGCGCCCCAGGAGGGGATAGCCGATCAGATCCCCCGCCGTTGTGTGAACCGGTATCCGCGAGGCGGTGTCCATCTCTTCGATTTTGCCGATTTCGTGCAGGATCGCCCCCGCGGCCGTCAGGTCGCGGGAGAAGACCCCCTTCGACTGGGGATAGGATTCGGTGAAATGATCGGCAAGGAAAAGAGCGGTCCTGGCCACGGAAAGCGTGTGTTCGAGCAGCCCCCCCGGGTAGGCGTGATGACGGCCGCGCGACGAGGCGGCCGCCATGAGGGAATCGCGGTGCTCCTTGAAAATGCGCAGGACCAGAAGCTGGAGGGGCGAACCTTTGGTGATCTCGGTTTTCGCGAGGTCCAGGATCTGATTGTAGAGCGCTTCCGGTTCGGCCGAGGGTGTGTGAACGCCGAACCGTTTCGGGATCCCCTCCCTGAAATCGGCTTCCTGTGCGGCGCGGATCCGGAAGATTTGGATTTGCGGCCCGTATTTCGTAATGCTGTACGACGCGTCGATCTTATAGAGCGTGCCGATCTGCCACGTCTGGCCGCAGTCGGCGAAGAAGGGGGAATCTTCCCAGAGAACGGCGCCGACCGTCCGGCTGGCGTCTTTAAAGGCGACCCGGAAATACGGTTTTCCCTCTTTGGTTTTCCGTTCTTCCCGCTCGAACAGGTAGGCGTAAAAAACCCCCCGCTGGTCATTCACCATTTCGGAAAGATTTGTAACGGAACGATTCTGTAAAACCATTTTCCCCTCTCGTTCAGGCGGACTCTATTCTTTGACTCCGACGACGAAGGTGTCGCTGACCGGGCCGAGCTCGACCGGGATTTCGGTATAGGCCTCTTCCGGGCTGCCGGCGGCCGCGGCGGGCGCCGCCGAGATTGCCCCGGTATGCGGATCCCAGATCTCGAGGGTGCTGAACCGGCCGCGGAGCCTCAGGGTGAACGAGGCCGGCTCGTTCGACGAGTTGGCGATGTAGTAGATATCGCGCCCCTCTTTGACCTTGTGTACATACTGGCACATCCCCTGCAGCGGGTAGTCCCAGCGGGGAACCACGTCGAGGACCGGCATTTTCGTTCCGTCGGCGGGGATCATGTCCAGGTCGGGCGAGGGGAGAAGGCGGTTCATCGCGCTGCGGAACGCCTCGTCGTCGGGACGGGGAAGAAAGACCGCCCGCAGAACGCCGTCCTGAACATTTTCGACCGGGTCTTCGTACAGGACCGGGTTCGCCGGTTCGCGGCGGTAGAACCCCGGCTCGTTGATCCGGCGCACCTTGTCGAACGATTCCGGCAACACAATATCTTCCTGGCCGGTCAGGAGCGCGCGCCGGAAGACCTGTGTTGCGGGATCGATGCCGAAAATCTCCCGGACCGCGGCGCAGACCTCATCGTCGGCGTCCCCTTCGGCCGAACGGGAAGGCAGACGCGTTGTGGCGAGCACTTTTCCGCCGGCGCGGTAGAATTCCAGGACTTTCCGCATATTCGACGCCGAAATGACATCGGCGCCGGTGAGCACGACGACCTTGAACTCCTTGTAATCTTTCCGGTTGTTCAGCCGGAGAATCGGGACGCCGTCTTTTGTTTCGACCGAGCATTTCCGGTCGAGTGTTTCGGGATGCACAAAGAGGAAATCACGGTAGACCCGGCTCGTCAGCCGGGCGCCGACCGCCATGTAGTCGGTCTCTTCGGGAATGAAAAGGCCGAGATGGAAATCCCCGTTGACCGGGAAACCGGTCAGCCGGCCGTAGGGGAAGTGAAAACCGGCTTTCAGCGAGTCGATCGGGTAGAGAACCGCGACCTCTTCGACGGTGCGTGCGTGACGAAGGAGTGTAAGACAGCGGCGGAGCCAGAGGCCGTAATCTTTCAGGCCCGGTTCGAGCACCGGATTCTGCCAGCCGATCACCGGATCGATGTAGCAGTTGGCCGGATCGGACCACTGGCCGTGCGGCAGAATGAACGTGCCGCCCCGGGCGAGAATCTCCATGACCGCGCGGTACATGGTCGAAACATCGAAGGTGTTGTTTTGGTAATCGCCGTAGACCTCGACGGCGACGGTGTCCTTATCAAAGTTTTCGGCGGCGCTGGTCGGCACCTTAAAGCCGTCCCGCCCATGCCCGTAATAGTGAATCGAGTCGAAGAGGGGAACGTCGGAATGGCGGTGCGTGAGCATGGCGTCGCCGCACATGTCGATCGGACCGATCGTGTAGGGACCCTGGGGATGCCCGCTCGAAAGAACACCCCGTTCGGCCGCCCACTCGTGTACTACGCGGGGATACCCTTCCGAAAAGAGGTAGTTTCGCGTCGACCAGAGCCGGCACCGGGCGCTGGGGGTTTCGTCGCCGATCGAGTAGAAGAGCGCCGGATAATCGAGCGCCGGTTCGCGGTGGTACAGCTTCCGATAGGCGTCGTTGAAACCGACGGTCCAGTTCCGTTCGCCGATCGCTCCGGCGGCGGGCAGGTCGTCGAAGAAGGTCATCGGGATGACCGTACCGAACATTCCCGGGAACCGTTTGTCGAACTGGTCGTAAGTGAGGCTCATAAACTCGCGCACCGCTTCGGGCGAGAGATAATCGACATAGTCGAACGGGTCGGGTACGCAGACAAAGACCATCGCCAGCCACTGGCCTTCGGGAACGCCCCAGACGAGCATGTTGCCGCGGATCGAGCCGCTGATATCGACACGCTCCTTGGTTTCGGTGTTCATCGCCACCGCCGCCTGAAGTACGCCCCCGTCGATGCCGTAGACGACTTTGTCGGTCAGCGGGATCGGGATTTCGGCCTGGAGTGTTTCGGGGCCGGTTACCTTCCATTCGTACTTGTCGAGGCGTTTGGTCATCGCGTCGGGGAAGACCCGGCGGAGTTTCTCCCCGGCCGACCCGCTGGGGAACCCGACGTCGTCGTAGAAAACGATCTTCATTCCCGCTTCTTTGGCCTCGCGGAGCATCAGCCCGAACGCCTCGACATATTCATCGGAGAGGTATTTCGGCTGTGTCGCGTCGACCGGCAGGAAGGCGTAGCCGCCGAAACCGTATTCCTTCCCCTTGAAGATCATCTCGTGAATCAGTTCCGGTGTCAGGAGCGAGTTGGTATGCCAGAGCGGAACGCCCGAAAGGGGGAGCGGATCGCCGGGAAGATATTCGGGCGCCTGCCGGAACAGTTCGGCGAGGCCGGCCGAAGGGGCGCCCTCTTGCGCCGCGGTTTCGGTCACGGACGACAGCGCCGCCAGAAGCGCGGCGGCGCAGGCGAGCAGGGAGAAACATTTCATGGCGAAGACACCCTTCTAAAAAGGAGAAAGGAACCGAACCCCCGTACCAAAAGCGCGGCGGCCGGTGCGGCGTGCGAACGGGAACGGACGTGTTTCAAAGGGCCGTTTAGAGATAGACCCAGTCCGAGGCTTTCTGGCCGGGAACGCCGAAATAGACTTTGCTCTCCGGCGTGATGTTGGTATCTCCGGGCCGGAAGAAGTTCAGTTTCAGGGTTTTGCGCATCACCTTGCGGCCGGTGAGCGGAACCTGGTTCTCTTTATTGTAGGCCTGCTGATCGTCGTCGTACCAGCGAAGCGCGTTGGTCAGCCCGCTGATGTAAATGGTGAAGTTGTTCACACGCGGGTCGATGTCGGTCCAGGTCGCGATGCCCCAGTAGGTTTCGCCGGGAGCGATTTCGATGGTCGGGAAGGAGATCGAATTCTGATAAGTGAGGCTCGGATCCTCGAACGCGGCGATCTGGGCAAACGCCAGCGGGAGGTATTGGTCTTCCCACGTCTTTTCGGAACGTTTCGTCTGTTTGGCGCCGTAGAAGCCGTTTTCCGCCTTTTCGTAGTCGATCTCGCCGATCAGGTTCTGCACCGCCATAATGAAGCGGGGCGAGAAGCGGACGGTTCCGCGCTCTTTGATCTCTTCTTCGGAAAGAGGGCCTTCTTCGGTGCGGAGCGGTTTCGCCTCGCCGAGCGGCTGGAGCTCGTACGTCTTGACCCCGTCGCGGGGTTCCCCCTCGCTGACCTGCATCAGCTGGCTGGTGCCGTTTAAGTAGTCGATGTCGTCGATGACGTAGATTCCGTCAAGGTTGTTCGATTTCTGCTCGCGCGCGACGGCCTCGACCCCGCGGTACCCCGGCTTGTAGACTTCGTTCAGCTTCTGGCCCGAAATGATTTCGGCATGTTCGTCGGAACCGTCGTATTCTCCCTCTTGCCGGAGCATCACGTTGACGGTGTTGTCGACTTCGTACTCTTTGGCGCTCGAAACGCCGCTGCCGACAAACTGGCCGGTATTTTTGACCGAATAGACCATGTACCAGACCATCTTGCGGTCCATCTTCCCCTCGTCGTTCGGAAAGTCGACCGGAATGAAGCGGATCGGCTTAAAGCTGAACTGGAGACACCAGACCTCTTTCGTGAAATAGACGTTCTTCGCCCAGTCGAACGAGTGGTCGTCTTCCCCCTGGGCCTCGGCGGCGATTTCGGGAATATCGGACCACTGGAAAGTTTCGCTGTAATTGATGAAGGGGCGGATCGTCGTCATCACCCCGGGCGCGAGCTGGCGCGGCTGCTGCGCGTTCAGGTTCAGCACGCCGAGGAGAACGGCTAGCGCGGTCAGAAGAAAGAGTCGGTTTCGGAAAATGGTCATCATCGTTTTTTCACCGGAACTGTTTCGATACCGTAAAATTCCCCAAGCTTTATTATAATGTCAACCGGCCGAGGGCGTCAACTATCGGCGTCCCGGAGTCCCTTCTTTTTTCGCGATTCCGACGCGTAAAATCCGAATCTTTTACCAAATTGGTCTGGAGCGCGCTCCCGGAAAAGAGTAATCTCCGGGGGGAAAGGGGGGATTGTACCGAAAGAGGATTGCAGACAGACTGCGAGACAATCAGCCGCGATGACCGAGAACTCCCCGCCTTCCGAGCCGAAACCTTCGATCGAAGAGACGGTTCATCGGCCGGTTCTGTTCGATGAGGTCCTCGAAATACTCTCTCCGAAAGAAGGGGGTA
Source organism: Thermoguttaceae bacterium (assembly GCA_017405595.1). GTDB lineage: Bacteria > Planctomycetota > Planctomycetia > Pirellulales > Thermoguttaceae > RUG695. Next base: position 31,837 of record JAFRAC010000015.1, on the reverse strand, counting down.
TCTATTTCGACGGAACGCTCGGCGGCGGCGGTCATTCGCTGGCGATTGCCGATCGCGTCGGCCCGGAAGGGCTTGTCATTGCGACCGACCGCGACGCCGCGGCCCTTGACCGGGTCGAGGCGCGCCTGGCCAAAGAAAAATCGCCGGGGCGCGGTACGGTTCGGATGGCGCAGTCCGACTACGCCGATTTTCCCGAAGTGCTGGAAGCGCTTCATGTCGGAGAGGTCGACGGTTTTCTGCTCGATCTCGGACTTTCGAGCGACCAGCTCGCCGACCAGACCCGCGGTTTCAGCTTTAACGCCGAGGGAGACCTGGATCTGCGTTTCGACGCGACCGAAGGGGTTCCCGCCTGGCAGCTCCTGCGGCGCTGGCCGGCCGAGAAGATCGCCGATGTGATCTACCGGTACGGCGAAGAGCGGTACAGCCGCCGGATCGCGCGGGAAATCGTGAAACGCCGCGAATCGGCACCGCTGCGCAAAGCGGCGGAACTCGCCGACATCTGCCGCCGCGTCATTCCCCGGACACCGGGGCGCGGCCGCGAACGGATCGACCCGGCAACCCGGACGTTTCAGGCGCTTCGGATTGCCGTGAATGACGAATTGGGAGCGCTCGAGCGTTTTTTGAAACGGGCGCCCCGCTACCTGAAACCGGGCGGAATTATCGCCATCATCAGCTTTCATTCTTTAGAGGACCGCATTGTCAAAAACGCCTTTCGCGACACGCCCGGGCTTGACGTTCTGACGAACAAGCCGATCGAGGCGGACGCGCGGGAAAAGGAAGAAAACCCGCGCGCCCGAAGCGCGAAACTCCGCGCCGCAGCGCGGCCGCTCTGAACCAACACCACACGAGGGAAATGATGAAAGACCGTTTCGCAGGTTGGATTGAAAATCAGCAGGACCCGTACCAGGATCCGTACGAGGACGACGAAAACGAGTCCGAAGAGAACGAGGAATACGACGAGGGGGACGGCGAAGAGGAAGAGTACGAAGACGACGAAGAAGAGGAATACCTCGACGACGAGTCCGACGAAGAGTACGAGGATGATGAGGAAGAGGAGGAGGAGGCCGAGGAGGAGATCCCCGCTCAGGCGCCGGCTTCCCGTCCTTTCGGAAACGGTCTGAATATCCAGCTCGGCTCGGCGCGCCCTCAGAACAATTCCGCCCCGCAGCAGGGGAAGGGTCCTTCGAATACGCCCGGCGGCGGTTCGTTTACTCCGAAACAGGTCCGGCCGGCGCCTCAGCCGGCCCAGACGGTTCCGCCGAAAAACTTTAAGCCTGTTCAGGCAACGGCGCCGGCCGCCGCGCCTTCGTCCAGGGCGCAGGGGGAACCTGCCTCCGGCGGCGGCGTGTCCGAAAACCGGGCGGCTCTCCGGAACCGGCCGGAACCCCTTTCCGATCAGGAACCGGAGGAGTTCCGCGCGGCCGAAGAAGATACCCCGAAAAAAGGTTTTTGGAGCCGTCTGACAGGATTCCGCCGAAACCGGGACGAAGAGGAATACGAAGAAGATTACGCCGAAACCGAATCGGACGAAGAAGAGTTCGGGGAAGAAGAGACTCCCCGTTCGAAGCGGCTCGGTATCTTTTCCTTCTTCCTGAACCGCCGGGGGAATGATCCCGATTCGGAAGAGACGGAAGAAGAGACGGAAGGGGAAGAAGAGTTCGACGAGGCGGACCGCCCCCGGATTCGGGACAAGTTCACCAAAAAGTTCTCCGCGCTTTCGAACCGCGTGCGGAGCCGGCTCCGGAAAGACGAAGAGACGCTCGATGAGTTTGAAGAGGACGTCCGGGATTCCGATGAAGACGATCCGGAACCCGGCCGGCCGAGCCGCCTGAAGAAAGCGGGGATCATCGGCGGGGCCGCCGCGCTTCTGCTGGCGGGTTGCTATCTGGGGTATAGCCACCTGACGAAAGGAAACAAAGAGAACGCCGACCCGCTCGCGGCCGAAACGTTTTCCGCCAATTTGACTTCCGGCGAGGGGGTTTCTTCCGGGACCGCTTCGGACGACGGGTCCCTGATGGACTCGATCGGATCCTCGTTCCAGTCGGCCGCGGACCAGCTTGAATCGACGGCGGGCCAGCTGAAGAAGGGGGTTTCCGACACGTTCGAGAACCTGGCTTCCCGCGGCAGCGAAGCGATGGATAAACTCGGCGATTTCGGCGAATCCGTGACCGAAAAGGTGAGCGATTCGCTCGACGGGATCCGCGAAGCAGTGATTCCCGAAAGCGGCGGAGACCCGGCCCTTTCCGAAGACCTTCTGGCGAACGACGATCTTCTGGACGCGGCGCCGGCGGACAAAAAAGGCGATTCGGCGGCTTCCGGGGACGATACCCTCGATTTCGATTTCGGAAGCGAATCCCCGGCCTCCCCGGCAGACGGCGGCCTTTCCGGCCAGCTTTCCGTTTCCGAAACCCGGCCCCCTTACGGGAAAGATCAGGCGTCCCCGTCCGACGACAGCCTGACGTTTGACCAGCTCAAAGACCAGCTTTCCGATGCCGGAGAAAAGGTGAAGGAAGGCTTTGTCTCGGGTGTCGAAAAGGTGGGGGATTCCCTCGACGAGGCCGGCCGGAAGACAGGCGATTTCCTCAGCGGCGCCGGCCAGAAGCTCGATCAGGCGTACCAGAACACCAAAGAGGCGGCGTCGAACGCGGCGGACGACTTTAAACAGGATATGGCGCAGGCGCGCCTTCAGGGCGAAGACGCCATGCAGCGGGTCGGCGAAGGGGTGAGCAGTTCGCTGCAGGCGGTCGGCGACAAGACCCGCGACGCGGTCGAGTGGACCAAAGATCAGTTCACCGCCGATTCCTCGGCGGCCGCGCAGAATGTCCAGGCCGCTCCGCTCAGCGCGGCGCCGGCAGCTACTCAGGCCGGCAGCTCACTTCAGAGCGGAACGGTCCGGAGCGAACCGCTGCAGCTTTCGCTCGACCAGAACACCAAGAGCGAACCGCTCTTCTTAAGCCCGGTCGCGCAAAACAGCAGCGCGACCTCTTCGCTCGGCGGAAACGCCGCCGACACGTTTGCGCCGACAAGCACCGCCTCGACCGGCCGCGACGCGCCTTTGACCGTTTCCTCTCTGGCGTCGCCGGGCCTTTCGCCGGCCGCGACTCAGGCCGGGCCGGAGAGTACCCTTTCCTCGGTTTCGTCTCTGTCCGAAGCAAGGAATGCGGCGACGCAGGAAGCGGCGGCGGTTCAGAAGCAGACCCCCGACGAGACTTTCGCGGCGGAACCTGACCTTTCGGTTATCGGGTTCGGAGGTTCGGGCGCCGAAGACGGCACGGCCCTTTCGGGTTCCCTCTCCCCCCTGAGCACGCAATACGCGCTCCCCGAAGAGACGGTTCCCACCGCCGGTTCGGCGCAGACCTACGCCGGTCCGGCCGGCGGCGCGTCGGCGAATGCGAACGCCAACACCAGCACCGGGGGAGAGCAGCTTTCGAGTCTCGACTACAATCCCGCCGACCCCGCGGCCTCGGCGGCGTATAACAACAATCAAATCGGCTACAGCCGCCTTTCGGGCGGGGAATACGGCGGTGCGGCTCCCGGAAGCGGTTACCGGCAATACGTGACCAAGTCGGGGGACAATCTGATTATCATCGCCGAAAACGAGCTGGGCGACGCCTCCCGCTGGACCGAGATCAGTAAACTGAACTCGAATCAGAATCTGCGCGGCCGGCTGCGGGAAGGGATCGTGATCTACCTGCCGGAGAGCAATTAGACGCCCCTCGGGTGCCGGTTCGGCGGTTTTCCTTGCGGCGGCGCGGGTCCGGGCGGAATCGTTCGGACCCGCGCTCTTTTGAGGTATTGCGGAAAGGCGCCTTTTGCGCGTTCCGGGCCTTTTTTCTTGTCGGGTTTTAAAATCGCGGTTTTCCGATAAAATGAGGCGGACGGGGGTTGTCCGGGGGAACGGAACCGAAAAGAGAGAACTGCGGAGAGTGATGGCCGATCAGATCCGAAATCGAAAACTTTGCTTTTGCGGCAAACTGGCGGGGATGTCCCGAAAAGACGCCGAACGGCTTGCCCGCGATAACGGCGCGCAGGTTGTTCCGGCCCCGCGCGGCGATATCGACCTAGTGGTGATCGGCGAGGCGGTTCCGCTCGGCAAAACGTGGGTGGAGCTCAGCGCGGCGTTCGACGATGAACTCCGAAACGCCTTCGAGTCGGGACGGCTTGAGACCGTGACCGAAACGACGTTTTGGCAGTGGCTCGGGCTCAGTCCGCAAACCTCGTCGCCCCAGCTCTACACCCCCGCCGCGCTGGCGCAGCTGGCGGGGGTACCGGCCGCGGCAATCCGCCACTGGCATCGGGCGGGTCTTCTGAAACCGGAATCCCAGGTCGGCAAACTCCCCTATTTCGCGTTTTCCGAAATCCTGGCCGCCAAACGGCTCAAAGCGCTGACCGAAGCGGGTTACTCTCTTCGGCGGATCGCCAGGGCTATCGACTCTCTTTCGCGCGATTTTCCGCAGACCGAACGCGTCCTGCTCTACCTCTACCCGACCTCGGACCCGGCGAAAATCCTCTATGCCGACGGGCGCGACCGGCGGGATTCGGGAGGGCAGGCCTTCTTCGACTTCGAAGGCCTTGAGGCCGAAGAGCCCTTCTTAACCGCCGAAAACCCCCTCTCGGAACTTTCCGGGGCGTTTCCCTCCCGGCCGGCCGGAACACCGGAGGCTCCTCCCCTCTTTCCGGAACCGTCCCTTCTTTCCGACGAGGAACGCCGCCTGCGCGAAGACGCCGTTGACCAGAAAGTCGTGGCGCTCTGTCAGAAGGCGTGGGAAGAGGAAACCGCCGGCGACATTCCTGCCGCGGTCCAGTCGTGCCGCAGCGCGCTCCTGCTGGGGGGCGCCGATCCCGACATTTCGTTCCAGCTTGCCGAGCTGCTGGCCCGCTGCGGCAGTCTCGAGGCGGCCAGGGAACGCTACTATGTCGTTCTCGAGTCGGACGACCGCCATCTGGAAGCGCTGGTCGGGCTGGCCCGCGTTCTCGACCGGCTCGGCGAGGCCGGCGATGCGGCCCGCCTCTACCGGACCGCGCTCGAAATCCATCCCGGCTACGCCGCGGTCCGGTACCGGCTCGGCGAAATCCTCTACCGGCTCGGCGAACGCGCCGAGGCCGAAGAGCAGCTCCTCCTCTTTAAGGCGGCGGATCCCGATTCCCTGCTCGGCGGGAGCGCCGATGAGATTCTGCGCCAAATCGCGCGTTCCCGCGCCGAATAACCCCCCCGCCGGGCCGCTTCTTCCCCGCCCCGAAGCCCTTTTTAATTATCTTCCATCGGGTATAATAAAATATTAGGATATTTTCCCCTGTTTTCCCCCTCTCTGCCGGAAAAAAGAGAAGCGGAACAGGGGAAAATGCGCGCGCCCGGACCCGCTGTTTCCGCACCCTCTTCCGCGCGGAAAGCGGTTCGGCGCAGAGAGAGAATCTTACCTGGAAAGGACGGAATCTATGCTTTGGGAAGTCGATATTTTCGCCGCGCCCGGTCAGCTTGACCGCGCGGCTTGCGATACCGTCTCCGATGCCGCCGATATGGGGCTGACCACGCACGTGACGGTCGTCTCGGCGCGGGGTTATCTGATCGAGGGTGACCTGGATACCGAATCGGTGAAAAAACTCGCCGAACTCTTCTTGGCCGATCCGGTCGTCGAAAAGACGGTCATCGGCAAAGTCGGCGATCCGGCGCTCAGCCTTCCCCCAGGGGCGGCCGAAGCGCCCGAACCGATTTACGTCCTGCCGAAACCGGGGGTGACCGACTCGGTCGCCGACAACGCCCGGAAGACGTTCCCCCTTTTCGGGGTGACCGCCGAGGGGTGCCGCACCTTCAAAAAATACTGGATCAGCGGTGTTTCCGAAAAAGAGCGCGAACTGATGGCGCGCAAGCTTCTGGCCAACGACGCAATCGAACAGCTGGTCAGCGGCAAACTGCCGTTCGAAAAGCTCCAGGTCGGTTCTCCCGGCGTCTTCAATCTGCAGACGGTGCCGATTCGCGGAATGTCGGAAAGCGAACTGGAAACCCTCAGCAAGAAGGGGCAGCTTTTCCTTTCGCTCACCGAAATGAAGACGATCCAGGCCTACTTCGCCGAGCTCGGCCGCGATCCGACCGATATTGAACTCGAAACGATCGCGCAGACGTGGAGCGAGCACTGCTCGCACAAGACGCTGGCCGGCCGGATCACCTATACCGGCCCCGAAGGCGAAAAAACCTTCAGCAACATGCTGAAAGAAACGATCTTCGCCGCCACGGTCGATATCCGCAAAAACCTCGGGCCGAACGATTTCTGCGTTTCCGTCTTTTCCGACAATGCCGGGGTTGTCACGTTCAACGACGAGTACAACGTCTGCTTTAAGGTCGAAACACACAATCACCCCAGCGCGCTCGAACCGTACGGCGGCGCGAACACCGGTCTGGGGGGCGTCATCCGCGACCCGATGGGGACCGGCATGGGGGCAAAACCGGTCTGCAACACCGACGTTTTCTGCTTCGCCCCGCCCGAGACCGATTTCGAATCCCTTCCACCGGGGGTTCTTCATCCGCGCCGCATCATTAAAGGCGTTGTCTCCGGCGTGCGCGACTACGGAAACCGCATGGGAATCCCGACGGTCAACGGCGCCGTCTACTTCGACAAACGGTATCTGGGCAACCCGCTCGTCTACTGCGGCAACATCGGCCTGATTCCGGTCGACATGTCGTTCAAGCACCCGCAGGCGGGGGACCTGATCGTGGCGATCGGCGGCCGCACCGGGCGCGACGGAATCCACGGCGCCACCTTCAGCAGCGCCGAACTGACGAGCGAAAGCGAAACCCTTTCGGGGGGTGCGGTGCAGATCGGCAACGCCATTACCGAAAAGATGGTGCTTGACATCATGCTCGAAGCGCGCGACCGGGGCCTGTATAACGCCGTGACCGACTGCGGCGCCGGCGGGTTTTCGAGCGCGGTCGGCGAAATGGGCGAAAAGATCGGCGCCGAAGTGCAGCTCGACGCCGCGCCCCTCAAGTATGACGGGCTCAGTTATACCGAAATCTGGATCAGCGAAGCCCAGGAGCGGATGGTCTTTTCGGTGCCGAAAGAGAAATGGGAAGAGTTCCGCGCGCTGGCCGAAAGCGAAAATGTCGAGGCGGTCGTCCTCGGCGAGTTCAAGCCGACCGGCCGCCTGGTGCTGAACTACAAGGGGGTCAAAGTCGCCGACCTGCCGATGTCGTTCCTGCACGACGGCCGTCCGCCGGTGGTGCGCAAGGCGGTCTACACGCCCGCCCCGGTCCAGCCGCTGGCCCCGCGCGCGGCGGGGGACGTTTCCCCCGCGCAGACGGCGGTTTCCGCCGGTATCGGCACCGGCGACTGGCAGGCCGACCTGGACGCGATTCTCGGCTCGCTGAACGTCGCCAGCAAGCACTGGGTCATTCGCCAATACGATCACGAGGTTCAGGGGGGGAGCGTGATCAAGCCGCTCGTCGGCGCCGCCAACGACGGGCCGGGCGACGCGGCGGTTCTCCGCCCGGTCGTCTCGTCGCGCCGCGGTCTGGTGGTCTCGTGCGGAATGAATCCGAACTACGGCGATTTCGACACCGCCGACATGGCGGCTTCGGCCATCGACGAAGCGGTGCGCAACGCGGTAGCGGTCGGCGCCGATCCCGCCACGATTGTCCTGCTCGACAACTTCTGCTGGGGGAACACCGACCGGCCCGAGACGCTCGGTTCGCTCGTCCGAAGCGCGCTGGCGTGTTACGAGGTCGCGGTCGGTTTCGGCACGCCTTTCGTTTCGGGGAAAGACTCGCTCAACAACGAGTTCCGTCCCGAAGGGGCCGAAGAGCCGATCTCGATTCCCCCCTCGCTTCTGATCAGCGCGATGGGACAGATCCCCGATGCCGCCGCCGCGGTCTCGATGGACCTGAAAGAAGCCGGCAGCACCATCTACCTGATCGGCGAAACGAAGAACGAACTCGGCGGTTCGCATTTCTCGCTTGTGCGCGGCCTGACGGGGGGGAAATCCCCGTCGGTCGATATCCCGCGGGCGCGCCGGACCTTTTACGCCCTGCATCAGGCGATCGGGCAGGGGCTGGTGCGCGCGGCGCACGACCTTTCCGAAGGGGGGCTTGCCGCGGCGGCCGCCGAAATGGCGTTCGCCGGGAATCTGGGCGCCGAACTTTGGGCGGAACATATTCCGGTGGCGTTTCTTCCGGGGGAACGTGAAAAACTGGCGGCGATTCCCGGTGTGACCGCCGAAAACGCCGACGATCTGGTCCGGCTTTTCAGCGAATCGAACTCGCGGTTCCTCGTCGAAGTGCCGGCGGAAAACGCCCGCGCGTTCGAGGCGATCTTTGCCGAAGCCGATTTGCCGATCTTCCAGGCGGGCAAGGTGACCGCGTCGGGCCGTCTGAAGATTGCCGGCGCCGGGGGGAAAGTTCTGATCGACCGGGAGCTCGGCGAGCTGAAAGCCGTCTGGCAGAAGGCGTTTGATTTGGGAGGAGACTATCAATGAGCAATACAAAACCGAATGTGCTGGTGCTGCGCGCTCCGGGCACGAACTGCGATGTCGAAACCGCGTACGCCTTTGAGCTGGCGGGGGCGCATGCCGAACGGATCCACATTAACCGTCTTCTGGAAGATCCGGCGCTGCCCGACCGGTTTCAGATTCTCTGTTTTCCGGGCGGGTTCAGTTTCGGCGACGACGTGGCGAGCGGGCGGATCCTGGCCGCGACGATTCACCATCACCTGACCGAAACGATTCAGCGGTTCCGCGACGCGAAAAAGCTCGTGCTGGGGATCTGCAACGGGTTCCAGATCCTGATCAAGTCGGGGATCCTGATTCCCGAAGACGGGCACGGCCTGCGCGCCACGCTCACGTGGAACAAGAGCGGCGTCTATACCGACCGCTGGGCGCGCTTGGCGGCCGACGGCGATAAGTGTGTCTTCCTGCGCGGGGTCAAAGAACTCTATCTGCCGGTCGCCCACGCCGAAGGGCGGTTTGCCGCGCGGAGCGAAGAAGTGCTGGACGAGCTCGAAAAAGCCGGGTGTCTGGCGCTGCGCTACGTTTCCGAAGACAACCCGAACGGCGCGGCGCGCGATGTGGCGGGCGTCTGCGACGAAACCGGCCGCGTCTTCGGCCTGATGCCTCATCCCGAACGCCATATCGACGCGACCCAGCATCCCCGCTGGACGCGTCTGGCGCCCGGGGCGCGGCCGAAGAATCCCGAAACCGCCGGCGACGGATTCATCCTCTTTAAAAACGCCGTCGACTACTTTCAATAAAACGAGGGGGAAGCACTGATGCCAGAAAAACAACGAAAGATCTTAGTCACAAGCGCGCTGCCCTACGCCAACGGGGATATCCATATCGGGCACCTCGTTGAATATCTGCAGACCGACATTTGGGTGCGGTTTCAGAAGCTGCGCGGCCACCGCTGCTGTTATTTTTGCGCCGACGACACACACGGCACGGCGATCACCATCAGTTCCCGCAAAAAGGGGGTGACCGAAGAGGAGTTCATCGCCGGGGTCAGCAAAGCGCATCAGGCCGATTTCGCCGCGTTCGGGATCGAGTTCGACAACTACGGCTCGACGAACTCCCCCGAGACCCGCCGTTTCTGTGTCGAAATCTGGGACGCGATCCGGAAAGCGGGTCTTGTCGAAGAGCGGGAAATCAAGCAGCTCTACGACCCGGTCGCCGAAACCTTCCTCGCCGACCGTTTTGTGAAGGGAACCTGCCCCAAGTGCGGCAAACCCGACCAGTACGGCGACAGCTGCGAGTGCGGCGCGGTCTACTCGCCCGCCGACCTGATCGACCCGGTCAGCGTACTGAGCAACACAACGCCGGAACTCCGTTCGGCGAAACACCTGTTCGTCGAAATCGAGCGGTGCCACGAGTTTCTCGCCGACTGGGTCGCCAATTCCGGCGCCCTTCAGCCGGAAATCGTCAACTACCTCAACGGGCAGTTCCTTTCGGACGCGCTCCGGCCGTGGGACATTTCGCGCCCCGCCCCCTATTTCGGGTTCGAGATTCCCGATTCTCCCGGCAACTACTGGTACGTCTGGTACGACGCGCCGATCGGCTACATCGGCTCCTCGCTCCAGTGGTGCGAGAAACACGGCGAAGACATCTACTCCTGGTGGAAAGACCCGGAAACCGAAATCCATCACTTTATCGGGAAAGACATCTGCTACTTCCACACCCTCTTTTGGCCGGCGATGCTCAAGAGTGTGGGGTACAATCTGCCGACGAAGGTGCACATCCACGGTTTTCTGACCGTCAACGGCGAAAAGATGTCCAAGTCGCGCGGCACCTTCATTCTGGCGCGGACCTATCTCAATCACCTGAACCCCTCCTACCTGCGTTACTTTTTCGCCACGAAGACCTCGCCGCGGGTCGATGATCTCGACCTCAACTTCGAGGAGATGGAAGCGAAGGTCAACGCCGATCTGGTCGGGAACGTGGTGAACCTGGCAAGCCGCAGCGCGAAGTTCGCTTCCGTGACCGGTCTGGGCGAGGCGTATCCCGAAGACGGCGGCCTGTTCGCCGCCGCCGCCGGCATTTCCGAAGAGGTTGCCGCCGCGTACGAAGAGCGCGATTACGGCAAGGCGCTCCGGCTCATTCTCGAATGCGGCTACCGCGCGAACAAATTCTTTGAAGACGCCGCCCCCTGGACGATCCGCAAAGAGCTTGCCGCGCTCGAAGCCGACCCGGCCGCCGATCCGGCGGCGAAAGAGGCCGCGTTCCGAAAACTTCAGGATGTGGCGACGGTCAGCGTCAACCTGTTCCGGCAGATCATCGTCTACCTGACCCCGATACTTCCCGACCTGACCGCCCAAACCGAAGAGCTTCTCGGATGCAGAATCGCCTCGTGGTCCGACGCGCAAACGCCTCTTCTGGGCAAAAAGATCGGGCAATACAAACACATGATGACACGCGTTCCTAAAGAAGGGATCGAAGCTATGATCGAAGAAACCAAAAAACTGAACACACCCGCCCCGTCCGCCGAACCGGCCGACGCCGCGGCCGACGCCGAGCCCGCCGCGCCCGAAGCCGCCGTTTCGGACGACCAGTGGAAAGATTCCGGCCAGCCTCTCTTCGACGAGCCGATGAGCGAGACGATTACCATCGACGACTTCCTCAAAGTCGATCTGCGGGTCGGCCGCATTGTCGAGGCCGAGCAGGTCGCCGAAGCGCGCAAGCTCCTGAAACTCAAGATCTCCCTCGGCGGGACGGAAACACGCCAGGTCTTTGCGGGGATCAAAGCCGCCTATCCCGAACCGGAAAAACTGATCGGCCGGCTGGTCGTCTTCGTGGCGAACCTGCAGCCGCGCAAGATGAAGTTCGGGCTTTCCGAAGGGATGGTGGTGGCGTCCGGCCCCGGCGGTCCGGATGTCTTCCTGACCTTCCCCGACGAAGGGGCGAAACCGGGGATGCGCCTTCACTAAAAGCTGCCGATGAGTCTTGCGTTTCGGGTTCTCGCGCTCTGTTATGCCGCCGCGCTGGGGGGGTGCCTCGGTTCGTTTCTGAACGTGGCGGTTTGGCGTCTGCCCGCCGGAAAGAGCCTGATCCGTCCGGCGTCCTTCTGCCCGAAATGCGGCCATCCGATCCGCTTTTACGATAACATTCCGGTTTTCGGCTGGCTCTTTCTGCGGGGAAAATGCCGGGACTGCCGCCAGCCGATCTCTTTCCGCTACCCGGCGGTCGAAGGGGCGGTTGCGCTTTTGGGGTGCGTTCTGGCGCTCCTTTTCTTTTTCGGCCAGCGTGGCGTGCCGGCGGGGATCTTCCGCTGGAACGGATTGGCGGTGTCCTTAAAAGCCATTGCCGCCTACGAGGCGGGGGAGACATTCTTCACTCCCGTTTCGTTCGAGGCGGCCTTTCTGACGGGCCTGGGCGAAATCCTTTTGTGGCTCTGCCTGTTGTGTATCATTCTCGGATTCGCCCTTGTCCGCCTTGACGGGCACCGGCTTTCCCCCGCGCTGACCGCCGGAATGATCTGCGCTGCCTTCCTCCTTCTCGGGGAAGCGGGGCTGGTTCCCGTACTCGGCGCGGCGCTCTGGCGTCTGGCGGCCGTCTTTGCGGGGAAACGGGCGCGCCGGGCCGCGCCGCTGGTATTTTTCATCCTGTTTTCCGCAACGCTCACAGGAATCATCTTTTTCTATGGCAACCCAGCTGCGACTCTTTGACGACGGGCCTGACCCGAAACCGCGGAAGGCGCCGAAACCGCAAAAGGCGGCGAAACCGGCTGCCCCCTGCTGGAAAGCCTCGGTCGTCTATCAGGAAGGGGCGGAAGGGGTCTTCGATTACCGGATTCCCGACGAGCTGCTCACCTCGGTACAGCCGGGTCAGCGGCTCTATGTTCCGCTGGGGGTTTCGAACCGGAAAGTGGTCGCCTGGTGTGTGGCAACTTCGTTCGGGCTTCCGCCGGTGAGCGCCAAGGGGAGGCCGGTCGTCTTAAAGCCGGTCCTGGGGCTCCTCGACAAAGCGCCCCTTCTGTCGCCGAAGATGCTCGAGTTGGCGCGCTGGCTTGCGAAACGGTATTTCTGCCCGCTCGGGACGGTCATGGAATCGATCCTGCCTGCGGGGGTGCGCCAGCAGGCGGGAACACGGCCGGCAACCGTCTACAGTGCGATCGAAAACCTGGACGCGCGGATCGCCGAACTCGAAGCCGGGCGGGCCGCGGAAAAGAAACGCGGGCCGCTTCTCACGCCGAAACAGCGGCTGGTACTGGACGTGCTGCGCGATTCGCCCGAACCGATGACGCTCGGCGAACTGGCCGCGGCGGCCCGGACGAGCGATGTGCCGGTCAAGGCGCTGAAAGAGATGGGGCTTTTCCGGGCGCAGCGGATCCGCCGGAAGAGCAAAATCTTTGAGGAGCTGCAGAAGCCGATTCCCCGTACTGCGCCGCTCACACTCAATCCCGACCAGGCGGCCGCCGTCTCGGCCATCACGGCGCATATCAATGCGGGAACCTTTAAGACGATTCTCCTGCACGGTGTGACCGGCAGCGGCAAAACCGAAGTCTACCTTCAGACGATTGCCGAAGTGGTACAGCGGGGGAAAGGGGCGATCGTGCTGGTGCCGGAAATCAGCCTGACCCCGCAAACGGTACGCCGGTTCCGCGAAAGGTTCGACGGGGTCGCGGTTCTGCACAGCCATCTGACCGATATCGAACGCCACGCCGAATGGCGGCGGATCAGCGAGGGGCAGGCGCAGGTGGTGATCGGGGCGCGCAGCGCGGTTTTCGCGCCGCTGCCGCGGCTCGGTCTGGTGGTGATCGACGAGGAGCACGAAACCTCGTTCAAGCAGGGGGAACTTCCCCGCTACCACGCGCGCGAAGCGGCGCGTTACCGCGCCTGGCAGGAGGGGATTCCGCTGGTGCTCGGTTCGGCGACCCCGTCGCTCGAAAGCTGGAACCACGCCCTGCGCGGCGAGTATGAACTGGTGTCGATGCCGAACCGCGTGAACAACTACCCGCTGCCGCATGTGCAGCTGCTCGATCTGCGCACCCCTTCCGAGTCGGGGTTCACCCACGGCACGATCCACCGCAAACTGGCCCTGGCCATCCAGGAAGCGCTCGACGACGACGGGCAGGTGATCCTCTTTCTGAACCGGCGCGGGTTTTCGACCCGGATTCAGTGCCCCGCCTGCGGCGAGGTGATCAAATGCCCGAATTGCGATATACCGCTGACACACCACCGCACCGAAGAGGCCGCGATCTGCCATTACTGCGATTACGAAATGCCGATCCCGAAACGGTGCCCGAACCCCAAGTGCCGGCGGGGCGATATGAACTTCCGCGGATTCGGCACACAGCGGCTCGAAAAGGAGCTCGCCGAACGGTTTCACACGCCGATTCTTCGGATGGACATGGACACGATGCGCGGCCGCGGCGCTCACGAACGGGCGCTGACCGCATTCCGCAGGGGCGAGTATAAAATTCTGCTCGGCACCCAGATGATCGCCAAGGGGCTCGATTTTCCGAACGTCCTTCTGGTCGGGGTGATCAGTGCCGACACGTCGCTGTACCACCCCGATTTCCGCGCGTCCGAACGGACATTCCACCTGATCACCCAGGTGGCGGGGCGTACCGGGCGCGGCCAGCGGGGGGGCTCCGTGCTGGTGCAGACCTACGCGCCCGACCATCCCGCGATCCGCGCGGCGGCGCGGCACGACTATCACACATTCGTCAAAGGGGAACTGGCCAACCGCAAACGGGTCGGTTATCCCCCGTATACCGAACTGGTCCGCTTTGTCTTGCGGGGCGAAGACGAAAACAAAACCGAATCGTTCGCCGCCGACCTGGCCGCCCATCTCCGCAGCAGTCTTCAAAACACCAAAGACAAGCAGGGCGCGCCGCTTCCGTTCCGCCTGCTCGGCCCCGCGCCGGCGGTCTTTCCGAAACTGCGGGGATACTGGCGCTGGCATATTCATCTCCATTCGCCGTACGGCGCGGCGATGCGCGAGGCGATCCGCGCGGCGCTGGCGCAGAAGATCGAAAAACCGTCCGACGTCGAGTGGATCGTCGATGTCGATCCGATCGACATGCTCTGACCGGCGGCGGAGGTTTTGTTTCCGCGGCGCTTGAATCTTTTTCGTTTTCCGGCCATAATCGGGTTCGGCCGGACCGGCGATCAGGCCGAAAGAGGGCCGGCGGCGCGGCAGTTTTTTCCCGATTGAGGAACAGCAATGGCAACCGAAAAACCTGTTTTTACCGAAGAGGCGGAAGACCTTATTTTTCAGACAGCCCGCGCGCAAGTGCTCGCGACGGTTCTCTGGCGCGGTTCGGGGCGTCCCTCCCCCGATTTCCGCAAAGAGCTTGGCGCCTGGGCCGAAACGCCGGTCCTCGGCACCTTCGTCAGTTTTAAAAAGAACGGGCAGCTCCGAAGCTGTATGGGGTGGATGAACGACGGCGCCCCGCTGGCCGACGCGCTTCAATCTTCGGCGGTTTCGGCGGCGCGGGAAGATCCCCGGTTCCCCCCGCTGGCGGCCTCGGAGTTCGAGTCCCTTTCGATGGAAGTCTGGGTCCTCTGGGGGATGGAAGAGGTTCTTGTCCCCCCGGAAGAGCGCGCAAGTGCCTTTGAAATCGGCCGGCACGGCTTGCAGATCAGCGCCGGAGGAAGGCGCGGGCTCCTTCTGCCGGGGGTGGCGCTGGAGTTCCGGATGGGGCCGCTCGAGTTCCTGGAAGCGGTCTGCCGGAAGGCGGGGCTGCCGCGCGGCGCCTGGCGCGACGGCCGGACCACGCTGCGCATCTTTGAAGGGCTGGCGATCGACCGCCCCTTCTTCGACGAGACGGTTGCCGCGCAGCGCGCCGAAGCCGCCGCCCGGAATCGGGACGGCCAAAACCAGATCGATATCCGGTCGCTCGGCTGGAATTTCGGCCCGCTGACCGCGCCGGCCGCCGCCGCACCGGCACGCGCCGCCGCCGCGCCTGTCCCGAAAACCCGTCCGGCGGCGGTGGCCGGAATGTTCTACCCGGCCGGGAACGAGCAGAAGCGAATGCTCGACGCGTTTGCCGCCGCCTCGGCGCCGAAACCCTCCTGCGCCGCGCGGGCGGTGATGGTTCCCCACGCCGGCTGGATCTATTCCGGGGAACTGGCCTACAGAACCCTCGCCGAAACCGAGATTCCCGAAAGCGTTTTCATTCTTGCGCCGAAACACCGGCCGGAAGGGGAACCGCGGGCGCTGATGCCCCGCGAAATTTGGGAGTTCGGAACCGGCTCGCTCCCAAACGACCTCGATTTCGTCCGCGGCGCTGCCGGGGCGGTTCCCGGATTCCGGCTCGACGCGCTTTCGCATCAGCGGGAACACGCCATTGAAGTCCTTCTGCCGATGGTCGCGCGGCTCGCCCCGGGGGCGAAAGTCGCCGGCGCGGTGCTCGGTTACGGCAACGAAACCGAACTCTTCGAGATGGCGGCCCAATTCGCCGATTACTACCGTTCGCTCGCCAGCCCGCCGCTTCTTGTCATTTCCAGCGACATGAATCACTACGAAAGCGAAGAACGCACCCAGCAGCTCGACGCGCTGGCACTGGAAGCGCTCGAGACGCTCGACCCCCGGCGGCTCTGCCGCGTGGTCGCGGAAAACCGGATTTCGATGTGCGGGGTTCAGCCCGCCGCGTTCGTCCTCGAAACGCTCCGCCTTTGCGGCCTGCTCGGCCAATGCCGGCGGGTGGGGCACACCACCAGCGCGAAAGCTTCGGGGGACCGCAGTCATGTGGTCGGCTACGCCGGTTATCTCTTTGCCTGACGCCCCTCGGGAAGCGGGAAACCTTGAAAAAAACGGCGTTTGTGGTAGGATGGAAGGGCGGCCGGGACCGGTGAAAACCGCTTCCGGCCGCTCCCGAAAAACCGCTGTTTTTAGAATCGAAAAGGAATTTCCGCGGCCATGCTCGAACTGCGTCAACTCAAAAAATCTTATAAGGAACCGGACGGAAGCGAACTGCCGATCCTCGATGTGCCCAGCTGGAAAGTCGATGCCGGGGAGCAGGTCGTGGTCATCGGCCCGAGCGGGTGCGGCAAGACGACCCTCCTGCATATCATCGCGGGCATATTAAAGCCGACTTCCGGCCACGTTCTGATCGACGGCTGGGATATCCCCCTCCTGAACGAGTCGGAACGGGACCAGTTCCGCGCCCTTCGGATCGGCTACGTGTTCCAGACCTTCAACCTTTTGCAGGGCTTTTCGGCGCTCGAAAATGTGATGATCGGGATGGCGTTTGCCGGCAAAGGGTCCGACCGCGCCCGCGCCGTTGACCTGCTCGACCGGGTCGGGCTCAAACACCGGCTCCACCACAAGCCGGGCCAGATGTCGGTCGGCGAACAGCAGCGCGTTTCCGTCGCGCGGGCGCTGGCGAACAAGCCGAAACTCGTCCTCGCCGACGAGCCGACCGCCAACGTCGATGTCGGCAACCAGCAGCTGGTCATCGACATGCTCCGCAACAGCTGCCGCGAAGAGGGGGTCGCGCTGATCATCGTGACGCACGCCCCGCAGGTCTCCTCGCAGTTCGACCGCGTCGACCGGCTGACCGACATCAACCTGGTCGCCAAAAAGAAGGTCAGCCAGATCGAACAGCAGCTGCAGACGGCGGCGCAGTAGCCTTCATCCCCTTTTTGACCCTAACCGAACCCAACATTCGTGTGTAAATCACCGGCACCGGCCGGCAGGAGGTATTCCCAAACATGAGTCTCATCAAAATCGCGCTGCGGAGCGTTCAGCACCGGTCGCTCGCCTCGGGCCTGACCGCCCTTTCGATTTCGCTGGGGGTCGCGCTGGTGGTGACCGTTCTGGTGATCAATGGGGTGATCAGCAAAACATTCCGGCAGGGAGCGCAGGGGTACGACCTGATTCTCGGTGCGAAGGGGAGCAAACTGCAGCTGGTCCTGAGCACCGTCTTCTACAATCAGGAACCGCTCCCGCCGATTCCGTACCGCTACTACACCCTTTTAAACACAAGCCGCTACTCGTCAGAAGTCGAGGCGGCGATCCCCATCGCGATGGGCGACCGCTATCAGGGATGCCCGGTGATCGGCACCACTCCCGACTACTTCAAAAAGCTGATTCGCCCCGACGGAAAACCGTACACCTTTTCGCAGGGGGAATCGTTCAAGAACGCCGATATTTTCGGCGCGGTGATCGGCTACACAGTCGCCAAACAGCACCGGGTCAAGATGGGGGATAAAATCCGTTTCGGCCATACCGGCGGCACGCGCGACGACGATCTTCACGAACCGTTTACCGTGGTCGGCATCCTCGACCATACCGGCACACCGAACGACCGGGCCGTTTTCGTCAACCTCGAAGGGTTCTACCAGCAGCACGAGGGGGAAGAGGGCCCGATGAAAGTCGACTATTCCCTGCTCGAAGAAGAGAAGGAAGCGCATCTGGCCGAAGGGGACGCCCATGACGGCCACGACCGGACCGATACCGAAGAATCCGGGGAGGACGGCGAAGAGGGACACCGTCACCACAGCGCCGAACGGCGCCTGACCGCCGTGCTGATCGTCACCAAAGAGGCCGATTCCGAAGTGGCGGCAACGATGCGCGATATCGATCAGATGATGGAAAATCAGCCGGGCGTTTCGATCGACGAGACGCAGCTGATCAGCAAACGCCAGCGCCGCAAGGTTGTCAACACGGCGGTGACGGCGCTGCAGCCGAAACTGGAAGGGGAACTCCTCGAAGCGCAGGCGGTCGCGCCGGTACAGGAAATCGCGGCGTTCTATCAGGATGTGATCGGCAACATTCAGTACATCCTGATCCTCTTTGCGGTACAGGTGATCATCGTCGCCGGAATCGGCATGATGGTCAGCATCTACAATTCGATGAACGAGCGCCGGCAGGAGATCGCCATCATGCGCGCGCTCGGCGCACGGCGGATCACCGTGATGTCGATCATCCTTCTGGAATCGATTCTCCTCTCTCTCGGAGGGGGGCTGCTCGGCGTGCTGATCGGCCATTCGCTGGTCTGGGGATTGAGCCCGTTCATCATGGAGTACTCGAACGTGATGGTGCGGTTCTGGGATTTCCAGCTTGCCGAACTGATTCTGATCCCCGGCCTGATCGCGCTGGCCTCGGTGGTCGGTTATCTGCCGGCGGTCATCGCTTACCGGACCGACGTCGCCCAGTCGCTCCAGCCGTAAAGGGCGGTTTTTCCTTTCCCGATCAAGAAGGTTCATTCCCATGGCAGCAAGAACGGAATTCAGCGATGCGCTGCGCGGCGTCTACCGCGATGTCGACGAGGTCAGCGGCGACGAGCAGACCGTCGATTATAAAGAGATCAACACCCTTGCCATCCTGGCGATCGTGCTGGCGGTGATCTCGGGACTCGGTTTCTTCTTCAAGCCGTTCATCCTGCTGGCGCTGGTCAGCTCGCTTCTCGGGTTTCTGGCGCTCCGCAAGATTCTGCGCGCGCCCGAAGAGCTCGGCGGCATGGCGCTGGCCACGTCGGGCATGGCGCTCGGGCTGGTGATCGGAATTTCGGCGGTCGTTTTTCAGGTCTGGTACTACTACCACAACGCGCCTCCCGGTTACGAGGTGGTCGAATTCGATTCGCTCGGGTTCGACAAGAAGGGGAAGGTCCGCCCTGAAATCCTTGCGCTGGACGGCAAAAAAGTGTATATTACGGGCTACATGTACCCGACCGACCGGCATGCCGGTATCGAGAGTTTCCAGCTGGTCCGTCTTTTGGCGCACTGCAAGTTCTGCAGTCCGGGAACCAACCCCGCCGATATGATCGCGGTCAATCTCGAAAACGGGATGACGGTTTCGTACCGCGCCAATAAGATCGTCGGCGTGGGGGGAATCTTCTACGTTGACCCCAATTTCCGGCCGGGTGAAATCCCTTACAGTATCGAGGCCGACGTCTTCCGCAAATAGCGGCCGGCGCCGTCCCTTTACGCGAAATATTCAAGATCAGGTCCATGTCCGTTTTACGAAAATATATGGTTCGGTACGGCGCGATGCGGCTGAGAGGAATCTTCACGTTCCCCTCGGACGATCCCCTCTTTCACGGCACGCGCGTGATTTTGCGGACCAGCCGCGGGCAGGAAGCCGGAACCGTACTCCGCGAACCGACCCCCGAATCGATGGGTACGCTCCCCTATTCATACGAAGAGGGGCGGATCGTCCGCGTGATGACCCCCGACGATGAAAAACAGTGCCGGTCGATCTGGGAGGTCGAAAAGGAAGAGTATCCCCGCGCCAAGGCGATTATCGCGCAGTCGAAACTGCAGATGGACCTTGTCCGGGTCGAGCATATCTTTGGCGGGGAACGGCTGATCGTCTACTACCTTGCCGAGGAACGGGTCGATTTTCGCGAGCTGGTACGCGTGCTGGCCGCGGAGTTCCATACCCGGATCGAAATGCGCCAGATCGGTCCGCGCGACGAAACGAAACTCCAGGCCGATGTGGGCGACTGCGGCCGCGAATGCTGCTGCGGCACTTATCTCTATTCCATGCAGCCCGTTTCGATGAAGATGGCGAAACTGCAGCGGGCCACCCTCGACCCGACGAAAGTTTCGGGCCGGTGCGGCCGGCTGAAATGCTGCCTGAGGTTCGAGTACGAGGATTACGTCGAACTGCAGAAAGCGCTTCCGGCGATCGGTTCGCAGCTGGCGACCCCCGATGGTCCGGGCCAGGTGATCGGGCAGGAACTCCTCGCCCAGCGGGTCCAGGTCGAGTTTGAAGACCGTTCCCGAAAGACCTACACCCTCGAAGAGATTCGGTCCGCCGCCAACCCGAAACCGGAAGAGGCGGCCCCCGCCGAATCCGAACCGGACGAGCCCGCCGCGGAAGGCGCGGTCGGCATTCCGGCCCCCGATCCGTTCGACGAGCTGAAACCTTCCGAAACCTATACCGGCTCGATCAAGAAGCCGAAATCCTCCCGGAACCGGCGTCCCGGCTCCGGATCGGAAGAGGGGGCGCTTTCTCCGCGCAAAGATTTCGGGAAACGGGCGGATTCCCGGCCCGAACCGCGTCCCGGCGCGCCGCGGAAAGAGGGTTCCCGGCGCGAGGCTCCCCCGCGCCGCGAAACGCCCCGCCGGCCTCCTGTCCGCCGCGAAGGGCCTCCGCGCGAAGGTTTTCCGAAAGACCCGTTCCCCCGCGAAGGGGGCGCGCCGCCGAAACGGGGATACCCCAAACGCCCTCCCCGGTTCGACCCGAACCGCCGTCCCCGGCCCGAGAACCGCGACCGCGGTTTCCGCAATAAACGTAAAGAAAGTGAGTAAACGATTCCATGACTCAGCTGCACGATGTCGTTGCCGATCTGAAATGGCGCGGCCTGTTGAACCAAGTTACCGACGAGCATATCGGCGAGTTCTTCCTTGAAAAGAGACGCACCATCTATACCGGATTCGACCCGACCGGCCCTTCGCTCCATGTCGGGCACCTGGTCGCCATCATGAACCTGCGCCGCGCCCAGCGCGCCGGCCACCGCCCGATCGCCCTTCTGGGGGGCGCCACCGGCATGATCGGCGACCCGAGCGGCAAAAGCGAAGAGCGCCAGCTTCTTACGCCCGAAACGATCGCCGAAAACGTCCGTTCGATCCGCGCGCAGATGGAAACCTTCCTCGACTTCGACGAAAAGGACGGCGCGCTTCTTCTGAACAACTTCGAGTGGATGAAAGATTTCTCGTTCCTCGACTTTCTGCGCGACGTGGGGAAGCATTTTCCGGTCAACGTCATGCTCACCAAAGACTCGGTCAAGAGCCGGCTCGAACGGACCGACAGCGGTCTGAGCTACACCGAGTTCAGCTACATGCTTCTGCAGTCCTACGATTTCGTGGTGCTGAACCGCGACTACGGCTGCGAGGCGCAGTTCGGCGGCAGCGACCAGTGGGGGAACATTACCGCGGGAATCGACCTGGCGCGCCGGATGACCGGCACACAGCTTTACGGGCTGACGACGAAACTGCTGACCAAGAGCGACGGCAAAAAGATGGGGAAAACCGAGTCGGGCGCGGTCTGGCTCGACGCCAACCGTACAAGCCCGTACCACTTCTATCAGTACTGGGTCAACGTCGACGACGCCGACATTCCGAACGTCCTGCGCTTCTTTACCGACCTTTCCGAATCGGAAACCGCCGAATTGCTTGCCGAGCATGAGAAGGATCCGGGCAAACGCCTGCCGCAGAAGCAGATCGCGATGGAACTGACCCGGCTGGTACACGGTCCGGCGGGCCTGCGCGCCGCCGAAAAAGCGACCGAAATCTTTTTCGGCGCCGAAGTTTCGCAGCTCAGCGACGCGCAGCTCGGCCCGATTTTCGCCGACGTGCCGAGTGTCGAAGTGACCCGCGCCGAACTCGAAGCGGGGCTTCCGCTGATCGACGCGCTGGTCCGCGCGAAGCTTGCCGGCTCGAAAGGGGACGCCCGCCGCGCCATCCAGCAGGGGGGCGCCTACGTGAACAACCGGCCCGGCGGCGATCTCGACCGGAAACTGACCGCGGCCGACCTGGCGAGCGAAACGATGATCGTCCTGCGCAGCGGCAAGAAGCGCTACGCGCTCCTCAAGATGGTCTGACCGGGCGCGCCGCAATACAGGCAAAAAAAGACGGGGAACCGGCCAAAAGCCGATTCCCCGTTCTTTTTAAGAGGGTGCGTCCGGTGAAGGGGGCGATTATTGAAAGGGCGGATGATATTGCGGTTCGTTCTTGTTTTTACCGTTGCGAGGAGTGCCCGCATTTTTGAGCCGCGGACAAGCGGCTCCCCCGAAACCGGTTGATTCCGGGGGCCGTTTCAATTCGTTTCGCCATTAGGCGTGTGACATTCCAATTTCCAGCGGTTCGAGGTCAGCGGTTTCCTCTAACCATTGGCCGTAGTTGACAGCGATTTCAATAAACCGTTCTGACTTGGTGAGACGACGGTCCGGTTTATCACTCGGTTTCGGGAGAGGAATGCCCTGTTTCCGATAGGCGTAAATTCTATGGCAGATACAATCTTTCGCCATAAAAAAGGCGTCTTCAAAATCCTCGCCTTGCGTGCAGGACAACGGGAAATCCACTACTTCGACGAAGTAACTCCCGCCGCGCCGTTTCTTCATAATTACGGGATAGAGGAAATGTTCGGACATCAAACTAATTCGTCATGTACCGATCGGCGAAATCGAGATACTGCGCCCAGTCGTATTCGGTGATATTGTGTTTCCCGGTCCGGCGGTGGTAATGAATGATTGCGCCGACGGGCGTATCGGCTTCCGGCGGTGTGTCGCCGGCCCCGCCGATCCCCTCGGTGCCGAGAAGCCTGTAGACCGGGTCGGCGTTCCGCGCCGAAAGGAACTCTCCGGTCGGGTCGGCCCAAAGGTCTTCGGACGCGCTCGCCACGTAGACCGGGCGCGGCGCGATGAGCGCGATCAGCTCGTGCTGGTCGAACGGCAATTCATCGGTCCGGCCGATATACGTTTTGTAGCGCGGGCAGAACCAGTGGGGGAACCCGTGGGTAATCGTGTTGATCGTTTCGCCGAAGTTCCGGCGGGTCAGCGCGGCGCCGCCGCAGCCGGAATCGTTCGAGATGACCAGCGCGAACCGCGGATCGTTCGCGCCTGCCCAGAGCGCGGTTTTGCCGAGCCGCGAATGGCCCGCCACCGCCACGCGCGAGCTGTCGATTTCCGGAACGGTTTCGAGCGCGTCGAGCGCGCGCGAAAGGCCCCACGCCCACGCGGTAATCGTTGCGGCGCGCGACTCTTCCGGCACGTCCTGCTCCATGGCCGCGAAGAGGGAATGAACCCCGTTTTGGCGCCCGTCGTCGAAATCGGGATCAATATCCTCGTAGAACCCGGTCACGAACGCGTAGCCGCGGTCGATGATGGTTTCGATCGGATAGCGGTCCTTCTTGTACCCCCGCCGCTCTTCGCCGTTGACATTGCGCGTGTGAATGGCTTCGGTATTGTCGGAAATCGAAATCCACGGGTCGGAACAGACGGTGTGGTTCCCCTGAAAATTCGGAATGAGAAACGCCGGGACCGGTTTTTCGGCGCGGTTCGGAATACAGATCAGAAGGTCGAGTTTCGGCGCCGGGTTCGGCGCGTCGAAGTAGACGCGCATCTCCTTAAATGCGGCTTTCCCGTCGAGCGCGACCGGATTTTCGCGGAGCGTTTCGAACGCGAGCCGCTCGCGGTTCACTCCCGGCATGACGCCGTACATCTCGGTCTGAAACTGTTCGAGCAGTTCCGGCCGGCGTTTGCCGAACCACTCTTCGGGGGCCGCGACCCGGGTGCCGTCGGCACACGCGAGCGGGTCGGGAAGTGTGTAACTGCCGGCGAGCGCTTCGTCGTAGTTCGTCTCTTCATCGGCAAAGAGAACCGGCGCGGCCAGCGCCGCGGCGCAAAGACAGGCGGTTCGCAGCACGCTGTGTAAAAGTTTCATCGAAATGCCTTTCTCCTGTTTGGGGGGGAAGGGGAGCGCGCATCGGCTAGAAGAAATCGGCGGCTTCTTCGGGAAGCGGGTCCGAAGCGTCCCCCGTCTTCTGGGCGTTTTCGCGCCAGGGCTCGTTTTTCCGGTACGATTCCGATTCGTTCCTGAACTCGTCGATCCGTTCGTCCCCCTCTTTTTCGGCAATGGCCGTCCCCTTTTCCGAAAGTTCAAGCGCTTTGGCGAAATCCCCCGTTTCGGCGTAAGCGGCGGCGAGCGTGCTCAGAATGTACGGTTCGCGGAAATTCGTCTTTTCGGCGGCTTTCGTCGCCAGCTCGAGCGCGCGGGCGCCATTGCGGATCGCGTCGTCGGGACAGGTCGCCAGAAGCCACGCGTAGTTGTTCAGGGAACCGACATCGGCGGGATGGAGTTCCAGAATCCTTTCGTAGACGTTCGCGGCATCCTGCCAGCGCCCGTACATGAGATAGATATCGGCCTTTCCGCGCAGAAGGGGAAGCGAGTCGGGCGAGGTTTCCAGGAGATGCTCCAGTTTCGCCATGCCGCCGGTAAACTCATCGTTCTGCGCCATCGTGTACGCCAGCTGGGCGGTGAGCCCCTCGTCGTCGGGGTCCTGCCGGCGCACCTTTTCGAGCAGGGGAATCGCGTCGCCATAGCGTTCCTGCTGAATGTAGATCATCGCTTTCAGCCGCAGCGCTTCCGAAAAGCCGGGGTTCATGCCGATCGAGTGATTGACATCTTTCAGGGCATCGGCGTACTCCTTCTTCTGGAGTTTCGCCGCCGCGCGCAGATAATAGAGGGAAGGGAGCCCGGATTCGTCGATCATCCTGGTATACAGATCGATGGCCTTATCGTACTCGCCGATTTCCGAAAGGAACTGGCCCCGTTCGATTTGCGAGATCAGGTTGTCCTCTTTCGGCGGGTTCGCCTCGTCGTACAACCGGATCGCCTCGTCGTTGTTCCCCATCTTCGCCAAAATCAGGGCTTTCGTCTCTTTGGCGCGCGCGTCGTCGGGATCGGCGGCGAGCGCCTTCTCGATCGTTTCGAGCGCTTTCTCTTCCTGCCGTCCGTCGAGCAGACAGACCGCGATCAGGTTCAGGACCGCGGGGTTTTCCGGATCCTCGCCGGCGGCGAGCTGCAGCAGCTCGAAGCTCTTATCGGTTTCGTCTTCGAGCATGGCAAGGTATTTCAGCGCTTCGACGTAGATGTCGGGTTCCGAACCGCGGGCCAGTTCGACCGCCTTTTCGAGCGCTTCCTTTCCCTTCGCCCTGTCGCCGTCGGGGAGCGTCTGCAGACGGCCGACGACCAGCTGCGCCAGCGCCAGATCGGGCATTTCGCTTGTCGCCGCTTCGAGGTCGGCGAGCGCCATTGCGCGGACGACCGGCCAGGTGCCCGGAAGCTCGTCGATCGAAACCGAGTCGTCCATGAAGATTCTCGACATCGCCAAACCCCGTTCCAGTTCCGACGAGAGTTTCAGCTGCCGGCAATACTCGAGGTTTTCCCCTTCAAGGCCCTTCTTTTCGGCTTCGACGCAGTAGGCGATCACACGGGTCAGGTCGAGCACCGATTCCGCCGAAAGCTTGATTTCGGTCGCCAGGTTCAGCAGATCGTCGGCGCTGTTCTCCTGAACCGCGGTTTCGATCTCTTTCGCAACCGACTCGGCGCTGACCGGCGGCGCTTCTTCGGCGTCCTCTTCCGATTCGCCGTCGGCGGATTCATCGTCTTGATCTTCGGGTTCCGATTCCGGCTCGTTCAGGCCGGGAACCGCCGAAAGGGCGGGGCTGCCGGCATCGGCGGCATCGAGCGCCGACGGGGCGATGATCGGACAAACGGTGAAAAGAAGCGCCGCGCAAAGCGCAAAGCTGAGATTCCGTTTCATAGATGTCATCCTCCAATGAACCAAGGTGTGGCGCTTTTCGTCTTGAAGAGCGGTGAAACACATCCCGTCCCGCGTTGCGGGACGGGGAAGAACGGGAAAAAACTACTTGCCGAGATTCTGCTCGATTTGCTTTCGCTCGATTTCGGCGATTTTATCGTTCCGGCGCTTATGGCGCCCGCCGGCGAATTCCGACTTGAGCCAGATTTCGACAAGGCGGTCGATCATCAGTTCGGTCAGCAGGTCGCCGGAAAGGCAGAGCACGTTCAGGTCGTTATGGCGGCGGCTCATTTCGGCGGTCAATTCGTCGATGACCGGCGCGGCGCGCACCCCCGGAAACTTGTTCGCGACAATGCTCATCCCGATTCCCGTTCCGCAGATCAGGATGCCGCGGTCGGCTTCGCCGCGCGAAACGGCGCCGGCGACCTTTTCGGCGATATCGGGATAATCGACCGGCTGCACATTTTCGGGATCCGGGCCGACGTCAATCACATCGTGCCCAAGACGGCGGAGCAGTCCGCTCAAATCGACCCGTACCTGCACACCGTGATGGTCGCTGCCAATCATGATTTTCATCGGAAACTGTCTCTTTCTAGGGGCTGTAAATCAAGCTTCGATCAAGGCGCGAACCTCGTCGCAAAGCGCCAGCGCGGCGGATTCGGCGGGCGCCTCGGCAATGATCCGGACGATCGGTTCGGTATTGCTGGCGCGGATCAGAACCCAGCTGTCGGCGAAATCGACGCGGAGCCCGTCGCCCCGATCGGTCTTTTGGCCCTTGTAATGCCCTTCGAGCCGGTCGAGCGTTTCGGCAACACGGTCGGCGGGAAGAGTCGCTTTTTGCTTAATGATCGCGTAACGGGGGAGTTCGTCGGCGAGCTGCGCCACCGTCAGGCCGCGGTCGGCCATCGCTTCGAGAATGTTCGCCATTCCGACGAAACTGTCGCGCACCAGGCCGACAGCCGGATCGATCGGGCCGCCGTTCCCCTCGCCGGCGAAAACGCCGCCGGATTCCAGAAGACGGTCAACCACGTTCGCTTCCCCCACCGCGCTGCGGTATGCGGGTACGCCGAACGATTCGGCGACGTCGATCGTCATGCGGCTGGTCGCGCAGTTGATGACGACCGGCCCGGCCTTTTTGGCCAGCTTGTGTTTCGCGCAGATGGCGACGGTATACTCTTCGCCGATATACCGGCCGCCGGCATCGATGACCGCCAGACGGTCGGCGTCCGGATCCTGGCAGAACGCCGCGTCGACATTCTGGGCGCGGACCTGTTCGAGGATTCCCGCCAGATTTTCGGCGGTCGGTTCCGGCGTATGGGCGAAAAGGCCGTTCGGCTCTTCCCCCATGCAGATGACCTCGCACCCGAGCCTGCGGAGAAGCGGTTTGCCGAGCACCGACCCGGCGCCGTGATTCGAGTCGAGCAGAACGCGAAACCCTTTCGCCGCGATCTTTTCGGCATCGACCGTTTCGAGAATCGCGCTGATATGCGCCGAGACGGTATCGGCGATTTCGCCGCGCGTGCCGAGCCCGCCCGGTTCTTTCCAGGGGTACGGCAGCGTGCCCGCTTCGAGCGCTTTATAGGTTTCGAGCACCTTTTCGCCGGCGGCTTTCGGAATGACCCGCCCTTCGCCGGAAAAGAGTTTCAGGCCGTTAAACTGGATCGGGTTATGGCTGGCGGAAATCTGAATGCCGCCGGCGGCGCCGAGGCTGCGCACCAGAACGCCGGTTGTCGGCGTGGCGGCAACACCCCCGACCAGTGTCGGCCGGCCCGCCGCGTTGAGCGCGGCGCAAAGCGCATCGGCGAAAATCGAACCGGAACTGCGCCCGTCCCACGTGATCACAAAAGGCCCCTCCTGCGGAATCGAGAGGGAAAACGCGAGCGCGTAACGCATTGCGACTTCGGGGGTCAGGGTTTTCCCGACTTCGCCGCGAAGTCCGGAAACGCTAATGATCAGCGGAGCAGTCATTCTTTTTAACCTTTCGCCGGCACCGCGGTTTCGGAGAGCGGCGGCCGAAACCGCAAACGCCTTCCGCGCCCCGCGTGGGAGCCGGTTTTTTACCTGTTTTACCGTTCGGGGAGAGGCGCTTTCCGCCCAAACAAACCCCGCTCCATTATAATGGCGGAAAGGGGTACCAACAAGACCTCATAAGATTATTCCAGGGCGGTAACGTCCCTGTAAACGTAGGCGCCGCCGTTCTGTTCGGCGAGTTTCCGGTACGCGGCGGGATGTTTTCCGCCCGGTTTGCCGAACTCGATCACGTGGATTTGCGCGACCGACCCCTGCCGGGCCAGGTCACGGATCCGGCGCAGCGAGAGCGCCGAGATTTCCTCTTCGGCGTCGGTAAGGAAAAAGATCACATCGGGCGCCATCCGGATCGCGGCATCGAGCGCGGCAAGCGGATCGGTCCCCCCGTCGGGCGCAAGTCCGCTCAGGAACGATTCCGCCTGCCTTTTCGTTTCGGATGTCACCTCGACCAGCCGTTTCCCGCCGTTAAACGTTTCGTAATGGTGGTTAAACGCGATCAGCTGGAACTTTTGCGCCCCGGCGGCCGGATCGAGCGAGCCGATGCTTGCCAGGGCGTCGGCTACCGCGACCCGGATCGGATCGCCGTCGGGCCATTTCATGCTTTCGCTCCGGTCGACCAGAAAGACGAACCGTTTCCCCCGCCCCTGCAGATCGCCGAACCGCACTGTCTGGCCCGTGCCGGTCCCGTCGCCGGCGGAAATGCCGGCCGGACCCGATCCGCCCCCCTCGCTGCCGGAATCGTGAAACCGGACATGGGCGATCACCGCGGGCGCCGTGCCGATGACATCCTCTTCCGGGTTCGGAACCGGATCGTCCGCCGTTTCGGGGGTTTCGGCGGATACCGGATCCGCCGCCGGATTTTCGTTCGGCGTTTCGGCGGTGTTCCCTCCGCCGGCCGGCTCCTCGTCGGAAAAGAGAAAACTGACTTCGCCGTCGGCTCTCCCTTTCAGCGCGCGGCGGACAGGCCGGTCGATGGCAAGCACGGCAACCAGCAGAAGAAGCGCGGCGGCATGCACCGCGAGCGACCCGGTCCACGAGGTCCAGAAAGGGGTTTTTTCAGCGGATTTTCCCTCTGCGGCGGCGGATTTCCGCGCCTTCCACTTCCAAAAAGAGAGCTTGCTTTTATAATGATCCTGGGTTCCGCTCATGGCGAAACGATTATAGAGTTGATTCCCCCGAAATAAAAGAGGGAATCGCCGGCCGGATTCGCGGCGTTCTCCCTTCTTCGGCGGAGACGGAGGGTCGAGCCGGCCGCCGGTTCATCAAGCACAAAAAGGTCTGCGCGTGAAAATTGTCCGTTACCCCCACCCGATACTCTCCTACAAATCGAAACCGGTCCGGCGGATCGACCAGGGGCTCCGCGACATTGCCGCGGAAATGCTCGAACTGATGTACCAGGCGCAGGGGGTCGGTCTGGCCGCGAACCAGGTCGGGCTGCCGTACCAGCTTCTGGTCATGAACCCGACCGGAGACCCCGAACAGCGGGAAGAGGAATACGTCTTCATTAACCCGGTCATTCAGAAACGGGGCGGCGGCCTCACAGATTTCGAGGAAGGGTGCCTGAGTTTTCCCGACCTTCGCCTGATGATCGCGCGTCCGGAAACCGTGGCATTTCAGGCGATCGGGCTTGACGGCCGGCCGGCCAGTTATTCCTGGAAAGGGCTCAAAGCGCGGATCATTCAGCACGAGACCGACCATCTTCACGGCCAGTGCTTCTACCAGCGGGCGAAATTTTCGGGGGAACTCCAGGCCAGGCCGGTCCTCGAATCGCTTGCCGCCGAATTCGACTCGGACCGCCGCCGCGGATTCGTTCCGGGCGACGCCGAACTTGCCGCCGAGATTGCCGAACTCGAAAAGAAGTACTGCTAAACAGGCGGTTCAGTACACCCCTGAAAACGGAACGGGCGCGCCCGACGGCGCGCCCAAACTTTTTGAAACCGGCGAAGAGCCCCCGAAAAAGGGCCCCCCGGGAACAGAAGAAAAGGAAGTCGGGGCGACACGATTTGAACGTGCGACCCTCTGCTCCCAAAGCAGATGCGCTAGCCAGGCTGCGCTACGCCCCGTTACGGCTATTCTAAACCAGAATAGGGAAACGGCAAGACGGGGATCGGCGATGCGCGGCACCCGCCCCGCGCCTATTTTCCCGCACCCTTTTTAAACTCCTCTTCCGCCAGAATTCTCATTCGGCGCAGATCCTCGGCGGCGCGTACCGCGGCTTCGTCAGCATAAGTTTTCGCGATCGCGTGCCGGCACAGAACGACCGAGAACGCGAGCGGAAACAGGACGAAGAACGCGGCGAACCCGAACACGACATTTCCGAAGACGCCGAGCAGGGTTGTTTTCGACAGGAGGGTGGTAAAGAGCCAGACGAACCCGGCGCAGGCTCCCGCGAAAAGGAAGAGAAGCAGCCAGAACGTGATCTTCAGCGACCGCCGAAACCGCCGGCTCCGGTTCCAGAACGGCGAAAAGTAGCATTCGTTCCGATAGAGCGCGGCAAACGAGCCGGAACCGTCCGCCGGCCCGGCATCGGCGGCGCTCTCTTTAACCCAGGTGAGCGCGCCTTTCGCCTCGTTCGCCCCCATGTTCTGAAAGACCGGACGCAGAAACGAGACCCTTTTCGCCGGTTTCGACCCCCAGAACGACTTGATCCGTGTTGTTTCGCGTACCGCCCCTTCCTGAACGAACCGGACAAGTTCCGGTTTCGTGACCGGCCCGACCTTTTCGGCGGGAGTGTTCGAGAAATAGTATTTCATGCGGTGGTTCCTTTGGCGGGTTTCCTTGCGGCGGGACATTATAGCGGATGGCAACCCCGCGCCTTTTCCAAGAATCTACCAAAGTTTAGGGCTACGTTCAACAGGAGTTGAAGAGGGAGTAACGCGTGTGCAGACTTGGTAACAGTTTTCACCTATCTCCAACACCCACGCGGAGGAGATGTGCCTGAAAGACCATCTTTGTACTTGCATTCGAAAAAACGGAATGGAACGCAACCCAAAAACAAGCTTCTTCAAGTGCTCTAAGCTGTCAGAAAAACTGGACCACCTAATTTCTACATATTCTCACAGATAAATTTACTTAGTGTTATTCGATGGACTCGTAGTTTTCTCGCAATCGCACATTTTGAAAACCCTGCATCCAGACAACCACGAATGATGTCTTCTTTACCTGTTAGTTTAACCTTGGAACTTTTTTTCCCTTTTGGGCGTCCGAGTTGAACACCTTCGGCTTTCTTTCTTGCAAGGGCTTCCTTCGTGCGTTGTGAAATCAGGTTTCGTTCGATCTCAGCCGAAAGTGCAAAGGCAAATGCCAGAACTTTTGAACTTATGTCACTTCCCAAACGATAGTTGTCCTTGATCGTCCAGACCTGAATTTCACTTTTCATGCACTCATTAAGAATGCCCATGATCATAAGGAGGCTTCTTCCAAGGCGGGAGAGTTCCGCACAAATCAGAACATCCCCTTTTTTCATTTGTCGAAGCATCTTTCCGAGCTTTCGTTTGTCCGGTTCTTTTGTGCCCGAAATCGTTTCTTCAAACCAGATGTCAATCTGGATGTTCTGCTCTGTGCAAAAACGCTTGATTTCAAACCGTTGATTTTCAACAGTTTGTTTGTCGGTACTGACCCGAATGTAACCGTAAAACATACAAAACCTTTCTGATATTGAACCACCTTCACGCCAATTTCTATCTGTTGGCTCAAAATGAAGCTGGGCTACATCAATAAAGTAGTCAAGAATCAAGCGGTTTCTTTAGACAGCACGCAACGGAATGCAATTTTAGAATGAGCGACAGCTGGGTCATCTTGAACCCGATTGAGCAGTCGATTAAACGGAAAATTGAGGCAATGGGAACGCCATTGAAGGATTGGGACATTCGGATCAACTACGGTATCAAAACCGGGTGCAATGAAGCTTTTATTATCAATGAAGCCCAAAAAGCCGAGTTGATAGCAGAAGATCCTAAAAGTGCTGAGATTATTCGACCCATTTTACGCGGCAGGGATATCAAGAGGTATGGATATGATTGGGCCCATCTTTATCTAATCGCGACTTTTCCCGCACGTCACTATGATATAGAGCAGTACCCCGCAGTGAAAAAGTACTTGTTGTCATTCGATAAAG
>JAFRAC010000014.1 GCA_017405595.1 Thermoguttaceae bacterium | reverse complement strand
GTATATGATCTACATTGTACTATCCCTTTCGCCACTCTAGGGTTACAAAGCAAGCTAAGTAACCTTACCGTTCGACTTGCATGCCTAATCCACGCCGCCAACGTTCATTCTGAGCCAGGATCAAACCCTTCAAAAATATTTGACTTGAAGTCAAACCGCAATAGCGGTTCGCTGTTTAATTCTGGGGGCGCTGACGGTCAAATCAGCGCCGCTTACAACCAATTGGCTTCTCAAAAGGTTATCGACTCCTACTTACGTAAAAGCCGGTAACGGTTCTCACACTGTATGATTTACTTTTACCTGATTGTCAAAGTTCACTTAACCGCCCCCCCGAACAGGAGGCGATTAGAGAGAAGTTTACTCCAACAAAAAAATCGGTCAAGGGGCGGCAACGCGATTTTTTAAAAATTTTTTCGGGCGCCCCGGGGAACAGCGAAGCGCTTTCCCGCAACCGCAAATCCAAGTTCCCCTACTCAACAGCTGATCAGCGCGGTCAGCGGGCAAGGGGCCCTCCGACTTTAGTCGGACGGGGGTTCCCTCCCGCGCTCGGCAAGCTGAAAAACACCCTCACCTCGCCCCCGACTTCAGTCGGGGGACTTCGGTCCGGTAACCCCGGAAAACCTCGATACTGGCTTCCCAAACACCCAGCTCGCCAAAATACCCCTCTGCGGGAACAGCAACGCGCTTTCCCGCCAAACCCCCGTCTGAGGACGGGGGTGTTCGTTTGACAATTCCCCCAAAAAGAGTACAATACGGCCATGCCTGAGATCAAAATATTGCCCCCTTCCCTGATCAATAAAATCGCCGCCGGCGAGGTCATCGAACGGCCGTCGAGCGTTGTCAAAGAGATCGTCGAAAACGCGCTCGACGCCGGCGCCAAAAAGATCGAAATCGATATCGAAAAGGCGGGAAGCGACCTGATCCGCGTCTCCGACGACGGCTGCGGAATGCGCCCCGAACAGCTGAAACTCGCCGTCACGCAGCATGCCACCAGCAAAATCAGCGAGACCGACGACCTTTTCCGCATCGGCTCGTTCGGATTCCGCGGCGAAGCGCTCGCCTCGATCGCCGAGGTCAGCCAGCTGGTTGTCCGCAGCTGTGCCGAAGGCGCCGAACATGGCGCCGAACTGCGGGTCGAGGGGGGGAAGCCCCTTTCGGAACCGGCCCCCTGCGGAATGCGGCGCGGCACAACGATCGAGGTGCGGAACCTCTTCTTCAACACTCCTGTACGGCGGAAATTCCTCAAAGGGGCGCTGACCGAGTTCGGCCATATTTCCGAGGCTGTCGTCCGGCTCGCGATTCCGAACACCGATGTTCATTTCGTCCTCCGGCATAACGGCCGCATCGTCTACGACCTGCCCCCCAGTGCCGGGATGCGCGAAAGGATCTCCCGCGCGTTCGGCCCCGAGTTCGCCGCCAAACTGATCCCGATCGAAGCCGAGGGGGAAGGTGTCCGCATTTCCGGCTACATCGGCCATCCCGACCTGACGCGGAGCAATTACAGCTGCCAGTACTTCTTCCTGAACCGCCGTTTCATTCGCGATA
Organism: Thermoguttaceae bacterium; assembly: GCA_017405595.1. Classification (GTDB taxonomy): domain Bacteria; phylum Planctomycetota; class Planctomycetia; order Pirellulales; family Thermoguttaceae; genus RUG695. The sequence continues at coordinate 2,455 of JAFRAC010000014.1, read as the reverse complement.
AATCGCTTCAGCACGCGCTGGTACAGGCGTACCGCGGCATGCTGATGGTCGGGCGCTATCCGGTCGCCTTCCTCGAAATCAAAATGGACCCCTCGCAGGTCGATGTCAACGTCCATCCGACGAAGATGGAAGTCCGTTTCCTGGAATCGAACCGCGTTTACGCCGCCCTTCTTTCCGGAATCCGCAACGAGTTTCTCCGCAGCGATATGCGGAGCCGCCCGGCGTCGGGCCTTTTCGGCGAGGGGGGAGAACAGAATTCCCCGCAAGGCGCGCTCGACCCCGCTCTTGCCGAAGGGGTCCGGCAGGATTTTCTCGAATGGTCCGGTCCCTCTCCGGCAGGCCGCACGGCGCCGACACCCGACGCCAATATCTACCTGCGCCCGCAGGCGGCGTTTTCGGCAGGCTCGAAGCGCGAAAGCGCCGTTCCGGAATTCCGTCCCTTTGTTCTTTCCGACACCCCGACCCCGCCGGGCGGCCCCGGACGGGAACCTTTCGGCGGCGCGTTTTCTCCGGGCCCGGCCGGCGAACCCGGCAGCACCCCGTTCGGCGCGGAACCTTCCCGGGAAGAGACCGCGCTCCCGCAAGACGAAGTCCCGCGCACCCCCGACGGCAAACCGGTCGTTCAGATCCACAACTGTTTTCTCGTCTTCGAAACCGAAACCGGCATGGCGCTGGTCGACCAGCACGCGCTGCACGAACGGATCCTCTACGAAAAGATCCGGACACAATTTAAGGAAACGGGAAAACTCGACTCGCAGCAGATGCTCGTTCCCGAACCGGTCGAACTCTCGCCGGAAGAGGCGGCGTGCGCGCTGGAAAATCAGAAGACGTTCCGCGATTTCGGGATTATCGCCGAACCGTTCGGCGGAAACACGGTGCTCGTTTCCGGATACCCGCCCATTCTCGAAAAATCGTCCCCCGCCGACATCTTCATCGAAGTACTCGGCATCCTGATGAAACGCGGAAAAGAGAACGCCGAACCGGAAGACCTCTTCGACGAAATTCTCCGCCGCTGCGCCTGCCGCGCCGCGGTCAAGGAAGGGGACAAACTTCGCGGCGACGCCATGCGCGAACTTCTCCGCCAGGCGCAGGAAGAGATTAACTCGCACCACTGCCCCCACGGCCGGCCGTCGATTCTTCTCCTTTCGGTACAGGAACTCGAAAAGATGTTCAAAAGGACGTAGGGCAGACAGGCCGATCCCGCCCCTACTCAACAGCTGATCAGCACTATCAGCGGGCAAGGGAGCCCCGGTCTTTAGACCGGCGGGGGTTCCCTCCCGCGCTTGCAAAGCTGAAATACTCATTCGGATAGCCCCCGACTTCAGTCGGGGGGATTGGGTTCGATACAACCGGAAAATCTCAATACAGGCTTTCTAAAGCCACAACAACCCGAAATACAACCCGCGGGAACAGCGAAGAGCCTTCCCGCCCGCCGGGCTTTTCAGCCGCAGGACTGATTTCGTACGGAACGCGCCGCGCAGCGGCGCAGGGTATCCGGTTCGTCCGGCATCACATGATAAGACGTATACGGGATCACTCGCGTTTGCAGGAACTCGTCCGGCTGCTGCTGCAGTTTTTCCGGCGACAATTCCGATTCAAGCGCCTCAAGGCCGGGATACGCTTCACCGTCGGTCCAGTCGTGAGCGCGGTTATAGGGACAGGCATCCTGACAGCTGTCGCAGCCGCAGATCCACGTGCCGCAGCAGCCGTCTTTCATGCCGGGCGGAAGCGCGCCCTTTCCGAATGTCGTCAGAAATGATACACATTCGAGAGGGTTCATGGTGTTCGGCCCCTTCAGCGCGCCGCTGGGACAGCTTCTCTGGCAAAGGGTGCATTTTTCCGCACAGGGTTTCAGATTGTGAGTGTGATACAACTCGCATTCCCGGTCAATGACATAACCGACAAGCTCGACAAAGGAACCCTTTTCGGTATAGAGGAAATTGTTCTTTCGGATAATGCCGAGCCCCGCCATTACGGCCGCGTAACGCAGCGGGCCAATACTCAGGTGCCCGAACTGCCCGCCCCCCTCGCAGCGGATGCCGCTCTGCGCGAACCATGCCTGAAAATTTTCGAAACCCTCCTGAATATCACGGCACATCCTGTTGCCGGGCGAAAGAAAGAAGCTCTTGGCGTATCTTCCCTGCAGCGATGCCGGAAAACGGTATTTCCCCAGCCAAAAGGTGCAGATGACAACGGACCTGGCCCAGGGAAAACGTTTTTTGGTCCCGGCAAGATCGCCGACCGCCTCGTAAAAGAACGCGCTGGCGGGAACAGCCTTTGTCCGTTCCCGGAAGTGGGATTCGAACCCGTCCATATCGCCGATGGGAATGATGCCGCAATCATCAAAACCGCAGGAGACCGCCGTATCGTGTATTTGCCGTGCAAGTTTCGCGTCACTCATCATGAACCCGCCTTTTATAGTGTATATACACGTTGCGATTGAAAAAAATTTACT
>JAFRAC010000013.1 GCA_017405595.1 Thermoguttaceae bacterium | reverse complement strand
GCGGCGGCCGCGGCGGCAGCTGGTTTGTCGCGCCCGAAAAGACGGTTCGCGAAAAGATCCGTACCGTCTGTCTCGAACATGGGAAGAACGAACCGTACGGCGGCCAGGAATATACCCTTGTTCCGCTTGAAACCGTTTCCGAAAATAAAACGACCCGCGCTCTGGTCGAGATGCTTGGCGACGGCGAAGTTGACCAGCAGGCGCTTCAGGCCGCGGTCTGGAACCAGGAATGCGAAGTCTCGATGGACGATCTCGCTCAGAAAGTCTATCAGCCCGCCGGGAACGTGACTCCCCGCCCCTGGTTTTCCGCCGATCAGCTTGAACGTACGGCCGACCTGATCAAGGCCGCCGAAGAGCGCGCCGAAGAGATCGCCGCTGAAGAAGACGCGCAGAAGAAGGCCGAAGAGATCAAAGAAGAAGAGGCGATTCTCTCTTCCGAAGACGCCGACAAGCCGGTCGATACCACGATCGAGAAACTGACCGAAGAGCTTCTGAAGTAGTTTTCGGCGTCTTGCGCTCCCTCACGATTCCGGCATTGGACACTGTTCCGATGCCGGTTTTTTGTTTGCGGGACTTTTACCGGCGCAGGTGCTTTTTAAAAGTTCCAGAGAAGTCCTGCGCTCGCCAGATGGGTCGTCTGGTGCTTGTTGTAGAGGATATCGTAGTCGAGCGAGGCGGCGATCGTGCCGAACAGGGAAATCTTGACCCCGGCGCCGCCCCAGAGGTGATCGTTTCCGGCAGAACCTTCGAAGAACGCCTGCGCGGGCGTGTAGGTGCCCGGGGTGCGGCTGAACCAGTAGGTGCTGATCGGTTCGGAATCCAGATACTGATGAACCCAGCCGAACCGCCCCTGAATGGTCACAAGGGAAAGGTCGGCGTCGATCCGCGCGCCGAGCGTTTGAAAGAGGGCGTCGGCCTTGAACTTCTCGTCCCGGCGGGAAAGCGAGCCGTAATCAACGCCGTCGGCTTTCATGTAGCTGTACTGGATGTTGCCGAACGGCTTTAACGTAAACAGGCCGCCGGTGTGCATGTAGTAGCCGGTTTCGAGCGAACCGCCCGCCTGCCAGCCGTCGTAGTTAAGCACCCCGCCTTCGGTGCCGATCAGCTCGTAATCGTCGAGTCCGGCGGTTCCCAGGAGGCTGAAATAGAACCCGCCCGAGTTGTAGCGGAGTCCGAACCCTCCGAGATGGGTCTGCGCTTCATTCGTCCAGAGCGGCGAATCTCCCGCACTCTTTTCGAGCTCGTTTTTGTGGTAGTTGTAGTAGGCGGTGGCCAGAAATCCCGGCCCGAGCCCCATGTTCAGGCCGATCTGCGCGCCGTTGATTTCGGTATCGAAAGAGAGGCCTTCCGCGGCGTTTTTCGGATCGATTTCCCCCTTGCCGACATAGTAGTCTCCCCAGATCTGCAGCGAGCGGCAGGGGAGGTCGAAACCGCGGATCACCGCGTCTTCGCCGAGCGTGAGGTCTTTGGCGAACGAGAAGGAGCCGCCCCCCCATTCGGCGGCATCTTCCGCCGAAAGGGACGCGATCCCGAAAAGAAGGCCTGTCAGAAAGGCCCCGATGACTCGAATGGCGTGACTCATGCTTTTTCTGCGGCCGCGCGGCCGGTGTTCTCCAAAACGGGGAATCCCCCTTCTCCTTTATCGGGTTTTCCTGACCGGAAAATGAGGAATAATCGTTAAAGTTTCCCCTTTTTAACAAGTTTTTCTTTTCGTCCGCCGCGAAGGGGCCGGCGGAGGGACGGGACTCTCCCCTTCGGTTTTCGGGCCGGCATTTTCGCAAAAAATCTCTTTCCCCTGATTGCTCCGCCGCGCTAATTATGTAAAATGGGTTTCGTTGCAAGGGCCCTGGAAAGGCCCGATTCATCCTCAACCTGACGCGAGGCTTAACCATGGCGAAAAAATCTTATCTGGCGGTCGATATGGGCGCTTCCAGCGGCCGGCTTCTCATTGGTCACTTTGACGGCAAGCGGATCGAGCTGGAAGAAGTCCACCGCTACGTCAACGGTCCGGTCGAAATGATGGGGAGTTACCACTGGAACCTTCCCGGTCTCTGGAACGAAGTCCAGAACGGCCTTCGGCTGACCGGCGAAAAGTTCGGTGCGGCGGTCGAAAGTGTCGGCGTCGATACCTGGGGTGTCGACTACGCCTACTTCGACAAAAACGGCAAACTCCTCGGAAATCCCTACTGCTACCGCGACCCGCGTACCGACGGCGTCATGGAAAAGTCGTTCGATACCGTTCCGCGGGCCGAAATTTTCGCCAATTCCGGCCTCCAGTTCATGCAGATCAACACGCTCTATCAGCTGATCGCCGACAAACTCGCCGGTTCGGTGGCGCAGGCCAACGCCGAGCGTTTCATGATGATCCCCGACATCTTCCACTGGCTCCTTTCGGGCGAGATGAGCAACGAGTTCACCGACTCGACCACCACCCAGTGCTTCGATCCGGTCAAGATGGATTGGGCCAAAGGGATGCTCGAAAAGTTCGGGATTCCGACCCACATCTTCAAGCCGGTCACACAGCCGGGTACCGTTCTGGGCGCGCTGCGTCCGTTCCTTGCCGAAGATTCCGGCCTGAAAGGGACGAAGGTTGTCCTCCCCGGTTCGCACGATACCGCCAGCGCCGTGATGGCGGTTCCGACCGCCAGCGCGGTCGGTTCGACCGACTGGGCGTATGTGAGTCTCGGCACCTGGGCGCTCATGGGAATCGAGTCCCCCAAACCGGTCGTCAACGATGTCGTTTCCGGATTCAACTTCACCAACGAAGGGGGTGTCGGCGGCACGACCCGCATCCTCAAAAACATCTGCGGAATGTGGCTGCTGCAGGAATGCCGCCGTGTCTGGAACCAGAAGGGGCGCAATCTTGACTGGGAAGACATGAACAAGATGACGGTCGAAGCCCCCTCGCAGACCGGTTTCATCGACCCGGATCACCGCGATTTCCTCGCGCCGACCGATATGCCCGAAGCGATCCGCCGTTTCATGGAACGGACCGGCCAGCCGGTTCCGCAGGACGACGGCACCGTTCTGCGGGTGATCATCGAAAGTATTGCGATGAAGTTCCGCCAGGTTCTCGGAATGTGCGAGAAAATCTCCGGCGGCAAAATCGAGACGCTCCACATTGTCGGCGGGGGGATCCGCAACAAGCTCCTCTGCCAGGCGGCCGCCGACGCGACCGGCTGCCGTGTGGTGACCGGCCCGATCGAAGCCACGGCGATCGGCAACGTGATGATGCAGGCGGTCGCTTCGGGCGATGTCGCCGATATCAGCGAGGCGCGCGCGGTGGTCCGCGAGAGTTTCGAGGTTACCGAGTACCAGCCCCGCGAAACCGCGAAGTGGGACGACGCATACGCCCGTTTCGCCAAGATCGTCGGCTGACCTTTGCTCCGCCGCAGACCGATGCATTTTTCGACCTGGAAATGACTGTTGATCGGGCGGTGTTTCCGCCCGGTCACCCTTGTTTGTAAAGGCTCGTCGTTTCGCCGGCAAGGATCGCACCAGAATAATTTTTCAAGAACGACATTGCGGAAAATCTAGAAAGGACCGTAGATTCAATGACCAAACATATTTTTGTGACCGGGGGTGTTGTCAGTTCGCTGGGGAAGGGTCTCACGTGCGCATCGATCGGGATGCTTCTCGAAAGCCGCGGGCTGCGCGTGCGCATGCAGAAACTCGACCCCTACCTGAACATCCTGCCCGGTATCCTGAGTCCGTTTCAGCACGGCGAAGTCTACGTGCTCGACGACGGGAGCGAGACCGACCTCGACCTCGGTCACTACGAACGGTTTACGAGCGACCGCCTGACGCGCAACAGCAGCTGGACGACGGGGCTCCTCTATCAGGAAATGGGGAAAAAGGAACGCGCCGGCGAGTATAACGGCGTTACCATTCAGGTCATTCCGCATGTCACGAGCATCATTAAAGAGAAGATCGCCAACCTCGACCGCGACGATGTCGACGTGGTCATTACCGAAATCGGGGGGACCGTCGGCGACATGGAATCGCTCCCCCATATGGAAGCGATCCGCCAGTTCGCCAACGATGTCGGCAAACAGAACTGTCTCTTTGTCCATCTCACGCTGATCCCCTACCTGAAAGCCGCCCGCGAACTGAAGACCAAGCCGACGCAGCACAGTGTCGGCCGGCTCCTTTCGATCGGAATCCAGCCCGACCTGATCGTCTGCCGCACCGAGCACCCGATTCCGGCCGAGGAACGGGCGAAGATCGCCCTCTTTTGCAACGTGCCGGCCGAATGCGTGATCGAAGAGCCGGACGCCGATTTCTCGATCTACGAAGTTCCGATGGTTCTGCATGCGAACAGGATGGACGACATTGTGGTCAGCCGGCTCGGCCTGACCAACGCCGGCGAACCGAACCTGACCGCCTGGCGCGAGATGCTCGAGCGGATGCACCATCCCGAACAGGAAGTGACGATTGCCGTTGTCGGCCGGTATGCCGACCACAAGGACGCCTACAAATCGGTTTACGAGGCGCTCGACCATGCCGGAACCGCCAACCACACCCAGGTCCGGGTCCGCCGGATCGACAGCGAAAATGTCAACCGTCAGGAAACACGCCAGATTCTCGAAAATGTCGACGGAATCATTGTGCCCGGCGGGTTCGGCGAACGGAATGTCGACGGCACGGTCGAGGCGGTTCAGATCGCCCGCGAGAAGGGGATCCCCTTCTTCGGCATCGGGCTCGGAATCCAGAGCGCGATGATCGAATACGGCCGGAACGTCGCGGGGTTGAAAGACGCCAACTCGACCGAATACGACCGCACCTGCGAAAACCCGATTTTCTGCCTCCTGCAGGACGACAAAGACAACGAAGACGGTGTCCGCCGCGGCAGCCGGAAAGTGAAACTCGCCGCCGGGTCGAAAGCCGCGCAAATCTACGGCGCGGCGGAAGTGGAAGAGCGCCATCGGCACCGTTACGAATTCGACGGCCAGTTCCGCGCGAAGTTCGAGGAGGCGGGCGCCGTTCTTTCGGGAGAAGCCGAACAGGGGAAACATCTTGAAGTGATGGAACTGGCGAACCATCCGTGGTTCATCGCCGTTTCGTTCCATCCGGAGTTCAAGTCGCAGCCGACCAGGCCGCATCCGCTTTTCGCCGATTTCGTGGCGGCGGCCGTGAAACGCCGCTCCTGACCGCGGCCGCGCCTTTCGGTGCCGTTAAGATTTCCGCCGTATGATAATAAAGGGCCCGAAGCCGTTTGAGCTTCGGGCCCTTGCTTTGTGCCGGTGATTCCCGCGTGTGAAGAGGAGCTGTCCCGGGCGAAAGGCGCCCTGTACGAAAAAACCGGCCGATCCCGACGAGGAGACGACCGGCGCAAGCATCTTTGTAATAATTTGTCCGGAGAAAGATGCAAGTATAAGACGCAAGCCAATCGCGCCTTATAGTTGGGGAAAAGGGATTCGAACCCCTACTAAATGGTTCAGAGCCATTCGTGCTGCCATTACACAATTCCCCAATTCGGAACTGCCGTTCATTTTAACCATTTTCGGTATTGCGTCAAGGTCTTGCGCCGCGTCTTTTTTTTGGTATGGTAGGGAAAACGGCGTTTTCTCGTGAGAATCAGGAAAAAATCCCCCGAAAAAAGGACGGAACATAAGATGGCACCTCATTTCATCTTCGAGATGAACCGCGTTTCGAAGCGGTTCGGCGAAAAGGTCATTCTCCAGAACATTTCGCTGGCCTTTTACTACGGCGCCATGATCGGCATCGTCGGCGAAAACGGCGCGGGGAAATCGACCCTTTTAAAGATCATGGCGGGGCTCGATACCGATATCGACGGCGAAGTGACGATGGTCAAGGGAATGCGTGTCTGCTATGTGGCGCAGGAACCGGAACTGGACCTCGACGCCACGGTTCGCGAAAACCTGATGACGGCGGTTGCGCCGATCCAGGCCAAAATCGACCGGTTTAACGAAGTCTCGGTCCTGATGGGGGATCCCGATCAGGCCGACAATTTCGACCAGCTGATGGAAGAGATGGGGCGTCTTCAGGAAGAGATTGACCATCTCGACGGCTGGGAACTCGACCGGCGGATCGATATCGCCGCCGACGCGCTGGTTCTTCCCCCCGACGACGCGGTTGTCCGCCAGCTCTCCGGCGGGGAACGGCGCCGGGTCGCCCTCTGCAAAGCCCTTCTCGAACGGCCCGATCTGCTCCTGCTCGACGAGCCGACGAACCACCTCGACGCCGAAACGGTCCGCTGGCTCGAGGGGACGCTGCGCGACTATCCCGGCACGGTCATCATTGTTACACACGACCGCTACTTCCTCGACAACGTGACGAAGTGGATTCTGGAAATCGACAACACGCGCGGGCTGCCGTTCGAGGGGAACTATTCCTCGTGGCTGGCGCAGAAGGCGGAACTGCTCCGTCTGACCGAAAAGAAAGAGTCGCAGCGCCAGAAAATCCTGAAGCGGGAACTCGAATGGATCGAAAAGGCGCACCGGGGCCGAAAGCAGAAGAACCAGGCGCGGGTACGCTCCTATGAGGAGCTCGCCGCGCAGCAGACGATCGACGACAAGAGCGACGCGGTCATCCAGATTGCGCCCGGTCCCCGCCTCGGCGAAAAGGTGCTCAACGTGCGCGGCCTTTCGAAAGGGTTCGAGATCGGCGGCAAGTTCATCCCCCTTATTCAGGACGCGTCGTTCGACGTGCCGCGCGGCGCGGTGGTCGGCATCATCGGCCCGAACGGAACCGGCAAGACGACCCTCTTCCGGATGATCGTCGGCGAAGAGAAGCCCGACAGCGGCACGCTTGAACTGGGCGAGACGGTCAAGCTCTCCTACGTCGATCAGCACCGCGACGCCCTGAACGACAGCAACACCGTCTTTGAGGAGATTACCGGCGGCCGCGATCTCGTCGAACTCGGACCGGTCAAGATGAACAGCCGCCTCTATCTGGCGCGATTCAATTTCCGGGGGGCTTCGCAGCAGCTTCAGGTCGGCAAATGTTCCGGCGGCGAACGGAACCGCGTCCATCTGGCGAAACTCTTAAAGCGGGACGGGAACCTCCTTCTGCTCGACGAGCCGACGAACGACCTGGACGTCGGCACCATGCGCGTTTTGGAGCAGGCGATCAACGATTTCCCCGGCTGCGCGCTGGTGATCAGCCACGACCGCTTTTTCCTCGACCGAATCTGCACGCACCTGCTGATCTTCGAGGGGAACGGCAAACTGCGCTGGTTCGAGGGGAACTTCACCGATTACGAGGAGCTCGTCCTGGCCGCCCAGCCCGACGCGCAGAAGAACCGCCGCTCAAAATACCGGAAGATTCCGGCGTGATGATTCAGGAAGAAGAACCGAGACGAGGAGAAAACGATGGCCGACCGAAGCCGGTACCAAGAAGGAATTATTAAGCGCTACTACGAAAATATCGACGCGATCATGTATCAGAAGCTCACCGACCTGGTCGGCGAACTCTATCTTTCGGAAGGGAAGAAGCGCGCCGCGCTTTGGACCCGGGTCGAAAAGGCGCTCCGGAATCTGAAAGTGCCCGAATCGCAGATCACCCACTTCATCGAAAAAGACGATCCCGCCCTCCTGGCGCGGTTCCTCGAAAGGATGGACTGAACGCTTGCTGATCTGTTTTGCCTGCCGCCGCGGCGCGCTGATCCTGTTCGCGCTCTGCAGCATTTTTCGAAAACGCCGCTCAAAAGTGAAAGAGGAAACGCCATGAAAAGAAACACCCTCCTCCTGGTTGCCGGAATCCTCTTTCTGGCCGCCGGCGCTCTCGGCTTTCGGCCCAGCGGTGGGAATCCCCTCTGCCGGCTGATTTCGGGCAAACCGTTTACGTTAACTCCGCGGGAGGTTTATCTGGAGAACCGCGAGCCCGGAACGGAAGAGATCGTCACCGTCCGTCTGACGAACCGCGGCAGAAAGGAGATCTCGGTCGTCGGAGAACGGACCACCTGTGTCTGCGCGTCGGCCGACAATATTCCGATCACGGTCAAACCGGGCGAAACGGCCGAAGTGCATATCCGTGTTTCACTTCCCGAACACCGGTCCGACTACGACCAGACCGTCCTTCTGATGATTGCGCTTCCCAATAAGCTGGTGATGGAACCGGTCCATATTACGGCGTCCGTTCCCGTGGAACAGGCAGCGCCGTAGCTGGAGGACTGCGGCGGCGCGCAAGGGAGCCCCTGGCCTCCAGCCAGGGGAGGCCCCGCGCGCCTTCGATAAGCTGAAATCCACCCTCACTTCACCCCCGTCCTCCAGACGGGGGAAATCCAGTTCGATACCCCCGGCAAGCTCCGCCACACCTTTCCCGACCCCCGCCTCCCCTCGCCTTGCCACTCTGTTTGGCATCGGGTATAATCGGACAAATGCTGCCAAAAGTCTCCGTCGAGATGAACTTTGGCCCTTTCAGTGATTAGTCTTTCAATCCTTTTTCCTTTACCAAAGGAGCCCGATGATGAACGCGCGTAAACTTCGTCTTGAAAGTCTTGAAGAACGCACCCTTCTTACCGTCACCGCGGGCGGCTTTGAACTGACCGCGGCGTTCCCCGAGCCGGTCAGCGCGACCAACTGGATCGTCAACACCACCGACGACGCGACGGACTGGGACGAAACCGACGACATCCTCTCCCTCCGCGAAGCGATCGGCCGCGCACAGACTAGCGACACAATCACTTTCGATGACAGCCTGGCGGGCAGCACGATCACTCTTTGCGGCATAGAGCTTTCTGTCAACAAGGGAATTACCGTTGATGCCACGTCAATCGGCGGAATTACAATAGATGCCAACGGACAGAGCCGGGTGCTTTATGTCAGCGGTGGGTATGAAACGAATCCTGTGGAGCTGATCGACTTAACAATCACTGGGGGGTGGTTATACAACGACGATGGCGCGATTTGTAACGGCGGTACGCTGAAACTCACCAATGTAACCGTTACGGGGAATACTGCGGCTTTTTACGGAGGCGGAATTTACAACTACGGCACGTTGATACTTACCAACACAATTGTTGCGGAGAATAGCGCAGGCTTCGGCGGCGGGATTTACAACGGTGAGGGCACACTGGAACTTACAGATTCTACAGTTTTGGGAAATACTGCATATAGCGGTGCCGGGATTTTCAACGACTTCGGTACGCTGACTCTTACGAACTCAACGATTTCAGGAAATACCGCATCCTGGGACGGCGGCGGGATTTACAACAACGACTACAGCACGCTGACACTCACGGACTCGACCATTTCCGGGAATATCGCAAATGTTTCCGGCGGCGGGATTTACAATGCCAACAACATGACGATAACAAACAGCGCCGTGTCAGGAAATACTGCCTCCTGCGACGGTGGTGGATCTTATAACTCCGGCACCCTGACCATGACGAACTGTGCCATTTCAGGGAATACCGCATCCGGCTCCGACTCCTCCAGTGGCGGCGGAGTTTACGACAAAGGCATGTTGACGCTGACGAACTGCACCGTGTCAGGGAATGCCGCTTCTTTCGGCGGTGGAATTTACGATGAAGGCCATTCTGACATCTGCGATACCATTTTCGAGAATGCCATTATCGCGCAGAACTCGGCGGACACCTACGGAGACGACATATACATTGCCTCAGCTACCATCTACGCTTACAACACGCTGTCCTCTACCTCCTTCTGGTCCCTATCCGCACACTGCCTGCTCTACGACCCCGCCAAGCCACTCTTCACCGACTCCGCAAACGGCGACTACACCCTTGCCGAAAATTCCCAGGCGATCGACAAGGGGAACAACGAATACGTTGAAACCGAAATCGACCTTGTCGGCAACCCGCGCATCGTCGGCGGTATCGTCGATATCGGCGCGTACGAATACCAATCCGGCGGCGGCCAGACCGAGCCGCTCATCGCGCCGTCGATTACGACCGGCTCGAACCGCGTTTATGTCTCCTACGGCGCGAACCGCCATCAGATTCAGTGGTCTGCTGTTGAAAACGCGTCCGGTTACGAGCTGGCGTATTCCGCCGACGGGAACTCTTGGACGTCCGTTTTCGCCGCGGGAACCAGTGCGGTTGTGACCGGGCTCACCTACGGCGCCGCCATGCAGTACCGTGTCCGCGCACTGGGAACCGGCTCTTATACCGATTCCGACTGGAGCGCGGTTAAGACGTTCAGCGTCTGCCCGATGGATATTAACGGCGACGGCGACATTTCGGGCGGCGACCGTACCCAGCTTGCCAATTCCTGGCTTTCCGAAGAGGGTGAAGACGAGTTCCGGTACTATTGCGACATCACCGGTGACGGCGATATCGGCGGAGCTGACCGCGCGTTCCTTTCGAACAACTGGCTTCTGAACGTGGAAGACGATGCTGATGATCTTGCCTATCCGCCGGCAAAAGCTTTCGACGCGGTTTTCGCCGAATTCGCCTCGGCGGACCTGGCCATCGACCTCGACCAGTTCTAACCGCCTACATTTCAGAACCGGCAGGAACAAACCCAACCCCGCCTTCGGCCATCCGGCCGAAGGCGGGGCTTTTTTCCGGCGCCGGCGGCCGGCGGGATCGCCATTTCCGGAAATTCCGCTCTGCCAGTCTATTATAATAGCGCCAAAAATTGCTCTGGCTTTCCGCGCCCCGGTTTTCTATAATCCGCCGCCCTGTTTTCAGGGTCTTTGAGCAAGCAAAATAGGAAAACCGTTATGAGCGAAAAACTCCTGAACACATTCCTTTCCGCCGCCATCGGCGCCGGGACGGCGCTGGCGGGGGTCTGGCTTCTGCAGGACCCGGGAAAGAACCCGAAACCGGAATCTCCCGCCGCCGGACAGGCGCCGGTCAGCCGCTTTGACGAGCTGGAAGTCGAACGGCTCAAGGTCACCGGCGGAATCTGGGTCTGCCATTCCGAAACCGGAGAACCCCTCATCGAGCTGAAAGACGGCGTGGTGCTGGCGAAAAACGAGGTTCTCGCCCGCTACGTGGGGGGAATGGAAATGGTCGGCCGCAAACTCCAGATCACCACCGGAGACCCGTCCGCCGAAGATCCCCCAATCTTCTGCGAGCTTGGCGCGAGCGACGGGGGGCAGGGGGCGTATATCGCGCTTCTGAGCCCGCAGGGGACCCATTCGGTGAACGTCGGATTCGACAGGAATGAAACCGGGTTTATCGTTTCCCGCAATAACGACGACGCCTCGATGACAGCGCAGGTCGTGCTCCCCCTTCCTCAGCGCGAAAGCGCGATCGTTCCGGGCCCGCCGCCGAACGCCGAACCGGGGGAAGAGGCCGCGCCGGAATCCGCTTCGGAGGAAGAACAGGTTTCCGAAACGCCGTCGGAACAGGGGGAAGGCGCCCTTTCGGCGGCGGCTTCTCCGGCGCCGTCCGAACGGATTGCGCTGGCGCCCGCCGAAAGCGGCTCGGATGAAAACCGCGTACCGGGCGGGCTGCCGATGCTCACCCCGTCGAAGCCGAAATAACCGGCCGGGCCGGAATCGGTCGGCGGAACGGTTCTCAACACAGCGTGCCGCAGTGAAACATCTTTCCCTCCTTCTTCTGCTCTTTCTCGCGGTCAGCGCGCCGGATCTCTGCCGCGCGCAAACGGGGGGGGATTGGCCCTTTCCGGCGGTGCCCGAAGTGGCGCGGGGGAACTTCGCCGATCTCGACATCGCCCCGTTCCGGATGAGGGTCGTCGGCACGGGCTACGGCCTGTGGGGGGATTACACCGAAGAGACCCCCGGGGGAGGGCCCGATCAGGGCTTTAAAACAAGCGCCTGGGGGGGAACGCTCGGCGCCGACTGGCTTCTGACGGAAAACTGCCTGGCCGGTCTGCATGCCGCGTCGGGCGAAGTGAATATCAATCCCGAGGTGCCCGGCTGGGACGGGAGCATCACATCGGTCGGCGGGGCGGCGCGCCTTTCCCTTTCCGAAACGCGCTGGTACTGGGATCTTTCGCTCGGGGTCGGCCGGAACCGCAACCGCGCCGAGTCGCTCCTGGAAGGGAACCCGTACCGGGAAAAAAAAGATTTAACCCAGGTGAATTACCAGACCGAGTTCGGATTGAAAACATCGAGCGGGTTCACCCGGATCGAGCCGTTTGCGGGGTTCCGGTATATCACGCTCAGCGCGGGGGGGCTGAATCCGTACAACCCCTCGGCGGAAGGCTATACGCTCGCGCCCGATTCGGCGCGGTCGATGCTCGGATGCCGGTTCGCCTGGGAATACGCGACCCCGATCTCGACAATCCGTCCGCGGCTGAAAGGCGCCTGGATTCATGAGTTCGCCGACCGGTCGGTTTTCGTGACCGACGACGGGTTTCTCTTTCCGATCGCCGGCCAGTTCGGCGGCGAGACCTTTTCGCGCGACCGGGGCGTGCTGGGAGCGGGAGTCTCGTCGGCGCTGCGCGACATGGTCGATCTCTTCTTTGACTACTCCTACACGTTCGCGCCCGGCGATCTCTCCTATTCGATTTCGGGCGGGTTCCATGTGAAGTATTAGGCCGCCGGAGGGGTTGACGTGTTTCGCAATATCCGGCTGACCATTCTTTCGCTCGCGGCGGGCCTGACCGCGTATTTCATCTACGCGGCGGTTCTTGTGCCGATGCTGATCATTCCCCGCGCGGCGCGGCGGCATATCAGCATGCCGCGGACCGTGATCGATTCGTCGTCGGAAGTCGAACGGATGAGCCGCGAGAACAGCGAGCTCCTTT
The DNA here is from genome assembly GCA_017405595.1 of Thermoguttaceae bacterium. GTDB lineage: Bacteria > Planctomycetota > Planctomycetia > Pirellulales > Thermoguttaceae > RUG695. Next base: position 184,250 of record JAFRAC010000013.1, on the reverse strand, counting down.
CAACCCTCTTCCCCGATCCGAACGACTGGCGGCGCATTCATCCGCTGAGCATTACGCCGAAAGACCGCAGCTGGCTTCTCCTCTTCCCGAACGAACCCCATCTGGGGGACGGAAACGTGACCTTCGATTCGTGTACCATCGTGGTGCCGAGCGGCGACGAGCGCCTGCCGGAACTCGAACGGTTCCGCCGGGCGCTGGTGGTCGAGACGAACGATAAGCTGGAAATCCGCTTTAAGGGGCAGCTGCGCCTCAACGAACTGGCGGGGAGTTTTTCTCCCGACAATCTCGAAGGGGGCCGTCTTTTCGGACAGGTTTCGGTTTGGTCGAACATGGAGCCGGAAACGCTTGCCGACGATTTTCAGCTGATTACCCGCAACATCTCGTTCAATCTCGAACAGCTGACGACCGACAGCGAGGTGATCGTCCATTACGGGAACCGGCAGGCCGAAGGGGTCGGGCTGCGTGTGAATATCGACGTCCCGCTTAAAAAGAAGGAAGAGGCGGACGAACCGCCGGCCGATCCGCTCGACCGGGAGCGCGAGGAGGGGAACCTGGCGTTCGGCTTTTCGATTCGCGACGTTTCGCTCGACCGGCTGAACCGGCTTGAATTTGAGATTCCCGATTATCTGCCGAACCTTCCCGACACCGAGGGGTGGGACGAGCCCGGCGAAACCGCGCCGGCCGCCGGACCGGCGGAAGACGAACCGCCGCCGATGGTGAAGATGAACATCCGGTGCCGCGACAAGGTGTATTTCGCGCCGAACACGACCGACGCGCCGTCGGTCTGGTGCGCACGGTTCGCCGAGGATGTCGAGATTACCGCGTTTCACGAAGAGCGCCAGCCCGACTCGCTCCGGTGCGATTATCTCTACTTCTATCTGGACGACCCGGTTCTGAAAGAGATGTGGGAACAGTTCGGCGCGTCGTACAAGGGAAAACGGAAGCCGAGCGGAAAACTGACCCGCCTGACACCGTATCAGATCCGCGCGATCGGCACACCGAGCCGAAAATCAACCCTGCAGCTCGCGAGCGGTTTCTTTACTGCCGAGGGGGGGGAAATCCTCTGCGAGATCGACCGCCGTCGGATCGCGCTGCAGCCGCTGCCGAACAATCTGATTTCGGACGATGCCGAAACGCTCTCCCCGGGGGACCCGCAGGTGACGATGCAGTACGGTTCGACGAGAGTGGTTTCGGACCGCATCGAGTATGTCTACGATCCCGTCTCCTACGGGGAACTGCGCGCGTATAAAAAGGGACGTCTTGAAACCGAAACCCCCGCCGATGAGCCGGGTGGCGCGCCCGAACAGGTTACGGTCGAGTGGAACGACCTGGTGCAGATTGCGCCGGTGCCCGGCGAGGCGAACCAGTACGCCGCATCGTTCCGCGGCGGTGTTTCCGCCGCATCGAAACGGTTCGGAACCCTTACGGCGCACGAGGCGGATTTCTGGTTCAATGTCCGTCCGAACGAAGAGGACCCGGCCGCCGAAAAGGAGGGGGAAATCCCTCCCTTCGCGCCCCATTCGGCGCGGCTGCGGGGGGATATCCGGATCGGCACGCCGCGGGGGGAATGCCTGATTCGGGACGAGATGGAGATCCTTTTCGACCGCCAGAACGCGTCGGCCGAACCGAAATCCGATTCCGCGCCGCCGGCGGGCCCTTCGGCGCCCGAAAAGAATCCGTTCGCCCTGGGCGGTTCGCTGATGGGTGGGGAAGAGGGGTCCGACTACCATCTTTCGGCGGGAAGGCTTAAGATCTGGGCCGAGCAGCGTGCCGACCGCGGTATCGACATCGCGCATATCGTCATGCTCGACCAGATTCTCTTTGTCGAAACCGACCCGGCGGAGAAGAAGGAGGTGCTCCACATCGACGGCAGCGACGTGCGGATCGAGAAGCCGAGTTCCGACCAGGTTTCGGTCATCCTGCGGGGCCGGCCGGCAAACTTTACCGGCGGGGGGCTCGACCTTTCGGGTTACGACATTCGGGTGAACCGGCCGGAAAACACCTTTTCGGTGATCGGAAGCGGCCAGCTTGAATTTACGCCGAACCGCGCTTCCGCTTCCGCCGTTTCGGCCGCCTCGCCGATGACCGGAGAGCCGATCCGGGTCTGGTGGCCGAACGGGATGACCTTCGACGGAAAATCGCTCGTCTTTCAGGGGAAGATCCCCTCTCCCGGGAGTACGCTCGCCGACCGGCCGAAGAACAGCGAGCTGGTCAATGTCCGGCAGGGGAACTCGCTGGAACTCAAATCGATGCTCATCAGCCTGACACTCAAACGCCCGATTCAGATCTTTGAGTTTGATATGGGGAAAGACGCGTCGGGAGGGAGCCGCATCGAACTCGACCAGATGATCTGTCAGGGGAACACCGTCTCGCCGGTCACGCTGGCCTGGTTCGGAAGACTCCCCGCCCGCGAAAACGGCGGCGCTTCCGCCCCCGGGCGCGGACGGGCAAGCGGCGAAGCGGCATATATGACATACAGCGCCGAAAGCGGCGATTTCATCGCTTCCGGACCCGGCTGGCTGCGCGGCACCGTCGAAACGCCGAAAGGGGAACCCGGCGCCGCCGCGCCGCCGCCGGGCAGTCCGGGGGGCGATCTTATGCCCGCGTCGAAACCCTGGACCCATTTCCATCTCGTCTTTCACGACCACATTACGGGGAACATCCGCACTCAGAACGCGAAAGCGGGGGGGGATGTGCGCCTGGCTCTGGCCGGCAGCGAAAGGTCGGACCTGAACCTGAACGTGAACGACCACACGTCGTTCCCCGCCGACACCTTCTTTCTGACCTGCGACGAACTGGGCGCTGCCCAGGTCCTTTCGCCGAGCGACCAGTCGCGCAACCTGGAACTGACCGCGACGGGGAACACCCGGTTCGACTACCAGGCGTTTACCGGCCGCGGCGAGGTCCTGAAATACGACCACCGCAAACGGACCGTGATGATGCAGGGCAGCGGCGTTGTGCCCGCCGCCCTGAGCCAGCAGGACCGGCCCGGCGCGCCGGCCAACACGCAGACGTTCAATTCCGCTTCGTTCAACCTCGAAACCAAGGGGATCGACCTGAACCTTTCGAGTACCGGCTTTTCGACCGGGAACTGAAAGAGCCGTCCGCCGCCGGGCCGGTTTTCCTTCCCGCGGCCGCGGCGTTCCCGAACCGGAACCGGAAATTTTTCTTCATTTTTCCCGAAAGATGGGGTTGAACAAAAGAGCAAAACGGGTAAAATGAAAGGCGTTTTGGGGGCGCTTTGCGCTGACTCCCTTTGCCTTGATAGCTCAGTTGGTAGAGCAAGCGGCTGTTAACCGCTGGGTCCTAGGTTCGAGTCCTAGTCGAGGCGCTTTTTCAAAACGGTCTTAAGAGTCTCCTCTTAGGATCGTTTTTGTTTATCTGAACATTATTGGTTATTTCGGATACGTCTTGTTTCTTCCGCAGCGCTGCGGGCGGCCCGTTCCGCCGCCTCCTGCCGCGGCGGTTTATCAGGGAAGATCAGGTGTTCAATGGATTCCAGAATCACGCAGCTTGTTCGTAACTCCGATGCGCGGCTGGGCCGTCTCGGGCCCGATTCCGATGTCGTTTTTTCAAGCCGCATCCGCCTGGCGCGGAACCTTTCCGGCTACTCGTTTGTCAGCCGCCTTTCGGTCTTCGACCGGGAAGAGATTCTTCGCGAGGCGCGCGAGGTTTCCGAAAAGATCTTCCCCCCCGAAAGCTGCTATTTCTTTAACGCGCCGGAACTTTCCGAGTCCGATTTTCTCTGCCTTTTGGAGCGCCAGCTGGTCAGCCGCGAGTTCATCGAGGGGGACAAGGAACGCGCCGTTTTGGTTGATTGCGCCGAGAAATTCAGTATAATGTTCCTGGAAGAGGATCATCTGCGGATTCAGATGACCGCCGCCGGATTCGATCTCGATTCCCTCTGGCCGCAGATCAGCGAGCTCGACAACCAGTTCGACCGCCTGCTCCCGTACGCCTACGACGAAAAACGGGGCTATCTGACGGCCTGCCCCTCGAACCTGGGGACCGGCGCGCGCCTGAGCGTCATGCTCCATCTGCCGGCGCTCATGCTGACCAACGAAATCGAGCGGGCGTACCGCGCGATGCAGAACATGAACCTTTCGGTCCGCGGCCTTTACGGAGAGGGGTCAAAGCCGTTCGGTTCCTTTTTCCAGGTCAGCAACCAGACGACGCTCGGCATGGCCGAAGAGGAGATTCAGCACCACCTGCAGACCGTTGTCTCGAAGATTGTCGAGTACGAGCGGAAAGCCCGGCAGCGGCTCCTCGAAAAGGAGAACGAGCGTACGCTCGACCGCGTGTCCCGTGCGATCGGCCTTCTCCGCTGCGCGCACACGATACCGGTCGAAGAGGCGATGGCGCACCTTTCGGCGGTGAGGATGGGCGCCTGGCTCGGCCTTCAGAACGATTTTTCCGCCGAAAAGATCGACGCGCTCTTTCTGCGGATTCAGCCCGCCCACCTCGAAATCCTCGCCGGCCGTCCGCTCGACGCCGACGAGGCGCCCCGGTTCCGCGCCGAGTATCTGCGCGGCCAGCTCAAATAGCCGCATCGGGGGCGAACCGCGTTTTTTCCGGAGTCTTTCATCATGCCGCAAGAAGAGAACCAGCCCAACGCCCAGCTTTCTCCCGCGCTCCGCGCCCGACTCCAGAAATGCTACGAGTTCGGCAACCAGAAGATGCAGGCGGGCGAGTACGACTACGCCAACGAGATGTTCAGCCAGTGCTACGCTCAGGCGCCCGGCAACCTCATCTATCTGCAGTCGTTTGTCGCGAACCTCCGCATGAAATACGGCAACAACAAAAAAGGGGCGTCGTTCGCCAAACTCAAGGGGGGCACGGCGCGGTCGCAGCTCAAAATTGCCGAGGCGCGGTCGAAATTCGAAGATGTTCTCAAAAGCGGCGCCGAACTTCTCAAACTGAACCCGTGGGATTCCGCCGTCTTCTTTTCGATGGGGAAAGCCTCGGTCGCGCTCGGTTACGACGATACCGGTTTAGCCCTCTTAAAGCACGCGATCGACAGCGACCCGAACAATATCGAGATTAACCGCTACGCCGCGAAAGAACTCGCCCAGCGGGAACTGTTCGACGACGCGATCGCCTGCTGCCAGCGGATTCTGAACGCCAAGAGCAGCGACTACGAAGCCAGCAATCAGATGAAAGATCTGCTCCTTCAGAAGACGATGCAGCATATGGAACGGAAAAAGACCGCGGCCGAAAAGGAAGCCGAAGAGCATGCCGCGAACAACCTGACCGAAGAAGACGTCTTCGAAAAGAAACTGGCGAAAACCCCCGACGACCGCGATCTGTGGCTCGACTACATCCAGTTCTTCAACATGAAGGGGAACCGGCGGAAAGAGGAAGACACGATCCGCCGCGCGCTCAAACAGTTCCCCGACGATAAATCGCTCCAGCTCCGTTACGACGATGTCCGCCGCGAACGCGCGCGGGGGGAACTTTCCCGCATCGAGGAACAGCTCAAATCGAACCCGACCGACGCGCTCAAGCAGAAGTTTCTCGAGGCGAAAAAGGCGTTCGACGAGGCGACCCTTTCCCTCATTCAGCGGAAACTCGCCGCGAACCCGAATTCCAGCTCGGTCCGGTTCGAGTTCGGCCAGTTTCTAATGGGGCACGGCAAATTCCGGGAAGCGATCGGCGAACTGCAGAAAGCCCAGCAGGACGATTCCATCAAAGGGGCCTGTTTTCTGGCGATCGCCCAATGTTTCGAGAAGATCAAGCAGTACAAGCTCGCCCTTTCCCACTACGAAAAGGCGATTTCGGCGTTCGGCGCGAACCTCGATTCGGAACAGGGGAAGAGCGCGCTCTACTCCTGCGCCCTTTTGGCGGCGGGTCTTCGCGACTACAAAAAGGCGGAAGGCCTTCTCGAAAAACTCGCGGCAATCGATTTTTCCTATAAAAATGTCGCCCCCCTCCTAGACAAAATCGCAGAAAAGTTAAATAATAGTGGCGGTAATCATTAGTTATGCCCTGTAGGCGCCTCTCTTGCGCCTTCGGGTCAACCGCAGAACAATCGATAAGAGATTTGTACAGACTATGCCGAATATTAAAAGCACCATCAAAAGAATGAGGCAAAACGAAAAGATCCGTCTCCGCAACCGCGCCGCGCGTTCGGTTGTCCGCAACCGGATCAAGAAGCTCATCCGCACCCTTAAAGCGGGCGAAATTGCCGAGGCCGAGGTCCAGTTCCCGAAGGTCTGCAGTGCGCTTGATTCCGCCGCGTCCAACCGGCTCTGGCACCCCAACACCGCCAGCCGCAAAAAGTCGCGTCTTTCGAAGCTCATTCTCAAGACCAAGCAGGCGCAGAAAGCCTAAAACGGCGTTTGCCCCCGCGGTATCCAAACAGAAGCGAACCGATCGGTATCAGAGCCGGTCGGTATCGCTTTTTTTGGGTACGGGGTGTGGGTCTTTTCACCTTGCCGGGGTCTTCCGGTTTTCCGCCATTGCCGGCCTCTTTTCTTTCCGTTTATATGCCGATCGTTTGTTACGCTGACCCGTTCAGGAAATTGTATGGATTTACGGTTTGATTCTTCGTTAGCGCTGTCATATCGAAGCCAGTCGCAAAGAATCCGCGTGATGAGTGAAGCGTGGATGGCGGAGAATATGTATTGTCCGGTCTGCGGACACCTGCGGCTGTCTCATCTGTCGAACAACAAGCCGGTCGAGGATTTTCTTTGTGAACATTGCCGGGAATCCTTTGAGTTAAAAAGTTTTCTGCTTCGAAACCCGATGGAGCCGCGGTGGCAGAAAAAGCTCAACGACGGTGAATGCTCAACGGCCATCGAAAGGATTAAAAGCAATACAAACCCTTCGCTCTTTGTGCTGGCGTATTCTCCGGATTATGAAGTTTCGGATCTTGTCCTGATCCCCCGCTTTTTCTTTGTTCCCGATATCATTGAGGAGCGAAAGCCTCTTAAAGAGACGGCCCGCCGCGCCGGGTGGACCGGCTGCAATATCTTGATCGGGAATGTCCCGAGACAGGGGAAAATCGATATTATCCGGAACCGGAATCCTGTCAGCAGAAAGAAGGTTGTCATGGCGTATGATCATTTGGCGCAATTGAACCTCGCGAAACGCACGATCGAAACGAGGGGCTGGCTCCTCGACGTTTTAACGTGTGTCAACGAAATCCAAAAACCGGAATTTGATCTCGATGATGTCTACAGGTTCGAGGAAAGGCTTTCGCAAAAGCATCCCGGGAACAACAACATCAGGCCGAAGATCAGACAGCAGCTGCAGTTTCTCCGTGACAAAGGTTTCATCGAATTTCTTTCGCCCGGCCGTTATCGGAAAATCAACTGAGAATTTTCGGCTCCGCAAATTGCCATTTCGGCGGAGGCGAATGGGCTTGGGGATTATGCGAGTCAGCCGAGCCTCCATAAAACAGCGTTGAACAGTTAGCTTCGCCGTGTTGTACGTCATCGTTGTTTTGGCTTCTTCCGCGCACTTTCGATGTGAAAGAGACTCCCGAGTTTGGCGTTGAGATCAAGCTTTTCTCCGCTGGTCGGAAGGGTCTCTTCGGCCTGATTTCCTTTTTTACGCGTGATTTTCCAAAGTGTGCCGTCTGTGAGGTATTGGTACTTATAAGTGGTTCCATGTCCATCGGAATAGTTGAGCGTGAAATCGCCCCACTCATCACCTTCGTAATAACGGCAGATGCTTTCGAAGTAATCCTCAATCTCTGTATGAAGATCGTTTGGAGTGATCTTTTCCTCTGCCCAGTCACAACTTCCCTCTTCCGGCCAATTTGTATAGTCTCCGTCAACGGGATCATCCCAGAAGAGTTCGACTGCAGCCCATTTTAATGTGAGTTTCATAGTTATCTCCTTTTATTGCCGTTTTGCTATTCCCAGACAGACAGCTTTCATATCCGGTTCTTTATTACCGATAGATCTGTGATTTGCGTCTGGAAAAGATAAACCGTAATGGCAGGTTGTGTGATCAACCGGGATTAATGTCAGGTCAAACTGCCACACTCCTCTTTCTATTCTGTGCAAAATCATCTCGTTCTTCTTTCTTTCCAATGGTGGGTTGAAACGTGACGGAACAGTGCTATTCTCCTTAGAAAAGATTTTCCGACAACGGACTATGAGTCACATTCTCCATTTTTTTCAAATTTGTTTTCTGAATCTGAACGGCCTCGATAAGGGGCGGAATAGGCGGAGAAAACCGGGATCTTCAACGATCCGGCGGCTGAGACGCCCCGCCTTTTAAAAATATTAAAATATAATAAAATGGGAATGAAATCCCGTTTTATTATAATATTTCGGGAATGAAATCCCGTTTTATGAGGTTTTTTTATGATTCCAAGAGAATTGGGCAAGGTGATTCGCCGGAAACTTGACGGCAGTAAGGCCATCATTCTTCTGGGGGCGCGGCAGACCGGTAAAACGACTCTTTTGAAGTCGCTTTTTCCGGAAACAGAGTCTTTGCTCTGGCTTAACGGTGACGAATGGGATGTTCAGCGGCTCTTTGAACAGGTCACTTCGTCCCGGCTGAAATCGCTCTTTGCCGGCAAACGGACCGTGGTCATCGACGAGGCTCAGCGAATCGCCGATATCGGCTCGCGCCTTAAACTCATTACGGATCAAATTCCGGGTGTCCGGCTTATCGCTACCGGCAGCAGCGCATTTGAACTCGCTAACCGCGTGAACGAACCGCTCACGGGACGTAAATGGGAATATCATCTTTTCCCGGTCTCGTTTGGAGAGATGGCTGCCTATCACGGTCTCCTGGAAGAGAAAAGACTGATCCCCCAACGGCTTGTTTACGGCTGTTATCCCGAGGTGGTCGCCAGCGGCGAAAATGCCAAAGCGCTTCTGAAGCAGCTTTCGGAAAGTTATCTGTACAAGGACATTCTCACGTGGGAACGGGTTAAAAAACCGGATCGCCTTGTGAAACTGCTCCAGGCGCTCGCGTATCAGATCGGCAGTCAGGTTTCGATGCAGGAGCTGGGCGAGGTCTGCGGTATCGACCGGAAAACCGTGGAAAAGTATGTGACGCTGCTCGAACAGACCTACGTTGTCTTTCGGCTCCCCTCGTTCAGCCGGAATCTGCGCAACGAACTGAAATCAAGCCAGAAGATCTATTTTTATGACAACGGTATCCGTAACGCGCTCATCGCCAATTTTGCGCCGATTGAAAACCGTGCCGATACCGGCGCGCTCTGGGAAAACTGGCTTGTCTCGCAGCGGCTGATCATGAACCATTACCGCGAACGATGGGTGAACAGCCGGTTTTGGCGAACCGCGCAGCAGCAGGAAGTCGATTACGTTGAAGAGGCCGACGGCCGAATTACCGGCTATGAGTTTAAATGGAATCCGAACGCAAAGTTCCGCCGCTGCCGGACTTTTCAGGAGGCCTATCAAGCGCCGGTTTTGCCGGTTCATTATGAGAATTGCGAGGAGTTTCTTCTCCCCGCGGATGAAGAGTAGACGCTTCGCCGCGGGGCTCCGGTTTACCCCCACGCGTATTTCGGGTTGAGCGCCTCGAATCCGCGGCAGATTTTTCGGAGCTTTTCGATGCCGTACGATTCCGCCCAGGGGAAGATGCCCCCTTTCGCGGCGGGGAACCCCAGGCCGCGCGTCAGAGCGCGGTCGGCTTCGGCGGCGTCGCCGATAATGCCGTCGGCCAAGGCGCGGCGCGCCTCGGTCAGAATCGAGCTGAAAATGCGCAGCGTCAGGATCTCGTCTGAAATGCTTTCGCCGGCCAGGGGGAGATCTTCCCCCAGCGGGAAGCCGGCGCCGCTGCGCACCGGCGGTGTGCCTCTCCTCTTGCTGCGCAGTTCCCCGATAAGCGGGGCCAGCGCGGGGTCGGGGTCCCCTTCGTCGGACCAGTTTCCCCGCCCGGCGTAGAGTTTGAATCCGCGCCCGTTCTTCCGGCCGAGCCGGCCCGAATCGATGAGCGCCGGCAGGAGTTCCCCCGACTGAATGTATTGGGGGAACGCCTTGAAGAATGTCCAGCCGCTGTGCATCGTCACGTCGAGCCCGATCTCGTCCATGATCCGGAACGGGCCCATCTCCATGCCGAACCGGCGGCAGAGTTCCTCGATCCGCTCGAGCGGCACCCCTTCCAGAAGAAGGGTCATCGCCTCTTCCAAATAGGGGTTCAGCAGCCGGTTGACCAGAAACCCGGGTCCGTCCCGCACGACAATCGGCTCTTTTTCGATGAGGCGCGCCAGCTCTTCGGCACGGCGGATTGTTTCGTCCGAGGTTTCCGCGCCCCGGATGATTTCGACCAGAGAACGTTTTCGCACCGGATGGAAGAAGTGAAACCCGCAGAACCGGTCCGGGAGCAGGTTTTCGGTTTCGGCGAGCCCCGCCGCCAGTTCGGTGATCCGGATCGTCGAGGTGTTCGAGAGGAGGAGCTTTTTTCCGGTGCAGAACGAGTCGAAGGTCCGGTAGAATTTCCGCTTGATTTTCGGCTTTTCGACAATCGTTTCGATCACCGTTTCGGCACGGTCCAGATCGGCTTCGTTTCCGGTGACGGTCAGAAGGGCGCCGGCCCGCGTCAGGGCTTCCCGGCGGTCGGTTTCGGCCGGCGCGAGGTTTCCCGCCAGCTGCGCCGCCAGCTCTTCGGCCAGCCGGCCGGGCGCCGCCGCGCGGGCGTCCGGCGAGATGTCGTAAAGGATGACCGGAATGCGGACGCGCAGGAACGCGGCGGCGATGGAACAGCCCATCAGACCGCCGCCGGCAATACCTAGCTGAGCGGTTTCGGTACGCATGACATTGAATCGGGGGGGATTGCGGCGGGGGGAAAGAGGGGTATAATAACCCCGTGGTCAGGTTTGGGGGTTCCCCCGAACCCGGCGCTCTTCAGCGCGCCCTTAGTGTAGCGGTAACACGGCAGCTTCCCAAGCTGCAATTGTGGGTTCGACTCCCATAGGGCGCTCTTCCGCGGGGCTTTTCGGCCCCGCTTTTTTTATGCCCTTTTCGGTCGCGCTTTTATGCCCGCGCTCTCTTTTTCTTCGGCACCCTGATCCGGAACAGAATCAGGTAGAGGATCGGCACCACAAAGAGGGTCAGCACCGTCGCGAAGATCAGGCCGAACATGATCGCGGTCGCCATCGAGCCGAAAAGCGGGTCGTCGAGCAGCGGAATCATTCCGACGATAACCGTCATGGCGGCCACGGTGACCGGCCTCATCCTTTCGACCGAGGCGTCGACAACCGCGTGGTACGGGTCGTCCCCCTTGGCGAGCTCCTCGTCGATCTGGTCCATGAGCACGACGCCGTTGCGCACCATCATGCCCAGCAGACTCATCGCGCCGATCAGCGCCATAAACCCGAACGGTTTCCCCATCACGAGAAGCCCGAACGTGATTCCGATCGACGCCAGCGGGAAGGTGAGCAGAATGATCAGGGGCTGACGCAGTCCGTTAAAGAGCGCGACCACGATGACCGCCATGAAGATCAGGGCGATCGGGAGCTTCTTCATCAGGAAACCGGTTGCGGTTTCTGATTTTTCCTGCTGACCGCCCCATTCGAGCCGGTACCCGTCGGGAAGGGGAATCGACTCGATCTGCGGTTTGACCTTGGCCAAAAGCGCGGTCCACTCGACACCGTTGGCGTCGGCGCCGACGGTGATCGTCGGGATCCGGTTCCGGCGGTGAATGATTCCCTCTTCCCACTGAATGCCGAGGTTGTCGGTGACCTCTTCAAGCGGCACGCTGGCGGGCGAAAAACCCCAGACCGGCGTCTGGCGGAGCGTGTCGGTCCGGTTCCGCTGGTCGGGCATGGAACGGATTTTGATCGGCAGCAGGTTTTCGCCGTCGGCGTAGACTCCCGCCGGAATCCCGACCGTCGCGCGGGTGAGCGCCAGCTGCATCTGCGCGCGCGAAATCATCCCGCGCGCCCCTTTCGCCTGCGAAAATTCGGGGGACCAGGTCGGCACTTTCTGCCGCCAGTCGTCGCGGACGAATTTGGCGGTCGGCTCATGGCGGAGAATCTCTTTCGCCTGGTCGGCCAGCGTGTGCAGTACCGCCGGGTCGGGGCCGCTGAACCGCGCTTCCAGTTCGAGTTTGGTGGTCGGGCCGAGCGCGAACCGCTGCGCGCGGGATTCGGCCTGCGGATAGTTCGCCTTCACCCAGTCCTCGACCGGCTTGAGGAGCCTGGTCACGTCGTCGACCGTTTCGGTGTTGACCACCAGCTGCGCGTAGGACGTGTTGTTGATCTCCGGCTCGTACGGCAGGTAGAAACGGGGCGGGCCGGAACCGAGGAACGAGGCGACGTTCACGACGCCCGGCTGCTGCATGATGAACTCTTCAATACCGGCGACATCCTTTTCGACGGCGTTTACCGAACTCCCTTCCGGAAGCCAGTAATCGACCATGAACTGGGTGCGGATGGTGCGGGGGAAGAAGATTTGCGGCACTTTGGTGAACCCGTAGCCCGCCAGAACCAAAAGCGCGAGAAGACCGGCAAGAGCGAGCGTCTTGTGGTGCAGGTTCCACTCCAGCAGGGCGCGGTAGAACCGGTGAACCGGACCGGAATGCGGGTCTTTCGGTTCGCCCCCCTTCGGGCTGACGAACAGGTAGTAGACGACCGGCGTCTGGAGCATGGCGATGAACCAGCTGATCATCAGCGAAATCGCCAGAACGATGAAGATGTCTTTGGCGTATTCCCCCGTGACGTCGGGCGAAAGGTAGATCGGCAGAAACGCCAGCGCCCCGACAATCGTCGCACCCAAAAGCTGGTTCGCCGCACGGTGCGCGCCGTCGATACACGCTTCGGTCTTTTCGACCCCGCGCTGCATCCGAACCAGAATCAGGTCGCCGACCACCACCGCGTCGTCGACCAGAATTCCGAGCGCGATGATGAACGAACCGAGCGATGTGCGCTGGAGAATGATGCCCATCGGCGCCAGAACGCAGAGCGAGCCTAAAATGACCATCAGCAGGCTGCTGGTAATCAGCAGGCCGCTCCGCCACCCCATCGCAATCATCACGACGATCGTCACGATGATGATCGCCTCGCGCAGGTTCTTGGTAAACGCGTGTATCGAAACGTTCACGTTGTCCGGCTGGTAGCTGACGATATCGACGTGGTACCCGGCGGGGAGCTCTTTCATGATCTGATCGACCCGTTCGTGGACCAGTTCGCCCATCTTGATCACGTCGCCGTTCGGAATTGGCGAGAGCGCCAGCACGACGCCCCGTTTGCCGTTGATCCGCATCACTTTCGAGGGCTCGTCGACCGCCACACGCCGTACGGTGGCGATATCTTTGAGCCGGATCTGCCGGGTGCCGCGCCCCTTGTTGGCACTGAGCCGGTCGAGGATCGGGTTCGGGTTATCGTCCGAAACCGCCAGCTGCACCAGTTCGGCGGTATCGATTCCGTCGGGGATGATCACGTTCTCGATCTCTTCAATCGACTCGAAGGCGCCGGAAGGATTGATCCGGATCCGTTCGCCCGAGATGCTCATTTCCCCCGCCTTGACTTTGAGGTTCTGGCCGGCAAGCGCCCAGTAGACGACCATCGGATGAACCGAAAGTTCCGCCATCTTCGCCTGGGAGAACTCGATTTCGATCTGTTCTTCCGGCAGTCCCCAGAGAACGATCCGTTTGACCTGGCTGACCAAAAGCAGCTGTTTTTGAATGTCTTTGGCGGTATCGCGCAGTTCGGCATCGGAATAGCCGTCGCCGGTCAGGGCCAGAACGATGCCGTAGACTTCCCCGAAATCGTCGTTGACGATCGGCGTAAACGCTTCCGGAGGAAGACGCAGCGCGGCGATGTCGATCTTATGCCGGAGCTCGTTCCAGGCCTTGTCGATATCTTTGGTCGGATAGACTTCGAGCAGGTCGACGAAGACGATCGACATGCCCGGTTTCGAGATGGAACGCGCGTTTTTAAACCCCTTGATCTGCTGTGCCGCCTCTTCGATCACGCTGGTCACGTTGGCGGCGACCTCTTCGGAACTGGCGCCCGGATAGAGCGTAATGACAACGGCGGTCTTGACCGTGTATTCGGGGTCTTCGAGCCGTCCCATGGTGAAATAGGAGTAGATCCCTCCGGCGATGATCAGGAAGATGCAGAACCCGATCATGGTGCGGTGATGAACGGCGTATTTTGGAAGCATGTTTGCCTGCCTGTTTTTGGGAGTAAGATGAATGGATTACGGCGGAAGACGGTTTTACTCGGTACGGACCTCTTCCCCTTCGGCGAGGAAACGCGCGCCCGCGCCGACGACCTTTTCGCCCCCCGAAAGGCCGTCTTCCACAATCGCCCCCTCTTCGGTGAACGTGCGGATATGGACCGGATGGCGTTCGAGCCTCATTTCACCGTTAATGATCCAGACCGCCGATTCGTTCGGATCGGCCCCTTCGGCCGAGGGGATCAGTGCCGCCGAGGGGAGCAGAATCGTCGAGCTGTTCCCTTTCAGGGTGATTTCGGCGCTCCCGGTCATGCCGGGCAGAAGTTCGGCTTCCGACCCGGTTTCGGGAGTTTCGCCCCGCTCGATGACAATCGTCAGCGGGTAGGAAAGGCCCTTCTGATGAACCGTCTGCCCGATCTCCTTGACCGACCCGCGGAACGTTACCCCGGGGATCGACGGGAAAGTGCAGCTGATCGATTCAATGTCGTTCTGGCGCAGGACGATCTCTTCCGACACGTTCAGCGTGGCCTCGAGCCGGTCGGTGTTGACCAGTTCCAGTACCGCGATGCCGGGCGCGACCGTCTCGTAGTTGTCGAAATATTTTTGGGAAATGAACCCGTTGAAGGGGGCTTTCAGCTCGGTGTCGGCGAGTTTGTTCTGCGCCAGGTTCAGCTCGATTTTCAGCCCGGCGATCTTCGCTTCCATCGCCTCGATCTCTTCGGAACGGGAACCGGTGGTCGCCTTCTGATGCTGGAGCCGGAGCGCTTCGAGCTGCGCCTGCGCTCCGTCGCTGGTCGTCTTCGCCAGATCGTACTGTACCTGCGAGGCGGTTCCGTCGCGGCGGAGGTTTTCCATGCGGTTCAGCTGCGTCTTGGCGTTGGCCGCGGCGGTTTCGGCGGCGCGAAGCTGCGCTTCGAGCGCGGCGACATCCTCGTCCCGCGCCCCTTTCTTCATTGCCGAAAGTCCGGCGTTCGCCTCGTTAATCCCCTGCTCGAACCGCGCGACCGCCAGTTTGTAGTCGCGCTGGTCGAGCCGCGCCACGACGTCGCCTTTGTTCACCTTCTTGCCGAGGATCGGGTCGAACTCGAAAAGCTGGCCCGGAACGCGGAACGAGAGTTTCGCCGATTGACCCTCTTTCGTGAAGAGGGGGAACGAACGGGTTTCGCTTGTCCGCTCGTCCGGAATCGACAGGACCCGTACCAGGACCGGATCGGTCGGAACCGGTTCGGGCGGGACCTCTTTTTGGCAGCCGGTCAGTAAAAGGGTTCCCAGTCCGGCTGCGCCGAGCGCCATGAGAAAACGCTGTCTGCGGCAGAAGGATTCACGTCCGCGTTTTTCAGTCATTGTAGCTCCTAAAAGGTTGCAATCACTTTAGTACTGTCTTGATGATACGGGAACGCGCGGCAAGGTACGCCCCCCCCGGCGTGCGGTTTTGCGCAACGAACCTTGTCAGGAGGTATCGGCAAGTTGAAACAGCCCTATCCTTGAAAAAGCGGAACTTTATCGGATTTTCACCTTTTTTTGAGTTAAATTGACTATTTTAAATATTTGCCCTAAATACCTGTTTCGATTTCTCTGATCGAACCGGAAATTTGACTCAAGACGGGGGACGGGATTTAACGATTATTAGGACAATTGCGGATTTGGGGACATTTCCGCTTGTTCCGTCTTTCGGAATATTAACGAAAAGTATGGTTCAAAGTAGTGAGACATTTCTATGCGAAAGTCCAATCTGCCGAAGAGGAAGGAATCGAAAAGAGCTGTCTGGCTTTCCGGCGCGCTTTTCCTTTCCTTTTTTCTGACCTCGCCCGCCGTCAATGCCGATGGAATCCAGATTCGCCCCCTCTTTCGTCTCGGGGGTGATACCGCTCAGACGGAACAGAGTCCCCCGATTATTGTGCCGAAACCGATGACCCTGCCCGGGGAAAAAAGCCGGTCGGACCGAACCGAACGGGTCGCATCGCTGACGCCGCCTGCCCCGCCGGTTGTTACCACAGGGGGATCGCTCCTTTCAGCGCCCCCCGCCGAGCTGAGCGACGACGATAACCTTTTCGTTACCCAGAACGTTTCGACCGAAGCCGATGCAGAACCGATTACGACGGACGCCGGACCGAACGCCGAACCTGTGTCCCCTTCAGCCGCTGAAAAGGCCGCAGAGCCTTCGGCTGAGACCGCCGGTACGGCTGTGGCCGAGCCGGCCGCCGCCGGAGCGGATTCCGAAAAGCCCGGTTCCTCACTCTATACGACTGGCGGCGAAACGCTCGAAGAGGCCTGGAACGCGGCCCTGACGGCTTCGCGTTCCCTTTCCGCCCAAGATTACCAGCGGCTCGGTGCCGAGGCGAACGTCGGCGCGGCGCGGGGTGTTGGTTTGCCGAAACTCTCCAACGTCACCGGCGTACACTCCATTTCCAAGGAACTCGCTATCGAAACCGACGTGCCCCTTTCCCAGATCATGCCGGGGCTTCCCGATATGACGCTCAACACTCCGGTCACCGACAAGGATTTCGCGACCACGACCACCGCGCTGACGGTGCCCATCTACATGGGCGGGCGCGTTCTGAACATGATCGAAGCCGCCGAGGCTGCCTCGTGCGCGCTCGGCGCCGGACGGCAGATCAGCGAGCAGGATCTGAAATACGAAGTCGCCCAGACCTACTTCCTGGTTCTGCGTGTCCGCCATCTGTACGAAGTGGCGGCCGAGGCGGAAAAGACGATCGCCGAGCATGAGAAAGACGCCCAGCGCCTTCTCGACAACGGCATTGTTACCAAGAACGTCATTCTCGCCGCTCAGGTTGCTCACGCCAATGCCAAACAGGATCTCATCAAGGCCGAAAACGCGGTGCGCATTTCCCAGGCGGCGTATAACAGGCTCCTCTGGCGTCCGCTCGATACCGAAGTGAATATTGCCGACGTCGATATCCCGGGCCTTTCGGGCGATCTCGAAGCGCTGACGAGCCAGGCGGTCAGACACCGGCCCGAATTGGCGGCGCTTTCGCACAAGTCGCGCGCTTTGGCGGCAAAATCGCGCGTCTACCGCGCCGACCGTCTTCCCCAGGTCGCGGCGATCGGTTCCTACGACTACATCGAGAACAGCCACCTGAATGAAAACTCCTTGTTCACCGGGTCGCTCGGCGTCGCCTGGACACCGTTCGACGGCGGCGTCAGCCGGAACCGTCAGACGGCGGCGGAGTATGAGGCGATGTCCGTCACACGCGAATATGAAGAGGCCGAGTCAAAGATCCGGCTCCAGGTTTACCGGTGCTGGCAGGAGGAACAGGAAACCCGCGACCGGGTCGCAACCGCCGAAAAGGCCGTCGCCAGCGCCGAAGAAAACCTGCGAGTCGTCAACCGCGGGTTCAAGGAAGGGCTCACGAACCACACCGAAGTTCTCGATGCCCAGACCATGCTCACCCTGGCGCGGAGCAATCTGGCGAACGCGAGTTACGACGCGGTACTGGCGACCTATCACCTCCAGCGTGCGACAGGCCAGCTGTAACATTTCTTTCGGACAAACGAAAACGGGCGCAGAGATATTCACTCTGCGCCCGTTTTTTTTCGGGGGGGTGCCGGCTCTACTCGCGTCCGGTCGCCGAAACCGCGTTGCGGCTGACCGCCTCGAACTGCATCTTACGCTCTTCCGAGGAGATCTTGTAGATCTGAACGGCGAACCGTTCGGCGAGCTTCGCCTCGAACTTGGCTTTCAGCGAACTGCGGCGTTCCTCCTTGATCCGCTTGGTCAGCTCTTCCTGCACCTCGTAGAACGGGGTCCAGCCCTCTTTCTGCCGTTCCAGCACGCAGATGATCGTCAGCCCCCGGTCGTCTTCGAGGATGCGGCTCAGCGCGCCGACCGGCAGATCCGGACTGAAGAGGGCGGCGTCGATCACCTCCGACGTCACCTCGCCGCGCTGCGTCCAGCCGCATTCCCCCCCCTTCGAGGCAAAGATGTCCTCGGAATCGGTTCGGGCGACTTTGGCGAACGCTTCGTTCTGGTCCCCGCTTTTTCGGGCCGTCTGGACCGCGTTCCCCATGTAGGCGATCTTTTCGTACGCCTCCTGTTTCGTCGGATGGTTGGCGAAAAAGACCGTCATCTTCTGCCAGCGGACCTGTTCGGGCTTTTTGAACTCGTCGCGGTGCCTTTCGTAGTAGCGGCGCAGGTCGTGCGAGGTCGGTTCCCACTGATCGGTGCCGAGGTTGTAGGTCACCCAGCCGTTGCTGATCGTCTGCTGAAAGAAAAGATGGCGTTCCTCGTCGAGCGAGCTGTCGAGCGTCTCCTTGAAGAGCTCTTCGAGCTCGTCCTGATTCTCGCAATGCATCTGTTCAAGCAGATGGGGAAGGTATTCGGTGTCGAACGAGCGGTTCAGCATCTTCTGCTGTTCCTCGAGCTCGCTTTTCGAGCGGCTGACCACGTAGTCGTTGTAGAAGAGGAGTTCGCAGATGTAGTCTTTCAGAATCTGTGTGTAAATCTGGTCGCTCGCGAGAAACTCGCGCATCATTGCGTCGCGCATGCTGTCGTTAAACTTCTCTTTTTCCTCTTCGGGCGCGTGTTCCTTCTGGTTGAGAAATTCAAGATAAGCGAACTTGCGGATCTGATGCAGGATGTCCCGTTTCAGAATGGTCTCGTTCCCGACGCGGCCCAGCGTGTCGGACCCTTCGTAGTAGATCCGGCTCGAGATGACCGACGGCGACATTTTCATGTCGTAGGCTGCGCCGTCGGCCATCGACACTTTGTCGCTGCGCGGCTCGTCCCCCGCCAGGGGCGAAAGCGCGCCGAGCGCCCAAAGCGCAAGTCCCGCAATCGAAGCGGTCCGGAACCGGGATCTCAAACTCATAGGGGGAACAACCTGTTCTAGTTTCCGAGCAATGTCACGCTGCTTGGCGAGGCCTCTTCCTTCTTCCAGCCGAAATCGACCTTCGGTTCGATTGTCCAGAGCCCGCTGTTCACGGCAATGTCGTAGAACCACAATTCGGTGTAACTCTTGCCGTTCGTGTGGTACTGCCGCATGTAGTAGGGCTGAAGGTCGGAAAGGCGCAGCAGGATGATGATCCGCTGGAACGACTGCCCGTCGGCGGCCTGCCGCGGCCACGCCTCGATCCAGACTTCCGAATCCTGCTTTTCCGGCTTGGTGATCAGCTTCATGTAGAAGCGGCGCTTGAGGTTTTCGGCTTTGGCAATGAAGAAGATCGGGATCGGCCCGTCCATCGTCAGGTCTTTATTCTGCTGATCTTCGGGAATCGGAGTAACGAGCGCGACGCGTTTCTTGAAATCGTACTCGGTAAAACTCTTTCCGTCGAGGACGATTTTCTTTTCGCCGAGCCCCTTTTTATATTCCGGCTTCTTCTTGCCGTCCACCTCTTTCTCGTAGACATACTCGCCCAGAACATGGTAGAGGAGCTTGTTCGGCGCGATGAACTTGAACTCGCCGAAATTGTGTGAAAGAGGGGGAGCGTTTTTATCTTCCCCGTAGAGGCCGCCCCCTTTTTCCTGGGTTTCGACCGAGCAGGCGACCTTCTTGATATTCCTCCCGAACTCTTCCCATTTCTGAAGGAACTGGTCGAGCAGGGCGGCTTCTTCCTGTGTGATCTGATAGTCGTCGGGCGGGGGGAGGATTCCGTCGTCCGACGATTCGGAAAGGAGTCCCGACCGGGAATTGGCCCCCTGCGCGCCGCTCGCCGAAGGGGCCGGCTGAGGGGTTTGCGCGCCCGCCTGCGGCGCCGGCTGCGCAGCCGGCTGAGGCTCGGCCGGGGCGCGAAGCGGGGTGTCGGTCTGGGCGACCTTGATCGGCTGGGCTTTCGGCCGGCCGGCCGGCGTGCTGTTCGGCCGGATGTTCCGCATCTCGAGCGGCGCCGGGTCCGGCTCGGAGGTTTCTGCCGGCTGATATTCGGGAATCGAAAGGATTCCCGCGCTCGAAATCGGCGCTTCGGGAACGGGCGCGCCCGAAGCGCTGACCGACCGGTAGCTTGTCTGTGCCGCTGCCCGCGTCGCCGGTCCTGCTGCGGCGAGGATTCCGGCGAAGGAACAGATCAATATTCGAATGGTATGGCGGGCGGCATCTCCGCGGCTCATCACAAACTCCTTGAGTAACGGTGAATTGACAGAATGTACCCGCTCGCGGCCGGAGCCGACGCGGGATTTCTCTTCCCGTTTATAGTCATTTTGGGGGAATGAGTAAAGATCGTTTTGTCGGAGCGCGCCTTCCGCCGGAGCCGCCGGTCCCGCCCCGCGCGGCGGCCGGGAGACCGGGACGGAACCCCTCTTTTTTGCGGTAAAAAAGGAAATTTTCCGCGGAACGGACTGGACAAGAAGGAAGGAGCATTCTATAATCCGGGGCATGAAAGAGAAACGTTTCGGTTACGGGCCCTGGGAATATCTTTACGCCTGCCAGACGTGCGGCAATGTTGTCCGGGCGCCCCTCAATAAAAAGCCCTGCAAGAAATGCGGCGGCGATTTCGGCCCCAGAACGGCGATGCGGAAGCTCTATCTCGAAAAGGAGAGGCCGCTGCAGCTCGTCGAGCGGGAAGTCGAGGCCCCGAAATCGTTTTTTGAGAAAATCCGGGAGTTTTTCGGTTTCTATGTGGAACCGCGCTATGTCACGGTTCAGGAGAGAATCCGCCCTGAACGGAACTTCCGCTGGCAGACCCATTCCGAGGTCGAAGAGGAATCCGGCATCATGCGGCACGAGGATTTTCTCTAAACCCGGGCTTTCCCGAAGGGGGCCCGGTCCTTTGTTCCCTGCCGTTCCGGGGCTAATGACCTTTCTTTCGTTTTTTCAGTTTTCTGCAGAACCAAGCGGCTCCATCTGGTTTAAGGGATCGCTTTCTCAAATAGCACGGTCGGGCGCGGGAAGGAGATGACCTTCCCGCTCTTCCGACGAGATCGTTGCGAAGGAGGAACAATGAAACGCTTCTATGATGTTCTGACGGTGTTCTTTCTGTTCATGGCCGTAGCAGGGGGACTCGAATCATCACCGGGGAACGACACAGAATTAACAGGGAAGGAAATCATTTCCTTATTCCGCGCTTCGTTGGACCAGATCAAAACCATTGAGGCAGACTGTATCGTTTCTTCCACGGGAAACGACAAATCATCAGGTTTCGATCTCGATTCCGAGTCTAACGCTGTAATTTACGATTATCATTGGTACTATGACTTCGACACTGAAAAGGAATATCAGAAAGGGAAAGGCGCGTTAAAGGAAAACGGAACTTTTCTCCAATATCGCGAAACGTGCCGCGGCTATGACGGAGATATTCTCTATTCCTACTCTACCACAAGTAATAGCGGCCTTCGGCGAAAAGGAAAGTGGGATCAAGATGATCATTCGTATTTTAATTTTTCAACCCCTCTGATTTTGCTGGGGATGGCGGATTTTGCCTCAGATGACCGCACACTGTATGACGTTCTTAAAGAGAACTCTGACAGTCTGAAAGTTGAGCGGCAAGAGGACGGAAGTGTTACCATTTCATGCGTTTATCGAGACTATGGTGAAAAAGATACACTTGTGGTAACTTTTGATCCGCAACACGGTTATTTGCCAAAACACCTGGAAACCTATAGTATCCCGGAAGAAACGATAAGTTTAAGAATAGACGTTACAGATTTCACGGAATCCTCTAACGGGATATGGTTTCCGGTCAGAGGTCGAGTTGAAAGTTATAGTCTGGAAGATCCGATTCCGGAAGACGGCGTCCATTACAAAAACGGCATGACCGAAGATGAAATTATGGCGATGACGATGGAGGAACGATGGGAAATCGCCCCCGAACTCGGGTTTCGCGCTGTTCTTCTTGCTCCGCCGGGAGTCATCCATGTGAATCCTTCCACTCTCAAAATCAACGAGCCGTTTGATGAATCGCTGCTCACGCTCGAAAAGTTCCCTGACGGAGTGAAGGTTTGGGACGATATCCTCCGGTTGGGGTATGTCGCCGGCCGTTTTGACGACCCCAACTATGTTGAATCGAAAAAGACCACAACAGGAGAACTCGTTTTCCGGATTGTTTTTATCACGATCGGTTGTGTTATTGTTTTCTCTGCACTCGGACTCATCCTGAAAAAACGGTTTGCGGAATGAGCGAGCGCGTAGATCCTTTCAATTGTTTAACCCCCAACGCAAAGACCTTAAAACGGGAATGAATATGCCGATGAGCAAACCCGCCAGAAAGTGAAATGAAAATTTTCACGTGCAGTGCCAAATATCAGAAAATGGGCAGAAAATGTATAGGTTGTAAGTTCGTTTTTAATCTAGCAATAAAAATTTTAACATAGCCAAGACAAAGAACAAAGATGAAGTTTTATCAACTGTGCGATTATATGACGAACAATTATTGGCACGAAAATGAGATTAGAGTGTTTTGCAAGGACTGGAATAGAAAAGAAAATGACCCGTTGTATCCCCGATTTAAATCTGATTACGGCCCATTTTGTCCAGTATGCCATGAGAGCATGAGAACATCTACTTGCCCTATTTCTCCTCTGAGGCGTGAAATACATATTGCAACATATTGCAAGATCTTACTTTGGCGATATTATCTCCGATGGTGTTCGTGTTTATTTTTCGGAGCGAGCTAAATTGCTCTATGAAGAATCTAATTTGACTGGCATAGAGGAATTTAAAAAATCGATATTCTTAAGGTCGTGTGTCATAACGGCGTCAGGAAAGCAAAGTTGCCGCCACCACCCACGTATTACTGGGGTCCAATCGCCGTTGACGGAGCAACCTGGGATTACGAAAAATCAAAGGCGGTCTACAGTGAACCCGATCCAATAATCTGCGATTATTGTAAAAACTACAAAGGTCTTATAAAAGGGTATGAGGGTATGTATGTTGACGAATCACGTTGGAATGGCAGCAACATTTTTGAGCTTTTGGGTATAGGCGGCAAAATAATGGTGGATGAAAACTTTAAATCCTGGGTTGAATGCAACAATTTGACGGGCGCCAATCTTATCCCTGAATCGAAGACATCCCTTGATCTCAATGCAGAGGACTTGCGAACCACCATGGAAAAGCTGTACAACGGTTTTACGGAATAGGAACAAAACGATCTGCCGAATCGTTTAATGTCCTGAATCCAAATCACACGGTCAGGCGCGGGAAGGAGATGACCTTCCCGCTTTTCGGGATCCTCTTTCCGAATCGGTAAAACAGGCAGGTCCGCCGGCCGTGTGTTTCAAGACAAAGGTTCAGGCGAGCTGGCCGAGCGCATCGGCGAATTTCCGGAACTTTTGGTAGGCCGCGTCGTAGACCCGGGTGTTTTCCGGGATCGGCGATGTCGTGCTTTCGGGCCGGAGCAGGTCGTCGAGCCGGTCGAATGAACTCCACATGCCGGTTCCGACGAACGCCAGCGCCGCCGCGCCGAGTGAAGCGGCGTTCTGCCCGATGTTGATCCGGAGCAGGTCCATGTTCAGCGTGTCGGCGTAAATCTGCCGCCAGAGCGCGGAATTGGCGCCTCCGCCGACGGCGATCAGGTTCTTTTCGGTCGGGGCGATTTTGCGCAGCGCTTCCATGACCCCGCGCATGTTCATGGCGATCCCCTCCATCGCGGCGCGGATCACGTCGGCGCGGGTGTGGGAAAGGTCGAGATTCGCGAACCCCCCGCGCATGTTCGGGTTTGCGTCGAGCATGGTCCCCCCGCCCAGGGAGGGGTTGCTCAGAAGGCCGCGGGCGCCGGGCGGGGAGAGCGCCGCCTCGGCGGTCATCAGGTCGTAGATGTCGGCGCCGCTCTTTTCGGCTTCGGCGGCCAGATCGCGGCAGAAATGGTCCCGGACCCATCGGAAGGTGGTTCCCGACGAGAAGATCGAAAGCGCCGAGGTGAACAGGCCCGGAACAACGTGGGTAAAGACGTAGCTTTTGGCGTGCACGTCGAGGGTCGGTTTCGAATCGCAAAGCGCGATCCACGACGAGGAACCGAGCGAGGTGTACACACGCCCCTTTTTGAAGGAACCGGCGCCGAGCGCCATGCACGAGTTGTCGACCCCGCCGCAGCAGACGACGGTTTCCGGAGTGAGCCCCATCAGTTCCGCCCCTTCGCGGGTCAGGTTCGCCAGCGGTTCGGTCGAGGGGAGAATCTTCGGAAAGAGCGCCGGGTCGAGCCCCGAGGCCTCGAGGAGTTTCGGGGAATAATCCCACCCCTCGAGGTCGTAGACGCCGGTTCCGGAAGCGTAACTCGGGTCGGTGGCGCGCACCCCGGTCAGGCGGAAGTTGAGATAGTCCTTTGTGCCGAGGATCATGCCGGTTTTGCGGAACATCTCCGGCTCGTGCTCTTTGTACCACAGAATCTTAAACGCGCTGTAATGCGCGGCGGGAAACCCGTTGCCGGTGGTCAGGTACCATTCGGTCGGATCGATTTTTTGGAAAAAGGCCGCGGCCTGCGCCTCGGCGCGCCGGTCCGACCAGATCGGGGTCTCTTCCCGCAGCAGGTTCCCTTCCTTGTCGATCGGGACCGTGCCGAGGCTGTGTCCGGAGATCGCCATCGCGGCTACGTCGCGCGGGTCGGTGCCGGTCTGGCTGATCAGCCGGCGGGTGCTCTGCGCCGCCGCGGCGAGCCAGTCGTCGGGCCGCTGCTCGATCAGATTCGGGCCGGGTGTGCTCGTCGGGTACGGGGCGAAGACCGACGCGATCAGCCCGCCGTCGCTGTCAAACAGAGTGGCCTTGTTTCCGCCGGTTCCCAGATCGTGCGCGATGATTTTCTTCGACATAACGGCTCCCGCCTTCTTTGAGGGTTTGGGTTGAAGGGATCAAAGACACGTCCATTTTAAACACCCGCCGCGCCCCGTTCAACCCCTTTCGGAGGCAGACCGATTTTGACATCCGGCCGAAAGGTGCTAAAATAGACGAAAGTGGCCCGCGGCGGTCTTTTTCTCTTGATCGGAACCAAGGGCAGGGTCCGCCGGATCGGCGCATGGAGCACGGCTGAGAACATCCCCGATGAAACCGACTTCCGAAACCCCGATGATGCGTCAGTACCGCGAAGCCAAACGTGCGGCGGGGGACGCGCTTCTCCTTTTCCGGATGGGGGATTTTTACGAGCTCTTTTACGACGACGCCTGTAAAGCCGCCAATCTTCTCGGGCTGACCCTGACCACCCGCGACCGGAACAAGGGGCCCGACGCGATGCCGATGGCCGGGTTTCCGCATCATCAGCTCGATCTGTACCTGGCGAAACTGATCGCCGCGGGGTGCAAGGCCGCCGTCTGCGAGCAGATGGAAGACCCGAAAAAGGCCAAAACGATCGTCAAGCGCGAAGTGATCCGCGTGGTGACGCCCGGCACCGTGACCGACGAGTCGATCCTCGATCCGAAGACAAGCAACTACCTTGCCGCCGTGACGCTTCCCGCCAAGCCGCGGATGGCGTCGGCCGACCGGTTCTCGTTCGACGAGGGGGAAGGGGAGAAGCCGCGCCGCGCCCTTTCGGTCGACCCGCTCGAAAAAGCCGGGGTGGCCTGGATTGAACTTTCGACCGGCGAGTTCACCGCCGCCACGGTCACGTTTCAGGAAATGACCGATCTTCTGGCGCGGATTCATCCCGCGGAACTCCTTGTGCCCGAAAGTTACGCTTCCCTTTTTTCCGCCCACGGCGCCCCCTGTATGCTGACGGTCCGCCCCGACTGGGGGTTCGCGCTCCGCTCGTCGGTCGAAAAGCTCCACGCCCTCTTTAAGGTGAGCACGCTCGAAGGGTACGGCTTTTCGCCGGAATCCGACCCGCTGGCCGTCGGCGCGGCCGGCGGCGTGCTCGATTACCTGAGCGAAACGCAGAAACAGTCGCTCGACCACATCGAGCGGATTCAGAAGTATCAGCCGGGCGGTCAGCTCGAAATCGACGAGGCGACTCAGCGGAGCCTCGAGATCCTGCGCAGCAGCCGCGACGGGCGGCGCGAGGGTTCCCTCCTCGACGCGGTCGACTCGTGTATTACAGCAATGGGAAGCCGCCTTCTGGCCTCGTGGCTGGCGTATCCGCTGACCGACATTCAAAAAATCGGGGCGCGGCAGGACGCCGTGGAGGAGCTCCTGGCCAATCCGCTTCTGCGCGACCTGATCCGTCAGAAGCTCCGCTCGGTTTCGGACCTGGCCCGAATCGCGTCCCGCGTCGCCCAGCGGCGTGTGACGCCGCGCGACCTGGTCGGGATCCGGAAAACCCTTGAAGTTCTTCCCGACCTGAAAGCGGAACTCGAAACCTCTTCTTCCGCCCTCCTGAAAGAGGACGCGGCGCGGATATTCCC
This sequence comes from Thermoguttaceae bacterium, assembly GCA_017405595.1. Lineage (GTDB taxonomy): Bacteria > Planctomycetota > Planctomycetia > Pirellulales > Thermoguttaceae > RUG695. The sequence continues at coordinate 157,928 of JAFRAC010000013.1, read as the reverse complement.
CCTGGAAGAGCTGACCGACGAGCTCCGGCGCGCGCTGGGCGACGAGGTTCCCCTCAATTACCGCGAGGGCGGGTTTATCGCCGCCGGATACGATGCGGCGCTCGACGAGTTCCGCCGCCTGCAGACCGGCGGAAAGCAGTGGCTTGCCGAATTTCAGGCTTCCGAAATCCAAAAGACCGGGATCCCGACGCTGAAGGTCGGCTTCAATTCCGTGTTCGGCTACTATATCGAAGTCACACAGGCCCAGTCCGAGAAGGTTCCTCCGAACTATATCCGGAAACAGACGCTGAAAAACGCCGAACGGTACATTACCGAAGAGCTGAAAGTGTACGAAGAGCGGGTTCTCCGCGCGGCCGAGGACGCCAAAGCGCGGGAGTTCGAGCTGTTCGAAAATCTGATGGCCGCCGCGCTTGCCGAGCGGGCCCGGCTGCAGATGACCGCCGGAGCGCTGGCGCATCTCGACGTGCTCGCCTCGTTTGCCGAGACGGCGGCAGTACGCGGCTATTGCCGGCCGGCAATGGTCGAGGAGCCGGTGCTCCACATCACCGACGGCCGCCATCCGGTTCTCGATGCCGCCGATCCGGGCAGTTTTGTGCCGAACGACGCCGACTGCGATCCGGACGGCGCGATGATCCATCTGATCACCGGCCCGAATATGGCGGGGAAAAGCACCTATATCCGGCAGGTCGCGCTGCTGGTGCTTCTGGCGCAGACCGGTTCGTTCATCCCCGCCTCGAAAGGGGTGATCGGGGTCGCGGACCGCCTCTTTGCCCGGGTCGGCGCGTCCGACGAGCTGACGCGCGGGCTGAGCACCTTTATGGTCGAAATGATCGAGACCGCGCGGATTCTGAACGGGGCGACCCGCCGAAGCCTGGTCATCCTCGACGAAATCGGGCGCGGCACCAGCACCTACGACGGTATCTCGCTGGCCTGGGGGATCGCCGAGGCGCTCTGCCATCGGCCCGCTCTGCCGGGCGCGGCGGAAAAGGAAGGGAGTACCGAGGCGTGCCGCACGTTTTTCGCGACGCATTATCATGAGCTGACGAACCTGCCCGATACCTGTCCCGGCGTCAGCAATCTGAACGTCGCGGTTCGCGAATGGGACGAAGAGATCGCATTCCTGCACAAGATTGTTCCCGGCCCGGCCGACCGGAGCTACGGAATTCACGTCGCGCGGCTGGCGGGGGTGCCGAAGAATGTGATCCGCCGCGCGCAGGCGATTCTCGATACACTCGAAGCCTCGCACCTGCAGGCGGCGCGTGAGGCGCTGGGGGGCGTGCTCAAAAGTGTCGGCGCCACGCCGTTCGAACCGGCCCGCGGGACGGCCGGGAAAAGCGCCGAACCGGCTTCGCCCCCGCCGAAACCGGGCAGACGCCGAAAGGGCGCGATCCAATTCTCCCTGTTCGGGCCGGAAGACCATCCGGTGATCGACGAAATCCGGTCGGTGGAGGTTGAGCGGCTCACCCCCCTGGAGGCGATGAGCCTGATCGCCCGCTGGAAAGAGGAGGTCGGCGGGGGGCCGTCAGAGGGCTGAACGGCATTTTGTCCAGCGCCCGCTGCACGCCGACTCTTCGGCGGCCGCAAGAAACTCCTGCACCCGAATCCCCTGTTTGAGAGAAGGTTCGGCGGGAACGTCTTTTTCGACACAGGCGAGGAATTGCGCTAAACACGCGGCGTGGGCGCGTGTCCAGCCGGCGGCCGATTTCGGGGAAGGAAAATCGGTGTGCGGTTCGGCATACCGCGCGCCGGTCGCCAGGCGCGTCCAGCCGCAGGCCGCCGCCGCGTCGTAGTAGCCGAGGTAATGCGCGTCCATCAGCGAGAAGCGGAGCGCCCCCTTTTCGCCGTAGATTTCCAGAGACATCTCATCTTCGCAGCCGGTTGCCAGCTTGGTGCCGGCGATCACGCCGCGGCAGAGCCCGCCGCCGGCGGGAAGCGCGGTGCGGGTCAGCATGACGAACGCGTCTTCGGCCATGACTTCGCGCGCTTTGCCGCTGGCCGGGTCGATCCGGAAGGGATGGGCGGTCTGGGTTTCGGTGAAGACTTCGTCGGGCATGGCGATGAGCCAGGAAACGAGGTCCGCCAGATGCGAACCCAGGTCGCGGATCGCCCCGCCGCCGATGTCGTTCTTCCATTTGAACGGCACGCCGCCGTCGGCGGCGCTGGAGTGCTGGTAGGCCGCCCGGTATTGAAACACACGGCCGATTTTCCCTTCGCCGATCAGCTGTTTCGCTTTGATGAGCGCGGGGATAAACCGCAGGTGGAACGTCATCATGTTCGTTTTCGTGTATCGCGGGTTTCCCTGCGCGTCGGTTTGCGCGAGCGCGGTTCTGACCGATTCCAGTTCGTCGGACGATGAGACGAGCGGCTTGTCGCAGTAGATGTATTTTTGATGTTCGATGGCCGAAAGGAGCGGTTCGGCGTGCAGGCGGTTCGGCGTGCAGATATGCACCGCATCGATCTCGGGGTTTTCGGTCACCGCGCGCCAGTCGGTCACCCCCTGACAGCCGAGGAGTTCCGCCGCCGCTGCGGCCGATTCGCGCCGCGATGTTGCGACCATGGTTATCCGCGGTTTGATTTTCAGCCCGCGTGTGTAGAACGGAAACGTCCGGTAGCCGAACGCGTGCACTTTTCCGATCATCCCGAACCCGATAATGCCGACGCGGAGTTCTCTCATGCTTTTCCCTTCGTTTTCGCGGAAATTTTTTGGAAAAAAGAGGGCGCCCTTTCGATGCGCTTCTTTCGGAAGCGGGTGAAAAGGGCGCCCTCGGAATGCCGGAGGCGGTTACTCTTCTTCGGCCGACTTGACCACGCCGACATCTTCGCTCGGAACCGGCTTGACGGCCACGAGCGCGTCGTTTTCGTCGACGTTCATCACGCGGACCCCCTGGGTGTTCCGGCCGACGATGGAGATGCCGTCAACCGGAATCCGCTGGATTTTGCCGCACGCGGTGATCATCATGACCTCGCCGCCGTCGGTGACCGGGACGATGGCGATGACCGGGCCGTTCCGTTTGCTCGCCTTGATATCGTTCAGACCGCCGCCGCCGCGCCGCTGAACGCGGTACGAACGGGTGCTGCTGACATCTTCGGCGCCGTCGTCGTCCGATTCCGGTTCCGCCGGCAGGGCCTCGTCGCCGGAAAGTTCGGCATCGTCGTCGGGGAGAGGTTCCCCATCGGGAAGCGCCGGCGCGTTCGGGCCGAACGGGGTCCGTTTTCCGTAACCGTTCGCGCAGACGGTGAGAAGGGTTGCGTTTTCGTCGGCGACAACCATGCCGACAACGCGGTCGCCCGAACGGAGCGATATCCCCTTGACCCCGCTCGAGTTGCGCCCCATCGGGCGGACGTCGGACTGGCGGAACCGGATCGCCTTTCCTTTCGCCGTCGAAAGGAGGATTTCATCGTTCGGACCGCAGACGCAGACGTCGATCAGCTCGTCGCCCTCGCGGAGCTTGACCGCGATCAGCCCCGATTTGAGCGGGCGCCGGTAGGCCGCCAGCGCGGTCTTCTTGACCAGGCCCCGTTTGGTGGCCATGATCAGGTAGTGGTCGGGCAGGTCAAAATCTTTGACCGCGAGACATTCCTGAACGACTTCCCCTTCGTCCAGCTGGAGGAGGTTCACCAGCGCGCGGCCCTTGGCGTCGCGCGAGAGCTGCGGCAGGCCGTAGACCTTGTGCCAGTAAACCTTCCCCTTGTTCGTGAAGAACATCAGGTATGCGTGGGTGCTCGCCAGGAAAAGGTGGCTGATCGGGTCTTCGTCGGCGGCTTTCGCCCCTTTGAGCCCTTTGCCGCCCCGGTTCTGAATGCGGTATTCGGTGACCGGCGTTCGCTTGATGTAGCCGCCGGCACTGATCGAAACGACCATCGTCTCTTCGTCGATGAGCGATTCGACGTCGAGATCGGAGATCTCTTCGCCGCTGATTTCGGTACGGCGCTTGTCGCCGAACTTCTTTTTCACATCGACCAGGTCGCTGCGGATGATCGCCAGAATGTTTTTCTCGTCGGAAAGGATGCGGCGGAACTCGGCGATGTCGGAAAGGAGGGTCTGGTATTCGCCGCCGAGCTTTTCCTGTTCGAGGTTGACCAGCTGGCCGAGCGTCATTTTCAGGATGGCGTCGGCCTGAACCGGGGTGAGCGAGTATGTCTCGGAAACGGCGCCGCCGCGGTTTTCGACGAACGCGGCGTACCCCTCTTCGCCGAGGGCGCGCTGCAGAAGCGCCGCCGGCGACTCGATTTGCATCAGGCGCTCTTTGGCTTCCTGCTGGGTGGCGCTGGTACGGATGACGCGGATCACCTCGTCGATGTTCGCGTGCGCGATCAGAAGCCCTTCGACGGTATGCTGCCGTTTCAGCGCTTTGTTCATGAGGAAGAGGGTTCGCCGGCGGATGACCGAAACGCGGTGCCGGATGAACTCTTCGATCATCTCTTTGAAGGTGAGAACACGCGGTTTTCCGTCGACCAGCGCCAGCAGAATGATCGAGAAGGTGTCTTGCAGAGGCGTGTATTGATAGAGCTGGTTCAGCACGACATCGGGATCGGCGTCCCGCTTGAGGTCCAGGACCAGGCGGACCGGCTCGTTGAGGTCGGACTCGTTGCGGATATTCGCAATGCCGGTGATCTTTCCGTCGTTGACCACTTCGGCAATCTTCTCTTCGATACGGTCGCGCGCCTGCTGGTATGGGATTTCGGAGACGATGATCCGCGAGCGTTTGCCGTTCTCTTCGATCGTCGCGCGGGCGCGGACAACAACGCTCCCCCGCCCCTGAAGGTAACCGCGGCGGATTCCGCTCGTGCCGCAGATAATCCCCCCTGTCGGGAAATCGGGACCGGGGCAGATTTTGAGAAGTTCAAACGGCGAAATGTCGGGATTGTCGATGATCGCGATCGTGGCGTCGCAGATTTCCCCCACGTTGTGCGGAGGGACGCTCGTCATCATGCCGACGGCGATCCCGTTCGCGCCGTTGACCAGAAGGTTCGGCACTTTCGAGGGGAGAACCACCGGTTCCAGGTTCCGCTCGTCGTAGGTGGGGACGAAATCGACGGTGTCGAGGTTGAGGTCTTCCAGCAGCGCCATCGCCATTCCCGAAAGACGGGCTTCGGTATAACGCATCGCGGCGGGGGGGAGGCCGGCAATCGAGCCGAAGTTGCCCTGCTTGTCGACCAGGACATAGCGCATATTCCATTCCTGCGCCATGCGGACGAGGGTGGGGTAGACGATCGCCTCGCCGTGCGGATGGTAGTTCCCGCTGGTGTCGCCGGAAATTTTCGCGCACTTGATGCGGGCGGAACCGGGGCTGAGGTTGAGGTCGTTCATCGCGACCAGAATGCGCCGCTGCGAAGGTTTGAGCCCGTCGCGCACATCGGGGAGCGCCCGGCTGACGATCACGCTCATCGCGTAGGTCAGGTAGCTCCCTTTCATTTCGTCTTCGATCGGCATCTGCAGAAGGCGCGTGCCGTCGGGCAGATAGAGCTGGCCGTCGGCGCCGACCCGCGGAACAAGCGGGCTGACCGGACCGGCATCCGCACCCGGATTCGGGCGGGGATCGGGAGTTTCGCCGGACTGATTGCCGAGGTTATCGTCTTCGGGAGGAAGATTGTTGTTATCTGAGGACAAAGGGCACCCCCTGCTTTATGGCGGCGGAAAGGTTTAACCGCCCCCGGGTTTGGAAATCCGGCCGTTCGGCCGCGGTTTGCTCTGAAGGATTCCGATCGGGACACTCTGCGGCCTGCAGGAGCCCTTTCGGCCGCCGACCTATAATGGTACCGCCGGACAGCTTAATATAATAGGGTCTATTATACCAAATTCAGCGTTTTTAAAAAGAGACTTTCCCCTGATTTTTCCCCCGGAAAAGGGAGAAATTCCCTCCCGGAAAGGGGCGTTTTCCCGCCCCTGATGGCCCGGGCCGCGCGCCGGGGATGCCGGGCCTCGACCCTTTTAAATTTCTTTCCGGCGGATATAATTCCGCATGAGGGGGTTTCCCCTCGTTTGTTCGGATTCATCCATATTTTTTCCCGATCGGCCGTTTCCGAGCCGGTTCGGCGCCGCCCCTTTCCGGCGGCGCTGATCGGAATCACCGGCCCTTTTATCCCGAAAGTCAGCCCATGCCTCTTTTGCTCCTTCGAGTGATCTTTCTGGTGGTGACCGCCGGAGTCGGCATCTTCATTGTCCGGACCGGAAGCATCAGCGGAGATATCGACCTCAACCTCAAATCGTTTTTTGCCCTCCTGATTCTCGCGTTCGGCGTGATCGGGCTCGATATGGCGTTCCCGAAAAAGAAGGTCGCCCTGATCAGCGCCATCTATTTCGGGCTTCTGATCGGTTTGGTGATGACGTTCTTCTTCGCGACCGCGCTGGAACCCTACTTCGTCAACGACGAAACGGGCGCCCTGCGCCGCAGCGTTCTGACGGTCATGCTCATCTTTTTCAGCTATTTCGGGGTCAGCTTCCTCTTTCAGACGCAGAACGATTTCCGTTTCATCATTCCGTTTGTGGAGTTTCAGCCCGACGTGAAAGGGGTCAAGCCTTTTATCCTCGATACGAGCGTTGTGATCGACGGCCGGATCGCCGACATCATGGAAACGAAAATCCTGGACGTCCCGCTGGTCATTCCCCGGTTCGCCATCCTCGAACTGCAGCGGGTTGCCGACAGCAGCGACCGGAACCGCCGCACGCGCGGCCGCCGCGGGCTTGACATTCTCAGCCGGCTCCAGAACATGGACGGGGTCGATCTGCGGATCGACGAATCGGAACTGCCCGAGTATCAAAAGCAGCCGACCGACCTCAAACTGGTGGCGCTGGCGAAACATCTTGAAGGGCGGCTGGTTACGAACGACTTCAATCTCAACAAGGTGGCGAAAATTCAGGGCGTCACGGTCATCAACCTCAACGATCTGGCGAACGCGCTCAAGCCGGTCTTCCTTCCGGGCGAAAAGATCGTGGTCGACATCATCAAAGGCGGGGAGGAACCGGGGCAGGGGATCGCCTATCTCGACGACGGCACCATGGTCGTGGTCGAGCAGGGGCGAGACTACATCACCGAACGGGTTGTCGTAACCGTTACAAGCGTACTCCAGACGAGTGCCGGACGGATGATCTTTTCGCGTTATGAGGAGCATGCCCAAAAAAAGACGGGAACTGCGCCGGTTTTGGACGATATAAAGGCGGATAGCGGCCGCGGCTCCGTCTGACCGCCGGCCTTTGCCTCAAACCTTTCCCGATTGATAAAATCGGTACCGTGATATAAGTCCCATGGAATTTGATCCCTCGCTGCTCGATCTGATCAAACGTGATAAACGGTATACGCTGCAGGCGTACCGTTTTGTGAACGAGGCGCTCTATTTTGCGGTCAAGCGGCGCGAGCAGGAGCTTGCGGCGATTTCCGAGCAGTTTGCCCCCGCCGGAACGCCCCACGTGACCGGCCAGGACGTCTGCTACGCGGTTCGCGACTACGCCCTCGACCAGTTCGGCTTTTTGGCGCTCACGGTCCTTCACGAATTCGGAATCAAAAGAACCGCCGATATCGGGCAGATCGTCTTTAACCTGATCGAGATCAAGCTGATGAGCAAAAACGACGAGGACACCATCGAGGATTTCAACGATGTGTTCGATCTCGCCGATGAGCTCGATCACGGGTTTCGGTTCCTCAAATAGCGCGGGCTTTTCCGAAAGCGCTTTTCCTTGCCGCCCTGCCTTTCCCCCGCCGGGCGGTTTGCCTTTGCGGTTCCTTCCTGTTATATTCTTAAAACCGGGGGAAAGGGGATGAATCTGCAGTAAGGCGGCAGCAATGGCAGAAGAGACTGCTCCGGCGGCGGAGAAGCCCGGCCGGAGTCTGACCTGAACGATTCGCCGGAGGAACCCCATGTTTCCGAAAATGAGACGCGCCGGCCAGCAGCTTTCGGCTGAGGAGAGCCGCGCGATTTTGCGCGGCGCGAAAAGCGGCGTGCTCGCGGTTTGCGGCGAAGACGGTTATCCCTACACCGTGCCGCTCAATTTTGCGTATCATGACGGCAAGATCGTCTTTCATTCCGCTTCGGAGGGACACAAGCTGGACGCGATCCGTCGCTGCGGCAAAGTCTCGTTCTGTGTGGTCGCGCAGGACGAGGTCATGCCCAAGGAGCTGACCTGCGCCTATTTGAGCGTGATCGCGTTCGGCCGGGCCCGGATTGTTGAGGAGCCCGCGCGGCAGGCCGAAATCGCCGTTCTCCTCGGCGAAAAGTATTCGCCCGGCTACCCCGAAATCTACCGCCCGGCCATCGATAAGGCTCTCGCGGCGCGCAAGATGGTCTGTGTCGAAATCAGTATTGAACATCTCACCGGCAAGTGCGGCCGGCAGGTTCTGATCCGGCGGCAGCGCCGGCAGGCCGAACCGGACAAGCCGGCCGGCCTTTCCGACTGACCGCCGATGAACCGCGCGGATTTCCCCGAAAAACATTTCCGTTTTCCCGAACGCGGCGCGTGGGCCGCCGCGCTCGTTCTGGGCCTTCTTGCCCTTTATGTCGGTCTGCGCTATTATTCGGCTTCTCCCCTGAATGTCTGGGAAAACCGCGCCGTTTATCGGACCGGCTACACGCCGCTGGCCAGCGGCGACAGCGCGGTGTTTCTCTCGATCGGTCAGGAGATTCTGCGCGGCGGCATGCCGTACCGCGGCCTGTTCGACCACAAAGGGCCTCTCATCTACCTTGCCAACGCGCTTGGACAGGCGGCCGGAGGGATTGTCGGGGTTTGGCTTTTGGAGCTTCTCGCGCTGGCGGGGAGCCTCCTGTTCTTCTACCGCACGGCGCGTCTTTTTGCCGGCCGCGCGTCGGCCGTTTTGGCGTCGGCCGCGGTGCTCTTCGGCTGTGTGCCTCTTCTGAAAGGGGGAAACTTCGCCGAAACGTACGCGCTGCCGTTTCAGGCGGCCACGCTCTATTGGTTCTGCAAGTACTTAAAACAGGAGCGGTTCCTTTCGGCGGCCGAGACGGCGCGCTGCGGGGCGGAATTCGGCGCGGTCTTTCTTCTCCGCCCGAATATCACGGGAATCTGGATCCTTTTTTGCGCGGCGGTTCTCGCTGACTCCGCTATCCGGAAACGCTGGCGTTTTCTCGTTTCGAGGGCCGGCGCTTTTCTGTTTGGGACGGCGGCCGTTGCCGCGCCGGTTCTCCTTTGGCTTGCCGCGGGCGGAGCGTTCCCCGATTTCATCCGCCAATTCTGGCTCTACAATCTTGAATACACCGGTCTGGCTTCCCCCGAAAGGGTCCTTTTCGCCTTCCGCTACTTCCTCGGCCTTTCCGATTACACCTTTGCCGCGCTGGGCGTTTTTCTCTTTCTCGTAATACGCCCGGCGCCCCCTTTTCGCCGGAGCTGGAGCGGGCTTTTCCTTCTGAACCTGGCTCTCGGGTTTCTTCTGGCGGCGCTTCCCGGCCGCTGCGACACACACTATCTGATTTCCGCGGCGGTCGGATGGTTTCCGGCGCTTGTATGGCTTGCCGCGCGTTTGGAACAGGGGGTGAAGGAAGGGCGCCGGAAGAAGAGGGCGCTCGTCTGCGCCGCGGTTTGCGCGGTTCTGATCTTCCGGCCCATCCGCGGCGCGCTCGGTGATTTCAGCCCGGCCGGCTGGCGTGCGTATCAGGATCGGCTGAACCCCGCCGCATGTTCGCCGCTGGTCGATCCGCCTCTCGACGAGACGGTCCGGTGGATTCGGAATCACACGCGTCCCGCCGACACTCTTGCCGGTTACGGCGAAAACAGCATCGCGCGGATCCTCCTCTATTCCGGCCGGAGAAGCGCGGTGAAATACATCTACTGTCCGTCGCTCACCCCGCCGATTGCCGGGAACCCGCTTTTCCGCGATTTGCTCGGCCGGCTTCAGGAGAGCCGGCCCGCGTATCTCATTCGCCAGAAACAGATTCTTTCCGATTTCGACCGGACTTTCGCAACACGCGATCCTTTCCCCGAACCGCTCCGGCAATGGCTCGGCGAGGCCGGCTACCGAAAAGTCTTTGAAAACGAGTCTTTTGAGATCTATGCTTTGCCCGGTCCTGCCGAATGACCGGGCCTTCGGCCTCCCGGCGGATGCCGGGAAGAGGCCGCGGGAAGCAAGCCGTAAAAAAAGCCGCAGCCAAAGCTGCGGCTTTCGGTTCGGGCAGCGCGGTTTTTACCGCGCGGAATCTGCCGGAGATCAGCGGCTGTTGAGCTCTTTATATTTGAGCCAGACGTTGAAGTCGGGTTCCATGGCGGCGGCGGCTTCGGCGCTCGGCGTCTCGAGCGGACGGACAACGCGGAATCCGACGAACGGCGCGTCGGTCATCCACCAAATCGACTGCGGGAACTGCGGGTCCTGCTTTTTCCACTCTTTGTTCGAGACGATCCGGCGCGCGCTGCGGCAATCGGCGGCTTCGTCGATGCAGGAACCGCCGCGGGCGATTTCATCGAACATCTTGTAGACCGATTTCGCTTTCTTGGCTTTCACGAACTCGCCTTCGGCCTTCCCTTCGGCAATCTTTTTGTAGGCGGCTTTGTCGTAGTCGTCGAGCACCCATTCGCAGACGTTCCCCGCCATGTCGTAAAGGCCCCAGGGGTTCGGGTTTTTCTGCATGATTTCGTGGTAGCCGTCGGGGGAGTTCGCCAGATACCAGGCGTTCTCGTCAATGGCGGAATCGTCGTCGCCGAAATAGTATTCGGTCGTGGTGCCGGCGCGGCAGGCGTATTCCCACTCGGCTTCGGTCGGCAGACGGTAGTAGCGGCCGGTGATCGCGGTGAGCCACTTGCAGTACATCTGCGCGGCGTAACGGGTCATCCCGCTGGCGGGATACCCCTTCTTGCTGCTGTTGTCGTAACTGATGCTGCCGATGCTGTACGGAGCGGTCGGCATGGCCATCGCGTCGGCGACCGCATCGCGTTCGGGGTTCGCCATTTCGACGGCTTTCGAGTTGTGGGCTTTCGCCAGATAGGCGAGCGCGAAGAGCTGGAACTCTTCCCACGTGGTTTCGTGTTCTTCCATCCAGAACGGCTTGACCGTGACTTCAACGGCGGGAGATTCGTCGGCTTCGCCGTTTTCGCTTCCCATCGTGAAGGTGCCCCCTTTGATCGGGATCATCTTAAAAGTGTAGAACTCGCCGGCAATGTTCGTCTGAAGTTTCTCTTCGTAGACTTTCATGTCGGCTTCGGCCGAGGCTTCGGCGTCGGCGTTCGGAACAGCGTTCTCAAGCCAGGGGAGACTCGATTGAGTCGCGGGGTTTTGGGTGAGGTCTTCCTGAGCGAAGGCGCAGGAGACGGCGGCCGCCATGAGGGCCGCGGCCAGCAGCATCAGCTTTTTCATCGGCAAAGACTCCTAAGGTCAGCGGGCTGCCGCCGCGCGGGGAAAGCCGCGCGCGGCAGAGTCCAAAACAAGGCCGCCCTGATTGGGGCAGGCCGTCTAAAACAAAACTGCATTCCCCATTCTACCAGAATTATGCGAAATTCCAATTCACCGACGCCGGGAAAATCCGAATTTTTGCCGAAATTTCCTTTTCTCCGGAGTTCCTCCTTTCCGGTTCTCCCTTTCCGCGCGGGAAGGGGAAATTGGCCTGAAAAAGCCCCTTTACAGAGGGTTTTAGGTTACGCCAAATGGGATATAATAAGGAGTCCGGGTGGAAAAATCCGGTTCAGATGTCCGTGTTGTTTGTGTTTGACAGGTTCCGAAAGAGAGAACACGCCCATTTGTTTCGCGGCGTGTTCGGCATGAAGGAAAAAGGTTGCGAAAATGCTGAAAGTCATTTTGCCCGACGGGTCCGAAAAGAGCTATGCCTCTGCTGTGAAAGTGATCGATGTTGCCGCCGAAATCGGCGCGGGGCTCGCCAGAGCCGCGATGGCCGGTATCGTGACTTATCCCGACCGGCTCGATCCGAGCGGTCACCCCGTCTCGAAAACCGTTTCCGCTGACACGCTCCTTCCCGAAGAGGGAACCGTGAAACTCCGCCTCCTTACGAAAAAAGACCCGGAATCGCTCGACATTCTCCGTCATTCCACCGCGCATATCATGGCGCGCGCGGTCATGCGGCTCTATCCGAACGTCCAGCTGGCGTTCGGTCCGACGACCGAAAACGGCTTCTACTACGACTTCCTCTGCGACAAGCCGTTTTCCGAAGAGGATTTCGCCGCGATTGAAGAGGAAATGAAGAAGATCGTCAAGGCCGACGAGGCGTTCGAGCGGGTCGAAATGCCCCGCGCCGAGGCGATCCGGCTCCTTGCCGACATGGGGCAGACGCTCAAAGTCGATCATCTCGAAAGCGGTCTTGCCGATCAGGAAACCGTTTCCTTCTACCGCCAGGGGGAATTTGTCGATCTCTGCCGCGGTCCGCATATCCCTTCCCCGAAATGGATCGGCGCGTTCAAACTCCTTTCGGTTGCCGGCGCCTACTGGAAGGGGGACGCCAGCAACGTCCAGCTCCAGCGCCTTTACGGAACCGCCTTCTTCGACAAGAAAGAGCTCGAAACGTATCTGGTTCAGCTCGAAGAGGCGAAGAAGCGCGACCACCGCGTTCTGGGGAAACGCCACGAACTGTTCATGGTCGACTCGAAGATCGGAAGCGGCCTTGTGGTCTGGCTCCCGAAAGGGGCGGTGATCCGCCGCGAACTCGAGAATTTCATCTATAAGGAGCTGATCCGCCACGGGTATCAGCCGATGTACTCGCCGGTGATCTGCCGCGTCGAGCTCTTCGAAACGAGCGGGCACTATCCCTACTACGCCGACAGCCAGTTCCCGCCGATGGTCCTGAAAGACGGCGACCGGTACCTGCTCCGCCCGATGAACTGTCCGCTCCATGTCATGACCTACAACATGAAGCCGCGCAGTTACCGCGATCTTCCCCTGCGCCTGGCGGAGTTCGGGAATGTACACCGCTTCGAGCAGTCGGGAGAACTCAACGGAATGACGCGTGTGCGCGGGTTTACCCAAGACGACGCGCATATCTTCTGCACCGAAGACCAGGTCGAAGATGAGTTCCGCGGCTGCATCGAAATGACGCAGCTCGTCCTCAAAACGATGGGGTTCGCCGATTACGAAGTCCGCCTGAGTTTCCGCGACTGGGTCAGCAACAAGTATGTCGGCGATCCCGAGAACTGGAAGAAGGCGCAGAACGCGCTCGAGAAGGTCTGCCGGGACATGAACCTGCCGAAACTCGACATTGTCGAGGGGGAAGCCGCGTTCTACGGGCCGAAAGCCGACTTCATCGTCCGCGACTGCCTCGGCCGCAAATGGCAGCTCGGCACCGTGCAGCTCGACTACAACCTTCCTTCCCCCTCCCGTTTCGATCTGAAGTATATCGGCGCCGACAACCAGCCGCATCAGCCGGTGATGATTCACCGCGCGCCGTTTGGTTCGTTCGAACGGTTTACCGGGATTCTGATCGAGCATTTCGCCGCCGCGTTCCCCCTCTGGCTTTCGCCGGAACAGGTCCGTGTGCTGACGGTCAGCGAGAAGTTCAACGAATACGCCAAACAGGTCGAAAGCGCCCTGTTCGACGCGGACCTGCGTGTGACTTCCGACCTCCGTCCCGAAAAGATCGGCGCGAAAATCTTTGCCAGCCGGAGCGACCTTGTCCCCTACGTCTGTGTGGTCGGGGGGAAAGAAGCCGAAAGCGGAACGGTTTCGGTCCGAAGCCGGAAAGACGGCGAGCTTGGCGCGATGCCGGTTGCCGAGTTCATCCAAAAGCTCAAGGACGAGATCGCCGCGAAGACGCTCCCGTTCTGAACCGCCTGGAAAGATGCCGCCATGTTTACGGCCGAGATCATCTCGATCGGCGACGAACTGACCTCGGGCGCGCTGGTCGACACGAACAGCGCGTATCTGAGCCGCGAATTGACCGAGGCGGGGATTACGGTCAGCCGTCACGCCACCGTGGGGGACGATCTTCCGGCCATGACGGAACTCTTCCGCGCGGCATTTCTGCGCAGCGAGCTGGTACTGATTACCGGCGGTCTCGGTCCGACCGAAGACGATCTGACGCGGCAGGCGGTCTGCGAAGCGGCCGGCGTTCAGCTTGTCCGCAGCGAGGCGGCGATGGAGCATATCCGCCGCCTTTTCGAGATCCGCCGGCGTCCCATGCCGGCTTCGAATGAAATCCAGGCTTTTTTCCCGGCAGGGGCCGCGGTGATCGACAATCCGCACGGCACCGCTCCCGGTTTCGAGCTGGAGGTGGACCGCGCTCCTCTGGGGGGCGCCGGACGGGCGAAAGCGCTGGTCTTTCCCGGAGTCCCTGCCGAACTGAAAGAGATGTGGACCTTGTCGGGCCGCGCCCGCGCGCTCGAGTGGGAAAATGAACTGCTCGGCAGACGGCGGTTTATCGAAACACGTGTCTTTCGCACTTTCGGCGCCGGCGAGAGCGACGTCGAGTCGCGGCTGCCCCACCTGATCGCCCGCAGCCATTCCCCGCGGGTCGGGATCACCGCGGCGGCGGGGGTGATTTCGCTCCGTGTTTTCGCCGAAGGCGCCGATCCGCAGGAGTGCCGCCGCCAGATGCGGGAGACCGAGGAAGTGATCCGCAGCCGGCTCGGCAGTCTGGTTTACGGCGAAGGGGACGACACCCTCGCCTCGGTTGTCTGTGCCCGTCTCGAAGCCGGGGGGAAGCGTTTGGCGACCCTGGAATGGGGAACGCGCGGCGCTCTGGCCGCCTCGGTCCCCCCTTCGGTCTTTGCCGGAGGGCTGGTCGATTCCGGCACCGGTCCGATCAGATCCCTTCTGAATCTTTCCCCTGAGGCTTCTCTCGAAGAGACGCTCCGCCGGTGGCAGGCCGCCAGCGGCGCCGAAGCGGTTCTGGCGGTCGGCGCGTTTCCCGAAACCGGAGAGCTTTCGCTGCGCGAGTCTTTTCCGGTTCCGGTCGCGGCGCTCCTCGGCGGGGTTTACCGGCAGCGCCCGTTCGCCTACGGTTTTCACCCCTCGATTGTCAAACCGGTCTTTGTCAGCCGCGCGTTCGACCTGCTGCGCGAAATGCTCGGCTGAGAGGGCGGTTCCTTTTTTTCCAAGACGCTCCTTCCTCAAATCCGGCGGGTTATTATAATTTCAAAATGGGGGAAGGTTTGTTACGTACCCACAAGATCAATTTTTACAGCGTAGAAAGACGGGAAGATGGCTCTGATCGTTCAGAAGTTCGGCGGAACGAGTGTGGCGGACACGCAAAAAATTTTGGCGGCGGCGCGCAAGGCAATCCGCGAGGTCAAGGCGGGGAACAAGGTGGTGATGGTTGTCAGTGCGATGGGGAAAAACACAGACCACCTGATTGCCCTGGCCAAAGAGATCAGCGAAAATCCCAACTCCCGCGAACTCGACATGCTGATGTCGACCGGCGAACAGGTTACGGTTTCGCTGATGGCCATCGCCCTGCAGTCGCTCGGCCATCAGGCGGTCAGTTATACAGCCGCGCAGATCGGCATCCGCACCGATAACGCGTTCAACAAAGCCCGGATCAAGAGCATTTCGACCGAAAGAATGCGCAAAAGCCTCGACGAGGGGAAGATCGTTATCGCCGCCGGGTTCCAGGGGATTGACGACGATCTGAACATCACCACGCTCGGCCGCGGCGGAAGCGATACCACCGCCGTCGCGCTGGCCGCCGCGCTCGGCGCCGACTCGTGCGACATTTACACCGATGTCGACGGCGTCTATTCCGCCGACCCGCGCATCGTTCCCGAAGCGCGGAAGATGGATCGCATCAGCTACGACGAAATGCTCGAAATGGCAAGCCTGGGGGCCGGCGTCATGCACAGCCGCTCGATTGAGTTTGCCAAGAAGTTCGCCACCCAGGTTCATGTCCGGAGCAGTTTCAGCGACACGCCCGGCACGATTATCGGGCCGGAACCGGAATCGGATAAGATTCCGGTCTGCGGAATGGCGCTCGAAAAGAACGAGGCCCGCATCACCGTGGCCGGCGTTCCCGACGTTCCCGGAGTCGTCATGAAGCTCTTCTCGGAGATCGCCGCCGCGCGGATTCCGGTCGACATGATTGTCCAGAGCGCCGGCAAAGAGGGGAAAACCGACATCTCGTTTACCGTCGCCAGCGGCGAACTTCACAACGCCCTGGAGGTGGTTCGGAAAGCCGCCGAAAAGATTGAGGCCCAAGAGGTCACCAGCGACGACAACCTCTCGAAAGTCTCGATCGTCGGTCTCGGCATGGAAACGCGCCACGGTGTCGCCCAGACGATGTTCCGTGTGCTGGCCGAGCATGAAATCAACGTCGAGGTGATTTCGACCAGTGAAATCAAGGTTTCGGTTCTGGTCGACCGCGCCAAAGGGGTCGAAGCGCTCCGCGCGGTGCACGAGGCGTTCCAGCTCGACCGCGCTCCCGCCGACCGCGACGAGGTCAAAGCCGATGTCGATCAGTCGGCGGCGCAGACTTTCCTGGCCGACGCCGGCTACTCGTCGGCCGTTCTTTCCGACGTGCTCGTCTCGCGTCTCAGCGGCATGGAAGATATCGTGATCGAGCGGGTCGCACTCGACCGTTCCCAGATGCGCGTGACCCTTTCGGGCCTTTCCGACAGTCCCGGACTCGCCGCTCAGGTCTTCGGCAAGATTGCCGAAGAGTCGGTTGTGGTCGACATGATCGTTCAGAGCAGCGGCAACAAAAAAGAGGGGGTCGCCGAGATCAGCTTCACCGTTCCGCGCGAAAACCTTCCGCAAATCGAAAAGCTCGCCGATCAGTTCAAGGCCTCGTTCGGCTGTTCGGTCAGCTGGAACCCGACCGTGGCGAAACTGACCGTCCGCGGCACCGGTCTCCGGAGCCATACCGATCTGGCTCTGCGGATGTTCGAGTCCTTCTCGCGCGCGAAGATCAACGTGAGCATTATCGGGACGAGCGAACGGAGCGTCAATGTTGTGATCGACGACGCCGACGGCGACGAGGGGTTCAAGCTCTTAAAGCGCGAATTCGGCAAAGAGCTCGCCTAAACGCCGTTTCCGCCCCCAGCTCTCCGCCGCGCCGCCGGTCCCCGGGAAGGACCGTCGGCGCGGCTCTCTTTTTGCCGTCATTTTCCCCCCGTTTTCACCGGTTTTTCCGCGAAAAACAGCCGGCGGTACGGCCGGGGATGCCGGGGGCGGAGGAGACTCCGCCCCCTTTTCATCGGCCCTGCTTTGGACTATAATAGAGGCACGGAGGAGTATTTTTATGAGAAGAGAAGTTGATTTATCCCCCTACGGAATTTCGGTAAGCCGCGTTCATCGGAATCCCTCGCCGGCGCAGCTTTACGAAGACGCCATCATTCGCGAAAATGCCGCGATCACTTCGTCCGGCGCGCTCATGAACAGTTCCGGCGTGAAAACCGGCCGAAGCCCCAAAGACAAGCGCATCGTTGCGAATCCCGAAAGCGTCAACGACATCTGGTGGGGGCCGGTCAACGAAAAGATTTCCGACGAATCATTTCTTTACAACCGCCGCCGGGCGATCGACTACCTCAACACCCGCGATCTGCTCTACGTCATCGACGCCTACGCCGGGTGGGATAAAGAAAACCGGATCAAGGTGCGCATCATCTGCGCCCGCGCTTACCACGCCCTCTTCATGTCGAACATGCTCGTCCGGCCGACTCCCGAAGAGCTCCTGCATTTCGGAAAACCGGACTACGTCATTTTCAACGCCGGCCAGTTTCCCGCCGACCCCTCGATCGAGTTTGTCTCCTCGACCACGAGCGTCGCGCTCAGTTTCGAACGGGGCGAGTTTGTCATTCTCGGCACCGAGTACGCCGGCGAAATGAAAAAAGGCGTTTTCACGATCATGAACTACCTGATGCCGAAAAACGGCATCCTTTCGATGCACTGTTCCGCCAACGAGGGGGAATCGGGCGACGTCTCCCTCTTCTTCGGCCTTTCCGGAACGGGCAAAACGACCCTTTCGACCGAGCCGAACCGGAAGCTGATCGGCGACGACGAACATTACTGGACCGATCACGGCATCGTGAATATCGAAGGCGGGTGTTACGCGAAGTGCATCAACCTTTCGAAAGAGAACGAGCCCGAAATCTTCAACGCGATCCGTTTCGGCACGGTTCTCGAAAATACCGTTTTCGACGACAAAACCCGCCTGGTCGATTTCTACGATGCCTCGCTGACCGAGAACACCCGCGCCTCCTACCCGATCGAGTTTATTGAGAACATCAAAAAGCCGTGTATCGGGAACCATCCGAGCAACATCATTCTGCTCACGTGCGACGCGTTCGGCGTTCTGCCGCCGGTCAGCCTCCTTTCCCCCGAGCAGGCGATGTACCACTACATCAGCGGTTATACCGCGAAAGTCGCGGGAACCGAGGTCGGCATTGTCGAGCCGCAGGCCACCTTTTCGGCCTGTTTCGGCGCCGCGTTTCTGGTCTGGCATCCGACGAAATACGCCGAGCTGCTGGCCGCCAACATGAAAAAATACAACGCCCGCGCCTGGCTGGTGAACACCGGCTGGTGCGGCGGGAAATACGGTGTCGGCAAACGCCTTTCGATCCGCCATACCCGCGCGATTATCGACGCGATTCACAGCGGCGAACTGGCGAAAGCGCCGACGGTCGTCGACCCGATCTTCGGCCTGCGCGTTCCGACCGTCTGCCTGAATGTGCCCCCCGCGGTTCTGATTCCCGAAAACGCGTGGGACGACAAAGAAGAATACGAAAAGACCGCCCGCAAACTGGCGTCCCTCTTCCACGAAAACTTCGCGAAATACGCCGACCAGGCGAGCGATGAAATCAAAAACGCCGGGCCGCCCCGGATAGACGGGTAACGCCGAAGTTTATGGAAGAGATTTCCGCCGAAGAAACCGCCGCTTCTCCGCCGCAGGAAACCCCCGGGACCGAGCCGTTTTTTCGTGCGGTTCTGCTCTCCCCGGTACGGGGGATGCGCTGGCTTTACGAATGGGTCCTCTCCTGGGCCCATTCCCCTTTCGGGGCCGGCATGCTCGCGCTCATCTCGTTTGCCGAAAGCTCCTTTTTCCCGATCCCTCCCGACCCGCTCCAGATCGCGCTTTCGATGGAACGGCCGAAGCGCTCGTTCCGCTACGCGCTGGTGAGCGCGCTGGCCTCGGTGCTGGGGGCGGTTCTCGGCTGGGTGATCGGTTACGCTCTCTGGGGGTGGCTGGGTCCCTACTTTGTGCCGAACATCATCTCGCAGGAGAACATGGACAAAGTCCATGCCTTCTTCGAAGTCTGGGGGTTCTGGGCGCTCTTCGCGGCGGCGTTTACCCCTTTGCCCTTTAAGGCGTTCACCATTACGGCCGGGATGATGGCCATGCCGATTCCGGTCTTTCTGGTCGCCTGTTTTATCGGCCGGTCGCTCCGTTTCTTCGCGGTCGGCACCCTCCTTTTCTTTTTCGGTCCGGCGGTGAAAGGGTTCATCGACAAATACTTCGGGATTCTCTCGTTTGTCTTTCTCGTGATGCTGCTGGGCGGATTCTATTTGATCAAGTTCCTTCTTTAGCCTTTACGGAGTGCGTACGTTATGGAAAAGAGTCTTTCCCCTTCGGCAGACAGCGCGCGCGGCGCTTCCGGCTGGGGGCGGTTTTTCCTTTTTCTGGCGATCACGGCGGCGGCCGTCGCCGCCGACCTCGGCTCGAAAAAGTATATGTTCGACCGGCTCGGCTTTCCCAGCGGCGAGGTCGAGTGGGTCCTTCCCGACCTGTTCGGATTTCAGACCAGTCTCAATCAGGGGGCGCTCTGGGGGCTCGGCGCGGGACTGACCTTTCTGCTGGCCGGCATTTCGTTCGCCGCGCTTGCCGGAATTGCTTTCTGGTTTTGGGCGGAAGGGCGGAAGAGTCTCCTTGCCGCCGTCTCGCTGGGGCTGATCACCGGGGGGATTCTCGGCAACCTGTGGGACCGCCTCGCGCTGCACGGGATTTGCTGGCCCGACGGGCTTGTCGGTTACGAACCCGGCGCTCCCGTTTACGCGGTACGCGACTGGATTTTGGTGATGATCGGCTCGTATCACTGGCCGAACTTTAATATTGCCGACGCCTGCCTGGTCTGCGGCGTGGCGCTCATGTTTATCCGTGTAATTTTTATGCCGCCGGCCCGCAGCGGGGAAGATGCCGATGCGCGGGACACCGGAACGGCAGGGTAGTTTCTATGGCGCGAAAGAAGCGGGACGATCTTTTTGAAAATTCATCGATGTCCTTCCTGGAACATCTCGATGAACTGCGGTACCGCCTCCTCCAGTCGATCTACTGGCTGGCGGGCGGTTTTGTCCTTGCACTGATTCCGTGGGGCAGTTTCGGTTCGCTCACCGGATGGACCGTCTCGTGCATTCAGCGGCCGCTCACCCAGGCGCTCGAGCGGTATTACACCGAATACTCTTCGCGCCGCCTCAGCGATCAGATGACGCAGCTGCGGCAGCTCGGCTATTCGAGCGAGGTCGCGAGCATTCCGCAGCGTCTCGGCATGGCCGAGCGGGAAGTCTGGCTTTTTCCCGAAGATATCGCGCGTTTAAAGAGAATCCTCGACGGCGGCCCGGCCGAATCTTCGGCCGAAGCGGCGGCGCCGGCGTTTCTCTCGAATCGGGAGGCGCTCGATCTGGTCGACAATTTCGACCGCTTTCCCCGGCCGCAGTCGGCATCCGGCGAAGACGAAAGCGGCGGCGGTCCGGTCCGTTTCCTCTTCTGGGAAAAACTCGAGAACGATCCGCGGATTCGCGCCAAGTCGCTCAGTATGCCCGAGACGTTTGTGATCTTCCTGAAAGCCGCCCTGGTGCTCGGGGCCTTTCTCGGAAGCCCCGGTCTCTTTTATCATTTCTGGGCGTTTGTCGGCGCCGGCCTCTATCCGAAAGAGCGGCGGCTGGTCTACCGTTTCTTCCCGTTCAGCCTCTTCCTCTTTTTCGCCGGAGCGGCGCTGGCGTTCTTCGTGGTCTTCCAGTTTGTCCTGCATTACCTGCTCACGTTCAACTCGGGCCTGAACATCGATCCCGACCCGCGGATCAGCGAATGGCTGAAACTGGCGATCGGGCTTCCGATCGGTTTCGGAATCGGGTTCCAGCTGCCGCTGGTCATGTTCGCCCTTTACCGGCTCCGCATCTTTACGACCAGGGATTACACAAACCAGTGGCGGATTTCCGTTCTGGTGATCGCCGTGGCCGCAATGATGCTCACCCCCCCCGATCCCGGCAGCCTGTTCTGCATGATGGTTCCGCTCATCAGCCTTTACTTCCTGGGAATCGGCCTGTGTAAACTGTGGCCCCTGCCCAAAAGCGAGTTTGACGAAGCCGACGAAGAAGATTAACCTCCGACAATCCGCGAAAGCGAGAGTATCATCCCCCTAAGAAGGAGTCCTCCATGATAGAAGAATTTACCCCGAAATCCGATTTCTTTATCGGCATCGATTCCGACGGCTGCGCGTTCGATACGATGGAACTGAAGCAGAAAGAGTGTTTCATTCCGACGATCATCAAGCATTGGGGATGGCAGAGCGTCAGCAAATACGCCCGCGAGGTGATCGAGTTTGTGAACCTCTACTCGAAGACGCGCGGCATCAACCGTTTTCCCGCGCTGATCAACGATTTCGAGTGGCTGGCGAAACGGCCCGAGGTGATTGCCCGCGGGGTCAGGGTCGAGCCGCCGCGCGAGATTATCGAGTGGATGAACCGCGAGACGAAACTCGGCAACGCCGCCCTGGCCGCCGAGGTCGAGCGGACGGGCGATCCGGTTCTGAAAAAGACCCTGGCCTGGTCTCTCGAAGTCAACGAAGTGATCGACGCGATTGTCGGCGAAGGGGTCGCTCCGTTCCCGCTGGTGCGCGAATCGCTCGAAAAGGCGCAGGCGAAAGCCGATATCATGGTCGTTTCGGCCACGCCGCAGGCGGCGCTTATCAAGGAGTGGGAAAACCAGGGTCTTCTCCCCTATGCCGCGTTTATCGCCGGTCAGGAGATCGGCACCAAAAAAGAATCGCTCCGCTGGGCGTCCCGCTACCCCAAAGACCACTCCCTGATGATCGGCGACGCCCCCGGCGACTACAAGGCCGCCTGCGCGAACGATGTCCTCTTTTTCCCGATCAACCCCGGAGAAGAAGAGAAGAGCTGGGAACTCTTCCTCAGCGAAGGGCTCGACCGTTTCTTCGCCGGCACCTTTGCCGGAGAATACCAGCAGAGTCTTCTTGACGAGTTCGACCGCCACCTTCCGGAACTTCCCCCCTGGAAGACCGTCTGAGCCGCGTCCGCTGAACGTCCCGCCATAAAGGAGATCCGCCATGAAGTGTCCCTACTGCCGGCAAGAGAACGACCGCGTGGTCGATACCCGCGTGATGGAAGACGGTTTCGTCATCCGCCGCCGCCGCTACTGTTCGTCGTGCAACCGCCGGTTTACGACCTACGAACGGATCGAGGTCACCAACATCCGTGTGATCAAGCGGGACGGAACCCGTGTCCCCTTCGACCGCGACAAGCTCCGGAAAGGGGTTGAACGCGCCTGCTGGAAACGGCCGGTGAGCGAGGGGCAGATTTCGGAACTGGTCGCCCGTGTCGAGACCAAAATTGAAAACGACGGTGAAAACGAAGTCGATACCAACTATCTCGGTGAAAATGTGCTCGCCTATCTGCGCGAACTCGATGAAGTCGCGTATGTCCGTTTCGCCTCGGTCTACCGCAAATTCGACAGTGTCGATGATTTCTCCCGTGAACTGGGGGCCCTGATCAACGAAAACTCGCTTCAGCGGCGGCGCGAGTCGGAACAGGACGCCGGGCAGAACAGCGAGAGTTTCGACTGAGACGGCGCTCTTCGCCGCGGTCCGGGCCGGCGCCTCATGAAAATAATTTAGAAAAAATAGAAAAAAGAGAGAAACTTGTTGACGTTTGTCCCGCCGGCGCGATATAATGGAGCGGAGCCTGCGGTTTTCGCCGCCCAATAAAAAGGGTTATGCCGGTTAGGAAGAGGGGAGCGGCGCGCCCGGCTTCTTTTTCCCTGATTCCCGGCAAGGGGCGGGGATTTGAGTGCCGATTTAATTGAGTAAGGGTACGTGCCGCCGGGCATCGGCGCCGCAGCGGGGGGCTCGGCATCGGTGCTGTTATTGCCGGTGCCTGTTTTCAGTACGCAAGAGAGGTTGCTTTATGAACCTGGTCGGAAAAATATTCGTCAGTCTCATTGCCATTATGAGCATCATTTTCTTCTCTCTGGCCTTAACACTCTATGCCAATCATAAGAGCTGGAAAGAAGATTCCGCGAAAAAACAGGAGCAGATTGCCGCGCTCGACAAAGAAAAAGCGACCCTGACCGCCCAGAAGCAGGACCTCGAAAATAAGATCGCCAAAGAGCGGGAAGCCTACGAGGCGACGATCGGCGCCCTGCACGACGTGGTTCAGGATCTCCAGATTCAGAACGATTCGCTGACCGAACGGGAACTCCAGACCGAAAAAGACCTGCAGCAGCGTCTCGACGTGATTGCCGCGAACAACGCCGCTATCAAAGATTACCAGGACACCCTCAAAACGATGACCGACGACCTCGCCTCGGCGCAGACACAGCGCGCCGGCTACCTTCAGGAGCTCGCGACGGCAGTCAACCGTCTGCACGAGCTGGCCTCGATCCGCGGCGATCTCGAACAGAAGAATCTCGAACTGACCGAAGAGTTCGATAAGGCCAAGACGGTGCTCAACATGAACGGTCTGGAACCGAATCCGGAACTCTACGATCAGAATCTCCCGTTCCAGGTCAAAGGGGCGATCCAGGCGGTTCAGGAAGGTCCCCGCGGACTGGTGATGATCACGCTCGGTTCCGACGACGGGCTCAAGCCGGGCCACCAGCTTAACGTGGCGCGCGGCGACACCTACCTGGGGAAAATCGAGGTCGTGACCGTTGAACCGCATCGAGCCGTTTGCCGCGTTCTTCCCGAATTCCGTCAAGGGACGATCAAGGAGGGGGACGATGTCGTTTCTAAGTTCGAATAAGCCGAAGGCCGAGAAACCGAAGAAGGAAAAGAAGGCGAAGGCTCCGAAAGAGCCGAAACCGAAAAAAGAGAAGAAGTCCAGGAAACGGAAGAAGGGGGAAGAATCTCCCGCCGAAGACGAGGAGGTCGCGTTCGAGGAGGTTCAGGCTCCGGCGCCTCCGAAACCGGTTGTTCCGAAACGCCTCGATATCTACGCGCTCATCCTTTTGATTTCCTGGATCCTGTTGGTTACGGCGACCGTTCTGGCGTATCTCGACCTTGCTTCCTACAAATAGGGACGTCTCTCCCGTTTGCTGCGGCGCGTGCCGAATCGATGTCAGCCTCCGGTTTTTCCGGAGGCTGATCTTCGTTTACCGCGGCCCGGTGCGCTCCTCTTCCCGCCCGGCAAGCCGAAAAGCGTTCTTGCTATTTTCCCTATTTTAAGGTAGAATACCCCCCGAATTTTACGCCCGCCGCCGCGCTTTGCCGATCTTCCGGTTCGGGAACTCTCAGCCGTTCCGACGTAGAATCTTTTATCAGACGAGTCTCGCACTTTTCCGGTTCCCGGTGTGCCCAGGCCGTTTCGAAGGGAGTCGAATCCTGCAAGGAGGAAAAATGAGTATTCACCCGACCGCGTTAATCAGTCCGAAAGCCAGGATCGGCCGCGACTGCGTCTTCGGACCCTTCTGTGTCATC
The DNA here is from genome assembly GCA_017405595.1 of Thermoguttaceae bacterium. Lineage (GTDB taxonomy): Bacteria > Planctomycetota > Planctomycetia > Pirellulales > Thermoguttaceae > RUG695. Next base: position 133,411 of record JAFRAC010000013.1, on the reverse strand, counting down.
GAAGATGACGTCGAAATTGGGGACGGCTGCGTTTTTGAGGCCCATTCGATCGTGAAGAGCGGAACGGTCATGGGGAGCGAAAACCACGTCTTCGAAGGGGCGGTGATCGGCGGTCATCCCCAATGTCTGGGCCTGGCCTGTTCAAAAGGGAAAGCCGTTATCGGCGACCGCAACCTTTTCCGCGAGAACTGCACGGTCCACCGTTCCAAGGAAGACGACGGCGTGACTCAGATCGGCAGCGACAACATGCTGATGGTGAACGTTCACGTTGCCCACGATTGCCGGATCGGAGACCGTGTGCTGATCTCGAACAATACCATGCTGGCCGGTCATGTGGTGGTGGAAAGCCGCGCTGTCCTTTCCGGCGCGGTGGGGGTTCACCAGTTCGTTTGGATCGGCCAGATGACGATGGTGGGGGGGCAGGCCCATGTGACGCAGGATATCCCCCCCTTTACAAGGGTCGACGGCAAAAGCACCGGGATTGTCGGCCTGAACTGTCTCGGCCTGAAACGGAACGGGCTCCGGGACGATGAGATTTCGGAGCTGAAACAAGCTTATAAGATCATGTACGGCCAGGGGCTGACCTGGCCCCAGGTTGTTGCGGCGCTCCGCGAGAAGTTCCCGGGCGGCCGCTGCCTCGAGCTGGCGAAGTTTATCGAGGACTCGCTCAACCGGGACGGGAAAGAAAGACGCGGCATTACCCGCGACCGTCTTTCCTTCCGCCGCCGGCCCGAAAACGACGCCTGATCCTTCCCTTCTTCAAGGCCCCCGGGGGGGTTTTAGGATCGGAAATACCTGTTATAATAGCCCTGATTCTTTGTAGGATAGATCTTGCCCCCTTTTTTAAGCGGGTCAAGAAAACAGCATAATCAGTCTCCGCGGAAACGGTTCCGCGGAAAGAAAGCGAGGGTTATTATGGCTCATAAAAAGGGGCAGGGGTCCAGCCGCAACGGCCGCGACTCCAATGGGCAGCGCCGCGGTATCAAGGTTTACGGCGGTCAGGCAGTCAATCCGGGCAACATCATTCTCCGTCAGTGCGGAACCCGCTGGCGTCCCGGCAAAGGGGTCGGTCTGGGCACCGACTATACCATTTTTGCCCTTCAGGAAGGTTTCGTGAAGTTCGATCAGAACGGCCGCCGCGTCAACGTTGTCGCCGAAGATCCGAACGCCGTGACCGGCTGAACCGGCAATTGGTTTCCCAACCATTTCGAAAAGCGGAAGAGTACTCACTTTTCCGCTTTTTGTGTGTACATTTCCGTTTCATGAGTTTTCTTTTTTCGCGAGAGGCGCTGCGGCGGCGGGATGTTTGTAGACGAAGTTGAAATCGAAGTTCTTTCCGGCAAGGGGGGGAACGGCTGTGTCAGTTTCCGCCGCGAGAAATACGTCCCGCGCGGCGGTCCCGACGGCGGCGACGGCGGACGCGGGGGGGACGTCATCTTTCGCGCGAGCCGCAGTGTGGTCAGCCTGTTCCACCTCTCCATGCAAAAGGTCTGGAAAGCCAAAAACGGCCAGCAGGGGAGCGGCGCGCAGCGGCACGGCGCTTCGGCGGAACCGCTCATCATCGATGTGCCGGTCGGCACGATGGTGTTCGACCGGAACCACGAAGTCCTTCTGAAAGACCTGAAGAACGACGGGGATCAGTTCACCGTCGCCCGCGGAGGGTTCGGCGGGAAGGGGAACACACGCTTTAAGACGGCGACCAACCGCGCCCCGCGTATTGCCGAGCCGGGGGGGGCAGGGGAAAGCCGCCATCTGCGCCTCGAACTGAGAATGATCGCCGACGTCGGCCTGGTCGGAAAACCGAACGCCGGGAAGAGCACCCTTTTAAGCCGCGTTTCCCGGGCCCGTCCCGCGATCGACTCGTATCCGTTTACGACCACAAACCCGCATCTCGGTTTTGTGCAGATCGGCGGCGGCCGCTCGTTTGTGATGGCCGATATCCCCGGTCTGATCGAGGGGGCCCACAAGGGAGCGGGTCTCGGTCATGATTTTCTGCGCCATATTCAGCGTGCCGGAATCCTCGTTCACCTGATCGAGCCGCAGCCGGCCGACGGCACCGACCCGATCGGGAATTACCGCGCGATCCGCGCCGAGCTCGAACAGTTCGATCCCGAACTCTGCCGGCGGGAAGAGATTCTTGTCGTCACCAAAGCCGATCTTCCCGAAGCGCGTGAAACGGTCGCGCGCTGCCAGAGCGAACTCGGCAAGGAACCGATCCTCATCTCTGCGGTAACCGGAGAAGGCCTCAACCTGCTCACCAATAAAATTGCTGATCTTCTCCGCCCCAAACCGGCCTGGTAAACGCCGGTGCGGACCCGCCGGGTTCCGGCGGCCGGTTTTCTTGTTCACTGAAAAGCTGTGTTATCGGGATGGGAATGACCGGCCCGGACCGGAAGAGCGCCGGTTTAGAAGTCGTCATCATCGTCATCGTCGATGTTCCGGTTCCGGCAAATGTCGATGACCTTTAACACGACAGTTACCAGGATGATCCCCCCGATAAACGAGAAGGCGACCTGCTTGTGATAACTGTATTTGACATACCGCAATGTCATAAAGACCACGGCCACGCCGAACGCGATCGGCACCTCCCACCCCTCGAGATCGGGAAGAAAGCGCTTGATCGTTTCGGCAAAGAAGAAGCCGAAAAACAGGAGAACCAGAATCAGGCCTGTCAGATAAATCGGGATTGCAAACATCGGAGAAAAACCTCGAATGACATGCCGATACGGAGAAAACGGCGGCGTTTGTGAAATGGCTCAGCCGGTCCGCTTTTCCCCCTTCGGCGGCGTGTGACAGGCCGGCGGCTGCGCGCGGTCCATCTTTCCGGAAACGAACCCCTCCAAATCGAGCGAAACGGCCGCAAACCCGAGCCGCAAAAACCCGGCTGTGACCGTTTCTTTGAGCTTCCGTTCCAGAAAACGGGGAATGTCGGCGGCGGGGACTTCGATCCGTGCGGTGACGGCGGAATCGGCCCGGACGCGGCAGACGGGAAATCCCCAACTGTGTAAAAGGGTTTCGGCATCGTCGATTCGGCGCAGAAGTTCCGGCGTGGGTGTCAGCCCGTAGAGAATCCGGGTCGCGAGACAGGGGGACGAAGGGCGTTCGGCAGCCGAAAGATTCAGCCGGCGGGCGAGCCGGCGCACATCCTCTTTGGTGATCCCCAGTTCGGCGAGCGGCGAACGGATCCCGAGCTCCGCGGCGGCGCGTTCGCCGGGGCGCCACAGGCCGCGGTCATCGGCGTTTTCGCCGTCGAGAAGGGTGCGGTGCGGTTTTCCCTCCTCTTTCCACTGGCGGATCATTTGCAGCATGGCGGAAAACCGGTATTTCTTGCAGTGGTAGCAGCGGTCGCGCGCGTTCCGCTGAAACGCCGGAAGCGCGAGTTCGGCGGAAGTGTCGATTTCAATGAGGTCCAGGCCGATCTCGCGGGCGGTCTTCCGTGCGGTTTCGATATCGCCGCGCGGCGCGACGGGACTGACCGCAAAAACGCCGACCGGCGGCAGGGTGCCGGACTTTTCAGAGGCAAGGAGCGCCCCCTTGGCCAGAAGAGACGAATCGACGCCGCCGGAAAAAGCTATGACCGACGGCGCCAGATCGCTTAAAAGGTGAAGGAGAGAGTTTATCACGTCAAATTCTCTTCCCTTGTTTTCCGGCCGGCTTTTACCGGCCCATGCCGGGGATATACTCGGTTTCGGGGGTGACCGATTCGCAGTAACGGGCGATCAGATCGGCGGCGGCGTCGAGATCTTTGAGCGAAATCATTTCGGTCGGCGTGTGCATATAGCGGTTGGGAATCGAAATGAGCGCGGTGGCCACGCCGGAACGTGTGACTTGAATGACGTTCGCGTCGGTGCCGGTCGGCCGCCCTTCAGCCTCGATCTGGACCGGAATCTGATGCTCCTGCGCGGCGGCGCGAAGCTGGTTGAAAAGGCGCGTGTTCAGGTTCGGCCCTTTGGCAAGAACCGCGCCGGCGCCGAGGAGGATATCGCCGTTCTGCTTCTTGTCGACGGTCGGGCAGTCGGTCGCGTGGGTAACGTCCACCGCGATTCCGACGGCCGGGTCGATCCCGAAAGCGCTCGTCTTCGCGCCCCGCAGGCCGACCTCTTCCTGGACGGTCGAAACGGCGCAGACTCCGACCGAAAGTTTCGCCGGGTCGATCCGCCGCAGCGCTTCCATGATGACCCACACTCCGACTTTGTCGTCGGTCGCGACCGCGGTGATCCGCTCGCTGAGCATTTCGCGGCAGGCGAGTTCCACGGTCGCGCAGTCGCCGACCTCAACCCGCTGCTGGGCGTCTTCGCGGTCTTTCGCGCCGATATCGATCCAGAGGTCCTGAAGTTTCGTCGGGCGTTTGCGTTCCTCTTCGGAAAGGAGATGGATCGCTTTCTTTCCGATGACGCCGGCGACCGGCCCGTTCTTTCCGTAGACGACGACCCGCTGACCGGTCACGACCTGCGGATCCCATCCCCCGAGCTGGAGGAAGTAAAGGAACCCTTCGGGATCGATGTAGTTGATGATGAAGCCGATCTGGTCGCAGTGGCCGGCGAGCATGATTTTATAGGGAGAGCCGGGATTTTTGGACGCCATCACGTTGCCGTGCACGTCGGTTTGAACCTCGTCGGCGAAAGGCGCGATGTAGTCGCGGACAACCTGCTGAATCGGCTCTTCAAAACCTGAAGGGCTCGGTGTGTTAAAGAGGGTTTGGAGAAATTCTTTGGCTTGAGGTTCCACGGTATCTCCTTCGGGGGGAAATCGTTGCTGCGGGTAAGGGGGTGTTTTAGAGCGGGGGACCGAGAATCTCTTCGATCCGCGCCTGGTCGAGCTCCTCTTCGGCGACGAGCGTCTCGGCAAGCTTGTCGAGCAGATCCCGCTTCTCGGCGAGCATCGTTCCGGCGGCCTGATCGGCCTCGTGCAGAATGCGCATGACCTCTTCGTCGATCAGGCGGGCGGTGGCGTCGCTGTATTCACGCGACTCGGCAATTTCGCGTCCGAGGAACGGATTGGCATAGTCGGACCGGTAGGAGACCGGGCCGATTTTCTCACTCATCCCCCAGTGGACGACCATGCGCCGCGCGAGTTTGGTCGCTTCTTTCAGATCGTTTTCGGCGCCGGTTGACGACTGCTTGTAGACAAGCAGTTCGGCGGCGCGGCCGGCAAGGAATTCGGCGAGTTTGGCGCGGAGTTCCGTTTCGGTCACGCTTAGCTGATCCTCTTCGGGCATAATGTAAGTGGCGCCGAGCGACATGCCGCGGGGGAGAATGGTGACTTTGTGTACCCGGGTCTTCGTCGGGCTGAACCAGTCGATGATGGTGTGCCCGGCTTCGTGATAGGCGGTCTTGCGTTTGTTTTCGGGCGTGAGCGTTTCTTCCCGCGGAAGGCCCATCACGACTTTGGCGTGCGCGAATTCAAAGTCGGACATCTCGACCTGGGTTTTGCGGTTGCGGGTCGCCCAGAGCGCGGCCTCGTTGACCAGGTTTTGAATATCGGCTCCGGTGAACCCGACGGTCGAGGCGGCGAGTTTGTCGCGGTCGATCCCGTCGCCCAGGGGAATCTTTTTCAGATAGACTTCGAAAATCTCTTTGCGCCCTTTTAAAGAGGGACGGTCAACGGTAATGTGACGGTCGAAACGGCCGGGACGCATCAGCGCCGGATCGAGGACGTCGGGCCGGTTCGTTGCCGCCATGACCATCACCGATTCGGACGGGGTGAAACCGTCCATTTCGCTCAGGATCTGGTTGAGGGTCTGTTCCCGCTCGTCGTGGCCGCCCCCCAGGCCTGTCCCGCGCTGGCGGCCGACAGCGTCGATCTCGTCGATGAAGAGGATGCAGGGCGCCTTGGCCCGCGCTTCGTTAAAGAGTTCGCGGACACGCGTCGCGCCGACGCCGACGAACATCTGCATGAATTCGGAACCGTTGATCGAAAGGAAACTCACCCCGGCTTCGCCGGCCACGGCGCGCGCCAGGAGCGTTTTGCCCGTGCCCGGAGGGCCGAAAAGAAGAGAGCCTTTCGGAACGCGGGCACCCATTTTGTGGTACCGTTCGGGGTCTTTGAGGTAGTCGACGATCTCTTCGAGCTCCTTCTTGACGTTGTCGAGCCCGGCGACATCGGCGAATGTCACGCGGTGCTCGTTTTCGGGGTCGTAGGAGCGCATCGGGCTTTTCATGAAACCGCCGAACCCGCCCCCCATCATCTGCTCATTGGTCCGCCTCATCATTCTCCAAAAGATCAGGAGAAGAAGCCCGCTGAGCAGCACCGACGTGATCATGTAAAGGCCGGTGTTGTCGATGGGGGAATTGGACGTGAACGACCGCACCTTCTGTCGGAGCGTATCGTCGAGGTTCGGGTCGGCGAGCGCGGTCGCCGGGATTTCGCACCGGAATTTGCGGTAGAGGACTTTTCCGGTATTGGAACGCTTGACAGTGTCAACGACCGTGTAAAAACACCCGTAAGGATGACCGGGAGCGGTGAACGCCGAATCGGCTTCCCGTTTGGGCGCGTCGACTTCGCGGAGTACCCAGCGGTTCGCGCCGTTTTCGGAATCCGATTCCTGAAAGAGGGGTTCGGGAAGGAGTTTTCCCGGATTCGATTCAAAGTCGGGCTTATCGATAAAAGTGCCGTTGAGGATGTTCCCCTTCAGGACGACAGAGTCAACGTTCCCCTTTTCCAGTTCCTGGTGAAAGCCGTTCCAGGTGATCAGGGTGGTGTGGGCGTCTTTCCGGGACGAAAAGAACATCCAGCCGAGCCCGACCAAAAGGAGGAAGATCAGAAGGGGAGAGACCCGGCCGCGGGCCGAGCGCAGCGGGTCGGACGACGCCGGTTTTCCCTCTTTGAAGGGGGGGGGCGGCGGGTTGTTCCCCGAACGTTTGGGGTGTCGGGAAACCGGTTTTTTGGGGCTGGTCGGCTTCTCCGGGCCGGGAACGTCCTTGAACTGGTCCGGAATCTGGCGGTACGTTTCGTCGTTAAGGCGGAAACCGTCTTTCGGGCCGGTCTGTGGCGTCTTTTCGGCGTCTTTCTTTTCTTCGGAGAAAGGAGCATCGAAATCGCTGTCGGAGGCGGATCCGGTTTTGGGATCGCGAGAAGGATCTGTGTTGTTCATTCGTTGTTCTTTCCGATAACCTTTCCTGAGAGAGACAAGCGTCGGGAATCCCCAAAAACTTGCCCTTCCATTATACCCGTTTTCTGGAAAAAAGGAATAATCGCGCCGCGGGAAATTTGCGCTGCGAGGAAGCGTTTTGAAGGCGGAAAAAGGGGAAAAAGACGACGGAATCCGCCCGCTTTTTTCCTGTTGGGAAACTCCGTTTCTCACCCCATGCCGGCTCCCCGTTCAGGGGGAAAGGGATGCCGGTCCGGCACGGAGTGCCCTTGACGGGACCGGCTTTTTTACTCTAATATTCCCCCGGTTTTCGTTCTGTGATCCGAGAGGAAAATATGTGCCGGTTGGTTCGTTGTGCGATCGTCTGTGCCCTTATCCTGCTGCCGCAGGGGGGAGCCTTTCTGTCGGCTCAGACCGGCGGGGGCGCCTTCCCGCCCGGGACGGGGTTTTACGGCGGTCAGATCATCTCTCCGGCTCCCTATCCGATGATCCAGGAAGGGTCGGTGATTCAGGGAATGCCGATTTCGGGCGACCCGATACCGGTCCCGCCCGGCGGTGACCTGAACTCTCTTTCCGGAACGATTCTCCCCTACGATTCCCCTCTCCTTTCGCAATTCGGAGCGGGGGACGGTCAGCCGTACGGTCCGAACAATCCTCCGCCGGTGGTCGATGTCTCGCACCGGAACCGGCGGGATAACGGCGTTGTCAAACCGCAGGAGGTTCCCGCTCCCGATGTGCTGCTCAGCGCGCTGACGCGGCAGCTGGACCTCTGGTCCCCCCACACCGTTCTGGTGAACAGCGACCTGACTCCGGCAACCGTGCTGAAAATGACGGTGCCGTACGGTATCGATACGCAGTTCCTCTGCCAAACGGGCGGTCAGGCGCAGTCGGTTCCGAAAAACGGAAAGGTTCAGCCTCCGGCGGAACCGGCTTATGCGGTCGGTCTCCTCTGCTGGAATCTGCCGATCGGCCAGCGGCGGATCTTTAATCCTGCCGGGGATCTCCTCGTTCCCCGGATCGGGTACGGCTATCAGCAGACACGCGGAGAGCTGCTCGCCTCTTTGGCGATGGCGAACGTCTCGCTCGGCTACGAGATCAAAGCTAATCCCGGCCGGACGATGACCGTTCGGGATCTGATGGAATCGGAAATGAAACAGATGACGTTCCACGAAGATCTCTCGATGATGGCGGTCGCTCTCTCGTTTTATCTCGACGATATTCACCGTGTATGGCAGAACGCGTTCGGAGAACCGGTCACACTGGCCGCGCTTGCCGAATACGAGCTGAACCGGCCCGTCTACTGGAACCGGAGCGAATCGGTGAACCGCCTTCTCGGCCTTGCCTACCTTTCGGACCGGCTTTACCGCGAAACAAGGAAGGGGAACGGCGATCCGCAGCTGCGCGATCTGCTCGAACGGATTGATGAGAATCTGAAGACCGTCTACCGCCGCGCGCTCGACGGGCTGAACGATGCCGGCCTTCGGGAAACGCGTTTTCTTTCCGGACGGAAGATCAGTTCGGCGGCCGACATGCTGCTGGTGAACGGCCATTTCCTGCGGTGGCATCTGGCGGCGTCCGAACGTTTTCCGGTCAATTCGCAGTCGCTCCGCAAGTCGATTTATCATCTGGCGCTGACACTGGCGCAGTTCTACAACCCGAAAACCGATCCGATTTGGAGCCTTTCCCCGAAAGAGGTGGAGGCCATTTCGGTTACGCTGCACGCGCTTCGGCTCTATGTGAAGAAATACACGAAAACCCCGGAAGACCCCGAGCCGGCGGAGGAAGAGCCCGGCGCAGGCGGCCTCAACGCGGCCGAACCGGTTCCGGAAAGCTCTGAGGCGGCCGGGCCGGAAAGCGATACGGCCTCAGAGTAAACGATCCTTTTTCTTCGTTTCGGCCCTTCTCCTTTTCGATACGCACGGTGACCGCGCCCGAGTCGCCGGTGCAGAGAAACAGAAGATCCGGGTTCCACGATTTCCAGACCGATACGGTTTTTTCGGAGATCCGTCCCGAGACCTCGCTGGCCACCGCCCACCGGGTGGCGCCCTCTTTGATCAGCGGTTCGGTGCATTGGGAATGTCCCCCGTGGTGCGGCAGGGTCACAAGATCGTACGGTTCGGCCGGTGCGGTTAAAAATGCGGGGAGCGGCTCGACGTCAAGATCGCCGGCCAGGAGAATCCGCCTGCCGTGAGCCTCGAAAAGAAGAACGAGACTCGAAGCGTTTGTGTTACTGTAATGAGTCTCCTTTTCCGGATGGAGGATCGTCAGCCCGGCGAAACCGTAGGGGGCGAGGCTGTCCCCTTTGCCGACGGTGACGACCGGAATCTTTCTTTTTTCGAGCTCTCCGTGGAGTTCCGCTAAAAGAGGACTGGGGTCCTGAAAAAAGTCCGGCGGAACCGCAACACGTCTGACGCGTACCGATTTCAGCAGTTCCGCGACCCCGTTGTAGTGGTCCGCATCGGCGTGGGAAAGAAGGAGAAGGTCGATCGTTTTGCGGCCTTTGGCGAAGAGAGCTCCCTGGACAATGTTTCCGGCCCAGGAGCCTTCTCCCACCGTTCCGCAATCGAAAAGAGCCGTTTTGTCCGGGAAAAGGAGCAGATTCGCTCCTCCGTGGCCGACCGAGAGGATTTCCGCCTCGACCCGTCCGCGGTTTCGCGCCCGAAGATTTGCGGCTTCGGAAACCGCGATGCCGGCCGCGAGCCAGAGGCCGGCAAAGAGAAAGATGACCCGAAGCCGGGGACGCCGGCTTGGGAAGAGGGTCCAGAAGAGGAACGGAAGATAAAAACCGGCTGTCCACCAGATCGAGGGGCCGGGAAGTTTTAGCCATGCGCACGGCACCTGCTGGGAAAAGTTCAGCAGGGCTTCCAGAAGAGAAAACGCGCCGTTGGCCAAAAACGCGAAAAAGCCGCCCAATAGCGGAACCGATCCGAAAAGGAGAAGGAAGAGGGCTGAGATCAGCGCCGCTTCGAATGGAATCCAGATGATCGGGTTAATGAGAAAGGAGAGGGGAGTACACATGTGCAGATGTGTGAGAATCGCGGGCAGAAGGATGAATTCAATGACCAGCGACGCCGCGGTGATCCTCAGCAGAACCGTGCCGAGTTTTTCCGCCGCGTGAAAGAGGATGGCGGCGAGCGGACGGTTTCGATACTGCAGATGCACGAGGCGGATCCGCGCCTGAAGGCGCAGAACGAAAAGCGGTTTGCGCCTTGAACGGGGAGAGGCCGCCTCGGGCGCGAGAAACCAAAGGAAAACGCCGGTGGCCAGAAAGGAGAAATGGACCCCGGGCAAAAAGAGGTTTGAGGGATTGGCCAGCAGGAGGATCAGCGCCGAGGCGGCGAAGGAATTGAGCAGCGCCGCCTTGCGCCGGAAAAGCGCCGACAGACACAAAACCCAGAAGAGGACCGCCGCGCGCACCGCGGGAGGCTGCGCGCCGGCAAGCAGAACGTAGCCGAGGATCGCCGCCGCCGGAAAGACGGTTTTCGCCCAGACCGGAACCGACGCCGCCCGAATGACGAGAAACAAAAAGAGCGCCACCAGCGAGACGTGCAGCCCCGAAACGGAAATCAGATGGGCGGTTCCGGTCCGGCGGAACATTTCCAGTGTCTCCTCGTCGAGTCCGCCGCGGAGCCCGAGGATGACGGCCGAGGCGACCGCGCTGTTTTTCGGGGAAAGGCGCCGGGCGAACAGGTCCCGCGCGGCGAGCCGGACCGTCTCGATACACCGGAGAATCCGGTAACGGGGCATCGCCGCAGTCCGTTCTGTTTTTTGGAAGGCCGCGCCGTTCATCTGAACGAGAATCCGGCGGGTGCGGGCCCGGAACGCGCGGTCGAACTGGCCCGGATTCTCCGCTTCCCGGATATGCGAGATTTTCCCGACCACCCTGACCGCGTCCCCGATACGGTAAGAGGTGTAATCCCCCTCGCACCGCACCTGGATGGTGCCGACGGTATCGGACCATTCCCCTTTGTTTTGGATGCGGACCGTTCTGACTTCCGCCGCGGTCGTTCCGTTTCCGTTCGGACCCCCTTCGGTATAGACCGGGGTAGTGCGAATGACCCCTTCGACCGCGGCCGGGGCCCTGTCGGCGGGTGCCAGAAACGCGATGTCGTTTTCGGGAAAGAAGGACCAGCGCACCTGGTGCCAAAACCCGAAGAACGAGAAGATCACGCCGCAAAAGAATATCGCGGCCGCGGTGTGACAGACGGCGCTTGGGGGGCGCCGGCTTGCCGCGGCGAGCGTGAAGAGGGAGAGGAACAGGAAAACAAGAAAAAAGCCCCCCCAGAGACGAACCGGGGGGGCGATGAGGGCGTCCAGAAAAACGCCGCCGGCCGCGGGAACAAAACAGACCGCCAAAGGGTTGCTGACCCGAAGGGGGAGGGAAATCCGCCCCGGAAAACGGGATTCCTGCGCACCGGCCATTTCGAGAGGGGAGAGGGTTACTCTTCTTCGAGCTGCTGCATGATCTCGTCGGGGATGTTGACATTCGACGAGACGGTCTGGATATCTTCGTGTTCGTCGAGCGCGTCGATCAGGCGCATGACCGAACGGGCGGCGGACAGGTCGGTGATGTCGACGGTGTCGCGCGGAACCATGGTGATTTCGGAACTTTCGGGATGGAGACCGGCGGCTTCGATCGCTTCGGCAACCGTGTCGTACACATCGGGCGAACAGGTCACCTGGAAACCTTCTCCCTGGTCTTCAATATCGTCGGCGCCGGCTTCGAGCGCCACTTCCATCAGCTTCTCTTCGTCGATCTGGTCTTTCGGAATGAAGAAGACGCCCTTTTTGTCGAAGTTCCAGCCCACGCAGCCGGTGGCGCCGAGCTTGCCGCCGTGCACCTCGAAAATCTTCCGGATTTCGGGCGCCGTGCGGTTGCGGTTGTCGGTCAGACTCGATGCCATGACCGCCACGCCGTGCGGACCGTAGCCTTCGTAGAGGAGTTCTTCGAATTCGACCGATTCCCCTTCGCCGGTTCCGCGTTTGATCGCGCGGGCAATGTTGTCTTTCGGAAGCGAAACCGCTTTGGCTTCCTCGATGGCGGTTCGAAGACGAATGTTGTTCGCCGGATCGCCCCCGCCGTGTTTCGCGGCGACGATGATCGCTTTGGCGAGTTTACTCCAGAGCTTGCCCCGTTTGGCGTCGACGAGCGCTTTCTTGTGTTTAATACCTGCCCAGTGGGAATGGCCTGACATAAAAAACTCCTTCTCTCGGTGATATGGTTATTTCTTTGCTGATGATTTCGCGGAAGCGCCCTTCTTTTTGGCGGCGGACTTTACGGCGGATTTGGACGCGGGCGCCGCGGCCTTTGTTCCTTTTGCGGCGGGCTTCTTCTTGAGGAGGACGGCTTTGGCCGGCTCTTTTTTGACGGCAGCCTTCCCCGTCTCCCTGGCGCCCCTTTTCGCCGGCGCCTTGGGAGCGGCCGACGGCTTGCCGGCAGGGACGCTTCCCTTTTTCCGCACCGGTTTGGCGGGGGACACTTTGGGGGTCAGGCTTGCGCTTCTCTTTTTCAGGACCTTTACCGCGGAGGATTTTCCCTCTTTTTTGGCCGGTTTTTCCGGAACGCCTTTCGGCGGGGCGGTTTTCCTGATCCCGGTCTTGGGGGTTTCGGCCGGTCCCTTCGCCTTGGCGGATTTCTTCGTTTCGGCCGGCGCCTTTTTTCCGGCCGGCGCTTTCTCTTTCGCGGCGGCGTTCTTCCCGGGGAGAGAGCTCTTCCTGCCGGCCGGTTTCTTTTCGGCCGGCGCCGCTTTCGCTGCCGGCGGTTTCGTTTCGGCTGCAGGCTTTTTCTTTGCCGAAGGTTTCTTCTCTTCGGCGGGCTGCTTCCCGGCCGGAGAGGCCTTGGGGCTCTTGGCGGGCTTCGGTTCCGTTTCCGGTTCGGGGGCGGCGGGCTTTTCCGGCTCGTCCGGCAATACCGGTTCCCTGACCTTCTTCGGTTTCTTCATCTTGTCGCCCGGAACCGGGCTGTCGCTTTCCCGGTCAAATCCGGCGTTCTCCTCTTCGTCCCCCTCATACGGAATCTGTGTTTCGAGGGACGGCTCTTCGGAAGAGAAATCGTCGTCGTCGCCGTCTTCAATGTCGGCTTCGTAGTTGATTTTCATCGTGTTATTGCGCCGTACACTGGCAATCTCCCGAGCGATTTTGAAGGGGTCTTTCTCTTCTTCCTCGACCATCGGGATAAAGCTCCGTTTTGCGGAAGCCGGATCGACCGCCTTTAAAATTTTCATCGCTTTGGCGGCGGTGGACTCGTCCATCAGCATCGCCCCGAGTTCATGGAGGAGGGCGGCGAACGAGGCCGCTTCGCTTTTCGAAAAGGCGCGTTTGAGCCCGACGGCCGTTTCGTGGTTTTCCTCGTCGATATCGACCAGTTCGAGCAGGCGCAAAACGCGCAGAGCCCCTTCGTCGAGGGGAATTTCGTTTTTACGGTAAACGGTACTGACGGTGAAATCGGCCATAAACCGCGTCACAAAGGGAATCGAAGCGAGATATTCGCGAAACGCGTCTTCCCCCTTTTCACGCCACTGTTCCAGGTCGAAATTGTAAGTGGCTTGAAAGACCGATTGGAGCGTCTGGCGCATCCGCTCGCAGTTGTTGCGCGGCGAATGAAGCATCGGGAGCATTTCGCACAGCTCTCCGGCTGTGGAAACGCGCAGTTCGTTCCAGTCGATAAAGGAATCTTCGATCTTTTCGAACGCTTTGACGGCCGCGGCCGCCGGGGTGTTTTCGAGGAGGGCCGAGTAAATCAGCACCACCAGCACTTCGCGGTCGCCGGCGAGGCCGGCCGCTCCGGAACGGAATTCTTTCTGAAGCTGCTGGTAGAGAACCTTGTACGTATTACGAGGACTGGATCCCATAAATGTTTCCTTGTCAGAAAATCGGAACGTTTTGTGCTAAGGGCCGAAAGGTTCGTTTTTGAGCTATTCGGGGATCGGTTCTTCAGGCGGTTCTTCGGGCAGATCCTGCGCCTGTCCGCCGCCTTCCCCCTGCGAGGCTTCCCGGGCGAGACGCTCCTGCTGCAGAATCTCCGAAACGCGGGCAAGATTCTTGACCCCTTCATCGACCTCAAAGGTCAGCCGGGGCGTGTAACGCGTTTCGATACGCTTCGCGCAGCGCTGCTGAAGAAACCCCGCGCAGCTCTGAAGTCCTTTCAGCGCCAGCTTTTCCTTGGCGGGATCGTTCCCCAAAACGGTAAAAAAGACTTTGGCGGTACGCATATCGCCCGCGACTTCGACCGAATTGATCGTGACCCCTTCGACACGCGGGTCTTTGACCCCCGAAAGGAGCGAAAGCGCCACGACCTCGCGTATGGCTTGGGCGGCTTTTAATGTTCTTCTCGATGCCACGAAACTTCCCCTGTTTTTCTTTCTTGGCGGTGAAATCTATTAAAGCGTCCGCGCGATTTCCTCGATTTTGTAAGCCTCGAAATAATCGCCTTCTTTGATGTCGTTGAACCCCTTGAGCTTGATGCCGCATTCGTACCCTTCGCGGACTTCGCGCGCATCGTCTTTTTCGCGCTTGAGGGTTTCAAGGAGGTATTCGCCGATGATGCGGCTGTCGCGGATCAGGCGGATATGGCAGTCGCGCTCGATCGTTCCGGAAAGAACGCGGCATCCGGCGATGGTGCCGATCCGGCTGATGACAAAGATCTGCTGCACATAAGCGCGCCCCAGCTCTTTGACCTGTTCGACCGGCTTTAACATCCCTTCGAGCGCCGCCTTGATATCTTCGGAAAGCTTGTAGATGATATCGTAACGGCGGATCTGGACCTTTTTCTTTTCGGCGGTGGTGCGCGCCAGTTCGTCGGGAACAACGTTAAAGCCGACGATAATCGCGTCGGAAGCGTCGGCCAAAAGGACATCGGCTTCGGTGATCCCCCCGACCGAAGCCTGGAGAATCTTGATCTTCACTTCGGGATGATCGAGTTTCGAGAGCTCTTTGCGGATCGCTTCGATCGAGCCGCGCACATCGGTGCGGATAATGATGTTGAGCGTCTGCTGGGTTTTGGAATCGAGCCGCGCTTTGAGACTTTCGAGAGTGACGTGCGCGTCGCCGCCGTTCAGTTCGCGCTGGTGAATGATCTGGGTCCGCTCTTCGGCAATCTGGCGGGCGACCGAGATGTCGTCGAGAACGACAAAGGCGCTGCCGGCGCCGGGCGCCACGTCGAGGCCGAGAACACTGACCGGCGTGCTGGGAGGGGCTTCCGTGAGTTCCTTCGACGGGTCGAGCGTATCGAACATCGCGCGGATCTTACCGTAGGCGTTTCCGCAGAGAACCACGTCGCCGGTATGGAGCGTGCCGTTCTGAACCAGCAGGGTGCAGAGAACCCCCTGACCCGGCTGCAGCGAAGATTCGATCGCCACACCGGTGGCCTGACGGTCGGGACGGGCCTTGAGCTCGTGCAGCTCGGCGACCATCAAAAGGGTTTCCATCAGTTCGTCGATCCCTTTGCCGGTCACGGCGCTGGTTTCGACGATTTCGACATCGCCCCCCCATTCGCTCGGCATCAGGTCGTTGGCCGCCAGTTCCTGAACGACGCGGTCGCGGCTGACACCCGGCAGATCCATCTTGTTGAGCGCGACCACGATCGGCACTCCGGCCGCCTTGGCGTGGCTGATCGCCTCTTCGGTTTGGGGCATGACGCCGTCGTCGGCCGCCACCACCAGAACGGCGATATCGGTGCAGTTCGCCCCGCGGGCACGCATCTCGGTAAAGGCCTCGTGCCCCGGCGTGTCGACGAAAGTGACGTCTCCCTGGGGAGTCGTAATGCGGTACGAACGGATATGCTGGGTGATTCCTCCCTTTTCGCCGGAGACGACGTTCATGTGCAGAATCCGGTCGAGCAGCGATGTTTTGCCGTGGTCGACATGACCGAGGAAGGTGACGACCGGGGGACGCGGCCTGAGCGTCTCGGGCGGGTCGATCTGGTCGAACGCCGCGTTGACGAACTGCTCTTCGAGCGTCTCTTCCTGTTTGATGACCGCCTTGATTTCGAGCGCTTCGATCAGGAGCGCCGCGGCTTCTTCGTCCATCGTCTGGGTCACGGTGAGCATGTAGCCGAGATTCATCAGCGTCTTCATGACGGTGGGAACCGCAATCCCCGTCGCTTCGGCAAAATCTTTGACCGTGCAGGGGAGCTGGATCGAAATGTCGCCTTTTCGGGGGAGGGTCGAGGCTTTCGCCTTCACGCCCTTTTTCCGCTGCTGGCGCTGATAGGTGCCGACATTGTCATCGTCGTGGAACTGGGTGAAATCGGTCATTCCGCGCCGTTTGCGGGAATCCTGCGAGGAGTCGTCGGAACGGCGGTCTCCGCGGCGCTTTTTGCCGCCGCGCTTTTCGGCATTCCGCAGTTCGTTGATCTCGTCGTCGATCGAACCGACAAACGGTTTCCGCGCCGCAGTCGGTGCGCTGCCGCCGGTTTTGTTCAGAAGAGCGCTGAGCGGCGGCTTTTTCTCGGTTTTCGCCCTGCCCGAGGCAGGCATGAAACGAACGTCCGGCTTCTGCGGTTTCGGCTCGTCCGCTTCAGGTTTCGGAGCGGTCTTTTCGTGGGCGGTCGGTACCGGCGCGATATGAATCCCCAGAGGCTTTTTCCCGCGCGGCTTTTCTTCGGTCTTTTTCGATTTCGGTTCGCCGGTCGATATGCCGAGAACACGGGGACGCTGCATCTTTTCGCGCTCGGCGGCCAGACGCGCCTGTTCGAGCGGGGAAAGCTCTTTTTTGGGGGCTTTTTCTTCGGCGGGCGCAGCGGGCTCTGCGGGCTTGGGAGCGGGTTCTTCGGCGGGAGCCGCGGTCTTGCCCCCTTTGCCGCCGCGCAAAAGGCTCCCTAAAGGACTCGATCCGCGCGGCTTTTCCGGTTTCGGGGCCGGCTCTTTCGGTTCGGCCGCGGCCGGTCTTGCGGGCCGCGGCGGTTCCGCCTTCGGACTTTCGGACGGGGCGGGCTGCTGCGGCAAAGTTTCGGCAGATGCGGCCGAATCCGGTTTCGGCGCGGTCTCTTCCGGCCGGGGTTCGGCGGTTTCCGACGGGGTTTGGACAGAGGCGGAAGGGGCAGCGGGTTTGGGGAAGGGGACCGGCTTCGGCGCGGGAGAGGCGCCTTCGGGACGTTTCGCGGGGCGGGTCGGTTTCAATACCGGAATCTTGCCCCGATGGAGCTGCGGAATTGTCGGACGCTGCATTGGCGGCATTGACGCAGCTTCGGCCGCGGCATCTGCCTCTTTTTGAGAGCGGGCAGACTCTTCCCGGATGTAGTTCTTCACCAGCGCGACATCCTCGTCGGCGAGACTCGCCAGCGCGGAACTCTTACTGGTCAAGCCGACCTTCTGGCAGATCTCCACCAGTTCTTTGCTGTCGATCTTGAGCTCTTTGGCCAACGTGTAAATTCGAATCAATTTCGTCTCTCTCTTCTTCGAAACGATGAATGAAGTAAACGGCACTGTCTGACAATGCCGAAACGGCTTATCGCTGTTTGCCGCTCCGCGGAAAACAGGGGGGGATTCCTA
This sequence comes from Thermoguttaceae bacterium, assembly GCA_017405595.1. Lineage (GTDB taxonomy): Bacteria > Planctomycetota > Planctomycetia > Pirellulales > Thermoguttaceae > RUG695. The sequence goes on along the minus strand of JAFRAC010000013.1, from coordinate 115,831 downwards.
CTTGGGCGATCCGGGAAGGTTCTGGCCGCGATGGCTGTCGCCGCCGCGGAGACTGTCGAGCGCCGCGCTGGCGGTTTCAACGGCCCGCCCCGCGCGGGCGGCCGAGGCTTTGGCTTCCTGCGCGGCTTTGGCCACTTCGCTGCTGTCGACAATCTCGGCGGATTTGACGGCCTCTTCGGCCGCCTTCTTGGCGCGGGCCCAGGCGTCGCGGGCGTTTCGGATGAAAGCAATCGCCTCTTTGAAATCGGGTTCCTTCGGCTTGGCCTCGCCCTCGCGCGTCTTTTTGCCGCGGGCGGCGGCCGGCGGATCGGGGGTTTCGCCGGCGTTGAATGCGCGCACGGCTTCCTCGGCGGCTTTGACCGACGCTTCGGCGTCTTTGACCGCCTGGTCGGCCGCCTCGGCAGCCTCGCTCGCCGAATTGAGGGCGTTGCCCAGCTCGGCGCGCCGTTCGGCCTCGTCGATGATTGTCTGAGCTTCTTCTTCGGAAAGCTTGCCGAATTCCATCAGCAGTTCCGGTTCGATACACGAAAGATCGTCGTAACTGGTAAACCCTTCCCCGACGATCCGGTCGATCAGCTCGTCTGTCATACCGGGAACCGTTTTGAAGAGCGCGACCGAGTCGTCGAGAATCTTCTGCAGTTCTTCGGGGGTCAGGATTTCGATATCCCAGCTGCAAAGGAGCGAGGCCAGACGGACATTCTGCCCCCGGCGCCCGATCGCTTTGGAACGCTGATCTTCGTTGACCTGAACAAAGGCCCGGCCCAGAATCGAGCAGGGAATGACATCGAGGATTTCGGCGGGCTGCAGCGCGTTTTTGATGAACTCGGCCGGATCGGGATGCCACGGGATGATATCGATCTGTTCCTGGGTGCGGAGCTCCTCCTTGACGGCGCGGATGCGCGAGCCGTTCCGGCCGACGCAGGCGCCGACCAGGTCGAGGTTCGGATCGCTGCAGGTGACCGCCACTTTCGAACGGTGCCCCGGATCGCGGCTGACCTCTTTGATTTCGATGATCCCCTCGTTGATTTCGGGAATCTGCTGTTCCATCAGCCTGCGGAGGAAAGAGGTGCGGTTCCGGCTCAGAACGATACGGACCTTGGCGTTATTGCCGTTCTTGTTGACTTCGATGACCTGAGCCTCGATGCGGTCCCCCTCTTTGAACGATTCGCTGGGAACGCGTTCGCTGCGGGGAAGAATGGCTTCGACGTTTTCCTGCAGGTAAACGAAGGTGATGTTTTTTTCTTCCCGGCGGACCACACCGCTGACCAGATCGTCGAGCAGGTCGAAATACTCGCTGTAGATTTTGTCTTTTTCGGCATCGCGGATCTTCTGCATGATGATCTGGCGGGCCGTCAGCGCTCCGAGACGTTCGGTAATTTCGGCGGCGGAAAGGGGAACATTATCGCGGAAAACGGAGATCTCGCACGTTTCGCGGTCGATATGGACAGCGATTTCGGCATCGGGACCGGCATGGCGTTTCGCCACGGTCTTCAAGGCATCTTCGATAATCTCGAAGACTTTTTCGCGGGGGATTTTCTTTTCAAGGTAGAGTTGTTCAACAAACTTTTGAACTTGTGCCGGATCCATATGTTCTCTTTCCGTATCAGCGGTGAAAGTAAATCGCTGTCGCTTCTCTCTTTTTTAAGACAGAGGCTGCTGCCCGGCTCTTTGCGGTAGACTAAGGGTCTACAGGCAAAGACCAGGCAGCAGCCCTGCTTATTCTACACACTATAGAATACCTTTGGTTCTCTATAATGTCAAGTATGCGGAGACGGGCTTTCCGCTATTTTCTTTCACGATTTTTGTAATCTTCGTAGACCGCAAAAGCCTGATCGACCGAGGCGTTCTCGTGGACGATCGCCCGCACGGCGAGCATCATGCCGACCGGCGAGTCGGACTGGAAGATGTTCCGCCCCATGTCGACCCCGGCGGCTCCCTGGTCGATCGCGCGGTAGGCCATCGAAAGGGCGTCCTTTTCGGGGAGTTTCTTCCCGCCGGCGATGACGATCGGAACCGGAACGGCGTTGGTCACCTGTTCGAAGTTCTCTTCGCAGAAGTAAGTCTTGATTACCTGGGCGCCGTTTTCGGCGCAGACACGGCTGGCCATCGCCAGGTAACGGGCATCGCGGGTAAGATTCTTTCCGACGGCGGTGACGCCGAGGGTCGGGATTCCGTAGCGGACACCCAGATCGACGGTGCGGGTCAGGTTCCGAATGGTGAGCCCTTCGTGGTCGGGATCGCCGATGGCGACCATCACCGCCAGCAGCGAAGCGTTGATGCGGATCGCCTCTTCGATGTCCTGAATGCACTCCTCGTTGAGCGAGGTGAGAATCGTCGAACCGGCCGAGAAACGGAGCGAAATCGGTTTGCGGCACTCGGGGGGAACAAGCGAGCGGAGAATGCCGCGGGTGCACATAATGCAGTCGCTGTATTCGATGAGCGGCTTAATCGTCAGGTCGATCCGTTCCAGACCGGAGGTCGGCCCCATGATGTAGCCGTGGTCGAACGCCAGCATGACGGCGTGGCCCGACTTCGGGTTGAAGACGCCCGCCAGGCGGCTTTTCATTCCCCATTCGGCGTTGTTATTCCCTTTCAGGAAGAACGGCTCGTTCACCTGCGGAATCCCGATTCCGAAATCTTTCGCGTTGATGTTCCCTTCGTTGTCGGCCATCGAAAATATCCTTTCTGTAAGTGGTCAGGTTCGGAAATCAATGATCTGTTTTTTTGAGATATCTTTTGCTGTCCAGTATAACGGAAGCCTTAAAATGTCAAGACGGAGCGCCTTGGGGGGTTACTCCTTCGGCGCCTGGTTTTTCTGCTGCCGGACCTTCAAAAGGAACTGGATGAACTCGTCGGGCACGGCCGTGTAGAGGAACGCGGCTCCCGGCGCGTTGGTTCCGATAAAGAACGGTTCGGCCAGATTGGCGGGAACAGGCAGATCGACCGGATTCGGCAGGTTCGGAGAGTAGTATTTCTGCAGATACGCCCCTTCGGCCTGCGCCGCCGAAAGATCGAACCGCGCCGCGCTGCGGAGAATCTGGTTTTGCCCCTGCGCCATCGCGCCGTAAAGAATGTCGCGCCGGTTCCGCCAGCCGGCATCGTCTCCCGGCGCCGGGGCGCCGCGGCGGTCAACGAAATCGCGCCACCGCTCCAGCGCCGCGTGAAGCAGATCGCGGTCGCCGGGAACGATCAGGATATGTTTCCGGTCGAGAACCAGAACGAGATTCTCTTCCGCCGCCAGCGGGGCGCTGCCGGCATCGGCGACGCCGGCGGCCAGCCGGTCGGTCAGCATTCCGTCGATCGAACCGGTTTCAAGGCCCTCGAGCAGATTGGTGAGGATCTTCCGCAGCGAGTCGCGGGGCGAGAGAATCGGCGGCGGAAGCTGCCGCTGGCGCTCTCCGGCCTCTTCGGCGCGGATTTTGCGCATCTCCTCGGTGTAGGTTTTCAGATCCGAAACGTAGAGGGGAAAACCTTCGAAGTCATACTTTTTGAGAGCCTGCTCTTCGCCGACCTGGCTGCCGATCCGGCCTCCGATCTGCCCGCCGATTCCCGCTCCGGCCGAAGCGGCCTCTTCGGGTGTCGAGAAGAGGAGGGGGCGAAGCCCGTTGATCCGCCGGCGGGCCGAGAGATTCCCCAGCAGCTGACCGGCGATATCGCCGATCTTCTCGGCGCCGATGTGGCCGCCGACCAACCGGGCTTTGGGGACAATCAGCTCTTCGATGAACGCGTCGCTGTCGTCAACTTCGAGGAAGAACGCCCACGGCTCGGCCAGGAGCTGGCCCGGCTGCGGAACGCCGAACGAGTATTCCACATGACGGAGCCGGTGGAAGGGGGGATCGAGCTTCGAGGTGAATTCGGGGAAGAGATCGGTCTGGCCCGAGACCGGCGCGTACTGTTCGGGAAGAACTTTGAGAAACTCCGGCTGGTCGAGAAGGGTCGGAATATCGGGCCCTCCCCGGTTCTGCGTCTGGCTCGCCAGTTCGGTCCCCTTTTCGGGGATCAAAATGAACGACGAGAGAACGGTGTCGGGCACCAGTTTGAGTTCCAGAACAAGCTGGCGCAGGTTTTCGGCAATCCAGGCTGCGGCATTGTCCAAATGCGGAAGCGTCTCGTCGGCGGTGAGGACGAAGTCGGGATTCGATTCCCGGATCCGCCGGAGGATTTCCGGAAGAATTGTCAGGATAACCGAATCGGCCGACGTGTACAGGTCGAGCACTCTCCGGATGCCGAACGGGGTCACGGCCACGCGCAGATCGCATTGATCGAGACCCGGATTTGTGTAAAAGGAAGAGCCGACCGGGGGCGCGTTTTGGAGAGAGGCGGCCAACGGCTGAAGATCGGCTTTGAAAAGGCAGGCATAGCCGTTCTTCTGCATCGAAACCCACCCGTCCGGCTTCTTCAGCGGGAAGAGGGTTCCCGCGGGAACCGCGCTGTCCGAATCATACGAAGCGACGTCGGCGCCGAGCCCCCCGATGAAGGGAAGGTACCGCCGGACAGGGATGAAGAGAACCATCGCCGGTTCGCTCTTGCCGGGAAGATTCAGCCAGCAGGCGCCGAGGGGACGGGCCCCGTCGACGAACCTGTATCCTTTTCCGTAAGGGGAAAGGCGGACCCAGTCGGCCGGGGAAAGTTTTCCCAGCCCCAGACTCTTGAAGAGTTCCGAAAGGTTGGCGTTGAGTGTGTTAACCGGCGACGTCGCCGCCATCATCAGCGCGCTGCGCGGCAGCACCGTTTCGATCGGAGTGCGGTAATCCGATTTGCCGTCGTCGTTTTTTTCGAAGCGGGAAAGAAATCCGGAAAAGAAAGAACCGCCCTTGGAGGACTCTTTTCCGGCAGGGGCGTCGGCGGCCGGTGTTTCATCGGCTGGGACCGCCGGTTCTTCGCCCGCAGGTGCGGCATCGGCGGGTTCCCCGTTTGCCGGTGCGGCATCGGGCGCGGCCGCCTCTTCCGCCGGGCCGGGCGTATCGGCCGGAACCGGCGATTCCGCGGCGCTCTCATCGGCGAAAAAGTCGAGGTCGTCGTCGGCGGGCGCTGCCGGTGCCAGAAGGAAAAGGAGTCCGAAAACCGCGCCGAAGAAAAAAGAACGAATCATACGCATTCCGTTTTGTTTGTATTGCTCTTTTTGGATAACTTGCCCGGTGCCGCCTGCCCGGTACTCCGGCGGCGGCCGGTATCGAAAAATCTATTTCGGACAGGCCTGCGCGAAAGCCCGGAGAAGGAGCGAGACGCTCGTCGCCCCGGCGTCGATATGGCCGGCCGAGCGCTCGCCGAGATTCTTCGCCCTTCCGAATTTGGCGCAGAGGCTTTCGGTCGAGGCGGCTCCGGCCTGGGCCGCCTGCGCCGCCGCTTCGAGGAGATCGGCGCACGAAGCGCCGGGCTCGGAAGCGAGTTTGGCGCCCATCGCCTCAATTCCCGGAATCATCGCGTCCATGAGGGTTTTGTCTCCCGGTTTGGCGCTGGTCATCGTCTGGACATTGGCAAGGCCGGCCTGGAACATCGCCGCCAGTTTTGCCGCGTCCATCTCGTCGGCGGCGCCTTCGCCCATCCCCAGGAAGAGGGAACCGATCAGGGAACTTGTCGTCCCGCTCGTTTCGGTCATCACGCTCCAGCCGATATCGCTGAGAATCTCGGCAAGCGGTTTTCCGGCGGCCAGGCCTTCTTCCCCTTTGCGGACAGCCGCATCGAGCGAAGCGACCGCGGCGGTGCCGTGGTCGCCGTCGCCGGTCGCGGAATCGAGCTGGTTCAAATAATCAAAGTTTTCTTTGATTTTCATCTGAGCGGCTTTGAGCATCTCGACGAAAGCCGCCTTGGTAACGCTGATACCCATGACAGACTCCTTGCGTGCCGGTTAGCGGACAACCCAATACGGCGCGTCGGCGGGAGCGTTGAGTCCTTCGATCGCGTCGTTGTCGAGGATGGCCAGGAACATCTGGAACCCCGCGGATTCCTGAACTGTGAGGATTTCGTCGCAGCGGCCCGAAACAACGTCGATTCCCGCGTCTTTCAGAACCTGCGCGGCTTTCCGCCAGACAATGAACATTTCCATCAGCGTGGTCGCGCCGCTGCCGTTGACGATCAGGAGCGCTTTTTCGCCGCTCTGGGCCTTGACGGCGGCCATGAGCTTCAGAACCATCGTTTCGGCGACCTGGTCGGCGGTCTGGATCGGAACCGGTCCGGTTCCGCCCCCTTCGCCGTGCTGCCCCATCCCGATTTCCATCTGATCGTCGGGAAGGGTCGAAATATACTGGCCCGACTGCGGGTGTGTGGCGGTCTTCATCGTGACGGCGAGCGTGGCCATCCGCTGATTGAACGCTTCGCCGATTTTGAGGATCTCTTCGGCGGAAAGCCCTTTTTCGGCGGCGGCGCCGATCACCTTGATGAGCGGAACGCACCCGCCCAAACCGCGGCGGTCCGAAACCGGCGCGTCGATTCCGGGGGCGATATCGTCGGCGGTCAGAATTTGGTGGACTTTAATCCCGTCCTTTTGGGCGAGCATGCACCCCATCTTGGCGTTCCGCACGTCCCCTTCGTGGTTCAGGACGACCAGGATGATGTCTTTGTAGTCCTTGAAGAGTTTCAGCCCTTCGTAGACGACCGGCCCCCCCGGCGCGGCAAAAATATCGCCGACGACCGAGGCGTCGAGCATTCCGTAGCCGACAAACCCGCTCAGGGCCGGTTCGTGCCCCGACCCGCCGAGCGTGACGATGGCGACCTTGTCTTTCGACTTGGGGGTAGCCCGGACGACGATCTTTTCGGAGGCGAGTTTCACCTGTTTCGCGTAGCAGGCGGTGTATCCTTCCAGAAGCTCTTTGGTAAGGTTGGCGGGGTCGTTCAGGAATTTTTTCATGACCATGGGTGATTTTCTCCTTGTGAATTTCTCCTCGTTGAACGGACGGGCGCTTTTGTCGGGAGACGCGCCGCGGGGCATGGATGGAAGCCGGCGGCGGAAGCCGCCCGCAGGATGCCCAACCTGATTTTACCAACAGCGAAACCAAAATAAAACCCCCCGGATCCCCTTTTTGAAATCTCTTTCCGGGGGGAGAACGGATGTTGTTTTCGCCGCCGCCCGGCTTATAATTTGGTGTAGTGGCAAAAAAGGGGGGGGAGAACGCCGTTTTTCCGGACAGGGGACCGCGGGCGGCAAGCCTCCCGGCGCGCCCTGTTTAAAGCGCGGCGGTCCCCCCTGGCGGCCGCGGCCGGGAATCTTTGAAGAAAGGTGCTTTATGAAAACGTCAACACGCCGTGATTTTCTGAAAACGTCTCTTGGGGTTTCGGGTCTCCTTTTCGGGGGGTTCCGCTGCCATGCCGGCCAGTCGTTTGAAATCGGCCGGCCCTACAGCGGGTGGCAGACCGGGGAACTCGACATCCACGTGATCTACACCGGGCGGGGCGAGTCGCTCTTTCATATCTTCCCCGACGGCACATCGATGCTGATCGATGCCGGCGACCACGAACTGCGCGGCCACGGCCCGATGCCGAACCTTCCCGACACGTCGCGGCGCGCCGGGGAATGGGTTGCCCGATATATTCAGCGCGTCAATCCGGCCGAAAGTCACGTCGATTATGTGATGCTCTCGCACTTCCATCCCGACCACGGGGGGAAGGAGGGGCCGGGGGTGGAAATGACAACCGGCCGCGGCGAGGATTACGCCCTTTCCGGACTGGCGCAGGCGGGGGAATTTCTGCAGTTCGATTACGGATTCGACCGCGGATACCCCGACTACGCGTTCCCGACGCCGGACCTGAATCCGACCGGCGAAAATTTCCGGAAGTTCACATCCTGGGCGATGAAAGAGAAGGGGCTGAAAATGGAAAAGTTCGAGCCGGGCGTCCTCGACCAGATCCGTCTTCAGAAAGACCCTTCGTACGATTTTCATATCCGCAACCTTTCGGCCAACGGCGTCGTCTGGACCGGAAAGGGAACCGACACGCACAATTTCCTTCCCGACTACAAGGAAAAAAACGCCAAAGAGAATCCGCTCAGCCTTTCGCTCACGATTCAGTACGGCCGGTTCCGCTACTATACCGGCGGCGATCTCGACACCGCCATTCCCGACGAGACCGGCAAACCGGTTCCGATCGAGGCTGCCGCGGGACTGGCCGCCGGCCGTGTCGATGTCTGCAAGGCGAATCACCACGTTTCGAACAACGCCTGTACGGACGAGTTTGTACAGGCGGTTCAGGCGCGCGCCTATCTGAGCACGGTCTGGGTTGACGGCCAGCCCGGCATGGAAGCCTCGGCGCGCCTTCTCTCGCGCGAAAACTATCCCGGCAAGCGGCGCTTCTTCCCGCAGCTGATCAGCGAAAAGCGGCTTGCGGCCATTGCCGAAGCCCCCTGGCGCGGCGAAGTCGCGACCGACGGCGGGCATGTCGTGCTGAAAGTCTTCGATTCCGGCCGGCAGTATAAAATCTATTACCTGACCGCCGAAGACGAGTCGATGACCGTCAAAGCCCTCTACGGCCCCTACCCGTCGACCGGCGCGATCCGCGACGCGGCCTATCGGGAGAACGTCTAATGATTTTCCTCACGCCAAAACGAGAGCGGAAGCAGTTTTCACTGCTTCCGCTCTCGTTTTGGCCTCATCAGAAGGGTGGTGATTTGCCCCTCTGCGGTAAACGCAGATTTTAGAACACGTCCAGGTCCGCGCCGAAGTCGGCCGAAGCAAATTCAGCGAACACCATATCGGCGGTAGCCGGTTTCGGATAATTCAGCTCATCTTCACCGACATCTTTGAGCCAGTTGTTCGTGAGGTAAGCGCGGTCGGCGTTCGAGATGTCGCCGTCGGCGTTGATGTCGGCGTAGTACCGGTAGCTGTCGTCCCCTTCCTCGGAAAGCCATGAAGCCGACACCAGTCTGCGGTCGGCACCCGCGATGGCATAGTCGTTGTTGATATCCATCGGGCAGACGGCGAACGATTTGATTTCGGACCAGTCGGAATCAATAAAGACCCCTTCGCCGAGAGCCCGGACACGGTAGGAAATCACATCCCCGTAGGTCAGGCCCGTAACAATCGCCGAGGTTTCTTCGGTCTTGATCCGTGTCCAGTTCAGCCCGTCGGTTGAATACGCCAGCTCATACGAAAGGGCGTCGGCAACAGGTTCCCATTCAAGCCGGTGCCGGTTCGCGCCGTAGGAGACATAATAGCTTCTTGTTCCGGTCAGCATTACCGACGCGCCGAGCTCCTGCCGTTCGTAAGCGCCCAGGTCAACAACGCCGTTGACAATACGCTGGTTTCCCGCCAAGTCTGTTTCGGTTTCGACGTAGGAGTTGTCGCCCATGTTGACCGCCTGGGAATATTTGGCGAGTGTGTAATCGCCGTTTTCCGCGTCTTCGAAAAGGGGCTGGGTGGGGTCGTAGACTAAGCAGTTCTCCGATTCCGTCCAGCCGGTGAATGAGGAAAGAGTATTGTAAGCGTTGAGGGGACCGCTGTTAATGTAAACGTCCGTCCAGTCGGTGTCGGAAGAGTTCTGCGCAACGACAGTGTTGGTTAACACAACCGTATTGGTGCCGGAATAACCGGAGTTCTCTTCGCAACAAATCCCGCCGCCGGAACGCGCGGAATTCCTCGAGAGAGTGGAATTGGTTATTGTTAATGTACTGTATCTATTGTTACAGTTGTAAATCCCGCCGCCGTCCAGGTTCGCGGAATTATCTGTAAAGAGTGAATTGGTTATCGTCAGTGTTCCATACCCGTCGCTGAAATTGTAAATCCCACCGCCGTATTGGATCGCGGTATTCTCCGAGATTACAGAATCGGTTATCGTTGACGTGCCGCTGCTGTTGGCGTTGGCGTTGGCGTAGATATACAACCCACCGCCGCAACTTGCGGAATTTCCCGAGATTACGGAACCAGTTATCGTCAGTGTGCCGTAGGCATTGTAAATCCCGCCGCCACTGTAAGCGTTATAATAGACTCCCACAGTGTTCCCCGAAACGGTTGAGTTTGTAAGAGTTAGAGTGCCGTAGTATACGCGAATCCCACCGCCATCGCCATAACCTGTTCTATTTCCAGAAATATTGGAATCGGTCACTGTCAGAGTGACGTGTTCGCAGCCAATCCCGCCGGCACCATCTACCGTGGAATTTCCCAAAACATTAGATCTGGTTACCGTAATAGAACCACCGGTACCATAAATCCCGCCGCCTAAGTAATCCGTGTAATTTTCTGAGATCACGGACCCGGTCACCGTTACTGAACTCCCGGAGATGTAAATTCCGCCGCCAAAGCCGCCGCCGTTTAAAGAGTAGGCATAATTCTCCGATATCTCGGAATCAGTTACCGTAACCGAACCGCCGTTACTGTAGATTCCGCCGCCGTTTCCGCCATTGTCCGCGTAATTCTTCGAGATTCCCGATCCGGTCACCGTCAGCGAACCGCCTTCATTGTAAATCCCGGCGCCGTTGGAGTAACTTGCCGTGTTACCGGTAACGGTACAATCGGTCAGTCTCAGTGCACCGCCGTTCATAAAGATCCCGGCGCCGCCCCCTTTTGCGAACCCGCCCGTGATCGTCAGACCGATAAATTCGATCGGGTTTTCCTCGGTCCCGCCGTTTGTAAAGAAGATACGGCTCTGCCCGTCGGCGTTAATCGCAATCCCGCCGATTTCGGAAGCGTCGATGACGATACTTGCGGAGACATCGAGCCGCGTTCCGTTGAGTGTGATCGTTCCTCCCGCCAGGGATGGATCGAAGGTGATGACATCCCCATCCAGTGCGCGGCCGATCGCCTCGCGTAGCGACATTTCGTGATCCCCGCTATCGACGGTATCTTCGAGCGTGGTGACGACGGGAGCAACATGTTGAACCTCAACCGTCGCGCTTCCGTACCAGTTCGCGTACCCCTGGCGGCTGACCCGGACATAGGTGGTATAGATGCCGTCCTCGGCATATTCGGGGCAGACGGTGAGATTATAGTTTACCCCATCGGTCGAATAGAGAATTTTGTCCGTTTCGGCAGACGGGTCATTAACCGTAATCGAATGTGCGTACCCGTCGTATCCCCCGATCCACCCCTCCACGCTCACATCCTCAATGACCGGCATTTCCCCGGTTATCGCCAGCGAAGCGGAAACATCGGGTGTGCCGTATTCGTAGGTGTCGTCGAAGTCCTCGCGGACAAACCCCCACGATTCCCGTTCCTCGCCTTTGGCGTTGACCGCAACTCCGGTCGTGAACTCATACTGGCCGACCACATCGGCGCTGAACGACATCGTTCCGACGAGCGCCCAGCCGGTCTTGCCATAAGCGGCAGATGTATTTGACGGTTCTCCGCCGAACGCCGAAATGCAGCCGACCGATGAAAAATCGAACCCGTCGTTAACCGTCGCCGTGTCAAAGTTTGGGCCGTCATAATAGACGCCGGAAGTGACGCCGGCTTCATCGTAACGAAGAGAGCAGTAGCCGTATTGAATTCCGTAATTTGGGTCGAGGCTCTTCACGTAAAGCGAAACGTAAACCGTTTCGCCGAACTGGGCTTCGCTGATCAGATTAACGCCGTCACCGACACTCACCGTCGGGTCGGCAACCTCGGCGGCAACGGGAACCGCGTCGGTAATCACCAGGGCGAACTCCATCTGGTCATCTGCGGTAACCTGAGGCGCGGCCTCGGCAAACGCGGCGCTGAGTTCTATCCCGCCGGCAGTCACGGCGAGCAGACAACGATCTTCAAGAGATTCAAAACAAATTCGGCGGTTTTTCATTGGAGACCACAGACCTTTCCGCGCCCGTCCGATAACAAGTCGCGAGCGCAATTCGGGTTAAATTAAGACAAAAAACAACAATCCCGTCCATTTTTACCCGCAATCCTTATGTTGTCAAGCCTGTTTTTCAGGTTCGTCCGAAAATCCCCGAAAAAAGTCCGAATAGCAGCCCGTCGTCCCCTCATTCCCGCCTCGGGGCACGGTTTCCCCAGAACCTTGAAAACAAGCCATATCCCGTAAAAAACGGTTCGGGAGAAAACCCTTGGGAGACCCCCCTCGCGGGCGAATCCGCCCCCGGAAAAGTTGAAATTTCCTCCCATTCTTTTATAATAGCGGGACAGGCCGGCGTTGGCGGCGTCCCGTATCAGCTCCCCGCCTTGAACGGAGCCCGGCGCGCGCCGGCCCGCTTCCAAACGCATCTTTACTGAAAAGGTTTTTTAATGAAAACGCATTCCACAACGATACTGACCGTCCGCAAAGGGGACCGCGTGGCGATCGGCGGCGACGGGCAGGTCACTCTCGGCAGTACGGTCATGAAAGCCGATGCCAATAAAATCCGCAAAATGCTCGACGGTCAGGTGATCGTCGGGTTTGCCGGCTCGGTCGCCGACGCCTTCGCGCTGATGGAACGCTTCGAAGGCAAACTGCGCGACTATCCTTCGAACATTCCCCGCGCGGCAACCGAACTGGCGAAAGAGTGGCGTACCGACCGCGCACTGCGCAAGCTGGAGGCGATGATGATCGTCGTCTCGCCGGGCGATACCTTTCTCCTTTCCGGCAACGGCGATGTGATTCAGCCGACCGACGGCGTTCTGGCGATCGGTTCCGGCGGAAACTACGCGATGGCGGCCGCCAAGGCGCTTACCCGCTATACAGAACTGTCCGCCGCCGAAATTGTCCGCAGCGCGCTGGAAATCGCCTCGGATATCGACATTTACACAAACAGGAATATCCTGGTCGAGGAACTGCCATGCAAGAAATAACGCCTCTTCTTCCTTCTCCCGCTTCGCTTCCCGGCGAAAAGGATTTTGCCGATCTGACCCCCCGCAAGGTGGTCGCCGAACTGGACCGGTTCATCATCGGCCAGCACGAGGCCAAGCGAGCGGTTGCCATCGCGCTGCGGAACCGCTGGCGCCGGCAGCAGGTTGATCCGGATATCCGCAAAGAGATCGGGCCGAAAAACATGATCATGATCGGGCCGACCGGTGTCGGCAAGACCGAGATTGCCCGCCGTCTTGCCGCGATGACCCGCGCGCCGTTCATTAAGGTCGAGGCCACCAAGTATACCGAAGTCGGTTATTACGGGCGCGATGTCGAAAGCATGGTGCGCGAACTGGTCGAAAATGCGGCCGGCATCGTTCGGGAGAATCTCCGCGCCCGTCACAAGGAAGAGGCGAAAGCCGCCGCCGAGGAGCGTCTGGCGGAATTGATTGCCGGCCAGATTCCGAAATGGGAACAGGAAGCCCGGCACGCCGCCGAAGAGGTCGGCGCCGAAAAGACCGGGTCCTCAGGCGGAAACGCGCCGGGCCAGTTCGACGAGCAGGCGAAAAAGATGTTCGAGACCGCCAAATCGCTCTTTCCGAACTTCAATGTCAGCCTGGAAATGATCACCCCGGAAATGGCGAAACAGGTCCAGGACAACCCGAATTTTCCGATTCCCGGGTTTGCCGACTTTATCAAGAACATGAAAGAGCAGGCCGCCGGCAGCGCTTCTGCTCCCGAAGCCGAAGCCGAAAAAGACGGTTCGGAAAAGAAGGACGCGCCCCAGGAGCCGCCGCGCAAGGTCGACCTCGGCGAGGTGCGCCGCCGCCTTGCCGCCGGGGAGTACGAGGACGCGGTTGTTCCGGTTACGACCGAGCGGAAGTTCCCCCAAATGGTGATGGGGAGTTTCGACGCCGACGGCATGGAGAACGATCTTCAGAATATGTTCGAGAACGTCTTTTCACGGAAAAAGACGTTTCAGGAGCTGCCGGTGCGCGAGGCGCGGGAACTGATATACGAACGGGAGCTTGAACGGCTTGTCGACCGCGAGAAGGTGAACGAACAGGCGATTGCCATCGCCGAAAATTACGGAATCATCTTTATCGACGAAATCGACAAGATCGTCTCGAGCGGGAACCAGAACAGCGCCGATGTCTCGCGGCAGGGGGTGCAGCGAGACCTTCTGCCGATCGTCGAGGGAACGACGGTGAAAACGAAATACGGTTTCATCTCGACGGAGCATGTGCTCTTTATCGCCGCCGGCGCGTTCCACCGCGTCAAGCCGAGCGACCTGATGCCGGAACTGCAGGGGCGTTTTCCGATCCGTGTCGAGCTTTCGGCGCTGACCGAAGACGATTTCTGCCGGATTCTGACCGAGCCGCACGGTTCGCTCACAAAGCAGTATACCGCGATGATGAAAACCGAAGGCGTCGATCTGGTCTTCGAAGAGGACGCGATCGCCGCCCTGGCGAAATACGCCCACGATCTGAACCAGACCTCGCAGAATATCGGCGCGCGCCGTCTGTATACCATTATGGAGCGTCTTCTTGAAGAACTTTCGTTCGAGGCGCCCGACATGAAAATGGGACGGGTGGTGATTAACGCCTCCTATGTCGCCGAGCGCCTCGATAAGGCCGCCAGCGACGAGGATCTGAGCAAATTTATCCTTTAATTCCCCGAATGGCCGAGACACACAGCGAAGCCGTACTGGTTCTGGCTTACGGCGGACCGGAATCGATCGATCAGGTTGACCCCTTTTTGGAGCGGATTTCCGCGGGAAGGCGTCTTTCTGCCGAATCGCTTCGGAAAGGGCGCGCCCGGTACGCGTCGATCGGCGGAAAGAGCCCCCTCATGGAGGAGATCCGCCGGTTTGCCGCCGGCCTTCGCGCCGCCCGGCCCGGTCTGGCGGCCTATTACGGCTGTCTCTATTCTCCTCCGTTTGTCGAGGATGTCCTGCGCCGGATCGCCGGCGACGGGCATCGTTCGGTTCTGGTCCTCATCGCCTCGCCGTTCGGCTGCGGCGCGGTCCGCGGCCGCTATACCGAACGGATCGAATCGGCGGCCGCCTCCGTGCCGGAACTCCGCCTGCGCCTTGCCCCCCCCTTCTTCTGCCATCCGGACTGGGTTCGGGCGCAGGCCGACCTCCTCCTTCTTCAGCTGGCCCGCGCCAGACTGGCGCAGCTCCGGTGGGACCGGCCCGACGAAGATTTCGATCCGGTCGTCCTGTTTACCGCGCATTCCCTTCCGATCGCCGCCGCCGGTTCCTACGTGGAAGAGCTGACGAAAAGTCTCCGCGCCATTCTGGAAAAAGCGCAGTTCGGCGGCCTTTGCTCTCATCTCGCTTATCAGAGCCGGAGCGGTCCGGCCTCGTCGTGGCTCGGGCCGGAAATCCGCGAAGTGCTCGCCCGCCGGTGTGCCGGCCGCCCGGGGCGGAAATGCTGTGTGGCGGTTCCGTTCGGCTTCTTTTTTGAAAATATGGAAACTGTCTGCGATCTCGATGCGGAACTGAAAACCGAGGCGGACCGGCTCGGCGTAGAGCTCTTCCGCGCTCCGGCGGCGGGCCGCTCCCCGCGTGTGACGGAGATGGTTCTCTCGTTTCTCGATTCCCCGGACGCAAACGGCGGGGCCGGTTAGCGCCTCGTCTAGCCGACATCCCCCAGATTGAGAACCTGCCCGTAGCGGTGAAGAACCTGTTTGCGGAGCAGATGGTGCGGCGGGGACGCAAGTCCCGGATCGGACCGTACCAGCTCGGCGGCGTCGCGGCGCGCCTCTTCGAGAATCGCGCGGTCGCGCAGGATGTCGGCGATATGAAATTTGCACAGTCCGTGCTGTTCCGTGCCGAAAAGCTCTCCCGGTCCCCGCATTTCAAAGTCCTTTTCGGCCAGGAAGAAACCGTCGTTCGAGCCCGCGAACGTTTCGAGCCGCTGTTTCGGATCGTTGCGCGGCCGCGTGCGGGCGTCGGGCCGGGCGGATTCGGTTCCGGCGGCCTCTTCCGGCTCCTCGCCGCCGAGGAGAACCCCACAGACGCCGGCCTGCTTTCCGCGTCCGATCCGGCCGCGAAGCTGGTGCAGCTGCGCCAGACCGAACATGTTGGCGTTTTCGATCGACATCAGCGTGGCGTTCGGAATATCGATTCCGACTTCAATGACCGAGGTTGCGATGAGAACTTTGATGACGCGGTTCCGGAAATCGGCCATGATGCGGTCTTTTTCTTCCGGAGCCATCCGCCCGTGAATGATTCCGAGACTGACATCCTTTAACGGGCCGGCCGAAAGCTCGTCGTAGACCGACTGCACGTTTTTCAGCCCGTCGTCGGTTTCGTCGACACGCGGGACAACGACATACCCCTGCCGTCCCTTGTCGATTTCGCGGCGGAAGAACGCCCACCACCCTGCCCGTTTTTCCGGGGTGATGACGCCGGTGCGCACCTTCCGCCGGCCGGGGGGGAGTTCGTCGAGCAGGGAAATATCCAAATCGCCGAAAATGGTCATGGTCACACTGCGCGGAATCGGTGTGGCGGTCATCACCAGATAGTGGGGATCGGCATCGGTTCCCGTTTTCAGGCGCGCGCGCTGCCGCACGCCGAACTTGTGCTGTTCGTCAATGACCACCAAACCGAGTTTGCGGAACCGGACGTCGGCGCAGATGATCGCCTGGGTTCCGACGATGATCGACGCGCTGCCGCACTCGATGTCGCGCAGGATTTCGGCGCGCGTCTTCGGTTTCTGTCCCCCCAGAAGAGGGACAATCCGGATCGGCGTGTTTTCGAGCAGCCGGGTTAGAAAGGAGAAGTGCTGCCGTGCGAGGATTTCGGTCGGCGCCATCATGACCGCCTGATACCCGTCGGCCACCGCCTGCAGAATCGCCGCGGCGGCCACGATCGTCTTGCCGCTGCCGACGTCCCCCTGAAGAAGGCGGTTCATCGGAACCGGCCGCGACATGTCGCCGCCGATTTCGCGGATCACCCGCTTTTGCGCGCCGGTCAGTTCGTAGGGAACCAGCCGCCGGACGCGCAGCTCGATATCGTCGGCCGACCGGATCATCGGCGCTTTAAGGCTGATCTCATGCTGCTGGCGGCGCACGGCCAGCGCCAGCTGCAGGAGGAGGAACTCCTGATAGATGAACCGCCGGCGGGCGTGATTCGCCTCTTCCTCGTTTTTCGGCAGATGGATCAGGCGAACCGCTTCGGCAATGGGGAGCAGATCGTGCGCCGCGCGGTAGTCTTCCGGAAAGACATCGTCGAGAAGGTCCGGAAGGGTCTTGAGCGCCTCTTTCATGATCCGGTGCAGCTGATACTGTTTCAGCCCTTCGGTCAGCGGGTAGACCGGGTAGAGCGTCTTTTCTTCGGCAGGCTGCTCGATCGGCGGGGCGGCGACCCCGCTTTCCGAGTCGAACGGCAGATCGTCGTCATCGTCGAGCCAGACGAGGTTCGGATGAGAGATCTGCAGTTTTCCGCGCTTGTTTTTCGCGGGTTTTCCGGTGATCAGGGCGCGGCGGTCGAGCTGGAACTGGTTATACATCCAGCCGGGCATATTGAACCAGACGGTTTGCAGACGGTCGCCCCGGTCATCTTCAAAAATGCCGTTCGCCACCCGCCCGCGGCTGTAGGGGGATGTGCGGAAATCGGCCAGACGCCCGTAGGTCACCTGTTCGGCGTCGGGAACCAGGTCGGCAATACGCGTCCAGCGGGGGCGGGGACGGTAGTCGCGCGGAAAGAAGAAGAGCAGATCGGACGAACGCAGAATGCCGAGCCGGCAGAGCAGCTCCTCCTGCCGGCTGTTGACACCGGGCAGGGAACGGACCGGAGCGAACAGGGCGGATCGGGTATCGTTGTTCATCGCGCTGGATCGGGGAAATCCGTTTCCGGACCTTTAAGAAATTCCGCTTGCGGGAGGGGGACTAAGGCGTTTCGAGCTGGGCGGTACCGAACGCGCTGTGAATGTGGAAGTCGGGCTGGGCGGTTTGCGGATAGACCCAGCTGATCCACTTGTGGTTCTCTTCGGGGTCTTTGCCGTTTTCGTACTCGCCGCGGAAACAGCCGAGCAGCATTTTGCCGTCGGGCCGGAGAACGCCGAGATCGCGCAGTTCCGCGAGCGAGAATTTCCCTTCGACCTCATAGCCGTTTTCGGTCGTCCGCCCGATCACTTCGAGACTCAGGGAATCCCACTGGGGGTCGAACTGGCGGTAGAAACGGCTTTCGTAGTCGAGAACGCGGCCCGCCGAGTCGATTTCAAAGAAGTAATACGGCACGGCCGGGTCTTCGGGACTGAACCCGAACTCGATCCGGTCTTCCGAGGCGATCTCCATCTCTTCGCCGATGACCGGATGGCGGAGAATGTCGGGATCTTCGACCGTGTAGAGGAAATAGAGGTTTTCACCGTCGTGGAAAAGGCGGAGTTCCGTCCGGGGCGGCTCTTCCGGATCCCAGTAGTACCGGAACGAGGTGAGGGGGGGAATCTGTTTCCAGACCTCGTCGGTTCCCTGCCCGTCGATCCGGATACCGCCGGGCCGATACGGAATCAGGAGGGGGGCCTTTGCGCTTGAGGCGGCGGTCGTGATTTTCGGCTGGGCGCCGGCTGCGGGAAGAAACGCGAGCGCCGCCAGAACGGCGAGTGCGGAAAGAATGGTTTTCATGGTTTTCCTTTCAGACGTGTCGGAGGCCGGTTTCGGCCGGGCGGGCTAAAAACCGAAATAGCTTTCGGCGTTGCCGCAGCAGATGCCGCGCACCATTGCGCCGGTCGTTTCGAGGTTGTCGGGAATGAACCCCTTTTCGATATCTTCGCCCAGCATTTCGCAGAGGATGCGGCGGAAATACTCGTGCCGTGTATACGAGAGGAAGGAACGGCTGTCGGTCAGCATCCCGACGAAACGGGAGAGAAGCCCCATCGCCGAGAGGATTTCCAGCTGCCGGCGCATGCCGCGGTACTGATCGAGAAACCACCAGCCGCTGCCGTACTGCATTTTGCCCGGAAGCGAGCCGTCGTTGAAGTTGGCGATCATCGAGGCCAGGGCCCAGCCCGAATCGGGGTTCAGGTTGTAGACGATCGTTTTCGGGAGTTCTTCTTTCACATCCAGATCGTCGAAGAAGCGGGAAAGGGGACGCATGTAATCCCCGTCCGCCATCGAGTCGCACCCCGCGTCGCGCCCGACGCGCCGGAGAATGCGCGTCGAGTTGTTCCGCAGCGCCCCGATATGCAGCTGCATCGCCCACCCGCGCCGGGCGTGCATCCGGGCGGTTTCGCGCAGAATGACCGATTCGACGGCGAGGATCTCTTCGGGGGAAAGGGGCGTGTTTTCCAGAATCTTGCGGAACGCCTTTTCGGGATCGGCCTGCGGATCGGCCGTGTATCGGAACGTCTCAAACCCGTGGTCGGCCAGCCGGCCGCCGACGGCGTGAAATTCGGCATGGCGGGCGGCGAGCGCATCGAGAAGATCGCCGAGGGAGGCGATCGCGGTCTGGGCGGCTCCGGCAAGCCGTTCGAGGTAGAGACGGTATTCCCGCAGACCCTCGTTTGTATGGCAGAACGACGGCATGGCGCGGTCGGGCCGGAACGTGGGAAGGACCTTGATCGGGAAAGCGCCGCTTTCGTACTCGGCGGCGAGCCGCTTGTGCCAGGCAAGGTCGTCGGCCGGGTCGTCGGTGGTGCAGACCGCGCGCACGTTCATCTGCAGCATAATGCCGCGGGCCGAAAACCCGGGCGATGCGAGCATTTCGGCGCAGGCGTCCCAGATTTCTTTCGCGGTTTCGGGGCCGAGCAGTTTGCCGGTGATCCCGAAGGGGCGGCGCAGTTCCAGAGCCGTCCAGTGAAAGAGGGGGTTGCGGAGGGTCTGCGGCGCGGTCCGCGCCCAGGCAAGGTATTTCTCCCAATCGGAGGCGCTGCCGGTGATTTCGTCTTCGGAAATCCCGGCGGCGCGCATGGCCCGCCATTTGTAATGGTCCCCTTCAAGCCAGATCTGCGCGAGGTTTTCGAACCGGCGGTCTTCGGCGATTTCCCGAACCGGCAGATGGCAGTGATAGTCGATGATCGGCATCGGCTCGGCGTATTCGTGAAACAGACGCCGGGCCGGTTCGCTGTTGAGCAGGAAATCGTCTCCGATAAAAGGGGTCATGGCTCTCTTTCGTTTTTGGGGGCGCCGACCGTCTCTTTCACGGAATAATCGGCGGTTTTGCTCTTCTGGTACGAGAGGAAAAGCTCGGCAATAAAGCCGATCGACATCAGCTGCCCGCCCAAAAGCATGAGCGCCGCCGAGTAGATGACCGCGGGACGGTTCGAGAGATTGTATAACTCGCCGCCGGCGCAGGGCAGGCGCGAAATGCCCCAGCGGGCCGCCAGATACGCAAGGATCGCCGCTCCGACCGAGAAGAGGAGAAGGCCGAGCGTGCCGAACAGATGGAGCGGGCGCTTTCCGTAGCCGGTCACAAACTTGACCGAGAGGAGGTCGAGGAACCCCTTAATGAAGCGGTTAAAGCCGTACTTCGAGCGGCCGAATTGGCGGGCCCGGTGCGCGATCACCTTTTCGCCGACCTTATAGCCGCGCGCCGCGGCCAGGCTGGGAACGAAACGGTGGAGTTCGCCGTAAAGGGAAACCTCGTCGAAGATTTCGCGGCGGTAGCATTTCATGCCGCAGTTATGGTCGTGCAGCCTGACGCCGGTCAGACGGCTGACCATGAAATTGAAGATCCGGCTCGGAAAGACTTTGTGCCACGGGTCGTGCCGGTGCTTCTTCCAGCCGCTGATCACGTCGAGCCCTTCGCGCTCGATCCGGTCCAGGAAATCGGGAATTTCCGCGGGATCGTCCTGAAGATCTGCGTCCATCGAAAAGAGGATTCTGCCGGACGCGGCATGAAACCCCGCTTCGAGCGCCGCCGCCTTGCCGAAATTCCGCCGGAACCGGATTCCGCGCACGCGGGGGTCTTCGGCCGCCAGATCGGTGATGATGTTCCAGCTCCCGTCGGTCGAGCCGTCGTCGACAAAGATGATCTCCGATTCGGACCGGGCGAGCGGCGCCACTTCCCCGAGCTGCCGGTGGAGTTCCCGCAGACTCTCCTCTTCGTTGTAAACGGGAATGACAACCGAGATATCCATGCTCTATCCTTTGTCTGAAGGGGCTTGTTCTGCGGGTTTCTTATCGATGAACGGCAGAGCGATGAGGAAACGGGCGCCTCCGTCGGGAGAATCGGCGATGGTGAGTTTTCCGTTGTGTTCCTGGACAATCTTCTGCGCCACCGGAAGTCCGAGCCCTGTTCCGCCGCTCTTATTGACGGAGTAGAAGGGGCGGAAAATGTCGGCGCGGATCTTTTCGGGAATCCCCGGCCCGTTGTCGTCGACGACGATATTGACCGTTTTCTGTTCGGGCTGCCACGACGAGGTGATTCGAACCGTCCCCTGGGGGAGTCTTTCGGTGGTCTTGGTCATCTCGAGATCCTCGACGCCGGCGCGGACGTTTCGGATCGCCTCGATGGCGTTCGAGACAATGTTCATCAGGGCGCGGTGGATCTGTTCGCCGTCGAAGAGAAAGGGGGGAATGGAGCGGTCCGGCACACAGACCAGCTTGATTTCGAAATCGGCGGCGCGCGGTTCGAGGAGCTCCTGAACGTCGGCAAGAACCTCGTTGATGTCCGCTGTCTTGAACGCCGGTTCGCGTTCCTTGCTGAACGAGAGCATATCGAGAATCAGATCGGAAATGCGCCCCTGATTCTTTTCGACGATGCTCCACCCCTTTTGGACCATCTCCTTTTTGTCGGCGTCAAGCCCTTTTCGGATCAGGTAGCTTCCCCCCTCGATCCCCTGGAGAATGTTCTTGATGTGGTGCGAAAGGACCGCGACCGTCTGCCCGACCGCCGCCAGACGTTCCGACTGGAGCATGGCCGAGTAATACTGGGTGTCTTCAAGCGCCATGGCCACCTGGTGCGCGGTGGCGAACATCAGTTTGACGTGGTCGTGCGTCAGGTAATTCTTCGGCGCCGCGGCAACGGCCTCTTCTTCGGCGGGCGCCTCGTCGGGGCCGGGAGAGGATGGACCGGACGCCGCAATCGAATCGGGCGTTTGGCCGCCGACAATGTCGATATAGAGGATTCCGACCACTCCGTAGCGGCCGACCATCGGCACACAGATGGCCTCGCGCGCGCCCTGTTCGTGAATCTCGCGCAGAAGTTCCGGCTTGGTCTTGTCGGTGGTCGAAACGAAGTCCTGGCTCGAGATGACGTAGTTGATGATCGACGAGCGGATGGCCATCGGCCCGGCCGCCCCCTGCTTGCGTGTGACAGCCTTGGGGATCAGCTTGTTGGTCGTCTGGTCGTAGAGGATGAAACACCCCCGGTCGATCTGAATCCAGTTGAAGATCCGTTCCATGATCTGGTCGAGCAGCCGGTCGGTATCAAGCGTCTGGCTGATGGTGTAGATCGTCCGGTAGATGAGATTCAGATGGTCGCGCTGGCTTTTTTCCGTCGGCCCGAACTGATCCCCCTCTGCCGGCGGGGCAAACTGTTCGCCGGCGGGGATGATCCGGTCTTCGGCCGGCTCGATGGTCGACGTGTCGGCAATCGGCCTGAACGCATCGGGAGAGTCGAGCAGGCTGACCGCGCTCGATTTCCGCAGATCCCCCGCGGCGGTCGACATAAAACGGAACACCGTGCGCCCGAGGCGGATCTGATCGCCCAGGGTAATCTCCTTCGATTTGATCTTCCTGCCGTTGACGTAGAGGCCGTTGGAGCTTCCCAGATCGGTGAGATACCAGCGGTGATTTTCGCGGCGCAGCTCGGCGTGCCGGCGCGAGACTTCCGGATCGTGCAGAGTGACCGTGCACTTCTGCCCCCGGCCGAGAATCACGCTGTCGCCGGTCAGGTCGAAACGGGTTCCGGTATTCTTCCCGTGGATCAGCAAAAGATAATCCAAATCAGATCTCCCGTCAGCGTGTCAGCTCTTCGTACTTGGCCATGTCCCGGTCGTATCCTTCCTGGTTTCCGAGCTGCCCTTCGGCGGCGGCGCGTTCGAACCAGAGTTCCGGATCGTCCGGCTGCAGTTCAATGGCGCGTGTGTAATCGTCGCGGGCTTCCTGCCACCGGCCGAGCGATTTCCAGCAGCCGGCCCGATACTTGAATCCGCCGAAATAGTTTGGATTGGCGGCGACCGCTTCGTTCAGCTCGGCCAGCGCGGCGTCGGTCTCGCCGAGTTCAAAAAGGACTTTGCCGTGCGCCGCCAGAAAGAGAGCGTTTTGGCGGTCCAGTTCGAGACAGCGGTCCAGGTCGGCGCGTTCGGCTTCGAGGTTCCCCTGCCGCCGGTAGACCGCGCTGCGATTATAATAAACCAGGGGATTGTCGCTGGCAAGCTCCAGCGCCCTTTGAAAGTCGGCGAGCGCGGCCTCCTCGTTCCCGATGTTCGCCATCGCGTAGCCGCGGCTGTTCAGGGAAAAGACATCGTCGGGGCCGGCGGCGAGCGCATCGCTGAAATCGGCGGCGGCATCGGCATAGTTCCCCAGCCCCAGATTGGCTTCCCCCCGTCCTTTTTTCGCTTCGGCGTTTTCGGGCTGAATGTTCAGTACGCGGTCGAAGTCGCTCCACGCTTCCGGATAACGGTTCATGTTCAGATACGCCAGCCCGCGAAGCATCAAGACGTGGATCTGGTTCGGCCTTTTCTGATCGGCGAGGGTGAAGAATGCGGCGGCATCGCTCCAGCGATGCTGCTCGAATGCGGCGACCCCCTCTTGCAGGTCGCGCTGTGCGGCGTTCTGTTTGCAGCCGAGGGGCACGAACACCGCGGCGAGCAGCCAGAGGAGAAGGAGTTTTTTCAGGTTTGTCATCGGTCCGGTGAATGTGGTCTGTGTTTCTTTGGGGAAAGCGGTCTCGAATACGGTTTTTACTGTCCGAGCGACTTGATCAGTGTTTCGGCGAGCGTTTCTTTCGACTGCCGGGGAATCTTGTTCCGGTCGGTAAAAAGCTCGACCAGGCGCTGTTCTTCCTCTTTGTGAACCAGGGCAACCGCCATGTCGCCCGGCTGAATCCGGAAATCGGCGCTGGGATGCTGCGGCGTCGCCTCGCGGACAACTGCCGCCAGAAGCGCCTGGCGCGGAATGCCGCATTCTTTGAGAGGTGCCGCGGTGATCGGGGAATTCTCCTGCGCGGTCAGTTCGACGACGTCGATGCCGTGCCCCAGAAGGTAGGGATTGGCAAAGCTGAGCGCGCCGGTGTGCAGGAGCCCTTCGACCTGCCGCCGGACCACTTCGAACGGGCTGACCGTGATGTCGATCCCGAGTCTTTTGACCATTCCGCCGTAGTCGGAATGTTTGACGACGGCGATCGCGGTTTTCATGTTGACCGACTTGGCTTCGAGACAGCACATGATGTTCGTTTCGTCGTCGCTGGTTGCCGCCACGAAGTAGTCGAAATTGGCCGGGCAGGTATCCATCAGAACGCGGCGGCGGCGCGCGTCCCCCAAAAGGACGGTCGCCGACGATTGAAGCTCGCGGCTGAGCGTGTTCGAGCGTTCCCGGTTCGATTCGAGCAGGGTGATGTTGTTTCCCCGTTTCTTGAGAACATCGACCAGGTTCAGCGCGATTTCCCCTCCGCCGGCGATCAGTACGTTCTTCCGTTTCGACGGGGCGATGTCGAAGAGTTTTTTGACCCCTTCGATCCCCTGTGTTTCGCCCAGAATGGTGATGCGGTCGCCGGGGTTGATCGTGTCGGACGCGGTGGCAATCGTGATCCGGCCGTCGCGGTTGATCGAGCCGATTCGGACGGTGCCGGGAAGCTTGAGTTTTTCGAGGGGGACGCCGGTCGCATTCGAAGCGCGAAGAATGATGACTTCCTGCATTTCGGCATACCCCTGCGCGAAATGTTCGATCATCATCGAGCCGGGATCGCGGATCAGCCGGGCGATTTCCATGGCCGTGAGGTATTCAATCCCCAGAAAGCGGTCGACACGGAAACATTTGCGGTAATCGATGCGGTGCAGGTCCTTAAAGACCTCGGCATAGACGCGGGCGGCCGTACGCTTTGCCCCCATCGTTTTGGCGAGGTCCGACGCGACCAGGTTGACTTCGTGGCTGTTGGTCAGCGCCAGGCAGAGGTCCTGCGAGGCGACATCGGCCTTAAAGAGGGTCGAGGCGACCGAGGCGTTGCCGTTAACCGTTCGCGCGTCCAGCTCGGTATCGATCCGGGCGAGGACTTCCGGATTCTGGTCGACGACCGTGACGGAATGCCCTTCGGTACAAAGGAACTGGGCGATCGTCGAACCGACGGTACCCCCACCCAAAATCAGCACTTTCATGACAGAATTCCAAAACCAGAGGAAACGCGGGCCTAAGTGGCCAGCCAAAGCGCGGCAAAGATGACGCCGAGAAAGAAAAGCGTCCAGAACGCGACTCTTCCGGCATGCCGTCCGATGATCGGAAGCTCCTCATGCCGGGTGGCGGCGTATACGAGCGCGAAGACGGCCGCCAGCGGAATCAGGAGCCAGATCGGGGAAAACGTGAAATACGCGAATATCATAACAGCCTCGATGGGGCGCTTTAACGGCGGATGACATCGAACCCCGTGTAGGGACGCAGAGCTTCGGGAACCGCAATCGAGCCGTCTTTCTGCTGATAGAGCTCCATGATGGCGACCAGCGCGCGGCTGATGGCGATGGCCGTCCCGTTGAGGGTGTGGACGAAATGGGTTCCCTTTTCGCCCTTGACGGCGTAGCGGGCGTTAAGGCGGCGCGCCTGGTAATCGGTGCAGTTCGACGTGCTGGTTACCTCGCCGTATTCGTTCCGGCCGGGCATCCAGGCTTCAAGGTCGAATTTGCGGTAAGCGGGACCCCCCAGATCGCCGGTCGCGGTATCGACGACGCGGTAAGGAATCCCCAGCTCGTCGAAGATCTTCCGTTCCAGCGAAAGAAGCTCCTGGTGCATCGCTTCGCTCTGGTCGGGAAGGGTAAAGGCGAACATTTCGATCTTGGTGAACTGATGGACCCGGTACAGCCCGCGCGAGGCGCGCCCCGCGGCGCCCGCCTCGGTCCGGAAACAGTGGCTGACCCCGCACAGGCGGATCGGGAGTCTTTCGGCGTCGATCGTCCGCCCCGCCAAAAGGCCGCCCAGAGTGATTTCGGCGGTCGCGATCATGCTGAGCGGCGTATTTTCGATCGAGTAAATCTGGGTTTCGTTGCCGCGCGGGATATAGCCTGTCCCCTGGAGAATTTCGTTCTTCGCCAGGTCGGGGGTCGTCATCGGAGTGAACCCGGCTTTTACCAGCGTGTTGACCGCGAACTGCTGCAGCGCCAGTTCCAGAAGAACCGCCTCGTTTTTCAGGAAGTAGAAGCCGCTGCCGGTCACGCGGGCGCCCCCCTCGAAGTCGATCAGGTCGAGCTTTTCGGCAAGTTCGACATGGTCCAGCGGGGTGAAGTCGTACGTAGGAACCGGCGTCGCGCCGTATTCCCGTGTTGTGTTGCAGGTGTCGTCGTCGCCGATCGGCGCGTCGGGGTGCGCCATATTCGGGATCGACCGCCAGATCTGGTCGAGTTCGGCCTCGATCGCGTCAAGTTCGGTTTTGACCGCCGCCGCCTGTTCGCGCAGGGCGCGCCCCTGTTCTTTCCGCTCTTCCCGTTCTTCCGGGGTTTTCGCCTGGCCGATCGATTTCGAGACCGCGTTCGACTCGCGGTTCAGCTCTTCGGCCCGGCGCTGTTTTTCGCGGCGGAGCTCTTCGAGTTCGGCGAACCGGTCGACCTCGGCGTGTACGTTCCGGTTCCGGCAGTTTTCTTTGACGGCTTCAAGGTTTTCGAGAATGTATTTGCGGTCCAGCATTGATGTTGTCCTAATCTAACTTTCGGGAGGGCGGCGGCGCCGGGCGGGGCATGCCGGCCTCCTATCTGATTTTCCTCATTTTAGCGAAATTCGGGATAAAAGGAAGTCGCGTACCCGGAATCACCGAGCCGTGCGGCCAGTAGACCGAAACGGCTTTTCCGAGGACGAGACTCCGATCGACGGTGTGGGGAACCTTTCCGCCGGGCCAGTCCGGGTCGGGGTGGGTCCAGCTGCGGCTGTCGTCGCTGTTGCTGCTGTTGTCGCCGAGCGCCAGGTACTGATCAGCGCCCAGGTGCAGAAGCGCCGCGCGGGTGTTCCCGTAATCGGTCCACATCTCCGGATCGGAGAGGAACTTCGCCATTTCCTCTTCCGAATCGGTCTCGAGCATCTGGGAGTAGAAGTGGTCGAACGGGTCGCGGACCCCGAACCTGTAGAGGCGTTTCTCTTTGAGGACCGGCGCGCTCAGGCTGGCGTCCTCCAGGGCGGAACCGAGGGCGATGTAGTAGGTGTCCCGCATGATTTTGAGGTGTTCGACCTTCACCGGCGTGCTGGCGCCGATCGAAACGGGTGTCAGGTCGAGCTCACCCGGGTCGCGGTTGCGCGGCAGCAGGGCGACGTCGGAACCGGCCAGCGGCGCGCAGAGGTAATCGTATTTCCCCTCGCCGGGGAAGGGAAGCTCCTTTTTGTTGACCAGCACGCGGAGCTGCTCGTCGATGTTGGAGAAAAAGAGGGAGTAGGTCTTTCCGGGGAGAAGAGTGCAGGGGACCGTCTGGGTTTCAAACTGCGGCACGGTCGGCATTTCGAGGGAAGCCGTTCCCGCGGCGATATCGAAACGGACGCGCACCGGAATGTTCCCCTGAACCAGTTCCAGGACGAACTGGGCCGAAGAGGCGTCTTTCGGTTCGTAAAAGGTCGCGTTGAGCGAGACCGCCAGTTCCCCGGTCCAGTTGTACCCCATCGACGCGGCGGGATGGTGCATCGAGGTTTCGGGCGTGTTGTAGGCGGTCATGTCGGTAATCAGCTGCGGGTTGTTCGGGATGACGCCGCGCTGTTTCAGGTCGGAAGGGAGAGACCCCGCCGCCGCCGAAGTCCATTGGCGGAACGTCGGGATGATATGCCGGTACCGGAGCCACTGAAGGGAATCGCTTTCCCGTTCGGGGAGTTTCCGTGCGCATTCCAGAACCGGACGGGACGGTTCCGCGGCGGCGACCGCCTCGCCCGGGAAGTAGAAGTTCCGTCCCTCTTCGGTCGGCTGCCAGGCAACGGTTCCTTCGCGGTTAATCACGCGCTGGTCCTGCCAGCGGGGGGGCCAGCCGAGATCTTCCAGCGGATAAGGGGGGAAATCGTTGTCGTAGACGACTCTCAGCATCCGCAGGAAACTCGGCAGCGGTTTGCGGAGAATCCGGGATTCCGCCGCTCCCTCTTTCTGGACATACAGGTTGCCGTACTGAATGCGGATATCCTCTTCCGGCAGTCCGACAAACCGCTTGATGTAGTTCGTCTTGGGGTCGGAAGGGCTTCGGAAGACGGTCACATCCCACCGTTGGATCGGCCGGAAATTTCCGATGAATTTGTTGACGAGGACCCGGTCCCCCGAAAAGGAGATGTCGCGGGAGGTAAACCGCTGCGTCAGCCGGCATTGGGGACACGTCCCGCCGAGCACTTCGGTGCTCGTCGCGTGGTTTTCGCGGTCCCGCTCTTCACTGGCCGAAACCTGGAACCGGTAGCCGCATGCCTGGCAGCTGACGTCTTTGTGCCGCCCCATCAGGGTCGTCGCCATCGAGCCGGTCGGAATGACGTAGGCTTCGGCCTCGTAGAACTTGAAAATCGTGGCAAGGAAAAGCGCGATCGCGAGCGTTTCGAAGAGTTCGCGGATCCCGCGGAACGGATTGCGGAGCGCGTCAAGAATCTCGCGGCGGTTTTCGAGACGGGAAACCGCCTCTTTCACCTGGGCGGATTCGGTCTGTTTATCGGACGGCTGGAACATCGGAAACCTTGTCGTCAAATCAGGAAGATGTCATGGAATCTCGCCGCCTCTCGGGGCCGGCCGCGTGAAAAGAGCGGAGAAGAAGGCGACCGCGGCGCGCGAAAACGAAAAGCGCGCCGAGCGGCAAGACTCAACGCGCTAAATTATACTCGAACAAAGCGGGCCGGCAAGGCGGGAGCGGGTCAGTGCCGGGAGGCGGCCAGGAGCTGCTCGACCCGCTTAAGCGGGTCCGAGAACTCGGCTCCTTCCGGGCCGCTGAGCCAGATATCGATCTTTTTTTGCGCGGCGGCCACCGTGCTGTGACTCCGGCCGCCGAAAAAGCGCCCGATCTCGGAGAGGGCGCTTCGGGTATATTTGCGCGCCAGCCACATTGCCAGCATCCTTGGATGGCTGCACTGGCGCGCACGGCTCCTTCCGCGTAATTCTTTTGTCTGGATTCCGAAAACCGAAGCGATCGCTTTTTCGATCTCTTCGAGGGTGACCGGCGTTTGGCGGCGGACCGTCAGGTCGGCCAGAATTCCGGCGGCCGACTCGGGGGTCAGCGGGCCGGCTCCGGTCAGACAGGCGAGGTGGAGGCGGTTGATCACTCCGGAAAGCTGGCGGGCGTGGACGGCGAGGCGCGAAACCACGAAGCGGCCGACTTCGTCGGGAATCTCCAGTCCGCGCTGCCGTGCCATCTGGTTAAAGATTTTCAGGAGTGTTTCGCGTTCCGGCGTTTCGATTCCGGCTTCGACCCCGGCACCGAGGCGGGTCCGGAGCTCCGGTTTCAGGAAGGTCATCTCGGCAATGGGGCGGTCGGCGCTCAAAACGACCTGAACCCCCTTGCTTTGGAGAATGTCGATCAGGTGGGTCAGTTCCCGCTGGGTCGCTTCCCGCTTCTCGAGATTCTGAATATCGTCGATCACCAGCAGGTTGGCGTCGAGGAACCGGGCGCGGAACGAGCGGTCCCCCCCCGGCTTTTCCTGGAACCCCTGAACGAACAGGCCGGTGAATTCGTCGGCCGAAAGGAACTTCGGCCTTTTGCGGCCGCTGTTTTTGCGGTATTCCGAATAGATTCCCTCGAGAAGGTGGGTCTTGCCGACGCTGGTCGGTCCGTGGAACAGAATCGGGTTGAACATCCCGGGAGTGCGGATGGCGATGTCGGCGATGCTTTTGGCCGTGCTGTTCGAGACGCCGACGACGAAGGAGTCGTACGAGGCGAAAACGCGTCCGGAGCGTTCGGTCTTGCGGCGGGGAAGGGAGGAAGAGGCCGCGGGGCTTGGCGCCGGCGCGGGCTCGGCGCCGCGGAGCCGGATCGGATCGCGGCTGGTCGTCACATCCACGACCGGCGAAATGGAGTTCTTCCCGGGGAGAGGGGCTTCTTCGACGAGGAAATCGAGCGGAACTTCGCGGCCGAACAGCTGGCGGCAGGCGCTGGCGAGCGGTTCGCTGCGGTAGGAACGGAGAAATCCGCAGATGTTCTCCTGCGGGGCCAGAACGGCCAGCCGCTCGCCGCGGAAGTCGAATCGGATGGAGGAGGGGAACCACCGGTCGAGTTTCTTCTGACCGATCTGCGCGGCAATCGTTTCGCGCAGCAGAGGTTCGATTTCCTTACCGGAGGTTAATTCCATTCGTATTGCAAAATCGCGCGCACCGGCGCACGGTATTATGGGCTGAGATTTAAAGGAACGGTCAACAGAAACGTGAGCTTTGCCGCCGGCCCGTTTGAGGCGAACGGCTTTTGTATAGCAATCCGCCGGAGAAATGGCGGTTTCGTTCTGTATTGCAGAGATGACTCTTCCGGAGGCTCCCGCCGGGGAAGCCGGAAGATCGTCCCGGACAGGAGGTGATTTTAATCAGATCGATGGGGTTGTCAAACAACCCGGCGGGGAGGAAACCGGGATGAAACGCCGAACAATAATCAAAGGCCCCTCAAATCAGCGGGTTTCGGGGACAAAAAAATTTTTTTAAAAAGATTTTTTTCGCCGGCCCGGGCTTTGCGGTTTTGTGGAAAACCTGTTTTATTTTCATTTCAACAAAACTCGCTTTTTGCCTAAATTGCCTCTTTTTATTGTTTTAACGCCGGGCGGGGAAAAGAAGATTCGAATGTTACACACAAAAGAGCGCGCCGGCAAACGGGGCGGTTTGCCGGCGCGCACAGGCGTTGGAGACTCGCGGCGCTTTTACGGAATCGCGTAGGCGGCGCCGACAATCGCGCCGGCTTCGATCAGACCGCCGCGCAGCGAGATCGGGCAGGGCTGAATCATGTTCGGTGCGCAGCTGCCCGGCCGGTAATAACCGAGGTCATACACACATTCCGTCGGGGGATACGTTCCCATCAGGTAGGGAAGGAAGGGGATCGTCACCCAGAAGCGGACACCCGAGAGAGCCGGCTGGAGGAGCGGGCAGATTCCGTGCCCGTAACGTTCCAGCTGAACGTCTTCGAAGTAGAGCGGCTTGTGGCAGAGCGCGCTCGCCTTCCACGTGAAGACGATCGGGGTCGGGATTTTGCGGACGTAAGGTTCGTCGGGGATCGGGCAGCTTTGCGGAAGCTCGCCCGGCGAGATGACGACTTTGTAACTCATGTCGAGAATCGAGACCATGTTGTGCGGGTCGGGGCATTCGTCGGCATAGATGTTCTCGAGCCGTTTTTCGTTTCTTGCCCGTTCCGGCGACGGACCGTTTTCGGTTGCCAGCGCCAGTTTGATCGGCGCGGGAGAGGGTTTGGCCTCTTCCGACGGATTTTCGAGGAGACGGACCTGCTTGATCGATTCGAGGGCGGGGATGGCCGGCTCGATGGTTTCGGCGGCTTCGTTCTCTTCGGTCAGAAAGAGCCCGTCGCTGGCGCTCTCGAGATTCTGAACCGGGGCCGGCTCTTCCGCTGCGGCGGATTCGGTCAGTTCCTGAAGGGCCGGAAGCGAAGTCTGCTGATTCGGCTTGACCCAGCTGAGAGTGCTTGTACCGAGGGGGGAACTGGTGACAACGGCCCCGCCGCCGGCCATGACCGCACTGGCGCCGCAGGCCGAAAGGCAGAAGAGCAGCGCCGCCGCCAGACGGCCGCCCCGCCGGTTTCTGTTCAGAAGATGCATTGTTTTCATCGCTCGAGGTCTCCTTACCTGATTCGTCGCGGGCCGTTCCTGATTCCGCTTATCGGAGTCATTCCGATTCTGTCCGGCCTGTCGGGGACAGGGTCTGCGGCGGCCATGCCGAGACACGAAGCGGGAACGGCTGTTACTGGTGTTATCGGCAGGAGAACTTTAAAAATGTAAAAATAAATAAGATTTTCTGATTTTTCCGAAAATTCCGGCTTCCCCCTTTTGCTTTTCGCCCCGGTTTTCCGTTTCGATCCTCCCGATGCCGGTCTTTTGAGGCTTTGAGAAGAGAACGGGATTTGTCTATTTTAACATTGAACGGGGAAAAAACCTGATGAAGTTTCCGTTTGGGGGCGGGAACGTTTGAAAAACAGAATGAAGTCTGTTAAAATGGAGACGGAGTGAAAGTTAGGTTCCCTCCGTCCCTCTTGTTTGGGCCGTTTCCCTTTTCGGGGCGTCCGCGCGGGGGAGGGGGCCTTTGAATGTTGAGGAGCAGTTATGATACAGGAAAACATTTCCCCCCGGCGTCCGAAACTCGGACTTCTGGCCCTTTCCCTCGAACTTTACGAAACGCTTGCCCCCGAACTGAGGGCCGACCGCGAAAACTGGGTTCGCCGCGAGGTGATCCCCGCCCTGGAAAAGGAGAACGAGGTCCTTTTCGGCAAAGCGGTCTACAGCCGCGAAACGATCCGCGCCGAGGTGCGCCGCTTTGAAGCCGAGGATGTCGATACGCTGGTGGTCCTCTTCCTCTGCTACTCGCCGAGCCAGACGGCGCTGCCCGCCCTGGTCGAGACGCGTCTGCCGATCGTCATCTGGAACACGCAGGAGCTCTTCGCGGTCGACGAGACGTACGGCAACGCCGAACTCTTCGCCAACCACGGGGTGCACGGTTCGCACGATCTGGGAAATCTGCTGAACCGTTACGGCATTCCGTACAAGATCTTCACCAGCCATGTTTCCGATCCCGACCCGTTCGAGGAGATTCGCGATTACTGGAAAGCCCAGCAGGTCGTTTCGGACCTGAAGCGCGCCAGGTTCGGGCTGATGGGGTATCCGTTCCCTGCGATGGGGGATTTCGCCGCCGACGTTTCGGAACTGGTCGCCAAGTTCGGCGCCGAGTTCGGCGTGGTTCCTGTCGAGGAGTATATCAACCGCGCCGCCGAAGCCCCGACGGCCGAAGTCGCCGCGCTTGTTTCGGAGTACCGCGAAACGTACGATCTTTCCGGTGACCTGACCGACCGCGACCTTGAAATGACCGCGCGGGCCGAACTGGCGCTGCGCGGCATCGTCGCGTCGCGCGGCCTGCAGGGGCTCACCTATCAGTTCACCGCTCTGGGGGACGATTGCCGAACATCGACCGTGCCGTTTGTCGGAATCAGCCGGATGATGGGCGAAGGGGTCGGTTTCGGCGGGGAAGGGGACGTCCTTTCGACGATGGGAACCTGGATCTTCCAGCAGCTGACCGGCGCGGCCACTTTTTCGGAAATCTTTACGACCGACTTTGCCGGTGAGGCGCTCTTCTTCAGCCACATGGGGGAGATGAACGCGGCGATGGCGCGGCGCGACCGGAAAATCCCGATGGTCGCGCGCCCCGAACCGATCACGCGCACCCGCGACCGCCAGCTGGCGCTTCTGACCTCGCTCGAGCCCGGCGAGGCGACGTTCTGCGCTTTGGTGGTCGACTACAACGCGACCGACAACTACAAGATCATTACCGCGCACGGCGAGGTTGAGGATTTCGGCCCCCTCCCGCAGCTGGCGGTCCCCCACTTTAAGTTCCGGCCCGATATGCCGGTGCGCGATTTCTTAACCCGCTACGTCGAACTCGGCGGTCCGCACCACAATGCGGTCTGTTTCGGCGACGCTCTCCGGAAACTCGAGGCGTTTGCCGAGGCCGCCGGTCTGGATATTGAGGAGATTTAAACGTGACAAAAACACTGAAATTCGGAATCATCGGCGGCGGCCTGATGGGGCGCGAGTTTGCCAGCGCGGCGGCGCGCTGGTGCCATTTGCTCGAGTCGGATCTTCGGCCAGAACTGATTGCGGTCTGCGACACAAACCCCGCGATTCACACCTGGTATACCGGGAACTTTCCCACCGTCGCGAAAACGACCGCCGACTACCGCGAGCTTCTCGCCATGCCCGAAATCGACGCGGTCTACTGCGCGGTTCCCCACAATCTGCACGCCGAAATTTACACGGCGGTCATCCGTGCGGGGAAACACCTGATGGGGGAAAAGCCGTTCGGCATCGACAAGGCCGCCAACGACCAAATCACCCAGGCGATCCGCGAAAACCCGGACGTTATCGTCCGCTGCAGTTCCGAGTTCCCCTTCTACCCGGCGGTGCAGGCGATCGGCAAAATGATCGACGAACACCGGTTCGGCCGGATCATTGAAGTCGAAACGGGATTCCTGCACTCGAGCGACCTCGACCCGAACAAGCCGATCAACTGGAAGCGGATGATCGAGTTCAACGGCGAATACGGCTGCATGGGGGATCTCGGCATCCACGCGTGCCACATCCCGTTCCGCGCCGGCTGGTATCCGAAAAACGTGCGGGCGATCCTCCGCAAGCTGGTCACCGAGCGGCCCGACGGCAAAGGGGGGAAAGTCCCCTGCAAGACGTGGGACAACGCCACCCTCTTCTGCGAGGCCGCCGACCCCGCCGCGCCCGATGACATCTTCCCCCTCACCGTGAAAACATTTCGGATCGCGCCCGGCGAAAAGGACACCTGGACCGTCCGGATTCTGGGCACCGAAACGAGCGCGTTCTTCTCGACGAAGAACCCCCGCCGTCTCGAAGTCCTCGAATACGGCGGCGGCGCGAAACAGAACTGGGAACAGATCGACATGGGCTACGATACCGCCTTCAAGACGATTACCGGCGGCATCTTCGAGTTCGGTTTCCCGGACGCCATTCTGCAGATGTGGGCTTCGTTCCTCTACGAGATCGAACACGGAGAGCCGAAAAACCGCTTTGCCGGCTGTGTGACGCCCGACGAGGCGGCGGCGAGCCACCGCCTGTTCACTGCGGCGCTCGAGTCGCAGAAAACGGGCCAGACCGTTTCCCTCACCTAAGCGAATATCCGTTATCAGATATTAATAATATTTCAACACCATACACAGGAGTAACACTATGAGTACATTCTCGCGTCGTTCCTTTTTGACCCGCGCCGCGGCCGGGGCGGGCGCACTGGCCGCCGGTTCGCTTTTCGCGCAGGAACAGCCGATTGCCGGTTTCGACCAGACGGAAACCGACATTGACGAAAATTCCGTATGGCAGCCGAAATCGGACCGCAAGGTCCGTATGGGGATCGTCGGTTTCGGCGTTTGCCAGTTCGGCGCCGCGTTCGGCCTGCAGAACCATCCGAATGTCGAGGTGGTCGCGGTCAGCGATCTGATTCCCGAACGCCGTGCGGGGCTTGCCCAGGCCTGCCGCTGCGAAAAGACGTACGATTCGCTCGAGGAGATGATCAAAGACGATTCGATCGAAGCGATCTTTATCGCCACCGACGCGCCGAGCCACGCCGAGCAGTGCATCAAGATTCTCGAGAGCGGCAAGCATGTCGCCACCGCGGTTCCCGCCGTCTGGGGCGATCTCGACATGGCCTTCAAACTTTATGAAACGGTCAAGAAGAACGCCGGCCTCAATTACATGATGTTCGAGACGAGCACATTCCACGACGCGGTCTATGCCACACGCCAGCTCTACAACGCCGGGGTTCTGGGAAAGATGATCTACACCGAAGGGGAGTACTACCACCATTTCCCGACGAACCTCGATTCCTACAAGGGATGGCGCGACGGCCTGCCGCCGCAGTGGTACCCGACCCACTCGAACGCCTACTACGTCTGCGCGACCGGCGGCCATTCGTTCACCGAGGTTTCGTGCATGGGGCACAAGAGCCAGTACGCGCACTTCCAGGCCGAGAACAACAAATACGGCAACCCGTTCGGGACCGAAGTCGCGCTTCTGCGCACCTGCGAAGGGGGGATGGCGCGCATGGCGGTCAGTTGGGACACCCCGGGCTGGGGCGGCGAAGTCGGCCGCAACCGTGCCGAAAAAGGGAGCTACAACGACGCGTTCCAGCCGATGAACGATGCGGTTGCCGAAGCCGCCGCGAAAGTCAATCTCAAGAAGCCGGCGCTTCCGCCGCAGGTCGATCCGGGCGGGCACGGCGGTTCGCACGGCTATTTGGGGAACGAGTTCGTCGAATCGATTCTCGAAAACCGCACGCCTCTGGTCAATATCGCCTGGGCGCTCAACATGACCGTCGCCGGGATTGTCTCGCACATGTCGGCGCTCAAAGACGGCGAACTGATGAAGATTCCGCAGTTTGAGTTCTAAGGGCGTTCTGGCGTCATCGAAAAAGCAAAAAGCCGCCCCCCGAAGGGGCGGCTTTTTTTTAGGGATTCGTCATAGTTGGCTGGGAAGTTTGCAACGGCGTTCTTGAGGTTATTCCGATACCTCGAAAACAACGACAACTGCACATCTTTTCTGTTTAAAAGAATGTGCAGTTGTCGCTATTCGCGAAGTGAAGAGGGATGAGAAACGCCGGATTTCCGGCCGCGGGGTTACTCTTTCAGCGCCTCGGCGACCAGCTGGCGGGCTTCGCCGAGGATTCTGTTTAAGTGATCCTGCCCGAGGAACGATTCGGCGTAGATTTTATAGATGTTCTCGGTTCCGCTCGGCCGCGCGGCGAACCAGCCGTGTTCGGTGGCGACCTTGATCCCGCCGATCGGCGCATCGTTCCCGGGCGCGCGGGTCAGGATCGCGGTGATCGCTTCGCCCGCCAGCTCCTTTTGAACGACCTTTTCGGGGGAGAGGCGGGTAAACGCCTCTTTCATTTCGAGCGAGGCGGGCGTATCGACCCGCGTGTAAACGGGGGACCCGTACTTTTCGGTGAACGCCCGGTAATGAATCCCCGGGTCCTTTCCGGTACGCGCCAGAATCTCGGCGGCCAGAAGGCCCATAATCAGGCCGTCCTTATCGGTTGTCCAGACCGTGCCGTCGAACCGCAGGAAACTCGCGCCCGCGCTCTCTTCCCCGCCGAAGACGAGCGAACCGTCGTACAGGCCCGGCACAAACCATTTGAAGCCGACCGGCACTTCAACGAGCCGGCGCCCCGCCGCGGCGGCGACGCGGTCGATCATCGCGCTGGAAACGAGCGTTTTGCCGATACCGGCCTCTTTGGGCCAGCGGCCGCGCGTGGCGCACAGGTAATCGATCGCTACCGCCAGAAAGTGGTTCGGGTTCATCAGCCCGACCGAGGGGACGACGATCCCGTGCCGGTCGGTGTCCGGATCGTTGGCAAAGGCGATATCGAACCGGTCTTTCAGGCCGATCAGGCGTGTCATCGACCAGGGGCTGGAACAGTCCATGCGGATTTTGCCGTCGTGGTCGCAGGTCATGAACGAGAAGGCCGGGTCGAGTGACTCGTTCACCACGGTCAGGTCGAGCCCGTAACGTTCGGCGATCGGCCTCCAGTAGGGGAGTCCGGCGCCGCCGAGCGGATCGACCCCGATTTTGATTTTTGCGCGGCGGATCACCTCGAAGTCGATGATATTTTCGAGGTCAGCGACGTAATCTTCGGCAAAGTCGATCGGAGTGAGCCCTTCAAGTCCGGTGATCGGGTGTTCGGAAAGGGAGCGGACTTCGGCGCACCCCCCTTCGAGGATCGCGTTCGCCCGCGCCTCGATTTGCGACGTGACCGCAACATCGGCCCCGCCGCCGTCGGGCGTGTTGTATTTGATGCCGCCGTCGGAAGGGGGATTGTGCGACGGGGTGATGATCAGGCCGTCGGCGACAGAACCGTTCTGCCGGTTCCAGGCGAGAATCGCCCGCGAAACGGCCGGGGTCGGCGTAATGCCGCACTCCTTCTGGTAGCGGACCGGAACCCCGTTGGCCGCCAGAACCGAAAGGGCAGTGGCGTGCGCCGATTCCGAAATCGCGTGGGTGTCGCGCCCGAGGAAGAGGGGGCCGGTATACCCTTCTTTTTTGCGGTATTCGCAGACCGCCTGCACGATTGCCTTGATATGCTCTTCGGTATAGGTTCCCAGAAGCGGGGACCCCCGGTGCCCGCCGGTTCCGAACCGTACCCGTTCGGCCCTGACCGAGGGGTTCGGCTTCTTTTCGAAGTAGCAGCGCTTAAGTTCTTCAGGATCGATCAGAATCTCTTTCGGCGCCGGTTTTCCCGCGAGTTCGCTAATGGCCATCGCTTCCCTTCTTCTTATATTAGATATTGACTCTTCCGAGAACAATTTGGTATTCTTCCCCCGCGCTCTTCCCGCCCCAATTTTACGCGCGGAGAGCGGTTTTTCAAGGGGAATCCCCGCCGCCGCCATCACCTGACCGAAACCGAGTTTTCATTGAGTCAACCGAAAGTTTCCACAAAAAGCCGGCCCGCGAACCGGCCGTCCAACGAATCTCCCGGTTCATCCCCGGACCGGCGGCCGAGAACTTCGGGAAAAGCGGCGGGAAAAACGAAAAGACCGCCGAAAAGGAAACGTTCCTGTTTCGGATGTCTTTCAACACTTCTGGTGCCGCTTCTTTGCGTTGCCGCGTTCATCTTCTGGAAAAAGAACGAGATCGTCTGCCATTTCGTCCGGCAGGAACTCGCCGCGCGCTATCCGGACTACCACATCGATATCGGCGCGCTCCGCCTTGAACCGAAAGGGGTGATCCTCGATCGCCTCCACGTGTCGATGCCCCAGCAGCAGGGGGGTGAAATCCCCCTTTTCGAAGCGGAGGAGATTCTGGTTCAGATGCCCCTTTCGCTGAGCACGCTCATTCAGAAGAAGGTTCAGCCGCGTCATGTTCTGATCAGCCGTCCGGTCATCACCATTACCCCGCAGAGCCTTGCCGCGCTCGGCGCGATTTCGAAGGGGGGCGAACCGGTCGAAATCCCCTATGTGCCGGTCGATATCCGCGGAGCGAGTCTCGAAGTCGCCCTTCCGGCAAAGGGGGAGACCGGCGAGCCGCGCAAGATGGTCTATACCGGAATCGACGCGTCGCTGACCCCTCCGGCCGCCGCATCGGCCGCCCCGGGTTCTTCGGCCGGACCGGCCGCCGCGACGCCGGCGCCTCAAACTGCGGCAAGCTCCGCGCCGCCTGCCGCCCCGGCACGGAACGGCGGCCGCCGTTTCGGCGACGATCCGCTTGCCGACGGGTTTGCCGCGCTTTCGATGATCGGCGACGCGCTCACACAGAAAACTCCAACCGCTCCTTCCGGCGGCGCCGGCTCTTCCGGAACGGCACCGCCGGCGCAGACCGACCCGAACCGCTGGCAGATCCGCGGCACGTGTGAAAACTCTTTTGTGAAGGGGATCGCCTTCGACGGCAGCGCCGAACCCGACTTCTCTTTCGTCACCATTACCGGGAAAGTCGACGCGCTCGAAGTCGGTCAGAAGATGGTTTCGCCCCTTGTCGATCTTTCGGCGGTGAAGGACACGATCCAGTCGTTTACCGGCCGCACTTCGTTCGGGTTCACCATCGAGTGGAGCGCCGAACGGGGGCTCAATTACCGGATCGACGGCAACCTGTTTCAGGGGAGTTTCACGACCCCGTATCTCAGCCATCCGGTTTCGGACCTCTTTGTGCACTTTCACATCGATCCGGCAAACGTGACGGTGAACCGGCTGACCGCACGCAGCGGCGCCTCGCTCATTCTGGCCGACTACGCGCGGGAGGGGCCTCAGAACCGGTGGCAGATGCGCGCGCAGCTCGAGGAGTTTCCGATCAGCCAGGAGATGCTCACGCTTCTGCCCGAAAGTGCCGGGGGGCCTCCGCTCGGCACACTGGCCGACCTGACATTTGCCGGTACCGCGAAAATCAACATTTCCCTGAACGGGGAAGGGAAAAAAATCACGCGGCCGGCAATTACTGTTACATGTAAAGACCTGGTTCTTTCACACCAGGTCTTTCCTTTT
Source organism: Thermoguttaceae bacterium (assembly GCA_017405595.1). Taxonomy (GTDB): domain Bacteria; phylum Planctomycetota; class Planctomycetia; order Pirellulales; family Thermoguttaceae; genus RUG695. Next base: position 76,382 of record JAFRAC010000013.1, on the reverse strand, counting down.
AAGCCGGACCCCCTTTCCGGCACGCTTCGGCTCGACGAGGAGGGGCGGCTTCGATTCCTCTTTAAGACCGAGGGTGAAACACGCCGCCTGCGCCTTTCGGGGGAATACCCCAATCTTGCCGACCGGCAGGGAACGGTCCACCTGGAAGCCGAACGCCTTCCGATCGACAGCCGTCTTATCGCTTCGGTGCCGGAAGATTACCGCGATGTGATCGAATCGCTCAATCCGGGCGGTTATCTGAACGCGTCGGTCGATCTGGCGCAGAGCGCCGGCAAACCGGACGATCTGCGTATGACAATCGACCTCAGCGAGGCCTCGATCAAATACGATCTTTTTCCGATGCCGGTTTCCGGCATTTCGGGGCGGGTGACCTGCGAGAACGGGAACTGGGTTTTCTCGGACCTTTCTGGTTCGAGCGGCCCGACCCGGTTTACCGCCGAGGGAACCGCAGGCACCGCCGGGGAAACCGACCGGTTTAACCTGAATGTGCACGCCGAGCGCTTTCCGCTCGGCGAAGAGTTCCGCGCCGCGCTGACCGACCCGGAACAGCGGCATCAGGTCGAAACGCTCCATCTGCGCGGCGCCGCCGACGCGGATATCCGTCTGACCTTTGTGCCGGAAAAAGACGCGCTCGATCTGGAAATCGACGGGGTGACCCGTCCGGAAGAGACCGCGATCCAGCCGGACCATTTCCCCTACGAGCTGACCGATCTGGAAGGGCAGATCCAATACCGGGAAGGGGTGATCACGATCGACAATTTGCGCGGACGCAACGGCGCCGCCGCGGTCAGCGCCTCGATCCGGTCTCAATTCGGGGAAAACGGAAGTTACACTGTCCGGATTTCCCCCTTTACCGTCGACCAGCTCCAGATGGACCACCGGCTCCAGCGCGCGCTGCCGCCGAAACTCTTCCCCCTGTTCGAGGAGATGGCGCTCAGCGGCTCGTTCAACATTACCGGCGCGATCCAGTGGCACGCCGAATCGGCCGATGCGCCGGTCGAGGTGGCATGGAATACCGAACTGGTCCTTTTCCGCAACTCGGTTCAGTGCGCCAAGCCGATTACCGATATTTGCGGGAAAACGCTCCTCTGCGGTTACATGCGCGGCGACGAGACCGCGGTCTATTCGCTCCTTGACATCGACAGCCTTTTCGCCGGCGGCGTGCAGGTCTCGCAGGTCGGCGGTCCGCTTTACTATGACGGCAGCGATGTTCTGCTCGGGTCGGCGGTCCCTCCGGTCGATGAACTTTCACTCTTTCAGTGTTCCCTGTTCCGCGATTTGACCTCGGTCACCTTTCAGGGGCCGCGCGAAAACGGTGTCTATGCCGCCGCGCCCCGCCGCCCCATTACCGGCCGGATGTTTCACGGCGACGCGACGCTCAGCGGAATGTTCACGCCTTCCTCGTCTCAGGCGTATAAACTCGAATTCCGCCTGCAGGACGGCAGTCTCGAAGAGGCGGCGCGCGACCTGAACGAGCACGCGACGGTCCTCCCCGGAAACGTCTCGATCTTTGCCACGATTCAGGGGGAAGGGAAAAACTGGGATACCGCCAAAGGGAGCGGCGGCCTTTCGATTCAGAACGCTTCGCTTTACCAGCTCCCGCTCATGATTCAAATTCTCCGTTCGCTCAGCATTAACGAGAAGGAATCGGCGGGGTTCGATACCGCGTTCGTCGATTTTCAGATCTACGGCAACCGCCTGCAGCTCGACCGGGTCCTTCTCGAAGGCTCGTCGATGACCCTTTTCGGGGACGGCTGGCTGACATTGGAAGGGGACGAGCCGAAACTGGACCTCACCCTCAGTTCGCGGCTGGGACAGGTGCGCGACCAGCTGCCGCTCGTCTCGGACGTGCTCGGCACGGCCGGGGACCAGATCGCGCAGATCAAAGTGGAAGGGCCTCTCTCGAATGCCGAAATCCGCCGCGACAATTTTCCCGGCATCAAAAAAGCTGTCTGGTCCATCTTCCCCGGCGCGGGGAAAAAGCTGAGGTAGCCGAAAGGGGATCAGAAAAGGTTTGCCGAACGAAAACGCCCTTTTCCCGAGCTGTCCGGGAAAAGGGCGTTTGTCTTCTGCACCGCCATAGCGGCGCGGCCGGTTTAACTGACGTGGCGGTCGTAGAAGGTCTGGCCGTAGGATGCACGGCGGATCCGGGCGGCTTCGCTCTGGTCGGCGGGCCGTTCGAACTGGAGCAGAATCACGTCGGAAGCCTCGCGCACCGAAGTCGCGTTTTTCAGCGCCGGCGCGAGGGTCTTGTATTTCACGCTCAGCTCGTACCACAGGTAATCGAGCTGCATGTTCAGGTCGCCGATCGACTTGCCCTGCGACTGCGCGAATTCGAGAAGGGCCTGCTTTCGGGACCAGTAGGTCCATTGCGCAATTCCGTAGCCGGCGGAATCGTGAACGAAGTTCGTATACGTTCCGTTATCGACGGCAGCGGTATACTGGACATCGTTAAGCCCGATCGACCGCTCGTAGGAATTCTGGAGGTTATTGGCGCGGAATCCGCCCGACTCGGCGTTCAGGTTCCCCATCAGGCCGGCGACACCGTAGGCGTTGCCGATCTTCGCATAGAGGTAATCCCAAACGATATCTTCGTTGCTCCGTGTCTCCGGCGGATCGGGATCGGGTTCCGGTTCCGGGTCAACCGGTACAGGAGTATTTTCGACCTTATCGGGATTGAAGGTCACCGAAATGTTCGAGAAGGAATTGATTCCGTCGGAAGCGTAGAACCCGACCATACCGCCGGAAAGAGTGTTATCCTCGAGCCCGATCAGTGTTTTGCTGTTGACGCCGCAAGCCACCTGCCCGCCGGAAACCTGGGCCCAGACGTTGTACGAAGCGCCCGTGTTAAACGTGTAGTCAGCGCTCCGCAGAAGGGTCATGGCTCCGCCTTCCCCCACGCGGTAGATGGAGATCTTGTCGGACTGGATTTCAAAATAATAGCGTTCGCCCGAATCCTGCACCGCCAATTCGACCCCTCCGGCAAACGGCGACGCGCTTGCCGTTGCCTTGTAGGTGAATGTCACACGGAGATCGTCGGCAAAATCGACGTAATCGCAGACCGATTCGAGTTCCTCGTTTGAAGCGTTGATGGTGAGCGTACCGTTTTTCACGGAGATTCCCGAAATGCGGTTGCCGAAAAGGAACCAGTTCGAAATATCGGACGGGTAGATCGTGTAGGACTTGGTGGAATCGGGAAGGGCGTCGCTCGTCTTGAACCAGTGGGCGGAAAGGACGGAATAGTCGCCCGGGCCGATAAACCCGTCTCCGTCCATGTCGTACGCGGCGTTATACCCCGACCTGCCCTTGACGGTAAACCAGGAGAAACTCATATACGAGAGTTCGGCCGGGCCGATAAACCCGTCCCCGTCGGCATCCAGGGTCGAAGCGACATAGACATCACCGACCGCATGGCCGATCGGGACGGCGGAGGTCGGCGCCGGTACGGCGGTTTCGGCGGCAAGATCGAGAGAGACAGCGGCACCAGAAGCGGCGTCTTCACTTACGGCAGCCGCAGCGGCGGCTTCGCCCCCTGCCCATACGGCGAGGAGCTGGCGATCTTCAAGAGATTCAAATCGGAGCGAGCGTTTCTTCATGGCGGTATGCTCTCCTTTCGGCTAGCGAGCAATCGGTTGGCTCTTCGTCGGTACAAATGTCATCAGATTTTTGACCACACTCTTTATTTTACGTTTTTTTGCCGTTAAAGTCAAGGAACCGGCGCGTTTTTCCCCGCCGCAGGGGTCAAAGCCGGGGGACAGTAAACTTATCGGCATCTCCGGCGCGTTTCTGCGGTTTAGAGGTTCTTTTTGATCGGGGTCAGGTTCAAGTCGACGTAGACCGGACGGTGATCGGAGGCGATGACCGGGACAACCCCGTTTTCGACGACCGCGCCGGTCCAGATGCCGGAATTGACCGAAATGGTGCCGGTCGGGTCGGCAATCATAATGAAGTCGATCCGCCGGGTCGGACTGTCGGCGGGAAAACTCGGTTCCGCCGGACTGAGAATGGTCCATGTATCCCCGAAAAGGGTGTTCCATTCGGTCATATTGTTCATATTGAAGTCGCCGACCAGAATGACCGGCTTGTTGTAACGGGCGAGTTCCCCCTTGATGATCGCCGCCGATTCCTGGCGGGACGAAGCGGTCAGGGAAAGGTGGGTATTGAACAGGACGAAATCGTCGAATTCCAGTTCCAGGAGGGTGCGCGCCTCGTCGGAGCCGGGGAGGGCGGTTCGCCGGACCGAAATGACCGGCAGCCCGGTCAGCGCGCCGATTCCGTATTCCCCGCCGCCGTAACTGATCGCCTTGGCAAAGAAGGGGTCAAGACCGGTGATTTCGCCCAGCACCGAGATCTGGTCGACTCCGCCCGAGCGGGATGTCTTGTTATCGACCTCCTGCAGCCCGGCAACATCGGGGTGCAGTTCTGCCAGAACGCTTCCCGCCCACTGGGGGTTCACCCCCCACGAGCTGTCGAATCCGCGGCAGGCGCGGATATTGAACGTGACGATCCGAACGATTTGCGGATCCTCCTCGACGGGGGTATTCTCGACCTTATCGGGATTGAACTCGACCGAAATGTTCGAGAAAGCGCTGACCCCGCCGGAAGCGTAAAAGCCGACACGGCCGCCGGAAAGCGTGTTGTCGTCGAGCCCGATCAGCGCCTGGCCGCCGACCCCGCACGCCACCTGTCCGCCGGCAGCCTGCGCCCAGACGGTATACGGGGTTCCGGCGTTAAAAGTGTAACTTGTGCTCCTTAAGAGGGTCATCGTTCCCCCTTCGCCGACGTAATAGAGGGAGATCTTATCGGACCGGATTTCGCAATAGTAGCGTTCGCCCGATTCCTGCACCGCCAGCTCGGCCCCTCCGGCAAACGCCGATGCGGATCCGGTTGCCTTGAAGTCGAAGGTCACGCGAAGACCGTCAGCGAAATCTTCGTAGTCACAAACCGCTTCGAGCGCACCCCCTGACGTGTTGAGCGAAAGGGTGCCGCTTTTCGCGGAGATGTTCGAAATTCTGTCGCCGAAAAGGAACCAGTTCGAAAGGTCGGACGGGTAGATCGAGTACGATTTTGTCGATTCGGGAAGCTGATCGTTCGTTTTGAACCAGTAGGAAGAGAGAAGCGCGTAGTCGCCCGGCCCGATAAACCCGTCCCCGTCCAGATCGCTGGCGGCGCGGTAGTCCGCTTTCCCCGAGGTGCTGAACCAGCCGTAACTCAGATAGGAAAGTTCGGCGGGCCCGATAAACCCGTCTCCGTCGATATCGGCGGTCGAAGCGATATAGACATCGCCGACAGCGTGTCCGGCCGGTACGGCGGAAGTCGGGGCCGGCAAAGCGGCGGCTTCACCCCCCGCCCAGACGGCGAGGAGCCGGCGGTCTTCCAGCGATTCAAATCTGAGCGAGCGCTTTTGCATGACGGCCCCCATTCTTTCGGGTTCGAACACCCCGGCGTTCCCGGAAACAAACGGAACGGTGATTTCCTCTCCGGGCTTATTTTACACTTTTACGGAGAAAAAGTCGATGAATGGGCGCGTTCTTTCATCTCCAATCTCTTGATTCGGCAAGGGGCTTCTGTAAAATCGGGTCATCGGCGGCGGTGCGCTTACCCGCTTCTCCTTTCCTCAATATTTCGCATGACTTGGTATATCGCATGACCCGGCCGGTTCGGGAGAGGGAGGGCGGTGAAATCGCGTTTTCAGCGGGTTTCGCCCGAAAGAAATTTGGGGAGCTCCAATCCGTTTTGAAGGTCCGGCGGACCGGTTTTGCCGGAAAAGCCGAACCGTCATCCGTCTCTGCGGCGAAGTTCTGTCTTCGATCGCGTTGGGGAACACATCAATGGCACACCTGCTCAGAGCCTGTTTCTTTCCGGCTGTTTGTCTCTCCCTTTCTCTCTTGGCCGGCAGTTCCGTTTGGTCCGATCAGACGGACGATGACCTTGAAAAAGGGAGGGAGGCCCTGGCGGCTTTCGACCGGACGGTCATGAAGATCGAAAGCGGCATCTGCCGAATTACAGGTGAGACGGTGTCTCCCGGAAGGGATACCGCCGTTCCCGACGACATTCTCCTCATCTTCGACTATCCTTCCGGCAACTACCGCTGCGACGACGGCGGTATTGCAAAAATTCTTTTCAATCCCGACTATTTTTACGAAATCCGAAATCCCGACGATTTCTCCGACTCGAGCGTCAGAAGGGCTCCGCTTTCCGACAGTGAAAATTCGCCCCCTTCCAGCAGGACCGTCGATATTCAAAACGTATTCCAATATGTTCCCGTCGGCCCGAGCAAACCCTTCGATTACCAAAACTCCCAATTCCATACAACGGTTCACGAACTTGCCGTTGACTCTTATGAGGAATTGGATAACGGAATGGTGAAAGTGACGACGGCGGCCCCTTTGTCGGATGGGAGCCGGATTGTCCGGGAATTTTATCTCGACACGCTTCATTCGTTCAGCGTCGTTCACATGAACGTCAAACACGGGGACGATACCAATTATCTGTTCGATATCTCTTGGGACACCATCAACGATACGGCCATCCCTGTGTCATACTCCATGAAATCGCTGAACCGCATTCCTTTCAGCGTTGACTGGAAGATTGAATGGGAAAAAGTGAACGAAGCGGTACCCCCGGAATTCTTTGACATCGACAAAATGGTTTCCGACCTTAAAAACGGGGCCGTTCTGCTCAAGAACGAAGCGGGGACCGCGCCCGCCATTTCGGGCAGAATCGAAAAGGGGGAACCCGCTGGCGAAGGTGTCTTCAGCAGGGACATTAGACAGCCGCGGGCATTCCCGTGGGCGAAATGCCTGACCGTGGGAATCGGCCTTGTCCTGATCCTCTGGAGTGTGGCTTGGAAAATCATCAAATCGGTCCGTTCCGGCAAACAGACCTGACGCTTTTGGGATGGAAAGATCTTGAATCGGAGATGATTGATATGACGAGATTGAAGAAACAATTACTTTCGGCGATGGTTTGCCTTGTGCTTTCCTGCCCCGTCTTCTTTTCCGCCGCGCCGGGTTCGGAAGACGGAGCGGATCCTGCTCTCCAGGAAAAAGCGGATCAGATTTTCCGCGCGGTTGACGAGACCGTCATGCATCTGAACAGCGGGGTTTGTCTTGTCACTCTGGTGAAAGATTCGCGCGAACACACCTTTCGGCTGACATTCGATTACGCGGCCGGCCTTTATTTGTGTGAAACCGATTTTCTCAGCCGTTTGCTGATCACTCCCGATCATTATTATCTGTTCAGTTACAGCGAGGGGACTCTGCGGGCGTCCGTCAATGAATTTCCCGGGAACGAATACGATTCGGCACGCGTGCCTTTCGATGTGCTTGACGCCAGATCGGTTTTAGGATGGAACCCGCATGGGGGGAATCATCTTTTTGATTACCAGCTGCGCTCGCCGTTTCATCGCGGATTTCTGGACTGGCGGGTGACAGCCTGCGAGGAACAGCCCGGCGGTCAGATCCGGGTCACGATGGCCAAAGAGTACAGCCGCAATTATTTTGCGACACAGGAGTTTGATGTTGATCCCGATCGGGGGAACACCATCTCACGGATTGCGGTTGAGCATAAATCGAAAGGACGCACGGTCTTTCGCCAGAACCAGGATTTCCGGTGGCGTCAGATTAACGAAACATGGGTTCCGGTTGCCCGCCGCTATCAGCAGCAGATTCTGGAAGATGGAGATTGCCGTGACTTCGAGTCTGAATGGCAGATCGAATGGTTTCAGGTCAATACGCCCCTGTCTCCGGCTCTGTTCGACCCCGAAACAATCCGAACCGCGTTGGAAAAAGGGGCACCCGCTTATATTGAAGAACACAGAGTGCCGGCGAGCCCCGATAAAGATCCGTCCTCTTCCGATCAAGGGCCGCCGTTTCCCGTCAAATCGAAGAAACACGCTCCGCCGAGCGAAGGGGAACTGCTTGCCGGTCTTCTCGGCCGGATTGTCCTTATTTCGCTCGGGGTTTTCCTTATTCTGTTTTCGGTCTGGCTGCGCTGGTCCAAAAAGAGACGGCGCGGGGAGACCGGATAACCCGAAGATGAGCGGCCGCTGCGCGGCGGTTCATTCAACCGGCTCGATCCGGTAAAAGACAACCGCGTGGTGATCGAGCTGCGTTTCGAGTACCAGTTCCCCCGAATCCGGTATTTCAAAAATCTCTTCTTCGGAGTCCAGTTTGGCGATCTGCGCGTAACGGGGACGGAGAACCGTTTCGTAAATTTTCCGCGCGTCCGGATCGGTGAGTGTGTAGTGCGGGTCGTCGAGCCCCGGATCGTCGGGGGACCAAAAGAAGCAGTCGTTCCCGATATTGTACCGTTCGCGGTCCTTTTCCCATTCGGGGAAGAAATTCACGCGGTCGTCAACAGTCCATTTTGTGACACGCGCCCTTTTGCCGGCAAGATCGGGCGCGGTAATGTTCAGAGCCGCCTTTGCTCTTCCTATATAGCCGTAGTCATCTTTGAAATGCCAGACCATCAGACGAAGTGTTTTGGCGGCCGGTTCCCAGCCGGCGACCGCGTCGATTTCGACGCCGTCCGGTAAACCGGCCTCTTCCGTCCGTTCAATCCGCAGCGGGTACGCGCCGCGGAATTCCGAAAAGAGCCGCGCGACAAAATAGCCCGGCGTCGGCAGCCCGTGATAGACTCCGCCGGTCGAATAGCTCCACGAAGAGAAATAGTCGATGTCGGCATCGACCATCTGTTTCAGGAGCCGCGCGTCGAACGCCGCCTGATAGGTGCGCCCGACCGCCCGCTGAAACAGGTCGGCCGAGGCGGTTCCGGAATGGAGCCCGTAAAGGATGCGCCCCTCGTCCACACCGTAAAAGAGGTTTGTCAGTCCCACCTCCTCGGCCCGCGCGCGGAGCCGCCCGACCACTTCCGGCAGCGGCGCGGCGGCGGGTTTGCCCGGCGCGTAATCGTAGAACGAGACCGCGATAAACGAAATCGGGGAACCGGTCTTTCCGGTTTTGAAGTTTACGCCCGTCGCGCAGTGGTTCAGAAAATCCCGTTCGTCCCAGAGCCCTTCGCTGCACGACATGGCGTGCGCACCGATGCAGATCCCCGGTCCGAGTTCGGCAGAGAGGGTTTCCGCGGTATGGTCGTAGAGCTCGAAGTACGCCTCGCGCGAATCGTCGGGAGTGCCGCTTCGCGCGCGGAACCAGCCGGGATTCTCGAATTCGGTTAAGACGCCGAACCGCCAGCGGCGCACCTCCGCAAGCCCGAACCGGCCGGTCAGCGCGCGGGCAAGCGCGGCGACGAACGTGTCGTAAACCCCGTAATCGTCGGGCGGAAAGACGTTGGTCTGAAAATCGCCGTTTTCGGGGTTTGCCGAATATTTGAACGGGACGCTGAACTTGATATGCGGCCTCGCGCCGAGGGAAAGGATCAGCGCGCACGCGTCGAGGAGCGGCTCGAACCGGTAATCGTCGGGGATCTCACGGTTGAGCGGGTCCCGGAACAGGTCGCGGTCGGGCGAACTGCCGGTCGCCTGCATGAGCTGGACATATTCGACGAACGGGGTTAAGTCGGCCCCGTCGGCGCGGTCCTGTTCGGTCGGCGGCGAGAGACTTTCGAACTTCCAGACATTGACGCTGCTCAGTTTGTTTCCGATCGGCTTTGTTCCCGCCTGCGCGGTATCGAGATGAAAGGAAGCGGCGGGGTCCGGTTCCGCGCCCGTTCCGGCGGCGAAAGGAATCGAAAAGAGCACCGCGGCGGTCAGCGCGGCACGGAAAAGGAAGGGGAGCGGAACGGGGGCCATGCGGGATCTTTTCGGGTACGGATTCTTTCGGACGCGGCGCGGAAACAGCTTTTTCCCATTCTACATTCCCTCCGGGGGTCGGACAAGCGCCGGAAGCGCCGGGATCCCGCCGGTGCCCGCGCCCCGCCCTTTTTCGTTCGATTTTCTCAAAAATGGCATTCTCAAAGACTTGATGAAATGGGCAGATATGAAATAATAGGAGTCCGGAGGGCGGGTGTCTTATCGCGCCGCCTCTTTGGCCGGTTCTCCCGCAAAGCCGCGTCCCGGCGGCGGCTGGCGAAGGTGCCTGTTTCCCTGAAACCGTTTAAGAGGGTTTATGGACCTGATTGAAACCAAAAAATGCTATAAGGTCTTCACGAAAAACGACCGCTGCGTCGGCACCGTTGTCTACCAGGAAGATGCGGGGAGCAGCGGGGATATTGTCTTCCGCCCTTTCTTTCACCAGGCGGGGGACCCCTGGATCGGCGCGCTCAGCGCCGATATCGAAAGCGCCGCGTGGCGGACGAGTGAAGAGCTGTTCGGCAAATACCTTCATGACCCCGACTTTAAGATCGGCTGTCCGACGGTTCACTTTCGGGTCTGTCTCGATATCAAGGCGCCCGAATGGATGGGCGATATCGTGCTGGCGTTTGTCGATTTCGAGAACGACGGGTTCATGACCTGCCGTTACGGCGCCGAAAAGGCGGGTCTTTTTCTGGGGTCGAGTTTCCCCTATCGGGGAGAACTTACCCTTGCCGAAACGTCGGCCTTTGCGCGGACGAAGCTCGAAGAGGATCAGAAGCGGGTCGAGTTTTTCCTCAGCCGGGTCCCGCAGATTCCGGTCATCGGGCTGACCTTCCTCGATGATGAGGATGACGACGACGAAGAAGACGATGACGAATAGACCGTAAGGACGCGCTCTTTACCGCCGTTCGGATCTGCGGCGCCCAAAAATTTTTGATCAACGCAACGATCGCAGTCAGGGGGGAAATCCTCAACGCATTCTGATATTCATTTTGCACCGTCTTCCGTGACAATCTTGATGGTCGATAGCTGCTCCGGCGCGAGTGACGGTAAAATGCCTGGAGAACGGCTTTCCCGTGATGCTGAACGCCATCTGAATCGTCATAAGAATCATATCCTTCAACGACGGTATCCTTGACATTGAGCAGTTTTTTGCATAGAGTATCGACTGGAACCAACTTGGGTTCTCCTTACGTTTCTTTGTTTCGCCAAATACTAATAAGGGAGCCCGGATGGCTTTTCAATGTTAAATGATGTTGCCGGAACAGGGCGTTTTACCCACCATTATATCCGAAGCCTCAGAAATGCATTGAATTATTGTTTTCGGAGAATTATATGGGCGACTTAAAAGCAAAGGAATATAAGAAATTCGAGGATATTAAGCATATCCGAGAGGATGGCTCTGAATATTGGAGTGCTCGTGAGCTGGCTACTGTACTTGACTATACGAAATGGGAAAACTTTTCGAAGGTAATCGGCAGAGCGATGATTGCCTGTGAAAACAGCGGGCACAATGTTTCAGACGATTTTCCTGAGGTCAGGAAAATCGTAGACGCGGGGGCAACTTCAAAGCCCAAAAAGGATTATGAACTGTCCCGGTACGCTTGCTATCTTATTGTGCAGAACGGCGATCCGAGAAAAGAAGTGATCGCACTCGGTCAAACATATTTTGCCATTCAGACATATCGGCAAGAAGTGGCAGACCATTTCAACCAACTTGACGAGGACAGGAGAAGGCTTGTTGTCAGAGGCGATATTAAGCAATGGAATCAGCTTTTGGCAGAAACAGCGCACAGTGCAGGAGTTATCACAAACGAGGAATTCGCCATATTCCAAAATGCAGGATATATGGGATTGTATGGCGGACTTGATGTCGAGGATATTCACGCAAGAAAGGAACTTGAAGTCTATCAGAAAATCCTTGATTATATGGGAAGTACGGAGTTGATCGCTAACCTGTTCCGCATATCCCAGACCGAGGAGAAGCTTCGTAAGGATAATGTGCATGGAGCAGAGGCGGCTACAAGTGTCCATTACAATGTTGGAAAAGAAGTGCGGACAGCTATCAAGAAGATTGGCGGCACGATGCCGGAGGATTTACCGAAGCCGGAGAAGAGCATCCAGCAGATAGAAAAAGAACAGATTGCACGGCTCAAAGCCAAGGCTAAAAAAGGTCGGATTATGCTGGACGAATAAATATCGGGAGCGTGAACAAAAGTCTTCCGGAACAGGGCATTTTGCCCGCAATTACGCCCGGAGCCTCAAAAAATTTTTGGAATTTTGCGCGGATTTTACCCCCTGTGCCGCCCGAAAAGAGGGTTTTCCCTCCTCTGAAAATGAGGAAAACCCCTCAAAAACAAGCACGAAAACCGTCTCTGAAAAAATTTTTAAGAAAATTTGAGATTTTTCGTTAAGCTCTCTTCCACTATTGGGATTTTATGATACGATATCAAGTCCGCTGAGGTGAGAAGACGCCCGCTATGGGTGTCCTTTCCCCCAACGGCGCGATTCCCGGGGAACGCGGAACCTCCCGCAAGGGAGGGGAGTTTTCCCCCGCGAAAAAGAACCCTCCGTCCTTACGTTTCCGACGGGGAGGTTTTTCACTGAGCGAAAAACGGGTTTCGCGATCTGTCACAGGGGAAGCGTTGTTTGAACGGTGCTCCCGGGGGGGGTATCTGTATGTTGGTTATGTCGGAATAGTAAAAATTTGATTATCGGCCGTCGTTCTCCGGACTGCGGCTCCCGCCTTTGTTTTTATCGGATTGGATGCCATGGGCAGACCCCGACCCGATTTCTGTTGTTTGTGATTGTCTGAATGGTTGCCGGACAGACGGCAGCCCACGTAGAAGAGGCTCATTTAACCCGCCGGCACGGTGTGTGTGCTGCCGGTATCGAGCCGTTTCGTCCCCAAACCCGCTTAGGAAACCGACTTGACGTTTCGCCGCCGTCCGGCGGCCGGGGATTCTACGCTCTGAATTCTACGCTCGACAACGGGATCACCGTCACGGGATTCCGCTGCAGAGTCTCTGTCGCGAAAAAAAGAAACCAACCGAACCAATACAAGGGAGTTAACAATGGAACATTCCGGAATCAATTTCTCGGACCTCGTCCAGGCGATGGCACAGTGTGATGCGTCACGGGACGAACGGGGTGCGCTTTCCGCAGGGTGCGGGCCGTCGCCGGACGGCAGGAAACCGCCTTTGCGCCATCACGGAGGGGGAAGGGCGGAGAGCGGGTACTCGAAAGAGATTACCGAAGCCGTCCGGGGACATCTCGATTCGCTTCATCTGTGTTACTCTTTCTTTAAAGAGGACGGGGTTTTTTCATACTATCTGCGGCTCGCGGATTCGTTTTTTTGCTTCGTGGTTGTCAATATCCGCATCTTCGATCAAGGGTTCATCATCCGCGCAAGTTCACCGATCTCCGTGCCGCATAAAGACAAAAAACGGATGCGCGAGGCTGCCGAGATGCTCTGCCGAATGAATTTCGGTCTCCGGGCCGGGGCGTTCGATTTGGACGTCAGTGACGGCGAGTTTTCGTTCCGCCGGTTTGTTGACTGCACCGATATCATCCCCTCCCGGAAGATGATCGATATGGCTTTGTCGGCCGTGTCTTTCGCGTTTTACGCTTACGGCAAAGCGATTACCGAGGTCTTTTTGGGGGTTTCGCCGGCCAAAGACGCGGTCCGGCGGGCCGAAGAGAAGCCGCTCGACATCAGCGACGATGACTGACAGAACCGCTGCGGTTGTCTTTATCGGGGGGGCGCCGGAAGAGTTTGGGGTCCGGAGAAGGGAACCGGCGCTCCCCCTTTTGCCCGTCCGCGCGGCGCTGCGGCGCGGCGCGGCTTTCAAAAAACAAGTTGATTCATGAGGTCCGGAACCGGAGCCCTCGGGTTATGACCACCGTGATTGAGAAAGGAAGATGTGATGTCCGGCAGCAATCGATCGATGATGCTTTACGAAAAGGTCGGGAAGGTTCTCGGCGAATTGGAAATGGAATACACACCCGACGGGGAGGATAAGTCGTTCCGGTTTTCGATGGGGATCAAATCGAAAATCCGCAGGATCGCATTCAAGATCGCGGTTTTCGACGACGCGATTCTCGTTTGCGCCGTTTCGCCGGTCGCCGCGCCGTATAGGGACAAAAAACGGATGCGCGAGGCGACCGAAATGATCTGCCGCATCAATTACGGTCTTCGGGGCGGGTCGTTCGATCTCGACGTCCGCGACGGTACGCTCCTCTTTCGCTGCTGGCTTGACTGCGAAGGTGCCGATCCGAGCGACGTCATGATTCGGAATGCGGTCGGCGGCGCTGTCGCGATGTTCGACCGTTACGGGGACGCCATGTTCGATGTCTTTAGAGGCGCCGCGCCGGCGAGGGAAGCTGTCCTTCGTGCCGAACGGGCCGCGAGAGTGACCGGCTGCCCCGGCGCCGAAGATGACGGCGCCGGTGACGGTGATTAACGAGTATGCCGGCGGGCGGGCATTTTCCGCCGCCGTGCTTTCTTCGGGGGGCGCCGGAAGCGTGCCGGGGGCCGGAAAGGGGACCCGGCGCCCCCCCTCAAAAACCCGGAATCGTTCCGCGCTATGCGGTTTTTTATACGTTGATCGGTTAAGCCCCGGTTTTCGGGGCTGTCAGGTTGTTTTTTTGTGAGAGAGAAAGGAAAAGGTTATGTGCAGCAATGATCGTACGGCGGAGAATTTCGAAAAGGTCAAAAAGGTTCTCGACGGGATGGGGATTAAATACACGATCGACGAGGACGAGAAGATGTTCCGGTTTTCGGTGGAAATCACCTCGAAAATCACATGTATCACATACAGGGTCGTGGTTTTTAACGACGCGGTCCTTGTTTGTGCTCTCTCGCCGATCGCCGCCCCGTACAAGGACAGGAAGCTGATGCGCGAGGCGACCGAAATGATCTGCCGCATCAATTACGGTTTTCGGATCGGGTCGTTCGATCTCGACGTCCGCGACGGCCAGCTCATCTTTCGCTGTTATGTCGACTTCGAAGATGCCGATCCGAGCGACGGCATGATCGAGAACGCCATCGTTTGTCCCAGCTCGATGTTCTGCCGTTACGGGGACGCCATTGCCGATGTCTTCTTCGGCGCCGCGTCGGCGAAAGAAGCGGTCTTTCTCGCCGAACACTCCGACAAAGTGACCGGCTGGTTTGACGGCGTCGATGACAGCGGCAGCGATGACGGCGACGGCGATGACAACGATAATGATGACGTCGATGACGGCGATGATGACGGCATCGATGACAGCGATGAATAACCGGTAAACCGGCGGCGAGAGTCCGCCGCACTGTTTTTCCCGGGGGGCGCCGGAAGTGTGACGGGGACCGGAAAAGGGAACCGGCGCCCCCCATCGGCCGGCGCAGGGCGCTGCGGCGCCTTTCGGTTTTCGAAGACAAGTTCAGCGGATCAGGTTCCCCGCAATCCGAGCCGCTCAGTGATTCCAGCAAGACAACGGGAGATAAAACGATGTGTATCGACAGGCGCACGAAAGAGAACCTCGACATTGTCAAGCGTGTTCTCGACGGGGAGAGGTATCATTATCTCTCCGAGGACAATTGTCCGGTGATCATGTTTCCGATGGTGATCAAAGCGAGAATCTCGCGTATCGAATACAAGGTCAGGGCCTTCGACGATGCGATCCTCGTTTTCGCCGAGGCGCCGGTGATCGCCCCGTGCGAAGACGAGGAGCGGATGGGCGAGGTGACCGAAATGATCTGCCGTATCAATTACGGTCTTCGGGCCGGGTCGTTCGATCTCGACGTCTGCAGCGGCAAGCTTATCTTTCGCTGTTGTATCGACTGCGAAGATATCATCCCCAGCGAAGAGATGGTCCGGAACAGCATTGCCTGCACCAGCTCGATGTTTCGCCGTTATGCCGACGCCATCCTCGACGTTTTCTTCGGCGGCGGGTCGGCGGAAGAAGCGGTTTCTTACGCCGATTTCATCGGCAGGATGAAAGAAATCCTCGAAAAGGATCTGGCCGGCGGCGATGACGGCGACGAAGACGACAGCGACGGCGATGAATACGGCGATGAATACGACGATGAATGCGACGACGATGATGACGGCGATGATGACGGCGATGACGATGACGGCTGCAGCGCCGGGGAGAACGATGACTGATAAGCGGCCCGGCGGAGGCGAACCGGCCGCCGTTTTTGTCGGGGGGGACGCCGGGGCGCGTCTTGAAAACCGGCGTCCCCCATTCCGGGCGCGAAGAGCGCCGCACCGAAACATAAAACCCTGAAAGAAGGAACAGGGCGTTTTTTTCCTTCGTGGTTTTTTTCATATCGAGGCATGACATGGTTAAACCGAAACTCAAATCTTCCGCACCGGCACAGGTCCCCTATTACCAGAAGATGCGCGAGGCGCTGGAAGACCGGAACGGCAAGGCGGCCGTAGGCATTCTCTACGGCCAGATCTGTTCGGACGGGTTCGAAAGCGTGATGCCGACCGTCCGCGAAAAGTTTACGGAATTCGCCGATGGCGGTTCGCCCGATCTGAACTTTATCGCCGGCTGTCTTCACACGATCGATATCGGGGTTGAACCGGATTATCCGGGCGCGATGCGTTTTTTCGATAAGGCCGGGGAGGGGGGCTGCACCGAGGCGTTCTGCGAGATGGGGTGCATCACCGAAGAGGGGAAGGCGGGAGCGCCGGACCCGTTCAAGGCCCTGCTTTACTATTCCAAGGCCGTCCCCAATTCTTCCAAAGCCATGTATCGCGCCGCTTTGCTCCTCGAAAGGGGAGACGGGAATAACCATGCCGTGGAACTGGCTTTCCCGCTCTATCGAAAGGCCGCGAAGCTGAACTATCCGCCGGCACTCAAGCGGATGGGCGACTTCTACCTGGAAGGGAAATTTGTCGCCCGCGACGAAAAGAAGGCCTTCCTCTGCTACCGAAAGGGGGCCCGGTCCGCGTTCAGCGTGAGTCTCCGCCAAAAGGATCGCGGGAAAATCCCGAAGGACTTTCTCAGGAACGCGCGGCAGCTCTCGCGCCTCCACTACCAGGACCATGTCGATTCCCTCTGCCGTCTGGCCGACTGTTACCGTTACGGTTGGGGTGTGGAGCAGGATCAGAAGAAGGCGCTGTATCTGTATCGCGAAGCCGCGAAACAGGGCAGCGGCGAGGCGCAGTTCTGTGTTGCGGTCAAATATTTCGGGGCCAGGCCCGGCGATGAGGCCAGCCGCAAACGGGGGTTCCGGTGGTGCAAAAGATCGGCCGAAAGCGGTTTCGTTTACGGCAAAGCGGCGCTGGGGATCTGCTATCTCAACGGGATCGGAACCGATCAAAAGACCGGGCTGGCGGCAAAATGGCTTAAAGAGGCCGCCGACGGCGGGAACGATCTGTCGGCGTTCCTCCTGAAATGGAGGCTGCCGAAAGAGCCGGTCGAATAACCCGGTTTGAAGCTGCAAACAGGCGCCCGCAAGGAGTCCTTTCGGGCCAACGAACATCGGAACACGGGGAATACTGAACAGAAAGAAAGGGTTTTGTGATGGCGCAAGAGAGTTGTTTTCCGGACCTTGAGAGGGCGCTGACCCGGATCGAACCGGCCGAAGACGCGGAGTACAAACACGCTGCCGAAAACTGGCCGGGAGGCGGGAGACGCGGGGAACGAAGGGGGGACGATCAGGAGGAAGAGGAGGAAGAGCTGGACCTGAGCAAGGTCGTGGACCGGTACGTTGAGTACTGTCCGTCCACCGCGAGGACCGTCAAAAAATTTCTGGAGAAGTTCGGGGTCGTGTACCAATTTCACGACGATTTCGGGATCTTCTTTTTTGAACGCCGGATCGGCTCGCAGATTCTGAACAACAAAATCATCATCGACCGTGACAATGTGGGAATTGCCGTCGAGCTCTCCGATCGTTCACCGGTGAAATATAATATCATCCACGCATTTCAAATCGCGAAACTGACATCACTCATGAACCGCGATTTGAGGTGGGGCGCGTTCCATTGCGACATCTTCGAAGGTGTGATCCGTTTCCGCGGGTTTCTTCCCCCCACTTTCAAGTACGACGATGCCACGCTCAGGCGTCTCGTGGTGTCCGGAAACCTGACGTTTGCCCATTTTTCCGATGCCATCGGCAAAGTGCTCTCCGGCGTTTCGTCTGCCGAAGAGGCGTTGGGGCAGTCAGACAAGAAGAAGGAGGACGACGACGAAAAATGAGCCCGAACGATGGGGAATCGTTTTCCCCGGGAGGGGGATCGTTCGGGCCAACGAACACGTCCCGTTAGGCGCGGGGCGTCTGAATGCGCGGGAGATTTTGCTGTTTTTCCTTCCGCGCACAGAAGAGGGACTGGCGAGAGCCAGTCCCTCTTTTCTTGGGTGCCGGCCTGCCTTCCCGCCGCCCCCTACTTCAGAACCGTCTTCCCCTCCAGCCCTTTCCGGAACAGCTTATCGACATCGCGATCCGCAAGCGCGCGGTTCCAGACCATCAGCTCGTCGAAGTCGCCGGCAAACGGGTCGGGCGCGGTTCCCGTTCCGTCCTGCCCGACGTACCAGTCGAGATGATCGAGATCGCCCAACTCCCCGGGCCGGCGGGCGGTCAGCGCGAGCCGGCCGTCCGGCATGCCGAGGTAGAGAACCGCATCCCCGCCGCGGTCGACCGTAAGCGCCGCGAAATGCCACCGGCCGTCGGCCCGAAACGGCATCGGGGGCAGGTCCGTCCCGTTGAGCCGGACGCTGAGGTTCTGGTTTGCGCCCTCTTCTTCCCCTTCCGCCGCGCCGGCGGTAAAGAGGATGCCGCGTGCCGAATCGCCGCCGAGGGGCCGGTTTCCGAAGATCGGGGCGTTCTCCTTTTGTGTTTCACGGGTCCGGAACCAGAACGCGAGGGTAAAGTTCCGGTCGCTTCCGAAAGAGAGCTCGTCCGGTTTTCCGAAAAAGATCGGGTTTTTCCCGCTGAGCAGAAGGCCTTTACTGTTTCTGCCGTCGAGGGTGAAGGTCGCGTACATCCGTTTTTCGGTACCGGAAAAATTCCCGACCGCGGGATTTCCGTCCCCCTCGAACGGAAAATAGACGGTCAGCCCGTCTGTCAGCGGCGTTCCGGTCCCGGACGCGGCGCCGTCGGCCTGCGCGTCGAAATAGGCTGGTGCGTCGGCCGTAGCATCAATGCTGTTTTGTCCGCCGGCCGGAACCGCGAGCCCCGCCGTCGAAACAAGAAGAAGGGCGCGGAACAGAATTGCGGCAAGTTTTTTCATCGGTCAGCCTTTCGGATTTCGATTTGCTCCGGGACGGGGAATTAAGACCGGCCCGAACGGGAAATTCCCCCCGTCCCTAGGCACAGAACCCATTTTAACGGCCCCGTTCCCCCGCCGCAAGCACGGGACGGAAAGAGAGCGATTTATTCTGAATGCGGAAAGAAAAGGGAAGCCGGGAAAGAGAAGAAAACTTTTGCTTTCCTTCGTTCTTTTCCGATCCGGGTGAAATCCTTCTCTCATTCTGGTATACTCGGACCTGGACCGCTGTTCCGAATAGGTTTTGTCTTCCGACCCGAAACAGACCGGAACAGATTCTTCACCGACTTTCCATGAGGAGTTTTCAAATGCCGTACGTTGCGATCAAAGGACACCCGAAAACCGCTGAAATCCGGGCCAGGCTGGTCGAAAGAATCAATCAGGCGCTTCTCGAAGTTTGGGGATGCCCGCAAGAGGCGATCTCCATTTCCCTCGAAGAGATCGACCCCGAGAAGTGGGAAGAGACCGTCGTGAAAAAAGAGATCGAGCCGAACTCCGAAAAGATGTACATCTTCAACGGCGAGAAAAAGTTCTAAGGTTTGCGAACCACCCCAAGCTCCTTTGCTCACCGGCTGATCAGCGCGGTGCGGCGGAGGAACCCCCCGTTTTATAAACGGGGGAGGAGTCCCCGCCGCCTTCGGCAAGCTGAAACACACATTCACTAAGCCCCCACTCTTCAAGTGGGGGTATTGGATTCGATAACCCCGGCAAGCTTCGCTGCAGACTATCGGTACCCCCGGCTCGCCGAAATTCCCCTCCTGCGGGAACAGCGAAGCGCTTTCCCGCCCCCCGAAACGCCACTATTGCGCGAACCGCTGAAAATACCTCTCCCCGAACGACGCGCGGCGCTGCTGCGCCTTTTCGCTTTGGTCGGCGGGCCGTTCGTATTTCAGCAGAATCACGTCCGACGCCTCGCGAACCGACCCGGCTTCCTTCAGCGCTTTCGCCAGCGGCGCGTATTTCACGCTCAGCTCATACCAAAGGTAATCGAGCTGCATTTCGAGATCGCCGATCGACACGCCCCGTTCCCGCGCGAATTTGAGAAGCGCCTCTTTCGGGACCAGAACGTCCACTGCGCCAGACCATACCCGGCGGCATCGCGTACGAAATTCTCGTACGTGCCGCTGTCGACCGCGTCGGTATATTCGTCGTCGGTCATGCCGAGTTTCCTTTCATACGAATTCTGAAGGTTGTTCGAATGGAGGGTCGATTCGGCATACAGGTTCCCCATCAGCCCGGCGGTTCCATATGGATTCCCGATCTTTTCGTAGAGATAGTTCCAGATAATCTCTTCGGGAGTGAGTTCTTCGGAGGCGCGTCCCGCCGCGGCGGTGCCAGGCTTTTCCGCCTTCTTTTTCGCGGCGGGGGAATGAGCGGCGAAAAGCAAAACCGCCGCAAGCGTGCAGAAAAGGAGAAACCGCGGTGCGGCCGAAACGGCTCTGCAGAGGGAACGGGAGTTCAGGTTCATCGGAGTGTTCTTTCATTCTTCGTTTTCAAAAGGCGGATGCCCGCCGGACAATCCCATTTTATTGCCGGGAAGGGAAGGGTGCAAGATGCGGGAACCGCCGCGCCGAAATCCCTTGACAAGCCCCGGCGAATTCTTAACCTTACAGGCGGCCGGCCGGGCGCGGCTCATTTTCCCGTCCGGCGCAAGTCCCTTTTACCCCTCGAAAAAAGAGGTGCCTTTCCATGAAAACAAGTTTTCGGATTCTCCCGGTTCTGTTTGCGCTTGTTGCGGCCGCGGCGGTTTCGCGGTCTGTTTCGGCCGAACCGGACACGGGGATTTCCCGCGGGAATAACGGCGGAACTTTCGCCGCAGGAACCGTTCCCGGCGAAAGGAAAACAGTTACCGTCGGCGGTATCGAATACGCGTTCCGCTGGTGTCCCGCCGGTGAATTCATGATGGGAAGCCCCGATTCCGAACCGGACCGTCAGAACAACGAGCGGCTTCATCCGGTAACACTCACGCGCGGATTCTGGCTCCTGGAAACCGAAGTCACTCAGGAGATGTGGCTGAGCGTAACCGGCAGCAGGCCGGTCGCAAACCCCGCCGACGAAGGCCCGTCATACCCGGTCTACTTCGTCGGCTGGGACGAATGTCAGGATTTCTGCGCGAAGTTCAGCGAACAGACCGGTTTATCTATGTCGCTGCCGACCGAAGCCGAGTGGGAATACGCCTGCCGGGCGGGTTCGGAAGGACCCTATGGGGGATCCGGCGATCTTGACAGTATGGGATGGTACAACGCGAACAGCTTTCGTTCGGCGCAGGAGGTCAGGCAGAAAGAGCCGAACGCCTGGGGACTGTATGACATGCACGGGAACGTGTGGGAATGGTGTTCCGACACGTTCATCGACGACAACTACGCCGATTCCCCCACTACAGACCCCGGGGGTCCCGCCGGAGGAGCATGCCGCGTCTTCCGGGGCGGAAGCTGGGACGACCCCGCCGCGAACTGCCGTTCGGCGAAACGCAGCGGCGACTTTTCCGTAAACCGTTACAGCAACCTGGGGTTCCGCCCGGCGGTTGCGGCGGTCACAGAATGATTTGCGGAACGTTAGGGCCTGTGCTTTTGCCATTCCCCCTTTTCTGTCCTGACTTCAAAGCAGTATGAGACTGATTCTTTGGAAAGTGCAGTTGCAGGTAGTTATACAGAAAACTCAGAATGCCGGAAAAGAGAGTCGGCAGGCTTGTTTGCTCTGCCGCCGTTTCCCCCCCCAAAAAAAACTCCCTTTCCCCCGAGGAAATGTTGAGGAAAGGGCGTCCGGCGGTTCCGCTTGCGCGGAAGGCCTGTTCGGCGGAAATCTTTGCGGGGCAGGGACGGTCCGCACAATCCGGCGTGCCGATTCCGCTGTCTAACCGTCAATGATTCCGTGAGTTATGTATATTATTGAGTATTGTCGAATCTCGAATCTGTCCCGCTATTCTTCTTCCCGTTCGCCGAAAATGCCGCCGGCGAAAAAGCCGGCGGCCGCGCCGATGACCGCCGCGATCGAGCCGGGAATGAGTCCGTCTTTGATCTGGGGCATCTTGTGCGTGAACCAGCCGAGGAAAAAGCCCGCCATCATACAGAGACAGAACCCCATCACGGTGAACAGAATCCGGTTCTTCTTCGCTTCGGCGGTGAGTTCCGGTTTCGCGGCGCGGTTTTTCCGCACTTTCACCGTTTTCGCCTGTTCGCCGCCGGCGTCTTTCCCCTTTTTCCCCGCCGCGGCGGCGGGACGGACGATCTGCTGGACCGCGTCGCGGGGGTAGTATTTCGCGATCGCCGCGTTGACCTGGCCGGGAGTGCAGATCGCGCTGCGGATCGGCATATCGAAGAGTACCCGAAGCTGCTCTTCCACATCGAGCGAAAGGGGAACCGGCGAGGCGAGGATCAGTTTGCCCATGTCGGCCATGACCGGTACGAACGAATGGGACCGCGCCATGTTCGGGTCGATCTGCGGGGCGTAATATTCGTCGACCGGAATTTCGTTCAGGTTAATGAACGGCAGGCCTTCCGATTCGGCGAACGCCAGCATGACCTGTTCCTGCGGCGCGAGTTTCTGCTGAATGATTGCCATGTGCAGGTCGAGCCCGACCGCATCGGCGTACTGTTTCGCCTTTTTCAGGTTTTCAGGTGCAACGACCTTGTTCCGTACAAGGATCTCGTCGAACGAACGGCTTGCCGCCCGGCCGGCGTCGGGCGCGCTTTTGCGGCCGAGCGATTCGTCGTATTCGGCTTTCCGCTCCTTGTCGGTCAGGCAGAGCATTCCTTTCGCCAGCTCGTTGAGCAGTTCCTGCGATTCGTCGATGTAGTCGCCGGTTGCGAATTTCCGGATATAGGCGTTCAGTTTCCGGTAATGGTCGCGGATGACCGCCGTATCGTCTTCAAACGGTTTGAGTTTCAGAATCTGGTAGTAGTTCAAGGGGCGGTTGGTCGCCGTGATTTTCAGCCAGTCCCGATAGACGTCGATTTTTTTGTCCGCCATAATCTTTTGCGCTTTCTGCTCTTATGCCGGCGGGGCCGGCTCCGCGGTGATCCGTTTGACGTTTCGTTCAGCGGTCATTTTATACCGCCGTCTCAAAATGTTCAAGATTTCCCGCGGAACGGAACGGTCGGCGATCGGCCCAAACTATTGAACCGGTCCGGTCCGAGGGATACAATTCTGAAGAGTGAACGGGGGAACAGTCTTCAAAAACGCCTCTATAGACAATGGAATCTCCGATGAAGAAAACATTTGCCGCCGTGGTTTTTTGCGTTGTTTTGCTGCTGGCCTGTTTTGCGGCCGCCGCGGGGCAGGATCTTCCCGCGCCGGGAAAACAGGTCCTCCTTTCGATCATCGCGCCGGTCGGGCAGCCGTTCCGGTCGCCGGAAGAAGCCGATTTGCCCGGTGAAGAGTATCTGCCGAGCGAAGAGCCTCTGACGGAAATCCCCTACTGGCTCTTTCTGCCGGTGAACGAGTCGGAAAAAACGGAGAAGGGGTTTCCCCTCCTTCTCTTTTTACACGGGGCGGGCGAGGGGGCGGATCCCAACCATTTAAGAAGCATTGGAATACCGGCACTCGCCGATCGGGACGGGGGTACAACCTGGCCCTTCATTACGGTGTCTCCGGCGTGCCCGAGCGAAAGCCGCTGGTCGGCGGAACAGATTCTTCCGATCCTCGACCGTGTGACGGCGGAATATCCGGTCGATCCCGACCGCGTCTATGTGATGGGAATTTCGATGGGGGGGTACGGAACCTGGATGATTCTTGGTAAGGCGCCCGACCGGTTCGCCGCCGGCGCTCCCCTTTGCGGAGGCTGCGATCCGGCCAACGCGCCGAAACTGCTCGATGTTCCGATTTGGGCGTTTCACGGCGATGCCGACGATGTGGTTCTTCCCGAACGGAGTATCGCCATATTTCGCGCAATTAAAGCGCTCGGCGGCGAAAAGGCGCGCCTGACCCTCTTTTGCGGCTGCGGGCACGGCTGCTGGGACGGTGCGGTTGCCGACGGCGAACTCTTCCGGTGGCTGCTGAGCCAGTCCCGCTGATCCGGAGAAGAAGGTCTTTTCCCGCGGGGATATTTTCGGAGGGATGGGGGATGTGCCGGCACGCTTCGCGGGTTGATTGAAAATATCGGCGGAATAAGGTATAATTGGGGCGAGGGGGGAGAGCAGGCTTTTTGCCGCCCGGCGGGCTTTTCGGGGCGGCGTCCGGCTGCGGGGGGGAATCCGGAATTACCCTTTGCGAAGGGGTCGGCTGCCGTTGCCGGACGGTCGTTTGCGATAATTCCGGCCGCGATACCTGGTTCCTGAGTCATACCCATTTGAAAGAAACCCGTTCCTGATTTCCGTTTGGCCCTTAAAAGGGTTCGCCTATGAAAAACCGCACGCTGAAATTCGAATCGCTTGAAGAGCGTCATCTGCTCGCTGTTTGGGCGGGAGGGGAAGCGGGCGCGGCGGAACTGGCTGCCGCTGAAACGCTTTCCGACGCGCCGGTTGCGATTCCCGAACCGACCGGGGCTGTGCCGAAAGGGTATGCGTCGGGCGACGTTTACATCTCGTCGGTTTACGATGCCGACGGGGACGGGTTTATCGGGCCGTCGGAACTCTCGTATATGAGTTATTCCTGGTTTACCCAGCGGGGGAAATCGGGGTACCGCGCGTCGTGCGACTGGGACGGGGACGGGTTTATCGGGCCGGGCGACTATGCCGTTCTTTCGTCCTGCTGGTTTCAGCATAACGACGCGCTTCCCGAAAGTTCGAAGTCGTACGAAATATACCCGTCCGATATTTCGAACTGGGGCCTGTTCGGCGACACCCCTTCGGCGGCCACGGCCCGAAACGGGAAATTGACGATTGACGGCGGCCGCGGCGAGGTCGAGGCGGTCTGCGATTACGGCGAGTTTGCCGATAATCTGCGCGTGACCGCCGATTTTAAGGGGACCGGGGATTTCCGTGCGGGAATCGAACTGGCGGTGCAGGATTCGGGCGCCCGTTATTACGCCGAAATGGATCCGGAAGGGGTGACCCTCTACTGCGTGAGTGAAAGCGGCGAAATGACCCGTCTGCGCAGGGCCCGTGCCGAGTTCAGCGAGGGGGTTACCTGGACGGTCTGGATGCAGGCTGCCGAGGGGCAGGTGGCGTTCGGCGCGAACGGAGAGACGCTCGCCGCGCTGGACGACAGCACTCTCTCGGGCGGTTACGTCGGGTTCTACGGTTCCGCCGGTACTGCCGTCTTCTCGAATATTACGGTGGAGTTCGATCCCGAAAAGGTCGAAAATACCGTTGACGATCTTCCGAACCGGGGTCAGCAGATTCTCTATACCGATCCGGTAACCGGCCTTTCGTACTGGCTCTTTAACCCGTCCGACGATTCGGCGTGTACACCGCAGGGGTATCCGCTCATGATCTTCCTGCACGGGAGCGGGGAAAAGGGGAATGCCAACGCGGTCAAGAGTTACGGTCCGCCCATGCTGGTCGGCACGAGCGCGGGGGAGACGTGGCCCTTTATTACCGTTTCGCCGGTCTGCCCGAAAGGGGCGACCTGGTCGGCCTCTCAGCTTCTGACACTGATCGACCAAATCGCTTCGGAGCTTCCGGTTGATACGAGCCGTATCTATGCGACCGGCCTTTCGATGGGGGGGCACGGCGTCTGGGATCTGCTCATTGCCGCGCCCGAAAAGTTCGCCGCCGCCGCGCCCCTTTGCGGCTGGTCGAATACGGCGTACGCCTCGCTTCTGGTCGATATTCCGATCTGGGCGTTTCACGGCACCTCCGATCCGAACGTCTCGTATCAGCGGAGTGTCGAGATGATTAACGCCATCCGCACCGCTGGGGGGACGAAAGCCCAAATCACCCTCTACGAAGGGGTCGGCCATAACTGCTGGACGGTCACTTACAATAATCCTGACCTTTACACCTGGTTCCTGAGCAATACACGTTAGAAAGAAACCCGTTCTTGATTTCCGATTGACCCTTTTAAGGATTGTCCGATGAAAAAACGCGTGCTGAAATTTGAATCGCTCGAAGACCGTCATCTGCTCGCTGTCTGGGCGGGGGGCGAGACCGCCGCCGCCGAGTTTGCCGCCGAAATTGCCGACGTTCCGGTTGCGATTCCCGACCCGACCGAAGCTGCGCCGAAAGGGTATGCGTCGGGTGATGTCTATATCACCTCGATTTACGATGCCGACGGGGATGGGTTTATCGGGCCGGCGGAACTTTCGTATCTGAGCTACGCCTGGTTTACCCAGCGGGGGAAATCGGGGTACCGCGCGTCGTGCGATTGGGACGGGGACGGGTTTATCGGGCCCGGCGATTACGCGGTTCTTTCGTCCTGCTGGTTCAAGAATAACGACGCGCTTCCCGAAATTTCGAAGTCGTATGAGATTTATCCGTCGAACATCTCGAACTGGGGCCTCTTCGGCGATAACGTTTCGGGGGTCACGGCCAGGAACGGGAAACTGACGATTAACGGCGACCGGGGCGAGGTCGAGGCGGTCTGCGATTACGGTGATTTCGCCGACGATCTTTGCGTGGTGGCCGACTTTTGCGGGACGGGGGATTTCCGCGCGGGAATGGAAGCGGCGGTGCAGGATTCCGGCGCCCGCTATTATGCCGAAATCGATTCTGAGAAGGTTACGCTCTACTATGTTGATGAACGCGGCGAGATGACCCGGTTGCGCTCCGCTTATGCCGAGTTCAGCGCGGGTGTAACCTACACGGTCTGGATGCAGTCTGCCGAAGGGCAGGTGGCGTTCGGCATCGGGAACGATACGCTGATCGCGCTTGACGACGATACTCTTTCGGGCGGTTATGTCGGGTTCTCCGGGGCCTCCGGAACCGCCGTCTTTTCGGATATCTCGGTGATGGCCGATCCGGGCCGGGTCGAAAACACGCCTGATGAGCTGCCCAACGCCGGCAAACAGATCCTCTATACTGATTCGTCGACCGGCCTTTCCTACTGGCTCTTTATTCCGTCCGACGATTCGGCGCGCACCTCGAAGGGGTATCCGCTCATGCTCTTTTTGCACGGGGGCGGGGAACGGGGGAGCACCGCCGCGGTCAAGACGCTCGGCCCTCCCTATCTGGTCGAGACAAGTGCGGGGGCTACCTGGAAGTTTATTACCGTTTCCCCCTGCTGTCCGGCGGGCGGGTCCTGGTCGGCATCTCAGGTTCTGACCCTGCTCGACGAGGTGATTGCGAAACTGCCGGTCGATACGAGCCGCCTCTATGTGACCGGCCCGTCGATGGGGGGGCACGGCACGTGGGACGTTCTCATCGCCGCGCCCGAGAAGTTTGCCGCCGCCGCACCCCTCTGCGGCTGGTCGAATACGGCGTATGCCTCTCTTCTGGTCGATATTCCGATCTGGGTGTTCCACGGCACCTCCGATACGAGCGTCTCGTATCAGCGGAGTGTCGATATGGTGAACGCGATCCGCGCGGCCGGCGGTACGAAGGTCGATCTGACCCTCTATTCCGGTGTCGGCCACAACTGCTGGACGGTGACTTATAATAATGCGGATCTCTATACCTGGTTCCTGAGTCATACACGTTAGTGAGCCGTACCCGTTAGAAAGAATCCCGTTTGTAATCCCTTCTTATTTTTATGAGGGCTTGCCTATGAAAAAGCGTGTGCTGAAATTTGAATCGCTCGAAGAACGTCATCTGCTCGCTGTCTGGGCGGGGGGCGAGGCCGCGGCAGCCGAGTTTGCCGCCGAAATTGCCGATGTTCCGGTCGCGATTCCCGACCCGACCGAAGCTGTGCCGGAAGGGTACGCATCGGGCGACGTCTACATCTCGTCGATCTACGATGCCGACGGGGACGGGTTTATCGGGCCGGCGGAGCTTTCGTATCTGAGTTACGCCTGGTTTACCCAGCGGGGAAAATCGGGGTACCGCGCGTCGTGCGATTGGGACGGGGACGGGTTTATCGGTCCCGGCGATTACGCGGTTCTTTCGTCCTGCTGGTTTAAGAATAACGACGCGCTTCCCGAAATTTCGAAGTCGTATGAAATTTATCCGTCGAACATCTCGAACTGGGGCCTCTTCGGCGATAACGTTTCGGGAGTCACGGCCAGGAACGGGAAACTGACAATCAACGGCGGCCGGGGTGCGGTCGAGGCGGTCTGCGATTACGGTGATTTTTCCGACGATCTTTGCGTGATTGCCGATTATAAAGGGACGGGGGATTTCCGCGCGGGAATGGAAATGGCGGTACAGGATTCGGGCGCCCGCTATTACGCCGAGATGGAGCCGGAGAAGATTTCGCTCTACTATGTGAGCGAAAGCGGCGAGATGACCCATCTTCGCACCTCTTATACCGAGTTCAGCGCGGGTGTAACCTACACGGTCTGGATGCAGTCTGCCGAAGGCCAGGTGGCGTTCGGCGTGGGGAACGATACGCTGATCGCGCTTGACGACGATACTCTTTCGGGCGGTTATGTCGGGTTTTACGCCGAATCCGGTACGGCGGAATTTTCGACCATCTCGGTGATGGTCGATCCGGGCCGGGTCGAAAATACCCCCGAAGAGCTTCCCGATGCCGGCAAGCAGATTCTCCATACCGATTCCTCGACCGGTCTGGTTTACTGGCTCTTTAATCCGACCGACGATTCGGCGCGTACCAAGAAGGGGTATCCCCTTTTAATCTACCTGCACGGCGCCAGCGAACGGGGGAACCCCGAAAAGATCAAGCTGCACGGTCCGACGAAACTGGTCGAAACCGACCTTGCCGAAGACTGGCCTTTCATTACCCTTTCGCCGAACTGTCCGGCGGGCGGGTCCTGGTCGACGGCGAAGGTGATCGCGCTGATCAACGAGATCTGCGCCGCGCTTCCGGTCGATACCGACCGCATCTACATCACCGGTATTTCGATGGGGGGACACGGCACGTGGGATATGCTCATTGCCGCGCCCACCATGTTTGCGGCGGGTGTGCCGGTCTGCGGCTGGTCGAATACCGCGTACGCGCCTCTTTTGGTCGATATCCCGATTTGGGCGCTGCACGGCGCGAACGATACCGGAATTTCGCCGACCCGGAGTACCGAGATGATCAATGCGATCCAGGCCGCCGGCGGGACCAAAGCCCAGGTGACCCTCTTCCCCGGTGTCGGGCACGACTGCTGGGAAGTGGCGTATGACAATCTGGCGCTCTACGACTGGTTCCTCCAGCAAAGCCGCTAGATTTGCCGCCGAACGGGCCCGCAATTAGGCAGTTCTCTTTAATGCCCCGTTTCCGCTTCGGCGGAGGCGGGGCTTTTTTGGGGGGCGGCGGTTCCGAAGGGGCGAAAATTCCCGGGCCGTTGAAATCGGGAAAGGGATCGGTTAGAATCGTATCCAATATTGTTATGACGGGGCGGCCGGAACTGCCCCGCCGGGGAACAGTTCGATTTGAGAGGAGGAAACCTGATGCTGAACAAATGGGCAGCCGCGGCGCTTTTTTACGGTTCTGTTTTGACGATGGGGGCGGTCTTTGCCGCCGGCGAGGGGACCGACGCTCCCGCTCCGGGGAAACAGGTTCTCCGTTCGATTCGTGTTCCCGCCAGCCGTTCGTTCTGGACGACCGGCGATGTCGATCAGCTGGGCGAATATCTTCCCGCCGACGAGTCGAAAGAGGAAGAACTGAGCTACTGGCTCTTCCTGCCGTCCGACGAGTCGGCGAAAAACGAAAAAGGGTTCCCCCTTCTGCTCTTCCTGCACGGAGCGGGGGAACGGGGGAATCCCGAGGCGGTCAAGGTGCACGGCCCGCCGAAACTGGTTGAAACCGAAGAGGGGAAAACATGGCCCTTCATTACGGTTTCCCCCGCCTGCCCGGCCAGCGGCTACTGGTCGCCCGACCAGCTTCTGCTCCTCCTCGATAAAATTATTGCCTCCTATCCGGTCGACCCGGACCGCGTCTACGTGACCGGCCTGTCGATGGGGGGGTACGGCACCTGGATGCTTCTGGATTTGGCGGGCGACCGTTTTGCCGCCGCCGCCCCGCTCTGCGGCGGGTGCGATCCGGCGAAGGCGCCGAAAATGCTCGACAAATGGATCTGGGTATTCCACGGTGATAAAGACGGCGCCGTTCCGTTCGACCGGAGCGTAAAAATGGTCGAAGCGATCAAAAAATCGGGGGGCGAAAAGATCCGTTTTACCGCGTATCCGGGCTACGGTCACGACTGCTGGACCGAGACGTACTCCAATCCGGAGCTTTATACGTGGTTTCTGAGCCATACCCGCTAAGCTTCGGGGGTTTTCCGCGGAATTGGCGTTGACCGTTTTCCGAAAAAATGCTATCTTCTTTCCGGCTTGAGCGGAGGGGTTCCGGGCGATTCGCGAGTCGTTTTGAACCATGTTCCGGCAGGCCGTCAAGGATGGTTTTGGGAATCCGCACGGAAGCGGAAAACATCTAAACAGCCGTTCCTTCCGGCTGTTGAATTTCGGCGGTTCAGCCACCGCCTCCCGCCGCAAGGATGCGTTCGGGATTACCGGCAAACCCAGAAGAGGAACGGATTCCTTTTCTTTGGGTTTGCGCGGTTTTTTTTCCGGAAAAAATAGAAAATTTTCTAAATTAGCCCCCTTCCACGATTCTTTTCTTGGTTTATACTGCTATCTGATATTTGCAAATTACCGGCAAATCAGCTTTAGCGGTGGTTATGAGGGAGCGCCCTTCTTCCAAACGGGCTGACCTCGCAGACAAACGGTTTGAGTGTTTTGGGAAAGCCGTTTCGTTGAAAGCCCCAGGCCGATTTTTTCACCTCCCCTCTACATTCGGGTGAACGTCGCCGGCGACTGCGAGTATAGAGAAACTTGGCAATCAGGTGATCGGCTCTACACTCCATTTCAGCATATAGATAGGAGAATTCCATGCCCTCAGAAAAAAAAGGCGATATCATCCGTATCCGAATGGAAGCTTACGACAACGCTGTCCTCGATCAAAGCGCGCAGCAGATCATTGAAGCTGCGAAACGGGGCGGCACAGAAGTTCGGGGGCCGATCCCGCTTCCGACGCGTATCGAGCGCTACACGGTTCTTTCGAGTCCTCACGTCGACAAGAAAGCCCGTCAGCAGTTCGAAATGCGTACGCACAAGCGCGTCATCGACATCGTCAGCGCCAACAACAAGACGATCGATGAACTGAACAAGCTGACGCTTCCGGCGGGCGTTGATGTCAAAATCAAGACCGGCGGCAAATAATCGGCGCTGTCAGGTTTAAACTTTTTTACGGACGTACCGGCCTTAGAACAGGGCGAAAGCCTTTCAAAAGAGTCTCTGGCCGCAATGCGCAAAACAGAACAAGGATACAAAGATGGGAATCGGTTTACTCGGACAGAAAGTCGGTATGACCCAGCTCTACACCGAACAGGGGGCAGTGATCCCCGTGACGGTGATTCAGGCTGGTCCGTGCAGTGTTCTTCAAATCAAAACGCTCGAAAAAGACGGTTACGAAGCCGTCCAGCTCGGCTATCAGGATAAGCCCGCGCGCCTTGCCTCCCGTTCCGAACAGGGGCATGTCGCCAAGCTCGAAAGCAAACGTCAGGCGCGTCTCGCCGAAAAGGGCGTCGAGCCGGTCGCCAAAGCCGAAGTCGCTCCTCAGCGTTACATCAAAGAATTCCGTACCCCTGTCGCCGGTTACGAAGTCGGTCAGAAGTACGACGTCGAAATCTTCAACGACACGATCGCCGTCGATGTGACGAGCGTCAGCAAGGGGCGCGGCTATTCCGGCGCCATGAAACGCCACAATTTCTCGGGTCAGCGCGCCACCCACGGTGTCAAGAAGTGCCATCGTCACCTCGGAAGCACCGGCTGCAGCGCCTATCCGAGCCGCACGCCCAAAGGGAAGCGGATGCCCGGTCAGTACGGCAATACCCAATGCACCGTCCGGAACCAGAAGGTTGTGAAGGTCGATAAAGAAAACAACCTCCTTCTGATCCGCGGCGCGGTTCCCGGCCCGATCGGCGCTCTGGTTACGATCCGTCCGACGAACTATCTTCCCGCGCCCAAAACCAACAAGTGGCGTCTGGCGTAAATCAACAGCAACCTTTATTTGGGAATAGAGTGCTATTATGGCAAACCTTCCGATCTACGATAAAACCGGTGCTCAGGTCGGCGAACTTGAAGTCAACGTTGATGCGATCGCGCCGAAAGGGATCAACAAACAGCTCCTTCACGACGCGGTCGTGATGTACCAGGCGAACCTTCGTCAGGGCTCGGTCAAAACCAAGTCGCGCAGCGAAGTCGCCGGTACGGGCAAAAAGCTCTACCGCCAGAAGGGCACGGGCAACGCCCGCGCCGGTATGCGGCAGAGCGGTGTCCGCCGGGGCGGCGGCCATATCTTCGCCCTGCGCCCGCGCGATTGGAGTTACCGTCTCCCGCGCAAAGCGCTGAAAGCCGCCACCAAGATGGCGGTCGCCAGCAAGATCAACGGCAACTTCGTCAAACTCGTCGACACCATTACGGTCGAAGCTCCTAAAACCAAAGAAATCGCAACGCTCCTCAAAAACCTCTCGCTCGGCGAAACCTCGCTTCTGATCGTCGTCGAAGCCTATAACCAGAACGTTTTAAAGAGCGTACGCAATATTCCGCGCGTCAATGTCCTTCCGGTAAGCGATATCAACGCGTATGCGGTTCTGCGTCCCAAACAGATCCTGATGACCAAAGCCGCGATGGAGGCGTTTGTTGCCGGCGCGGCATCGGCCGAGTGATCACCAGCGGGGTTTAAACAGCGAAACTCAATAAAACACGGAAACCGAAACAATGGCACGCAACAAAGATATCACCGTAACCCGTCTCCAGCTGGAACCTTACCAGATCATTCTTCGCCCCCTCGTGACGGAGAAGGGTTTCTTCAATTCGAACCAGCGGAACACCTACACCTTCGAGGTCAACAAGCTCGCTTCCAAAGAGCAGATCAAGAAGGCGGTCGAGGCCCTCTTCGAGGTCAAAGTTGTCCATGTTACGACCCAGAACCGCCCGGGCAAAGTCCGCCGCACGCGCCGCGAACTCGGCCGCACCAAGTCCTGGAAAAAAGCGATGGTGACCCTCGATCCCGAAAGCCGTATTGATATCTTCTAACGGCGGCGGTTCAGAGAACCGCGGTCTTGAAAGAGTTATCCAAATCGAACACAGATTGTAAATACAACGCGAGAAAAACCATGGGAATCAGAAGATATAAGCCGAACAACGCCGGGCGCCGCAACATGAGTGTCAGCGACTTTGCCGAACTCACCAAGGGCGCCGCTCCCGAGAAGAGCCTTCTTCGCGCCAAACGCCGCAGCAGCGGGCGCAACAACCAGGGGATCATCACCGTCCGTCACCGCGGCGGCGGCGCCAAGCGGAGGTACCGCCTGATCGACTATCGCCGCAACAAGGACGGCATCCCCGCCGTGGTCAATTCGATCCAGTACGATCCGAACCGCAGCGCGCGCATCGCCCTTCTGTACTACGCCGACGGCGAAAAACGGTATATCATCGCTCCCGACGGTCTCCAGGCCGGCATGACCGTTCTGAGCGGTCCCGACGCCCCTCCGACCGTCGGCAACTGCCTTCCCGTCAGCAAGATCCCTCTCGGAACCGAAATCCACAACATCGAGCTTCTTCCCGGCCGCGGCGGCGTCATGTGCCGTACCGCCGGGGTCCGCGCGGTTCTGGTGGCCTGCGAATCCGACTGGGCGCAGATCACCCTTCCGAGCGGCGAAGTCCGTCGTATTCCGAGCAAATGCCGCGCGGTTGTCGGCGTTGTCGGAAACAGCGACCACATGAATATCGTCATCGGCAAGGCCGGGCGTGTCCGCTGGATGGGGCGCCGTCCCACGGTGCGCGGCACCGCGATGAACCCGATCGATCACCCGCACGGCGGCGGTGAAGGCCGTACCAAGGGCGGCCGTCATCCGGTCTCCCCGACGGGCAAGCCGACGAAGGGCACCTCGACCCGTAACAAGAAGAAGCCGAGCAACAGCGCGATCATTCGCCGCCGCCGCAGCCGCCGCTACGGCATCCTGAAACTCGGGTAATCGCTCCGTTTCTTCGTTCACCCTTAACAACGTCCACTACAGGTAAAACCAACAGTCAAAATCATAGGCGGGCAATAAATGAGCAGATCGCTGAAAAAAGGTCCTTACGTCGTCGCGAGTGTGTATGACAAGGTTATGAAACTCGACCAGCAGGGAAAGAAAGAACCGATCAAAACCTGGGCGCGCGCCTGCACAATCCTTCCGGAATTTGTGGGCCATACCTTCCAGGTTCATAACGGCAAGGCTTTCCTGACCGTCTTCGTGACCGAAGAAATGGTCGGCCACAAGCTGGGCGAGTTCGCTTTGACCCGCGTTTTCCGCGGCCATGGCGGCAAGGGGAAGCGTTAATCTCCGCCGATAACGGTTTGTTCGTTTCAACATAAAAGATTCAGGTGTTCAGATGGAAGACTCCAACATTGTCACATATACCGCTAAGCACAAGTTCGCGGTGATCAGCGCGCAGAAGGTTCGCCCCTTTGCCAACCTGATTCGCGGCCAGTATGCCGATGACGCGATGAACATTCTCAAGGCCTATCCGAACCGCGGTGCCCGCCTTGTCGAGAAGGTTCTCAAGAGCGCGATGGCCAACGCCGAAGACCGCAACGAGTCTGACCCGCAGAGTTTGATCGTTCGTGAGGTTCTGGTTGACGGCGGCCCGATGTTCAAGCGTTTCCGCGCCAAGGCACGCGGAATGTCGAGCGTCATCAAAAAGAGAATGAGCCATATCACGGTTACACTTGGTTAATAAGACGAAAGTTCTTTAAAGATACAACAAACATCACAGGACCGCGAGAGTCACTATGGGCCAAAAAGTAAATCCGACTGCATTCCGAACCGGGATTATGGAAGACTGGAAAAGTCGCTGGTATGCAGGCAAAAAAGAGTTCTCGACCCTTCTGGTCGAGGATAAAAAAATCCGCGATTACATCAAGAAAGCGAAGGACGCCGATGACCGTCCTCTCTATCCCCAGATCGCGAAAATCGAAATCGAACGTACGCGCGACGAAGTCCGCGTGACGCTGAAGACCTCGCGCGTCGGCGTTGTGGTCGGCAATAACGGCAAGAAGGCCGAAGAGCTCCAGAACAAGCTCCAGGTCATGACCGGCCGCCGCATCAACCTCGATGTTCAAGGGGTCGATAATCCCGAGACTTCCGCCCAGCTCGTCGCCGAAGATATCGGCGATCAGCTCGTGAAACGCGCCGGGTTCCGCCGCACCATGAAAAAAGCGATGGAAAACGCCATGAACGCCGGCGCCAAGGGAATCAAAATTCAGCTTTCCGGCCGTTTGGGCGGTGCCGAAATGGCGCGCCGCGAAAAGCAGCAGGACGGTTCGATTCCGCTTTCGACCCTGCGTGCCAAGGTCGATTACGGGTTCTCTGAAGCGAAGATCGCTCAGGGACATATTGGAATTCAAGTTTGGATCAATCAAGGCGAATATAACAGCGAGGACGACAACAATGGCCAGAATGCCGAAACGCGTAAAACATCGAAAAATCCAAAGAGGGCGTATAAGAGGTGAGGCCACCCGCGGCCAGACCGTCGCTCTCGGAGATTTTGGTCTTCAGACCCTCGAAGGCGGTTGGATCAGCGCTCAGGTGATCGAAGCCGGCCGTATTGCCGCTCAGCAGTATCTTCGTTCCGAAGGTAAGCTTTACGTCCGTATCTTCCCCCACAAGTCGGTCACATCGATTCCGCTCGAAACCCGTATGGGTAAGGGAAAAGGGGAACCCGAATACTGGGCAGCCGTTGTCCGCCCCGGTACGGTGATGTACGAGATCAGCGGTGTTCCCGAAGAGACCGCGAAGCTCTGCTTCAACCGTCTGGCGCACAAACTCCCCGTCAAGTGCCGGATGATTCGCCGGCGCGTCATCTGACGCACCCCGGGCACCCGAAAAGCACCTAGAACGAGAACGCGAACCGAATTACAGGTAGAACGATGAAAGCGAAAGAAATCAGAGAAATGAGCCAAGAGCAGCGGGCCGCTCTCCTGAAAGAGACGTCCGACAAGCTCTTCAAGCTTCGGGTTCAGGCCAGAATGGAACGCCTCGATTCCCCCAGCGAAGTCGTGAAGGCCAAGCGTCTGATCGCCCGTATCAAGACGATCCAGACCGAGATGGCTCAGAACAGTTAACTGCAACTCCAACATTCGATAAGAACAAGTTTCCGATAGAGGACGAACATGCCTAAGATGAAAGTTGTTGGCGTCGTTAAGACCGACAAGATGAAGAAGACCCGGCGCGTCGAAATCCCCCGCCTGATGAAATACCCGAAATACGGGAAGTTCGTCAAAGCGCGGACCGTCTGCTACGTTCACGACGAAAACGAAGAGTCTTCTGTCGGCGACACCGTAGAGATTGAGGAATGCCGTCCGATGTCGAAACTCAAGCGCTGGCGCCTGGTCGGCATTCTCCGCAAGGCGGAAGTGATCAACGCGCAAAGCTGAGCATTTTCGAGTTCCCCGTAAAGAAGAGTCCCTAGATAAGATAGTGAGTGATCAAAATGATCCAGATGCAAACTCGTTTGAGTTCGGCCGACAACACCGGAGCGAAAGAGCTCCAGTGCATTAAGGTTCTCGGCGGAACGCATCGCCGCACCGCAGGGCTGGGCGATATCATCGTCTGCAGTGTGAAATCGGTTGTTCCCAACAGCGCCGTGAAAAAGGGCACCGTTGTCAAGGCCGTGATCGTCCGGACGAAAGCCCCTTCGCGCCGCGAAGACGGAAGTTACATTCGTTTCGACTCGAATGCCGTCGTCCTGATCGACAACGACAAGAACCCCCGCGGTACTCGCATCTTCGGCGCGGTCGCCCGCGAATTGCGAGACCTTGGTTTTATGAAAATCGTCTCTCTGGCTAGCGAGGTGGTCTGATGAAAATTAAGAAAAACGATACAGTCAAAGTTCTTTCCGGCCGTGACCGCGGCGCCAAAGGGAAGGTTCTTTCGGTTGACCGCGAAAAGAACGCCGTCACCGTCGAGGGTGTCAACGAAGTCTTTCGTCACGTCAAGCGTTCGCAGCGCAACATGCAGGGCGGCCGTCTCTCGAAGAGCATGCCCGTGCCGGTTGCGAAAGTGATGCTGATCTGCCCCACCTGCCAGAAGGCGACCCGTGTTGGGGTAGGCGTGAATGCTTACGGCAAAAAGACGCGCGTCTGCAAGAAGTGCGGCGTGGCCATCAGCTGAGGCTTCACAAGAGAATTCGCAGGAATCAGTCCCAAACAGTAACAGTAAAGGAAAACGGCCATGGTGCCCAGACTTTTGGAAAAATACAATCAGACGATCGTGTCCGATTTAACCGAAAAGCTGAAGAAGACGAACGTTCATACCGTTCCGAAGCTTGAGAAGATCGTTG
This sequence comes from Thermoguttaceae bacterium, assembly GCA_017405595.1. Classification (GTDB taxonomy): domain Bacteria; phylum Planctomycetota; class Planctomycetia; order Pirellulales; family Thermoguttaceae; genus RUG695. The sequence goes on along the minus strand of JAFRAC010000013.1, from coordinate 39,063 downwards.
TCAATATGGGTGTCGGCAGCGCCATCCAGGATAAAAAATATCTTGAAGAGGCGATCGACGTTCTCACCCAGATTACCGGTCAGAAGCCGGTCGTGACAAGCGCCCGCCGCAGCATCGCCGGTTTCCGCCTCCGCGAAGGGATGCAGATCGGCTGCAAGGTGACGCTCCGCGGCTTCCGGATGTACGAGTTCATGGATCGCCTGATCTCGATCGTGCTTCCCCGTGTCCGCGACTTCCGCGGGCTCAACCCGAAGAGCTTCGACAGCCACGGGAACTACAATCTGGGGCTTTCCGAACAGCTCGTGTTCCCCGAACTGAACCCCGACAAATACACCAAAAGCCAGGGGATGAACATCACCTTTGTCACCAACGTCGAAAGCGATGATGAAGCCCGCGAGCTGCTTCGCGCTTTTGGGATGCCTTTCAAAAACGAATCAACCGCCAACTGATACACGCAAGAAGGTAACAAGAAACAATGGCAAGCAAATCGAAAATCGCAAAAGCCAATCGGGTTCCGAAATTCAGTTCCCGTCTCGAAAATCGCTGCAAGATCTGCGGCCGTCCGCGCGCGGTCTACCGCAAGTTCGGCATTTGCCGAATCTGCTTCCGGAAGTTGGCGGACCAGGGGCTTATCCCGGGTGTGAAAAAGGCGAGTTGGTAATATTAGGATATAAGGAGCAATAAATATGTATTCAGACCCTGTCGCTGATATGCTGACCCGTGTCCGCAACGCCCTGAAGGTGGAGCGCAACGTCGTGAAAGTCCCTTACTCCCAGCTCAAAGCGCGCATCGCCGATGTTCTGAAGCGGGAAGGCTACATCTGGGATTACGAAGTTGTCGAAGAAGGCAAGTTCAAGGCCATCAACATCCTCCTGAAATACGGCCCCCGGGGCGAGCGGGTGATCCAGCACATTCAGAAGGTCAGCAAGCCGGGCCGCCGCTATTTCAGCGGTCCGAAAGATCTCCGTCCGGTTCTCAACGGGTTCGGCATTTCGATCCTCAGTACCAATCAGGGTGTTCTGAGCGACCGCGAAGCCCGCAAGAACAACGTCGGCGGCGAAGTGATCTGCGAGGTTTGGTGAGCCGGCCCGCGCCCTGCGCGCGTCAACGTATTACTGCAAGAGGATAACGACTTTAAGTCACAGCAAAACAATAAGGTTTAGTCATGTCTCGAATTGGTAAGAAACCTGTTATTGTTCCCGACGGTGTCACAGTCACGATCGCCGACGGCGAAATCACCGTCAAAGGTCCCAAAGGGGAATTGAAGCAGTCCTACCGTCCGGAAGTCGCGCTGAAGTACGATGCCGATGCCAAGCAGATCGTCTGCGAGCAGGTCGATGCTTCCCGCACCGGCAACGCGATGCATGGCCTTTACCGCGCGCTGGTTCAGAATATGGTCATCGGCGTGACCCAGGGCTACGTCAAGAAGCTCGAAATCTTCGGAACGGGCTACCTGATGGCGCTGGCGGGGGATGTCCTCCAGGTCCGCGCCGGGTTCGCCAACGAAATCCACAAGAAGATCCCCGCCGGGCTCAAGGTGACCTGCCCCGACCAGCAGCACTGCACGATCGAAGGCTGCGACAAGCAGCTCGTCGGCCAGTTTGCCGCCGATGTCCGCGCGATCCGCAAAGCCGAACCTTACCTCGGCAAAGGTCTGAAGTACGAGGGCGAAGTGATCCGCCGCAAAGAGAACAAGGCCGCCGGTAAGAAGTAACACAGAGAATTGTTCCGTCCAGACGAACGAACGAATTTATAACGAAGGAAAATGGTTAAGCCGTGAGAAAGCAAAAGCGATTGAATATTCAGAGAACGGTCCGCAAATTCCGGGTCACCAACGCTGTCAAGCGCCATTCCAATCGGCCTCGTCTTTCCGTCTTCCGCAGCGCGAAGCATATCTACGCCCAGGTGATAGACGACAACGAGCACAAGACGCTGGCTTCGGCCTCGACGATGGACAAATCGTTCAAAGCGCAGAACCTTTACGGCGGCAATGTCGCCGCCGCCGAGATCGTCGGCAAGATGGTCGCCGAACGCGCTCTGGCCGCCGGTGTGACTCAGGTCTGTTTCGACCGCGGCGGTCACAAGTATCACGGCCGCGTGAAGGCGCTTGCCGACGCCGCCCGTCAGAACGGTCTTGATATCGGCGCCGCCGGAGAGGAAGCCCCCGCACCCAAAGCCGAAAAGCCGGCCAAGGGCGGAAAGGGCGCCAAGAAGTAACGTTCCCGCGTAACCGTTTCCCGGACTGCGGAAATCACACAGAAAGATTCATTTAACCGTAATCAATAAGAGTGAGTTGTTATGTCAACTGAGAGAATTCAGGGCGAATTGGATGACAAAGTGGTGAAGATCCGACGCTGCGCCGCGGTTGTCAAGGGTGGCCGTCGTTTCAGCTTCTCGGCGCTGGTGGTCGTGGGCGACCGTCAGGGGCGGGTGGCCTGGGGCCATGGCAAGGCGAAAGAGGTTCCTCCTTCCGTCGAGAAGGCTGTCCAGGACGGCAAACGCAAGCTCGTGAAGATCAACCTCGCCGGTTCGACGATTCCGCACGAGGTGATCGGCACCTACGGTTCCGCCAAGGTCGTCCTGATTCCCGCCCGTCCCGGTACCGGGGTCATCGCCGGCGCCGCGGTCCGTGATGTCTGCGAAATGTGCGGCATTTCCGACATTCTGACCAAATGCTACGGCAGCACCAATCCGACGAACCTCGTCAAAGCCACGATTGCGGCTCTCGAAAGTCTCCGCACCCGAAGCGAAGTCGCCAAACTGAGAGGAGTGGAACTGTAATGGATATCACCGCTGTAAATAAAGAGATCAATAAAAACAAGGGGAAGAAACGCGTCGGTCGCGGAAACGGTTCCGGTTACGGCAAAACCGCGGCGCGCGGCATGAACGGTCAGGGGTCCCGCGCGGGCTTCTCGATGTCGGCCGCGTTCGAAGGGGGCCAGATGCCTCTGGCGCGCCGCGTTCCGAAACGCGGTTTCAACAACAAGCGCTTTGCCGATGTCGTCGAAAGCATCACTCTGACGACCCTTGCCGCCAAGTTCGACGGTTCGGAAGCGATCACTCCCGACCTTCTGAAGCAGCTCCGCCTGGTCGACCGCGCTTCCGAATACGTGAAGGTGATCGGCAGCGAAATCGACAAAGCCCTTACCGTGAAAGCACACGCTTTCAGCAAAGGCGCCCAGGAAGCGATCGAAAAGGCCGGCGGTTCGGTTGAGGTTCTCCCCCGCAAAAAGCCGGTCGTCAAAAACAAGATGAAGCCGAAAAAGGCCGACTGAACGTGAGAATGTTAAACCCGATAAAATAGATAGGACGTTTTTGAGAGAATCAGCAGTCTTTCGTAGGACTGCTGTTTTCTCATTTATGACAATGATTGTTAAGAGAGGCTAGTCTCCGATGATTGAAAAACTGCGGACAATATTCTCGATTCCCGAGTTGAGAAAAAAGATATTGCTCACACTGGGTCTGCTGGCGGTTTACCGGCTCGGGTGGAACATCATGCTCCCGATGATCAACGCCAACGCGCTGCAGGGTTTGGTCAGCGGCAGCAACTTCTCGGAACTGCTCGACCGTGTCGCGGTCTTCAGCGGCACGCAGCTCGACCAGATGACGATCTTCGGCCTGGGGATCATGCCCTACATCTCCGCCTCGATTATCTTCCAGCTTCTGGCGACGGTGTGGGAACCGCTCGAAAAACTCCAGAAAGAGGGGGAAACCGGCCGGAAGAAGATCAACGAGTATACCCGTTACGCGACGATCGCCATCTGCATTCTCCAGAGTTATCTCTACATTCAGACGCTCAACGCCCAGTCGCAGGCGGGGCAGCCCATCTTCTACGAAAACTGCATCAACGCGTCGGGCGGGCTCCGTTTTTCGTGGCTCTTCATGGCGGTCCTGATCATGACCACCGGAACCGCGTTTCTGATGTGGCTCGGCGAGCAGATCGATGAATACGGCATCGGCAACGGGATCAGCCTCCTGATCATGGCGGGGATTCTCGCCCGGGCTCCGGCGGCGTTCCGCGATCTTTGGAACAAGGCCTCGTCGAACGGCGGCCTGACCCTCGGCACCGATTTCGGCGTCGAGACGATCGCTATCCTGATCCTCCTCTTCTTCCTCGTCGTTCTGGCGGTCGTCTTCGTCATGAAGGGGCAGCGCCGGATTCCGACCCAGAGCGCCAAGCATGTCCGCGGCCGGCAGGTCTACGGCGGCGCGCGCCAGTATCTTCCGCTCCGCGTCAATCAGGCGGGCGTGATGCCGATCATTTTCGCGAGCAGCCTTCTGATGTTCCCCCAGTTCCTGGTCGCCTACATGGTCCAGCACTGGACCGATCCCACCACGGTCATGGGGAAAATCTCCTCGGCACTCAACGGAGTCTTTAACCGCGAATCTTCGTTCACCTACGTGGTGATGGAGATTATCCTGATCTACTTCTTCTGCTACTTCTGGACCGCGGTCACCTTCAACCCGAAAGATATGGCCGACAACTTGAAGAACCACGGCACATTCATTCAGGGATACCGTCCGGGGAGCAGCACCGCCAACTACCTCGAAAAGGTCATGCTCCGCATCACCTATGTCGGGGCGGGCTTCCTGGCGATCATCGCCATCGTGCCGACGATCATCATGGCGATGCTCCACGTCGATTACCGGATCGCCGGTTTCTTCGGCGGAACGAGCCTTCTGATCGCGGTCAGCGTGGTCATCGACCTGGTCGACAAGATCGACAGCCACCTGATCATGCGCAACTACAAGGGAATCATCGAAAAATAACCGTTTGCCCCAAACGCCGCGCCGCGCTTGCCGGCGCGCTTTCGGCATAGAAAAGCAAAGGATTTCATCATGGGAATGAAAGTCGTCTTCGTCGGACCTCCGGGCGCCGGTAAGGGAACCCAGGCCGAACTGATCGTGAAGAAGTACAACCTGCTTCACCTTTCGACCGGCGATATGCTCCGCGCCGCGCGCGACGCCAAGACTCCGGTCGGCCTGAAAGCCGAAGAGTACATGTCGGCGGGGAAACTGGTTCCCGACGATGTCATCATCGCGATCATCAAGGAACGGATCTCCCAGCCCGACTCGGACCGCGGCTTCCTCTTCGACGGATTCCCGCGCACCGTGGTTCAGGCCGAAGAACTCGACAAGGCGCTTGCCGCCCAGGGAACGAAGCTCGATGTCGTCCTGGAACTGCAGGTTCCCGAAGAGATCCTTTTCACCCGTCTGGCGGCGCGCGGCCGCGCCGACGATAAGCCCGAAGTGATTCGTCAGCGCCTGGTCTCGTACCGCGAGCAGACCGAACCGCTCATCGGGTACTATCAGAAGGCGGGGATTCTGAAATCGGTCGATGGTACCGGAACCATCGAAGAGGGGTTTGCCCGGGTCTCGGCGGTATTGGACGCCTGTCAAGAGAGCTGAGGCAATGCCTTTAAAGACCGAACAGGAAATCCGCAGGATGCGCACGGCGGGCCTTTTGGTCTGGTCGGCGCACCGTCTGGTTTCCGAGATCATCCGTCCCGGGATGACGACCAAAGAGCTCGACGCCGAAGTCGACAAGCTCTTTGCCGCCAACCGGGCGGTTCCCTGCTTCAAGGGGGTTCACGGGCGCCGGTTCCCCTATCCGGCGGCGACCTGCGTTTCGATCAACGAGCAGGTTGTCCACGCCATCCCTTCGGACCGTGTCATTCAGGAAGGGGATATCGTCAGCGTCGATACCGGCTGTAAAATCGACGGCTGGTGCGGCGACGCCGCCGATACCTACCTGGTCGGCACGGTCGACGAAGAATCCAAAAAACTTGTCGACACGACCCGGGCCGCGCTCATGCTGGCGATCGAAAAGCTCAAGACCGCCAAACTCTGGAGCGACGTGGCCGGGCAGATGGAACGCCGTGTAAAGAAAGACGGTTTTTCGGTTGTAGAGGTCTTTGTCGGCCACGGAATCGGCCGCCAAATGCACGAGGAGCCCCAGGTTCCCAACTACGTTTACAGCAGTTTCCTTCGTTACGGCGACTTCAAAATCCGCCCCGGCGTCGTCATTGCCATCGAACCGATGGTCAACGCCGGCACCAAGCGGGTTGCGGAAGGGCGCGACGGCTGGGAGATCGTCACCGCCGACAAAAAGCGGAGCGCCCACATCGAACATTCGGTCGGCATCCTTTCGACCGGCCCCTATGTTCTGACCGGTCCGCCCCAGAACGACGAAGAGGAAGCTGCGGTCAAGAGATTTTTCGACCGCTATCAGGGGAAGTAGCCTCCGAAAAACCGCCGAAAAAACAGGCAATTTTAAGAAATTTCTTAAAATTTCATGAAATTATCGGTTTTTCTGCCCCCTTGTAGGAAGAAAAACCTTCTGTATAATTTCCAAAGAGATTTTTTCTATTGGCCGGGATAGCGTTATTCTGTCTGCCCCGGCCGGCAGAACCGCAGATTTATCAGAATTACAAGAGTGTGCTGTCATGAAAGTCCGAGCAAGCGTTAAGCGTATTTGCGAAAACTGCAAAGTGGTCAAACGGAATGGCAAGGTCTACGTGATCTGCAATAATCCGCGTCACAAGCAGCGTCAAGGCTGAAATTCACCTCAGATCCTAGGGAGAGATATACATGCCTCGTTTATTGGGTGTTGACATTCCGAACAACCGTCCGACCGTCATTTCGCTGACCTACCTCTACGGCGTCGGTCCTCACATCGCCGCCGAACTTTGCCGCAAGGCGGGCGTCGATCCGCTGGCCCGCGCGAAGGACCTCAAAGAAGAAGACGTCGCCAAACTGGCCGTCCTTCTCGACAACGACTACAACGTCGAAGGTCAGCTCCGCCGTCAGGTCAATCAGAATATCGCGCGTCTTCGCGATATCGGCTGTTATCGGGGGATCCGCCACCGCAAGGGGCTGCCGGTCCGCGGTCAGCGCACCAAGACGAACGCCCGCACCCGCAAGGGCCCGAAGAAGACGGTCGCCGGGAAGAAGGGCGTGAAAGACCTCCGTTAATCCTGAAGACGGCGGTCTGGGGTCTGCACAGAGCATCAATTCGGTAAGAACCGCATACATCATTTTGGAGAGAGAGTAACGTGGCAAAAGTTGTTGCGAAAAAGCGTAAGGTCAAGAGAAGCGTTGCGAGCGGCGTCGCTCACATCAAGGTGTCCTTCAACAACACGAATGTGACGATCACCGACAACGCGGGCAACGTCCTCTGCTGGGCGACGGCGGGCACCTCCGGCTTCAAGGGAAGCCGCAAGAGCACCCCCTTCGCCGGTCAGATGGCGGCGCAGCAGGCGGCCGACAAGGCAAAGAAGTTCGGGATGAAAGAACTCGATGTCAAGGTCAAGGGTCCCGGAAGCGGCCGCGATATGGCGATCACCGCGCTTCATCAGGCGGGTCTCACCGTCAAGACGATCGAAGACGTTACCCCCCTGCCGCATAACGGCTGCCGTCCTCCGAAACGCCGCCGCGTCTGAAATTTCCCGGCCCCCGCCGCAGCGGGGGGTGCGGTTTCGGTGCTGTGCGGTCTTCATACTCGCAGAAAACTAGAACAAATAACGTTTAAAATATCACGGTTTGGAGTGATTTCATTATGGCTCGAGAAACGGGTGCTGTCTGTAAAAAATGTCGTCGTGAAGGGGTTAAGCTCATGCTTAAAGGTGCCCGCTGCGAAAGCGAACATTGTGCCATGAACCGCCGGGCGTTCGCGCCGGGCATGCACGGCATGAAGCGCGGCAAGCAGACCGAATACGGCATTCACCTTCGCGAAAAGCAGAAGGTCAAGACTTTCTACGGAGTGCTCGAAAAGCAGTTCCGCAAGTATTATCGGATGGCCGAAGTCGCCAAGGGGAACACCGGGAAGGTCCTGATGTCGATCCTGGAACGCCGTCTCGACAACATCGTTTACCGTCTCGGTTTCGCCTGCAGCCGGGCCCAGGCGCGTCAGATCGTCGCGCACGGCCACATTCTGGTCAACGGCAACCGCGTCGATATCCCCAGCTACCTGGTCCGCCAGGGCGATGTCATCTCGGTCAAGAACCGGAAATCGAGTCTCGAAGCGGTCAAGCTCGCCGTTCTGGAAGCCCGCAACGAAGTCCCCGACTACCTTGCCAAATCCGAAAACGAAGTTCCGAGCGGTACCGTTCTGCGTCTGCCCGAAGCCGACGATGTCGCCGTTCCGGTCGACGCGCGCGGCGAGTCCGCTCCTTTCCAGCCTCAGCTGATTGTCGAGCTCTGCTCGAAGTAACCCCGCCTTTGCCGGCGCTGTGTTCGGGTTGCTTTACAGAATGGCTAACTTTTTTCGCGGAGTTGAAAGATGAGAATTAACTGGAGAGGAATGGAATTACCGAGTAAGGTCGCTGTCCGCGAGCTTACCCCCACGTACGGTGAATTCGTCGTCGAACCTTTCGAGCAGGGGTTCGGGATTACCGTCGGCAACAGCCTTCGCCGGGTACTCCTTTCGAGTCTCGAGGGGAGTGCGATCACCTCGATGAAAATCCGCACCGAAGGCGGTCACGTTGTTCCTTCCGAATTTTCGACGATTCCGGGCGTTCTGGAAGACGTTACCGAAATCGTGCTCAATATCAAGTCGGTCATCGTCAAAGTTACCGACGACCGGCCTCAGCATGTCATCCGCATCGAAACGAACGAAAAGGGCGAAATCAAAGCCGGCGATATCGTTCTCGATATGGGTGTTGAAATCATCAATCCCGAACTTCACATTGCCACCCTGACCGACAACGTGAGGTTCGAAGTCGAGCTCGTCGTCGAAAGCGGGCGGGGTTATGTCCCGGTTGCCGACGCGATGCTCAACCGCGACCGGAACGAAGACCGCGGATCCATTCCGCTCGACGCTTCGTACAGTCCGGTTCTTCGGGTCCAGTATATCATCGAGCCGACCCGTGTCGGCCAGAAGACGACCTACGACCGGCTCGTCCTCAAACTCTGGACCGACGGTTCGATCGAGCCGAACTGGGCGCTTGTCGAAGCCGCCAAAATTTTGCGCAAGCACCTCAATCCGTTCATCCAGGATACCAATCTCGGTTCCGCGGTCTTCTCGAAGGGAGCCGCGCCCCGTACCGGCGCCAGCGATCCTTTCCTCGAAGAACTCCTTTCGCGTCCGCTCAGCGCGCTCAACCTTTCGGTCCGCGCGACGAACAGTCTCGATTCCGACGGGGTCAAGACGATCCGCGACCTGGTGGTCCGCACCGAGGACGAGCTGATGAACCTGCGCAATTTCGGCAGCACCTCGCTCGACGAAGTCAAAACCAAACTGCGGGAAAACAACCTCACTTTGGGGATGCGTCTTCCCTAAAACGCCAAAGCGCGCTGCGCGCGCTTCTTTCCGAAAAATTAACACACATTTGCCGCAATCGTGCGGCAGCATTAAAAACCGACAGGGGCTAAGGCCATGCGACATAGAAGAGTAGGAAGAAAACTTGGACGTAATCCGAACCACCAGCGCGCTCTTTTGAGAAATCTGGCTTCGGCGCTCATTCTGACCGAACGCGAATCCTCGGCTTACGATACCGACGAAATGGCGGCAAAGGTGCAGGGGCGCATTACCACGACCCTCATCAAGGCCAAAGAGCTTCGCCCGTTCATCGAACGCTGTGTTACGCTCGGCGTCAAGGCGCAGCCGCACATCACCGCCGCCGCCGCTCTCGACTGCAAAGCGAAACGCGGAACCGACGAGTGGGCCGCCTGGCGCAAAGGCGAAGGGTGGAAAGCCTGGATCAAAGAAGCCGCTCCGGCGCTGGCTTACCGCCGCCGCGCGTTCCAGCTCCTCGGCTCGAAAGAGGCCGTCTCGATCCTCTTCGAGAAGATCGCTCCCCGCTACGTCGGCCGTCCCGGCGGTTATACACGCATTCTCCGTCTGGCAACCCCGCGTCTGGGCGATGCCGGCAAACGCGCGATCATCGAATTCGTCGGCAAGAACGACCGCGAAAAGAAGGCCGCATCCGTCATTCCGGCGGTTGAATGAGCCTCTTCGTTCAACCCGCTATCCGGTCAAGAGGGAATCACACGTTGATTCCCTCTTTTTTTTCCGCTCGCCGCAATTCCGTCTTCCGTTCACATCCGTTTACCGTTTGCCGCCGTCCGGCGGCGCAAAGACAATTCGAATGGCCAAAAAATATTTCAACTATACCGATGCGGTCCGCCGCGTCTGCGAAGATATCGTGTTCCGGCTTCCTGTCTTCGCGGCGATCCGCATGGAACATGTCGCCATTTCGCTGGTGCGCACGCGCAACCGCGAAATGCACGGCGTTTTCGCGTCGGTGACGCCGCTCCGCTTTCCCGGAGGAAATCTCCGGTCGTTCGAGGGAGGAACGCTCCTCGAAATGCCCACGTTAAACGACGAACAGAACCGGCCGATCCTCTATATTCTTTCGATTTATGCGCCGCGGTTCGTCAATCTGACGGTTACCGTCAAGATCAACACCATCGTGCACGAGCTTTTTCACATCAGCCCGAATTTCGACGGTTCGACCCGCTCTTTCGGGGGGAGATACCACGCCCACGGCGCTTCGAAGAAGGATTACGATGCCAAAGTCGAGCGGTACGCGCGCCAATGGCTTGCGTGCGACCCGGCGCCGGAACTCTGGGATTTTCTCCGTTACGATTTCAAGACCCTCTGCGCCCGCTACGGCGGCCTGACCGGCACGAGGGTCAAAGTCCCGCCGATGAAAGTCATTCGCAGCGCATGACCCCTTTTCGCCCCGAAACACCCCGGCCGAGCGGTTCCGATGGGCGGGTTCTCCGCCGATACGCCTTTTTCGGCACGGGTGCCTTTTTGTTTGCCGGGCTTTTATGTTACCTTTTCGGCGGTATCCTCTTCGGCTCAAACCAGTTCGGATACCGCGACGCGGGCTATTACCATTACCCGTTTGCCGAACAGATTCTGCGGGAGACCTCGGCGGGTTTCCTCCCCTTATGGGACCCCTACGAAAATCTGGGCGTTCCTCTCGCGGGAAATCCCGCCGCGGCGGTTTTTTATCCGGTGCGGATTTTGCTGTTCGGCCTTGTCCGGCTCGGCGCCCCATTCGACCCCGTCTATAAGCTGTACATTCTGATTCACCTGGCGATCGCGTTTCTTTCGTTCGTCTATCTGGCGCGGACCTCCCTTTCGGACGGCCGACCGCTGGTGAGCCGGCCGGGGACGCTCTTCGGCGCGCTGGCATGGACCTTCGGCGGGCAAATCCTCTTTCAGACAACCAACATTCCTTTCCTCATCGGGGCCGCGTGGCTCCCTCTTTTGGCCGGGGCGCATTTGAGAATCCTTCTGCGCCCGTCGCCGGGGGCGGCCGCCGCCGCCGCTTTGGCCATCGCGCTGATGATCACCGGAGGCGACCCTCAAACGGCGCTTGCCGGCACGCTCCTTTTTGTTCCCCTCTTTTTCTTCGTGAGAACCGGCCGGACGCGGAGCGGCATTCCGCCCGCGCCGCCGTTCCGCACGGTTCTTTTTCCCTTCTGCGGTTCGGTCCTTTTGGGACTGGCGCTTGCCGCGGCGCAGGTTTTTCCCGCCGCCGAAACTTCGCTCTTATCGAGCCGCGCCCGCCGTCCGGCGGCGCTTCCCGCCGAAACCGCCGCCGACGAGGCGGCCGTCTACAATTTCTCGCTTCCGCCGTGGAGGACGGCCGAACTGTTCTGGCACGATATCGGGGGCCGCGAGTTTCCCGAAAATGCCCGCTGGTTCTCGGCTCTGCCGGGAGACCGCCAGCTCTGGACCCCTTCGCTCTATATGGGGCTCTTCCCGATCCTCGCGGCGCTTTCTGTGTTCCGGTTCCGCCCCCGGCGCGGGGAAGGGGAAAGGGAACGCTTTGCCCTTGCCGCGGGATATATCGCTCTTTTCACATTCCTTGCCGCCTGGGGAATCTACGGACTCGGCTGGTTCGGCCGCGCCCTGTTTGAATCGGGGGGGCTTGCTTCGCTCCGTCCCCGCGCCGGTGACCAGGTCGGGGGAGTTTACTGGCTCTTAACCCGGCTCGTTCCCGGCTGGACCGCGTTTCGGTATCCCGCGAAGATGGTCACTCTGACAGCTCTGGCGATCAGTCTTCTGGCCGGTCTCGGGTTCGACCGTTACTTTGCCGCAAGCGGCCGCCGTCCGGTTTCCAAACGGATCCTTCTTTTACTGGTTCTCTCGATTTGCGGTCTGGCATGGGGTCTTTCGGGCGCGGCGGCCGGGTGGATCGCAAAGATCGCGGCATCCGGCCATTGCAAGACCCTCTACGGCCCCTTGTCGGCCGGGAGCGCGGCTTCGGTTGTTGCCGCGGCAATGGGGCAGACCGCCTTATTGACCTCCCTGCTTGCCGCCGTTCCCCTTCTGACGCGCCTTTCCGTACCCCGGTGCCGGCCGATCCTCAAATGGACCGCGCTTCTGGTCCTGACGCTCGACCTTGCGCTGGCGCAGAAATGGATGACCCAGGGGGTTTCCGCCGCGTCGTTTCGTGTCCGTTCCCCGATTGCTGCGCAGCTGCGCCGGATGGCCGCAGGCCGCGCCGATCCCCCCCGGCTCTTTCGTGATCCGCGCCTTTATCCGGCGTCCTTCTTTAATACCTCTTCCCCCGGCCGGCTCGACGAGCGGCTCCGCTGGGACCGGCTCACCCTCTTTCAGAAAGACGCGGCGGCGGCCGGCGTCGCCAATCTTGACGTGCGGGGCACCTTTGTTCCGGCGGAATACCTGACGGTTTCGCGTTATCTGCGCAGCGAACTGGCACGCTGGAAATCTTCCGGCACACGCGGCGCGGGGCTCGACCGGCTCCTTGCGGCTCTGGGCACCGACGCGGTTTTCGCCGCGGCGGGGGGGATCCGGTTCGAAGAGGTCCCCCGCGGCGGGGAGCGGGTACATATTCTTCATCATCCTGACCGCTACTCCGAATGGCAGGATTTGGTCCGCCGCGATCTGAACGCGGAACCGCTCCCCGGCGAATCGGCGCGGGTGACCCGCTGGCGGCCGGACAGTTTGGAGATCGAGGCGAACCTTCGGCAGCCCGGCACGCTTCTGGTTGCCGAACAATACTGGCCCGGCTGGCAGGCGCGCCTCGTCACCGAATCGGGCAGCCGGCCGCTGGCGGTTCGCCGGCTCGCCTCGGTTCTGCGCGCGGCCGATCTTCCCGCCGGCCGGTCACGCGTGATCTTGGAATACCGCCCCCGGAGCCTCAAAATCGGCGCGGTGATCACCGCCGCCGCGCTTCTGTTCCTTTTCGCGGCGTGGGTTTGCCGCGCCGCCCAGCGCCGCCGCGTTCCCCAAAGCTGAGGCGGTGCGCCGGGGCCTTTCGGGAAGGTTTCCCCGCCCGTTTTTCTCCGGGAGATTCGGAAAGAAGGGGCAGATTTCTTTTTGAGTCTTTACTGTAGTTTATCTATTTTTACAAAAATCGCGTCCGATTCGGACGGAACGCCTGGGAAAACATCTTTTCGGCGGCGGCTGCCGGGCTTCTTCCCGGGCGAAATAGGAATGAGAGTCAAAATCCCCCCGTTTTACCATTTCTGGTGAAGAAACTCCTCTGAAATCACCGATATTCTGATGACGATTCCGTACAATCGGCAAAGCTGTCATTGCCGGAATGTTAAAACAGGATGTTTGGGATTTTTCGGTTGAATAAGCCGGAGAATAATTATTGATGGATTAAAATTCAAATGGCGGGGTCTCAAATCGTTAAATTTTACCCCCCGTTTGGGCGAAAAACGAAAAAGATGAAAAATCTCTACGGAGAGAGTATAGATGTTGTTTCCGATCAAAACATTGCAGACAACACTCTGATATCTGTGATGAAGGAGGAGAGATGAAGAAGGTAGTCGGATTGGCCTTGATGACAGCGTTCTTTGCGCTGACATCGGTCTTTAGTGGGAACCAGGCGCAAGCGGCGTGGTGCGGAGCCGCGTCATACCGCTGGTGCCGCCCGACGGCTTGCGACTTCGTGCAGCAGTGCAGTACGGTGATGAAAACCTGCCGCAAGGTGGTCTACGAACAGCAGCAGGTGACTTGCTACCGGACGGTACTCGAAAAAGTCGCGGTTCCGCAGCGGATTCTGTGCACCCGCTACGTCCCGCAGGTTTGCCAGAAGCAGATACCCTACACGGTTTGCCGTCCGGTTTGGCAGGATTGCGTTAAGCAGGTTCAGTATACCGTGAACCGCCCGGTTTGGCGCGATTGCAGCAAACAGATCCCCTACACGGTCTGCCGTCCGGTCTATGAGACCCGCCAGAAACAGTACACGGTTTGCCGTCCTGTCTGGCAGACGATGCAGAAGCAGGTTCCCTATACGGTCTGCCGTCCGGTCTACGAGACCCGCCAGCGGCAGTACACGGTTTGCCGTCCTGTCTGGCAGACGATGCAGAAACAGGTTCCTTACACCGTCTGCGAACCGGTCTATGAGACCCGCCAGCGGCAGTACACGGTTTGCCGTCCTGTCTGGCAGACGATGCAGAAGCAGGTTCCCTATACCGTTTGCCGTCCGGTCTATGAGACCCGCCAGCGGCAGTACACGGTTTGCCGTCCTGTCTGGCAGACGATGCAGAAGCAGGTTCCCTATACGGTCTGCCGTCCGGTCTACGAGACCCGCCAGAAAACCTATATGGTCAGCCGTCCTGTTTGGCAGACGATGCAGAAACAGGTTCCCTATACCGTTTGCCGTCCGGTCTACGAGACCCGCCAGAAGACCTACATGGTCAGCCGTCCGGTCTGGGTCGATATGCAGAAACAGGTTCCTTACACGGTCTGCCGGACTGTCTACGAACAGCGTCAGAAGCAGTATATGGTCTGCCGTCCTGTCTGGCAGACCATGCAGAAGCAGGTTCCCTATACCGTTTGCCGCCCCGTCTATGAAACCCGTCAGCAGACCTACACGGTTTGCCGTCCGGTCGTGACGATGCAGCAGAAGCAGGTCGCCTACACCCAGATGGTGCCGCAGACCTGCACGCAGACGGTCCCCTACCAGTCGGGCCGCTGGGAAACGCAGACTTATACGGTTCCCGGCCAGGTTGTGACCCGCCGCATCGCGGTCGCCGACCCCTGCGCGAAATCGTGCGATCCGTGCAATCCGTGCCAGGTCGCCTGCAAATATCAGGATGTTCAGGTTCAGCTCCCGCCGCAGCAGTGCACCCGCCGCGTTTGGGTTCCGATGACCTGCACCCGTGAAGTCCAGTATGTCCGGATGGTTCCGCAGACGGCTTACCGCACGGTGAGTTATCCGGTCTGCCAGATGGTTCAGGAACCCCGCACGGTCAACTACACCGTCTGCCGCATGGTTCCCGAAACCCGTGTGAAGACCGTTTGCTACAAAGTCTGCCAGATGGTTCAGGAACCCCGCGTCGCGACCTACACCGTCGCCCGCGTCGTCCCCGAAACCCAGATGCGCACGATCAACTACAAGGTCTGCCAGATGGTTCAGGAACCCCGCACGGTCTGCTATCAGGTCTGCCGCATGGTTCCCGAAACCCGCATGCGCACCGTCTGCTACAAGGTCTGCCAGATGGTTCAGGAACCCCGCACGGTTAACTACCAGGTTTGCCGCATGGTTTCCGAGACCCACATGAAGACCGTCTGCTACAAGGTCTGCCAGATGGTTCCCGAAACCAGAGTCGTGAACTACCAGGTCTGCCGGATGGTTCCCCAGACTTGCATGCGCACCGTCTGCTACAAAGTCTGCCAGATGGTTCCCGAAACGAGGACGGTCAACTACACCGTCTGCCGGATGGTTCCGCGCACCTGCACCAGGACTGTCTGCTACAAGGTTTGCCAGATGGTTCCCGAAACCAAAGTCGTGAACTACCAGGTCTGCCGGATGGTTCCTCAGACTTGCGTGCGCACCGTCTGCTACAAGGTCTGCCAGATGGTTCCCGAAACGAAGACGGTCAACTACACCGTCTGCCGGATGGTGCCGGAAACCCGCGTCCGCACGGTCAATTACCGCGTCTGCGAAATGGTTCCGGAAACCCGCGTCCGCAACATTCCTTACAAGGTCTGCCGGATGGTTCCCGAAACCCGCGTCCGCACGGTCAACTACACCGTGATGAAGAAGGTTCAGTTCGAGAAGGAAGTGATGACCTGCCGCCTGGTTTCGAAACAGGTTCCCTGCACCGTCACGCGCACCGTTCCGAAAGTCGTCACCTATCAGGTTCCGGTTCAGGTGGTGGTCTGCCGTCCGTGCGACCCGTGCAAGCCTGCCTGCGATCCGTGCAAACCGGCTTGTGACGCCTGCGCCCAGGCCAACTGAGCCGAACAGGAAACCATTCCCGGCTTTGGTGCCGGGAGCATAAAAAAAGGCCCGCCGAACGGCGGGCTTTTTTTATGCGGAAATGCCGCGGTCAGCGGCCCGGACGGCGGGACTTCCCCAAAGGCCCCGCCCGGGACGCTTTGGGGGAATCAGCTGTGCGCCTTTTCGTAAGCGGCGATTTCGTCTTCGTGCTGGAGGGTCAGGGCGATGTCGTCGAGGCCGTTCAGTAGACGGGTGCGGCGGAAATCGTCGATCTCGAACGGCTGGACCAGACCGTAGTCGTCGGTGATCGTTTTCGCTTCCAGATCGACGGTCAGCCGGTACCCCTCATGTTCGGCGGCGCGCCGGAAGAGGTTGCTGATCTCCTCTTCGGTCAGGCGGACCAGGAGGATGCCGTTCTTGAAGCTGTTGTTGAAGAAGATGTCGGCGAAACTCGAGGCGATCACCACGCGGAACCCGTAGTCGGCAATCGCCCAGGGAGCGTGTTCGCGGCTCGAACCGCAGCCGAAGTTGCGCCGCGCCAGGAGGATCGTCGCCCCTTTGTATTGCGGGAAGTTCAGTTCAAATTCGGGGTTATCGCTCCCGTCGTCCAAATAACGCCAGTCGAAGAAGAGGAACTGGCCGAATCCGCTCCGCTCGATCCGCTTTAAAAACTGTTTCGGAACGAGCTGGTCGGTATCGACGTCGCTGCGGTCCATCGGAACAACAATTCCGGTATGTTTGGTAAACGGTTTCATGTTCTTGCTTTCCTTATTGATATGATGCCGCGGGGCGCTGCCCTGCGGCGGCTCAGTTGAATTTCCAGTTGCGCACATCGGTGAAGTGGCCGGCGACCGCCGCGGCTGCCGCCATCGCGGGGGAGACCAGGTGGGTCCGGCCCCCTTTTCCCATGCGCCCTTCAAAGTTGCGGTTGCTCGTTCCGGCGCAGCGCTCGCCCGGCTCAATCTTGTCGGGGTTCATGGCCAGGCACATCGAGCAGCCCGGTTCGCGCCACTCGAACCCGGCTTCGATAAAGATCTTATCGAGCCCTTCGGCTTCGGCCTGCTGCTTGACGATCCCGCTTCCGGGAACGGCGAGCGCACGGATCGATGGGGCGACTTTGTAACCCTTGAGAACCGCCGCCGCCGCGCGGAAATCTTCGAGCCGGCCGTTGGTGCACGACCCGATGAAGACGGTGTCGGGCCGAATCGACTCGATCGGTTCCCCCGCTTTCAGGCCCATATATTCGAGCGCGGCCGCCGCCATTTTCTTTTCGTCGGGATTCTCGAAATCATCGGGGCCGGGGACCTTGCCGGTGACCGAAACGCCCTGCGCCGGGTTCGTTCCCCAGGTGACCCAGGGGGTCACGTCCGAGGCGTGGAACCGGACCGTTTTATCGAAGACGGCGTCCGGATCGGTCGCGAGGGTTTTCCAGTCGGCGACAAGCGCGTCGAATTCGGCGCCGGCCGGGATGCCCGGTTTCCCTTTCAGGAAATCGAATGTCGTCTGATCGGGGACGATCATCCCGGCGCGGGCGCCCATCTCGATCGCCATGTTGCAGACGGTCATGCGCCCCTCCATCGAAAGGGCGCGGAAGGCGCTGCCGGTGAACTCCGCCACGTAACCGGCGCCGCCGGCGGTGGTCATTTTGCTGATGATGTAGAGGATCAGGTCTTTGGCGGTCACATGCGGCGCCAGGACCCCGTCGCAGTCGATCCGCATGGTGCGGCTTTTCTTCTGACGGATCGTTTGTGTGGCAAGGACGTGCTCGACCTCGCTGGTGCCGATCCCGAAGGCCAGCGCGCCGAACGCGCCGTGCGTGGCGGTGTGGCTGTCGCCGCAGACGATCGTCATTCCGGGCCGTGTGTAGCCCTGTTCCGGCCCGACCACGTGAATCACCCCCTGCCGGGGGTCGTGAATGTCGTAAAGGCGGATTCCGAACTCGGCGCAGTTGGCGCGGAGCGTTTCGATCTGCTTGCGCGAAATTTCGTCGGTGATCGGCAGGCTCCGGTCGGTTGTCGGCACGTTGTGGTCGACCACGGCCATCGTCTTTTCGGGACGGCGCACCCGCCGGCCCGCCAGACGCATCCCCTCAAACGCCTGCGGGCTGGTGACCTCGTGGCAGAGCTGCTGATCGATATACAGCAGGACATCGCCGTCGTTCTCTTCCCGGACGATGTGACGCGCCCAAATCTTTTCGTACATTGTCTGAGGACGTTCAGAATCCATAGCTTCTTGACCTTTCTCGAAACGAACGGGGAAAGCGGCCGTTCCCGGCTTCCTTTCGAAGCGGAACCGGTGGACCGCGCGGAACAGGGTTCGGTACCCCGCGCGCAGCTTACCTTTCATTACACCGCAACAGGCGTTTTTGAATAGGGGGGGAGACCTCCCGCGGGGCGGGAAAGCGCGTTCGGAAAAGAGGCTTCAGGATTTCTGTGTTCCGGCCTGGCGGGCCGCGGCCAGAAGCCGGTTCGGCGCCGGAACGCCCCGTTTTTCCTTCGCTTTGGCGTAGGCGCGGCGGACCGACCCGCCGCCGAAAAGCTTTTCTTTGAAAAGGCGGAACCTGTGCGCGCCGGAAGCCGCGCCGGTCCAGACTTCGGACCAGCGCGTGTAGAGCGTCTCCTGGGCGGTCAGGCGCGCCGACAGGCTAAGCGCCGGGAGCGCCGCCGCGTCGTACGAAAGGACGGTGTCCGGCTCGTAGTCGATTTGTCCGCCGGTCTGTTTGATGAGGAAGGCCATGTCGGCCAGGGCGAAATCGCCGAGTTCCGGCTGGAAGAGCCCCAGGTCGAGTACCGGCCGGCGGCGGAAGAAGGTCCCCCCCATTCCGGGAACCGGCAGGCTCCCCGCCGGGAGTTTTCCGGAACGGAGCGGCACGAGAACGCCGTCGCTTGTCAGCGCGTGGCCGAACGAGGCAAGTTCCCGGCCCGGGGATACGGTCTTGAGCAGTTTGGGAATGACCACCGAGGTCGCGGCGTCTTCGAAGTGAAGGAGCGCCGAATCGGCCCAGTTCTCTCCGACGGCGCAGCCGCAGAGAATGGGGCAGATGTAGGGGGTGTCGGAATGCCGGACCCCGATATTGACCGCGTCGATCAGTTTGGTTTCGGGATCGGCTCCGCAGAAGATGACCCCCTCTTCCTGGGTCAGGTCGTAGCAGTTTTCATATCCCGCGGCGTTGACGACGAGAATGTCGTCTTCTTCGGGGCGGTTTTCGAGAATCGAGACGAGGGTGGCCTCGAAGAGCTCGGTCTCGGTTTCTTTCAGCAGCGGTATGATGATGGTGAGCGAAGACACAACTTCAACCTTGTTTACGGGAGATCCCCGGCGGTCATCAGCCGGTATCGGGGATCGCGAGCGGGGAAAAGACACCCGTTTCGGCGTCCTTTCCCCCGTTGCCAAGTCTGTTATCGGCAACCCAAATTGCAAAATTTCTGTAAATTCTAGCATAACCCGGATAATTTAACAAATCCCGTTTCAGGCGGTTGAGCGCGGTTCGGTTCGAAACGAAAGAGGGGGCGCGCCGCATTGTTTCTTCCCGAAGAATTGAAGAAAATGAGGTTTTCGGCAATAATGGTATCCGATAAAGAAACAGAACCCGAAACGGGAGAGTCTGTCCGGTAAAGGGCGGAGCCGGCGAAAAGGTTCCCCGGCATGCCGGCGGAGCGTCCCATTTGGAAAGAGATCGGATGAACAGCGGTTTTTTCATCACCATCGACGGCGGCGACGGCGCCGGCAAATCGCATCAGGCGGCGAAACTCCGCGATTCGCTTGAAGCGGAGGGGTATTCCGTTTTCCTCTGCCGCGATCCGGGAACGACCCGGCTGGGGGAAGCCGTGCGCGAAATCCTCTTAAACCGCGAAGAGATTCCGATCGCGCCCCAGAGCGAAATGCTCCTCTTCATGGCGGCGCGCGCCGAGATGATCAGCGAGAATATCCTTCCCGCGCTCGAAGAGGGGAAAATCGTGATTGCCGACCGTTTCCTCCTTTCGACCCTCGTTTACCAGGGGATCGCCGGCGGGCTGGCGCTCGAAGAGATCATGCGTGTCGGCGAGGTCGCCGTTCAGGGACGGTTCCCCGACCTGACGATCCTCCTCGACATTTCGGCCGAGGCGGCGCGCTTGCGTCTGGCCCGTCCGCTCGACCGGATCGAGAAGAAGGGCCTCGAATTCCACAAAAAGGTGGAATCGGGCTACCGCGAGGCTCTCCGCTTTCTCGCCGCCGCCGGCCGGGGGGGGACGGTTATGATCGATGCCGACGGTTCGCCCGACGAAATCGCCGCCCTCATCCGGCGCGAAGTCAAGGCCCGGCTCCCCGTTCTGAAGAGCGAAAGCCGATAATCGGTATTGGATAAGATAAGGCAAATATGTAAAATAAGGCGCCGCGCGGCGCATGATCCGCCGCGGATTTCGGCGCGCGATAAACCTCTAAAATCAACCTTCACTGAACAAGCATGATGAAAAAAGAGATCGTTTTAACCGCTTATGACCTGATTTCTCCGATCGGCGTGGGAACCGATGAATTCTGGGCGGCTCTCTGTGCCGGTAAGAGCGGCGTCGGTTACTCGTCCCTCGTTGCCGAAGGGGCGCCGAACCGTCCGCTCACCGCCGAGGCTCCCGATTTTCGGCCGAAAGATTTCGTCAAGCCGAAAAAGAACATCAAGGTCATGAGCCGCGATATTCAGCTGGGGTTCGTCTCGGCCATGATGGCGTTCGGCAAAACCGGCCTTTCGACCGGCGTCGACGGCGCCGAGCCCTCGATCGATCCTGAACGGATCGGCGTCATTTTCGGGTGCGATCTGATCGGGATCGACCTTTCGGAAGTCGCCGACGCGTTCCGGGCGGGAATGTCGAACGGGGTTTACGATTTCTCGACCTGGGGGAGCGCTGCGATGGAAAAGATCATGCCCCTCTGGATGCTTAAATATCTGCCGAATATGCCGAGTAGCCATATCGGCATTGCCCTCGACGCCCGCGGCCCGAACAACTCGCCGACGCTCGACCGCGCGGCGGCGCTTTCGTCGATCATCGAGGCGGCGATCATTCTCGAAAACGGCCGGGCCGATGTCATGGTTTGCGGCGGCTGCGGCAACCGGACCAATCCCCCCTTCATGTCCCGCGCTTCCGCGTACGAACTCGCTCCCTGGACGAGCGACCCGGATTCGGTTCCCCGTCCGTTCGACGCCGACCGGTGCGGAACCGTCCTGGGCGAAGGGGCCGGCGCGTTCGTCCTGGAAACGCGCGAGTTCGCCGAAGCGCGCGGCGCCAGGCCGCTGGCAGTCTTGCGCGGGTTCTCGCGTGTGACCGATCCCTCCTACGAAATGGCGGCCCAGGCGGGTTCGGTTTCCCTTTCGATCGGCACCGCTTTAAAAGACGCCGGACTGACGAAAGACGATCTCGACCACATCAACGCCGACGGAATGGGAACGCTCAAAGACGACCGGGCCGAAGCCGCCGGAATTGCCGAGGCGCTCGGCGATCTGCCGGTCTACGCCGCCAAAGGCCATTTCGGCAATCTGGGCAGCGGCGCCGGCGCGGTGGAGCTGGCCGCTTCGCTTCTGGCGATGGAAAAGGGTTCGCTTCCCGCCACGCGGAACTGCGCGAAGATCGCCGACGACTGCCCGATCAACGTCGTCCGGGCGCCCCGCGCGGTCGAAAAGAAAACATTTATCAAAATCAATCAGACGAATATGGGCCGTTCGGACGCGGTCATTTTCGAAATGTGCTGATACCCTCGCGTTGAACCCGCCGCACGAAAACTTTCGATGTTTTGGTGCGGCGTTTTTTTCGGCCGGACTGCAATACGATTTGCGGGCCCGGCGCTCAAACGGGTGCGGAAACTGTTATGGGGATAGCGAAAGTCGCGATTGTCGGCCGGCCGAACGTCGGCAAATCGAGCATTTTTAACTGGCTGATCGGCGAGAAGATTTCGATCGTCGATTCGGCGGCCGGCGTGACCCGCGACCGCGTTTCGGCGCTCCTTCCCCTGGACGCCGAAGACGGCGCGCTCCCCGAACCCGCGGCCGGAGAGGGGGAACCGGAAGAGACTCCCGCGCCCCGGTATATCGAGCTGATCGATACCGGCGGGATCGGGATCGTCGACAAAGACGACCTTTCCGAGGACGTGGAAGCGCAGATCAGGCTGGCGCTCGAATCGGCCGACCTGATCCTTTTCGTGACCGACGCGCGTACGGGGATCGCCCCCCTCGACGAGATGATCGCCGAAAGGCTCCGCCCTCTTTCGATACCGATCCTTCTGGCGGTCAACAAGTCGGACGACGAAAAGCAGGAAAAGAACGCCGAAGAGTTTCGCGTTTTCGGCTGGGACATGATCAAGATCAGCGCCAAGCAGAAGATCGGGCGTGTCCGCCTGACCGAGGAACTCGAACGGCTGATTCCCCCCGCCGCCTTTGAAGACCGGGGCGAAAGCGCCGAGTCTTCGGTCATGAAGATCGCGATTGTCGGCCGGCGCAACGTCGGCAAGAGCACGTTCGTCAACACGCTTGTGAAGCAGGAACGCGTGATCGCCAGCAGCGTGCCCGGCACGACGCGCGACTGCATCGACGTCCGTTTCGAGTGGAACGGCCAGATGGTGACCGCCATCGATACGCCCGGCTTCATGCGGGGGAAGAGTATCGGTTCCGACCTGGATTTCTACAGTCTGACCCGCGCCAAACGCTCGATCCGCCGCGCCGATGTGGTTCTGATGTTCTTCGACTGCTCGCAGCGGATCAGCAAGATGGACAAACAGCTGGTCAACCTGATCGAAGAGCATATGCGCCCGGTCATCTTTGTGGTGAACAAATGGGACCTGATGGCGCCCCACATGCCCACCTCGCGCTGGGGCGATTACCTGCGCGAAACGTTCGGCCAGTGCTGGCATGTTCCGATCGCCTTCATTACCGGGATGACCGGGAAGAACGCCGACCGCCTTCTGCGCCACGCCCAGATTCTGCAGCGGCAGTACCGCATGCGGATTCCGACCGCCCGGCTGAACAAGATCATCACCGCGGCGATGGACTACAACCCGCCCCCGCTCTTCTACCACCGGAAACCGAAAATCTACTACGCGGTTCAGGCCGATATCGCGCCGCCGACGATCATCCTCTTCTGCAATATGCCCGACGCTTTTGCCGCCAACTGGCGCCGGTTCCTTTTGAGCGTTCTGCGCGATGAACTGCCGATCGGCGAGGTGCCGATCCGCCTGGTTTTCCGCAAACGCGAAGAGAAGGACACCAAAGACGAAATCGACGCGGTCCGCAAATCGTAACGGCGGATTCTCCCTGTTCCGGGGAGTTTCACCTTGTCCAAAATCGAAAAAATAGGTAAAATCCGGGCAGGCTGTGCAGGGTGCGCGGTCCTGTTGTCTTTCCGATTTGCCGTCGGGGGCCGGAACAGCCGGTTCCCCCGGCGCGAAATATCCAGGGATGGTCATTCGATGAAAAAAAGATACCGGTTTGTTCTTCTTCTCTTCCTGTGCGCCGCACTGTTTCTTCCCGGTTGCGGAAAAAAGAGCGGCGGCGGTAAAGTTACCGAAATCTGCAACGTTTCGTACGATCCGACTCGGGAACTCTATGCCGAGTACGGCCGCGTTTTCGAAAAGCACTGGTTCGAGATGACCGGCGAAAAGATTACGGTCGAAGATACCCACGCCGGCAGCGGCGCCCAGTCGCGCGCGGTACGCGACGGAGGGAAAGAAGCCGATGTCGTCACGCTGGCGCTGGCGTTCGATATCGACGATATCGCCGTAGAGCGCGACGGCCGACCGGGGCTCCTTTCCCCCGACTGGCAGAAGCAGTTCCCGAACAACAGCTGCCCGTATATCTCGACCATTGTGATCATGGTCCGCAAAGGGAACCCCAAGAATATCCATAACTGGGACGATCTGGCGAAAGACGGCGTGCAGGTTGTGACGCCGAACCCGAAAACGAGCGGCGGCGCCCGCTGGAACTACCTCGCGATTTGGGGTTACGCCCTCGATAAGGAACTCGCCGATTTGGGCGGAATCGACGCGATTGCGGTTCCCGAAAACGCCGAACGGGTCGCCGAGGCCGAAAAGACCGCCTACGAGTTCACGAAAAAGATTTTCGCGAACGCCGTCGCGCAGGGGATGCCGACCGGCGCCCGCGACGCGACCGACGATTTCGTCAAACGGGGCCACGGCGACGCCTTCCTGGCCTGGGAAAACGAAGCGATCCTTTCGCAGCAGATGGCCGAAGGGGAATTTGAAATTATTGTTCCCGAAGTCAGCATCAAGTGCGAGCCGCCGGTCGCGATCGTCGACGCGGTGGTCGACCGCCGCGGTTCGCGCGAAATCGCCACCGCATACCTGAACTACCTCTACGAGCCGGAAGGGCAGGAAGTGATCGCCAGGAACCATTACCGCCCGATCGACCCCGACGTGATGGCGAAGAACCGCGATCAGTTTCCCGAAGTCCGCTTCTTTTCCGTCGATGACGCTTTCGGCGGATGGCTTGCCGCGCAGCGGAAACACTTCAATTCCGACGGTCTCTTTGATCAAATGCTGACCGAAATCAGCGGGAACTGAGCGCAATGTCGAACCTGAGCGGGAAAAAGAAATTCGTTTCCCTCGTCCCGCCCGGCTTTAAGCTGGTCGAGCGGTCGGTCCTGCCCGGCTTTAAGCTGACGATGGGGCTCACGGTTACCTACCTGAGCCTTGTCGTGCTGATTCCTCTGTCGGGCCTTTTTCTTGCCACACGTCATCTGACGGCCGCCGATTTCTGCCACATCATGCAGAACGACCTTGTCGCCAAATCGTTTAAACTGACCTTCAGCGCCTCGCTGGCCGCCGCGCTTGTCAACGCGGTCATGGGGTTCATCGTCGCGTGGGTGCTGGTGCGCTACCGGTTTATCGGGCGGCGTATCCTCGACATGATGGTCGACCTGCCCTTCGCGCTGCCGACCGCCGTCTCGGGGATCGCGCTGGCGCAGATCTACTCCGAAAAGGGGTGGATCGGCCAGTTTCTGCCGATTCCGATCCGGGGAACGCCGATCGGCGTCACACTCGCGCTGATCTTTATCGGACTCCCTTTCGTGATCCGCACCCTGCAGCCGGCGATCGCCGATATCGACCGCGAACTGGAAGAGGTGTCGGCGAGTCTGGGCGCCAACCGCCGGCAGACCTTCTGCCGCGTCATCTTTCCGACCCTTTCCCCCGCGCTGATCACCGGTTTCGCGATGGCGTTCGCCCGCGCGGTCGGGGAATACGGTTCCGTCCTTTTCATCGGCGGGATGATTCCCGGCAAAACCGAAATCATGTCGAGCGTGATCCTCTCGAAACTTTATGAGGAGAACGGTCAGGTTCCCGCCTCGGCGGTCGCGCTGGTGATGCTCGCCGTTTCGTTCGGCATTCTGCTGGCGATCAACCTCATTCAAATCTGGGCAAACCGCCGGTTTGCGCTGGCCAATTAAGGGGGCGTCCGATGACCGAGCAGGAACGGCAGATTATCCGCGCTTACAACGCCCACCGCAAATCGGTTCTGCGGTCGACCACCGAACCGCGGAGCGTGCGGATTCTTCTGATTGCCGTTTCGGTGATCTTCATGTCGCTTTTCCTCTTTGTGCCGCTGGTTTCCATTTTTTACGAAGCGTTCAAAAGCGGCGCCGCGTTCTTCTTCCGCGCCATTTCGGACCGCGCGGCGATGAGCGCGCTGCGGATGACGCTTCTGGCCACCTGTATTTCGGTTCCCGCAAACCTGATTTTCGGGCTCTGCGCGGCGTGGTGTATCGGCAAATTCCAGTTCCGGGGGAAAAGCATTCTGGTTTCCCTCATCGACATCCCGTTCGCCATCTCGCCGGTGATCGCCGGCCTGCTCTTCATTTTCCTTTTCGGCACCGCTTCCCCGCTGGGGGGGTGGTTCCGCGATCACGGCATCCGGATCCTCTACGCGGCGCCGAGCGTGGTCATTGTGACCATCTTCGTCACGTTCCCCTTTGTCGTGCGCGAGGTCCTTCCCGTCATTCAGGCGCAGGGAACCGAAGAGGAACAGGCCGCCCGGGTTCTCGGGGCGCGCGGCTGGCACATCTTCTGGCGCGTCACCCTTCCGAACATCCGCTGGGCGCTCCTTTACGGGGTCATCCTCTGCAACGCCCGCGCGATGGGCGAGTTCGGCGCGGTCATGGTCGTGGTCGGCAACTCGCCGAAAACGAACACGCTTCCCTTGCATATCAACGCCCTCTACCAGGGTTATGCCGATCCGGCGGCGCCGTTTGCCGTGGCGACGCTTCTGGCGCTGATGGCCATCTTAACGTTGATTTTAAAGTGCTTTGTCGAATGGAAAATGTCGGCCGCCGAAAACGAGACTTGACCGTCGAAGGAATGGGGTTAGAAGAATGAGCATTGAAGTCCGCCACATTGTCAAATCATTCGGAACGTTTAAGGCGCTCAACGATGTCAGTATCCGAATCAATACCGGCGAGCTGGTCGCTCTTCTGGGGCCGAGCGGTTCGGGGAAAACCACCCTTCTGCGGATTATCGCCGGCCTGGAAGTCCCCGATCCGGTGAGCGGGCCGATCTTCTTCAGCGGGCAGGATGTCGGAAACCAGCGGATCCGCGACCGCGGCGTCGGCTTTGTGTTTCAGCATTACGCGCTCTTCCGCCACATGAGCGTCTACGACAATATCGCCTTCGGCCTGACGGTCAAGCCGCGCAAGGTGCGCCTTTCGAAAGACCGGATCCGCGAGAAAGTCATGAAGCTTTTGCACATGATCCAGCTCGACAACCTGGCGCACCGCTATCCTTCCCAGCTTTCGGGGGGTCAGCGGCAGCGGGTCGCGCTGGCGCGCGCCCTGGCGGTCGAACCGCAAGTCCTCCTTCTGGACGAGCCGTTCGGCGCGCTCGACGCCAAAGTGCGCATGGAACTGCGCGGCTGGCTCCGCCGCCTGCACGACGAAATCCACCTGACAAGCGTTTTCGTGACGCACGACCAGGACGAAGCGCTGGAACTGGCCGACCGCGTGGCGGTCATGAACAACGGCATGATCGAGCAGTTCGACACTCCCGACCATGTGTTTCATCAGCCCGCAACCGCTTTTGTGATGAACTTCCTCGGACAGGTCAACCAGTTCCGGGGCCGGATGGCGGGGGAAGGGCAGGTGCGGATCGGCGAACACCGCGGACGCGCCGCCGAGATGGTGCTGAGCCGGTCGAACTGGACCGAAGACGGCGCCGCGGCGATTTTCGTCCGTCCCCACGACTTGGAGATTGTACGCAAACCGATCGAAGGGCGCCTCTGCCTGCCGGCGACGATCGACCGGATTCATTCCGCCGGCGCGCATGTGCGGGTTGACCTTCATTCCGAAAACAACGAAAATCTGGTTGCGGAAATCAGTCATTACGACCGCGACCGCCTCAGCCTTGAACCGGGGGACGACTGCTACGTGACCCCGACCAGCATCCGCGTTTTCGATTTGATTGAGTAAAGGGAAGAAAAGGTTTCTTGATGAAATTCACAAAAATGGAAGGGGCGGGGAACGACTACGTCTATGTTGACCTCTTTTCGGAAACGCTCCCCGAACCGCCCGAGGCGCTCGCGGTAAAAATTTCGGACCGCCATTTCGGCGTCGGCGGCGACGGGCTGGTGCTCATCTGCCCGTCCGACCGGGCCGACGCGCGGATGCGGATGTTCAACGCCGACGGCAGCGAAGCCGAAATGTGCGGCAACGCGGTCCGCTGTGTGGCGAAATACGTGCACGACCGAGGCATTTGCGGCAGGAACCCGCTCCGGATCGAGACCGGGATCGGAGTTCTCACCCTCGACCTGGAATTGAAGGCGGACCGGGTTGTGCGGGTACGCGTCGACATGGGGGAACCGGTCCTTGCGCCCGAAAAGGTGCCGACCGTGCTGCGCGCCTCTTCCGGCGACCCGAACGCGCCGGCGGTCGACGTGCCGTTTGAAATCGACGGCCGCGATCTGAGCGTGACGTGTGTTTCGATGGGGAACCCCCACTGCGTCGCCTTCGTCGACGAGCCGACCGACGAGTGGGTGCTGGGAATCGGCCCGAAAATCGAAATGGACCCCCGCTTCCCGCGCCGTGTGAACGCCGAATTCGTCAAAGTGCTCAGCCGCAGCGAGCTGCAGATGCGCGTCTGGGAACGGGGCACCGGCGAGACGCTCGCCTGCGGCACCGGTGCCTGCGCCACCGGCGTGGCGGCAATCCTAAGCGGCAAAACCGACCGCCGCGTTACGATCCACCTCCGCGGCGGCGACCTTGTCATCGAGTGGAACGAAGAGACCGGCCATGTGATCATGACCGGCCCGGCCCGCGAAGTTTTCTCGGGCGACTGGCCGGAGTAGGTTTTCGAGCTGCACACAGCGGGTTTCCGCTTTGCAAAGTCCCATTAGATAAAACGGTCTTCACCCTCGACGGTGCACAGAAGCATTTGCATTGGCCGCAGTGTTTCCGTCATCGCGTTGTGCGCATATAAAGTTCCGGGTCAATCAAGGTCATAGCGCAGTCCCGGACCGAAACGCTCCTCCGCACCCTCGTACATCCCCCAATCCTCGCACGGCTCGCTTTCAGGGACGAAACGACAGCATTTAAGATTGTTCCCGTCTGCCCAATCCACAAACGTCTGGTCTGCGACTATGTCTCCAAAACCGATCAACTTAAAGATATTGTTCCCATTCCAGCGTGCCGCGTCGACATAAATGTGCATATGCTTGTCGTGACTATTTGGATATAAAAAACGTGCCCCGCCATCAAATAGGGCTTCTATTCTGTCACGCGGCACATAGGTTCTAAGTTTAAGCTTACGAAGGCTTTCCCCGTCGAGGGGCGGACTATGATTGCAATACTCGCAAGCGGGCATGATCGGCGGACTGAAAACCGCCTTTGACCGTTTGAAATCCGTAAAGGCGCCGTCAACGTCTATGTGTGCAAGGTAGTATTCCGGCATCGGGGGGAGCTTGCTTTTTCTGACTCCGTTATGGGTTTTCAGCTTCACGATTTCAATCCGCTCAAACCGTCGGATTCCTTTCAGCCCCGATTCCAGGAACAGGTCTTTGGCCCGTTTAGAAAAGGAAATCTCAGTAAAAGTAAACACAATATCCCCGAAATACGGTTTGGCAATTTCAAATTCGCATCTGATGGGCGGTTCTCGGAAGACATTGAGGATGTGATGACATTTCGGACAGTACTGACAGGAGTAGCGATCTTCTCCCCGTTCCTCGTCAGGCACTATCGTCATTTCATTCTCTGCCCAGGAGTTGGGAGTCATCCTTTTTTTCAGGATATAAAAATTCATTTTGACCGGACTTTCCAAGAACTTTAAAGAACTGGTGGAGTGTTTGGGAACCGGAGATACAGACTGATCCGGCTGTATTCGGACACACGGCCCTCTCCGCAAGCGGAAAGGCGTGCCGGGCAAGCGGTCGGGTGCAATCCGTCCCCGGCGTCCGACAGATTCATTTTAGCCGCAGCGGCTGCTCTCCGCAAGTGAACCAAACAAACCGCCGGAAGCAAATGTTGATTGTGTCCATGCCGCGGGTTATAATTGTTCTACTGCTTGGCGGGAGCCTTTCAGTTCTTTCGTCCTTCAAACAAACCTTTCGTTCATTCCATCCGGACATACGATGACATCTTCCAAGCAAAACCAAAACCCGAAATTCGTCAGCGGGGGCAGACTCTTTTACGGCAACATTATTGAAGAATTCCGCAAGGCCGCCGAAACGGGGGATCCACGGGCGCAGTTCTGTCTGGGAACCTGCTATAAAACCGGGGACGGCGTGGAAATTGATGAGGCCGAAGCGGCGAAATGGCTTCAGAAAGCCGCGGAACGGGGCATTCAATCAACGGAATGCGAAATGCTCGATTTCCGTCCCGTATGGGATCCCCACGAATGCGAACAGACCGCGCGGTTCGAACGGTACATGGCGGCCGCCGAGAAAAACTTTGCTCCGGCCCTCTGGCACGTCGGCCGCTGCTACCGGCGCGGCGAAGGCGTGGCGCAGGACAAAGCCGAAGCTGTCGAGTGGTTTCGGAAAGCCGCCGAACAGAGTCTTGATCTGGCATTCTGGAGCTTGGGGGAATGCTGCGCGGGGGGTGAAGGCGTCCCGCAGGATAACACCGAGGCTATGCGCTGGTTCCTTAAAGCCGCCGAAGGGGGACTCGACGCAGCCCAGCTTCTTGTCGCCCGCCGCTACGCCGAAGGAAAGGATGTTGAACAGAACACCGAAAAGGCGATCGAGTGGCTCACCAAGGCCGCGAAAAGCGGAAACGATCAGGCTCAGTGGTATCTGGGCAACTGTTGCTATTACGGCACGGGCGTTGCGGAAGACAAGGAAGCTTCCGTCGTCTGGTACGGACGCGCTTCCCGCGCGCTCAACGAATTCGGCGTGTGGTGTTACGATCAGAAGCGGTACGACACACTCGATATCAGCCTGGTCAACATCTACGCCCAAACGAAAGAACAGCGCTTAAACTGGCTCCTTCGAAAGGCCGAAAGCGGCTGGCCGCGCGACAGGTTCGAAATCGTGCTGATCTATCTTCACGGCGATCTCGGCTACAAGGAAATTGGTCCCCGTGACAACTATCTCAAAGAATATCGGGAGAAATACGCCGATCTCGGCGTTGAAAAGAATGAAGCGGAAGCCGTGAAGTGGCTCCAAAAGGCCTCTGACAGCAGGGCGCAAGTCATTCTCGCCACCCGCTTCGAAACGGGAAACGGTGTTCCTCAGGACATCAAAGAGGCGGCCAGGCTGTACCGGGAAGCCTTCGGCGACGGAAATCATGACGCGCGGTTTCATATGGCCCGGTGTTATTACCATGGAATCGGGATAAAACAGTCCTATTCCCTGGCGTTTAAACTGTTCAATGAGATTGTTACGGAAAACGAAATCATTAATGAAAAGTACTATATTATCCCCGATGCGACGTACTATCTCGGTCTTTGTTACCTGAACGGTCACGGGGTCGAAAAGGACGAGGCTGAGGGGAAAAAATGGATCATTCATGCCGCCGACCAAGGGTGCGCCGAAGCGGTCGACTGGCTCCGGCCGACTGCGGATCGGGAAGACGCCCGTATAAAATATATTCTGGGTAAGGCCCATTACAGCGGGGAAGGTGCGGAACAGAACGACGAGGAGGCGGTCAGATGGATTCGTCTGGCAGCCGAACAGGGGTTGTCGGACGCGCAGTTTGCCTTGGGCGTATGCTTTCACTACGGAAGGGGTGTTGAAAAGGACATGAGCGAAGCGGCGAAATGGTTCCGTCTGGCGGGCGAACAGGACGTTCCCGAAGCGCAGTACAACATGGGCTGCTGTTATTACCACGGCGAGGGAGTCAAACAGGATTTCGGTGAAGCGGTCCGCTGGTTCCGGATGGCCGCGGAAAACGGCTATACACTGGCTCAAAACGATCTGGGCCAATGCTGTTTCGAAGGAACGGGAGTTGAACAGAACTTCGAAGAAGCGGCGAAATGGTTCCGCAAGGCCGCCGAAAGCGGTCTTGCAGAAGCGCAGAACCGGCTCGGGGTATGCTATTACGAAGGGAAAGGGGTTAAACAGGATTTCACAGAAGCGGTCAAATGGTTTCAGTCGGCTGCCAGGCAGAACGACTCTGCCGCACAATACAATCTGGGTGAATGTTATTTCAACGGCAAGGGGATCGCACAGGACGACTTTCTTGCCGTCAAATATTTCCGGTTGGCCGCCGAACAGGATCATCCCGAAGCGCAGTTTTATATGGGTCTTTGTTATGCCGAGGGGAAGGGCGTTGCAAAGATTCCTTTTGTCGCGGCTGAGTGGCTCCGGAAGGCCGCAAAAAACGGCAATCCCGCCGCCCAGAAACAGTTAAACGAGATGGGGCTGGCGTAGTTGCGCTGCGGGGGTGTCTGCGCTCCCCGCTTACCTTGAAAAAAACGCGCCGGAGTGTAGAATGGACCTGTCGTTTTTCGGGGAAAATCACTCGGAGTCAGAAAGCGGAAAATGGGTTTTTACGATCGCGATTATTATCGGGACGAAGATGACCGGCGGTTTACCCGCGGGGCTTTTCAGGGATTGAGCGTCACCTTCGTTCTGATTCTTGTTAACGTGCTCCTCTACCTGTTCGACATGTTCCTCACCCCGTCGACGCATGCCGTAACCAGGTACCTGGCGATGCACAGCGAGACGATCTTTAATCCCCTCTACTGGTACGAGTTTCTGACCTACGGTTTTGTTCATGCCAACTTCTATCACATCTTCGGGAATATGTTCTGCCTCTTCTTCTTCGGTCCATGGATCGAACGGAGGTACGGCAAGACCGAGTTTTTCATCTTCTATCTGGTCGCGGTCGTTGCCGGCGGCCTGGTCTGGGGAATCCAGACCGGTCTGGAAAGCCATCATGTTTTTCAAGTGACCGGCAAGCCTCTGGGCGGCGAAATGCTCGGCGCTTCGGGCGCGATTTCGGCGGTTGTCATTCTGTTCGCCTGCAATTACCCGAAAGCCCAGGTCTTCCTTTTCGGGATTCTGCCGATGCCCGCCTGGGCGCTCGGCGTCATGTACGTGGTCATGGATACCCTCGGCGCCTTTAACGGGGGGAGCAACATCGCCCATACGGTCCATATCGCCGGCGCGGCGGTTGCCCTTCTTTACTTCTTTACCCGAATCCGGTTCACGAGCCTGAATCCCCGGAAACTCTTTTCCGGAAAGGGAGGTTCCCGCCTCGAAACGGACCGCAGTGCCGCTTCCGGCGCGTCGACCTTTACCTGGAGAACACCTAAGCGCTCTTCGGTTCCCGACGACAAACTCGAAGAGGAGGTTAACCGGATCCTCGATAAGATCAGAATCTCCGGGCAGGACAGCCTGACCAAAGAGGAGCGGGAAACGCTCATCTACGCCAGCCGCGAATATCAGCGGCGCCAAAACGGGCGCTAGCCGGACCGGCCTCCGGCACGCGGCGCTCCTTTCCGCACGGCATTTTCCTGCCGGGCCGGTCTGGAAAAAGACGCGCCGCCGTGGTAGAATAGCCCCTTTAAGAGAGACTCTTCCGTTCGTCCCCTTTGGGAAAGGAAGCGGTCTTTCGACGAACGGCAGCGCCGCGGAACGGCGGCGGCTGTTTTCGCTCCGCACTACGATTTTTTTGGAGGAATACGCATGAAGTGGTCGCAGACGCTGATACCGACAATGAAGGAAACCCCCGACGGGGCCGAAATTCCGAGCCATATTCTGATGCTTCGCGCGGGAATGATTTCCCAGGTGATGGCGGGGGCGTATTCGTATCTGCCGCTCGGTCTGCGCGTTCTCCAGAAGGCGACGGCGATTGTCCGGGAAGAGATCAATAAGACCGGCGCGGTCGAGCTTCTGATGACCGCCCTCTGCCCGACCTCCCTCTACGAGCGGACGAACCGGGTCGAGGCGTTCGGCAACGTGCTGATCAAAACCGATCTGCCCCGCGCCGGAAAAAAGGTGCCGGTCGTCTTCTGCCCCACCCACGAAGAGGAAATTACCGATATCGTCTCGAAATACATTTCGAGTTACCGCCAGCTCCCGATCACCCTCTATCAGATTCAGACGAAGTTCCGGAACGAGGAACGCCCGAAGTTCGGGATTCTGCGTACCAGCGAGTTTCTGATGAAAGACGCGTACAGCTTCCATACCGAACTGGAATCGCTCAACCGGCGGTACGAAAAGATGTATAACGCCTATTGCGCGATCTTTACCCGCTGCGGCGTGCCGTTCCTGCCGGTGGAAGCCGAATCGGGCCCGATCGGCGGCGACGCTTCGCACGAGTTCATGATTCCGAGCCCGAACGGCGAAGACAACATCGTCTACTGCCCGAAATGCCGTTATGCCGCCAATATCGAAAAGGCGGAAATCGGCGGCGAGCCTCCCGCGGGTCCCGATCCGGCGATCGCCCTGAAAGAGATTGCCGAACTCGATACGCCCGACGCCCACACCATCGAGCAGGTCTGTGCGTTCCTGAAAGCGAAACCGCAGAAGCTGATCAAAACGCTCATTTACGTCGCCGACGGGAAGCCGGTCGCGGTACTCGTGCGCGGCGACCACGATGTGAACGAAAACAAGGTCCGCCGCCTTCTGAACGCGGAAAAACTCGAGCTGGCCGATCCCGAAACGATCGAAAAGGTGACCGGCGCGCCGGTCGGGTTTGCCGGGCCGGTCGGAATGGCGCAGAAAATTCAGATCGTCGCCGATTACCAGGTCCGCGCCGTCGCCAACGCCATTACCGGCGCGAACAAGGCCGACAAGCACATTGTCAATGTCAACGTCGAGCGCGACTGGACGGCCGATCTCTGGGGCGACGTGCGCAACGCGACCGCCGGCGACGCCTGCCCGCGCTGCGGCCAGACGATGGCGATCCGCAACGCCATCGAGGTCGGCCATGTCTTTAAGCTCGGCACCAAGTATACCGAGGCGCTCGGCGCGAACTATCTCGATGCCGACGGCGCGTTAAAGCCGATCATCATGGGGTGTTACGGGATCGGGGTGAACCGCATTGTCGCCGGTCTGGCCGAAACCAGTTACGACGAAAGCGGGATGATCTGGCCGGTCGCCCTGGCGCCGTACGAGGTCAACGTCTGCCCGGTCAAGGTGACCGATGAGGCGAGTGTCGCCGCCGCCGAAAAACTGCACGATGAGCTCGAAGCCGCCGGAGTGGAAGTGATCCTCGACGACCGCGACCAGCGTGCGGGGGTCAAGTTCAAGGATTCCGACCTGATCGGGTTCCCCCTGCGTATCACCATCGGCGTTAAAGGTCTGGCCGAAGGAAAAGTCGAGGTGAAATGGCGCTGGGAAAAGGACGCCGAAATGGTTCCGCTCGACGAGGCCGCTTCGCGCATCGCCGCAATGATCGCCGACGAAAAGAAGACCGGCGCGCGCTTCACCGAGGCGATGAAATCGATCAGAAAAGAGTAGGTGCGGTATGGCAAAAGTACAGGTCGGGATTCTGATGGGCAGCGACAGCGACTGGCCCAAAATCAAGGGCGCGGCCGCCGCGCTCGACGAGTTCGGTGTGGGGTACGAGGTTCATGTGATGAGCGCGCACCGCACTCCCGAAAAGGTTCTTGAATACGCGCAAAGCGCGCGCGGCCGCGGTCTGGGGGTCATCATCGCCGCCGCCGGGGGCGCGGCGCATCTGGCGGGGGTGGCCGCTTCGCACACCACCCTGCCGGTGATCGGCATTCCGGTCGAAACCGGCGTGATGGGGGGGCTCGATTCCCTCCTTTCCACGGTTCAGATGCCGGGCGATATACCGGTCGCCGCGGTCGGAATCGGTTCCGGCGGCGCACGGAACGCCGGAATTCTGGCGGTGCAGATTCTTGCCGCCGCGCAGCCCGAACTGGTCGATAAACTCGCCGGGTTCCGAAAGAGGCTTGCCGAAAAGATCGCCGCAAAAGACGCGAAACTGAACGCGGCGATCTCCCAAAAAGAGTAACACGCCTTTTTCCGCCCGGCACCCGAAAAGGCCGGGCTTTTTTCTTTGAAGTCCGATTCCTCCCTTTCGAAAGCTGAGACGATGGTTTTTCAAAAAGCGCCTGAAACACTCTTCTGGCAGACTCCGGCCCGCTGCGCCGGTTCCTTCGACGCGTTCTGCCGGGGCCGACTGAAACTGATCGACCAGACCCTTCTGCCGGCCCGGCTGAAATACATCGAGTGCCGCCGTCAGGAAGACGTTTGGGACGCGATCAAGAAACTGTGCGTACGCGGCGCGCCGGCGATCGGAATCGCCGCTGCCTACGGGGTCTGCGTCGGCTTGCAGCCCCTCTTTGCCGGCGGGAAGGTTCCCCCGAAAAAGCTCTTTTACCGGCAGCTCGAAAAGGTGACCGCCTATTTGGCAACCAGCCGCCCGACCGCGGTTAACCTTTTTTGGGCGCTCGACCGGATGAAAGAATGCGCGGCACGCCTGAAAGAGGAAAAAGCTGCCGATGTTGCCGCCGCGCTTCTCGATGAGGCGCGGGCGATCCATGAAGAGGACCGCGTTCTCTGCCGCCGGATCGGCGCGCACGGCCAGAAGCTGCTCAAAAAGAACAGTTCGGTTTTAACGCACTGCAACGCCGGCGGGCTGGCGACCGCCGATTACGGAACGGCGCTCGGCGTTTTTTACGCCGCACAGGAAGCGGGAAAGAATATCCGCGTTTACGCCGACGAGACACGCCCGCTTCTGCAGGGCGCGCGGCTGACGGCGTGGGAACTGCGCCAGCACGGGATCGACGTAACGCTCATCTGCGACTCGATGGCGGCAATGCTCATGCGGCAGAAAAAGATCGACGCGGTTGTGGTTGGCGCCGACCGTATTGCCGCCAACGGCGATACCGCGAACAAGATCGGCACCTATTCGGCTGCGGTGTGCGCCAAAGCGCACCGGGTTCCGTTTTATATTGCGGCCCCCTTTTCGACGTTCGACCTGTCGCTGAAAGACGGTTCGCTGATCCCGATTGAACAGCGCGACCCCGAAGAGATCCGCCGGGGTTTCGGCAGACAGACCGCGCCCGACGGAATTAAGATCTACAATCCCGCGTTCGATGTGACGCCCGCCGAACTGATTACCGGCATCATTACCGAAGAGGGGGTCATCTCGCCGGTCAATACACGCGCGATTCGGCGGATGTTCCCCCAGTGCCGGACAACCCCCCGTCGTTAAACGGGGCTCCTCTCAGAACGCGTTGAGGTCAGTGTCCAGATCGGCCGAGGCGAACTCGGCAAAGACCGCGTCGGAAGCTTTCGCCGGCGGATAGACCAGATCGTCATCCTCAGCGCTGCCAAGCCAGTTGTTTACTAAGTAGGTGCGGTCGGCCCTGCCGATATCGCCGTCAGCGTTGATGTCGGCGGCATACAGGAACTCATCGTCCCCCTCGCCCGAGAGCCAGGCACTGATCATCAAGACGCGGTCACCCCCCGCAATATCCCCGTTCCCGTCAATGTCCATCGGACAGACGTTGAACACTTTAACCGTGCTCCAGTCGGAATCGGTGTATGAAACCCCGTCGCCCAAAGCGCGGACGCGGTATTGCATATCGGCGCCGTAGGTCAGGCCGGTGAAGACCTTGCTCGTTTCCGTGGCGGAAACTGTTGTCCAAGAGTTCCCGTCGACCGAATAAGCGAGTTCATAGCCGGAAGCGTGTTCGACGGCATCCCAGGTAATCTGATGGCGGTTCGCACCGTAGGAAACGAAGACACCCTTATCCCCGGTTGTGATCACCGGCGCAGCGAGTTGTTCGGCCGGGCTGCCGCCGGCCTGGTATTCGTAGGCGCCGAGATCGACAATGCCGCTTACGATACGGGGGCTGCCTGCCAGATCG
Organism: Thermoguttaceae bacterium; assembly: GCA_017405595.1. Lineage (GTDB taxonomy): Bacteria > Planctomycetota > Planctomycetia > Pirellulales > Thermoguttaceae > RUG695. The sequence continues at coordinate 1,651 of JAFRAC010000013.1, read as the reverse complement.
GTTTCTGTAGTTACATAATTATTGTTTCCCTTGTCGATTGCCTGGGAGTTTTCGGCGAGAGTATAATCATCATTTTCGGGATCGGTAAAGAGAGGTAGAGATGGATCGTAGGCCAGACAATATTCTGATTCTGTCCATTCGGTAAACGAGGAAAGTGTGTTGTAAGCGTAGACGATGCCGGCAATGCTTGTATTAGTAGGTGAGTATATATCAATAATATGATTTCCGGGAAAGGACACGACGTTCTGGACAACGATGGAGTTGTAAAGTTTGAGCGTGCTGTAGTTACCAATCCCTCCGGCTGTGTAGTTCGCGGTATTCCCTGCAACGGTCGAGTCAGTGAGCGTCAGCACACCATCACCACCGTTGTAAATCCCGCCGCAGAAGTTTGCCGTATTTCCTGTGACAGTCGAGTTCGTGAGTGTCAACGTGCCGAAAGTGTTGTGGATCCCGCCGCCAGTGGCGCCGCTGTGATCACTTGCGGTATTCCCCGAAATGGTTGATCCCGTGATATCCAGAGTGCCAGACTCCTTGTAAATCCCACCGCCCCCGGAGATACCGCGCGCAAAATTGTCTGCTATTACGCTATTGATTATGACGAGATCATCAGCTTCAGAAAATATCCCCCCGCCATTACTTGCCCGATTGTTTGAAACCGTCGAGCCCGTGAGTGTCAACGTGCCAGATCCCTTATAAATTCCACCGCCGCCGTAGGAGCCGTCGGTAAAATTGTCTGTTATTACACTATTGGTTATTGCGAGACCACCGGTTTCCGAAAATATTCCCCCGCCAATATTCGCTTGATTGTTTGAAACAGTACCATCCGTGATAGTCAGAGTGCCAGACTCCTTGTAAATTCCACCGCCACCGGTGCCGTAGCCGCCGTCAGCAAGATTGTCGGCTATTATGCTATTGGTCATTACGAGATCACCGGTTTCCGAAAATATTCCCCCGCCATTACTCGCCCGATTGTTTGAAACCGTCGAGTCCGCGAGTATCAACGCGCCGTTGTGGTTGTAAATCCCACCGCCGCGATTTGAGGAATTTCCGACAATGGTGCATCCTATAACGTTTGTTTCGCCGGAATCAATGTAAATTCCTCCTCCGTCTTCCGCTTCTCCGCCGGTCATTGTTAATCCGATTAGTATAACAGGCACGTCGCTTGTTCCCCCGTTAACCGAGAAAACACGGCTTTGGGAATTGGCGTCAATTGTTATCCCGTCGATGTCGGTTGCATCAATTGTGATTGCCTTTGTCGTCTCAAGCTGATTGCCGTTAAGAATAATCGTTTTACCCGCAAGGGAATCATCGAAAATGATGATGTCGGCGGTTTCGGCATAGGATATCGCTTCCCGCAGTGAAACAAACCCGTCAGTTTCGTCCACAATATCTTCGGAAGTTGTAACAACGATGGTAGACGTTTTGACTTGATATTCGTAGGCACCGAGATCAACAACACCGTCAGCAATTCGTGCGTTCCCCGCCAGATCGACTTCGGTTGTTACGTAGTCATTATTTCCCGCGTTGATGGCCTGGGACTTTTCCGCAAGGCGATAGTCTCCAACTTCGGCTCCGGCGAAGAGCGGGAGATCCGTGTCATACTCCAGACAGCTGACAGCGGTTTTCCAGCCGGTAAAAGACGAAAGCGAGT
>JAFRAC010000012.1 GCA_017405595.1 Thermoguttaceae bacterium | reverse complement strand
GCGATAAAGCGTCGTCCCGCGCAGAAACCAGATAACCTCGGCGTATTCCGATTCGATCATCTCGATATTGTCGTCAATCGAAGCGTCGTAATCCGATGTATGAGTTTCCGGAAGTTCCTTGAAACACCGTCCGCGAAACCATTTTCCCGCAGGAGCCCGAACGGTAAAGGAAAGGATGTCGTCCGTATCGCCGACCGTATTATCCATCGACGGCGTTCGGCGGTCAAAATTGCCGTAGGTGGTGAATCTTCTGGAATTGATCAGTTTGCTGTCGGTTTCATTGTAGAGAAGCCACTCGAACGCATTTCCCAAGCCTTCCGAATAGGAGAAGAAACCATACCGCGAAGTCGGCGCTTTCAGGCGCGGAACCGTCAGGTTTTCGAGGTCCTCGCGCAGGCGGTCTTTCGCCGCGCGGAGATTGTTGGTCATCGAAAGGATATCCTGGGTCTGGGTCATAATTGAGGTGACCCGTCCGAAGATTGCCGCCAGTGCATACATGAGGATGAGCGTGAGGGTCACGGCGATCATGACCTCGATCAGCGTGTACCCGGTCCGTGTGCCGCGCAGGAAACAACGTCTCTCCTCCCTTCCGGGTCGAACGGCCTGGAAAGGGGAGAAAACGGTCTGAATCTCTTTTAGTTCGGCGTCAGCCATAATCTGTTCCTTGATGACCTCCCTACAGATTTAAGCTTAACCCCACTTAAAAATCAATAAGGAGAGACGGTTTTTCTGACGGAGGAGGAAAGCAAATAAAAATGAGACATACCCGCCTTCTACTGGCCTTTCGAAAGAGGGATGAAGATTTTATTTCTGCCGCTGATGCCACGATCACCTGATTTGAATCCTGTGATCTGGACATGTTCCGAGGATTGGTCCATCAAAAGAGAAGGGGACAGGAGCAATAAAACTCCAGCCCCATTTCAATACCGCTTTTTCGACTCGCCCTACAGAACGTAGAGTTCATAAACCAGTTTCAGCGGATTGCCCGTCTTGAAGATCATCTCATATTAGACCTGTACGTCCCGGCAATGGGGGAGGGGATTGTTAAAGCGGTACACCTCAGCCCGCCTTCCCTCATGAGCAGATGCTATCCCCCATTTTCTCTGTTGACGGAATTGTTTTTTTGTTTATAATCACTTTATGTGATATAAAATATGATACGAGGTGATTATTCAGAGGGGCCGCAATGCTGTTTGAGTATTTAAGGGAGCACTACGAGGGCGGTGAACCGATCTTTCTCGATGACATCCATATCGAGGGAATGAGCCGGCCGAATTTCCGCCAGCAGATCAAGACACTGGCCGACAACGGCAAAATTGTCCGCTATGAGAAAGGGATTTACTATATTCCGAAAGCGGCACGCCATCGTTTTTCGACCGGTCCGAGTCCCGAAACCGTGGCGGATCGCAAGTATGTAGCCCGCGGGGGGAAGGTCAGCGGTTATTATTCCGGCGGCACTTTTGCCAACCTCATAGGAATCTCACTTCAGGTTCCGGCGAAAATCGAGATTGTCACCAATAATATCGCCGCGATTGTCCGGGAAGTCTCCGTCGGAAAGCAGCGGTTTATCGTTCGGCGTTCAAATGTTCCCGTCACGAATGAGAATGCCGGTGTTCTGCGGCTGCTGGAACTGTTAAAAAATCTCGATTCCTATCTTGATTGCGGATATGCCGGGGCCCGTGAGAAAATCAAGGCTTACTCTCTGGCAAACAAAATAACCAAGAGAGACATTGACCGTTATATTCGGGCGTTTCCCGATTCCACCTTTCGATTCTACTACGAAATGAGGCTGGACGATGTACTTGCACCATAATGCGGAACTGTTTCGGGAAATCATCGACGAAACGAGTGAAAGAACCGGTATTGCGCGGTCTATCATTGAGAAGGACTACTATGTCACAATGATCCTGAAGCTCCTGGCCCGATCCGTTCTAAAACCGGTTTTTAAGGGAGGAACTTCACTTTCGAAGTGTTTTCATCTGATTAACCGCTTTTCCGAGGATATCGATATCACTTTCTCCGAACATTTGGGTGAAGCCCGCCGGAAGAAGCTCAAATACAAAGTTTTGGGACCGATCGGCGACGAACTTGGCATGCGTATTGAGAACTGGAATCAAATCGAGAGTGACAAGGACTACAACCGCTATATCTTCGGTTATCCGTCGCTTGTTTCTCCTCCGATCAATGGCGTTACGTCGGCCGTTCTGTTGGAGACGGCTTTGGTTTCCTACTCCTTTCCGACCGAAGAAAGGGAAGTCGGCAATCTCATTTACAGTGCGGTCAATGAAGACATTCCGGATCTCGTTACAGACTACGGACTCTCCCCCTTTGTTATGAAAGTTCAGTCTGTCAGCAGAACATTTATCGATAAGATATTTGCGCTCTGCGATTATTACCTGGAGAAAAAGACGAAGCGATATTCGAGACATCTCTATGATATCCATATGCTGTATCCCTCGATCACGATCGACGATACGTTTAAGGAATTGGTCGGACAGGTCCGTGAGCACAGAAAACATTTGCCGATATGCCCGTCGGCCCAGGATGACGTTGACATAAAAGCGCTGATCGGCGAATTCCTTGATTCCGACTTTTACAGACAGGATTACGCTGAAAAAACGAAAGGCCTTCTTTCCGACAATATCACTTATGGGCAGACGGCCGCGACCCTGCGTGAAATCGTTGAAAAACTGTTTTGAGACAACAGACCGCACGTGGCAAATCGTGCAACTACCCGTTTCGTTATCATTCTGAAACGGGTACGCCTCACGGGATCCAAAAGGGATAGTGAAAACTTGCCAAACACGATAGTGACAGATATAAATGATTCTCAGGACGGCGGTATAATGGATCTGCGGCACCAAGCCAAGAATCTTAACCTAAGGAGTGAATCATGAGCAATTATCAATCTGCTGAATTGGGCAAAATGGCGGAAATCGCCAAGCTGGAAATGGGGAAAGTCTTTTTGAAAGAGACGCTCGGTCTGACAAGCTGTGAAATTTCGGTTAATGTCGTTCCGAAAGGGTTTAAAATGCCTTTCAATCACAAGCACAAACAGAACGAGGAAGTTTTCATTATCCTGAAAGGAGAGGGAGTCCTCACCATTGACGGGGACCGGATCGCTGTTTCGGAGGGTTCTGTGGTCCGAATCGCCCCGGAGGCTGTCCGGACGATTGAAAATTCCGGCGAAGGGGAATTTCAGTTCATCTGCGTTCAGGCAAAAGAGAACTCCCTCGAACAATACACTCACAGCGACGGAGTTATTTGCTGACGGCTGATGTTTTTTGGAATGCTAACTGGGCAAGGAAGAGGGCAAGAGCAAGAAGAACTCCTGCCCTCGTAACGTCCGATGATTGCAGTATCAGCGGATTGCCCGTCCTGAAGATCATCTCATATTCGGCCTGATAAGCTCTGGCGATGGAGGAAGGGATTCGCAGATTCAGCCCGTCTAGTCGAGGAAATAAGGAGCGCCGAAACGCTCCCCGCACTGCTCACTCTGCCGGCGGAACCTGTTGGAACAGGTGATCTGACGATATTGCATGAGAATCCTTCCGGCACCCCTGATTATGGCCGCTATGGCTGGATAAATGGCTATATAAATGGCTAGATAAACGGGAATTTGGCTAGATAAATGGCGATATAAATGGCCAGATAAAACCTGTTCCCTCCTGACCTGTTGCCTTTGCAGACCGCTCATATACCGCCAAAAAGCGGGCGCCATTATGCCAGGGGAAAGGAGTCCGCCGAAACGGGCACGCCTCTCAGTATCCAAAAGGGAAACTGAAATTACGCCAAAAAGGATAATGAAATCACGCCAAAAGGGATAGTGAAAACTTGCCAAACACGATAGCGACAGATATAAATGATCCTCAGGACGGCGGTATAATGAATCCGCGGCATCAGGCCAAGAATCTTAACCTAAGGAGTAAATCATGGGCTATTTCTTTTTCCATCACAGATACCTATTTTAGATTTTTGCTTATATCAAATACATATTAGAAATGAGCAAATATCAAGATGTCATCAGAAATTTGGCTATATAAATTAGCAAATGGCTAGAAAAATGGCCGGATAAAACCCGTTCCCTGACCCGTGACCTTTGCAGACTGCCATATACCCCCCAAAGCGGGCGCCGTTGTGCCGGGGGAAGGAGTCCGCTGAAACGGGGCGCACCTCAGCTCAATCCGAATCCGATTCGTGAAATATCAAACAAGGCCGGGGAAGAATGTTTTAGCGTTCGTTGACACAGTTTCAATGAAAAGATAAAATCGTGATGTTCCGGGGTTGAACCCCCGCTTGAATGGAAACAAGCCGCATCGTCCGTTCCGCAGGAGTCTGTGCCATGAAAAGATGCCGTTGTCTCGTTTTTGTGTTTCTCAGTCTTTTTGCCCTCTTCGCCGCGCCGCAGGCGGCGCTTCCCGGCGATTCCGAAAAGGACGCGCTTCTCGATCGTCTGCGCAGGGCGCGGGAAGACTGGATTCAGAACGCCTCGTTCTGCGGTCATTTTACCCTCCGGCACCAAGTATTCTCTTCCGAAGAAGAGGCGATGGCCGCCGAAACCCCCGTTGGCGGCATAAGGGCGCACGGTTTTATTGCCAAGCTGAATCATAAATACCGTTTGCAGACGATTCACGAACATGACGATAACGTAAAGGTGATCGGGCCCCTTTCAGAAGACACCGTCGCAAACGACCGGTTCGGTCTTACGGTCAGCTATATGATAAATACGATCGACGATACGCAGCCGTCTTTCGACGGCGGCCTTGAGAAGGCTCTGGATCCCAATTACATTCCCTCTCGTATCTCGGAATACGGTTTACCCTGCTCATTTTTCAGCGACCGGATTACCGCATACGCATACGCCTATATATCGGAAACGGATTTTAACATTGAATGCACACGCAAGGAAGACGGGCGTTATTTGCTGACCATCGCGAGAATGATCCCGGACATCGAAGACAGCGTCGAGGAACTGACAATCCGGACCGACGGGGATTCCCCCGTTGTCGAACAGATCACACGGACGCGGAAAGATTCCGAGAGGACCATGAAGACCGTCTCGAAGGTTCTGGAATGGAGAGATTGCGGCGGATTTGCCGTGCCGGTCCGCACCAGAACCGTACAGGGAATTCAGTTCACTCAGCAGGAAGGGATGAACAGAGATCACTGGCAAATGTCAGAATGGGTGTCCGAAGATCTCGGTGAACGCCCGCCACGGGAAAAGGATTTTGCGGTCAAAGTTCAATGGGGCGATATCCTTATACATCTCAAAAAACCGTGGTGGAAGCGGACAATTCATATCGATAAGCTCACCGACAGGAACTACGATCCGGAGATTCCGGATTTCCTCAAAAATCCGGACAAATATCCCCCGCGCAAAAAGAGGCTGAGCGAAGAAGACCTTTACCTCAAACTGGGATGCTCGGCGGCGGGGCTGGCGCTGATCGCGCTGGCGCTTGTGATGAAATACAGGGCGCGGAAGAAAAAAGCCGCTTCGGCCTGAACACGCGGGGGGTGTTTCGGCGCAGTAGAGGGTATTCGGTCACTCGGCCGCGGTTTCGGCGCCGGCCGGGAACAGGTCGTAGACCCGGACATAGTCGACAAGAGTCTCGTCGGGAAGGTTCGCCTTGCTGATATCGCCGCCCCACTGGCCGACCTCGTCGGAGAGCTTGATATACGTCGGGACTTCGCAGATGCCCGCCGCCGCCGTTTCCCAAACCTGTTTGCCGTCGATGTAGAACCGATAGGCCTCGTCTCCCCACCAGAGGGCGTATGTGTGGAATCCGTCGGGGGACGGTCCGAGCGCCGGCATGGAATAGACGACCTGATGATGTTCCTTTGAATAGCCGTCCCAATGGACCGCGAGATTGACTTTGCCGTCGAGCCACGGCTTTTCCATGATGTCGATTTCAGCGCCGTCAACCGAACCGTTTCCGATGTTGCCGATCTCGGGCGTGTAGAGCCAGAACGCCGGCCAGTGGCCGGTTTCATGCGGGCTGTTCATGCGGGCGACGAAGAAGCCTTTGGCTTTTTCGTATTTCCCGCGCGAACGGAGACAGCCCGAAAGGAAACGGCCCGACTCGTCTTTGAAAACGCTCATTTTCAGGAATCCGTCTCCGGTCAGGGAGAGGGTTTCCGGCGCCCAGAAACCGTCGCGGCGGACCCGGAATTCGGGGATTTCCCATTTCTCCTTCAGGTCGATTTCGGCGCCGTCGAATTCATCGTGCCAGACAAGCCGCCACTCCGTTCCCGCGGGAGGGGCGGGAAGAGCGTCGGGAAGCTCACCGGCAAGTTCCGGGAAATCCGGCACGGCCGTCCCGGCGGCGGAGGCCAAGCCGGGCAAAACCGAAAGAAACGCGGAAAGCGCCAAACAGCAGAATCTGAACGCTGACATCATAAACCTCGCCGATCCGGAAAGAGTGTTGAAAGCGGGAAAACATTCCGGTTCCCATTGTACCGGAGGGGGAAAAAGAGTTCAAGAAAAAAGCCGCTTCGGCCTGAGCCGGACAGGACGATTTTTTCAGCGCCGTACAGAGTTCCGCGGCTTGGAGAACAGGGCGGCAACGAAAAAAAGGCCCGTTTCGGGCGGAAAAAGGTTCGAAAATGAACGATATCTACTGAAAGCGGGCTTCAAACTATTGATTTTCATTGCGGAAAGATTTACAATCGCTTGTGCGGTCGCCTGCTTCAGGGTCATCATCCATTCCACGGGGGTCTGTGCCATGAAAAGATGCCGCTGTCTCGTTTTCGTGTTTCTTAGTTTCTTTGCCTTCTTTGCCGCACCGCAGGCGGCGTTCCCCGGCGATTCCGAAAAGGACGCGCTTCTGGAAAATCTGCGCCAGGCACGTGAAAACTGGCTTCAGGACGCCTCGTTCTACGGGAACTACACAGTAAAGTCCGGAAGTTTTTCCTCGGAAGAAGAGGCGCTGGCGGCCGCGTTTGATGACGCCGAAACCAAAACCGGTTTTGCCTGCAAACTGAAAAACAAGTACCGGCGGCAGATCGTTTCACCGCCGTACGACCGCGGCGGCATAACAATACCGCAGAAAGCAACCAACAAGATCGCCAATGACCGGTTCAGCGTCACCTATTGGCGCTACGACGGGGACTATCAGGACGATCTATTCGGTCCCGTAGACGGCTTTGTAAAAGATCTTTCCGGAAAACCGGGCGCATCGTTCCGGGAACTCCGCGAAGTCGCTTCTCCCTGGTGGGTTTTTACCGGGCAGGCGAACCCTCTGTATAAAGGAGGAATCAAGATTGCTGACTTCGGATACACAGAACAGGAAAACGGACGCGTGCTCCTCACGTTCAGGGAACAATATCCCTCGATGACAGAAGGAAAACCAGGCTCCATACTTGACTGGGAAATCACGGTCCGGACAGATACGGAAGAGCCGCTCGTCGAACGAACGGTCTTTCTCATGTGCATAGAAGGGGAAGATACTCCTTCTCACAGGCAGACCGTGGATATTCTCGAGTGGCAAAAGTGCGGCGAAGTTCTCGTTCCGGCCCGCTTTCGATGGGTCAACGGTGATCCCCGTGATATGGGGAAAAATCACCCCGGGTTTTCGAAGTGGAGTTGTTTAGAATTTCAATTTACCGATCTCGGTCAGCGGCAGCCGACAGACGAGGATTTCAAACTTGAAATCAGACCTGAAGACAAAATCTTCCGCCTGAAACGGATCCCTGAAAACAACATCATCGATATCGACGCTCTGACCGACGATGATTACAACCCTGACGAAACGCTCCCCTAACGCGCGTCCTTTTCGGCCGCTTCCGCCGCGGCAACAGCCGCGGCGACGAGCGCTTCTTTCGTCTGCTCGTAGGGCAGGTCACACGAGGCGCCGGCCGCCTGGTGATGTCCGCCGCCGCTGAACTGCGCGGCAAGCCGGCTGCAGTCGACCGCGCAGCGGCTCCGGAAACTGATCTTAAAAGCGCCCGATTTCTGCTCGACCATAATGATCGCCTGTTCGGACCCTTTGATTTTCAGCAGTTCGTTGACGATATCTTCGCTTTCGCTGCGCAGCGCGCCCGCCGCTTCGAAATCGGCGTTCCGCAAAGATGTCAGGTAGATCTTCCCGTCCATGAACTTCTCGGCATTGGCCAGCGCCCGGCCGATGAGGCGGATCCGGCCGAACGATTCCTGCTCGTTGATCTGCTTGTAGAGCGCGGCGGGGGAAACGCCGCGGCGGGTCAGTTCGGCGGCGATTTCGTAGGTGCGGTCGGTAACGGAACTGAACCGGAACCAGCCGGTATCGGTGGCGATCGCGGTCCACAGCTCCGCGGCAACCTTTTCGCTCATCGGAACACCCGAAACTTCGAGCGCGTCGAAGACGAGGCGGCCGGTCGCTTCGGCGTCCGGATCGAGGAAATAGGTTCCGGGCAGATCGCGCGCTGACTTGTGGTGGTCGATGATCACCTTTTCGCAGCCGGATTCGCGGTAAATGCCGGCGACCGCGCCCATCTGCGACCAGGAACTCAAATCGAGAACGATGTGGCAGTCCGCCGATTCAACAAACGCTTTTCCGCTTTCCGAAATTTCGGCCAGAGGCACAATCTTCTTTTCGGGGTCGAGAAAGGCCAGGGACGGGGGAACCGGGTCCTGGTTCAGAAGGAGCGTCTCTTTCCCCATCTTTTCGAGCGTTTCGGCCATCGCCAGCTGGCTGCCGAGCGAGTCGCCGTCGGGCCGGACGTGCGAGGTCAGAATAAAACGCCGGTGTTTGGCGGCAATATCCCAGAACAGTTTCCAGTTGATTTTCTCTTGCATCGTAACGAACTCGACTCTGAAAAACGGACGTTTGCGGGACCTTCCCGCAGCCGGCTCCCCTCTTTCCGCCCCCATTCTACCTTGAAAAAGAGTATCACAAAAGGGGTGGAATTTTCGCGGCGTCCGATTAAAATGGGCAAAAGGGGAAAGTTTTAACGATTTTATTCCGCAAAACAGTTCAACAGCAAAACGGCAGCCGCTCCAAAATGATGAAACGCGTTCGATTCCCGGTTCTGGTCCTTTCGGTTCTCCTTCTCGGCGCTTCGGCCGATCTCCTGTTCGGTTACGGCCCTTCGTTCGGGGGCGCGGGCTCTTACGCGGATCCGAACAACGGCTCGCCCCACTACAGGCCGAACTCTTACAGCGTGTACAGCGCGCCCGTTTACGGGTCCCCCGCCGGCCCGGCGGCAAACGTGTATGAACCCCTTTCCGGCACCGTCCCGGCACAGGCCGTCTGCCCCGAACCGGTCTGCTATGAACTCGGGGAACCGGTTTCCCTCTTTAACGGAACCGATCTGACAGGCTGGACGAACGAGGAAGGGAACGAACCGAATCCGGGGTGGACGGTCGACGACGGGGCGATCTGCCGCGCCGCCAACGGGGCGGGAAGCCTCTTTACCGAAAGCGAGTTTGAAAACTTCATTCTGGAATTCGATTTTAAGGCGGCGCGCGGCGCGAACAGCGGGCTGAAATACCGGCTTCGGGAACGGGACGGCGACATTCTCGGCTGCGAGTATCAAATCCTCGACCCCGAAGGGGCGGACCACGGCGACCTGCACGATACCGCCGCCCTCTACGATGTGATTCCGGCGGCCGGCGTGCGCGAAATTTTCAGGCAGGAGGAATACAACCACGCGAAGATCACGGTCAAGGGGAACCACATCGAACACTGGCTCAACGGCAAGCGAATCGTTTCGGTGCTGGTCGGGTCGCGCGAGTGGTGCAAGGGCCTTGCCGAAAGCAAGTTTCACGATCTCCCCGCGTTCGGGCAGCCTGTCCGTTCGCGCATCTTTCTGCAGGATCACGGCGACCGGGTCTGGTTCAAAAACATCACCGTCACGCCGCTCACACCGCTGAGGTAACCGGTACAAAACACCTTAAGCGCCGAAAGCGGCGGCGGGGTTTTCCCCCGCCGCCGCTTTCTTTGGTTTCGGCGCGAACCGGATGCCGGCTATTCAGCTTTCCTGCTGCCCGAGGAGCTTCCGGAAGATCTTCATTCCGAACTCGGAAACACGGGTCAGCAGAATGAAAAGGACCGGCGAGACGACGATACCGACCATCGTCTCTTCGAGCATCCCGCCGCAGACGGCGATCCCGATCGCGTTGCGGCTCCGTGCGCCGGCGCCGGTGGCGATCGCCAGCGGAATGACGCCCAGGATGAACGCGAACGAGGTCATGATAATCGGGCGGAGCCGCTGCCGGCCGGCGGCGGTCGCCGACTCGGTGATTCCCATCCCCTCTTTCAGGTGGTTGTCGCGGGCGAACTCGGTGATCAGAATCGCGTTTTTCGCCGAAAGGCCGACCATCAGAATCAGCCCGATCTGCGTGTAGATGTTGATATCGAGCGCACAGAGCGCCACCGCCAGGATCGCGCCCGAAACGCCGAGCGGAACCGCCATCATGATGATCAGCGGCGCCGACCAGCTTTCATACTGCGCCGCCAGGGTCAGGAACCCGAAGATGATCGCCAGAATGAAGACGACGACGATCGTCGAGCCGGTCTGCCGCTGCTGATACGACATGCCGGACCAGCCGACCGTGAACCCTTCGGGGAGCGATTTGGCAACGTTTTCCATCGTGTCCATCGCGGTACCCGACGAAACGCCGGGGTTTGTATATGCCGAGAGCATGGTCGACGAGCTCATGTTGAAGCGGGTGAGCGCCTGCGGACCGACGATATTACGGATGTCGGCCACCGCGCGGAGCGGAACCTTTTCCCCGTCGCTGTTCAGGAGAGGAAGGTTCATGATCTGCTCGGGCCGGCGCCGGTGTTCGCCGTCGGCCTGCGCCACCACGCGGAAAACGCGCTCGTAACGGTTGAAGTCGTTGACGTAACTCGAACCGAGGTAGGTCTGGAGCGAAGCGAAGAGCTCGCTCAAATCGATCCCCATCCGCTTGGCTTTCTCACGGTCGACATCGATGTAAATCTCCGGAACGGTCGGGCGGAACCCGGAATAGACCGTCGAAAAGAGTCCGGTCTTCATGCTCAGATCCGACTCCTGATTGGCGGCGTCGTACAGGGCGTTCGCCCCCAGGCCGCGCTGGTCGAGGAGCTCGCACTCCGCGGCGTCCGACGTGCCGATCCCCATGATCGCCGGGGGCTGAAAGACGAGGACGCGGGCTTCGGGAATCTTTTCGGCGAACTCTTTCATCAGTTTCGCCTGAAGAACGTCGGCATGCCGGTCGGGCCCCCGTTCATCCCACGGGTCAAGCTGGATGACGCCGAGCATGGTGTTCGAGGAGCTGTAGCTGTTGATCATCGAGTAACCGGACACGGTCAGGCACGTCTTTTTGCCGGGAAGAGGGCTGACGATTTCGTTGATTTTCCGGGCGACCTCGTTGGTCCGCTGGAGCGAGGCGCCGTCGGGGAGCGATACGTCGACGAACAGAACCCCCTGGTCCTCGCTCGGAAGGAAACCGTGGGGCATCACGCCCATCCCCCAGGCGAGCGCGATGATCAGCGCGACCCACAGGATGAGGATCAGAAACGGAACACGGACCGCCATGCCGAGCAGGCCGGCGTAGGCCGACTGGAACAGGTCGAAGAGCCAGTTGAAGATGCGGAAGAAGAAAAACTTCTTCTTCCCCGTCTCGGGACGCAGGAAGATGGCGCAGAGCGCGGGCGAGAGGGTCAGCGCGCAGAGCGAGCTGATCAGAACCGCTCCGACGATGGTCAGGGCGAACTGCGTGTAGAACCGGCCGACCAGGCCGGCGACAAAGGTGGTCGGGATGAAAACCGAGCAGAGAACGCAGGTCGTCGCCAGAACCGGGCCGGTCACTTCGGACATCGATTTCTTGGCGGCGTCCCGGGGCGAAAGTTCCGGGTGAAGGGTCAAGATACGCTGGGTGTTTTCGACGACGACGATGGCGTCGTCGACCACGATCCCGATCACCAGCACCAGGCCGAACGTCGTGAGCGTGTTGATCGAGAACCCGAAAAGCATCATCAGGAAGAAAGAACCGACCAGCGAAACCGGAATGACGAGGGTCGGAATCAGCGCGGCGCGCCAGTCCTGGAGGAAGACGAAGACGACCGCGATGACGATCAGCACCGCCAGGTAGAGCGTTTCAAGAACCTCGTCGATCGTCGCGTTAATGAAGAGCGTCGAGTCGTAGGCCTGAACCAGTTCCAGATTGTTCTCGTCGAGCTGCGGTTTGAGCTTCTCGATCAGTTTCTTGACGCCTTCGGCGACGGCAATGGCGTTCGCGCCGGGAAGCTGGTAGATTGCCAGGGTCGACGAGGGACCCCCTTCGAACGAGGACTGCGTGGTGTAATCGTAGCGCGCCAGTTCGATGCGGCCGAGGTCTTTCAGCTTGAGGACACGCCCCTCGTCGTCGGTCCGGACAACCAGGTTTTCGAATTGCTCGACGTCGGCCAGACGCCCCTGTGTGATAACCGAAAGGGTCAGCATCTGCCCGTCCGGGACCGGATTGGCGCCGACCTGCCCGGAAGCGACCTGGACGTTCTGCTCGCTGATGATGGACGAGACTTCCTGAACCGAGATGTTCCGCTCGGCGAGGATGTCCGGATCGAGCCAGACGCGCATCGAGTAGTCTTTGGAGTCCATCAGCTTCGCTTTTCCGACGCCGGGGACACGCGCGACCTGGTCCTTGATGAAGATCGACGCGTAGTTGCTCAAATAGAGATCGCTCTTTTCCAGGGGGAGCTGGTTCCCCTGCTCGTCGTAGCGCGGCTTTTCGCGCAGCGCGTAAAGGCCGAGCATATTCGTCGACTGTTTGGTTGTCGAAACGCCGAGCCGCGTGACGTCGTCGGGAAGGCGCGGTTCGGCCAGCGAAACGCGGTTCTGAACCAGCACCGTCGCCATATCGGGATCGGTACCGACTTCGAACGTGACGTTGAGCGTGTAGGATCCGTCGTTGCTGAGCGTGGAGCTCATGTAGATCATGTTGTCAACGCCGTTGACCTCCTGTTCGATCGGGATGGCGACCGTTTCGCTGAGTGTTTCGGGGCTCGCGCCCGGATAGGAAGCCGAAACCTGAACGACCGGCGGAACAATGTCGGGAAACTGCGCGATCGGAAGTTTGACAAACGCGACGGCCCCCGCCACCAGTATCATCAGCGAGATGACGCAGGAGAAGATGGGCCTGTCTATGAAAAATCGGGAAAACATCGGCTCGTTCCTTCCTGTCGGGGGTTAGTTGGCGGACTCTTGCTGGGGCGCGGCAGGCGCCTGCGGTTCGGCGGCCGGCGCGGGTTCGCTGCCGGCCTCATTGCCGGTCCCGGCCGGCGCCGCGGCGGGCGCCGCATCGCCGGCATCACTGGCATCGCCGGCATCGTCGGCTTCCTGAATCAGACAGCCGGAACGGACCTGCAGAATCCCGTCGGTGATATACGTTTCGCCGCCGGTCAGGCCCGAAGTGACAATGCACATCCCCGAATCGAAAGTTTTCCCGGTTTCAATAAGCTGCTTACGGGGCCGGCCGTTGTTGTCCAGCACCCAGACGTAGGTGTCGCTCAGGTCGTGGCAGACCGCCTTTTCCTGAATCGTCACGGCGCCGGGAACGTCGTCGCCGGTGATCCGCACATTGCAGATCATCCCCGGAAAGATGGTGTAATCGGCATTGGCGACTTCGGCGCGCATGGTCATCGTGCCGGTATTGCGGTTGGCGGTATTTTCGGAATAGGTGATAACCCCCTCGTGCGGGTATTCCCCTTCCGGATCGCCCGGCATGTGCATCATGAACTTGATGGGCATTTCGATTTTGTGCTCTTCGAGAATCTGCCCCATCTGTTTTGTGTCGAGCGGCTTGGACGGGTCGTAGGCGTCGCCCAGCGTCTTTTTCACCAGATCGAGAAGTTCCGTGTGGAGCTTGTTGAACTCGGAATCGGAAATCTGAAAGTAGACATACATCGGGTCCATCGACACAATCGTCGTCAGCACCGTCGGCGTGCCCGCGGTGCCGTCGAGCAGATCGCCGACCTCGACGTCGGCCTTGTTGATCTTCCCGCGGCAGGGAGCGTAGATCACGGTCCGCTCCAGATCCTTTTTGGCCTGTTCAAGCGCCACGCGGGTCGATTCGACATTACCGCGGGCGGATTCGAGCGCGGCTTTCGCCTTTTCAACATCTTCTTTGGTTGTAATACCGGGTCCCTTGGCGTCCATATTGACCTGGCGGTTGTATTCGGCCTGCGCCCGGTCGAACTCCGCCTTGGCGATGTAGCAGTCGGCGTTGGCAGAGTCGACTTTGACTTTGTAGTCGAACTGCTCGATCTTAAAGAGGACGTCCCCCTCGTTGACAATCGCGCCCGGCTCGAAACAGATCTCTTCGAGCGTGCCGCGCACGCGGGGCGAAACCAAGACCGGCGTCGTGTCGGTATGGCCCGTCGTTTCGTAGATTTCGGTCACGCCCCCAACCTGCGGTTTGGCGAGACGGACGGTGACCGGCGCCTCGGAAGGCGCTTTGGTTTCGGTCTTGGAATAACAGCCGGCAAAGAAGGGCAGAAGGACCGCACAGGCCAGGAGCAGCGCGGCAGGGAGTTTCGGTCGGATAACGGTTCGGTTCATGGTTTCCTCGGATTGCGGAATACGGACGAAAGGGGGGCGGCCGCCCCGGTGAAAGAGCACCGACGGCAACGCCAATCGCTCTTTCGCATTCTATCTCCAAATGCCGAAATTAACAAGAGAAACCCCGCGTTTTGACGGGTTTCACCGGACCGCCGAAGCCGGTTCAGCAGGAAAACGACACGTTCTCTTCGCAGACGGCGCGCTCTTCGATTTCCGCGGGAAAAAAGCTGACGAGCTTTTCGACGCATTTCTGAAAAACCTCTTCCGGAGCGCTGGCGCCGGCGGTCATCAGCAGGGTCATTTCGGGGGAGAAGCGGGCCGGCTTCCGGATTTCGCGGCCTTAAAAGGCAAATTCCAGCTGGCGGCTTTTCTTTTTCATGCGCGGTTCGCCGCGCCATCCGAGTTTACGCAATTTCTCGGCCAGAATATCGCAGCGTACGCGCGCAAGCTCGTTAGGTTCGATTTTTCTTAGCCCGCCCCCATAAACGCGGCCTTCCGCCTGCAGGTCGTCGGCCGTGATCGCATTGAGCGAACCCCATATCTGTTCAACGCTTTGGGGGCTTACGGCGATCAGCCGGACAAGTTCTTTTTTGGGATAAAGCATTAAATAGGTATTCGTGACAACGGCATCCGAATGATTCAGGATAAAACGGAACGGCAGCGGATTTCCATTTCCGCCCCGCCCCATATACGAGCAAAGAAACGGGGTCGGTTCCCGGCGTTCCTGCTGGTACCATACTTTGCGGTTTCGGCAGATGTATTTCAAAGCGGTTGTTTTTTCACCGGTTTTTAGATATTGCCAAAGTTCAGGATAGTTCTCGGCGATCTCCCGTTCATGCATATCCGGGTTAAGCAAAAAGTATTGATTCTCTAACCTCGGGAATCCGTCGATATCCGAAAAGACCTCGTTGACCTTCAGTTTTCGCGGACTCGGCAGAACCGGCAGAAAATAGGACATATCGAGATGATGCGCTTCGATTTGCGGACGGGTCATGATGAAAAACGAGTTATCCCCGGTAACAAGACCGCGTTTAATCGTAAAGTAGTCGCCAAGCTGCGGACGCCGCGGATCTGCGGATACGGGATTCGCCGCGCGAAAATGCGGAAAGCGGGTCCACTTCCGTTCGGTTTTCAGCGCCGATGCCGGAACCTCTTCCGTCACTTGAGGATTTTGATGCGTCCCGCCGAACGAAAACCTCACATGATGCCCTGCCGCAGGGGTTTCGTTTTGAAACCAAACCACACACGACGAAACAAGGGCGTCGGAAAATTGACAGTCCCGCGGGTCATAACGGTGCAAACGCAGAAGCCTGACCCGGTTCAGAAGGTAATCTTTAAGAGTACTGCCGTAATTGACATCCATAAACTCGCTCGGTACAAGCCAGGCCGAAACGGCCCCCGGCTCCAAGTACTTATGAGCAAGTAGCATAAAGTAACAATACAGACCTGACAAACCGGAAAGGCGCAACCCCGTTTCTTTAAATACACGCCGCGCAAGGAACGCCTTATCCTCTTTTGAAATGTAATGGTGGCGCACATACGGGGGATTGCTTATCAGCAGATTGGCGCGGATATCGTTCCGCTCAAGCCGGGTGAAGTCGCTCTGGATTACCTCCAGTCCGCACGCCGACCACAATTCCCGCGCGCACCGGCTGAAATCGGGATCAATTTCAACACCGAAGGCGCCGTCGATATGCCGCTTCGCTTCGCCTGCGCCGGAAAGAAGCGCCGAGTAAAACGCACCCGTACCGAGCGCCGGCTCAAGGAATGTCAGACGGGGAGCATTCTGTATCAGAAGGGCGTTCCCGACGATCTCCCTCGCCAACCCCCCCGGAGTTGCAAACTGGCCGAGTTTCCTCCGGCTCTCCGTCGCTTTAACGGCATCGATACGCGCCTGATTCTCAAGCCGCCGGCATTCGAGCGTTGTCAGATCCCCAGCTTTTTGATCTCTTCCAGTCGGTGTTCCCATATCCAGTCGAGCCCTTCCGCCGCTTCGTAACCCAAATAACCGGTATCAAAATACCCGCAAAGAAGCAGGGTATAGGAAATTTTATCGCCGTACGTCCCGCGAAGCTGCCGCATTTTCACGGCTTCCTCTTTACGGCGTTTGTTAACATTCGTAAAATCACCCGCCGATTTGGCTTCGATCAGCACGGGCTTTTTTCTCTTGTTTTGGGGTTGTATAACAATATCGACCGGGATATTGACCTTTGCCGCGCCCGTTTCGTTTATCAGTACGGGAACATTGACATGATATGCAAACGTTTTCGGCGGCATTTGCGAAAATTCCCGCATCCCGTCAAGTTCGGTATACCCCATTGAAAACAGATATTTTGCCACGGAGGCAAATTGCCGCCGTTCCTGTTCGTTCCGGATAACCGGATCGGCGAGCGCTCCGGAAAGACGGTCGGCAATGATTGTCGCCGCCCGGTATCTTTCGCTCTTGCCCGGCTTTCTCCCTTCGGGTATCCAGGGACAAATATCGGTATCGAGCAGTTTTTGTAAAACGAGGATGATCTTCTTTAAGCTGCCGAGAACTTCGCCTTTTTTGCTTTTCGGCGGAATTTTCGGGTTCGCTTTATCCTCCATACTCATCACAAGGCTTTTCGGGACACCGGCAAGGCCGACAAGCCGGTCCCGGGCGAGGAGTGGGCAAGCCGTCATTCGCAGTATCGGAAGCAAATTGGGAAACTCAAAGAGCAGATCGGCCGTAACATTGGCAAGGGAATCGGAAAGATCGAAGAATTCTTCGACGGAAGCCGTCGCCTTTCCGCGAACGGTTCTAAACGTTTGCGGTGCAAAGTCGAGAAACCACCTGTTATAGAAATCGACAGATTTTGCTATATCCTTTTTCCAGCGATCCGGTTTATCCCTGTTGATTCCCATTGACGCTTCTCTCAAGTCTGCCTTTTGCCATTTTATCCTCTTGGGCGTCCCGCGCTGACGCCGCTAGAAGGAAGTATAACAGAAAAGACCGCACCATGCCATACCCCTGTGAAAGATGTTAAAATGGGAAACTTGGAGGGTGTTCCCATTCTCCTCATTGATCCCCAAACCGCAAAGGGGAAATGCCCCAAGGCGCCCTAGCAGGAGAACGACACGTTCTCTTCGCAGACGGCGCGCTCTTCGATTTCCGCGGGGAAAAAGCTGACGAGTTTTTCGACGCATTTCTGAAAAACCTCTTCCGGCGCGCTGGCGCCGGCGGTCATCAGCAGGGTCATTTCGGGGGAAAAGCGGGCCGGATCGATGTCGTCGGGCCCGTTGATCAGGAAAGAGGGAACCGCCGACTTTTCGCCCAGTTCGGCCAGGCGGCGGGAATTCGAGCTGTTGGCGCTGCCGACCACCAAAAGCGCGTCGGCTTCCGGCGCGACCCGGCGCACCGCTTCCTGCCGGTTCCGCGTCGCGAAACAGACTCCCGCGCCGGGCGGATCGGCCAGTGCGGGGAACCGCGCGCGGAGCGCGGCCACGGTCTCGCGCCACCCTTCTTCGGAAAGGGTCGTCTGGGTCAGATAGGTGAGCCGGTCCGGATCGGCGGTGCCGGGCAAGACGAGCGCGGGCACCTCGGCGGCCGACGAGACGAGCGTCATCCGTTCGGGCGCTTCCCCCAGCGTGCCGGTCACCTCCTGATGCCCCTTATGCCCGATCAGAAAGATATGCCACCCTTCGGCGGCGAACCGGCGCGCCAGCCGGTGGAGCGAGGCGACCAGCGGACAGGTGGCGTCGACCGTTTTCAGGTTCCGCCCGGCGGCCTGCAGGCGCACCGCCGGCGAGACGCCGTGCGCGCTGAAAAGAACGGTTCCCCCTTCGGGAACCGAGTCGAGCGACTCGACGAAAAGGACCCCCCGCCGGCGAAACCCCTCGACCACCCACGAGTTGTGCACGATCTCGTGCAGCACGTAGATTTGTGTTTCGCCCGATTCGGCGCACGCGCGGGTGAGCATCTGAACCGCGCGGTTGACTCCGGCGCAAAATCCGCGCGGTTTGACGAGGATCAGCTTCATCGCAGTCAGCCGCGGAGCAGCCGTTCCAGGTAAGCGAGAAGTTCGGCGCCGCCGGCGGTGTACGGCACGTCTTCCTGCGTTTGCGCTTTCAGGTTCTTCACCTGCACGACCCCCTTTTCGAGTTCGCCGCTGCCGAGGATCAGCGCGGCGGCAAACCCTTTCCGGTCGGCGTATTTCAGCTGGGCACCGAGCTTCTTCGGTTCGGGAAAGATTTCGGCGCCGATGCCGCTATGGCGCAGAAGCGCGGCCAGCCGCAGATATTCGAGCGAAAGGGAACGGTCGAAATAGGGGATCAGCACTTTCACCGGCGAAACGGCACGGTCGATCATCCCGAGTTCTTCCAGTCCGGCGAAAAGGCGGTCGATCCCGAGCGACGCGCCGATTCCGGGCAGGGGGGTTTTCGTGTAAAGCCCGGCGAGATTGTCGTACCGCCCCCCGCTGGCCACGCTGCCGAGCGCGGGAAGATCGTCGAGGAACGTTTCAAAAATCGTACCGGTATAGTAATCGAGCCCGCGCGCGATCGAAACGTCGAGGACGAACCGCCCTTCGGGAATCCCGACCGCCCGCGCCGCGTCGAAGATCTGCCGGAGCGTATCGACCCCTTCCAAACCGGGTTCGCTTCCGCCGAGCCGTTCGGCGAGCATGTCGAGCTGCCGGCGCGGGTCCGCCCCGGCGCTGCCGGGCGCGGCCACGTCGAGAACCGCGCCCGCCTGCTCTTCGGTCGCGCCGGCGGTCTGCGCCATTTCGGCGATCACGTTACCGCGGCCGATTTTCGCGAGCTTGTCGAGCGCGCGAAGTACGGGAACGGCCTTTTCGGCCAGCCCGATCTTCTCCAGCAGGCCGGTGAGAATCTTGCGGCTGTTCACGTGGATTTTGAACCGGGTGAACGCGCTTTCGGTCCGCAGATCGATCCGTTCCATCACGTCGTTAATGACCATCGCCGTTTCGATATCCGAAAGGGGCGAGGTCGTTCCGATCACGTCGAAATCGCACTGCATGAATTCGCGGTAACGCCCCGCCTGGGTGTTTTCGCCGCGCCAGACCTTGGCGATGTGGTACCGCTTGAAGGGGAGAACGAGTTCCGGGGCGTGCTGGGCGCTGAACCGCGCGAACGGAACGGTCAGGTCGAACCGCATCCCGACTTCGCGCCCGCCGTGGTCCTTAAAGGAATAGAGCTGCCGGTCGGTCTCGTCGCTCCCTTTCCCGGACAGGATTTCCAGGTATTCCAGCACCGGCGTATCGATCGGCGCGTAACCGTAACTGCGGTAGACTTTGGAAACGCGGGCGATCATCTCTTCCCGCGGCATCATCATTTCCGGCAGAAAATCGCGGAACCCTTTCAGTGTGCGCGGTTCAATGATCTTTTTCGGTTCAGCCATTCGATTGATCTCCAAAAATCGAGTCGTAAAACCCGGTGTAATTTCCGCGGTTCTCCCCTTCCCGCGCCGCGATCGCGGCGCGCGGGTGCTTGTTCGCCTGCCCGGTAATGATGAATTCCGGATACGGCCCCCATTCCATCTGATTCTGGAGAATGTGGTAATGCTTCTCCAGGCATTCAAAGACGGGACGGATATCCAGTTTCGGGTTTTTCAGGAACCCGAGGAGCAGCTCCATCGGGCAGTTCCCCGCGCCGCGCCCCAGTCCGCCGATCGAGGCGTCGACGTTCAGCGCGCCGAACCGGACCGCCTCGATCGAATTGGCGAACGCCAGCTGCTGGTTGTTGTGCGCGTGGATGCCGACCGTCTTCCCCGCCGGATCGGCGGCGGCGACGTATTTCGTGGTCAGGTAACCCGCCCATTCGGGCAGAAGGGTGCCGTAACTGTCGACCACGGCGATCGTATTGACAGGGGATTCGGCCAGACCGACCAGGCAGCGGTCGATATCCTTTTCGGCGGTATCGGTCACCGCCATCAGGTTCCCCCAGACCTCGTAGCCCTTCTCGTGGGCGTCGCGGATCATATCGAGCGCCTCTTCGAGCTGGTAGTGGTAGAACGCCACGCGGATCACGTCGATCACCGAATCCTTTTTCGGGAGAATATCCTTCTTCCAGTTCGATTTCCCGGCGTCGGCCATACAGCTGATCTTCAGGGGGGTCGGATTCTCGCCGATCACGCGGCGCACGTCCTCTTCGCGGCAGAACTTCCAGGGGCCGTTTTTCGCGGGAGAGAAGATGTCGGGCGAATTCTTATAGCCGATTTCCATATAATCGAGATGGGCGGCAACGCAGCAGTCATAAACCGCGCGAACAAACCGGTCGCCGAAAAGATGGTCGTTCACCAGACCCCCGTCGCGAATCGTGCAGTCGAATACTTTAATTTCTGGATGCGGAGTTAACCAAACCGTGCTCACTGTAATTCCTGTTTCTTCTCAAATAACGCGCTGCCCAACCGCTGCGGATCGGGAAGAATGACCATGCGGCACCCTCTAAGGAGGCGCCCGCCGCTTCTGCCCCCCTTCCCCGCCTCCTCTATGATAGCCGCTTCCCGCGCTCCCGTCAACTCTCGGCCGGGAAGCTTTCGGGGGAACCGGGGAACGGACACGGAAGAAAAAACCGGCTTTTTTTCGTGCGGAAAGGCCCGGTTTTCCGTGTTATTTCTTCACTTTTCCGAACAGAAAAGATACAATTAGGAGGGGAAGCAGAGGGAGTAAAGCCGCCGGCGGGCTGGCGACCGCCGACTACAGAACGGCGTTGGGCGTCTTTTACGCCGCGCAGGAAGCGGGGGTCATTTCGCCGGTCAATACACGCACTGTCCGGCGGATGTTCCCCCAGTGTCGGGCCAATCCCCGTCGTTAAACGGGGCTCCTCTCAGAACGCTTTGAGGTCAGTGTCCAGATCGGCCGAGGCGAACTCGGCAAAGACCGCGTCGGAAACTTTCACCGGCGGATAGACCAGATCGTCGTCCTCAGTGCTGCCAAGCCAGTTGTTCAACAGGAACGTACGGTCGCCCCTGCCGATGTCGCCGTCGCCGTTGATGTCGCAGCAGCAGCGATATTCGTCGTCCCCCTCGCCCGAAAGCCAGGCACCGATCATCAAGACGCGATCGCCGCCCGCAATATCTCCGTCCCCGTCAATGTCCATCGGACAGACGTTGAACACTTTAACCTCGCTCCAGTCGGAATTGGTGTAGGAAACCCCGTCACCCAAAGCGCGGACACGGTATTGCATGTCGGCGCCGTAGGTCAGGCCGGTGAAGACCTTGCTCGTTTCCGTGGCGGAAACTGTTGTCCAAGAGTTCCCGTCGACCGAATAAGCGAGTTCATAGCCGGAAGCGTGTTCGACGGCATCCCAGAGGATCTGATGACGGTTCGCGCCGTAGGAGACGTAGATACCCTTATTGCCGGTTGTAATCGTCGGTGCGGTGAGCTTTTCGGTCTCGCCTCCCTGATATTCGTAGGCGCCGAGATCGACAATAACATCAGCAACTCGTGCGTTTCCCGCCAGATCGACGTCAGTTTTTACGTAGGCATTATTTCCCGCGTTGATGGCCTGGGACTTTTCCGCAAGGCGATAGTCTCCAACTTCGGCTCCGGCGAAGAGCGGGAGATCCGTGTCATACTCCAGACAGCTGACAGCGGTTTTCCAGCCGGTAAAAGACGAAAGCGAGT
>JAFRAC010000011.1 GCA_017405595.1 Thermoguttaceae bacterium | reverse complement strand
CATTATTTCCCGCGTTGATGGCCTGGGACTTTTCCGCAAGGCGATAGTCTCCAACTTCGGCTCCGGCGAAGAGCGGGAGATCCGTGTCATACTCCAGACAGCTGACAGCGGTTTTCCAGCCGGTAAAAGACGAAAGCGAGTGATACCCTTTTACTGTGCCGAAGGAATAATAATTACACAAATCGGGATCCGCTTTTGAGACCGTGTTGAGAGCGATAACCGAGTTAAAAATTTCAAGCACCGCCTGTTTGGAAGCGTTGTATATTCCCCCGCCGGTCTCCGCGGAATTCCCCGACACGGTGCAATTGACCAGCGTTACAGAACCGTAATAATTGAAAATACCGCCGCCGTAAAGATTCGACGTATTACCGCAGACAAGACAATCCGTCAGCGATAAAGTGCCTTTAGTGTTGTAGATGCCGCCGGAATTCCTGTGTCCCGAGACGGTGCAGCCGACCATCGTTAAGGTGCCCGACGAAATGTCAATGCCGCCGCCATAGGACATTGCCCAATTTTCCGACACAAGGCACCTGGTCAATGTCAACGAACCTGAACCGAAAATCCCGCCGCCGCTGTGACTTAGAGACGAGTTCTTGGAAACGATACAGTCTGTCATTGAAAGGGTTCCGGAGCTGTTGATTCCTCCCCCGTAAGCTCCGGAATTGTTTGAAACGGTGCATCCGGCCATGGTCAATGAACCCGTATTGCTGAGACCGCCCCCCGAGGGCCCGGTATTGTCGGAAACAACACATTCAAACATAGCCAGGGTGCCGGAATTATAGACTCCTCCGCACAGGCCCATTGAACGGTTCCCCGTAATGGCACAGCCGGACAGTGTTAAAAAGCCGCCTTCATTCAGTATCGCGGCGCCTTTGTCGGCGTTTCCGCCGGTGACCGTCAGGCCTGCCAGCCGAACCGGAGCTTCAGTATCCCCCACGGCAAGACTGATCGCCCGGCTTTTCGCGTCTGCGTCTATCGTTATTCCCCCGATATCGGCGGCATCGACCGTGACCGGCTTGGTAATTTCAATCTGGGTTCCGTTAAGAGTGATGACACCGCCGGTTAACGCGGCATCGAACGTTATTGTATCGCCGGCTGCCGATCTTGCGATGGCCTCGCGAAGTGAAAGAACGTCATCATTCGCCTCCCATTCAGCGGGGTCGTCCAGCGTGTTTACCACCCACGTTGCCGCCCCGGTCGGCGCGGCAAGTGAAGCCGTAGAATCGACCGCACCCGCGGTTACGGCTAAAAGAGTTCTGTCTTCAAGAGATTCAAGTCGGAGTTTGCGGCTGTTCATCATAGGCTCCTTTGATACGGATCAAGAAAAACAAAACGGAAAAAACAATCGTTCAGTACGCCGAAACAGGATTCTTTTTCGGCGTCAGAACAAATCTAAACCAAAGAAACTTACCCAATTCTACCCCCCCCCCCCCCCCAGTTTGTCAATGCTATGTTTCGAGTTATTGAAAGAAGGGTGGGAAGATCACTCAGAACGGGCGATTCGCCGAATTTCCCTCACCTGAAAAAGAACCCCGTCTCCAGCTGTGCGGGCCGAAGATGGGGTGAGAAGTTCAAATTCCGTTGTTAAACGGGTCTTCTCTTAAAACACGCTGAGGTCAGCGTCCAGATCGGCCGAGGCGAACCCGGCGGATGTTCCCGGCCGCGAAAAAGCGGTGCCATTCTCTCGAACACGCCGGCTGTTATTCTGCCGCGGCGGGGGAGCCGCCCTCTTCCGGGGCGGGGAAATTGTTCTTGTAACGGTAGATCAGTATCAGCGGCACCCGGTCGAGCGCCCAGGGGGTGTTCTTCAGGAATTCCGGCGTGCGAAAGCGGCCGGCGGTTTTGATCCGGACCGGCCTTTGGTTTTTCAGGACTTCGCGGTCGAACGGGGTCAGGCCGGATCCCCGGTTCTGGAGGATGTAGTACCGGAACGGGGTTTCGGCAAGGAGGCGCCGGACCCGCTGCGGGTCTTGGGCCGGGAACGCGGAGATCGTCTCGGTCTTCCGGGCGGGAATCTTTTCCCACTTCTGCCAGCGGGCGAGGGTTGCCGGCGAGGCGGCGCCGAAAAGGAGCGGGCGCGCGGTTTCCTCGGCGACGCCCGCTTTGAGGAACGAGGTGATCTCACGGTCGAGCCCGTCCCAGTAATACGTAACTTCCATGCCGGCGCGCGCCGCGCCGGGAAGCCCCCCGATGAACAGGTTGTAATATGAAAGCCCTTGCGGAAAATAGAGAAAGAGCGAGGTCGCCGAACCGAAGAGTACCAGAAGCGCCGCCGCGCGGGGGAGGAACCGTTTCCGGTCCCAGAGGCGGGCCAGCCCCAGACTGCCGAGGATGCCGAAGAAGGGGAACGCCGCCGCAAAGAGACGCACGCCGTCGTGCACCGGCAGTCCGGGCAGAGTGCGGACGAGGAGGAGCGGCAGGCCGTTAAAGAGGAGAAGACTGATTTCCCCCCGCCGCCGGCGCGAAAAGAAGCGGTCCGTATCGTTGTTTGGGTTTGCGGGGGATTTCGTCCGGCGGCTTTTCAGACTCGCCCGGAATGCGGCGGCCAGGAGCGCCAGCGCCGAAATCAGAAGCCCGCTCGGAATGGTGACGGCGGTCCAGAAGAACGGATTCCACCAGGGAAGGGGACGGTCGAGGGAATAGAGTTTTCCGAAAAAGAGAATGCCGATGTTATACGCCTGCCGGTGGGTGTTGAGCCGGACATATTCGGCGATTCCCGAAAGGGGGGAATGCCAGATCGGCGGATTGAACAGCACGAAGGTCAAAAATCCGGTCAAAAGGGCAAGGAAAAAGAGGGGGAGATGGCTTTGCCGCTGCCGGCACGCGGCGAGCCAGCAGAAAAAAGGGATCGGCGCCAGCGCGCCCGAAAATTTGGCGGAGGCGGTCAGCCCCAGCAGAACGCCCCAGACGAGCCAGAGGAAGAGAGCGCGTTTTCCGCGCGGGAAGAAGGCCCAGACCAGAAGCCAGCCCGACATGAGGGGCGAGTCGCCGAACGCGATCTGCGCGTGGGTAAAGATCCGGGGCAGACAGAGAATCGAAAAAAAGGCGAAAAGTGCGGCCGCGCGCGAAAAACTCCTCGATATCCGCAGGAAAACCGCGCCCAGCGCCGCCGACCAGAGGAAGATCACGCCGAACCGATAGGCGGTCTGTTCGTGAAGAAGGCCCCATCGGCCGACGGCGGCGTCGAATCGTGTGTAAAAGGCTTTTCCCAGAGCGGTCAGGATCACATAACCCGCGGGGTGCCCTTCCCGTGTTACGGTGTTCGGAAACGCCTGCCGGAGAACATTCTCGGAGAAGGGGGAATCATTCCCATCAGACTCCGTGCCGGACAGATTTTGCGACCACGCGAGAACCGAATCGGCGCGCGCGGCGGTGTCCCCCTCGTCCCAGGTGGGGGGGAGCGATTCGGACGCGGCTAAAAAAAGAAGGAGCGCCGCCGCGGCAGCAACCAGAGATGCCAGCGGCGCGCCCGGATTCGCAGTCGGAAAAAAAGAAAAACGCCCCACGCTCTGCGCCTTTCGGGTGAGTTACCTGCGTCTCATCATCGACATCCGCAGACCCTTTTCGGCGTCCGCCTTTTTCTTCGACTCGCGTTTGTCGAATTCCTGTTTCCCTTTGCACAGGCCGACAAGGAGCTTGGCGCGGCCGCGGCTGAAATAGAGTTTGAGCGGAACAAGGGTAAACCCCTTTTCAAACGCCTTTTCGGCGAACCGGCGCATCTCGCTTTTGTGCAGAAGGAGCTTGCGGTCCCGTTTCGGCTTGTGGTTGAACCGGTTCGCCTCGAGGTATTCGGGAATATCGCAGCCGATGAACCAGAGTTCGCCGTTTTTGACCTTGGCATAGGAATCGGCGATCGAAACACGCCCGTTGCGCAGGCTTTTGACCTCGCTGCCGGTCAGGACGATCCCGCACTCGAGTGTGTCGAGAATGTGGTAGTCGTGCCGCGCGCGGCGGTTTTCACTCACCACCTTCTCGCCGGTTTCGGTGCCGGGTTTGCTCTTCTTGCTTTTGGCCAACGGGGAAAATCCTGGTTTGGGAAAGGGCGGGCGCCTGCCGAGATAGTGTTACTCGACCTTGATGGTCTGTTCGCGGCTCGGCCCGACCGAAACCATCGAGATCGGTTTGCCGATGATTTCGGAAAGGCGGGCGACGTATTTCTTCGC
This sequence comes from Thermoguttaceae bacterium, assembly GCA_017405595.1. Classification (GTDB taxonomy): domain Bacteria; phylum Planctomycetota; class Planctomycetia; order Pirellulales; family Thermoguttaceae; genus RUG695. Next base: position 18,200 of record JAFRAC010000011.1, on the reverse strand, counting down.
GTTTTCGGGCAGATCGGCGAACTTCCTCACCCCGGTGATATCTTCGGACCAGCCGGGATGCGCTTCGAGAATCGGGACCGCTTTGCGCAGATCTTCGCTGTTGGCGGGGAAGTGCGTGGTGCGGATTCCGTCGATCTCGTAGGCGGTGCAGATGTTGATCTCGTCGAAGGTCGAAAGAACGTCGAGGAGCATCAGCGAGATTTCGGTCACACCGCTGAGCCGCGACGTGTAGCGGGCGGCAACCGCGTCGAACCAGCCGCAGCGGCGGGGCCGCTTGGTGACGGTGCCGTATTCATTTCCGCGGTCGCGGATCTTCTGGCCGATTTCGTTATCGAGTTCGGTCGGGAAGGGGCCGCCGCCGACACGGGTTGTGTACGCCTTGACGATTCCGATCAGGCGGTCGATGTAGCGGGCGGGAACCCCGGAACCGGCGGAAATGCCGACGCCGGAAGAGTTACTCGATGTGACATACGGGAAGGTGCCGTAGTCGATGTCGAGCAGCGCGCCCTGCGCCCCCTCGAAAAGGATTTTCTTTCCGGCGTCAACCGCGTCGAGCAGGTAGCCGGTCACGTCGGCGACGAAGGGACGGAGCTTTTCGGCATATTCGGAATACTGGCGGAAGATTTCGCCGGCGTCCATCTTTTTGACCTGCGCGGCGGCTTCGGCGCTGGGCGCCAGGCCGGGAAGAGAGCGGTTTTTAATGGCGGCGATCTTTTCGATCTTCTCTTTGAGGTCGTCCCGGAACAGGTCTCCGAACCGGATCGCCGACGAGCGGCCGATCTTGTCGCGGTAACAGGGACCGATTCCGCGCATCGTGGTGCCGATCGCCTCTTTGCCGACGCCCATATCGTTCATCAGGCGGTCTTCCTCTTTGTGCCAGGGGAAGATGACGTGCGCGCGGTCGCTGATCATCAGGTTCGAGTCGATCGCGACACCCCGTTCCCGGAGCGACTCGATTTCGCCCAGAATCGAGGCCGGGTCGATGACGACGCCGTTGGCGATCACGCTCTGTACCCCGTGACGGAAAATGCCGCTGGGAATGAGCGAGAGTTTAAACTTCTGCCCGTCGAAAACAACAGTATGCCCGGCGTTGGCGCCCCCTTGATAGCGGACGACGATATCATGTTCTTTGGTGAGAAGATCGACGATCTTCCCTTTCGCTTCATCACCCCATTGCAGACCGATAACAGCTGTCGCTCCCATTGATTTTCATCTCCTTGCGCGCCGGTTTGACGCGGTTCCGATTCGTTTTTCGAGAGGTTCCTTTTCGGGCCCCGATTCCGGCGCCCGGACCGGCCCCTCTCGGGGACTGTTGACCGTCCTATTTTACCAGATTGCCGGGAATGGAAAAGGAGTTTAGGGGGTTTGATTGCCAACGGCCCGAGGTGCCGTTATAATGGCGGCGTTGCGCGTCAAAAATGTCCGGAAGGCCCGTGGAACGGGGTTGTCCCGAATCGGCAGAGCCGCTCTTTCCCTGTGATGACTGAATCGATCCTCCCCTTTGAGAACGCCCCGGCGAACCCGGAAATCTATCCCGGAATCCGGCTGGGGGCCTATCTCGTCCAGCGGAAAATCGCTTTCGGCGGAATGGCGACCGTTTGGCTGGCCCGCCACGAGCCGCTTGACCGGCTTGTCGCCCTCAAAATCCTCCGCGCGGAGTTTACCGCCGATCCCCGGAACATTCTCCGGTTTACGCGGGAAGCCCGTTCGGCGGCGCGGCTCGATTCTCCGGCGATTGTCCGCATCTACGAGGTCGGGTCGTTTCCCCGGCGCCGGCCGTTCGGAGCGCGTTTTTTTCCTTTCCTTTTCGGCAAAGGGGCCCGGCCCCTCTACTATATCGCCCAGGAGTATCTTCCGGGGATGAACCTGGCGCAGTATGTCCGCCGCCGCGGCCCCCTTTCGGTCAGGCAGGCGCTGACAGTGACCGCGGCGGTCGCGCGGGCACTCGAGACGGCGGACCGCGCCGGAGTGGTTCACCGCGACATTAAACCCGAAAATATCCTGGTGAGCGAATCGGGCGAAATCAAGGTCGCCGATTTCGGGCTCGCCTTTTCCGCCGAAGAACGGCAGGAGAACGATCTTTCGCTGACGATCTCCGGCGTGACGCTCGGCACCCCCCTTTATATGAGCCCCGAACAGGGGGAAGGGAAAAAGACCGATGTGCGGAGCGATCTCTACTCCCTCGGCGCCGCCCTCTTCTGGATGCTGACCGGCCGGCCTCCGTACGAGGGGGGTTCGCCGATGTCGGTCATCCTGCGGCATGCCAGTGCCGAAATTCCCGATCCGCGCCGGTACCGGGACGGGATCCCCGATTCTCTCGCGCGGCTTTGCCGCCGCCTGATGGCGAAAGATCCCGCCGGCCGCTTTCAGACACCGGCGGAACTTTCGGCGGAACTGGCGCGGATTGCCGGATCGCTCCAGGGTGAATCCCTCTTTTCCGGCGGCGAGGAGGACACTGCCGGCGAAAACTTCCTCGCCGAACCGCAGGACCGGCTTGCCTTTACGCAGGAGCTTTCGGCCCTGAACGCCACCCAGCGGTTTCAGACGGCCCTGTTCGAGGCCCGGCGGATTCAGATCCGGGGGAAGCCCCGGCGGCGCCTTCTCGGTTACGGAGCGGTTTGCGCCGCGGCCGCCGCGGCGGCGCTGGCCGCCGGCGGATATTGGGCGTTCCGGTCGGCCGGGTCCGAAGGCCCGCATTTCGAGTCCGTTGAAGAGCAATGGGTTTTTGCCTCCCAGACCAACACGGCCGAAGCGTGGGAGGAACTCCTCCGTTTCTTTCCCGACGAGCCGTTCTGGACTGTCCGGGCCAAAAAGCATCTTGCCCTTGCCCTGATCGACGAAGCGAGGGTCAAGGAAGCTTCCCTCCTTTTCGACGCGTTTGCCTCGGGGCGCGAAGGGGGGGCTTCGGAAACCGCGTTCGGCAAGGCGGGTCAGGCGTGGTGTCTGGCGTTTGAAGGGAAAACCGCGCAGGCCGCCTCTCTCCTTTCCGAACTCCGCCACGAAGGGGCGCCGTTCGACCGCCAGACCGAAGAGGTTCTGGTCGAAGCGGGCGAACTGCTCCGGAAACAGCCGTAGCCGTCTTCGGTTTCAGGGAACCGGATTCTTCCGCCGGAGGCGCGCGAATTCTTGAATCCCGGCCTTTTCTGCGGTAAAATGGCGGCGGCGTTTCCGTCGCAATCGTTTTCCCAGTTTTTTAACGGAAGAGAGAGACTCACAATGCGTACCCGATTTCTGTTTGCCGGTCTTTTGATCTGTTCGATGACCTTCTTCGCTTCACTGCGGGCGTTCGATTACAGCCAGTGCCGCTACGACCAGTGGATGTATATCGGAAACTACCGCGAAAAGCCGACCGCCGAAATGAACGAGCACAACATCGGGCCTTCCGAGGGAATCTATGTGACCGGCTACAAAGCTGCCTGGGGGGTCGTCGAGCCGAAACCGCGCCTGGCGGCCGAAATCTCTTCCCCCAACTTCTTTGCCCTTTCTCCCGACCAGAAAGTGCTCTACACCTGCACCACCGGCAGTGAGGTTGACGCTTTCGCCGTCGATGCCGAAACGGGCGGTCTGGCGCTGATCAACAAGGCCCGCGGCGCCGAAGGTTCCAAAGGGTACTGCCATGTCGCGGTTTCGCCGGACGGCAGGTTTTTGGCGGCGGCGGATTACCCGGCGGGCCTGTTCGATTTCTTTACGCTGAACGCCGATGGGTCGATCGGAGAACAGTTCGCCCGGTTTGCCCCGTTCGGCAGCGGGCCCGACGAAGTGCGCCAGAAACACCCCTACGGCCATTCATCCTACTTTGTCGATACCGGCGACGGCCTGCTCCGCGCACTCCTAGTCGATTTGGGGAGCGACCGCGTTTCGGTCGTATTGGTCGACCGCGGGAAGCTTACCGTAACTCCCGATCCCGATTATCCTGAAATGAAGGTTCCCGCCGGGCACGGGTGCCGCCATCTGGCGTTCCGGCGGGCTGCCGACGGCGCGTACGACTTTTTCGTCAATAACGAACTCGGGTCAAGCGTCACATGGTTCCGGGTCCGGTTCGGCAACGGAAAAGACGTGAAAACCGTCGGCGAGACCATCGGCACCTGGTCGAGCCTTCCCCCCGAATTTGACGGAAAGGTGAACTGGAACCAGGCGGCGGTCGATTCTTCCGACGACCTGACCCTGATGAACTCGACCGCCGAGATTGCGGTGCGGGAAGGGGAGGGGGGCAATCCGGCAACCGTTTATGTCTCGAACCGCGGGCACGACTCGATTTCGGTCTATCAGGTTCTCGATCAGCAGGAGCCGAAAGAACTGAAAATGGTTCAGAACATGACCACGTTCGGGCGGGCGCCCCGCTTTTTCGCTATCGATAAGACCGGCCGGCACCTGATCGTCTGCAACAAGCGGTCCGGCTCGATCCGGACTTTCATTCTCGGCGAAGACGGGAAGCTGATCCTCTCGACCCTGCCGGCGGTCTGGACCCCCTGGCCGCTGGCGCTCGAATTTGTCGATCGGCAGGAGTAGAGCGCTTCCGTGAGGGCGAATAACCGATATAACCGGAATAATCTTTTTATTTTAACAAAATCGCAGATTTTACTTAACTGGAACAACCGTTACGGTCGATACAACTGATAGGGCCTCTCTCCCTTTCGGGGGGATTCCCTGCCGCCCCCTTTTTGCGGGCGGGAAAACGGAAACGTTTTTCCATCGTTTTCGGGTTAATCACCGTACTAGGAAGGTCTACCACGATGAGTTCCAGTTTTGCTCCCTCCGGTCAGGTTTCGGCGCGCTCTCTCCGCCGCAGTTTGGTTGCCGCAGGTTTGGGTGCCGCGGCGGTCTGCGTTTTCAGCTGCGCATTCGCCCCGGCAGCCGAAGAGGCCGAACGGGTTGTTCCGCTTTCGCCCGCCGCTCAGCAGACTCTCAAAAGCGCCGATATCGGATTTGCCGTCTCCCAGTCGGACGAGGCAACCGTCCGGTCGCAGAACGCACAGTCGCTTCTCGACAATCTCGGGTTCATCTTCAAGAAGGAGGAGAAAGAAGAGAGCAAAAAGGCCTCCGAACCCGGACTGAAAATTATCAAACGCCGTCCTCTGGCCGAAAGCATCGAGGCGCGGACCGGCGCCGGGCCGGCTTCGGCGGGCAGCGGGGAATCGGCCGACGCTCTGCGGCAGAAGGGGGACGAGGCTTACGAGGCGGGGGAGACGGAGGCCGCCGAAAAAGCTTATCTTGAACTGGTCAGCCTGAGCACGGCGCAGGACGGAATCGACGAAGCGCTTGTCACGGCCTACCACCGTCTGGGGGTGATGAAGCGGGACGCGAAAGAATATGCCGACGCCCAGCAGTACTTTGTCCTGGCGATCAAGAGCGATCCGGCGAAAAGCCCTGAAATCACATTCGATTACGCGAAACTTCTTTACGAAACCGAAAAATACGAGCGTGCCAAAAAGCTCTTCTCCTACCTCGAAGAGAAGAAGCCCGAAATCACCAAGGCGCGGTATTACAAGGGGCTCTGCCTGCTGAACCTCGATCCCGAGAATGACGAAATCCTGGCCTGTCTGGAAGATGAGCTCGGACGCGCCAAAGCCTGCGAGATGATCGCCGAAAAATGCGAGGCGGCCGGCGCATCGGCCAAAGCCGAGGAAATGCGCCAGGTCATCGCTTCGAGCCGCGACATTTCGCTCAACGCCGGCGAACTGGTCGAGGAACTGGCTCCGGCCAGTCTGACCGGGGGGGAGGCGAACACGGTTTCGTTCAGCGCCTCTTCGGCCGGGGACCTGCTCGATTCGGCTCCCGCCGACGGGGAAAAGGCCTCTTCCGACCCGATGCAGATTTCGGGTGTGCCGCAGGACCAGACGACCCTGGTGAACTCGCCGCTGATCAACATCGAAACGCTCGGCCCGAAAAAGACGATGGTCGGGAAGGAATCGGAGTATAAGATCTCGGTCGAAAATAAGAGCAATCAGAGTGCGGGGAATCTGGTGGTGCGCACCGCAATTCCCGAAGATGTCGATATCACGAATATCAACGCGTCGACCGGCACCTCGCACGTCAGCGGCGAGGCGGACGGCCAGCTGGTCTGCCTCTGGAACCTCGGCGATTTCGCCCCGAACCAGAAGGAGCAGCTCACCTTCAAGTTCACTCCCCGCGTTCGAAACAACATCAATTTCGTCACCGATTACGAATACGACAAAACGGTCCTCAACTCGGATATCGAAGTCACGCAGCCGGTCATCGACATCGCGATCGCGGGGAACGACGTGATCCAGTGGGGGAGCGAAGAGCGTTACTGCGTGAAGATCAGCAACAGCGGCGACGGTCCGGCGCAGAATGTCCGTCTGACCGTGGCGACCGGCGACAACGAAAACGCGACGCGGATTCTGAAATCTCTCGAACCGGGCGAAGAGAGAGAGCTCGAGCTGAACCTGAAAACCGTGCTCGACGGCGTGCTGGACATTGATGTGCAGGCCGAGGCCGATTACGGGTTTACCGCCGCGGCGCATAAGAGCGTCGATATTCTGCGGGGTGAACTGGACCTCTTCGTTGACGTTCCCGACGTTCAGTTTGTCAACGAAAACGCCGACTATGTGGTGCATATCTGCAACATCGGCCGCGCCCCGCTGCGCGACGTCGAAGTGACGGCGGCGGTGCCGACCTCGATTGAAGTGGTGTCGGCCACCGGCAGCCCGGCGCAGAACAAGAAGACCAACCAGATTGTCTGGACGATTCCGTCCATCAAGCCGGAAGAGGAAGTTGTCTATCAGGTCAGCGCCAAAATGCTCCGTCCCGGAGGGAGCCGTCTCGATGTGACCGCCGCCGACCGGACCGGCGTTTCCTGCTTCGGGAACGCCGAGATTCAGGTTGAGGCGATTGCCGCTCTCGAAATGAAGATCAACAAGCCTTCCGGCGCGATCGCGACCGGGAAAGAGGTTGTTTACGAGGTGGTGATCAGCAACAGCGGCACCAAAGCCGCCGAGAAGGTCGATGCCGGCTTCTTCCTGCCGCCCGGCATGACTCCGACCGCCGTCGAAGGGGGCGGCAAGGTGATTGCCGAAGAGCAGAAAGTCCTCTTTAACAAGATCAACTACCTCGGACCGGGCCAGACCGTTTCGTACAAAGTCCACGCGGTGGCCGAAGAGCGGGGGAACCATAAGGTTCAGGCGGTTCTCGAATCGAAAGCCGACAATCTCCAGCTGGTCAGCGAAGAGATGAACTTCTTCTACGACCGGAAACCCTCTCCCCTGACGCAGCGTTCCGAGTCGGAGGGGGAAGACCCGCAGACGGCCAAGGCCCCGGCCAGGCCGGCGCGCGCCGAGGGAACCGTCCGCCTTGCTTCCCGTCCGGCGGGAGAGGCCTCCTTTGCCGATCTGGAGGACCCCGATTCCGACCTCCCCGGCGGCGAAGAGGACCTGCTCCGCTGACCGGAGTCCGGCCGGCGCCGAACCCGTTTTCTTTCTTCCGTTTTTCCCTCCTTTCCCCCTTCGGCGGGGGGAAGGAGGGAACCTGTTTTTACGGACCAAAGCCGCGGCGCGGTCCCTTGACAGAATCTCCTTTTCCCGTAGAATCCTTCTAAGATTCTCTCTATATTGGGGGGACTCTCTTATTGTCTTTCGGGGCTATAGCTCAGTTGGGAGAGCATCGCGTTTGCAACGCGGGGGTCGTCGGTTCAAGTCCGTCTAGCTCCACTATCAGCCGTCCGTTTTACGGTCCGGAACGGGTCGCGGCTTTTTACGCTGGACCGAAACCCGCTTTGCGGTCTGCCGCGAACCGGCGCGCCTTTGCCGCGCGCCGGTGTTTCCGCCCTTCCGCGGGAATGGCCGGCTGCCGCCCGAAAGGATTTTGATTCCATGTCCGAAGCAAACGCTCCTGCCGCAAAACCCCTTACCGTTCAGTCGCTCATCGAAGCCGGTCTCCATTTCGGACACCGCGCCAGCCACTGGAACCCGAAGATGCGCCCGTATGTCTACGGCCGCTGCAAGCTGATTCACATCATCGATGTCCGCGAAACGGTCCGCGGTCTGCTCCGCGCCCAGAAGTATCTCCGTCAGGTGGCGGCCGACGGCGGTCTCGTCCTCTTTGTCGGAACCAAACGCCAGGCTTCCGAAACGGTCCAGCAGCAGGCTGAACGCTGCGGAATGCCCTATGTTTCCGAACGCTGGCTCGGCGGCACGCTGACGAACTTCAAAACGATCCGCAGCCGTCTTTCCCGTCTCGAAGAGCTCGAAGACATCGTCAACGGCGACAAGCTCGCTTCCTACTCCAAGAAGATGCAGTCTTCGCTCCAGCGCGAGTACAAGAAGATGTTCCGCAACCTTAACGGCATCCGCTCGATGGACTCCTACCCCAACGCGATGATCGTCATCGACCCGCGGAAAGAAAAGAACGCCATCCACGAAGCCCGCAAGTTCAACGTGACTTCGGTCGCTCTGATCGATACCGATTCCGATCCCGACGAAGTCGATCTGCCGATCCCCGGCAACGACGACTCGATCCGTTCGATCGAACTCGTCCTCACCTTCCTGGCCGATGCCATTATCGAAGGCACCCGCGAAAAGGAAGCGAAGAAGTTCGAAGGCGCCGATGCTTCCGCCGAGTGAGCTTCCGGTCTTTCAGGTAATCCGTAACGAGAACAAAACACAGACGAAGGAGAAATATCATGGCTGAAATTACCGCCGCAATGGTCAAAGAGTTCCGCAACAAAACCGGTCTGCCGATGATGGAGTGCAAAAAGGCGCTCGTCGAAGCCGACGGCGATCAGGAAAAAGCGATTGAGATTATCCGGAAAGCCGGCAAGAAAACGATGGAAAAGCGCGCCGACCGCGAAACCGAAGCCGGCCGTATCGCCATCTATAAGGGCGCCAACGGCGTGACCGCAATGGTCGAAGTCCTCTGCGAAAGCGTTCCGGTCACGAAGAACGCCGAGTTCATCGAAATGATCGAAGGAATCGCCAAACAGCTGGCCGAAGGGCCGGGCGCCGCGACCCCCGACGAGCTGATGGAACAGAACTTCCCCGGCAAAGACTCGACGATCCGCGTCGTCTTTGACGACCTGGTGAACAAAATCCGCGAAGTCTTCCGGTTCACCCGCCTGCTGCGGGTCGAAGGGAACGTCGGAACCTACGTTCACCACGACAACGCCATCGGCGTCGTTCTCGAAGTCGAGGGGGATAACCCCGAACTGGCGAACAACATCTGCATGCATATCGCCTCGATGAATCCGAAGGCTCTCAGCAAAGACGATCTTTCCCCCGAACTCATCGCCAAAGAGCGCGAGATCGCGACGGAGCAGACCCGGTCCGCCAACGCCGGCAAACCCGAAAACATCATCGCGAAGATCGTGGAAGGCCGCGTCAACGCCACCCTGGCCGAGATCTGCCTGGCCGATCAGCCTTTCGTGATGGACTCTTCGAAGAAGGTCAGCCAGGCCGCGAAAGACGGCGGGCTCACCCTCAAGAAGATGCATCATTGGCGCCTGGGCAAGTAAATCTCCGCTCACAGGCTCAGTTATACGCCGCGGCGCTCTTTTGCGCCGCGGCTTTTTTTATGGCCCGGGCGCGTCTTCCGAAACCGGCGGAGGCTCGAGCCTTGACGCGGCGCTCTTTTTTGGTACGATGGATTCGGGTTCGGCGCTGCGGCCAGGCGCACCGCCGATCTTCCGGTTCGACACCCTTTGTTCAGGAAGACGATATTTCCTATGGAAGAAAAGAACGTTCCGAGATCTTCCCGCCGCCGCATTGTGCTTAAAATTTCGGGGGAAGGCTTCTGCCCTCCGCAGGAACGCGGAATTGTGATGGATTCGGTGAACCGTCTCGCCTCGCAAATTGCCGAAGTGGCGGCGAGCGACATCGAAATGGCGATTGTGATGGGGGGCGGGAACATCCTGCGCGGCGCGGCGTTTAAGGCCGCCAACTCCTCGATTGCCGAGACAACCGCCCACTATATGGGGATGCTCGCCACGCTGATCAACGGACTGGCGCTGCAGGACGCGATCGAGGCGCTCGGTCAGCCGACCCGCCTGATGACCACGGTTCGCGCCGACTCGGTTGCCGAACCGTATATCCGCCGCCGCGCCACCCGCCATCTCGAAAAGGGACGGGTGGTGATCATCGCGGGGGGAACGGGGCTCCCCTTTGTCACGACCGATACCGCCGCGGCGCAGCGCGCGCTGGAACTCGACGCCGATATCCTCTTAAAGGCGACGAAGGTCAACGGCGTTTACAGCGACGATCCCGAAAAGAACCCGAACGCCGTCTTTTACGACCATCTCTCGTACGAAGAGGTGAGCGTCCAGAAACTCCGCGTGATGGATCAGGAAGCGATCGCCAAATGCGCCGAGCACGGGATGCCGGTCATGGTCTTTAATTTCCGCACCGAAGGGAACCTTCTGCGCGCCGCCAAAGGGGAACATATCGGTACGATCATTTCGAACCAGGCCTCGAAATAGCCGCGGGCGCTTTTCATCGGCACGCGAAACCGGTAAAATAGCTGGCGTTCAGAGAAACGGCGCGGGGCGTTCCCCGCCCGCGGCTTTTCTGGCGCGGCAACAGAATTTTGAAAGCAATGAGGAACCGAAGATGACGATTGATGAAATTTTGCTTGACGTCGAAGACCGTATGGAAAAAACAATCGCCAAACTCAAGCGCGAACTGGCGGGAATCCGGACCGGCCGTGCCAATCCCGGCCTGGTCGATTCGGTGAAAGTGGTCGCCTACGGAGTTGAAGTCCCGCTCAAACAGGTGGCAACCGTCGCGTGTCCCGAACCGACGCAAATCCTGATCCGTCCCTTCGATGTCTCGACCTTGAAAGATATCGAAAAAGGGATCATGAATTCCGAGCTCGGCTACGCGCCGAACAGCGACGGCAAAGTGATCCGCCTGAACATTCCGCCTCTTTCCCGCGAAGTCCGCCAGAAGATGGTGACGACGATCCGCAAGATGGCCGAAGAGGCGAAGATCGCCATCCGCAACGTCCGCCGCGACGGGAACAAAATGGTTGAAACCGAAGAGAAGGCGAAAACCATTTCCGAAGATCAGCGCGACAAGGCCAAGAGCGACATCCAGGACCTGACGAAGAAATACGAAGAGAGCGCGACCGAACTGGCCAAAACGCGCGAGCAGGAAGTTCTCGAAGACTAACTCTTCTTCGCGTCCGGCTTGGACTGGTATTCCCACTGCCCGAGTTTCCCCCGATCGTTGCCGAAATAAACGAGGTTGCCGTCGGGGGAAGTTTGTATAGCGGTAATGCGGCGGCTCTCCTTTTCCGGATCGTTATAGGTACGCAGCAGCCGCCCTTTTCGAACGTCCCACAAAACGAGTCTTCCGTAGTTTTCTCCTGTTCCGACGAGGAGTTTCGCGCTGTTCGGCGTGAACTGCACCGCGGTGATCGGCTGGCGGTGTTCCCCGAACTCCGAAAGAATCTTTCCCGAAGCGGTCTGCCAGATGCCGACGTATTTCTGCTTGTTCCGCACCGCGATGATCTTTCCGTCCGGGGAAAACGCGCAAATCCTGCCGGCGGCATTGTCGCAGATATGGAACTCCGAAACGAAGAGCGCTTCGAGCGGAAGCTTTTTTGCCTTCTCGGGAGGGATGGCGTGCGCCGTTGAAAGATCCCAGATCGCGATGGTCTGACTCTGCCCCCCGCCGTTTTTTTCGGACGGGTTCATGAGAACGGCGGCCAGCATCCCGTCGGGCGAGACGGCCAAAACACGGGAGACGCTGACCGGCCGGGCACCCGAACCGGAATCGTACGTTTCCGGAAAACAGACCTCCTTGACCGGGTCGGCGGTCAGATCGCGGAATTCCCAATGGCCGTCCTGATAGCGTACGGCCAGCCAGTCCGCCGACGGCGAGAGGAACGCGTCGATCCAGGCGTCGTCGTGAAGGTGAAACGGCGGGAGCGGGTCTTTCTTTTTTTGAGCCGGTTCGAAACGGTCGACGGAAATCCCCCCTTGCGGGGTTCCGTCCGGGGCGCTTCCGCTCTGGGCGATGTAGCAGATGCCGGTTTTGGGTGCGAATGCGACCGAAATCGGATTCTCGATTGCCTCGATCTGGTCTTCCTGGCAGGGGAGCGGGGTCTGGAATTCGATGTTGTAGAGGAGAATCCGGTTCTGTGTTGTTGCAGAGATCCCCTCGACGGCGCCGGGAGCCCGGTTTTGAAAATGGACCGCCATGTAGCGCCAGTCGGACGTTGTCCGGATTCCGGTGACCGCGCCGTCGAATTCCAGCAGAGACGTTTTTTCCCCGGTCTGCCGGTCTCCGAACGGGAGCGGCGGCAGTTTCGAGAGTGACCGGCACCCTGTCAGGAGGGCCAGCGATTCCGCGAGGAAGAGGCGGCGGCTGAATCGGAACGGGCGGATGCTCATTTTCCTCTTTGAGAATGACGGATCTTGTGATCTGGAGTTTCGGGAATAGTAGTCAAAATCGGCCGGTTCGGTCAAGTTTGAAAAAAGGGATTGTATCGGTTGTAGGAGTCTTGATTAAAAATATCCTTTCTTTTTTTGTTCGGGAAAATCGTTTTTGAAAGGATAGTCGTATTGTTCTGTTTATAATGAAAGTCAGTTCCGCTTAGGTTGATTGTACCGATTCTCCAACGTCACAGGTACCGAGAGGTTACGAAATGCACGGGCGATACTGGGTTCCGAAGAATATTTGTTTCTACATCGGCTTCTTCGTGTTCGCGCTGGCCGGCTGGGCCGGACCGCTCCTGCTCTATTATTACAACCCGGCCATTGCCGCGAAGTTTTCCCGGGAGTCGATCCCCTTTTTCGATTTGAACCGGCCGGGGAATATCGGTCAGTGGTTCATCTCGCTCCTTTGGCTGGGGATCGCGCTCTTCTCGCTGATGATGGTCTTCTTTGTTTTGAGCAAAGCGTGGCTCCATTATTCCGATGCTTCGCTGCCGCGCGAAGTGAACGGGATTTCGCTGAACGAAATCACCCATTACAACGGACTGGCGCGCGCCGCCTTCTGGGTTTTCTTCTGCCTTTTAAGCGTGGTGATGAGTGCCGATACGGTCTGCCGGTGCACCCCGCTTGCCTACCAATGGCTTCTCGAAAAGAGCAGCAGCCAGACTGCCGACGGGGGGGACCGGACTTTTCTGACAATCGTCCTCCTTGTCGCCGGGGGGACTGCCGCGCTCTTTCTCTTTGCCGCGATCCGCGGTTATATCAGGTCGTTCTGCCGGGAATCGCGTTTCTGCCCGAAGTGGGGGTTCCGGTTCACGGTGGTTCCGCTCCTTCTTTGCCTGACCTTTGCGGTGACGGTTCCCAAAACCGAGAGCGCTGCCGACGGAGCCGGTTCCGCCGTGAAAGCGGCCGATTCGGGCGAAAAGAGCGCGCCGGCGCGGAGTGAGAGCGGTGCCGCGGCGAAAAGTGACGATGGGAATGCCGCCGAATCGGATTACCGCACAATTTCGTACCGGCGTGAGGATTCACCGGCAGGACGCCCTGAGCTCGAGTCGATTTTCGGGATCAACGTTTCGTTCGAAAAGCGGTTCCATCTGAGCAAGCCGGTCGAGGAGTATGTCCATCTGGGCAAGCCGATCGAGGATTACCTGTTCGGCCGGCTTCCGGAACTGAGCCTCGTTCAGGTTCAGACCTTCCTGCGCTGGGGCTCTTACGGACTGTTCATTATCTGTCTGGCGGGATCGCTCGGACTTCTGGCGCGGGGGGAACGGGCGGATTATGATATGCTCATCGCGACTGTCAATGCCCGGCGCCCCCAGGGACTGGCCTGTTTCCAGTCGCCGAGAATGGCCAAAGACGCCTGGAAAGCGGCGAAGTAGGGGAGCTACTTCGCCACCGCGGTCGTGCGCGTTTCGCGAATGACCGTGACTTTGATTTCGCCGGGGAACTGAAGCCGGCTGCTGAGCGCCTCGACAATATCGTGGCACGTTTTGGCGGCGGACTCGTCGGTCGTCTTTTCGGCCTGAACCAGAACGCGCATTTCGCGGCCGGCGCGTACCGCGTACGCCTGTTCGACATTGTTGAACTCGTTGGCGATCGCTTCGAGTTCTTCCATCCGCTGAACGTAATGTTCGAGCGTCTCGCGGCGGGCCCCCGGGCGGGAGGCGCTGCAGGCGTCGGCGGCGGCGACAATAACCGTGTAGGGATTCGCGATTTTCGGATCGTCGTGGTGGCCGAGCGCCGCCTGAACGACCTCGAACGGTTCGCCGTAACGCTTTAACAGGTCGGCGCCGATTTTCGGGTGACCCCCTTCGACTTCGTGGTCAACGGCTTTGCCGATATCGTGCAGAAGCCCGCAGCGGCGCGCCAGGCGCTGATCCAAACCGAGTTCGACCGCAATGATTCCGGAGAGGAACGCCACTTCGATCGAGTGCCGGAGTACATTCTGGCTGTAGCTGGTCCGGAAATAGAGACGCCCCAGGTATTCGACAAGCCGCTCGTGCAAACCGTGCACATCGACCTCTTCGACGGCTTCGGCGCCGGCACGGCGGATGAAGGCGATAATTTCGCGGTCGGTCTCTTTAAAGATTTCCTCGATTCGGGAAGGATGGATCCGCCCGTCGGCGATCAGCCGGTTCAGCGTGAGACGGGCGATTTCGCGGCGGATCGAATCGAAGGCGCTGACAATGACCACGCCGGGAGTATCGTCGATGATGACATCGACCCCGGTGATCTTTTCGAAGGCACGGATGTTCCGCCCTTCGCGGCCGATGATCCGGCCTTTCATGTCGTCGTTCGGAATATCGACCGTGCTGGTGGTCGACTCGGCGGTATGCGAGGCGGCGTAGCGCTGCAGCGCCAGAAGGAGAATGTTGCGCGCCTGCTCTTCGCACCGCTGGCTGACGAGCTTTTCGTGCTTTAAGATGATCGAGCCGGCCTGATCGTGCAGGGTCGTTTCGAGGCTGGTAAGAAGGGTGCGCGTCGCCTCTTCTTTGGAAAGGCCGGAGATTTCGTGAAGCTTCTTGATCTGGTCTTCGTAGACTTTGTCGAGCTGCGCGTTGCGCGTTTTCTGATGTTCGATCTTTTCGGTCAGCGAAAGCTGGGTTGTTTCGAGGAGCCTCTCCTGCTTGCGGATCTCTTCGGCCTGCTTGTCGATCGCGTCCTGCCTTTTATCGAGCTGCTTTTCCCGTTCGGCCTGCTGCTGGCGGCTCTTGCGGGCCTGCTGCTCGATCTCTTCCTTCTGCTTGATCTCTTTTTCTTTGAGCTGAAGTTCGGCTTCGCGGCGGCGGTTTTCAACCCCCTGACGGAACGTTTCGGCTTCGCGGCGGATCGATTCGGCCTCGTCTTTGGCACGCTGGATGGTTTCGGCGGCGACGGTTTTGGCGTCATTCTTGCGCGACCGCTCCTGCGCGCGGACGAAGAAATAAACGCCGGCCCCGGCCCCGGCCATCAGGATGACCGTGGCCAGAAAGTAAAGAATATATGGTATCACGAAAGGCCTCGTTTTTAATTCTGCTGACAGTTATATGGGCATCGGAAAAAATACCGCTCTTATTCTACCCGAAATGAGGTTTGTTATCAAGTAGAAAAGAGAACCGGAAAAATCGGAAAAACCGTTAAAGTTTCGCTATTTTAAGGACGATGGTAACGATTGAGGGGAATTTTCCCGGAACAGAGGGGGGATTATGGAATCCATTGGACGGAAAAATGTTTTCAGACAGGAATTTTGAATACCAGACGCGCGCGGTTCCGGCCCGTTCGAGGGAAGAAGAGGCTTTCTCTTCCCCCCGCGGGTACCGGTCCGACCGCTTTTTTGATGAAGAGACGTTTCGTTCGGAGCGCTCCTCCGCCGCGCCGAGAACCGTTCTCCGGTTTCCCGACTGCGGCTGGGACCGGCGTGAAGAGCCGGTCAGCCGGATCCCTGCCGCCGAACCGGCCCGAAAACGGCGTTTTTCGTTTTTCCGGTTCGCTTTCCGGCTTTCGGCTCTGGCTCTCCTCTGGGCTTTCGGATTGGCGGTCGGCCTTTGGGCTCCCCGCGATCTCCTCTTCAAACGGGGGGAAACGGTTTCCGGCCCCCAAAACGAAGGCGCTTATGTTGTCGAGGAAGAGAGAACACCGGCGGCGCTGACCGAAGAGGCCGCCCCTGCCGCCCCGCCGGCCGCCGCGCCGGCTTTTCAGGAACCGAAAAAAGCGGTTGCCGCCGCCGAAGAAAGGGGCGGAACCCAAAAAGAACTCTGGCCGGTCGAGGTTCTCGATTCGATCGCTTCGATTCCCCCCTGGGATCCGAACGGCACCCTTCCCCCCTATACCGACGGGGAGACGCGGAAAGGGGAACCTTCGGTCGAACCGTTCAAAACCGCCGAGTCGTTCGATCCGGCGGGAGTGAACGTGGGAGCGGCGCCTCTCCGCGACCCGGCCCTGGTTCCTTTCGCTCCGGCCGGCGAAGAGGTCCTGGCCGAATCGGCTCCGGCAGCTCCCGAATCGCTCTTCGACCTGAACGGCGGGCTTGACCCGGTTTCCGAACCGGTCGAAACGGCCGCCGCCAAACCGATGAAAAACCAGATCGAGTACTTTGAACCGTTCGATACCGCTCCGGCCGGGACGGAGCAGGGGGAAACTCTCCGTGTTACGGCGTCCGAAGATTTTTTCGCCGATGCGTACGGTGTTGACAGTTTCTCCGATTATATCCCGCCGCAGCGCAGCGACGCGGCAAAACCGATGTTAGAGCAGAACCGCTAAGCGCGGAGAAGGGATTTCGACGATGTCGCTCAATCAGGCATTCTTAAAAGTCTACGGGCAGGAAAAGGCTCCTCAAAAGGAGGAGTCTGCGCCCCGCCGCAATGCCGACCCGGCCCCGGCCGAAGAACGGAACGCGCATCGGCCGTTTCGGGCCGATCAGGCGCATCTTTTCCCGGGCGAACCGGCGGTGCCCGAATCGGGCGAACAGTCCCGGAGAGCGGAACCCGCCCCCGCCGGGCCGGTTCGTTCCCGCCGGTATCCGGAACCCCGGTATCCGGAGCCGGAACCGTATTGTGACCGCCAGGCCGAAACGATCCCCCTTTTCGAGCCGGAACCGCCCCGCGGCGAACGCCGGATGCCCGAGAGCCGCCGGGACGAATATCCCGCCTATGCCGATGAAGTTGAGCCGGGGCGTGGAGAAGACCGGTTTTCGCCCGCCGAAGAGGCCCGCGGCGCGGCTTTTGACCGCCGTGAAAATGAACGGTACGGCCGCCGGGAATACGGCCCGCCCCGCGCGGCAGAGCCGAAACCCTCTGCTTTCCGCACCCCTCTTTCGTATCGGATGGGGGAATGGAGCGGGAAGTACTGCGAGATTTTCCGCCGGGGCGCCGACGAGTTCGCGGGTCTGGCCGACGCGGTCGAAGAGGCGGCGCGGAAAGGGAACAAGATTTTCGGGTTCGGAGGCTGGGGGCGGAGTACCGGCGTGACGACTCTGGTACTCGGCATCCTGAATGAGATGCTTCGCCGCCAGTGCCGGATTCTTCTGGTCGACGCGAACTTTCAGCGGCCGCAGCTGGCCGAAACGATCGGCATGCCCGCACCCTCCCTTTCCTGGGAAGAGATCCTCGACTGGCGCGAAACCGAAGGCGCCGGACTGGTCCGGGTCGAGACCGGCCGGTATCCGTTTTACCTTCTTCCGCTTTATCAGGACGGGATTGCCGATGCGCTGGCCGCTTCGTCCAGGAAAAGCTGGTTCCATTCCTTCCTGGAGCTTGCCGAAGAGTTCGATCTGGTTCTGATCGATCACGGCTCGCTCAGAACCGGAAACGACCGCGAAAAGGTCTTCGAACTGCTCCGGTTCGGATGCGACGGCTATTATCTGGTTACCGACGCGCGGAGCGGATGGGGGGGAAACGCGGTCAGTCTGCCGGCGGTTTCGGACGAGTACCGGCTCCCCTGTTTTGGGATCATCGAAAACTTCACCTGAAGATCAGCACGGAAACGGGATTATGTACGAGTCATACTGGAATCTGAAAAGAAAACCGTTTGAGATCGGGTGCGACCCAGAATTCTACTTTCCGGCGCAGGGGCATCAGGCGGTTCTGATGAAACTGAGGTATCTGCTCGAAACCCGGCGCGGAAACGGGCTTCTGCTCGGCGAATGCGGAACGGGAAAATCGCTTCTGGTGGCGATGCTTACCGAGCTGCGCCGTGCCGGTTCGATGATCGGTCCGTTTATCGAAATCAATATGCCGAGGTTTGAAGCGCGGGACATTCTCTTCTGTATTGCCGAAAAGCTGGAATCGTTTCCCGCGCCGGCGGCCGCCGCTTCGGCGCCCGCCGCCGCCGCGGCGCT
>JAFRAC010000010.1 GCA_017405595.1 Thermoguttaceae bacterium | reverse complement strand
TGGTTTCGCGGACGGTGTTTCAAGGAACTTCCGGAAACTCATACATCGGATTACGACGCTTCGATTGACGACAATATCGAGATGATCGAATCGGAATACGCCGAGGTTATCTGGTTTCTGCGCGGGACGACGCTTTATCGCAGGGTTTTGCTTATCGTTCCGGATGAACTCCTGGAAAGGCGCCTTCGGTCTCTGAACAGGTATCTCCGCTATCGATACGGCGATTTATACAACTACTACGGAACAAACGGCAAGTGGCATCCTTTGCTGCCCAGTGCGGGGTACGGGTTTTACCGTTTTTTTGATATTTCAATCCACAAGCCTCTCTTTCAGGGTGACCGCAAGAGCCTGAGCTGGACCGATTTGGATGGGAATTCTTATACCACCGATTCGCGGGTTGTCGCCAACACGCTGTCCGACCTTTCGAATCGGCGCAATCGGTTTGGGTACTGGTATTCACTGGATTTTCCCCCCGGTGAAACGTCTGTCAAGGAGAGTCCGTATTGTGATACCGTTTTACACGGACACCTTCTCAGTTGGTACTGGCTGCGGATGCCGACACTCCAGGAGAGTGCCCTTTGGACCGGCACGCCTGATTTGGGAGATTTGCCGACCGGCAAGTTCTTCTGTGCCGGTTCCACGCACGGACACGAGTGGGATGACCCGCTTCGTTCACAGAGTTCAAGAGAGAGTTTGTCATACTGGCTGGGTGAGATCTTTTTAGGACTGCGTTATCTCGGTCCGAATCCCGCCGACGGTGATTACACTTCCGCGTCTTTGCCGGAAAGTTACTTCATTGACCAGTGGCAGGTTCCGAATCCATGGATTCAGCAGGAGCCTTTTTCGGGGCAGTTGGATTTGGCGGGAATCAACGGGGAGATCAAGACATTTAATTCCGATGTTCTTCTGACGAACGTTCTCTGTTTTGACGTCAAGGTATGGAATGAGAAAAGTTCCTCTTTTGTCAATCTGGGCGATCAGCTTTTTGACGATGAGGGCGAATACGAGCCTGATCCCGCTGATTTTCGTTCCAGCGGAAATTACGGTCTTCGTGCGGTACGCGGAGCTTTCCGTCTTCGGGATCCTGCGACTCGCAAGCCTGATGAGAGCGACCAGCAGTACCGCCCCGTCATGCCCGCCGTTTTCGACACATGGACCGAAGATTATCAAAAAGAATTTCTCTCTGGGACCTGGCCGCTGGTCATTGACGGAAACAAGGTTGATGTCTTCGGCGCGTCGAGCCGCCCCGGCTTTACCGTCAGCGACATCCCTCTTGACGGAAACGTGACCGTGTCGGACCTCCCAGATTGCCCGCCCCCGTATGAAGCGGAAATCAAAGTCATCCAGGTTGAACTCCGCGCGTTCGACCCGGTCAGCCGCACCATCAAAAATGCGACCGTCGAGATAAAAATCCCGTAGAACGGCCCGTCATTTGACATCACGGGCGTCGATCAAATCAGACCGAAGCGGCTCTTTTCTTCCGTGCTCTGTATTTCATCACAAGCAACAACACGATCAGCGCCAATCCAGCGGCCGAGCATCCCAATTAGCGGCAGGGGGTCAAATTTTCAGACCGGAACCTCAAACCGAGGGGTCGTAGTCCTCTTCGGTGAGTTCGTCGATGTGAATGGTTCGTTCCTTCTGCGGTCCTTTCAGATGAAGGATAAAGTCACCCCGTTCCGTCCGAACCGTGAAATCGTCCTCCTGCGGTGGCCGCTCTCCGATGTCATCGGAAACCCATTCTTCCGTCTCCCACACGTTCTCTTCCGGGACAGGCTTATAAGAACAGGTCGCCGTGCGGATTCGCGTCGGGAATAGGACTCCGCCGCGCTCTTTCCATTCCAGAACTTTCGTGATGATCTCCATTGTCGGAACCGAATCGGATTCCGCCGCGTAGAATGTTTGCCTGATCTGTTCGATCGCCGGACGGTCCAGGTCGGTTCGAACCGTGATTTTTTCCACGGCTTGGGAATGGTCCTGTTCGTCTTCCGCAAAGGCCAGGAGTACACGCCCGTCTTCGAGCGGGGCATACCCGAAATCGGAACCTTCGGCGGCGGATTCGATAAACCGGTAGACATAAGGAGAAAAAAACGAGGCGGGTGAGCCGGAAACACAGATCACGGCAAGGCTTTCCCCCGGTTCCCCCGAAAATTTCTGAAGAACGCCGCGGTCAGCGCGGCGCTCGAGATGCAGACAGAATCGGTCGTTCGCAACAGTGTCGAAATAAACCGGCTCGGCCCCCGCGGGATCAGTGTTGTCCTCCCGTTCGGAAAACCCTCTTTGACGCCGGCACTTGCCGTTCAGCTTGGCGATAAAACCGTACTCGTGCCCCCTGCCGCTGCCGGGAATCCCGACGGTCATCGCATCTTCTTCCGAAGTGAAACTTCCACTCCTGACGGTATAATGCCCGCAGAACGAGGCGTTCTGAATCCAGTTTTCCCGCGCCTGGAGTAGTTTTTCCAGAAGCGCGTCCTTTTCGGAATCGTCGGGAAACGCCGCCTGCGGCGCGGCAAAGCAGGCAAAAAGACCAAGAAACACAAAAACGAGACAGCGGCATTTTTTCATGGCATAGCCCCCCGTGGAACGGATGATGACTCTGAAGCAGGCGACCGCGCAAGCGTATTTTACTTCCATCCAAAATAGAATTCAACAATCTGCCGGTTCGTGCGGTTCGCGCGTGTTTACCGCAAAATCCGCCTGTTGACCGGGATGGGGATGGTCTTCTCGCCGGAAAGATAAGGGCCGGTTACCGATGCCGGCTTTTTCGCGAGTTCGCCGGGCGTGCCGGAAGCGACGATTTCGCCCCCCATGCTCCCGGCGCGGGGGCCGAAATCGAGCACGTTGTCGGCCGATTCGATGATCTGCTTATCGTGTTCGACCATCAGCACCGTGTTTCCCAGGTCGCGGAGCTTTCGGATAGCGCCGATCAGCCGTTCGTTGTCGCGCGGATGGAGCCCGACGGTCGGTTCGTCCAGAACATACAGCACGCCGGTCAGCCCGCTGCCGATCTGCGCGCCGAGCCGGATCCGCTGCATCTCGCCCCCCGAAAGCGAGGCGGCAGGCCGGGCGAGCGTCAGGTAGCCGAGCCCCACGTCGACCAGAAATTCCAGGCGGCGCCGGATTTCGCGGATCAGGTCGCCGGCGATCTTCTTTTCGGAGTCGGAAAGCTTCTCTTTCTTGAAAAAAGCGAGAAGGTCGTCCAGCGGTTTGCGGCTGAGCTGGTCGATCGTTACATCGTGGTACCGGACGGCCGCGGCGTCTTCGCGCAGGCGGCTTCCCATGCATTCCGAACATTCGACATCGTCGACCGTGAACGGGAAACGGCTGCGGAGCGAGGCGACCAGGCGCGAGGCTTCGTCGAGCGCGGGGTAGATCCCCTTGTATTGAAAATGGAAGAGGACCGGAGACGGACCCTGTTTGGCGCCGGCGGGTTTCGGGCCGGGGTTCATGTCGTCTGCGGTCAGCGTGAGCCAGCGGTCTTTCGTCCCGTGGAACAGGATGCGGCGGCAGCGGGAATCCATCTGCTCGAAGGGGACGTCGGCGGGAACGCCGGTCTGGCGGCAGAACGCGCTGAGCAGGCCTGAGGCCAGCGCCGAATCGGCCCCGGGCCAGAGGTGTATCGCCCCTTCGCGAAGCGTCTTTTTCGGTTCTTCGACCACGTTTTCCTGACGCGAGCCGATTTCGGTGCCGATCCCTTCGCAGTGGGGGCACCAGCCGAGCGGGCTGTTGAACGAGAAGTTGTGCGCCGAAAGGCGCTGAAAACTCCTTCCGCAGCTTCCGCAGGAAAGGTTCTGGCTGAGCGTGATTTCGACGTCCTCTTCGCCGGCGCCGGCGTCGCCCAGGCGAACCAGGCGGAGTTCCCCTTTTCCGAGCCCCAGCGCGGTTTCGACACTTCCGGCAATACGGCTGCGGAGCCGTTTTTCCTTTTCGGAAAGGCGGGAACCCGAAGCGCGCGCGGCCGCGCCGGAATCGGAAGGGACGATGCGGTCGACCACCGCTTCGACCTGATGGCGGCGCCGGCGGTCGATTTCGGGGAGCTCTTCAATGCGGTACACAACGCCGTCGACCCGCACGCGAAGGTAGCCCTGCGCGCGCAGCCGTTCCCAGAGCTTTCCGTAGTCGCCCGAATCGGGTTCGACCGGCGCTGTGATCAAGAGAGGATGTTCGTCGAAAAAGGCGAGTACCTTTTCGATGATCTCGTCGGTCGACTGGGTGCCGACCGGCACGTTGCAGTCGGGGCAATACGCCACGCCGAGACGCGCGTAAAGGACGCGCAGATAATCGTGGATTTCGGTAATGGTGCCGACGGTGGAACGGGGCGAGTTGTTCGCGGATTTCTGCTCGATGGCGACCGCGGGGGAAACGCCGATGACCTGGTCGACGTCCGGTTTCGGCATCTGCCCGAGGAACTGGCGGGCGTAACTCGAAAGGGATCCCACAAAGCGGCGCTGTCCTTCGGCATAGATCGTGTCCATGGCCAGCGAGGTTTTGCCGCTGCCGCTCATTCCCGAACAGACGGTCACCCGATGGCGCGGGATGCCGACCGAAATGTTCTGCAGATTGTGTTCGCGCGCGCCGCGGACAAGAATCGCCGAAAGCGCGGCGTCGGTGTCGGCGTCGATCCTGGCGGCCTGCGCGGTTTTGTTCCGCGTTTTCTTCTGTTTGGCGAGCGCCGCGCGGTCTTTCGCGAGATGTTCGCGCAGCGAGCGGCCTGTCGGGGAATCGGGGTTCGCCATCACCTCTTCCGGGGTCCCGGCGGCGACGATTCTTCCGCCGGCGTCCCCCCCTTCGGGACCGAGGTCGATGATCCAGTCGGCGGTCTTGATGACGTCCAGATTATGTTCGACGATCAGAACGGTGTTGCCCGAATCGACGAAACTGCGCAGGACGTTCAGCAGCATTCGTATATCGGAAAAATGCAGGCCGGTCGTCGGTTCGTCGAGAAGATAGAGCGTTTTGCCGGTCGGCTTTTTGACCAGTTCGCGCGCGAGTTTGATCCGCTGGGCTTCCCCGCCCGAAAGGGTCGGCGAAGGCTGGCCGAGCTTCATGTATCCGAGCCCCACGTCGCGCAGCGTGCGGAGCTTGTGCGAGATTTTGGGGAAATTGGCAAAGAGGACGAGCGCCTCTTCGACATCCATTTCGAGAATGTCGTGAATGGTGTGCCCCTTGAAGGCGACGGAAAGGGTTTCCTGGTTGAACCGCTTCCCCTGGCATGTCGGACAGGTCATCCAGATGTCGGCCAGAAAGTCCATGTTGAGTTTCCGCGCGCCGTTCCCCTCGCAGCTTTCGCACCGCCCGCCGGAGACGTTGAAGCTGAACCGGCCCGGCTTGAACCCCTTGGCCCTCGATTCGGGCAGGTCGGAAAAGAGCTTGCGGATTTCGTCGAAGAGCTTGATGTAGGTCGACGGGTTGGAACGGGGGGTCCGGCCGATCGGCGACTGGTCGATCGAGATCATCTTGTCGAGATGGTTCAGCCCTTCCATCGACCTGAACCGGCCCGGATTGCCGAGACCGCGGTTCAGGTCGCGGTTCAGCACCTCGGCGAGAATGTCGTTGACAAGCGAGCTCTTGCCGCTGCCGCTGACGCCTGTAATGCAGATCATGCAGCCGAGCGGGATTTCGACATCGATGTTTTTGAGGTTGTTGTGTTCGGCGCCGCGGATGATCAGTTTTTTTCCGGTCGGCTTTTTGCGCGTTTCGGGGACCGGAATTGATTCTTCGCCGCTGAGGAATTTGGCGGTCAGACTCTTTTTTCCGGCGGCGAGGATTTCGGGAACCGTCCCCTGCGCGACGATCTTTCCCCCTTCGACGCCCGGACCCGGGCCGAAATCGACCAGCCAGTCGGCGGCCAGCATGGTATCTTCGTCATGTTCGACCACGATCACGGTGTTTCCGATATCGCGCAGGCGGCGGAGCGTTTCGATCAGCTTCCGGTTGTCGCGCGAGTGCAGGCCGATCGAGGGCTCGTCGAGGATATACATGACCCCGGTCAGGCTGCTGCCGATTTGGCTTGCCAGCCGGATCCGCTGGATCTCTCCGCCGGAAAGCGAGGGGGCGGTCCGCCCGAGCGAAAGGTATTCGAGGCCGACGTCGCGCAGAAAGCCGAGACGCGAAAGGGTTTCTTTCAGCGCCTCTTTGGCGATTTTCCGTTCGGTTTCGCCCAGGACAAGGTGAGAGAGAAATTCATACAGGTCGCTGATCGGCAGCTCGCAGAGTTCGGGAAGGGTCCGGCTGGGGTTTTGGCGGAAAAGGGGGTTTTCGGACGAAGTTTCGAGCCGGTACATCGACGCCTGGGGGTTGAGCCGCGACCCGCCGCAGAAGGCGCATGTCGTGACCGCCATGTACGATTCCATCTGCTGGCGGAGCTGCTTGCTTCCGGTGTCGTTGTATTTCTCGGTGAGCATCGGAACGATGCCCCCGAAAAGCGTCGTCAGCTTGCGGCTCTCTCCGAGGCCCTGCCAGGAATAGCGGATCTGCAGATCGCCGGTACCGTAAAGGAGCGCCCGCTGGTATTTGCGGTCGAGCTCTTCCCACGCGGTTTCGAGAAGGTAGCTCTTTTCAAGCCCGTCCCGTTCGGCGAGGGTGTCGGCGATCCCCTGAAAGACGCTCTGCGTCCATTTCGAAAGATCGCGCCATTTGCCGAGCAGCTCGATGCACCCCTGCTGGAACGAGCGGGAAGCGTCCGGAATCAGGAGGCTTTCGTCGAACGATTCGATGTATCCCTGCCCGGAACAGTGGGGGCACATCCCCTGCGGATTGTTGAAGCTGAACAGCTGCGGGGTGGGCGGAGGAAAACTGATTCCGCAGTAGGGACAGGCGTATTCGGAACTGAAAAGGACTTCGCGCGGCGGCGCCGGCGGTTCCGTCTTGCGGGTGCGGGCAGCGCGTTTTTTCGCGGGGGCCGCCGCCGGCGGTTCCGGCGAAGAGGGGTCTTCCCCGTCGAAGAGGATGATCATCTCGTTTTTCCCCGCCGCCATGGCCGACTCGACCGCCTCGGCGAGCCGGTGGTGATTCGACTCGGATTTGACGATGCGGTCGATGACGACCTCGATGTTGTGGCGGTGCTGCCGGTCGATCCGCAGGTCCTCCTCCAAACGGACCAGCCGGCCGTCGACCCGCGCGCGAAGGTAGCCCCGTTTTCTGAGGTCGAGAAACAGGTCGCGGAATTCCCCCTTTTGCCCCTTCACGAGCGGAGCGAGCACCCAGAAGACGGTGTTGTCGGGCAGGGAGACGAGCCGGTCGAGAACCTGGCTGCGCGTCTGCGCGGTCACCGCCCGCCCGCACTGGGGGCAGTAGCCGGTTGAAACACGCGCGTAGAGCAGACGGAGAAAGTCGTAGATTTCGGTAACGGTGCCGACGGTCGAACGGGGGTTTTGCGCTCCCGATTTCTGCGAGATCGAAATCGCGGGGCTCAGGCCCGAAATGGACTCGACCTCCGGTTTCGGAAGCTGGCCGAGAAACTGCCGCGCGTAACTCGAAAGGGACTCGATGTAGCGGCGCTGCCCTTCGGCATAAAGTGTATCAAAGGCGAGGGAGCTCTTGCCGCTTCCGCTCACTCCGGTGAAACAGATCAGACGATTTTGCGGGAGGGAAACATCGATCCGATCGAGATTGTGCTCCCGCGCGCCTTTGATGATGATCATAAACGCTTGTGTGTCAGAACTCGAAGTTGATCTTGGCAAGACGCTCTTCCAGTTCCTTCATGAGAGCGTCTTCCCCGGCCTCGCCGTCGGTCAGGTAGGTTACGGACCAGCGGAGGAAGGAGCCGGCATCGTCCCACGGAACCGTGCAGACCGACTGTTCGGTGATCAGGAACTGGCTCACATCTTCGGCCTTTTCGAAACGGCGGCCGTCTTTCAGCCCTTTCGGCGAGCGTGTGTAAAGGAAATAGGTGCCGCCGGGAACTTCGCAGTTGAACCCGAACTTGTTGAGCGAAGCGACGAGCTTCTGAAGGCGGCGGAGGTACTTCGCGCGGGCCTGGTCGGGAATGCGGTCGTCATCGAGCGCCTTGACCGCGGCTTTCTGAATGGCGAGGAACTGGCCGCTGTCGCTGTTGTCTTTGACATCGGCCAGCGCGCGGACGATGGTCGGGTTGCCGCAGAACCAGCCGAGCCGCCAGCCGATCATGTTCCACCCTTTGGACATCGAGTGGATTTCGATTCCGACCTCTTTCGCCCCGTCCACCTCGAGGAAACTCATCGGCCTGGTGCGGAAGCTGAACATCGCGTGAGCCGCGTCCTGAACGATGACCACGTCGTTCTTGTGGGCGAACTCCACCACCTTCTCGAAAAACCGGGCGGTGCCGAGCTGGCCGGTCGGCGAGTTGGGATAGTTCAGAACCAGAAGCTTCGTCTTCGCGAGGACGTCGTCGGGAATGCCGTCGAGGTCGGGATAGAAATTGTTTTCGGCCAGAAGGGGAAGGGGATAGACCTTTCCGCCGCAGTAGCGGGTGTGGGTGCCGGCGACCGGATATCCGGGGACGGTCATCAGGGTGATATCCCCCGGGTTGATGAAGACCGAGGGAACCATCGCCAGCGCGGGCTTGGAGCCGATCGAGTGGTTGATTTCGGTAACGGGATCGAGCCGGACGCCGAAACGGCGGAGCATGAAGCGCGCGACCGCCTCTTTGTATTCCAGACAGCCGTTGTCGGCATAGCCGCGGTTTTCGATCTTGTTGATTTCGGCGGCCATCGCCTGGCGAACGGTCAGGTCGGCCATCTCGTCGTTTTCGCCGATGCCGAAATCGAGCAGATGGCGGTCGGGAAAATCGGCGAGCGCCTTCCGCTTTGCGCGCTTGATCTTCTCGAATTTATAGATTTCGGTCCCTTTGCCGTAGTTGATTCCGCCGACCCGTTCGGCGAAAAGTTTCTGAAAATAAGGATCGCTCATCGCTATTTCTAACATTTGCTGGAGGGTTAAATTCGGCCGCGGCGCAGGGGGCCGAAAGCCGGAAAGTTCAAACCCCTATTTTACTCCTTTTTCGCTTTAGGTCAATTCAAAGAGTTCCGTTTGCGGGGGGGAGAAGGAAAAGAGAACGGGCCGAAAAGCCGTTCCGCGGCCGGCACGGAACGGTTTTGCCGAAGGGGGGCCCGGCGGGAACCCGCGCGGCCGGTCTTACGGTTTGCCCGGCACGGTGATTTCGCGGAGTTCTTTTTTGATGATCACCTCGAACCGGAGTTCGAGGCCGGGCTGAACGTCGTCGAAAACGCGGACGTAATCATCGATCGAATGAATCGGGGTTCCGTTGATTTTGAGGATGACCGCCCCGTCGCGCAGCCCGGCGCGGTAGGCGGGGCTTGCCGGAGTGACCGAGAGTACGACGATTCCCGAACCGGGCGCGGCCCCGAGCCGTTCGGCGGCGCTGTCGGTCATCGGAATCAGCATGAGCCCCAGTTTGGTGTCGGTATAATGTTTCCCCTTATCGACCATCTCTTCGGTCTGCGGAACGCCGACATAGCCGTCGGGCCTGATCTCCAGTTTGACAGGAAGGCGGAGCTTTTCGGTTTCCCCCTTCCGGAGAACCGTCAGCGTATGCGGCTGGTCGATATCGGCGCACTCGACCATGCTTCGGAGCATTTCATTGGAATCGACTTTCTTCTCGTCGAATTCCAGGATGATGTCGTTCGTGCGCACGCCGGCCTTTGCGGCAGGGGAATCTTTGAAAGGACTCAGAATTTTGACCCCTTCCCGCGGGGGGAGACCGAGAGCCTTCGATTCCTCGTAGGTGAGGCCTGTCGTGGTAAAGCCGAGAAAGGCGCGCTCGACTTTCCCCTTTTCGACGAGCTGTTTCATGGCCCAGCGCGCGTAATTGGCGGGGATGGCGAATCCGATCCCCTGATTCCCCCCGCTCAAAGTGGCGATGGCGGTGTTGATGCCGGCAACCCG
Source organism: Thermoguttaceae bacterium (assembly GCA_017405595.1). Lineage (GTDB taxonomy): Bacteria > Planctomycetota > Planctomycetia > Pirellulales > Thermoguttaceae > RUG695. The sequence continues at coordinate 39,135 of JAFRAC010000010.1, read as the reverse complement.
TCCGTTCAGGTCGACGAGCGGCCCCCCGCTGTTCCCCGGATTGATAGCTGCATCGGTCTGCAGATAGCAGACGCCGTCTTTCTTCCCCAGGAACCGCTTTTTGGCGCTGATGATTCCGGCACTGACCGAAAATTCGAGCATAAACGGATTCCCGATGGCCAGGACCCAGTCGCCGATTTCCAGTGTATCGCTGTCGGCAAATTCGAGACAGGGGAGTTCCTCCCGGGTGTCGAGGACCAGAACGGCGAGGTCGGAAAGGGAATCTTTTTTGACCTCTTTCACGCCGAAACGCCGTCCGTCATAGAGTTCGGCGGTGATCGTTCCCCCGTCTTCAACGACGTGATGATTTGTCAGGACAATGCCGGCAGGGTCGACCAGAACCCCGGACCCAACGCTCTGCAGCTTTTTCTCTTTTTCGGAATCGTCCGAGAAGAATTCGCCGAAGAGGGGAAGCCGGTTTTTGGAGGGTTTTGCGTCGGAACCGGTCCGGACGGTGATCTGAACGACCGAGGGGATCACCTTTCGGGAAACCGCCTGGAACGATTGCGACATGGCCTTGGCCAGATCGGCGCCCGATTCCGGGATCGGCGCGGGTTCCGTTTCGGCGCGGAGCGCCGAAAACCCGAAAACGGCAAAAAGAAGGGCGCAGAGGATCTGTTTCATATCGTTCATATCGGGTCAAAGCCTTTCAGGAAAAACGGCTTGAGTCTGTTCGGTTCACGCTGCCGGACCCCCTTTTTTCAAGCGGGAGGGAGCGCAGGGGAGAAGTCTTCATTATAGGGGTTTCTGTCAAAATAAGCAAGATACCGGCCCCCTGTCCGGAACGGTTTTCACCGGCGGAAGCCCTCCGGGGGCGATTCCGCCTGATCTTGCCCTTTTTGCCGAAATAGACTAACCTTCGGGCGGGGAGAAGCTGTTTTTGCTCCCCGTTTGAGGAACGGTTTGATGGCCGAAGAGATCAGGAAAGAAGAACAACCGGACGAGGCGGAACCCGATTTTTCGCGGTTCGACAACTTCAAGGTTCAGCTCGGCGTGTTTTGCGGGCCGATGAGCCTGCTCCTCTTTCTTGTCCGAAAGCATGAGCTCGACATCCTCGACATTCCGATTGCCGAGATTACCCGGCAATACCTCGAGTTTCTGGACGTTCTGGAGATTCTGAACCTCGATTCCATCGGGGATTTCATTGTGACCGCCAGCACCCTGGTCGAAATCAAATCGTTTCAGGCGCTTCCCCGGGAAGAGGAAGTCGAAGAGGAGATCGAAGACCCCCGCAAAGAGCTGGTGTCGCAGCTTCTGGCCTATCAGAAGTACTGCGAAGGGGCGGGCCTGCTGGAGCAGCGCAGCCGGATTTGGCAGCGCCGCTATCCGCGTCTTTCCAACGACCTGATCCCGAACGAGAAGAATCCCGCCGAGGAACCGATTCAGGATATCGTGATCTGGGACCTGGTCAGCGCGTTCGGCCGCATCCTGCGCGAGAAGTCCCCCATTATGACACACAAGGTCGTCTACGACGATACCCCCGTTTCGGTCTATATGCATCGGATATACACCCGCCTGAAGCGGGAAGGGACGCTGAAATTCGGAGACCTGTTCGAGGGGGCGGTCAAGAAATCGACCTTCGTCGGCATCTTTCTCGCGCTTCTGGAGCTTGTCCGCCACGGTTTCGCCATGGCCGATCAGAAGGATCAGTTCGGCGAAATACAGATCCGGTTCCGGGAAGGGGAGGGGACGTTCGATTTTACGGCGTTCCAGGAAGAAGAGCAGCGGCGGAGAATGGCGGCGTAGCCGGCGCGGCAGCTCGTGTTACTCAGTCTCTTTTTTTCGGGCGTCGGCCAGCGTCTGATCGGTGCTCGCCGGATCGACGGCGCGGCAGCATTGGGTCAGCGCGTCGGCGAGAAAGCCGAGCTCGTTTTCCCACTCGAAGCGGCTGGTTTCGGCCGGGACCAGCGGGCGGAACTCCTCCAAAAGAAGAATCAGCCGGAGCAGGTGCCGGAAGATGATCCCTTCCTGCTTCTGGAGGGAGTTCGACGTGATATACTTGTTGAAATCGCCGTTGTAGCGCAGAATCACATCCCCCGCCGACCAGACCGGAACGATCTTGACCGGCACCAGCGGGTACTCGTAATCGAAAAGGCGTTTGAGCTTTTCGGCGAACGAAAGAAGATAGACGCGCTCTTCGAGCCAGCCGCCGAACCGGCGCCGCTCTTCGCGTTCCCGTTCCAGTTCTTCGGGCGTTTTCGGCACCAGTTCTTCGGGGGAAGCCAGCCCCAGATCGAGAAGTTTGGCGTCGAGCCGTTCGCGGGCCAGGTTTCCGGGGGGCAGCTCCTCGTAACGGGGGACGCGCACGAGGCGGGCGACATTTCCCGGCATTTCCAACAGGCTTTCAAACGCCTGAATCCGTTCGGCGCGGTCGGCAATCCCCAGCTGCGAAAGGAGGAACGCCCCGTAGATCGGATTAAACCCCTTAATGTGTGTCAGAAGCGCGAGCGATTCGGCGGGGAAGGCGCGTTCGGCCTTGTAGAGGCGTTTCGCCTCTTCCGGCTGTGGCGTATTGCCCAAAAGGAGCCGCCCGGCGGGTTCCGGCCGGGTCGGTTCTTTCGGCGGGAGGGTGTCGGGGTCAACCCAGCTGTCGAAGTCGATCTCTTCGGCCGCCTCGTCGTCGAAGAGGCCGGCGCCGAACCCCCTGCTTCGCCGCTCGCGTTCCTTTTCGATCCGTTTTTGGGCTTTGGCCAGCTGCTCGGCAATGGCGCTCGCTTCGATGCCGAACAGCGTCGGATCGGGATCGAGCCGGATAAAGCCGCCCCGCCAGAGCGTGATCAGCATATCGTCGAGCATCTGCTGCTGCGCCGCCAGGCGTTTGGCGCCCATCAGCCGGTGTGCGACCAGACGGCGCACCGGAGCGAGGTCGGGATTCGACCGGATCATGTGCGCGAGCAGCCGCCACGGAACCGCGCCCCGGCTCGTAAGACTGCCGGGGGAAGAGCTTCGCAGCTTGAAAAACTGCTCTTCGGTCCAGTACTGTTCGTTCGGGTTGCGGGTAGGGATCTTCTTTTTGAGCTTCTTTTTGGCTTCCCGCAGTTTAGGGTCTTTTACGTCGTCGGGAATCTGGTCGTATTTCTCGCGGGCCCGGGCGATTTTGACATCATCGGGGTGCGCCAGCGCGATGACGAACCCGCGGTTGTCGTACTGCGGCCGGCCGGCGCGTCCGAAGATCTGGTGCGCGGTCGACGAGTCGATCAGTTTCTTTTCGCCCGGCGGCCCTTTCATGATGGTCGGCAGAAGAACCGAGCGGGCGGGCAGGTTGATTCCCGCGGCCAGCGTTTCGGTGCAGACGGCGATCGAAAGGAGCTTCTGCTGAAAAAGGGACTCGATAATCCGCCTGTATTTCGGAAGGATTCCGGCGTGGTGCAGGCCGATTCCGCGCAGAAGGAACTGGCGCAGTTTCGGGCCGGCCCCTTTCGACCAGTCGTATTCGCCGAGCTTTTCGGCAAGGAGTTTCTGGCGCGCGCCGTCAATGATTCTCTTCCCCTTGACGATTTCGGCGGTATCCCAGCACTGGTCGCGGTTAAAGCAGAAGATCAGGGTCGGCACCATCCGGTCTTCGTCGGCGCCGGCGTGCATCTGTTCGACGACTTCGGGCAGGAGCTCGTCGCCGATCCAGCGGAATTCGAGCGGGACCTTCCGCTCTTCCGAATGGACGAACGCCAGCCGCCGGTTTGTGTTATTCCTTAGCCAGCTGATAAACTCATACGCGTTTCCGACGGTGGCCGAAATGAGGAGCGTACGCACATGGGGGGGAAGAAGGCCGAGCGTGAATTCCCAGACGATTCCCCGTTCCGGATCCGAGAACTGGTGAAACTCGTCCATCACGACGACCGAAACATCGTCGAACCGGAACCGGTGCTGCGAAAGAGCCGTCTCGGAAACGAACGGCGCGAGCGACGCCGGCATTTCCCTTTCGGTACCCTCTTCCCCTTCCCGGGGTTTTCCGGCGAACTCGTCGGAACCGAGAAGACGGTTAAAGAGGATTTCGGCGACCACGACGAGGATCGGCGCATCGGGGTTTTCTTTCCGGTTTCCGGTAACCAGGCCGACCGACTCGCGCCCGAACCCCCACCGTTCGGCGGACTGCTGAATCTCGCGGTATTTCTGTTCGGTCAGGGCGATGAGCGGGGTTGTGTAATAGGCGCGTTTGCCGAGTTTCAGCGCTTCGTAAAGGCCCGCTTCGGCGATGAGCGTTTTTCCCATTCCGGTCGGCGCGCAGACCAGCAGGCCGTCTTCGGAATCGAACCAGGCGAGAATCGCCTCTTCCTGAAACGGATAAGGTGTGTACGGCAGCTGTTCCAGGTAGGAGAACGCCAGATCGTCGCGGTCGGATTGGAGAGGCTGTTCGGCGGACATCGAGGTTCAGTGGCGTCAGCTTCAGGGGGAAACCGCGGCCGGCGCGCACCGGCCGCCGTGCGGTTGGTTTCTTCGGTTTCGTTCTTTTTGGAGGGCCCCGTTTACGCGTTTTCCGCGGGAAGGGGGACGCCGAGTCTTTTCAGCTCGCCGAGAAGCTGATCGTGGTCGCCGTAACAGATCGCCTGAAAACCGAACTTTTTGGCGCCGGCGACGTTCTCTTCGAGATCGTCGATCAGGAGCACCTGAGCCGGTTCCAGGCCGGAGATCTCTTTCCGCGCCTCGTCCAGCGCGATACGGTAGATTTCGGGATAGGGCTTGATCGCGCCGACCTCGAAGCTGGCAATCCGGTGCCGGGGGATAAGGCCGATGATGTTCGAAAAAGCCTCCTGGATATAGGCCCAGTGGTGCGGACCGGTATTCGAGAGGATTCCGCGCGGGAAGAACTCGCCCGCCAGATGACGGAGGAGGGGGAGGATCGGTTCGTTGACCCAGAAGATGTCGTTCGCCGCGTTGATCAGGTCTTCGGAAGGAACCGAATTATTGATTTGCTGGCAGTAGTGGGCGAAATACTCGATCCCGTCGATTTCCCCTTTTTCGTATTTCAGATACCACTGATCGTCGAAAAAGGCCTGGCGGACTTCATCGTCGGAAACACCCGAAACTTCGGCAATCTGGTGCAGAAGGCGGCGCACGCTGAATTTCAGCAGGACGTTCCCCAAATCGAAATAAATAAAACGTATCTTTTCCATCTTCTTATCTTCCGAAACGGCGTCAAACGATTTTCCACGCGGACCCTGTCATTATAACCGTTTCAGGCGAATTTTCCAGTTGGGAAAAGCGTGCCGGGGAAAGGAGGTCTTTCCGCGCCTGTTGCAATTAAACCGGGCGGTTATATAATGGCTTTTCAGAAAGGTACCCGCGCGTTTTCGGGGGTCTGGGAGCGGGGGAAAGGCGCTTCTGCGGGAAGTTCGGCGGCGTTTTTTTGCCGCCGTGATTTCGTTTTGGATAGAACACGAAAGGATTATTTATGAGATCTGACGCTGTCAAGAAGGGTGATTCACGCGCCCCCCATCGGAGTCTTTTGCGCGCCTGCGGGCTTTCCGACGCCGATATGAAAAAACCGTTCATCGCCATTGTCGGCAGCCACGTCGATATTATTCCGGGGCACGTTCATCTGAACGCGGTCAACGAGTTTGTCAAGAAAGAGGTCCGCGCCGCCGGCGGCGTTCCGTTCGTTTTTAACACAATCGGAATCTGCGACGGCGTCGCCATGGGGCACGACGGAATGAAATACTCCCTGGCGAGCCGCGAGATCATTGCCGACGCGGTCGAGTCGATGATCGCCGCCCACAAGTTCGACGGCATGATCTGCATTCCGAACTGCGACAAGATTGTTCCGGGAATGCTGATGGCGGCGGTCCGCTGCAATATCCCCACCGTTTTCGCTTCGGGCGGCCCGATGGAAGCCGGCCGCGCCGACGACGGCACTCCGCTCGACCTCATCTCGACCTTTGCCGGCGCCGCCGCCAAGCAGAACGGGCAGATGTCGGCTCGTGAACTTTCGCGTCTCGAAGAAAAATCGTGCCCGACCTGCGGTTCCTGTTCCGGGATGTTTACCGCCAACAGCATGAACTGCCTCTGCGAAACGCTCGGCATGGCGCTTCCGATGAACGGCACGCTTCTGGCGACCAGCCGCGAAAGGAAAAAGCTCTACCGCGCCGCCGCCAGGCGGATTATCGAAATGGTGCGGATTCAGGACGCCAAAGAGAAGATCGCCGCCGGCCTGGAAGCCGAAGTGCCGACCGTTGTCGAGAAATACACCGCCCGCGACGGTTCCGTGAAAAAGCGCGTCCGGAAACTCGACCTCGATTTCCCGATCCTGCCGCGCGAAATGATCACGCAGAAATCGGTCGATAACGCGATGATCCTCGACATGGCGATGGGCGGTTCGACGAACACGATCCTTCACCTGCTGGCGATCGCCAGCGAGGCCGGCCTGAAATACAACCTGAACCGGTTCAACGAACTGAGCGAAAAAACGCCGCATATCTGCAAGGTTTCCCCCAGCTGCGCGTACCACATCGAAGACGTTCACAATTCCGGCGGGATACACACCATCCTCGGCGAAATCCGCCGCGGCCGGCCCGGCCTTCTGAACCTCGACTGCCCCACCGTGACGGGGAAGACGCTCGGCCAGAACATCGACGACTACGACCTGCGCAGCCGCAAGGTGCTCGACCTTGCCAAAGAGCTCTACGCCGTCACGCCGGGCGGCAAACGGACGAACCAGGGAATGGTGGTTCCGAAGAAATATAAGACCGCCGCCGATCTGCCGCTGACCTTCGACCCGAAAGACTGCATCCGCCCGTGCGCCAAAGCGTACAACCAGCGGGGCGGCCTGGCGATCCTTTTCGGCAACCTGGCGCCGAACGGCGCGGTGGTCAAATCGGCGGGGGTTCTTCCCGAAATGATGGTTCATACCGGCCCGGCGGTCGTTTTCGAGTCGGAACCCGAGGCGTATAACGGCATCGTCAGCGGCAAGGTCAAGGCGGGCGACGTGATCGTGATCCGCTACGAAGGCCCGAAAGGGGGTCCCGGCATGCAGGAAATGCTCGCCCCGACGGCCGCCATCAAGGGCGTGAAGCTCGACGATTCGGTCGCGCTGATTACCGACGGCCGTTTTTCGGGCGGAACCGCCGGCGCGTGTATCGGCCACATCAGCCCCGAAGCCGCCGCGGGCGGCCCGATCGCCTTCGTCAAAGACGGCGACCTGATCGAGATCGACATTCCGAACCGGAAAATCAATCTGAAAATCTCCGCCGCCGAAATGCAGCGCCGTCAGAAATCGTTTAAGCCGCGTCCGCCCCGTTACAAGAGCGGGTACCTTGCGAAATACACCAAACTGGCGACCAGCGCCGATACCGGCGCGATCCTGAAATGGGACTAGAATACCTGATTCTCGCAAGCCAGTCGCCCCGGCGTCAGGCCCTCTTGGCCGAGTCGGGGCGTCTCTTTTCCGTCATTCCCGCCGAAGGGGTCGACGAGGAATCTCCCCGCCTCTGTTCCGATCCGAAAGGGCTGGCGGTCCGCAACGCGCTGGCCAAGGCGCGCTTTGTCGCCGGACAGCTTCGCCGTGAAAACGGGCCGCACCTCGTGATCGGCTGCGACACGATTGCGTGTGTGCCGGCCGGCGGAGGAGAGGCGCAGTACGAAATCCTCGGCAAACCCGACGGCCGCGCCGACGCGCGGCGGATGCTTTCGCTCCTTTCCGGGTCCGATCATCTGGTGATTTCGGGGCTGGCGCTCATCGAGGTTCCTTCCGGCCGCGAGGTCACCGCTTCCGAGACGACGGAACTGTATATGGAACCGCTCGCCGACCCGGTCATCGAGGACTATCTCGAAAGCGGGAAATGGCAAGGGAAAGCGGGCGCGTTCGGATATCAGGACGGAATCGCCTGGCTCCATAAAAAGTCGGGGAGCACATCGAACATCGTCGGACTTCCGATGGAACTGCTGGACCGTCTGCTGGACGAGTTCGGGACGAAAGAGACGCGATGACCCCTGCCGCCAAAAAACGCCTTCTGTCCGCGCTGAAATGGACGCTGACCCTGCTGGTCTTTTTCTTCATCGGCCGGGAGCTGGTCAAATCGTCCGCCGAGTTCCGGCAATACCGGTGGAATCTGCGGTATGGCTGGCTCGCCGCGGCGGGCGCCCTCTATCTGGCGGGATTCTTTTTCGCCTCCTGCTTCTGGCATGTTGTTCTGCGCTCGTTCGGCCAGGAACCGTCTTTCTTCCGGTCGGTCAGGTCGTATTACCTGAGCCAGCTGGGGAAATACGTCCCCGGCAAGGCGATGGTCGTCGTCATCCGGTCGGCACTGGTCTGTGGCCCGCGTGTGAAAGCCTCGCTCGCCGCGGCGGGCGTCTTCTACGAAACCCTGACGATGATGGCGGTCGGCGCGTTCATCTCGGCGCTACTGGTTCTTGTGAAATACGGCGAGCACTGGAAGTATTCGCTCCTGGCGCTCGGCGTGATGGCGGCGTCGGGGATCCCGCTTCTTCCGCCCGTTTTCCGCCGTGTATTGCGCCTGTTCCGTATCGGCAAGGACGATCCCGCCGTTCAGGAAAAGCTGAATCATCTCTCCTGGAAACTCTTTCCGGCCGGTCTGGCGCTCATGACCCTTCTCTGGACCGGGTTCGGTCTTTTCGTCTGGGCGACGGTACGCGGACTCGGCATCGAAACCGGCCCGCTCGCCGAAAACGCGGTCCGCTTCATTGCGGCAACGGCCATGGCAATGGTTCTGGGGTTCGCCGTTCCGATTTCCCCCGGCGGGCTCGGCGTGCGCGAAGCGATCCTCGCCGCGCTGATGGTTCCCTATTTCGCCGAAATTCTTCTTCTGCCCGAAAACGCGGCGATCACCCTTGATGCGCCGGCCCTCGCGCTGGTGGTTTCCATCGCCCAGCGCGTCATCTCGATCATTGCCGAACTCGCCGTCGGAGCCGTTCTCTTCTGCTGCCCCGCGCGTTCTGATCCTCCGGCGGAATGACCGGTTTCCGGTTCAATTCTATCAGGTTTCATGCTTTTGACTGGCCGGATCGTTAAGTTTTTGTGATAGGTCGATCGGCGTTATTTGTGGTTTAAGGGGGTAACTTCTGCAAAAAATCAAAAAGTTACCCCCTTAAACGCCGTTTTACGGGTTCAGGCATATAAGAAAATTTTATATTTCGGGGCAGCTGAAAGAGCCGGTGGAAAGACGGAATTCGCCCGGGAGACATCATTCCGCCGCCGGTTTTTCCAGCCGGTTCGCGACTCTGGCGGGGAGGGCTTTTTCGGAGACGAACTTTCCGGCGCGGACGTCGTCTTCGGTGAACCGCGCGAAGAGGATCTCGCTGGTTCCGTAGCGTAACCTGCGGACCTTTACCGGGATATCTTATTGTTTAGTCACGTAAACTCTTGCCTTGGCGTTCCCTATGGGCTCTACTTTTCCCTCATCCGTCAATTCCGCCAGTAATACTCTCGCTCGTGACGGACTCAATCCGACGGCACCCGCAATTTCCACGGTCTTTGCCTTTCTCTTTCGGATAATGTAGTCCACTATCGCCTTTTTGTTGTCGGCGGTTTTCCCGAATCCGCTTGTTTTTGTTGAATCCGCTTGTTTTTGCTGAATCCGCCTGTTTTTGTTGAATCCGCCTGTTTTTGCTGAATCCGCCTGTTTTTGTTGAATCCGCCTGTTTTTGCTGAATCCGCTTGTTTTTGCTGAATCCGCCTGTTTTTGTTGAATCCGCCTGTTTTTGCTGAATCCGCCTGTTTTTGCTGAATCCGCTTGTTTTTGCTGAATCCGCCTGTTTTTCCCACTTTCCATTTGTTTTTCCGCAAAAGAAAGCGTCAAAACCGTCCTGTCCGGTTTATAAATTTCCTCAACGGTAGGCGGAACCCATCCCGCCTCATCCCAAATGCTGAATATGTCGGGGACACCGCTGCCGGCGCGTTCACCTATGCGGATAAGGTTGAACATCTTTATGATGGTCTTATTTCGCGGCTCGGATATACCTCCTTTAAGCATCTGAGCCTTGCCTGTAATGATGCTTCCTGGATTCTCAATAGTGATTTCATTCGGACTCTTTAAGATTACAATCCCGCGGGGAAAATTAAAATCAGCATTTGCCATGCAATTTGCGAGAGCTTCCCGTATGGCCTTATGAACCGGGGTTTCGTCTACACGGACAATCCCTTCCAGCTTGAACGGCTTTTTGAGGTCTCGAAACAGCTTCCTTTCCATCTGGAAAAAGAAATCCAGAAGATTTCCTGACCATTCGCCAGAACTTGATTCCAACCGGTCGGTCCATCTTATCGACGGATCCAACATCTCTCGATAATCAAGAAAATACTCCGGAAATTCTTGTCGGATTTTGTATTCCTCACCGAACATCAGTAATCCCGCAGCCGTCGGGTGCAGTTTACCGTCAACATCGGAAATGGACGCCGCGCCGATCCTTTCGAGATAGTCATCGTCGTCGAGCCTGTGCCACACGTGGTCCGGATTCACCGCCTTGTGCCGGGTTCGGAAACTCTTAACGGTATCTGGGTAAAAAATACTGAGATCCTTGTTGAGCAGGATTTTGCTGTCCGTGCCCTTCTCTGCCTGGTCACGAAGCATTCCCCTAATTTCAGACTCTGAGCAATGGTAATCCCCCTCATGATCTCGGCGAAAAGTGCCACCGAAAATATCATTGTTGATGTAGACCGGTTTGTATACACGATCGGCCTTAGCGACATAAATAACAATAATGACATCCCCGTTGAGCTCGTATGTCTCAACACTCCCCTCATTCAGGAGGTTTACACTAACCTTGGAGCGGTTATTGATAGTGTTCCAAAAATCCGTGAGAAGCTTGTTCCTGTTCTGAAGATGAGTTGTATACCAACTGCCGTCTTCACGTTCCTTGACACCAAGGATGATTACACCGCCGTTACAGTTTGAAAATGACGAATATGTATCCCACAGGCTACGAGGCAACCCTCCGCTGGCCTTTTTGACCTCAAGTCTGTTTCCTTCCCTGTATTCATCAAAATGCGATAGATCGAATATATCCTGCATCATTTCATTCCCCGGACTTGGAACCTTTAGGGCCTCTCTTCTGTTTTTTCGGCTTCGCTGCGTTTTTAGGAACAATCCATGTCCGTCCCGTGAGGACCGCGCCGTTCACATGTCTTTCATTACAGAGCTTTGTTGTTCTTCTGTTGGCTATGCCTCATTTTTCCGCTATTTCTCTTGTTGTTGCATATTCCGTCTCGAACATCTCGTCAAGATTGTATTCCTTCAGAAGTATAAAATCAACCCTTATTGCGTTTCGATCGGTTTTGGAGATAGGGTGGTATTGTCCCCTCATGATAAGCCGGAAGTAATCTGCATGATTATCGGAAAAATGCGAAAACGATGTTTATGAGGGAAAATTTCGGTGTCCCTGTTATGCTTTTCCTAATTGGCGGGACCGGGGTTAGCCTACGGATTCCCCCGGAAGGTATTATTCCGCCGCCGGTTTCTCCAGCCGGTTCGCGACTCTGGCGGGGAGGGCTTTTTCGGAGACGAACTTTCCGGCGCGGACGTCGTCTTCGGTGAACCGCGCGAAGAGGATCTCGCCGGTTCCGAAGCGGTCATGATCCCAGGTCGCGTAGATGACCCCGTCGCCGGTCTGTCCGAAGTCGGGATACGAGACGCGGTCCCGCCCGTCGAGAACCAGTCCCCCGATCCACGTTTTCCCCTCGTCTTCGGAAAGAAACGCCGTAATTTCGCTCCGTCCGACGTCTTTCCCGTCCCGCCCCTCAACCGGCCCGTTCTTTAAAAAGAGCAGGTTTCCCGAAAGAAGCCGTCTTGTCTGTGTCCGGGACGAGGACTGCTTATACGGGGTTTTGGTCATTTCGGTCCACGTTTTTCCGCCGTCCTCCGAAAACGCCTCGCCGATTCCGTCGTCGATGCGTGAAAGAAGCCAAAGGCGGCCGTCTTGCAGTTCGATCAGATTGTGCTCATTGGCGTGGGTCGCCAGTCCGTTCCGGTCGGTTCCCCCCAGGTAGCGGAGAAAATCCCCGTCGTCGGTCGAGACATACACGTTCGCGCCGTGTTTTTCCTTCGGCAGGTTGTAATACGATTTGCCGTAATGCCAGAGCGCCGAAGGGAAGAGCCACCGGCCCTTTTTATCGACGATCGGCTTGTTCATCATGATCCCGTCGCAAAGGCGGCGCGGCACCGACCACTCGGCATTTTCCCCCGCCTCGGGATTTTCGGTGTACATCCCCCAGACGCCGGCCCGCCCGTCCCATTCCTTTTCCCCCGCCTTAGCGTCGGGCCGGAACGTGCTCAGACTCTGCGCCCAGAAGAGCCAGAGCCGCCCGCGCGGGTCGCGCCAGAGCGCGGGGTCGAAAAGACGGATCTCGTCTTCCCGGTCGAGCGCCATGAACGGCTTGCTCCAGGTCTGCCCTCCGTCGCCGCTGGTGATCATCAGAAGGTAGTTATACGGTCCTTCGTCTTTTCCGCCGGAATACCAGACGATCCAGACCCGTTCGTCCGACGTTGCCTCGATGCTCGGAATCCCCTGCCACACGCGGTTTTTTTCGCTCCATTTTTCCGGTACCGGCTTATAGATCTCCGGATCGAGCGCACCGGGATCAAGGCTCCCCAGCCCGCCGCCGTCAATCGGCTCCGAAGCCGCCGCGGAGCGGAAAAACAGGGCAAATGCAAACAGTCCGAACAAGGCGTATTTCATAATCATTGTTCCGATTCCTTTAAGCTGCCCGGGAGACGGTCTGCCTTTTTCTGACGGGAGTGCTAAGAAAGACCCTGCAGCAGCTTTCCCAAAGATTCTTACAAAACTTTCCAATAACCGTTTTTCCTTGCGCCGATGCGCTCGATATACCCGTTCTTCTGAAGGGAAGCGATGTCCCTTTCAATGGTCGATTCCGCGCAGCGAAGGGCAATCCTCAGCTGTACTGCGGTGATATTCGGATTATTTCTCATTTCGGCAATGATCTTGGTCTGTCTTTCGCTGAGGGGTTTTCTTTGCTGTTTTGTTCCGTTGGTTTGGCTTTCTACCGTTTTCTGCGGGTCATAAACCCGTTCGAACGGAATCGTGACAACAATCGAGTTTTCCCGAAAAGTGAAAGCGCCCTTGCCGTAGATGTCAAGGATTTTCGGGACACCGCGCCCGGATTTTTCGCTGATATGCAGCTGGAGAAAGATTTCCGCAAGCTTTTCGTTGACCGGAACCGATTCACCTCGGAAGAACCCTTCGATCGTCTGTGCCGGAGGGATGGGGCCGCGGGACAAAATTTCGATGCGGTCGGAAAAAACCGAAATCATTGGTTCGTTCCCCTCAATCCATTTGTTATGGAGAACCGCATTGATAACGGCTTCACGAAAGGCCTGATTGTCAAAAAGAGGAACATCCTTCCGTTCGACGACACGGTTCCGTTCGTCTGCTTGAATCAGGTTCAGCACATCGCCGTAACGCAGGAGATTGTCGAGAGAGTATAAAAGGCAGTCATAGCCGAACTCCCGAACCGAAAAGAGGGGCGAAGCTTTTGTTTTGCCGTTAAAAATGGTTACGCGTAACGGTAAAAGCGAATTGTCGGAAAGAAGCTGGGCAAGTCGGTTGAATTCTCCCTCTTTGTTTTTCAAGTTCAAATTCTTAACGAATGTTTCCTCTTTTAATGTGATTCCGCGCGAACCGTAATACCCGAACAGTTTTGAAAACGTCAGATCCTGATTCTTTGCGGGAAGTGTTTCAATCGTTTCCTGCCTGCCGCTTAAAATTCTGGACAACTGAAATTCCCTTTTCGGATAATCTTTCAGATTTGCTTTCGAAGACCCGATTCGGATATACCGCTTCTCTTTGAACGATGTCGGAATCTCAAATGCGGCGGGAATGACGAGAACGACGATCCGCTTTCCGTCAATTTCCGTTTCCTCGAATGAAAAGTTGATGCTGGGGGAAAGATGCCGTGCCAGATAATTCTGATACGGCTCGTTATGATAGTCGCGGTATTGGTTGAACTTCGTACCGACGATTCTGTGGTTTTTGTCCGACACGCCCCAAACAAAAAAGGCGTTTTCCTTGGAATGGACCGCTGCCGCGTTCGACATTGCGGAAATATATTCCCCGAGTCCGTCAGGCTGAAACCAGTTTTCCTTAAACTCAAACCACTCCTGTTCGTCTTCGTAGGTGCAGAGTTCTTGGACGATCGATTTTATATCCACGGTTTCTCTTCCTTTTTACTGTTCCCTCCCCTCTGATTATAGCATATAGAAGGGGAAAGTGAAGGATAAATCGGGGAATAAATCGGGGAATAAATCGGGGAATAAATCGGGGAATAAATCGGGGAATAAATTTTCGGTCAGACTGCTTATTTTAAAGTGTCTAACCGGAATGCTCCGGCGGCAAATCGGGGGATAAATCGGGGGATAAATCGGGGGATAAATCGGGGAATAAATCGGGGAATAAATCGGGGAATAAACCGGCTCCGGCCGGCGGGTATGGTTATTTCTTCTCCAGCCGGTTCGCGACTCGGGCGGGGAGCGCATTTTCGGAGACGTATTTCCCGGCGCGGACGTCGTCTTCGGTGAACCGCGCGAAGAGGAGGTCGCCGGTTCCGCCGCGGTCATGGTCCCAGATCACGTAGATCGTCCCGTCGGGGGTCTGGCTGAAATCGGGGTGGGAGACGTTGCCGCGCGGGTCGAGCTCCAGGCCGCCGATCCACGTTTTCCCCCCGTCTTCGGAAAGGAACGCCATGAGCCGGGAACGGCCGACATCTTTTCCGCCGACACCTTCAATCGGCCCGTTCTTTAAGAAGAGAATGTTTCCGGAAAGCAGTTTGCGCGTCTGTGTCCGCGACGAAGACTGTTTATACGCGGTCTTCGTCATTTCGGTCCACGTCGCGCCACCGTCTTCGGAAAACGCTTCCCCGATGCCGTCGTCGATGCGCGAAATGAGCCAGAGCCGGCCGCCGTCCAGTTCGACGAGGTTGTGTTCATTGGCGAGGGTCGCCATTCCGCCGCGGTCGGTTCCCCCCAGGTAGCTGAGAGTCTCCCCCCCGTCAGTCGAGACATACACGTTGGCGCCGTGCATCTCTTCGGGAAGGTTATACAAAGAGGGGCCGGCATTCCAGAGCGAAACGGGGTAGAGCCAGCGGCCGTGTGAATCGACGATCGGCTTGTTCATCATCACGCCGTCACAAAGGCGGCGCGGCGCCGACCACTGGGCGTCTTCTCCCGCTTCGGGATTGTCGGTGTACATCGCCCAGACGCCGTGGCGCCCGTCCCACTCCTTTTCGAACCGCGAGGCGCCGGGCCGGAACGTGCTTTCGCTCTGCGCCCAGAAGAGCCAGAGCCGGCCGTTCGGGTCGCGCCAGATTTCCGGGTCGAAAAGGCGGATCTGGTCGTCGCGGCCGAGCGCCATAAACGGCTTGTTCCACGTCAGGCCGCCGTCGCCGCTGGTGGCCAGCAGAATGTAGTTTTCGGGGCCGGCCCCTCTTTTTCCGCCGGAATACCAGACAATCCAGAGACGGTCGTTCGAGGTGGCTTCGATACTCGCCACCCCCTGCCACATGCGGTTCTGTTCGTTCCATTGTTCCGGAACCGGCTTGTAGATCTCCGGATCGAGTGCGCCGGGGTCGAGGCTTCCGAACCCGCCGGTATCGGCCGGTTCCGACGCGGAAAGGAGAACGCCGGCGGCGAGAAACGCGAGAATGCCGAAGAAAGAGTGTGTCGGGGACATCGTTTGCTCCTTTCGCGGAGAGGGTGCGGAACCGTCAGGATTCCGGTATGTGATTCTGCCGTGCGAAGATTTCGGCCACCCGGGCCAAGAGTGTCTCCTCGGCGGTTTTGCGCGATTTAAACCACTGGACCGACCAAATGCGCAGAATCTGCCAGTGCAGCCCCTGAAGAACGGACTGCCGCAGGATGTCGCGGTCGCGCGCGGTGGCGGCATGCGCGTACGCCGGGCCGTCGCACTCGATGCCGACGAGAAACTCATCCGGATTCGCCGGGTCGGAAACCGCCAGATCGATCTTGTACCGGGAAAGGCCGAGTTTTTCGCGCACATGGTATCCCGCGCGGCGGAGCAGGCCGGCCGCCTCTTGTACAAAGAGGTCTTTCTGGCCGGAAGGGGCGTCTCCTTCGGTATCCCGCTGCAGGTAATCGGCCCCCTTCTGGGCGTATTCGAGATAGGCTTTCAGGTGGTGCGGTCCCTGGGTGTTCTCGCTGATCCGGCCCAGGTCGATATCCGAGGACCGGATCGACGAAAAGATGAAGTTCGCCTCCTTGGCGCGTGTTACAGCAACATTGAGGCGCCGCTGGCCGCCGGCCCGGTTGACCGGCCCGAAGTTCATCGAGACCCTGCCGTTCCGGTCCGGCCCGTACCCGATCGAGAAATACATCACGTCCCGTTCGTCCCCCTGCACGTTTTCGAGGTTCTTCACGAACACCGGTTCAGGGTATTCCGGGTCGAAGAAGGGGTCGATTTCGGGGTGATTGGCGCGTTCCTCTTCAAGAAGGTCGTCGATGACCCCTTTCTGGGCCTCGCTGAACGTGACGATTCCGAGCGACTTGCCCCGAAACTCCGGGCTTTTCATCCGCGCGACCGCGTCGGCGACCAGCGCCCGCGCCTCGGCGGGGTTGGTCCTCTTTTTCGAACGGTCGTAAACCCCGTCGGGCACGTAGCGGAAATGGATGCCCAGATTTTCGCCGGCGTGTTTCGCGGTGGGGAAGGTAAAAAGGCTGTTTTCGTAGTAGTGGCGGTTGCTGAACGCGATGAGCGACTCGTGCCGGCTCCGGTAATGCCAGCGCAGATGGATCTCGCTGAGCCGCGCGGTAAGGCACTCGTCCAGAATGCTTTCGAGTTCCTCGACCTCCGCCTCCTCTTCCATTTCTTCGTCGCGGGAACGCTGGAAGAAACTGGTCGGAGGAAGCTGTTTCGGGTCGCCGACGACGATGAGCTGATTGCCGCGCGCGATGGCGCCGATCGCGTCGCACGTCGGAATCTGCGAAGCCTCGTCGAAGATGACCAGATCGAACTTTTCGCGCGAAGTCGGCAGATACTGGGCGACGGAAATCGGGCTCATCAGAAGGCAGGGCTTGAGTGCGGTCAGCAGGTTCGGCATGGTGTCGAGCAGGGCGCGGACCGGCTTATGGCGCATCTTTTTGCCGATCTCCCGCTTTAAGGTTCCGAGCTCCTTGTCGGCGCCCGGCTCGGCGAGACGCGTTTTCATCCGGTGTGCCAGTTCGGCCACGATCAGCTTCTGCACCAGAGCGCCGTATTTCGCGTCATTTTCGCGGAACTCTTCGCGCAAATGGTCGTGGTTCCCCGCCAGAAACGCGCCGAGGGCTGGTTCGGCCGAAAGGACTTCATCGACGAAACGCGTGTTGAAGGCGTGGAGACACGCTTTGTGAATTTCGCCGGGTGCGAGTTTCCGTTCGGCGATCAGTTTCACAATCGCGGCCAGACCGGCCTCTTCGGCTTCGGCGGCGGCCCTGTTCCAGTTACACAACTCTCCGAACAGGCCCGATTGGGCGATCACTTTCCCGGCCAGCGCCGCCGCGGTTTCGGGGGTCATGTCGCGGTACGGCCCGGCCGGTTCCAGGTCGAGTTTCGCCGCGAAGGCGTCGCGCGGCGTGCGGAACGCTTCCGAAGCCTCGTTCAGCTGTTTTCCGAGCCGGGCGAGTTCGGCGAAAGGCGCCTCCCCCTCGCTGCGCGAGAGAATCGCGCCGAGCCGCTCGCGCAGCGGGCTCAGATTGCCGCCGGTCAGCGATTCGGCGAGAAGCGCCAGCGCGGCTTCCGCCTCGTCGGCGGCCGCTTTGTACCGTTTGAGCTTTTCGATATCGGCTCCGCCCGGTTCGGTGCGGGGGATCGGAAGGCGGGCGATCTTTTCGAGCGCCTCTTTCCAGAGCGGCTGAATCGAAAGGTATCCGCCGAGCGTTTCGAGCAGATCGCGCAGCGGAACTGGTTCCGCCGGAACGCGGGTGTCGGTCAATGCGGTTTCGGCGAGTGTGGCCGGATCGAAGGCGGCATCATCGGCGATCAGCGAGATCAGCTCTTGAATCGGCTGGTCGTATCGGCTGCTGAGCGCGGCGAAAATGGCCTGAACCGCACGGCCCGCTTCGGTCTCGCCGCTGCAGAGTGCGGCCCAGTTCGCGCTGAGATTTTTGAGCACGGTTTCGGTCCGGGCGCCGAACGCCTTTTCGGCGTGCCCGGTGATCTTCCGGCCGGCATCGAGAAGCCTGGCTAAAAGAGCGCCGTCGACGGTGCCGCTCTTCCATGCCGCCGGAGCGTGTTTCCGAATCAGGGGACCCGCATCTTCGATCACGCTTTGCGCGGCGGCGTAGGCGCCGAACATATCGAACAGGCCGGGCAGTTCGGCGTACGGGGGCGCGGGTTCCCGCCAGTCCTTCTGCAGCCGGCGTACCGTGCGGAGCAGGCGGCTCCGCTTAAACCCGCGCACGAGCGCAAAAGCGGTCTTTGTCTTTTCGTATTGCCGGCGGAGTTCGTCGGCGTCCAGCCCGGCGATCAGTTTGAGATCGTACCGGTTCAGTGCCTCGCTCAGGCGGGCATGCTCGTCGGCAACTTCGGCGGCGGCGGCCGCTTTTTCGCTGAACAGTTTCCAGTCGGTGTCGATCAGCGCGCGGATTCCCGCGCCGGCGCGGCGCAGTTCGTGCATCATCAGGGCGAGATGCCCTAAAGTGGTTTCGCCGATCTCCTCGGGAAGTTCAACGCCCAGCGAGCGGGCGATCAGGCGGCAGGCGGCGGCAAGATGTCCGGCTTCCGTCCCGATTTCGGCGGCAAGCCGCTCGACCGGCGTGTTTCCCCATTCGGGGGCCTGGGGCCGGCTCGAGAGGGTCAGCGCGATACCGCCGAAAGAGCCGTTGATCCGCTTCGAAAGGGGAGGGAGCCCGTTTCGGCGCAAGTGGCCGAACCCGAGTTTTTGAAGCCGGGCGAGGAGTTCCGCGCGCCGGCCGGCAAATTCCAGGAACTGCGAAACAAGGAGCTCGTCCTCTTTCCACGAAGATGTGTAGAAACCTTCCGGAACCGGTTCGCGGATTTGCGACAGGCGCAGTGCGCTTTCGGCGGCGGCGGTGATTTCGGCGAGCGATTCGGCGTGCGTGCCGATTCCGAAGAAAGCCGCCGTTTCGTTCAGCGCCGCGCCGGCTTTTTCGGCGGCGGGGGCGATTTGCCCGGCCAGGGCGAGCGTTTCGGAAACGGAGGCGTATCCCCCGTCCTGGCAGCGGACATGGCGGAGTTCGGTCCACGCCGATTCGGGAACGAGCCGGCACGCGCTTTCGAGACGGGCGGGGATCTCCTGAACAAGCCGGTCGGCGGCGGCTTTGTCGAGCATCGCCGCCGCGCCTGTGTAGCGGCACTTCTCCCAGCGGGCACGCTCGTTTTGGCGCGAGATCAGGTCGGTGATCGCGCCGTAAAGCGTCCGGCCGTTCGGATAGATCTTGTGCAGCTGCTGAACATACGCGTTGAGATCTTTTTTCTCGTTTTCGAGGAGGCGGGCGGTCTGCTGCCAGTCGGTTCCCAGCGATTGGGCGTGAAAATCGAGCGCTTCGGCAAACTGGTCGAGCACCAGGCGTTTTCCGGCCTTGTTCGAGTGGAGTTCCAGACAGAACGGTTTCAGCCCCAGTTTTGCGAGCCGGTTATGTACCACTTCGAGCGCGGCGCGCTTTTCGGCGACGAAAAGAACGCTCTTGCCGCGGTAGAGACAGTGCGCGATGATATTCGAAATGGTTTGGGATTTTCCGGATCCGGGGGGGCCGTGCAGCACAAAACTCTTCCCTCTTTCGGCCGAGAGTACCGCCGAGAGCTGCGACGAGTCGGCGGAAAGGGGCGTCATGATCCGCGAATAGGGATATTCCGCGTCGATCTCTTCGGCTTTCACTTCCGGCACATCGTCGTGGAACGATTCGGTCGGATGGTTCACCAGATGATCGACAATCGGATTCTGCAGCAGATCGCAGCTGTGTTTATCGAGGTCTTCCCACATGATCGACTTCTGGAACGAGAAGATGCCGAGCCAGACCTCCTGATCGAGGAGTTCCCACCCTTCCTGATCGCGCAGTTCCTGCCGGAAGATCTGAAAGATTTTCGGCACATCGACGCCGTTCTCGTCGGCCGGCAGGTTGTCGGGATCGATTCCGCGGATCTTCTTCTCGAAGTCGGTCCGGAGCATTTCGAGAAGTGTGACATTGACGAGCGGGTCCTCGTCGGCGCGCTCGATCGTGAACCCCTCTTTCACCGATTTGCGGTTGAGTTTCATCGGCAGGAGGAGCAGGGGCGCCTTAAACTCCCGTCTTTCCTTCGGCGAGACCCACTTGACCATCCCCAGGGTCAGGAAGAGCGTGTTCATTCCCCCTTCCTGCAGATCGCTCTGCGCCTGCCGGTAGATTGCCAGCAGCGATTTGGCGAGCGCGGCGGGATCCGGCTCGTTTTTGCACCGAAGCCGGCGCTGGCGGAACTCCTTCAGAATGAACTCGGGGCGCATATCGGCATTGCGCTGCGCCTTGACCAGTTCCGGATCGCGCAGGTCGTCGCCGCTCAGAAGCGTGCCGGAAGGGAGAACGGTAAACGCCTGTCCCGCGGCGAGAGAATCTTCGATGGCCGCCGGATCGGGAAAGTAGATTTCGATGGCCCGGACAGGCCGGAAGTTGAGGAGCTTGTTCCGGAGCGAAAGGTCGAGGAGCGACTGCTTCCACCGGCCGATGCGGTCCTGCGGCGTCACGTTCAGGTTGTCGAGGGAAATCTCCTCTTTCAGGCGGCGCAGATCCTGATCCCACATGAACGACGGGGGACGGACTGCGTCCGGTTCCGGAATCCAGACGCCGCCCGGATCGCGTTTGAGCGGAATCGGGAGAATCCCTTCGGCGCGGGCGCCCTTGACATCGAGCACCCCCTCAAATTTTTCCTCGTAATCCCCGTCCGCCTCCATCAGTTTGAACCGGGCGTTGTTTTCGGCCTGACTGAAAGGCAGGGCGTTCGGCGCCGCGGCGGACGTCGTTTCGAAGAAGACGATTTCGTCGAGCTGTACCCGTTTGCGAATCGCCTGCAGATCGTCGGTGAACGAGGGGGTCAGCGTCCGTTCGGCAAGGTGACAGCCGACGTAGGCATGGTTCTTTTCGAGAAGGATCAGGGGGTAATACCCGCACTGCTCGAGCAGCGAGGCAAAAAGGAGCGTCGAGTCGAGGCACGTCATACAGCCGTCGCGCGCGATTTTGTCGGGAAGGCGTACACGCTGTCCGTCGCACCCGAAATTCGCGGGCGGGTTGGCATAGCGGAACTCGTGGGCGGCCACCGCTTCGTAGAGAGCGCGGATCACCTCGTAATGGCGGTTCCGGTCGGAACGCTGGTAGCCGGAAATGGTGCCGTCGCCTGTCCGCAGCTCGAGGATTCCGGCGGCTTCTTTCTGCAGCTGGCCGATAAAATCGAGGTTCGGTGTGACAAACGCCGCGAGGATGTTCGGAACCGACTCGCACCCGAACCATTGGTCGTAGGTGTCGATCCGGATCGGAACCGGAAAACTGTAAAGCACCGTTTCGGACCCGTTCTCCTTTTGAACGATGCGGATTTCGATCGCGCCGCGCACCGCTTCGGTCAGGCCCGCCAGATAGCCGCCGTGAACCGCGACATAGAGCGATTCCGCCGGAAAGGAGTACGTTTCGTCCGGCGCGATACGCCCGAGAGGGAACGTGAGCGGGGAAAAGATTTCGGGATCCGAGCGGATTTCGACAAAGAGATTTTCGTATTCCCGGCCGGAACAGTTCCGGAGGACCAGCTTCCGGATCAGTGAAATCCCGTTCTGCTGAAGCGCGTAATTGATAAACGGAACGCAGTCGGCCGAGATCTGAAAAAGGCCGGCCTTTTCGTGATTCGTCAAGGTTTGTTCATCGCTGCTCATGCCGAATCCCACTGGATGAAATAGGGGTTTTTATCGTCTGATCGATGCCGGAACGGGCTCCCCTTATTCTAATCTCCGAAAAGCGGTTTTTCCAGTATCAGCGAAAAAAGGAGCGGCTCCTCCGCCGCGATCCGGCGGATTCGAAAGGGACAGCGGCGGAAAGCGCGGTTTTCCGCCGAACCGCCCGTTCAGTCGCCGAGAAAAAAGACCCAGCCCGAAAGCCGGTTCCGCTCACGTTCGAGAAGCGCCTGGGCCCGGCTTCGGTTCAGCGCCAGTTCGTTTTCGCGAAGCCGTTTTTCGTCGGCGAGGCGTTTCGTTTCCTCTTCCGAAATTCCTTCAGGCGCGGCGGGCGCTTCGGGCGGGGCAAAGAGGGACTCGTCGAGCGCGGGGATCACCAGAATCGCCTGTCCGTCGGCCGTCTCGCTGCCGAAAAGGACGGTGAGGGAAACCCCCTCCTTCATATCGAGCCGCGCCGTCCCTTCGGCGCCCAGGAGGACCGGTTCCACCGAAGCCGGATCGGCGGGGTCGTGGTCGGCGAACCGGAATCCGAGCGGGCCGAGCTGATCGGCGAACCCGGTCCATTCCCCGGCGGGCCGGCCCGCGGCGGCAAGGGCGGCCAGAGCGGGGGGAAGGCGTTTCAGCGAACTGAAACGCAGATGGGCGATCTGTTCGGCGCGCTCGTTCAGCGGCGTGTTGTCGGGTGTGCGGTTTTCGTCGGTGATTTCGGTTTCAGCTGGTTTTTCCGCACTGTCGAATGTGACAAGCCGTTCCCGCTCCCAGACCCGGCCGAGTGAGCGGTCGGGGTCCTGTGTTACCGTTTCGACGCTGTGGGGAATCAGGGTTCCCTTTTCGTCGACCGCGATCTGATAAAGTGTCATCCGGGCGATGTTCCACCGGCTGATCCGGAGCAGGTCCCGGTTCATCCAGTCGATCGGGTCAGTTGAAAGGCGGTCGGTATAGGGGAGCGCTTTTTCTTCCCCCACCTCGCTGAGGGCTTCCCCCGAAAAGTCGGCGGTAAAGACGGCGTCTTCCCCGGCAACCCGCACGTAGTGAATATCGCGCACTTCGGAGCTTCCTTCGGGCACAGCGCCGATAATCAGGTCGGCGTATTTCTCCTGATCGGCGCCGGAAACGGTCAGGCGGATTCCCGCATCGGCCAGGTCGGCGCCCGAAACCCCGGTCGGGTCAAGGAGCTTCGACGAGCGGTGAAACTCGCGCACCGCGGTTTCATCGGAATGGCTGTTGATTTCACGTATATCCGAAAGGACCGTCAGGCGCATGAGCGGGGCGAGAACCATAGTAAGACGGTCCGGCGAATCGGCGGGCGCATCGTCGGCGGTTTTAATGATCCATCCCCCGTTCCCCTTTTCCAGGCGGATTTCGGCCAGAACCGTTTTTTCCCCCTCAGAGGCAGGGCGGGCAATCGTCAGGCTCGTCGGAAGCGAGGCATCGTCGAACCCGGGACAGAGCGCCGCCCCGGAACCGATTTCCGACCAGTCGGCAGGAGGTTTCGGCTGGTATTTCAGCCAGAGGATAAGACCGGCCAGCGCGGCGAGCCCGATCGCCAGCGACTTGAAGTTTTCGCGTGTTGAAGGTTTCATGCCGTTTTGAAATGATACACGGTTCTTTTAGAGGGTTTTCCCTTTCGGAAAGATGACGTTAAGGTTCCGGCGGCCGTTCGGCGGTACGGGTCATCCCGAACTCGCGCAGATCCGAAAGGATCGGCGCCTGCTGCAGTTCCGGGGCGCGGAACTCCCAGGGGACGCGTATCGTAAAAACGCTGCCGAACCCGAGCCGGCTGTCGACCGAAATATCCCCTTCGAGAAGACGGCAGAGCTCTTTGACAATTGAAAGGCCCAAACCGCTTCCGGAATACTCGCGGGTCATCGTCCCGCCGGAAGTCGAGCCGCTTCCCGCCTGCCGAAACTTTTCGAAAATCACCTGCTTGTCTTCCGGAGAGATTCCGACACCCGAATCCGCCACCTGGATCTCCAAAATGGGAATCGGTTCAGGAGGCGCGGCCGGCGGTTCCGCGGCGTCCAGTTCCGGGTCCGGTTTCGATTGTTCGATCACCCCCATTTTTCGGCCGACATCGACGGTGATCTTTCCCCCTTCCGGAGTAAACTTGATCGCGTTCGAAAGGAGATTGTTCAGAATCTGCCCGATCCGGTTCGCGTCCTGAAACATCTGCGGCAGATTCGGTTCGATGCGGCAGTCGAGTGTGAGATTCTTCTTATCGACCAGCGGACGCGCCATGTCGATTTGGGCGTCGACGATCGCCTCGATCCGGAACTGGGTCGGCGCGGCCTCGAGCCGGCCGGCTTCGAGGCGCGCCATATCGAGGATATCGTTGATCATGTTCAGAAGCGTCTGCCCCGACTTATTGATATTTTCGACGTAGCGCCGCTGCTTGTCGTTCAGCGTGTCGATCGAGCCGAGCACTTCGCTGAACCCCAGAATGCTGTTAAGCGGGGTACGGAGTTCATGGCTCATCGTCGCCATAAAATCGCTTTTGATTTTGTTCGTCTCAAAGAGCTCCAGGCTCTGCGCGGCAAGCTCTTCGACCTTTTTCCGCAGTTCGGTGTTCGTATCGCGGAGCTTTTCCTGCGTCGAAACCAGATGCTGCATCATCCGGTTAAACGCGGTGCCGAGCGCCTCGAACTCGTCCCCCGTTTCGAGTTCGGCGCGTTTGGCGATATCGCCGCGCGAGATGGCCACGCTCACTTCGCGGAGCTGGCGGAGCGGTTTAATGATCACGAGGCGGATGAGCGTATAGAAAGAGACCAGTCCGATAAACGCGGTAACGATTGCCGCCGCCAGAAGCATCGCCCAGAACCGGGTCAGCTCTTTCCGGGACGGGGGATCCGAAAGCTTGACGCGGATAATCCCCTGCAGCGAACCCAGCCCGAGCGACGAACGGTGATCTTCCTGCGGATGGCAGTTCAGGCAGGAGGTCTCGATCCGGAGCGGCTGATAGTAGAGGTAGTTCCCCTCTTCGTCGGTGCGCGAGGTCGGGCGCGGATCGTCGGCCGAGCGGGTCAGCCGGCTGACCAGTTCCTTTTCGAACTCGTCAAGCTGCGAATCCGGGGTTCTGCGCGGCCCCATCGTCCGAATGAGCCGGGTCGTCTGACGGGCATCGACATCCGAAGGGCGCGCTCCGTCGAGCGTTTCGCTCTGATACTTCATGTTGTCGATGAAGTCGCTTGTGTCGTAATCTTCGGTTTCCGAAGGCTGATCCTGCGAGGCGGCCCGCCCCGACTGGCGCAGAACCGCGTCGAAATGCCAGAGGATAAACTCCCGTTCCGCCAGGAGCTTGCCGGTCAGCGGGTTCTGGGAATCGAGCTGGCGCGCCGTCAGTTTATAGTAGAGGACGAAACTGACCGCAAGAACCGCCGCCAGGGCGAACCCGAAAAAGAAGAGGCATTTCACCTCAAGACTCGAACCGAACCGGGGCGCGGCGGACTTTTCGGACAGATTTTTAAGCATGCGGCTCTGAACAAACGAAAGGGAGCTGACCGCGCCGGGGAGATCCGGCGCGGCGGTACCCTCTTATTATAAAGAAAAGCGGCGATCGAAAAAGACGAAAACCTACAGCCTCCGCTGCAGAAGAATCGTATCGGTCCAGTTCCAGGACCGGCCCCGGCGGAAATCGACCGGAATCGAGCGGTCGATCAGATAGAACGCCCTCGGGCGGTTCACCCCTTCGGTATCGACCCCTCCCGACCCGAGTTCTTTCCCGTAGGTGTACCCGTCGGGATAGATCGCCTTGTAGTAGTTGCAGTATTTATAGGTCGGGGGGAGGTTCAGATTGCCGTTGGCGTCGACCAGGGCCTGGCCGCTGACCGGGTCGGCATAGGTCAGCAGATTATTCCCGTCCGGGTCGAAGGCGGGCATATTCACTCCCGGCCGCGCGCGTTCCACCGCGAAATACCCGACGGTGAGCCAGACGGCGAAAACGTTCGAACGGTTTGTCGTCAGGCCCGAGAGCTTGCGCAGTTCTTCGGTGGCGGCATAGAGGTTGTTTCCCTTTTTTTCCGACGAGGGGACAATCGCATTCAAATCGCCTCTCAATAGAGTCAAATTACCGGGAGCGGGGATTTTTCCGGATTCGTCATCTTCCCCGCTTTCACCACTTTCCGAATCCGAATCATCAGAGAGATTCAGTTCCAGCGGGGCAAAAGCCGCAGGTTTGAACGGGGTCTCACTCCTGCTCTCAGCGAATCTGGTGAATGGGTGTCTCGGGTTGTTGCCGAGGATTCCCTGCCAACCCGACTCTTTCACCGTATTGAGATTGATCTTTCCCGGTTCACGGAGAGTCGGCACGTAAACCGGATCGCCGTTACTATCGTAACCGCAGAAAACCTGTGTCCCCATATAGAGGGAGGGAACGGTAACGAAATCGAGCAGAATACTCAGATTGAGCGAATTTCCCTTGACATTTGATGTGTTGAAGAAATTCAGGTAGGAACCGAGAATATTCGTTCCCGATTCATTCCCGCCGAACATATTGAAACCGCCCACACCTCCGTCGGACCCGAGCGAACGGCCCAGTTTGCCGTAGAGGGGGTCTTCCGCTCCGTCTTGGAACATAAAGGCAAAATGAATCCCGTCGGTTGCTCCGCCGTTTTCTTTATCTTTGTGGAAGCGGGTTCGGATATATTCAAGTCCGAACCGGCCGGGGGTCGAGGCGGGAACCAGGAGAATTTCCGCCGGGGAACTGAACGACGCATCGTTCCACACCAGATACTCAAACGGCTGGAAAGATTCATCAGAACCTTCACGCGCCGGAGCGCCGTAGTAGAGTTTTCTCAGATCCTCGGCGTTCGCCGCGCCCGAGAACTGGCCGTCCAATTCGGTCACCCGATTTTCGGCGTTGTTATAGGCGCCGAGGGTGTGATACGGGAAGATGTGTACGACATTCTCTCTTGTGTCGCTTGAATCGAAAGGAGCGTAGATGTCGGTCAGGTCATGATAGGTGCTGCTGATCGACACAACCTTGCGCAGACCCGCTTTGTCCTCTTTTTGAAGCTCTGCTTTGCTCAGCGTGCGCGCCCACACGTTCGGACGGCGGTCCTCGGTCAGACTGTCCGGCATGAACCCCTTCTGTTCCGGATCGAGCCACGCACGCGAGGAAAAAATGCTTGTTGTATTGGCGGTATCGGTCTCAAACTCGATCTTTTTCGCATCGGAGAGAAAAACCGATTTCGGGGCAAGAATCTTGTTTGTTGCGTCAACCTCATTGTCGTCGGCAGTGTAGAACCGGTCGTCGGTCTGAGAGTCGCCGCTCCCGTTCGCTTCGCCGTTAAAGACGGTCAGGTCCATCATGTTCCAGTCGACCGAGATATACGGGTTGGCGAACGGATGGTACGGCCGGTTCGGATCGGCAACACGCTGAACGAACGCGCTGCGGATTCCCGGGATCGTTCCCAAACCGAGCAGATGATCGGCGGCGATGGGGAACCGGTCGTTTTTCCTGTCGGTGGCCGGAAGTTCGAAAAGCTGATCGGGAACCGTATTCCGCCTGTCGTTGTCGGTAACGGTAACGGTCTCTCCCTCGTAGGTGATATCTTTCGTCGGAATGGTATTGGGGTACGGATCGGTGGAACCGGTCCAGAGAGGTTCCGAGATGTTGATTCCCCGTTTGTTCACTTCGAACTTATCGTCGGAATTGATATCGAGTCCGTTATACGTTCCGGCGAGGATGTAATCGCTGTTCGTCCATTTGCCGCTGTTCGCCTCGCGCAGATTCGTCATCACGACCTTTCGCGACGAGGGAATGCCGAAATAGTTTTCGTTTTTGTATTCCGAACCGATCGCCCGTTTTTCGGCCGGGGCCACGACGAGATACTGGTTCGGGAAAATCGACGTCGTCAGCTTGTCCCCCGTCGTCTCCTTCACGCGCCCGAAAATGTGCGCGGCGTCGGGAAACTCGCTGATGGTGTCGAACGCCGAGCCGCCCGATGCTGTCGGCCAGCCGAACCAGACGATTCGGTCAAGCTCGATTTCATCGGTGTAATTTGCCAGTCCGTCTTTCTGCGGTTCGGCACACGGACCGAGAATGTTTGCGACGGTGTAGTCGTAACCGCGCCACCGCGAATTCAGTTTTTCATCGAGCGATTTTTCGCCGGACGAGTCGATCGCGAGATCGCAGAACTGCCGTGTGCGGAGACTGAACGTGCGCTGGTCGGCATTCTCGCCGAGAAGACGTTCGGCAACGCTGTTCTTCTCTTTCCGGATGGTCCGTTTGTAGGTTACGCTGACATCGCTCTCTCCGGCTTTGACCGTGTCGGTAAACTCTTTTTCCTGCTCCTCGTTCTTTCTCGGATCGGTCGAGGCGGTAATCGCCACGCGCCAGACCGGGAACTGTTTTCCTTCGTAGGGGGAATCCGCCTTCTGCCGCGGGGTCATCTTCGAAAGCTCCAGTTTCCAAAGATTCCGGTCTTTATCGAACTGGTAGAGTTCGGGCGACTGCGGGACGTTCGGGTTTGCGGCGCAGTAGAGTTCCAGATACGTGGAACCGAGCGGACGGCGAACCTGATCGAAATCTTCGTCTTCGCCGCTGTACACGGTTTTCCCCGAAGCATCGGCCGACGTATCGGCAATCCCCAGATCGTGGAAATTGAGTGTTTCGGTCAGAAGCAGATCCGGGCGCTCCATCCCCCAAATGAGACGGAACCCGAAATCGTCCTGTCCGATACCGGTATTGTTCAGCGACTGGCCGTTGAGCCAGGCGACCAGAGACTGTGAATAAGTGTCGGAGGAATCGGCAAATTCGACATCGAGTCCGTCGTTGATGTAATGGCTGGTCTCTTCGGTGATATTGGCGTCCGGCGTCGAGAAGAACGACCTGGACTGATTCCCGTCTTCATCGACCCTTGGAATCAAGGCATCGTAGAAATCGCGTGTCAGATCATCGATATCGGTCTCCGGCGTGTAAAGCACAAATCCGAGAGTGTCGCTCCCCTGATGTTCCGGCGGGGTCTCCCCTTCGCCGGTCCCCTGGTGATCGCCGTAGATCCAATCGGCGTCCTTTTTACGGTACGACCACCATCCGTCGAACGGATCCGGGTCGTAGAAGAAGGGGGTCATCGTCGCGTCGGGGTCGGAAAAATCGACCAGGTTCACGCAGTACTGCGCGATTCGGTTCGCGGTCAGTTCGGCGGCCAGACGGGCTTTCTTCTCGTCGAGAGTTTCTTCGGCATCTTCCACAGCCGTGAGCTTGTCGATGTATGGTTTGTCGCATCCTTCCAGATAATCTTTGTACACGTCGTCGTCGGTCAGCCGCGCGTCGGGGTCGTTGTCGTAGAATTCGCGCACCGTTTCGGCGTTGCGGTCTTCATACGTCAGGGTCATCAGAAGGAGATAGAGCCCACGCGCGAATTTCATCCGTTCAACGAGTCCGAGCTGGTGGTAGTAATCAAATTCTTCCCGGGTCGCGGTATCGACGCTTCCGGTCGGGAGCGTCCTGACGAAGGTTCCGTCGTCCTGTTCTTCGTACGCCGAATCGATCCAGCACGCCTTGCGCGAAAGCGCGTTCAGGTCGAGACGCCGTCCTTCCTGAATGTCCTGCGGCAGAAGCGCGAAGAGCTGGTCGGTAATCTTATCGAGCGCGCCGCTTTTCCAGGCGGACACGTCCTTTTCGATTTGCCGGCGCAGATAAGCGCGGAATTGCGATTTTCCCTCTTCGGTTTCCGTCGAAATGCCGAACTCCGCGGCAAATTCCGTTTTCTTCCCGGCGGCATAACTATTGCCGAATTTCGATTCCCGGTTCGCCTTGTAAATTTCCAGCAGAACACAGCGGCGGATCAGCTGCCGGAGACCGAACACGCCGTCCGGGACTTCCGTGATCCCGACCGAAAGGGCCGAAGCGGGTACCGGAATGTCGCTCGATATGGTGGTGATATCGCTCCGAAGCCGGTTGTATTCATCTTTTTGGGGATTGTTCAGCGCATCGGAAACTTTATCGGCCAGAAGCGCTCTGAGAAGAACCGTATTGCGGCTCTTTCGATCGTAGTCGAAAGGACGCAGAAGCAATTCGAGCATTTCCGCGGTAAAGGTCGCGTCTTTGCTCGTCGAGCCGTAGGGATTGACCAAATACGGGTTCTCGCTGTATTTCGGCATGTATGTGAGAAGATCGTTCCCCAGCGGGTCGTAACTGCGCAGCGCCGTATCGCAGAAGTCGAACGTCGGGTACGAAGAGTACTTCTTCGGGTAATGCGACACGTAATCGAAAATGCGCGTCTTTCCCCGCCAGGGGAAGAGGAAGAGTTCCGGGTCGGCAAGATCGCCGTTCTTATCGCCGCGGTAGACCGCGTCGGTATGCAGATAGAAGCGGCGGTGTTCGTCGCTGTCGTCAGAGATCCACTTGCTCGGATCGGTTCTCGCGGCACTGCCCGGTTCGGCGTAGTAAGCCGAAGGCTGGCGCAATTGCCCGCGGAGCGCGATTTGCGCGATGTTCGAAAAGCCGCTTTCCAGCCCGTCGAAGAAGGGGTAACCGTCCATGTCGGGCAGGACCTTTGCGCCGGAAAGATTGCCGTAGGCGGATGAGAAGTAGCGCGCCGCGAGAATGTTCGCCGCGTTTTCTCCGTATTTGTCCCGGCCGGCGGGAGTTCTTTCGGGATTGAATCCCATCTTGCGCAGCGCTTCGGCCAGATCGACTCCTGCCGGACCGAGTCCGGTACCCCGTGAAATACTTTTCGTCGTGATCTCGTCATCGGCATCGTTGTACCAGCCGATTCCGGCTTTCAGGTTCTCGAACGGATACCAGGGGGAATTCGGGTCGGCGGCGGCCGCCGAGAAGAGTTCCGCCAGGTCGACAAGACCGTTATTCTCGTCATTGGTAAGCTTTGAATAATAATCCCCTCCGGGATACGGCAGCTGGTTCCAGTTTCCCGCGGTGTTCACGTTCACGCGCCCGTCCATGTCGAGGACGGTAAACGAGTACATCGTCGCGTACGGGGTGCCGTTTTCATCGGCGCGGATCGGAAGGCCGGAAGGAATCCAGATGCCGTCCTTTTCGCCGTCGTTGTCGTTATCGACGTCCCATTTCTTTCCGATGAGCGCGTCCAATTCCGCCAGCGCCGCGGCCTTGATGGTTTCGGGATCGTCGGTCATCGATCCGTAGGGACTGGCGATCAGCTCTTCGTTTCCGCCGGTCCAGTTCCAATGGTCGGCCCGAAGCGGCCGCGGCGTTGCTTTCCGAAGGAGCGCGGGGGAACGCCGCAATTGGCTTTCTTCGGCGGCGGCATCCAGAAGCGAGCGGAGCGCGGTCAGCGTTTCGGGGCGGATGAACGAGGGGGTTACGGTCGTGTCATGACCGTCTGTGCTGACCTCGCTCAGAAAAAGGTTCCGCTGGTCGACCGCCGTATAACCAGGATTCATCCGGACAGGGCTATCCGGTGCGGTGTTCAGATCGGCGGGAAACCACCAATAGCCGTTGTAGAAGGGATAGAGAATCCCTTCCGCATCCGCGGTGTAGGCGCGGAACTCGCTATCGGCCAGGTGGCGCCAATAGGTCTGAAAGCTGGTGTTCCCATCGAGATCGCAGTAAGGCGTGATATCGGGCGCGGCGGCGTTGGCCCAGAACGCGTACGGAATCCGGCCCGGATTCGAAGGCGCGGTTTCCTCGGAAGTTCCGCCGGAGATGATTTTGTTCTTGTCCGTTTCGGTGTCCAGCTGTCCGTCGAGAACGGTGTTCGGTTCAAACGAACCGGCGCCGGTTCCGCTGAATGCCGGGGGGTTAAGCCGGGCATTCGCCTGAAGAGCGAATGCGGCCGCCGAATAAGGACTGCAGGGCCAGGCAAAATCATCACTGCCGCGCGCAACATAACTGAAGAATTTTTCCAGCTCTTCGGTCAGCGCAACTTCGATGTGCAGATAACTCCCTGTATCGTCCAGCTCCTTTTTGATGACAGGAGCGCTGGTGCCGCTGACATACTCGTTGAACAGGCGGCAGGCCGCTAAAAACCCCTGAGCGTCATCCGGGACGTTCTCGTTCCATTGCAAAGAGCCGAAACTGATGGCCGAACCACTTTCGAGAATATGCGAGCAGACATCAGGACGAAATCTGTTGACAATTGTGAGTATTTGTTCCGGTGTAAGTTTGCCAATATTCTCCGGGGACAGATCGGGCAAATCTCCCAGCACGCCTTGGAGAGAATCAGAGAGTCTTTTACGGTTTTTGGCGTCGTAATGGTTGATGCCGACATTATCAAGATTTTCAAGTCTCTTTCTGCAGTACTGGTAAAGATTCTGGGCATATATCAGGGCCTGGTCATCAAGATTCACGTCGACGATGGCCTTGACGGGCTGAAGCGAAACACTTGAACCGACGTTCTGATATTCGGCGTAGAGATTGAACGAACGGACAGCAAGGAAGTCGTACCCTGCCATCGTCGTTGGGTCGCCGTAAAGATTTTCGAGGATTCCGAAGGGTCCGATCGGCGAGGCTTCGTTGTTCGTTCCGATCAACAGCGTGCGGATTGCGCTGTCGATATCGGCGTGAATCCGGTCGGCCGCGGCTTCCCCCTTTTCGGAGAGCGCCAGCGAACTGGCGGCCGAATCGGACATGCTCGACGTCATGAAGAGGAACGCCGAAACCATCATCGCGAACATCGTCAGAAAGACGAGGATCAGGATCATGACGACCCCGCGCTCCTTGTTCGTTTGTGAGTATTTCATGGTTTCCTCCTCCCTACGGGAATATCGGTCATTCCGATTCGGAAATCGGGATGGTTTGCGTAAAGACGCCGCGCAGGTTCCGGAACAGAACGGCACGCACGTCGGCGGAGCAGTCGTAATCGGCCCCTTCAAGCCAGCACACGGGGAGCGTCGGTCCGCTGAGGGTCAGCGTAAAGAGGCGCCCGTCCCGGTGGTGGCTGCTGATTTTGTACCACGCCGAAAAGAGGGGGGCCTGATCGTTCGATTCCGACTGATCGCTCGGGCCGATCAGCAAAATGTGTGTGCTCGAGTTGAGCGATTTTTCGAACTCGGCCGGCGCGTTGCTTTTGACTTCGACCAATCCCCCCAAATAACCGGTTCCGCCGACTTCGGCAAGTTCGCCGACGATCGAGTCGTAGTTGTCGAGACTGTCCCGCCCGCGGAAGACAAGGACGTCGACTTTCATTGCCACTTCGGCGCGCGGGATGCCGTTATCGACAATCCGGCGGTTTCCGGGAAAGGTGAATTCCTTATACGATTGCGCGGGGTCGGAGGCGATCGGGGTCATCAGCGCCGCCCAGGAATAAGCGCCGGTAAATTCCGGGCGGTTCGTTTCCCCCGACTCATCGAGAAGGAGCCGGGGCCGGGAAGGGGAGTTTTCGTCCCGCTCGACAACGATATCGTCTTTCGCGCGGCAGACGTCCTTCGCGCTGGCCGTCGGCGGGACGAATGTGCCGGAATTGTCAAACGCTCCGTACGCGCCGGTCGGGTAGACATGGGGGATGACGTTTGAACCGGTTTTGCTTGCCTGATATTCGGAGAGGCCGAGGTCGATCGCCCAGCTTGGAAATTGATCGGAGGCAACGTCACGTTCCCCGAAAATATCGAAGAAGCGCGGAACTGTGAAATTATCGACGACCATGTTGTCGGTGAGTGTTGCCGGATCGCTGTACTGCTGCCAGTTGGCCGGTTTTTCCCACCCGTGACTTCGGATGACCGCCAGGGCGTTCTTTCCGGCGGCGGCGGTAAAATCGCTCTCGACGATCCGGGCCGAATGGAACTCAATGAAGGGGATCACCGAGAGAATGCCGAGCAGACCGAGTCCGAGGATCATGACCGACATCATGATCTCGATCAGCGTCATACCGGTTCTGCGCAGAGAAAATCCCATTCTTCCAACCTTTATTGAGCTTTACCGCGTCAGTTCCCGCGAAATGGCGATCACGCCGTCGGGAAGCCGGACGTCCGGCACATTGTCATTGTAATCGTTTAGCCTGAAAACGGGCTCATAATCCGATTCTTGGGGCGGATCAACCGGGTTGACCTGGCTGACTGTGACCCCGCCGGTTTGCGGGAAGA
The DNA here is from genome assembly GCA_017405595.1 of Thermoguttaceae bacterium. GTDB lineage: Bacteria > Planctomycetota > Planctomycetia > Pirellulales > Thermoguttaceae > RUG695. Next base: position 5,279 of record JAFRAC010000010.1, on the reverse strand, counting down.
CCGAAACCCAAAAATTCCGCCCATCGGAGTAGTTCGGCAAAGACTCTTCATCACCGTCCGGGCGAACATCACTGATTTGTTCCCAACGCCCGATCAGAAAATGAACCGGTTCGGTTGGGATTATGCCATTAACTGACTCAACAGAACCATCGGGTGAGAACATGATCGTCAGTTTGTTCGGTTGAAACAATTCTGAACAGTCGATAAAGATACTGTCGCCCACACCGGAAAACTGAAGGTCAACAGCTGTCCCGCGTGGCATACAGACCGGCATGGCCATTGTTGTGCGGCTGTCCAGCAACACTTTAAATGGGTACTGGGTGTCTCGGTCCGGCGGTAGGGCGTACGTCTCTCCGTCCTTAAGTTCAAGACCTCTGCCAATAGCATAAAATGGTCCCGAACCGCCAATTTGAATTTTGCCGGTGGTCATACGTGCGAGTTCTTGCTGAATATAGGCATCATTCTGAAATTCACATTTTCCACCCGCACAGGTAACCTTTTCGATTCCAAGCAACCCGGTGTAGACAGGTGGAACCTCAACTTGACGCAGAACCAGAGAAGCCCCCGGGGGGTAATAGTACGTGCCGGTACTGTCATATTGGTCAACACCATTTACAAAATATAAATTTATATTCCCATCCACTTCTGGAGTTGCAGCGTTTATGCTTGGGACAGTTTGGCCGATTGTGGTTCCTTCCCAATACTCAAAACGAACCCCGCACGAACGGCCGTTGGCCACCGCGCGGTTCCTCGCGCGGTTCAGCGCGGCCGCGACCATATTCGCGCCGTTCTTGGTGAGCTGCGACTCCATCATCGGTTTGACCACAGGGATGCTGATGGCGGTCACGGCGAGGATGATCGTCCCTACCACCAAAAGCTCTGTTAGGGTTAAACCGTGACGGCGTCTGCTGTTCATGGCCGGTCCTGTCATTTCCTTTGCGGATTCTTCCGTTATTTTTGCGGATAGAGCGATTCGAGCGTTCCCCCTTCGGCGAAACTGACGATGTTGTCGTCGTCGGCGTCGGTCAGTGTGTTGTCGGCGTTTTCGGTTTTTCCATACGCAGTACACGGATACGGATAAACCGAATCGGCGCGGCGGTCGGGGTCGCTGAAAAGGCCGTCCTGGCCGGGGTGAATCAGCTGGAAACGTTCCGCCTCGTGCCAGGTCCAGTAATCGACGCCGCTGCCGCCATCAACATTTTTCGCGTACGGAACAGCGCTGCCGAGCCGTTTGAACGCGCAATATTTTTCGGCGCTTCTGACAACCAGCTGGTACGCGCCGTTTTCGATTTCGTCTCCATCGCCCAGATCATTTTCCGCCGGCGCCGAAGCGCAGAAGTAGACGACCGGTTTGGCGTCGTCTTTGCCGGGTTGAAATGCCGGGCCGCTTTCGCATGTGACCGTCTCAATACCGAGATCGCCTTTCAGCGCCTGATCGAACCAGTAGGATCCGTAAGAGATCGTGTTGTCGGGAAAATCGTAACGGGGTTCCTCCCGCTGAGATGAAGTTCCATCGAAAAGCCCGAGCGGATCGGTCGGCGAAAGGCGAAAACCGGCCGGTTTGCCGTTGGCGTCGGGAATCCCCCCCAGCCAGAACACGAGCGCCGAAGCGGGTCCGCATGTCGTTACATCCCAGTCAAAGTTACCGGTATTAACCGCCTCCGTTATGAAGGTATCGGCGTAGTCACACCGGGGCCAGCGTTTGCGCACATGGCGTGTTACCGCTTCCAGATCGGTAAAATCGGGGGGATACTCGCCGATCTCGTTCTTATACCGTTCGATTGCCATCGAAAGCTGTTCAAGTGAAAGGGTAACCGTAGCATCTTTCGCCTTGCGGATCGCGATCCGCGTGCCGATGGTCGTCAGTCCCGCAAGAATCGCGATAATGACAATGACAATCATCAGTTCGACCAGTGTAAAGGCGTTTCGTGTGTTCCTGGTATTCATAATATTAATCTCTTCGTGGTTTCGGATTCGAATGTATTGCTCTTATTCAAGGTAATGATTTGTAATATTATCCTCCGTGAACTCCTTATTGTATTCAATGCACTGTCTAAGATTGACAACAGGCGGGCTTTCGCTGAAAGGAGAAACAAAAATGATTCCATCTCTTGAATCTCCGCCATTTGGATAACATGCCATAACAGTGTTGAACTTTTCTTCACTTTCTCCGCAGTTTTCGCCAATCCCCATGCCGTATGCTTTGTCGGGCCCGGCAGAGTAAATGAACGGTGTTAAACGGCAGCCGTTCATTGATCCAATCGGGTCAAAAGGATCGGCTGTATATTCGAGCACTCCGGGGTTATCCGTTTCAAAATTTTCGACCGAATCCTGAAAAATATTGAAGTTTATAGTGGACAAGCTGTCGGGGTCAAAGGTAAGAAACCGCTTTTGCTCCAAAAAATCCTTGAACAGACTAAGATCCATATCTATTGCTGGTTGTCTGTTACTCTCTAAAAGAGGAGAACCGCCAGAATCAAGTGGCATGGGTGGCAACCAGCGAATGAAACGGATCGGGTTGCCCCATCCGTCAACAAATTCAAGTATGCCGTTGCCGTTCGTGTCGGCTGTTTCCCGCTCGAGAAATGTCCCGCGGATTTCAGGGTTTGTGTTCATTACGATCAGGTAAAGGAGATCTGCACTGATATCGCCGTCTTTCGAATTGTTTTTCGCTTCCCGTAACTGAGGGATCCAGCTTCTGTAAACCTGATGGACGGGAGTTTCAGATTGTTTCATGGCATATCCGAAACCCTCAAAATCAACTTCCTCAAGAGAGTCCGGAAAATCTGCAAGAAGAAGCTCTCTAAGCATAAGTGTTCGGCGAATATAGGGAGCAAGGGGTGCGTATTTTTCAACAACAGAATCATTGGGTCCAACTTCGTTTGATGGACGCCAGTATTGCAGTTCAGGTTCCACAAAGCTAAATTGCTGATATGCACTTGGACATGAATATTTTTCAATCGTGTCTGAGAGAAGGTACTGATAGACGACTTGCCTTTTGTTGTCTTCCGGCAAGTTTCCAAGATTTAATTGAACAAACTCTTCGATATTGCGAATGAAGTAGTTTACATCCGGTTTGCGGTACTGATACTTCTCGTAGGCCGAGGTGAGCGCGGCATCAATCTTGCGGATCGTGACGATCGTTCTTTCGCGGCGGGTCGATTCGACCGCGCTCCGCTGCACCGTGATCGACATCGCGGCGAGGATCGCCATGATGATGATCACCAGCAAAAGCTCGGTCAGGGTAAAACCCCGCCGAGCCTTGCGGTCAGCCGGTGTCCGGAAAGAAGCGAACCCGTTTTTCATTGCGCAGTTTTTCCTTCAAAGTCTTCTTCGGCCATCGTCGCTCCGGCGCAGAAGTTGGTCACGTTGTCCATTTCGGCCTTGGCGGTCGTCGGGTCGTCCGGATCGGGCACATACAGGCCGTCTTCCCCCGGCAGGATCAGCTGGTAGGTATCGGGCGCATACCAGAGTTCGCCGGCGTGGTTGGTGCTGTACCGGTAGGGGTGGAGACCCAGGAGATGCCGTTGATTTCCGATGCGGGCCCGGAGCGCTTGGAAATAGAACAGGACACGACCCAGATCAAGCGTTCTGTCGGCATAGGGTGTATTCCAAGGAAAGTCTTCCTCGCCATCCCCAAGCTCATTGTAAAAAGATTCCCCATTTTCGTATTCGATCGATTCGTAGTTTTCCGAGTCCGCTATGTCGGTTCCGGGGATATGGTACCAGCGGATTACGCCGTCTTTTGCGGTCTTGTTCGCCCGGAAATAGACGACCGGATACCCCTTGGCGTTGCAAAGCGCATTTCCGACGATACTGTAATTGACACCGGTCCTGGCGGTACCGATCTCGGAAAAGCTTGAAAAACCGGGACTTAGGTCGATAAATTCCGATTTTCCCTTTTGAAAGTTCGGATTTTCTTCACTTTCGTTCGGGAACGGGTCTTCAACCCAGTTCTCGCCGCAGAGCCAGTAGGTGAGAAGCGATCCTCGATTGGTGATGACTGCGAGTCGGCGTATCAGCTCATCGACCTTGCCGATATTCGCCGGCTTCGTCAGGCTCGGATCCCTTTTAAGAAGGTGTTTTCTGACCGCCGCCATGTCGGTTCCGTCCGGCGGATATTCCCCATACTTGTTCTTATACAGTTCCAGCGCTTTGGCGATATTGTCGATGGTCGCCTTGTCGTTTACGCCCCGGAAAAACCGAAGCGCGGCACGCCCGCCCACCATAACAAGCCCGGCAAGGATCGCGAGGACCAAAATGACCGCCACCAGTTCGATGAGCGTAAAACCCTGCCGAGCCTTGCGGTCAGCCGGTGTCCGGAAAGAAACGAACCCGTTTTTCATTGCGCAGTTTTTCCTTCAAAGTCCTCTTCCGCCATCGTCGCTCCGGCGCAGAAGTTGGTCACGTTGTCCATTTCGGCCTTGGCGGTTGTCGGGTCGTCCGGATCGGGCACATACAGGCCGTCTTCGCCGGGGAGGATCAGCTGGTAAGTGTCGGGCGCATACCAGAGTTCGCCGGTATGGTTGGCGCTGTACCGGTAAGGGTGGAGACCCAACAGATGCCGCTGATTTCCCATGCGTGCCCGGGTCGATTGGAAGTAGAAACCAACGGAGTCGGAATCAAGATCAAGCGATCTGCCGGCATAGGGTACTCCCCAAGGTCCCCCATCTACATATTCTTGAAGCTCATTATAGAAAGATTCCCCATTTTCGTATTCGATCGATTCGTAGTTTTCCGAATCCGCCGTGTCGGTTCCGGGGATGTGATACCAGCGGAATACGCCGTCTTTTGCGGTCTTGTTCGCCCGAAAGTAGACGACCGGATACCCCTTGGCGTTGCAAAGCACATTTCCGACGATACTGTAATTGATGCCGGTCCGGGCGGTACCGATCTCGGAAAAGCTTGAAAAACCGGGATTGAGATCGATAAATTCCGACTTTCCCTTCTGAAAGTTCGGATTTCCTTCACTTTCGTTCGGGTATGGGTCTTCAACCCAGTTTTCACCGCAGAGCCAGTAGGTGAGAAGCTGTCCTCGATTGGCGATGACACTGAGCCGGCGCATCAGTTCATCGACTTTGCCGATATTGGCCGGTTTGGTCAGGCTCGGGTCTCTTTTAAGAAGGTGTTTCCTGACCGCCGCGCTGTCCGTGCCGTCCGGCGGGTATTCCCCGTACTTACTCTTGTAGAGTTCCAGCGCCTTGGCGATGTTGTCGATTGTCGCCTTGTCGTTTACGCCGCGGAAAAAACGCATCGCGGCGCGCCCGCCGACCAAAACC
>JAFRAC010000009.1 GCA_017405595.1 Thermoguttaceae bacterium | reverse complement strand
CCTGGCGAAAGGGACCGAGCATTTCAACCTGTATGAAATCAATCTGGACGGCACGGGCCTGCGCCAGCTCACCAGCGGCCCGTGGGACGACATCGAGCCGATCTATCTGCCCGACGGCGACATCATGTTCTGCTCGAGCCGTGCCAAGCGGTGGGTGCAGTGCTGGCTTGTGCCGGTCGCGACGATCCACCGCTGCGGGCCGAACGGCGAGAACATCCGGATGATCTCGTGCAACATGGAGCAGGATAACACGCCCTGGGTTCTCCCGAACGGGCAGATTCTGTATATGCGCTGGGAATACGTCGACCGGAACGAGGTCAGTTATCACCATCTCTGGGTCATGAACCCCGACGGAACGCGCCAGAACGTCTATTTCGGAAACCAGAAGCCGGGCATCACCATGATCGACGCCAAGCCGATTCCCGGCACCGACAAGGTCATCGCCCTCTTTTCGAGCGGGCACGGGCATCGCGACCATTACGGAAAGATGGCGGTACTCGACGCGAAACTCGGCCCGGATAACGAAGGCGACGTTGAACTGATACCCGACCTGCAGCACCCCGATGAAGAGGATCCGAACTACTACGCCGATCCGTGGGCTTTTTCGGAAGACCTGTTCATGGCGGCGCACTATCCGGAACTCCGTTTCCTGAACAGTAACGGGAATTTCTCCGTCGCATACCGCCTTCCGCAAATCGAGGCGGAAAAGAAATACATGATCGGCGAACCGCGCCCGGTCATGAAGCGCCAGCGCGAACCGGTTATCGCCAATGCCACCGATCCGGCCAAGGCGACGGGCACGCTTCTTTTAACCGATATCTACGCAGGGCGGCGCATGAAAGACGTGCCCCGCGGAACGGTTAAGGAGCTGATGGTCTTTGAAACACTCCCCAAGCCGATCCATTACAGCGGATGGATGGAACAGATCTCCCACCGCGGCACGTTCACCATCGAACGGTTCCTGGGAACGGTTCCCGTCACGCCCGAAGGGAGCGCGTATTTCGAGGTGCCCGCAAACCGCGCGGTTTTCTTCGTCGCCATCGACCAGCAAAACCGGCCTGTCAAGCGGATGCACAGTTTCACCAGCGTGATGCCGGGCGAAAACACATCGTGTATCGGCTGTCACGAAGACCGCACCGAAACGACGCCGAACCAGTACGGCAACGAGCTGTTCCGGAAAACGACGAAAGGTCCCGATAAGATCACCCCGATCGAAGGGGTTCCCGATGTGTTCGATTTTACGCGCGACATTCAGCCGATTCTCGACCGCCACTGCACGGAATGCCACAATCCTCACCGGCAGGACGGCGGCATTGTGCTGACCGGCGACTGGTCGCCGCTGTACACACGCAGTTACATGGAACTGGCGAATCGGAACATGTTCGGCGACAACCGCAACCGCGCCGCAAGCGATTACGAGCCGTACACCATCGGAAGCTGCGCCAGCACGCTGTATAAAATGCTTCAGGAAAAGCACGCGGGCGCGGAGCTTTCGCCTCAGGAGATGACTCTGATCCGCTGCTGGCTGGAAGCGGGCGCCAATTATCCCGGCACCTACGCGTCGAACGCGTGCGGGCAGATCGGCTGGTATTATACCGAACACAACCAGGCCGACGATGCCGACTGGCCCGAAACCGCCGCCATGAGCGAAGCGATCACCCGCCGGTGCGATGTGTGTCACGGCAGCGATGTCCGCGACAAGGCCGGAATGAACGGCTATCCCTATTTTATTCCGCATGCGATGTCCGAAGACGAACCGGGCATGCACCTGCTCGACGGCTACGTAAAACGGAACCTTGTCTACAACCTGAGCGTTCCCGCCGACTCGCAGATTCTTTTGGCGCCGCTTGCCAGGGAAGCGGGCGGAATGGGATTCTGCAAGCCTTTTAAGACGAAAGACGGATCGACGGTCGGCGAAGACGCGCCGCTCTTCACAAGTACCGACGACCCCGACTACAAGACGATTCTCGCCGGAATCGAAAGAGGCCGGAAATATATCCTGGAAGAGAGCAACCGCTTCTGCATGAGCCGGTTCGTTCCCGCGCCGAGTTACGTGCGCGAAATGAAGAGGTACGGCATTCTGCACCCGGATCACGACCCGAATACGCCGATCGATCCGTATAAGACCGACGAGGCGTACTGGGAATCGTTCTGGTATCGGCCGCAGCCCGCCGAGGCCCAATGAGGGGGTCAGGTGAAAACGGCATGCGGCCTGTTTCTTAAGGTTCGGTAACGGAAGACACGAATCCATGAGTGAAAACGAAGAAATCCGAGACTCGAAACCGGACACGGCGCCGGAAGAAACCGCCGGCGCGTTCCGTTCCGAGCTCGATCAATACGACTATGTTCTGCCACACGACCGGATCGCGCAGGCGCCGATGCGCAACCGCACCGACGCGCGCATGATGGTCGTCGACCGCGCGAAACAGACGATTGAGCATAAGTATATCCGCGATATCCCCGAGTATCTCCGCGCGGGCGATACACTTGTTCTGAACAATACAAAAGTGATTCCCGCGCGCCTTATCGGCCTGCGCGCCGAAACGGGCGGACGATGGGAAGGGCTCTTTCTGCGGTTCGGGCTTCGCGGCGTGTGGGAAATCATGTCGAAAACCCGCGGCAAGCTCCGGCCGGGCGAAATGATCGACCTCGAAACCCCGGACGGCAGCCTAACCGGCCAGCTCGAAGTGATCGCGCGCACCGAAGAGAAAACACTCATCGTCAAACCGGTCACCGAAGACGACGCGTTCACGTTTCTCGATAAAGTCGGCTGGGTTCCGATTCCGCCGTATATCCGCGCGGGACGAATGCTTCCCGAAGACCGGCAGAATTACCAGACGGTTTACGCGGCCCAGCCGGGCGCGGTAGCCGCGCCGACCGCCGGACTTCACTTTACTCAGGAACTTCTCGTGCAGCTTCAGAAACAGGGCGTGGCGATCTGCCCGGTCACACTCCATGTGGGCGCCGGCACCTTTAAGCCGATCACCGCCGACAAGCTTGCCGAACATAAAATGCATTCCGAGTTCGCCAGTATATCCGAGGCGACCGTTCAGATGATCAGCCGCCGCCGCGCCGCCGGCGGCCGGACGATCGCGGTCGGCACCACCAGCGTGCGCACACTCGAATCGGCGGCCAACGCCGATGCCGAAGGCCACATCGACTCGACCGGCAGCAACAATATCAGGCTCCATGCGTTCCGCGGATATACCGACCTGTTTATCCGTCCCCCGTACCGGTTCAAGGCGGTTGACGGAATGCTGACGAATTTCCATCTTCCGAAATCGACGCTCATCATCCTCGTGCGCACATTCGGCGGGGACGAGCTGATAATGGAAGCGTATAAACAGGCGATCGAAAAAGATTACCGCTTTTACAGTTACGGCGATGCGATGCTCATTCTCTGACCGCACCGCGCGCCGAAAGGAACAGCCCCATGTCCGAAGAGAAAAACCGAGAAATAAATGACGAGCAGACCGGGTCGGCTTCCCCCGTCTTCGGGCTTGTACGCCTCGTACTCATTGTGATTTTGGTATGCTGGCTTCTGTTTACTTTCCTCAAATCGAATCCGCGCGTGCAGGCGATGCTCCAGAAATGGTCGGACGCGCAGACCGGCGCGGTCGGCGGAATCCTTTCGGTTTCGGGCGAGACGATGGGCACCTACTGGAACGTGAAAGTCTCGAACCCCTCGAAAGCGTGGAACGACGCGCGTTTGTCCGACACCGCACAGGGCATTCTGGATAATGCCGACCGGCTGATGTCCACCTACAAAGAAGATTCCGAGGTTTCGCGGTTTAACGCCAGCGGTTCAACCGACTGGTTCTCCGTCTCCCCCGAAACGGCTCAGGCGGCGGCAATCGCCCAGAAGACCGCGGCGGCTACCGGCGGAGCCCTCGACATCACGGTCGCCCCTCTGGTCAACTTCTGGAAGTTCGGACCCGACAAAAAACCGCTCGATTCCTTTCCGAGCGATACCGAAATCGCCCTGGTCCGCGCCAAAACCGGTTACGGAAAATTGGATGTCCGCCTCGACCCTCCGGCACTCAAAAAGAGTGATCCGGAACTGACGGTCGACCTTTCGGCGGTGGCGAAAGGGTGCGCCGTCGATGCGGTTGCTGCGCGTCTGAACGAAGCGGTGACAAAAGGGGAGATAAGCGGCTTCATGGCCGAAGTCGGCGGCGAGGTCCGCTGCGGCGGCATTAAAGGGTTTCTCGAACCGGGCGCGCCGCAGAAGGGTGTTTGCCCCTGGACCATGGGAATCGAACGGCCGGTAGACTCCTCTCCGTCGGTGGCGGGGGAAGAACCGGACGCGCTTCCGCAGCTCGCGCGGGTGGTCCGGGTGACCGATGGTGCGATCGCGACCAGCGGCGGAGCGAAAAATGCCCTTGAAATCGGCGGAAAGCGGTTCTCGCACATCATCGATCCTGTTACCGGCAAACCGACGGAATTGGCCGAAGGCGCGGCGCAGGTTGGTTCCGTTTCCGTTTTTCTCGATACCTGCGGCCAGGCCGATGCGTTTGCCACGGCCTTCTTCGTTCTCGGACCGGAAAAGGGAATCCCGCTGGCCGACCGGCTCGGCATTCCGATCCTCTACCTGATGAAGAACCCCGACGGCACACTGCGCGAAGTCACTTCGCAATCCTTCGGGAAAATCGACTCGGACCCCGTTTCCGCGGAATAATTCAGGGTCCGGTACACCGTTTTCCGCTTCGATGAGAAGGGGTTCGCGAAAACGCGGTCCCCGGGAAGGGAATTCCCTTATTTCCCTGTCGGTTCCCTTTCCCTTTCCGGGAGTTCCGATATAATTCTTTTAAACATTTCATTGTCAAAATAAGAACATAGTAAATAATTATGGCAAACAACTTAATCATTCGGGCTTCGGCGGGTACAGGTAAAACGTTTCAGCTTTCGAACCGGTACATCCAGCTTCTTTTGGAAGACGTGCCGATCGAAACGATTCTCGCCTCAACCTTTACGCGCAACGCCGCGGGGGAAATTCTCGAACGGATTCTGCACCGTCTGGCCGAAGCGGCGCTCGATCCAAAAAAATGCCGTGAGCTTTCAGGCCACATCTACGGTAAAGGAAATGAAGAAAAAATTTCGCAGGAAAAGATACTCAAAACCCTCGCGAACTTTGCCAAAAATCTGAACCGCGCCCGCGTTTCGACGATCGACTCCTTCTTCGGCCAGATTGCCGGCAGTTTTGCCCCTGAACTCGGCTTTCCGATCGAATGGAAGATCGCCGACGACGTTACGAACCGGCGAAACATCCAGCGCGCGATCGCCGAAGCGTTCGACAATCCGAAATCCAACATCGAAGATTTGATCTACGACCTCTTCAAGGGGGAAAGCAAAAAATCGCTGACCGCCGAAATTCTGGGAATCGTCAAAGATCATCTTGACCTCTTCCGGGAAACCGATAAAAGCGCCTGGTACTGCGTGCCGGAACCGGCGAAAAAGCCGCTTCCCGACAACTTAAAATACACTATTACCGATCCGCTTTCAGCCGCGTGCGAAGCTGCCGCAGTCTCCTTAAAGTGCGACGCACTCGGTAAGGCGGGGCAAAAAATCATTGATGCGTATAACAATCCGATGCGGACCGATGTAACAGATTCAGGCACATTGTTTACTAATGTCTACTTTAATGGGCAAGCAAAATATTCAAAAAAAACCGTACCTGCCGATGTCGTAGACACGTTGAAAAACCTAGGAGACGACGTTAAGTACTGGTTCCTTGGGATACTCAAGCGCCAGACAGAGGCGGCCTACAGCATTATCGCTGAAATCGCAAGCCGGCTTGAAAACATTAAATCGGCAACGGGCGAATACACATTTGACGACATCCCCTATTATCTGGATCAAACCATCCAAAAGATACAAAACGAGCGCTTCGACTTTCGCCTGGACGGAACCATCAGCCACCTTCTGCTTGACGAGTTTCAGGACACATCGATATTTCAGTGGAAAATACTGGAACCGATTGCCGATTCGGTTGCATGTGCCGATTCAAATAATCCCCAGACCTCTTTCTTTTGCGTTGGCGACACAAAACAGTCAATCTACCAGTGGCGCGGCGGAGTTCCGGAAATCTTTGATACAATTGAAAAGAAATATGGCGGAAGCATAGACCTCTTCGAAAACTGGCGCAGCAGTTCTGTTGTACTTAATGTCGTCAATCAAGTCTTCAAAACCGTTGCCGCAAACAAATGTCTCTGTGTTTCTCAAAAAGCTGAAAGCGGCTACGAAACCGAAAAAGGGCTGACCAAACAAAGCGCCGCGCAAAAATGGCAATCTGTTTATAAAGAGCATGTATGTGCAGGGTGCAACGCAGGTCTGTCGGGTTTTGTTTCCCTCGAAGCATTACCGTTATTACAGAATTTGCCGACGGATCGATTGACGGAATTCGGGATCGAGGCATCAGACCTTCTTGAATTGGAATCTAAGCGTGACGCTCAAGCGGAAGAAAAAGATAAGGATAAAAAGAAGAAACTCCGGCTTGAAGCAGATTCTCTCGAAAGGGAATTAAAAAAAGAACTGAGATACAGTTACATTACGAATCGTATCAAAAAACTGCACCGTGAAAAGCCGGAGGCTTCGATCGGGGTTCTTTTCCGTACAGGAAAACAGCTTGCCGAAATCGCAGGCCGCTTAAAAGCGCGCGGGATCGAAATTAGTCAGGAGGGAGGGAATCCCCTCGCCATCGCCGAAAGTGTTCGGGCAATTCTCGCTCTTTTGCGTATTGCTGAACACCCAAACGATGCCGCCGCACTTTTTCGCGCTGCAACTCTCCCTGAAATGGAGGAAATTCTCCCAGATGATGTCAGGCCGAATTTGGAAAGATTCACGGAAAAGAGATACCTCGCGCGGGCAGGCGTCAACATCTCTTTACACATTCGGAAGCGGATGATGACAGGCGGGTTGGGCGTCTTTGTCCAGGAAGCCGCGGATAAACTTTTGGCGCATTGCGATACGTCCGAGAGAGAAAAACTGCATGCCTTTGTCAACAGCGCTTTCCTTTTCGAGAAGCAGCAGGGAGCCCGAGCCGACCAATTCATTCACTACACGGAGGTTAACGGCGTTTCCCTGCCCGGAGACTCCAATATCCACCTTTCGACCATCCACGCGGCAAAAGGGCTCGAATACGACATTGTCGTGCTTCCCGAGCTTTCGGGAAGCGAAATTGTCAGTTCCAAAGCCAAATCTTTGATGTACAAGAGACCGGGTTCTTCTCATGACCCGGCGATTCCCGATGTGACTGCCGCGCCAGACATGGTTTTTCGATACGCGGATCAAGGAGAGCTGCCGTTACTGCCGCAGGACTTTTTCACCGCCTATAAACAGTCATGGCGTTCCGACACCAATGGATCACTTAACCTGCTCTACGTTGCCATGACCCGGGCCCGCCGTGAACTGGTGATGATTATTGACCCGATAAAAGTCAAAGATGACGGTACTCTCGATGAATCGAGCGCTTCTGATTTTGGAAACCTTTTGCTGACACAACTCGAACCGCTCGAAAAACGCGGAAATTACCGTCCTTTTGATATCGGTGAGGAAATCATCTACCAGGACGGCGATCCCGATTGGTACACGAACGATCAGACAAACCGCAAAACCGCTCAACTGCAAGCCGAGTCCGCAGATCCGCCACTTGTTTCGGTCCGCAAAAATCCGATTGATTTCAATTCCGCCGAAGAAGTGCGCGCGCCTTCCGATCACGGGTTTCAGCGCCAGTGGTTCCCGTCGCGCCAGCTCTTTGACCGCGGAACGGCAATCCACGCCTGTTTCGAACAGATCGAATGGCTCGACGGCGCGGTCCCCAGCCGTGAAGAGCTTCGGAAGCATCTCACCGAGAATGTTTTCCGCGGCCAGAAAGCGCCCCTTGGCATGGACGATCTGCTCGACGGGTTTATGAAGCTATGTGAAGATCCTACCGTGAAAAAAGTCCTCTCTTCGTCGTTCTACGCCGGCTCAGCCGATGAACTGAAGGTCTGGCGCGAACGCCCCTATATCGCCGTAAGCCCGGCGAAACCGGGCCGGGAGCTCGGAATCATCGACCGGCTCGTTGTACGGCGCGTTAACGGCAAAGCCGTTGCCGCCGACATTATCGACTATAAGACGAACAGCAGTGTCCCCAAAGATCCCGATAAACTGCGCGCATTTGTCGAAAGAGAACATTACGATGAACAGCTGAATAAGTACCGCCGCGAAGTCGAAAAGATGTACAACATCCAAGGCAAAGTGACCGCCCGTCTCCTTTTCACCGACTGCCAAAAAGACGAGACAACCGGCGAAATCAAACCGATCGTCCGCCTCTTTGACGTACAGCCGTAACCGCTGCAATGATTGTCTGACGAGGGGATTTGCCGCGTCTTCCCGCAGTCTTCAAAGCCGGTCAGCGAATCGCGCTAAAATCGAACCACTCGTATTCATCCTGCTCTTCGGCCGCCAGCAGGGTAAACGGCGATCCTGCGGGCGCGGCAGCTGATTGACGGGTATCGGAATCGGCCGGGGGCAAATTGAGAGATTCCTCTTCCCCAAAAATTTCGGGAAGCGCCGATGCGGCGGCAAGCCAGGAAGTCGGGTCGAGTCCCATTTTGCTGTAGAAGCGGTCAGCCGCCGTCTTGGCTCGGGTCTGGCCGTAAACGTTTGCGAAATAGGTGAAGTCCTGCACGTTAAGACCGCCCCCCGAAACGATGTTGAACGTCTCAGCCTTTTCGTTTTTAAACGGCTTGGCGCTGGTTCCCAGTCCGTAATTGTTCGCGAAAAGAGTGAAATCGGCAACGTCGATTTTGCCGTCGTCGTTGCTGTCGAACCGAACCGAAAAGAGGTCCAGTTCGGTCAGCGCGGTTGAAACACTGCCTTTGCAGGAAGCGGAACCGTTGATCGACTCGCTCGACGAGTCTGCGCCGAAACCGGCCGAAGACGCAGTGAAAACACCGTTTTCCGGAATCGCCGCGCCGCCGGTCGCGGTCGCGGTGTAAAGAACACGCGCCAAAAGAACGTAAGAGCCGGCCGCGGGGGAAGCAGCTTCGATCGCCGAGCCGAAAACCGAGCAGGCCCCGCCGTCGATTGAAATCGCCGCGTTGTAACCGGAACCCGATTCGACCGATTCGGCGGTAAAGAGGCTCGTATCGCTCGTGATGGCCGTTTTAAAGAGGTTAATCTCGTCCCCGTTGGCGCACCCCCAAATTTCAACGTAGAAGGAGCTCCATTCGTCAACCCATGTGTAGTAACTGCTGTCGAGCGCCGAAAGATCGGAAAGGACGGCTGTCGGCATATCCGAGGAAGAAGCGTGTACGAGGTAAAGGAACCCTTCTTCACCGGTCCCCCCCTCAATGGAACAAACCCGTGCGGCTGTTCGCCCTTTCAGAAGAAGAATGTCGCCCAGACCTGTTTCGGAATCTGTATAACTGGTAATCGCCGGGCCTGTCAGAGTCCCTCCGTCGAAAAGGATTCCCGCCGCCGAGTCGCCGCTGAACGTGTAAGCGGTCAATGATGCGAGCGGCGCGACGGAAGACGAAACGCCTTCCGCCATATAGAGAACCGAACGGGTTTCCCCCGCCGAATCGGTATAGGTGCGGGTCGTAACCGCGTCGAGCCGGCCGTCGCCGGTAATGTCGGCAAGTTCAAGACCGGCAAACGAACCGGAGCCCGTCACACGCTCTCCCCAGCCGAGACCGGAAGGAATGAATGTCGAGGAAGGGCTCGTCAGCCATCCGAGCCGAGCACCTTCCCCCGTACCCTCGTCGAGGAAGAGGACGTCGCCGCGACCGCTGCCGCTCAGCTCGCCAACCGCGACCGCGGAAATGGCAATTTGACCGGCGTTGCCGAGTGTAACCTGATTTTTACGGATCAGAGAACCTGCCGTGTTTCCCCAAAGAACGAGCGAGACGGCCGAGCCGTCAGAAACCGCCGCCGCCAGATCGGTATAACTTGCCGAAGAAATATGTCCCGCCCCCATCGCGGTGATGGTTTCCCCCTCGATGAGATCGAGCCGTGCCGATTGAGCCTGTGCTGCGGAATCATAGACAAGGAGCGTGTCACCGTCGCCGGTCGGCCACGTGTAGCGGATCAGAATCTGATCGCGCTCTGCCGCCAAAAAATGGCCGACTGCCAGTTCCGCCGCCGACGCGGTTACGGTCGCACCGCCGATCAACTGCGCCGGCGCTTCGACCACCTGCACCTTTTGGTAAGAGCCGCCCGCGTAATCGTAAATGGCAACCAGCCCGCCCAACGATTCGAGCACAGCGACTTCCAAAACGCCGTCGCCGTCGAAGTCGCCCGTAACCGCTGCCGAAGCCGGTGTGTCGAACAGCGCATAGCGGACAGGGTCGGCCGAAATATTGTCAAGGGAAAGGGTCCATATCCCGATACCGCCGACCGCCAGAATCTCGGATACGCCGTCCCCATTCAGATCGGTCAGCGCCGAGGTCAGGTAATTGGTTTGCGCGACCGTTGTTTCGGACTCGGTATAAGTGCCGTTATCCCCGCCGAAAAGGACGGTGTAAATATTCGAATCGAGGAGAATCAGGTCGTTCACACCGTCGGTGTTCAGATCGCCGCTGACCAGAACCGTCTGCGCGGGATAGACGCTCGACAGGGTGTAGGCCTGGGAAGAGGCGAGCGTGACCTTGCCGGCCGAAAGCGCCAGCGAAAACTCGCTGACAAGGGTTTCGCCGCTCTTGTTGCCGCTCAGCCACAGTTTTGCGCCGCCGGCGGCGGTACTGACCACGGCGATATTCCCCAGTTCAGACGTATAACTGATCGAACCGGCGCTCGACCAGGCCGTTTTGGCGGGATTGTAGTACCAAAAACCGAACGTGCGCGTCTCTTTATTGAGCGAAACAAGATAGTCGGTGCTGCCGAACGTGACCGTTCCGGCAAGAGTACCGGTAAAGGCGGTCACAAGCCGCGGCGAAGAAAATCCCCCGGTCCCGTCGCCGGCGCAGACAACCGTTCCGCTGAGCTGAAAAATTCCCCCCGTTGTATCGAAGGCGTAGCTGTTTTCAACCTGGATCGCCAAGTCGCCGCCGATTTCGAGCAGACGAATCGACGCGACCGAATAAACCGCGTAATTGCCGAATACCGAAAGGGAAATCGAAGAGGATTTTTTGAGAGTGAACTCCCCATCAGCATAGGTGTAGGTGTTAATATCGAGCGTTCTGCCGCTTGACGCACTCTGGGCCGCCGTAATGTACTCAAAAACGCCGTCGGCGGTCACATCGGCAAGAAGCCCCGCGGCGGCATGGCCGGAAACCGTTCCGAGTTCCGTGGTGAGCGGATCGGCATAGGCTCCGGAACCGGTTCCCAAATAGACCGCAATCACAGGAGCCGAATCGGCACTGTTCACCGTCAGAAAGTCGGTAACGCCGTCGCCGTTCATATCCCCGGCCGCCGCAAGATCGAGATCGGTGTTCCCGCCCAGGTCGATGCTCAGCTCGGAAGATTCCACGGCATAAACGCCGATTTCCGGCACCGGGTCGAATCCGCCCCACCCTGTTGCGGTTAAGAGCGTGCGCTCTTCGAGCGGCTCGGCGGCAAGCGTTCGGCGGGCGGGAACATTGCGGCGGGGTTGCGTAAAGCGGAACATAAAAAGCCTTTCGCGTAACAGCGGGAAAGAAACTTTTGCCGCGTCCGAAATCGTACCGATTCGGACGCGGCTTCTCTTTTGCGGGAAGACGACCCCTCTATTCTATCAGAAATCCCCGCTTAAATCATCGTCAAAAAACGCGCCGGACAGAGTTTCGCCGAGACCGGATTCCGCATTCTCCCCGCTGATTTCAGCAAGTTCGGCGAAATCGATCTGCCACGGCGCGGCGGTAAGCGCGCCTGCGGCAAACGCCTCGTCGAAAGCGGCTTTTTCGGCATTATCGCGCGCTGTCTGCCGTACCGCCGCGACAACCGCCGCGTCCCGCACCGTAATGTTTTTGCGCGTTCCCTGCTCGATAAACGGATACATCAGATCCGATTCGATCACGGAATGACCGGCAGCCGAAACCCACTCAAAGTCGGAAACCGCCGCCGCAAAGGCGCTGTTGGCGGCGTTGTAGCCGTAAAGGTGACCGAGTTCGTGCAGAATCACGGTATAAAGGTCGTATCGGGCCGAACCGGCCGGCGGCGGGGTCAGAAGGGCCGACCAGCGGGCGCCGGCGGCATCGTCGTCGAGGTAGATCGTCCCGCGGAGCGCGGAGCCGGTTTCCGGATCGGTCTGGGTCACCTGCGCCATCGCCAGCTGCGCGTCGGGCAGGTCCTTGACCACAATCCGCAGATCGATCTTCTCGTCGGTACCGAGCGCCTCGGACCATGCCGAAACCGCCGCGTCACAGATGGGACCGAGAAGCTGAGCGTTATCGACGTCCAAAGTCGAACCGATATAACGGCGGGTAAACGATTCGGGAAATATCAGTTCCGCTTTCCCTTCGACGAGATCGCGGCGTGTGACCCCGTAAACATTCGAGAAGGCGGTAAAGTCGCGGACGTCGACCGCACCGTCACGGTTAAAGTCGAAGAAGGCGCCCGCGTCGTTTTCGGTCGAATTGCCGCCGTACTGGTTGACGAACGCGACAAAGTCGATCAGGTTAATCTCGCCGTCGTCGTTGACATCGTAGGGGTTCACCCAAAGATCGGTCGAAGCTGCCGATCCGATGTACGCGCCGGCCGTGCCCGAAGATGTCACAACCTTCGCCGACGAGAGGTTCCAGGAAAGCTGAGTCGGCGAAAGCGAATCGGGCCAAAGAACACCGGGCCCGTCTGCGGCTTTGAACGTAACACGCGCCAGCAGGAGGTAACCGTCCGAAATCCGTGCGTCTGCCGGGACCTGAGCGCTGATTCCCTCAATCCTGCCCGATTCGGCATTGAAGATATATTCGCCGCCGGTAAACGCAGCGCCGAACTCAATACCGGCAACGTCAAAATAGGCATTATCGAAATCGAGGTCAACCGAAACGGCTGAAAGGGGATCGGTTTCGGAGGCTTTCACCCAGATTTCGGCGTAATGGGTCTGCCATTCATGGATGAAGTCCGCGTTCACGCCGATCGCGGCGGCGGCGCCCGAAGAATCGACCTCGGTCTTTTCGGTCACCGTACGCAGATACAAGCCGTTATCGACAACGTACTCGGCATTGGCCGCCCCCTGAATTGACGAGGTTTTCGCGGCAATCACGTTCACCGTTTTGATCTGAGAATCGTTAACAGCCTCGGTCTCGCCGGTCCGCACACAGTAATATCCTTCCACAAACGGGGATTCCGGATCCGTCACACCGCTGGCCGAGATACTGGCGGCACTGTTGGCGGTAACCTCAAACCGCGCCAAGAGGAACGCGTTTTCGCCATTGGTAATCGGCGAAAGAAGCGACCAGTCCCGATCGGCGGAAAAAAGCCATGTGACCTGAATGTCTTTGAGCATCGTCTCGGCGTCATCGTAATACAAGAAATTCGGCAGAGAAACTTTTCCCGCGTACACGTCCTCAATCCCGAGCGAGGTTATTCCCACACCGTCAGTTTCGTAGTTCAGCTGGAGCTGGAGAGAATAGAAGAATTTCTCCGCACCGGTCAAGAGCGCCGAGGTGTCGTTCACCCAAACTTCAAGATAGTAGGAATCGGCACCGGCAATAGCTTCGTAATCGGTCTGGGGTACCGAGTCGGCATCGACGTAGTAGAATGTGCCGAAATTCGCCGCACCGGTCCGAAGGACAGTCACATCGGCGCCGCCAAATTCTTCAGTAACGCAGGCAAGCGAAATCGTCAGGGTTTCGGTATTTTTGAGCGTGATCGTAAACGCGTTGCTTTCGGCCCGGTTTCCAAACGCGTCACGCGCAGTAACCGTGGCGCTGAGCGCCGAAAGATCGAGCGACGAGGCATATTCGGCGGAATCGAGCAGATTGAACGTCAGATCCGTCCCGGCAATTGTATAACCCGCGAGAATGTCAGAACTCCCGTCAAGCGAAAGAGAATACTCGGTAACCGCGCCGGTAAAGTAATCGGTCAGGTCGAGCGTCAACGAACCGCTGTACCCGCCGGAAAGGCTGGGGATCTCCCCGGTAAAGGCCGGAGCGGCGTAGCTGCCGAGAATGGTCAGAGTCACCGTGCCGCTGTCGGCCGCGCCAGAAGGGTCGCTCACGATGTAGCTCAGATTCATCACCACCGACTCGCCAACCGGAAGCGCGGCAAAAAGCGCGGCAAGCGCATCGGCGTCGGCGCCGAGATTCCCTTCCGCGTCCACGGTAAAACAGTCGCGGTAATCGGTGCCGGTATCGACATAACGGTTTTCCTGCGCGTAGGCGCCCGTAATCGACGCGGTCAGCGCGTCGCCGTCCGGGTCGGTCACGCCGTCCAAAAGATTGACAGCCGCCGAGAACGAGGAATCGGCCAGGTTATAAACGGCCGCGTAATCCCCCGCGCCCCGGGGCGACTCATTCTGTCCGTACACAGTCAGAATCACGGTTTTCCGATCTTGCGCCCCATGAATGTCTTCGGCCGCGTACCGGACGGTAAACACAACACTTTCTCCGGCGGGCACCGGAGCCAGAAGACCGGCAAGCGCTTCACGGTTAACTCCGAAATTCCCGTCTGTGTCAACGGTAAAGAAGACGCTGTAATCCGTCTCGGTCGAAAGGCCGTAATCGTTGGCATTCAGGTAGACGCCGGTGATCACGGCGGCAACCGCGTCGCCGTCCGGGTCGGTCACCCCGTTCAAAAGATTGATTTCGGGCGTTAAGCGGCCGCTTGCCAAATCGTATTCCGCCGTGTAGTTCACCGCACCGGACGGCGCATCGTTCGTTCCCGTCACGGTGACCATAACCGTTCCCCCCTTGATGCCGGAGAACGTTTCATCGTATCCCTCTAAAACGAGGTCGTCAAGGTGGAAGTCGGCGGTAACCGTCAGCGTCTCGCCGGCCGCCAGAAAATCGAATGCGGCGCTACGGGCGTCAAAGGCAAATTTTCCCGTCTCGGCATTCCACGAAAGGTAGGGAATATAGTTTGCCGAAACCGGCCCGTGCCCCGACCAGACCGCCGAAGTTTGAACGAGGGCCCCGACCGAGAAGGACAAGGACTTGTACTCGACCCCGCCGATCTCAGCGGTATACGCATCCGGGGTAAGCGTTTCGTTCGAAAAAGCCCGGCTCCCCTCGCCGACCGAAATCGTCCCCTGCCACGGGGTCACCTCAAAATCTTTTACCGTGAAGCGGAAGAAATACGCGCCTTCTTCGTATCCGTCGTAAAGGAGAGCGAAATCGACGGTATAGACCGCGTCCGTTTCAAGACGGTTCACAAGCACGCTGTCCGCGTAAAAATCGATTCGGCTCTGCGGAACCGCCTCGTCGAGCTGCGCGGTAACCAGGCCGGCGAGTTCTCCGGTATTCACAACCCGCCCCGACTCGTCGGTCACGGTCACCGCAACGGTATATCCGGTAACGTCGGCCAAATAGAAGGCGCTCCCCAGATAGGCGGCCTCGCCGGCTTCGGCACTGCCGTTCTTCACCACAACCGAATCGGGGGGAACATCGGTAATGTAAGCCATCTCGTCGGCAGGTTCAAAGTAGAGGGAGACGGTCCCCTCCCCCGCCAGCTGCCCGTCGGTAAAGCTGTAGGCCAGGCGCTCTAGAGGGAATGTCTCGTCCGAGGCATTGTAATGCCAGCACAGGTAATCCGCCGTTTCGTCGGTCGCGGCCACGGTCAGCACGCCGGTTTCGGCGGAATAGGTGTAGATAAATCCGCCGATTTCAACCCCGTTAAGTACCGAAACCGGATAAAAAACCTCATCGAGTGTTATACCGGTGATTTCCGCCGCATCGCCGTCGGGATCAGAAACGTTTCCGAGAAGGTCAATCGAGTAAATCAGGTTACCGTCCCGGTCGAGCGCTCCTGTCAGGGAAAGATCCGTCACCGCAAAAGGCGCGTCGTTCTGCCCGATGACCGTCAAGCCGACGGTTCCGTTAAAAGAAGCTCCCAGCGGATCGGCAACAGCATAGGAGATCGTAAAAAGAACGGTCTTGCCGCCGGGAACCGCGCTTAAGAGTTCCGCAAGCGCTTCCCGATCGGCGGTAAGCCCGCCGTTCCCGTCCAGACGGAAACAGGAGGTGTAATCGGCACCGGTATCAATTCCGTAACGGTTCGGCGCAAGTTCGGCACGGACGATCGAAACCGTCAATACGTCCGAGTCGGGGTCCGACGCGTCTTCGAGCAGGTTCAGTTCCGGGTTCATCGTTCCGGCGGCCAAATCATACTCAGCGGCGTAGTCAATACCGGCCGGAGGATCGTTCTTCCCGATAACCGTCAGAGAAAGGGTTCGGTTCACACCGGCGCCCGATGAATCCGCAACGGAGTAGCCGATCTCAAACAGAACGCTTCCCCCGGCAGGTACCGGAGCCAGCAGCGCAGAAAGCTTCTCCGCATCGGCACCGACAAGCCCGTCGGCCGAGACAGTAAAGCTGCCGCTGAAATCGGCATCGGCCGGAATTCCATAATCGTTTTCGTTCAGCGAGACGCTGGTAATACTTGCCGTGAGCGCATCACCGTCCGGGTCGGTGACGCCCGAAAGCAGGTTGACCGGCGCATCGAACGCTTCCGCCGCAAGGCGGTAAGTCCCTTCGCGGTCAACGGCCCCGCGGGGCGCATCGTTTACACCGGTCACCGTTACGGTAACGGCGCCGCCGCGAACGTCTTGGAAAATGTTATCCAGACCGGAAAAGGTCAGATCATCGAGATAGTAGTCAATTGAAAGGGTGAGGGTTTCCCCCGCCGCCAGCGGGTCGAAAAGGGGAGAAGACGCATCGAACGCAAAAATGCCGTCCTCAAATGAAACCAGCCCGGCACAATCGGCGGACCAGGCCTTTCCCGTCGAACGAACCGCGCCGGTCTGAACAAAACGCGCGACCGTGTACCCCTCCGAAACGTAGGCCTGATTCTGGAGTACCGCGGTGAACGAATCCGCTTCGAGCGGCACCTCTTCCGAGGAAGAACCGCTCTGGCCGGCGGTAACCTCAATGGTTCTGTTGTTCGGAATAATCTCGAAGAGGTCATGGAACGAAACGCTGACCGACGCGCCGAATCCGCACTCATAGATTCCCAGATCGCGGCGATCAATCCGCCCGTCCATGTTCAGGTCGTACTTCGCGTTGTAGAGGCTCTCCCGGCAGGTCAGGTCGATCCCGAACTCGGTAAGGTAGTACTGGATGGTTCCCAGCGAGACGTTTCCCGAAGCATGAATATCCCATGCCGCGGCATAGGCGGCGCCCATCCGATTCTCGGCGTAACCGATCGTGCCGTTCCCGTCCACGTCGCCGGGCAGAAAAACCGAACAGACCAGATCTCCGAAAAACCCGCCGTCGGCGGTCAGTTTAAGCTGATAATCACCCGACTCGGCTTTGAAGAGAAGAAGACTCGATGTCTCGGTCCAGTCCGGCAAAGACCGGCGAAGAAAAGAGGCGGGAACCTCGGTTCCGTCGGCACGGTAAACGCCGATCGCACCAGGATCGAGCGAGCTGCCGTCGGCCGAAGAGACGAGAATGCCGATCACCGCCGCATCGTTTCCCGAAACATCCACCGCAAGGCCGATCTGCGTCTGGCCGCCGGCACCGATCGACGAGGCCGTCTCGCCAAGGAGCCCCCAATCATTCGGAACAGCCGTCAAAAGAAGCCGATCTTCGAGCGATTCAAGAGAAAACCGCCTTTCGCGAAGGAAAGCGTTCTGTTTCTGATGACCTTTTCGACGCTGAATTCCGAAGAATTTCTTCATTACAATCACTCCTCAATGAAGGAACAAAGGTTTTCCGGTGGTAAAATGATTCGGCAGATTCCCCTTTCGGTGTTTATCGAACAGCGGCAAAAGCTCCGCTTATCGATAACAGACCGAAACCAACGTACCTTCCCGGAACGACATCAATAACCGGCACAACCGTTAAAAATTCCCTCTTTTCGACCCGAAAAGAGACGGAAATCACAGGGGGCGGTGTCTGCGCTTAAGAATCTCTGACCCACCCATTTTAACAGTTTCTCCCGAAACAGAGGTTTCGGCCTCCGAAGAATTTCATCCCCCTCGCGGGAACACCGATTTTGCGGCGGCGAAGATGCCGGCCGGCCGATGGCGAATCCCTTTGAGACGCCGGAAAAGGGATTGAAGAGGAAATCAAATTGTTGTAGGATAGAAACGGTTTGTTTCATTCACCCGTAAAAAAGGATTGTCATGCGGTATCGCCAATTTTATGTCCGGTTCCAGGCTTTCACGGCACTCATTCTCCTGATACTGCCGCTTGCCGCTTTCGGCGCCGACTCGCCGCTTGCCCCGCTGGTCGACAGCCAGACGACGGCCATAATGCGCGTCAGTTTCAAAAACCTCGATTTTAACGCCCTGTTCGGAACCGCAACTAAAGTCGCAAACAAAACGATCGACGCCGCCATCAAAGATCCCGAGTCGGCAAAGAAGATCAAAGCGAGCGTTCCCCTTCTGCTGGCCGGCTACCTATCGGGGGTCAGTTCGCTCAAAGACGCCTACACCCAGGAAGGGCTCGACGACGTCTACTTCATCATCACCCCCGGTTCCGCGATCTCACCCGGCTTTTTCGCATTGCCGGTCGGCAGCCTTTCCGACGAAAAGGTCGAGAACATCAAAAAGGCGCTGCAGTCTCTCCGCAGTTTCAACATTTCACTCCCCTACTGTTTCGCCCGGCATGGCTACCTGTTCGCTCCGGTCACCAACCCGGGAATCGAAGAAGACCGCGTGAAAGAGTTTATCCGCGCCCGGTTCGGCGAACTTCACCCCGAACCGCGTCCCGACTTGGAAAATGCGCTGAACGAATTTCCCCAGGCCGCTGTGACCGTCGTGATTACCGGCAACAGCGACTCGTCGAAACAGATTGCCGAAAATCTGCGTCAGATGCAGACCGCGGCCGACGGGACAAGCGCCTCCCCCAATACGAAGCTCCTCTCGGCCAAACTGCTCGAACTGAGCGAAGCCGCACTCTACGGCGTCACCGTACTCGACCAGAGCGACACCTCGCTCAAAGTCCGGCTGCGGTTCCGTCAGGGATACGATCCGGAACCGGCGCTCAACGACATTCACACCGTTCTGCGCAACAAACTGCAGCGCGATCTCGATAACGGCGACAGCGAAAATGCGAAGCTGCGCGAAAGCCTTATCGAAGCGCTCATGCCGCAGGCCGAAAACGGCCGCCTCGACTGGAAAATCGACGAGCCCTACATCGAGGCGAATATGCCGACGATCAAAGAGCTCCTCTCCGTTTTCCAGCAGTCCCGCGAAAAAGCCCCTTCCGGCACCGCGGGGCAGGCGGAACCCGAATAGAATCATTCTCTCCTTCACCGCCCCGCCCCCGCGCAGGGCACCCAACCAATACGAGGTATCAACATGAAAATCGCATTTTGCAACGAAGTTTTCGGTAACTGGTCTCTTGAAAAGCAATTCGAGTGCATCGCTTCGGCGGGTTACGACGGAGTGGAACTGGCACCCTTTACGCTCGACGAGGCTTTCTCCTCGGGCGCCGAAGCGAACGCCGACGTCAAACGGATTTCCGCGGCGCGCCGCAGCGAAATCTGCCGTCTTGCCGAACAGAACAAGCTTGAAGTGAGCGGTCTGCATTGGCTTCTGGCAAAAACGACCGGTCTGCATCTGACCAGCGCCGATGCCGATCAGCGGAACCGTACCGCCGAATATTTCAAAGACCTGATCCGTTTCGGCGCCGAAGTCGGCGGGAAATACCTCGTTCTCGGTTCGCCGGTTCAGCGAAACCTTGCCGAAGGAGTCACCCTCGAAGAAGGTTACGATCGCGCCGCGTCGGTCCTCGAACAGCTTCTTCCGCTCCTCGAAGAGACCAATCAGATTCTCGGCCTGGAACCGCTCGCGCCGGTCGAAACGAACTTCCTCAACACCGCGCATCAGGCCCTCGGCCTGATCACCAAGATGGGGAACCCCGGTCCGATCACCATTCATCTCGACTGCAAAGCGATGGCCGACGGCGAAGACCGCCCGATCCCCGAAGTGATTGCCGATCCGGCGATCGTTCCCTTCGAAAAGACGTTCCATGCCCAAGACCCGAATATGAAAGGTCCCGGGTTCGGCGATCTCGATTTCGGTCCGATCCTTGCCGCCCTCAAAAAGAACGGTTTTTCGGGCTGGATCGGCGTTGAACCGTTCGACTATTCCGACGGACCGGACGTTCTCTGCAAGAACAGCATCGACTATCTGAAATCGGTCGGCTGACCCCACCTCCTTAAAACCGCGGAAAGAGGAACGCAAGGATGCCAAAGACAAAAACCGGATCTCGGTCAGAGCAGCGCGGTTCGGTTTCCGCCGAAAAGCGCGGAATGCTGTTTCCCATCCTCCTTGCGCTGGCCTCGGCAGTTCTTTCCGTCCCCACGCTTCTCCTTCCCCCCGAAGGAAACGTTCGCGGCGGCGATGCGTTTACGCTCGTGTTCGGCTGGCTTTTGCTTGCCGGGGGGGCGATTGTTTTGCGCGCTTGCCTCCCGCCGCGAAAGATGCGTGCTGCCGACATCTGTGCAGCACTCCTCTTCGGCTGGCCGGCCCTTTCGTATTTCGGACTTTCGCACAGCCGTTCGGGAAACCTCCTCTACGCGGCCAACGGGTTCTGGGCCTTTGCCCTGATGCCGATCGTCTATTTTGTGTTTCGCGCGCTCCCCTCGAAAACAAACCGTCTTCTCGAACAGCTGTTTTTCGCCGTCCTTTTAGGCGCGGCGTTTTTCGAAGCGGGCTATTCCCTCTACTCCTATCACGTTACCGCGCCGCGGCTGCGCGAGGAGTTTCGCGCCGACCCTGAAGCCGTTTTGGCGCAAAGCGGTCTCAACATCAAAAAAGGATCCCCCGAATACCTTCTTTTTGAAAAGAGGGTTCTCAACAGTACAGAACCGATCGGTACCTACGGGCTGACAAACACCCTCGCCGGAACCCTTGTTCCGGTACTTCTTCTTGCGGCTGTTCTCCTGGCCGCGTCATGGTTCTCTCCCCAAGAAGAGGATCCTCGTTTCCAACCCGGCCCCAAAAAGCGGCGTATTCCGATCCGAATTGCGGCAAGCCTGCTGGTCATCCTCCTCAGCTACACGCTCCTTCTGACGAAAAGCCGGTCGGGGTATCTCTCTCTTCTCTTCGGCATTCTGGCGGTTTTCGGTGTTTTCCTTTTCACCGGCGGTGCGGCTGCCCGAAAAGAGCCGAGGAGGAATTGGCGAAAAGCTTCCCTTTTTGCCGGGCTGACCGTTCTGGGATTCGCCCTCATCGCCGCGGCCGCTTTCCGCTGCGGCGTTCTCGACCGGGAAGTCTTTTCGGAAGCAAAAAAATCGCTCGGCTACCGTCTCGACTACTGGCAGGCCGCTTCAAGGATGATCGCCGATCATCCCCTCCTCGGCATCGGTCCCGGGAACTTCCAGCCGGTCTACACACGTTACATCCTGCCGGACGCGGCCGAGTCGATCGCCGATCCGCACAACTTCGCGTTTGAATATGCCGCCCTTTTCGGGATACCGGCCCTCGTTCTTTTTCTCCTCTTCCTCGCGTTTACAGCGGCCGGCTTGCGCAAAACATCCTCTCCGCCGGCATCCCGGGAAGAGACCTTCCAGGAGACCGGTTCCGGAGAAAAAGTTCCCTACATTCCCGTCTTTGTCGTTTATCTTGCCGGCTATTTTCTCTACGCGGTTTTTAATTTCCTCTCGTCAGCTCCGACCGGAGCCGGCATTCTCCTGGGGTTCGCTCCGGTCTTTCTCGCGTTTTCGCTCGCGGCGGCGCCCCTCGCCGCAAACATAGCCAGGCTCCCCTCTCCCTTCCTCTTTGCCGCAGCCGGCGCGGGGCTGCTCAACCTCTGCGCGGCCGGGGGGATCGGATACCCCCCCACTGCGGTTCCTCTTTGGGGACTGGCGGCGATTCTGACGAACCGCGCTTGCGAAAAAAGCGTGATTCGCGAAACATCTCCGGCAAAAAAGAAGATCAGCCTCGCTGCCGCCGGATTCGCCTACGTGTGTTTCTTTCTCCTTTTTCTCCGGGGCGCGTTTTTCCCCGTGCTCACCGAAAAGACCCTCTTGCCCCGTCTCGGCGAACTCACTCCCGACAGGGCCGCTGAACAGCTGGTTGCCGCCGCAAACGGTTCCGGCCGCCATTCCATTCCGATTCTCTGGGCGGTTAGCGATATGGCGCTTTACCGGCTCGCCGACCTCCCCTCTCCGCAGCGGGAAAAGGATTGGCTGGCTGCCAAAGACCGGCTTATCGCCAACGCGCCGGGAATGGCTTCGCTCCACAGCGATATGGGTGATGTGGAATTCTCCCTTTACGGCACCACACAGAACCGCCTCTTCCTTGCCGAAGCTTCCCGGTCACTCAAAAAGGCGGCCGAGTTCTTCCCAACCGACGCCCTTCTCCATGCCCGTTACGCCATCGTTCTTCACGCGTCAGGGGATTTCGACGGGGCGCGGCGCGAAAAAGCCGAAGCGCTCCGTCTCGACGCGCTCACCCCCCACGAAGACCGAAAAATCCCGGAATCCGTGAAATCTCTCTTGACCGCCATCGGCGAAAACAGGTAACCTTGGGGCGGCGGTTTCATTTTCCAGACATTTCCCCCTGCCGAAAAAGAACGCGATTCAATGAAAAGCACGATTCTCCTAACCTTCTTCGCCCTGATTCTTTTGGGCGCGGCCGGCTGTGAATCCATGAACAACGATCCCAAAAACACCTGCGTGTGGTTTCCGAGTTTGATTGCCCCCGGATACCTGAACCCCGCCCACGAAAAAGGGTATCCCGACGGAACCGACCCGTACCCGAACGCCAATATCGGCACTTCGTCAATGCAGATGCGCCCGCGCGGGTACGATATGCCCCGCAGCTGGAACGCCGAAGTTACCGGAGATTCCACTGCGTCGAAATAAACAGCAGTTCCGAAAAGAAATACAAAAGCTGAAAAGGGCGGGCTTTGCCGAACAGCGAAGCCCGCCCTTTTCAGCCGGATGGGTTTACGGCCGCGGTTTTCCGCGCCCGAACCGTTTGGCGCTGGAACGGTATCCTCCGTCCCCACCCTCCCCGGATCGGGGCGTTCGTCCAGTCCGGCCCGGCGGAGTGTCGGGACGATGCCGACGGTCCTGCGAACCCCGCTCTTCGCGGCCGCCTTGCGAAGAACCTTCGCGGAATTGTCCGGAAGGATTTCGGCGGTCCCCTTCTTCCGCGCCTGTCCGATAGCGGCCCGGTTTTCCCCCTTTTTGCCAAGGACGCCCGGATTTCCAGCGCCGTTTCTGCTCCTCTTTCCGCCGCCGGCTCTCCTCCTTTTCGCGGTATTCCTGCCGTGTCTTCTCTTTGGCCTCGCGTTCCTGCTGCTGTTTGCGTTTGAGCCGTTTCACGCGGGAACTCTGCCGCAGATTTTCGGCTTTGGAAAGATGGTCCGGAATGAGACAGTCCGGCCCGCTGCCGATCAAATCCTCCCGGCCCGCCTCTTTCAGAGCCGCTTTCACATCGTAATAGAATTCCCGGTTATAATACATCAGCAGAGCGCGCTGGAGCCGCCGTTCACGCATTCCGCGCGGCACGTGAATCGGCTTGCCGGTTTCAATATTCAGACCGGTATAATACATCGCTCCCGCCGCTTCGAACGGAGTGGGAATGAAGTCCTGCACCTGTTCGGGACGGATTCCGTTCTTCTTTAAGTAGACCGCCACTTCGACCATCGACCGGTAGTCGCAGCCCGGAAGTCCGGCAATGAGATAAGGGATCAGATAGATCTCTTTCCCCTGGCGGCGTGCCGCGGCGGCAAACAGATCGCAGAACTCCTCGTAAACTTCAATCGGCGGTTTGCGCATCAGATCGAGCACCGCCGGATCCGTATGTTCGGGCGCGGTTTTGAGATGCCCCCCCACATGGTACCGAACCAGCTCATCGATATACTCGGGCGATTCGAGCGCCAAGTCGGTCCGGACCCCGGAAGCGATGAAGATGTTTTTGATTTCGGGAATCTCGCGGGCGCGGCAGTAAAGTTTGAGCAGAGAGGAGTGGTCGGTATTCAGGTTCGGGCAGATCGCCGGATGGAGACACGAAGTGCGGCGGCAGAGTTTTTTGGCCTCCTCGTTTCGGCATCCGAGCCGGTACATGTTGGCGGTCGGCCCGCCGAGATCCGAAACGGTTCCGTGCCAGTCGTCGGCCTTTGTCAGCTCTTTGAGTTCCGAAATAACCGAATCTTCGCTGCGCGACTGAATGATCTTCCCTTGGTGCGCGGTAATCGAGCAGAAAGCGCAGCCGCCGAAACAGCCGCGCAGAATCGTCACCGAATTTTTCACCACGTCGAGCGCGGGAATGACCGCATCGCCGTAAAAGGGGTGCGCCTTACGCGTGAACGGAAGGGCGTAAATGCGGTCCATCTCTTCGGTCGAAAGGGGAAGCGAAGGGGGATTGACCACAACCGCTTCAAGCCCATGCTCCTGTACAAGCGTTTTGGCGTTATACGGATTTAAGTTTTCGTAAATGGTCTTCGTCATTTCGGCGAAGAACTTTTTACTCTTCCGGTCTTCGGCGGGGTTCTGCGGATCGCCGCAAACCTCTTCGAAACTCGGCAAATGGGCAAGGGTTTCCGATTCGGCGGGCAAATCTTCGCTCTTCCCGATTCGGTAAGCCGTACCGCGGATATCACGCAGCGAAGAGACCGCCTCACCCGTATCGAGCCGGCGAAAAATCTCGCGCAGCGGCGACTCGCCCATTCCGTAAACAAGCAGGCTCGCTTTCGCGTCCATCAGGATCGAACGCTTGACCTTATCGCTCCAATAATCGTAATGGGCAAACCGGCGCAGACTCGATTCAACCCCGCCAGTAATAATCGGGATGCCGGGATACGCCTCCCGCGCGCGCTGGCAGTAAGCGAGGGTCGCACGGTCGGGCCGATGACCGATTTCGCCGTTGGGGGAATAGGCGTCCTCGTTCCGCACTTTCTTGTTGGCGGTGTAATGATTGATCATCGAATCCATATTCCCCGCCCCGACACAAAAGCCGAGCCGAGGCCGGCCGAAAGTGCGCCAGGCGGCGCAGCTGTGCCAGTCGGGCTGGGCGAGGATCGCCACACGAAACCCGTCAGCTTCCAGCACGCGTGCCAAAAGTCCCGCGGCAAACGAGGGATGATCGACATACGCGTCGCCGGTCACAAAGACGATATCAACCTCCTTCCAGCCTCGGGCGGCAACCTCTTCGGCGGTCATCGGCAGAGGTTCCGGGCGCGGAATCTGCGCTTTTTCGCCGGGAGTGAGCGCTGGGGAAAGGGCATATTCTTGCGGTTCGTTCTTCATCGATCGTTCTTTATCAAAGGTTCTTCACAGGCGTTCGGCGGTGCGGTTCTCGGGAAACATCCTCTGCGGAACCGGCATCCGTCAGACACGCAGATCGGCATCATCGGTAAAGAGGGAAGCGTATTTCCGGCGGATCGGCTCGACCTGCTCGGCGAGAAACTCATCGACCTGTTCCGGAGCGCGGCCGACGAACCGGCTCGGTTCCAGTTCGGCGTCGATATTGACCTTCGCGAACGCTTCGTCCCCCCGCAGCCGGTCGAGCAGGTCGTTTTCAAGGCCGTTCTCTTTGACCTGCGCCGCCGCCGCCTGACTGTGGACACGAATCCGCTCGTGCAGATCCTGACGGTCCCCCCCCTGCTCGACCGCCGCCATCAGGATATTCTCGGTCGCCATAAAGGGGAGTTCGCTCCGAAGATTCCGCTGGATCACTTTCGGATAGACCACCATATTTTCGACAATGTTCTGATAGATGATCAAAAGCGCGTCGATCGCCAAAAACGCCTGCGGAAGTACAAGGCGGCGGCACGCCGAATCGTCGAGCGTTCGTTCCATCCATTGAGTCGAAAGGGTCATCGCCGGACACGATTCCAGACTCATGACAAAGCGCGCCAGCGAACAGATTCTTTCGCTCCGCATCGGGTTCCGTTTATACGCCATCGCGCTCGAACCGATCTGATTCTTTTCGAACGGCTCTTCCATCTCTTTGCGGTGCGCCAAAATCCGAAGGTCGGTCGCGAATTTGTGCGCCGACTGCGCGATCCCCGAAAGGACGGCGAGAACCTGCGAATCGAGCTTGCGCGGATACGTCTGGCCGGTAACGGCAAACGCCTTTTCGAATCCGATCTTTTTGCAGAGAAGGTTTTCGAGTTCGCGAACTTTCCGATGATCCCCTTCGAAGAGTTTCAGAAAACTCGCCTGCGTACCGGTCGTCCCTTTGTTCCCAAGAGTGCGGATCGTCGCCAGGCGGTGTTCCAAATCCTCCATGTCCATTACGAGGTCGTAGTTCCAAAGGCAGGCGCGTTTTCCGACCGTGGTCGGCTGCGCCGGCTGAAGGTGGGTAAACCCCAGGCAGGGAAGCGCGCGGTACGTTTCCGCGAATTTTCCAAGCCGGTCGATCACCGTCGCGAGCCGTTTGGCGACGAGTCTCATGGCATCGCGCAAAAGAATCGCGTCGGTATTGTCGGTCACAAAACAGCTGGTCGCCCCCAAGTGGATAATCGGACGCGCTTTCGGCGCCGCATCGCCGAAGGTATGGACATGCGCCATCACGTCGTGGCGGAGCTTCTTTTCGTATTCGGCGGCTTTGGCGAAATCGATATCGTCCAGATGTTCGCGCATTTCGGCGATCTGTTCAGCGGTCACGGGAAGCCCCAGCTCAGCTTCCGACTCGGCCAGAGCCAGCCAAAGACGGCGCCAGGTTCCGAACTTCTTCTGCGGACTCCAAAGACGGCTCATCTCTTGTGACGCGTAACGGCTGATCAGCGGATTTTCATAATTTTCAAACGCCTGGCTCATCGGTTCTCCCCCGCAAAAACAGGTTTTCATTCTCGAAAAAACGCTCCTCAAAAGGAGCAGGGCCCTTCCCCGCCCCTATTATATCCCCTCCGACACGTTTGACCAGTCGCGCGTGCGGCCCGAAATACACCGCAAATTTTTCCCCTTGACCCGGTCTTTCCTTTTCGCGATAGTTTCACCAGGCGTGAGTTTTCTCTCCCGCAGACCAAAATTTCAAGCGAAATCGCAAAAATATCCATCCTGATTTTTTAAAAGATACTACAATACAGATACCATAGAGAAAATAGGCAAGAAGAATTTACCAAAATTTCCGATTTTAGGGTTTGACAGTTTGGTAATTTCGCTATAATGCTTAGAACTCGGGAAGAGACCCGTTCTCTTCCCCGGTTTGAGCCGGTTGGATTTTTCCGAAAAATTTCTCTTTTTTTCGGGAAAGTTCTCGGTTCGTTTCGTAGAACTATTATCCGGCAAACACGGATGTTTCCAAAAGGGAAAACGCCCCTGAAAATCAAGGATTGAATATTGCAGGAGAGAAGCAATGGATATCAACAGCGTCAATAACATCAACAACGCCAGCCGCGTCAGCAGCATTCGCAATACCCAATCGGTCAAATCTTCCGAGACCGCAAAAATTGAGCATGCCCAGCCGCAAGAGGCTCAAATCAGCGATGAGCTCGAAATTTCGACCACGGCTCAGCGTCTGAGCGCGACACGCGCCGCTTCGGCTCCCGCCGAATCGGGCGAAATCCGCTACGATCTGGTTAACCGTCTCCGGGAAGAAATCGCCAACGGAACCTACGATACCCCGGCCCGTTTCGATATCGCAATGGAACGCCTTCTGAGCCGTCTCGGCTGATACGGCACCCCGCTCCTGCACTGTGACGCAAAACCTTCGCAAGGGCTCGTTCCCTTGCGAAGGTTTTTTATTGGCGGTTTACCGAAAAAACTCCCTTATTGACGCGCCGGCGCTTCCAATCCCGCGGCAAGCGCCCGCCGCTGGCGTTCGGCAAGTATCCCGACAATCAGAAGCTGCAGCGCGTGGTAGATCATCGTCGGAAGTATCAAAACTCCGGCGAGTTTCGGGTCGGTCAAAAGAACCGCCGACATCACGGTACCGTGAACCAGCGATTTTTTCGATCCGCAGTAAAGCGCGGTAATTCGGTCTTCCCGGTTAAATTTCAGCAGACGCGCCGCGGCGCCGATCATTCCGTAAACGGTAAAAAAGAAGAGGACCATGACTGCCGCCAAAAGAAAAAGCGCCGGAAACGAAAGGCCGTCGAACATCCGTTCGGCAAACGAATGGCAGAACGACGTATAGACGATCAGCAGAATCACCGACTGATCGAACAGGCGCAGCCCGTTATCGTACTTGACCGAAAACCAGCCAAGACGCTTATTAAGAACGATCCCCAGCGCCACCGGCAAAAGAACCTGGCACGTGAGCGAAAGAAGGGTCGAACCGAGCGCCGACCCGCCCGTTGAGGCGTTCAGGTAAAGGCGCATCCAGATCGGCGTGATAAAGACTCCCGCAAGACTCGAAAGAGAGGCATTAAAGATCGCCGCCGGCACATTCCCCCCGGCCAGGTTCGTCATCACCACCGACGAAGAGACCGTCGAGGGGAGCGCGGCCAAAAAGAAGGTTCCGAGCGCGAGAGCCGAAAGGGGAGTGCCGAACGGATTGCCGGCGGGAATCAAACCGAACAGATGAATCACCGCGAGCGCCAAAAGCGGAAACAGGATGAAGGTCGCCGACTGTGTCAACGCGTGCAGACGGAGATTTTTCAAACCCGAGCAGATCCGCTGGCGGTCAAGCCGCAGCCCGTAGAAGAAGAAAATCACCGAAATCCCCCAATGCGCCAGCGATGTCAGCGAAAGCGGTCCGGAACCGCTCCCCAGGGGGGGGTAGAACCAGGCCAAAAGAACAGCGGCAAACAGGGCAAGAACAAACTTATTCATCAGTCTCCTTCAAACAGCGATCTCCCCAAAAAAAGACACACACAGAGTCACCCCTGTGTGCGTCTCTTTTGGAAAAACCCGGATATCATCAGGCGCGGTCGACCGTAATGTCGATCTTTCCTTCGATCCCTTCAAACAGGCGGATCGGCACCGAGTAAAAACCGGTAACCTTGATCGGGCCTTCAAGACCGACCTGTTCGGGAGAAACTTCGATACCCTTATCCTGCAGGGCTTTGGCAACTTCCTTCTTGTAGATACTTCCGTAAAGGTTGCCGTTGTCATCGGTTGTCGCCGTAAGCGTGAGCGGATTGGCGGCAAGCTTCTTGACCGTATCCTGCGCGGCCGCGACTTTCTTGTCGTGAGCGGCTTTCTGTTCGGCTTTGCGGGCTTCGGCCAGCTGACGCGCCTTTTCGGTCGCAACGGCCGCCGCGCCGGACGGAATCAGGAAGTTGACCGCGTAACCGCGCTTAACCTCGACCAGGTCGCCGATCTTGCCGAGCTTGTCGACCTCTTGCAGGAGAATCAGCTCAATACCGCCGTTCTTCCCGGTCGGAAGCTTGTTCGTCTGATGACGGCGGGCGCGTTTGTCTTTAATAGCGTTAATCATTCTATTCACCTATGTGTTGATCAATGTTGTGTTTGTGAAGTTGGAAAACGAACCGGAACTGCCGCGGTCTCAGAAGGGAAGATCGCTGTCGGCAATATCGTTCGGTTCGAAAGAGGACGGGGCGTCTTGGTAGGAAGACGGCTGCTGCGGCTGCTGATAACCTTGCGAAGCGCCGCCGTAAGCCTGGCGGGGGGCACCCGAGGCGCCGCCGCCATTACGGGAACTCAGAAGGACAAGCCGGTCGGCAATCACCTTGAGCTTGGAACGCTTCTGACCGTCGGTTTCCCACGTATCGGTCTTAAGACGGCCTTCGATGAGAACCGGGGACCCCTTGCGGGTGTACTCGGCAGCAACCGACGCGTTGCGGCCCCAAAGGGTCACATCAACAAAGGTCACATCTTCGATCAGGTTTCCCTGCGCGTCGCGGCGGCGTTCATTGACAGCAAGACCCAGATCGCAAACCTCGGTGCCGCTCGGAATTTTCCGCAATTCGACATCGCGCGTGGTATTGCCGACTAAAACGACTCGGTTATAACTTGCCATAACTCCCCTTTCGTTCTGTTAGGTGTGTCAGGCGACAGCCTTCCGCAAAAGGGCGCCCGTCAAAACGTGCGCTCTTCCGTCCGGCTGCGCATTACTGATTGTCTTCGTTCTTCTCGTTCTCTTCGTGATCGTCGGCCATTCCGTAACTGGGAGCGTCTTCGAAAGATTCGGCTTCTTCGGCGCCTTCGTCTTTACGGGCCGGACCGGCGAGCGCATGATCGACAAGCACCTGTTCAAGACGCGGGTCAATCCGCAGAATCAGGAAGCGGAGGATATTTCCGTTGATCTGGAACTGACGGTTCAGCCCCTTGACCTTCTCGGGGGCAATACGGAAATAGGTGAGCCAGTAAATGCCCCGGGATTGCTTTTTGATCTCGTAGGCGAGTTTGCGTTCTTCCCAAAGGCGGCTGACGCGGACCTGACCTCCCATCGACTCGATCGTCTCGGAGATCTGATTCGATACGGTTTCGGGATCACGGTTGTATTTCGCCGTGTCCAGAATGCACAGGCATTCATAAATGTTTTCAATGTTTTCGGACAATGTAAACTCCTGAATATTTCTCTTCGAGCGAAAGGCTCGCGCCCTGCTCAAAGCCCCATCTTGGCTGGGGGGGGCCGTAATAATGATCGTTTAACCGTTTCAGCGGTAGGGCGTTCAGAAAACTCATTTGCCGCTGCCGGCGCGCGAACCGCCGTTGAACCGATTCGCCGTTTCGGCAGGACCGAATTCGACCCAGCAAAGTGCGGCCTGAGCCGCGCGCTGAATGGAATCCTTCATTTCGACACGTTCGCTTTCACGGAACTCGGAAAGGACGTAGTCAGCGGTATCCACACCCTCGGGAGGCCGCCCAACCCCGACCCGAAGCCGGGAAAATTTCTCGCTGCCCAGACGATCGATGATGTCGCGGACACCTTTTTGCCCGCCGCTGCCGCCGGAATCGCGATATCGGATCCGGCCGACAGGCAGATCGACATCGTCGGAAATCACCAGCAGATCGGAAAGCGTAAGCTTGTAAAAACGGAGCGCTTCGCCAACCGACTGACCGCTGCGGTTCATGTAGGTCGTCGGGCTGAGCAGCATCAGGTTTTGCCCCGCAGCGCGCGTCTCAACGACTTCGCCGTGAAATTTGCGTGCCGGGGAAGCGCACGAAAGATCTTGCGCAAGCCGGGCTAAGACCATGTAGCCCGCATTGTGCCGAGTCCCGCGGTATTTGGAACCGGGATTGCCAAGCCCAACGATGAGTTTGTCCGGTTTCATCGCCCCCTCGGAGGGTTCCTTCTTTTTTTTGCCGAAGCTCGAAAAGAAGGACTTGATACTGCTGAACGATACCATAAAATACGCTTCTTAAAGCGTCTGGAACGAAATAATCGGTACGATTATTTCTCCTTGTCGGAAGCCTCCTCTTCGTCTTCCTTCTTCCGCCCGATGACCTCGGGTTCGGCGCCTTCGGCGGCCTCTTCGGCTTCGGGAGCTTCGACGGCTTCGGTGCACTCAACGGCCGGAACGTTCAGGTCGCCGAGAATCTTCACGCCCTCGGGAAGTTCAACCTCGGAAAGATGAATAATCTGGTTGAACTGGAGGTTGTTGATGTTAAGATCGATCTTTTCAGGAGCGTTCGAGGGCTCGCACTCGATTTCGACCGAGTGAATGTGCTGCTTGACAACACCGCCGTCTTTGACGCCCGGCGCCTCGCCGCGCAGATCAAACGGAACTGTCATACGAATACGCTCATGCTCGCTCACGCGGGCAAAATCGACGTGGAGAACTTCCGTTCCCCAGGTGTTCCACTGACATTCCTTGATGAATGCCCGTTCGTTGACCGCGCCGGTAAGCGCGACGAAACGGTTGCCGTGGCGGATAACCGCGGCGACCTCGTCGGCGGAAAGCGAAAGACTGACGACGTCCTGCTTATGTCCGTAAAGGACAGCCGGGATTCGACCCGCTTTGCGAAGACGGCGGTTCCGACGCTTGCCGGTTTCCTGGCGGCTTTCAACCGCCAATGTTTTGATTTCAGCCATAGTAAACCCTTACTTATTAAAATTCCGGCGGGTTGCCATCGGGTATCGCACAACGCTTCCCTTACTCCAATCCGCCCGATTTTGCCCAATTATAACCGTTTTTCTTTTTTCGGCTACCTCAGCCGGCCATCCGGCCGCCGGCTCGAAGGCCGGACGCGGTTCAGCAGTACTGCCCGAACTTGCCGTAAGGAAGCTGCTTAAACATCCGGCTGACCGATTCGTTGTTGTGGATCCGTTTGATCGCTTCGGCCAAAACCGGCGCGATCGTCAGGGAACGAATGTTCGGCAGATCATGCTCGGGCAGGAGCGGAATCGTGTCCGAGACAACAACCTCTTCGATCGGCGCACTGCGGAGTTGCTCAATGGCGTTGCCGCAAAGAACGGCGTGCGTTGCGGCAAGGTAAAT
Organism: Thermoguttaceae bacterium; assembly: GCA_017405595.1. Classification (GTDB taxonomy): domain Bacteria; phylum Planctomycetota; class Planctomycetia; order Pirellulales; family Thermoguttaceae; genus RUG695. The sequence continues at coordinate 92,281 of JAFRAC010000009.1, read as the reverse complement.
CTTCGTCGCGCCCATACTCTTGACCAGACGGGCCGCGCCGCAGATCGAACCGCCGGTCGCAATCATATCGTCGAAGAGGAAGGCCACCCGCCCTTCGATCGGTCCGCCGATCAGATTGGCCTGTTCGACCCGGTTGCCGTAACGGCGCTTGTCGATGATCGCCAGGGTGCCGCCGAGCGTTTTGACGTGCTGCGCCGCGCGCTTAATGCTCCCTTCATCGGGACTGACCACAACCGATTCTTCGGGAGAATAACCGAGCGAGGCGATGTAGTGGTCAATGACCGGCGATGCGGAAAGATGGTCGACCGGAATGTCGAAGAAACCCTGAATCTGAGCCGCGTGCAGATCCATCGTTAAGATGCGGTCGGCGCCGGCACGGGTCAGAAGGTTGGCAACCAGTTTCGCGGTAATCGGAACGCGGCCTTCGTCTTTGCGGTCCTGTCGGGCATAGCCGAAATAGGGAATCACGGCGGTGATACGCCCGGCACTCGCCCGCTTGAAGCACTCGATCATGATCAAAAGTTCCATCAGGTTGTCATTCACCGGACGGCATGTCGGCTGAACGATGAAAACATCGCGGCCGCGGACATCCTCCTCGATCCGGCAAAAACACTCACCGTCGGGAAAGCGCTCGACCGTGATCTGACCCGGGGCAATGCTCAGGTAATCGCAAATTTTCTCATAAAGCGGTACATTGGCCGACCCCGAAAAGATCTTCAGCTCGTCACTCATGGCTACTCGCAAACTCTCGCATCGATTACAGGTTCAAAACGGAAAAGCCCCCCGCCCTTTCATAGACAACCGTCCCGGGACAAAAGGAGAGCTCACCCTATTCTAAATGAGCTGTGCCGATTTTCTAGGGGGGAGACCCCTCGGAAAAAGAGTTTTTTCGTAAAAAAGGAAGGTTTGCCGCCGAGCCTCAGCGGTTCAGACTCCTCTTCGGAAAACCGCTTCCGGAGCCGGCAAACCCGCAAACCAAACGGTTACTGGAAAGGATCGTCGTCCTCTTCGTCATCAGAATTGATCGGCGGAACGAGGTTGTAAGGGTCGTCCTCTTCACTGTCCCCCTTGTCAGAGGGAGCATCATCGGAATCGTCGAAGGTGCCGTCGTAAGAGTCGTTATCGGAACTCTCCTCGCTGTCGAACTCGCTGCCGTCCGAAGAATCTTCGTCGTTAAAGGATTGAATATCGATTTCGGCATCGCCGGAACGGGCATCCTCTTTTTTCGCCGGATTCGCCCCGAAGATTTCGTCATCCTCCCCCTCGTCGTCATCACCGAAAATCGACGAATCGGTTTTTTCGCTGTCCGGGGCCTTGGCATCCTTATTCGGCTGAGGCGCCTGATACGCTTCCTCGATACGCTTCTTAAACTCGTCGGCAATCTCGAACGACGACTTCTGATACCGGAGCGGCTCATCGAATTGGCTTTCGTGCAGACACTGAACCATTCCGTCCTGACCGTAAAGGATAATGCGGTCGCTCTCGATATTGAAGACCGCCCCCATCCCCGTCGAAAGGGGAATCGAGTGGATCGTCTGACCATTATCGCGGTTAATCACCAGCAGATTCCCGAGCATATCGAGCGCGTAGAGCCGGCTCGGCGTTGCCGAAACAAACTGTTTGATATCGCGGATCGACCAGAGAGCTTTCCCGGTCTTCAGGTTCAGGCAGAAAAAATGCCCGGTATAGGTCGGAATGAAACATTGTTCCCCCGCCACGCCGATCGGGTCGATCACCGCCATTCCGACCGGGAACGTCCACTCGGCTGTACCGAGTTCGTCATTGACGGCGAAAACGTAACCGCTGCGCGCCCCCATCAGGATGAGTCCCCCTTTCGCCTCTCCTCCGCGGGCGGTGTTCACATCGGTAATATCCTTCTGAACAAAGGTCGGCCGGGAGTTAATGTCATTGCCGAAATCGAGGTCAACCTCCTTGTAGTGGTTCAGATCGATAAACATCGACTGCGGAGCGAGCGAGATACTGTAGAGAAGCTTCAGGGCGTTTTGCGACTTTTTCATGTCGAGCCCGCCGATCATCAGCGAGCCGCCGGTCGTGACCCACGAGAAGAAATCCTGTTCGGGGTTCTGCGTACAGAGGAACGGCTGGACAAGCGGTTCCCCCAGCGCAGGACAGACCTGAACGTCCTTGTCATCAAACGGAACGAGCCCCTTCTTTTCGATCCGCTTATCCGAGGCGATCAGTTCGATTGCCTTTCGGATTTTTTGGGCGTTTTCCTGTATTGTCGCGGCGTCGTCGTTTTCGCCGGCTTCGCTGCCGACCGTCTCCATCGCCGCATCAAGCGGATCTTTGTAAATATCGTAACGCCGAAGCGGATAGGCGAAAATCTTGCCGGTCAAAATCGGAACATAGATGTAGCGCTCGCTCACCTGCGGTCCGCCCCCCGCCGGCCCTTCAATCGGAAACTCCATCAGCTTTTTGCCGTCGAACCGGTCGAAAACGTGGATTGTCGAGCCGTGCAGAACCACAACGGCGAAACTGTTTGCCGCGGGGGGAAGCGAGTAGAACCGTTCGGAGCCGACACGGCGGCTCCAAAGGGTGTTTCCCGTTTTGGTATCGATCACATGAATCCAGCCGTTGTCGGAAGTGATGAAGAGGGTATCGTCGAGGAGGGAAATCTGTGTAATCCGGTCATGCTGCGGATTCATCGAAACCTGGTTGAACCAGGGGCGGGTCAGCCCCGCCGCCGCCGCTTCGGTTTCAGAGATGAGACGCGCCGGAACCGCGCCGCCGCCCGATGCCGAACCGGTCAGAGAAAGGAGAACGCAAACGACCGTCAATAAAACCGCGGTCCGAATACCGAGACCGCCGCGCTGCCGGCTGTGCAAACTCATTTCCTACACCTCATCATTCTTCGGAGTTTTAAACGGCGGCTAGATCGATTTGCGGATCCGCTCGAGATTCCACTGCAGCTTTTCAGCGGGGGTCATTTTCGAGAAGTCGGGAAGCTCAAATTTCTTTTTGGACCCGTTTTCACTCCCGGCCGAAGGTTTGACCACCATCGCCTTTTCCGCCGGTTTGGCGTTGTAACTGTCGCTGGTCGCCATCGACTTCATATCATCGTCGAGAGAGCGGAACGGACGGATTCCCAGTTTCTGCAGGTCGCCGTGATAGGCTTTCACCGCCTCTTCCGGACCGATCTGGCCGTCAGCAATTCCGCGCAGGTAGGTGATGAACGTGAGCTGATGTTCGGCATTATTGATCTTCCGGCCGTAAAGAGCAACCCGCGCGCCGTATTTTTTGGCGTCATGAAGCATCTTAAACGCGTCGTACGTCGTCCCGGCAGAACCTCCCAGAATCCCGACAACCAGTTCACTGTCGTAACGGACAAGTTCTTCCATCGCTTTGGGTCCGTAGTAGGGAATCTTGAGGAAGAGAGGCCGTCCCGCGCTGGTCACCCCTGCCAAAGCGCGGACGATATGGTTATTGACGAATCTCGGAATATCATCCGGACAATTCGGCGCGCACGCATTCGGGCTGAAAACTTCCAGAAAATGGCGAAACCCTTTCTTTTCGGCTTCAAGCCGGAATTCGTTGTACGCCAGGAGGGAACGGAAATCCGCGTCCAGATCGTTATTGAAGGTGATCGAGTAGAGCCCCAGATCGGCCCCGCGCCCCGCGGCGCGTTCTTCGGGAGTGCATTCCGCCTTTCCGCAAAGGGCATGGTCCAGCGTTGCAGTGCGGAAAGGACGGGAAGGGAGCGAACCGTAAACCGCGCCGGCCCCGGCCAGCCAGATATCGGTCGCGTCATTCGCGCGGATCGCCGGAGTGATCGGAGAATCGAGAAAAAGCCCTTCGCGCAGAGCGAGAACCTCACTCGTCGAGGCGCTCATGAGCATAATATCGACGAGCCCCTGGGCAATGATTTCGCGGCACTGCTGACGCAGCTGGTCGAGTGTCTTAAACTTGGCTTCACCGCCGTACTGCTCGGGACTTTTCCCCGGAGCGGAAAGCCCGTAAGCCATATCGGGATCTTTGGCATCGGCCAGAATGAAATCGTTGCAGCTTCGGTCCTTGAGGATCCGCGCCAGCTTGATATCGAGAGTTTTTTGCATCGCCGCTTCTTTTCTGTGAAAAATTCCTCTGTTTGCGGAGCTGAGTCCTGTCGAAACCCCAATACGCCCCCGCCGGAAAGCTCTGCCGCCGCCGGGAGACAATACCCCGTCTCATTATCGCCCTCGAAGGGTCGGCTCTTGAAGTAAACTGCACTAAGTCTCTTATCTGTTACAGTATACCTGTTTTAGCCAACACGTCCAGCTTTCCTCTTTCTCCATAAGGATGCGGGCGGGTATCCCTCTTATTTCCGGGGGTGAAAACCGTTTTCGGGGTGGATAAATTTGATGGAATCGGTTAGAATAGGCGTGCAGTAAGCATCCAGCTTTATTGTTACGTCACTATCTCTTAGAAGTGCAGCACGTGCCAAACCAAGAGACAACAAAACCGCGTCGGGTCGCGATACTCGGTGCCACCGGAAGCATCGGCCAGAGCGGGCTCGATGTGGTCGCCTCCTCATGCGGCCGGCTTGTCCCCGTAACGCTGACCGCTCACTCTCAGACGGCAAAACTTGCCGAACTCGCCCGCCGTTTTAAGCCTGAAACGATTGTTGTCACCGATCCTCAGGCCGACCGCACTCCGCTGGCCCCTCTTGCCAGGTCGGTCCGTATTCTCTACGGTCCCGAAGGAATCGACGAAGCCGTCTCGGCTCCCGATGTCGACATTGTCCTTTCGGCGATCGTCGGGGGAGCGGGTCTGCGCGGAACATGGCGGAGTCTCGAAGCCGGAAAAACCGTTGCTTTGGCCAACAAGGAATCGCTCGTCCTTGCCGGTCCCCTTCTTTTCGACCTCGCACGCCGCACAGGAGGGCGGATACTGCCGGTCGACAGCGAACACAGCGCCGTTTGGCAGGCGATTGCCAGCCGCGCTCCGGCCCTGACTCCATACGGCACGGCCGGCGGCGCGGGGGGGAAAGACCAAATCCGCCGGCTGATTCTGACCGCCAGCGGCGGTCCTTTTCGAACCAAAACACTCGACGAGCTTCCCCGCGTAACGGTTGCCGATGCCCTCGCACACCCGACCTGGAAAATGGGAAAAAAGATCACCATCGACTCGGCCACGATGATGAACAAAGCTTTCGAGATCATCGAAGCGCGCTGGCTGTTCGATCTTCCTCCCGAAAAGATCGGCGTGGTCATTCACCCGCAGTCGGTCATTCACTCGATGGTCGAGTTCATCGACGGCGCTGTCCTCGCTCAGCTGGGCACGGCCGATATGCGTCTGCCGATCCAGCTCGCCCTTTCCGAGATGACCCGTTTCCCCTGCCCCGCACCGCCTCTCGACTGGACGAAGATCCAAAACCTTGAACTGATTCCCCCCGACGAAAAACGTTTCGCCGCCATTCCGCTCGGGCGGCGGGTTGCCCGCGAAGGGGGCTCTTCCGGAGCCGTGGTCAACGCGGCGAACGAGGTCGCCGTTGCGGCCTTCCTTGCGGGAAAGATTCCGTTTCATAAAATCATTGAGATCGTTCAAGCGATCCTCGATCACCATCAATTCGAAAAAGAACCTGCCCTGGAACGCCTTTTTGAGCTTGACCGGCAGGCACGTAGGGAGACCCAAAAATGGATTTCGGACTAGCGCTCTTCGGCACCGGAGATGCACATTCGCTTCATCACATCTTCACGATCGTCTGGCGCGTTCTCCTCGTTCTGATCGGGGTCAACGCGCTGATCATCGTTCACGAGTTCGGGCATTTTATCGTTGCCCGGTGGTGCGGGGTCCGCTGCGATAAATTCTACATCTGGTTCGACGCGTACAACTTCCGTTTCTTCCGCTTCAAATGGGGAGATACCGAATACGGGCTCGGGTGGGTTCCGCTCGGCGGTTATGTCAAGATGCTCGGGCAGGAAGACAACCCCAGCCAGATCAAGAATGAAATCGAGCGCGCCCGTCTCGAAGCCGAAAGCGACGATCCTGCGGTCTCGGCCGAAGCGCGCCAGCGGCTTGCCGAACAGCAGCGGCACCAGGAAGAAGTCTACGCTCCCGACAGCTTCCTCTCGAAAAACGTCTTTCAGCGGATGGCGATCATTTCGGCGGGGGTGATCATGAACATCATCTTTGCCGTCTTTTGCGCCGCTTGGGCATACATGCTCGGCTTTCCGGAACCGACCAGCCGCCTCGGCGAAGTGTTCCCCGACTCTCCCGCCTGGCAGACCGGGCTTGTCCCCGGCGACCGGATCACCGCCATCGACGGCAAGCCGTGCCGTCTCTTTTCGGACATTCGCCTGGCAATGCTCGACCGCAAACAGGTCGATCTCACCATCGAACGCAGAACAGATTCTTCGGCAGAAACGATCCATAAGCTGATCACGCCGACAATGGAAAAAGGGCAGCTGGCGCCCACGATCGGGGTCTACCCTTCGCCGGCCATCCAGATCGCCTCGGCCGGGCCGGTCTGCCTTACCCTCGACCCGGCGGCGATGAGCGAAAGTGCCGAAACGCTCAAAAAGATCCCCAGAGCGGGCCGCCTCGTCGCGATGAACGGCGAACCGGTCGAAACCCCCGCCGATTATCAGCATCTGGCCAGGAAATTCCTCGATACCGACATCACCTACGAATTCGTCCCCGCCGGCAAGAACGGTGAACCGGAACCGGACGGCGAGCATGTCGCCGCGACCCTCCCCCCCAATCCGTTTGCCGAGACGGGCATCCGCCTCGCAATGGGTGAAATCACCTCGGTCGCCGAAGACTCCCCCGCCGCAGGCGCCGGCTTTCGGGCCGCGGTGCGCGACGAGTCCGGCACAATCATCGAAAACGGGGATGTCATTGCCGCGGTCAACAACGAACCGGTACTCGACCCGATTCTCTTCCCCTACCAAATCCACCGTCTTGCCGTCAAAGGGGGCGGAAAAGCCGATATCGTCTTAACCGTCAATCGGGAGGGAAACGAAGTCGACATTCCCCTTTCGATCACCGCTTCCGAAAGTTACACAGGAACAGTCTCATTTCGCGGCCGGATGGCTTCCAGCGAAATCGGCATCTCCTATATGGTCCGCCCCTTCATTGCGGGCACCGATGCCTCGGTCAGTTTCGACACCGAACCGAGCCCGATCGGCCTGCACATCTCGTCGATTGAAGTCGGGCTGACCGAACCCCAGGCCCCCGAAAAAGACGATCCGGCCTCTCCCTACTTCGAGAAAATCCGGCAATACTACCGAAGTATTCTGGAAATCGGCAAACCGAACGGTTCGGGCGGCTTTATCATCGAGGCCCCGGCCGAACCGGAACAGGCGCGCGATAAGATTCTCAGCTTCTTCACCGACTACATCAACTATCTGCCCAGCGGTACCCCGCTGGTCATCCGCGCCGGTATCGGTTCCGAACCGCAGGCCGTTCTCAAGACCGCGGTAACCCGTCCCGGGAACGCCTATCAAATCGACCGTTCCCTGGCATTCGATTATACCGAGACCCAAATCGCCAGCAGCGGAAATCTTCTCCAGGCCCTTGCGGCCGGGTGGGCCAAAACCGTCGATTCGATGGGGGCGATTTACCGTCAGCTTGTCAACATCGGAAGGAACGTCTCCGCCAAAGCCTTCGGCGGTCCGGTCATGATCGTCGATATCGCGTACAAAGCCGCCGGAAGCAAAGACGGCACTTTCCTCCTCTTCCTTTGTCTGATCAGCGCAAACCTGGCTGTCGTCAACATCCTGCCGATCCCGGTTCTCGACGGGGGGCATCTCCTCTTTCTGATCTATGAGCTGATTTTCCGGAAACGGCCGAACGAAACCGTTCAGGTCATTCTCAGCTACATCGGCCTGTTCCTCATTCTCGGCCTGATGATCTGGGTCATCTTCCTCGACATCGCTCGGGTTGCCGGTCTCATGTAGTTGCCAAAAACCGGAATCACCTTCAACGGGGCGCTGCCGAAAGGCCGCGCCCCTTTCGATTCGCCTGCGCCCTCGTTCATCCGGAACGGAACACCGCGCCGGAAGAGTCCTGCGGCCGAAAAGCCGGACTCCCGCAAAACCGTCAGAATCGTCAAAATCGTTATAACCGGTCCCCGACCAGGAAGACTGGGAAAATTTTTGAAAATTTTCCGGCTCCAAGCCCCCGATTCCTTTGACACGCTTCGATTTCCCCTTATAATATTCTCCGTAGTCCGCGCAATAGGTTTATTTTGTTTATTTTAAGCAAACATCCCATTGTTACGAAAAGCGAAGGCCGGAAAGCGCCCGCCTTTTCGGCCGGCGGTCGGTCTGAATCCGAAATTTCCCAAACCGCGGCGGCAGAGCCTCGGCCGGCGCCGCGTGTTCCGAAACAATTCATTTTTTGAATGGAGATCCGTTCTATGAAAACTGTTCGCAGTTTCCTTGCACTGGCCGCCCTGGCGGTCCTTTCCGTCGGTCAGGCCATGGCCGATTGCGGCTGTTCGGCTCCCGCCGAAATTTCCCCCGTCGAGGGTTGTGCCGGTTGTTCGCTCCGTCCCGCGGCCCCCTGCGCGTTCGGCTCGTTCTGCGCGCTGCGCAAGTCGTTCGACCTCGCCTGCTGCGAACCGGCGTACGATGTCGTGACCGAAGAAGTCCCCTACACGGTCAACGTCCCGGTTTGGACGGAAAAAGAAGTCGAGTACACCGTCAACGTGCCGGTCACCACCCAGAAAGAGGTTGAATACACCGTCTGCGTTCCCGAAACGACTCAAAAAGAGATCGAATGCACCCGTCTGGTTCCGGTTCAGAAGCAGCGCGAGGTTTGCTACACCGTCAGCGTTCCGGTCACCACCCAAAAAGAGATTCAGTGTGTCGAACGCGTTCCGGTCCAGAAACAGCGCGAAGAATGCTACACCGTCTGTGTCCCCGAACGCACCTTCAAAGAGATTCAGTGTGTCGTTCCGGTTCCGGTCCGGGTTCAGAAAGAGATCCAGTGCACCCGCATGGTCCCCGTTCAGAAGACCCGCGAAGAGACTTACACCGTTTGCGTTCCGGTGAAATCGCAGAAGGAAGTCCAGTACACAACTTTCGTCCCGGTCCAGAAGCAGCGCGAGGTCCCCTACACCGTCTGTGTTCCGGTCACCACCCAAAAAGAGGTTCAGTACACGGTTAACGTTCCGGTTGAAAAGACCAAAGAGGTCGAGTACACCGTCTGCGTTCCGACCACCGAACAGCGGACAGGCAAACGCACCGTCTACGACCGCGTTGAGGTCAAAGACGTTGTGAACCAGACCGTCTGCTCCGGTTCCTGGGTCGAGGAAGAAGTCCCCGTCTGCAAACCGTGCAAGCCCTGCTTCTGCGCTTTCGATTGTGTGCCTTCGGCCTGCGCTCCCGCCGCCTGCGCCCCGGCTTCCGAAGCCTGCGCTCCGGCTTGCGCCCCGGCCGAAACCATGACGGTCAAAAAGTGGGTTCCGACCACCGAAACGATCCAGAAAGAGGTCAGCCGCTGGATCTGTCAGCCGCGCGAAGAGGAATACACCTACGAAGTCACGGTGATGCGCCCCGAAACCCGGACCAAAACGGTCACCTGTGTTGTCTGCCAGCCCGAAACTCGCACCAAGACGGTCGACGTCACCACCTATCAGGCTGAACAGCGCACCCGCGTCGAGACCTATACCGTTTGCGAGCCGCAGACCTGCACCAAGGTTGTCGACTGTGTCAGCTACCGTCCCGAAACCCGCACCCGTCTATGCAGCTACACGGTTTGCGAACCGCAGGTCTTCACCAAGACGATCTGTGTTACCGAGTGCCAGCCGCGTGTCTGCACCAAGAGAATCCCGGTCTGCCGTATCCGCCGCGAAACCCGCACCCGGATCGTCAACTACACCGTGTGCGAGCCCCGCATCTGCACCAAGACGGTCAACGTCACCAAGTGCGTTCCCGAAACCCGCACCCGGATCGTCAATTACACGGTCTGTGAACCGGAAACCTATACCAAGACGGTCGACGTGACCACCTACAGGACCGAAACCCGCACCAAGACGATCGACGTGACGACTTGCGTTCCCGAGACCCGCACCAAGACGGTTAAGGTCTGCACGCTGCAGCCGGAACAGCGCACCTGCACCGTGAAAAAATGTGTGCCGCGCGCTCCGGAATGCGTCACCAGCGCCTGTGCCCCGGCGCTCTGCGGCAGCGCTCTTCTCGATGCCTGCGCCGCCTGTGCTCCGGTCGAGGAAGCCTGCACCCCGGCTGAACAAGCCGATACCCCGGCCGAAGAAGCCGTGATCGAAACCGAAGCCGAAGAGGCTCCCGCTGCCGAAGCTCCTGCCGCTGAAGCTCCCGCTGTTGCGGCGCCTGCCGAAGAAGCGGCTGCGGAACCGGCCGAATAATTCCTCCGAAAGAACCGGCGCCGGTTCCGTTCGTCTTTCTTTCCCCTTGCGGCGTTTTCCTCCCTGGCCGCAAGGGGTTTTCTTTTCAGAGTCTGCTGTTCCCGGACGAAAGGTTTCACCCCTTTTTCGCCGTTTTAAGCGTGTGTTTCAGCTGTTCTCCAGCTCTCGAAAAAGCCAAAAGGTCACAGGCAAAAAAAGAATGATCGGCAGCCAGGCGCAGAGCGATGGGGGAAGATTCCCGCGGCCGGTAAAGCTGACCAGATAACAGACCCCGACATAGAGCGCGGCGATGAGCGCCGCAAAAGCGCCCCGCTTGTAGGGATTGCCGTCTTTATAGACAAAAAGAATCGGCAGCGCCAAAAGGATGGGGAACAGGTCGGAAACAGGCTTCATGATCCGCTGATGAATGAGAGACTGAAGTTCCAACGGCTTATAGGGAAGACTCGAGCAGCGGAGCGCGTCGATCAGTTCGGCCGTAGATGTGTAGCTGCTCCACTCCTCCTCGCCGACCGCCAGAAACCCGGGCGGGACACCGCAGACCACAAAGCATTCATCAGGAGCTGTTCCGGGCATCTCGCCGGGGGCGTAAACCAGAATGCTTTCCGGATCAAAAGCGTTCAGATCCGTTTCGCCGGGCGCCTCTTCCGGCAGGGAACCGGGAAGATGCCCCGCCTCATTCCCTGTCCCCGGAAGGGATGAAAGCGGCGGCGCTTCGTCAGCCATTTCCGGCGAAGAATGCGGCGGCGGTGGAGCGCCGTTGCGCGTATTTCCGGCGGTATCGATCGCCCCTTCCGCAAAAAACTCGGTCAGGTTCGGCACACCCCGAACGAGATACCCTCCGCTCCGTCCGGGAGCGGCACTCTGCCAAACCGCCGCCCCGCCGCGCAAAACCCGCGGCTCCACGCCGCGCGGGGCGGGAAGGGTAAAGAGCGGCTTATCAATCCGGTCTCCGCGCGCCGGAATCGACTCGCCGTCAATTTTGAGGTTGGTCCACTGATCGTAAGTGGGAATCACCTTGACCGAGTCGTTCTTATGGGTGAAGAAATCGGGATGAGCGCTAACCTTCACAATCCGGTTCGGAATAAACGATTCGCGCAGCCAGCACATCCCCGCGGAGCAGAACACCCCGGCCGCAACGATCGGAACCAGAATCCGTTTCGGCGAAACGCCGAGCGCCATCAGGGCAATGACCTCGTTTCGGCGGAACATGTTGATGAGAATGTTGAGAGCGGAAATCAGGATCACGAAGATTAAAACAAAATCGACCAGCCGCAGACAGAAAAACGTGTAGTAAGAGGCGATCGCGGCAACCGGATTGGCCGTTGTCCCTTTGTTGAAAAAGTCGTCAAAGTGAGAGAAGATATCCGAAATGATGATAAGTCCGGAAATCACCAAACACCAAAGAATCAGGTTCGTAAAAAAACTGCGAAGCACCGTTCGGTCGAGAATTTTCATGCCCGAAGGGTAATCATTTCGCTCCGAACCGTCAAGGGTGGTTCCCCCCTTCTCATCCCCCCGATCACAAGCGCAGGTCATCCTCTGCGCGTTTTTCTGCGCCCCAAAATCCGCTTCCGTTCCGTGACCGCCGGGCTACTGTGAATTTGGCGAACTTTTCAGCAATTTTCGGCCGTTTCTTGGGGAAAAGGGGAGGCAATCCCCGCCGGCGGGTATAAACATTTTACGGCTTTCCTATTATAATGGGCGGAACGGAAATTTTACGGTTCCTTACACCCCCTAGATTTGCGGAAAGTCATTACAGGCAGTTCAGTGCAAGAATTAAAGAAACATTTCTTAAGCGAGTTAACCGCGGCGAAAACCGCCGAAGCGCTCGAAGCGGTTCGAATCAAATATTTGGGCAAGAAGGGAATCATCACCAACTTCACCAAAACCAAAGATCTCAAAGCCCTGTCGTCCGAGGCAAAACAGGTCTTCTACCGCGAATACAACGAGCTGAAAACGTTTGCCGCCGACCAGCTCAAAAAGGCGGCGCCCTTGCTCGGCGCCCTGGCGACGGCGGGGGCAAAGAAACGCGACGTCATCGATCTCACGGCTCCGGGAACCGGCTGCCGGCTCGGCGCGCTCCATCCGATCACCTTAACGCAGATCGAACTCGAGACGATTTTCGAGGGGATGGGCTTTTCGGTCTATTACGGTCCCGAAGTCGAGTCGGAATATTTCTGCTTCGAAGCGCTCAATATCCCGTTCGACCATCCGGCGCGCGATATGCAGGATACGTTCTGGCTTAAAAACAACCTTATCCTCCGCACGCACACCTCGGCAAACCAGGTGCGTACCATTCTCAAGGCGGGCGCTCCGCTGCGCGCCATCTTCCCGGGCCGCTGTTTCCGTTACGAGGCGATCGACCCGAGTCACGAGAACACCTTCTACCAGTGCGAAGGGCTGGTCATCGACAAAAACATCTCGGTCGCGAACCTGATCGCGGTCATGAAAACGATCCTCAGCGAAGTTTTCCGCCGCGAGGTCAAAGTCCGGCTTCGGCCCGGCTTCTTCCCCTTCGTCGAACCCGGATTTGAACTTGACCTGAACTGCCTCATCTGCGGCGGCAAAGGGTGCCCGACCTGCGGCGACGGCTGGATCGAGCTGATTCCCTGCGGATTAGTCCATCCCGAAGTTCTCCGGCACGGGGGAATCGACCCGAACGAGTATTCCGGATTCGCTTTCGGAATCGGACTCACGCGCCTGGCCATGATGAAATACGGAATACGTGATATTCGTTACCTCAACGGAGGGGATCTGCGTGTGAACGAGCAGTTCACAACGCTTCTGTAACAACCTGGAAAAAGGGGGAAAGAGGAATGAAAGGGTATTTTCGCGTCACGCAAAATGTTCTGACCGTCGGATTCGCCGTTTTGGCGGCGTTCTTTTTCCTGAACGGGAATTCCCGCGCCGACGATGACACCGAACTTTTCTTCGCCGACGACCCGGTCTCGGCCGAAGCCCCTGCGGTTCCGCTCGCAACCGACGCAGCCGAACCCGCCGAATCAGCTCCAACGGAACCGTCATCCGCCGAATCGGGCGAAACGATCGAAGCGGTTACCGAAACGTCCGCAGATCTGCCCGAGACCTCCGCAGAACCGGCATCCGCCGAAGAAACGGTCACTCTCGAAAAACCGGCTGAGCCTCGTCCCGAAATCGAGAACGCGTTTCGGCAGCTCGCCGCCGGGAACGCGCGTTACCTCGGTAAGGGAACCGATGCCGCCAATCAGATTCCCCGCCCTGCCGCCGACGATGACTCCTTTCCGCTGGCATCGATCTTCTACGCCTCCGACCTCACCCCCGAAGCCGACATTCTTCTCGACCTCCCCAAAAAGACGCTCTATACCGTTCCGATCCGAGCGGGAGTCTTTACCTCCGAAGAGCTCGACGATCTGGAATACGGAATCGTCAATCTCCAGACTCCTCTGGCGGTCGTTCTGACGCAATATCCGAGCAGCGACATTCTCTCCGTTCTGCGGAATTTCGACCGGCTAGAGACGATCGCCAAAAAGGATACCGCCGAGCTTGGCGAAGATCCGAACCTTTCGGTGCAGAATACCCGCCCGACAGATAACGACCTTTACCTCTACTCCCTTCTGGGACCGGCGGTGGCCCGTGCGAAAAAAGCGTATCCCGAAATGGGCGAAGCCGATCTGGCCAACGTGATCGCCGAAACGGTCGCCTGGCAGTCGGTCGAAACGATCCTCATGCAGTCCGACGCCGCGCGGCGGCTCGTCGAGGCGGGGGAACTGCAGGTCATCGCCGCAATGAACGACAAGGCCACAGGGCAAATCTACTGGCTCGGCTCGCACCCCCTGCAGGATGAGTTTTTAAAAGCTCCGCCGCAGCAGGTCATCGACCAGAAGCAGAAAGAGGAAAATGCCGCGGTCAAGGCATCGAACGAGGCCGATTCCGGCGCAGCCGCCGAAGATCTCATTCTCGAAGACGAGCCGGTCGCTCTCGAAGAGCTTCCGGAACCTTTAACCGAAGAGGTTGTCACCCTCTACCGCGAGAGCTGGCCGCCCGCCTACTCCTGCTGCCGGGTTGTCAGCGACTACTACACCGCCTACCCCGTCGTCGTCCCCCGCTGGAGCGTTTTCTACCCCGGCGTCTGGTATTACCGTCCCTGGTACGGTTCCTATCTTCCGTATTACACGCCGTACCCCTACTACGACCCGTGGTGGTATTCCGGCTGGGGGGTCTACTATCCCTGGCGCTGCCACCGTTACGGCTGCTACATCGGCTGCGGATACGGGTTCGGCTTCGCGTTCTATGTCGGTTCGGCGTTCCATCCCCACGACCCGTGGTGGGATCGTCCCTGGTGTCACCGGCCGATCGATCATCCCGGCTGGCACGGCCGCGGACCCCACGGCGATATCTGGTACTCCGGAGGCCCCGGCTGGCATGCCGGCGGTGAAAGCTGGCGGCACGGACCTCACCATGGTCCCGGCCGGCACGGCGGTCCCCGTCCAGGCCGGCACGATGGTCCCGACCGACCCGGCGGTCACGTCCGCCCTGATGGTCCTGACCGGCCCGGCGGTCACACCCGCCCCGATGGCCCTGACCGGCCCGGCGGTCACGCCCGGCCCGATGCTCCTGGCCGGCCCGGCGGTCACGCCCGGCCCGATGATCCTGACCGGCCCGGCGGTCACGCCCGGCCCGATGGTCCTGGCCGACCCGGCGGTCACGCCCGGCCCGATGATCCTGACCGGCCCGGTAGTCACGCCCGGCCCGATGGTCCTGACCGCCCCGATGGTCCTGACCGCCCCGATGGTCCTGACCGCCCCGATGGTCCTAACCGACCCGATGGCTCCGCGCGGCCTGACGGTCCTGACCGACCCGATGATCCCGGTCGGCCTGATGGTCCTAGCCGCCCTGACGGTTCCGACCAATCTGATGGTCCCGACCGGTCCGACGATCACGGCCGGCCCGATAATCCTGACCGGCCCGATGGTCCTGGCCGCCCCGATGGTCAAGATCGTCCCAGTTTTCGTCCGCGTTCGCGGGACGGCGAAAGTGCCCCCCGCGATCGCGATGGCGGGGAAAACCACTCAGATTCAGACGCGCGGCCTGCTCCCGGCGGACCCGAAAAAGCCGGACGGGGGGATAATCGTCCTTCCCGTTCCTGGCATCCCGGCGATGTCCGCCGTGAAATCGACAATCACGATCCTTCCGCCCGCAGCGAAAGCCGGACCGGACAGCCCGGAACCCGTGGGTCCGATTCCGCCGGGCCCGGCGGCACCCGCCGTGCGGGCCGGCGTCCCGACAGAGACCAGCGGGGAGCAGAACCCTCCCGGCACGGACCCGATGGCGCAGCGCCCGGCGACATGAATACCCCCGCCGAGGACGGCAATACCGACCGTGCCGGCGGCCGCAGCTCCCGCCGCGGGCGTCAAAACCGGGACGAACAAATCTCCGGCGGCGGCATTCCCCGCGAAGAACGAGCCGGTGCGCCGGAATCAGGTTCCCGTGAAGAACGTGCCGCACCCTCGCGCGGTCCCCGTTCCGGACGGCCGAGAATTTCCGATTCCGCGCAAGACGCTCCATCCGGCGCCGCCGAACCGGCCAGCAGAACTCCGGCAAACGGTTCCCCCGCCGAAAGAGCGGCTTCTGAAACACGCACAAGCCGTTCCCGTCCGGGCCGTACCGACCGGACAAGCCGTCCCGGCGCCGCCGAACCGGCCGGCAGAACTCCGACAAACGGTTCCCCCGCCGAAAGAGCGGCTTCTGAAACACGCATAAGCCGTTCCCGTCCGGGCCGTACCGACCGGACAATCCGTCCCGGATCCGCCGGAAGTTCCGCGGTGATCGGCGGAAACACGCCCGATGGCAGCATCGGAAGCAGCTCCATCAGCACTCCTCTGCCGAGCCGATCCGGCAATCCAGGTGTTTCCGGATCCGAGTCCCGTCCAAGCCGTTCGTCCGGTTCCCGTTCCTCCCGAACATCCCGACCGAGCCGGTCCGACTCCATCGGGGTTCCCGGCATTTCGGGAACACCTTCGGCGGGCGGCATTTCGAGCCCCGGCGCCGCGCCGGGCGCAATCGGCGGCCGGTCAGCCGAAGGCCGCAGCAGCAGTTCCCGCATGTCTCGTCCGGCCGACCGGCCGAGCCGAAGCGCGGTCTCCGGCGGCGGGAACATTTCCGGTCCGGTCTCTCAACCGGGTATTCCTTCCGGCGCAATCAGCCGCAACCCGGCCGGGCCGCGTCCTTCCGCCGGCTCAATCGGCGAACGCCCCAGCCGCGGTTCCCACGGTTCCCGCAGCCCCGGTTCGGCGGGCGTTCCCGCTCCCCGAACCGCACCGAGTGCAGCACCCGCCAGACCGGTCACACCTCCCAGCACCCGCCTCAGCTCTCCTTCCCTGCCGAGCAATGTCGGAGCGCCCCGTTCCGTTCCCCGCGGCGGGGGCGGTCCTCCCGCAGGAGGCGCGCCCCGTGCCGGCGGAAGTCATGGCGGCGGAAGTCACGGCGGCGGGGGAGGGCATTCCGGCCCTCACGGTCCGAGAAGATAGATGATCTAAACCGGTCCGCGCCATACGCGGCCGTTAACACAAATTTTTAACAGACAAACAACGCTAACCCAGCCTATATCGGGGTTTCATCCCGAGTTTACCACGGCGAGGAGGATTCTGTGTTTATTTCTCTCGATTGGATTTCCGATTTCGTTGACCTTTCCGACTTAACCCCCGAGGTGATCGCCGACCGGCTCACCATGTCGACCGCCGAGGTCGAAGGGGTCACGATACTCAACCGCCTCACCGCCGGCAAAATCGTCGGTGAAATCATCTCGGCCGAAACGGTTTCGGAAAAGGAGGGGAAGAAACTCTCGCTCTGCAAAGTCGATATCGGCACCGGCACCCCCGTTCAGACGGTCTGCGGCGCGCCGAATGTCCGTGCCGGACTCAAAGCCGCCTTTGCCCCGATCGGGTCGCAGATCCGCATCAAGACCGGCGGCGCTGAAAGCGAGAACCTCGAAACGGTCGTCGAAGCCTCGGAACTTGCGGGCCGGAAGAGTGAAGGGGTTCTCTGCAGCGCGTTCGAAATGGGAATGAGCAACTGGCACGAAATCCTTTTCGAATTTCCCGCCGAAACACCGGTCGGCACGAAAGTGGTCGACCTGATCCCCGAAAAAGACGTCCTGATCGAGATCGACAACAAGTCGCTCACGCACCGGCCCGACCTCTGGGGGCATTACGGATTCGCCCGCGAGTTTGCCGCGATCTTCTCCCGCAAACTCGCCCCGCTCCCCCGCTACGACCTGACTCCGTTCGACAACCTTCCCCCCTACCCGATCGAGGTTGCCGACGAAAACTGCCCCTGCTACAGCGGCATCGTTGTCGGAATCAAGGCGGGAAGCGTCAACATCCCCTCTCCGGTCAAGATGCAGCGGCGTCTCCACGCGCTGGAACGGCGCACATACAACCTTCTGATCGACGTGACCAACTATGTCTGTCTCGAAATCGGACAGCCGACCCACGCGTTCGATGCCGACACGATCAGCAGCATCCGCGTTGCCCCGATGGGCCGCGAAGGCACGTTTGTCACCTTAGACGGCCAGGAGCGGAAAATGATTCCAGAAGACATGATGATCTGCGACGGCGCCAAGCCGGTCGCCATCGCCGGAATCATGGGGGGGCTCGAAACCGAAGTCACACCGAAAACCACCCGGATGATGCTCGAATCGGCCAACTTCAAGTCAGGCCGGATCCGCCGTACCGCAGGCCGGCTCGATCTGCGTACCGATGCCAGCCAGCGCTACGAAAAGAGTCAGCCGCCGGCAAATGTCAGAATCGCCGCCGAACGGATCCTTTACCTGATCGCCGAATCGGGCACCCCGTTCGAGATTGAAACACGCTTCTCCTACAGCGGCGATCTCGACGACGGTGTGCGTAAAATCCTCCTTCCTCCCGGCCGGCTCAACGCGCTGGCGGGAATCGATTTCCCGAACGAGACCGTCCTTTCGATTCTCCGTTCCATCCAGTTCGAAGCCGATTTCCTCGACGACGGCACGCTCAGGGTCGGTGTCCCGCCGTTCCGAAGCCGGAAAGACATCTCCATTCCCGAAGACATCGTCGAAGAGGTGATGCGCCTCTACGGATTCGATAACATTCCTCCCGTTCTGCCGCAGATGTCTCTGACCCCCCTGCACATCGAAGAACGGATCAAACTGCAGCACCGCGCCCAGCGTTTCATGTCGGCGTCGGCAGGATTCCTGGAAGTCCACAACTACGGCTGGTTCGACGACAACTTCCTTGCCCGAATCGGCTATGATCCGGGTGAAACACTCGTATTGAAGAACCCCCCGACCCCGTTCAACAGCCGGCTGCGCACAACGCTCATTCCGAACCTTCTGGCGCTCGTCACGAAGAACCGGCCCTTCAAAGACGATTTCCGAATCTTTGAAATGGGGAAAGTCTATCTGCCGAAAGGCGCGTTCGACGACCCGGCTCCGGTCAAAGACAGTGCCGAAAAGTGCGAAGAGCTCTCGACCTTTGCCGGGGTCAGCTATATGGCCGCAGGCAAAACCCCCGAAGAGCATTTTCTGGAGATTCGGGGCGTGCTTTCCGACCTGGGGAAAATCTTCTCGTTCGACACGTCATCCCTTTCGATCACGCCGGGAACCGGTTCCCCCACCCCCTGGAAAACCGAGGGCCTTTGGGTGGAACTCAAACAGAACGGAAACGTGATCGGCTCGACGGGCCTTGCCGGCCGCGATCTGATGACAAAACTCCTTTCCGAGAAGGACAAGGGGCATCTGATCTGGTTCGAGTATACCATTCAGAAGATCGAGGGTTTCCTCTTCCCGACACTCCATTTCAAGGAACCGCCGAAATTCCCCTCCTCCTGGCAGGATTTTTCGATCGTTTGGGATACCGAAGCCGGCTTCCAGAAACTCAACGCCAAACTGGCCGAGTTCACCCATCCGCTGCTCCAGGAACGGTCGTTCCTCACGGTCTATAGGGGAAAGGGGCTCGATAAGGGGAAAGGAAGCTACTCGTTCCGGTTTGTCATCGGTGCCGACGACCACACCCTTTCGGGGGAAGAACTTGAGGCGTTCCATCAGGCGTTCCTCGACTTCCTCAAAGCGAACAATCTGACCCTGCGCGGATAGGGAAAAGCCCTCACAAATTCAACCGCGCAACCGCGTTTTGCAAGCCATGAGTTTTTTACAGCTGAAAAACAAGCATTTCTTGGTCTTCGGTGTTGCCAACAAAAAAAGCGTTGCCAGCGCCGTCGTCAGGATTCTGTTAGAGGAAGACGCCGAACCGGTTCTCGTCGTCAAAGACGGCGAAATCGCTCAGCGTGCCGCAAAGCTCTTTCCCGATACCAGTATCTTCTGCTGCGATGTCGAGCAGGAAGACCAGATCGCCCGTCTGGCCGCCGATCTGGCCGAAGAGAATATCCTTTTCGACGGCCTCTTGCACTCGATCGCATTCGCCGATTTTTCGGAAGGGCTCAAACCGTTCCACGAGACGCCGAAACGGGCGTTCTTTCAGGCGATGGACATCTCCTGCTTTTCGCTGATCTCCCTCGCCCGCGCGCTCGCGCCCCTCTTAAAAAAAGACGCCTCGGTTGTTACGGTCTCGATCTCGACCACCCGTATGGCAAGCGAAAACTACGGCTATATGGCGCCGATCAAAGCGGCGCTCGACTCGTCGCTTGCCTTTCTCACGAAATCCTTTTCCGAGTTTTCCGAGATCCGGTTCAACGCCGTCGCGCCCGGTCTGCTCAAAACCTCGGCCAGCGCCGGCATTCCCGGCTACCTCGACAGTTACCTTTTCGCCGAACAGACGATTCCGCGCCGCCGTGCCGTTGCCACCGACGAAGCCGCCGCGGCGGCTGTATTTCTGCTGAGTCCCGTCTCGAGCGGAATCGTCGCGCAAAAGATCGTGGTCGACGCCGGCATGGAAATCAACTTCTTCAACAAGGAAACGATCCGAAAAGCGGTCGACTAGACCGTCAAGGCGTCCGCACCGGCCCCTCTCCGCAAAGAGCGCGGCGGAAGAGCAATACACACTCCCTCAAAAAAAGATTCCCCTGAACCGATGCCCTGTTCCGGCACCGATTCAGGGGAATACCGGTTACACAGAAAATCTCAGACTTTTCGCGGAGCGAAATCCCACTCGCCCAGCGTTGTGCCGTCGGCAACCTTTTCGACCCGAAGCGTCAGCTTTTCCGCGGTCGCCTCGCCGACCATGATCGTGGTATTCTGTTCCAGTTCCGGCCCTCCGCCAACCACCTGCGCCCAGCAGCGGTTCCCGGTCGCCGGATCGTAACGAAAAGCGTGTTCGTGCGCGGCAATGACCAGCTGCACACCCGCGTCTTCCATGAAAGGATCGCACATCCGCGCCATCGGCCGCTGCCAGGCCGCGAAATCAACCATAATATCGCCGGGGTTGGCGTCAGGCCGGGAATCGAAAAGCGGAATATGGCAGATCACAATGATAAACGGCGCGCTGCGGACCTGTTTCGTTTTGAGCGTCTGGCTCAGCCACGCCGCCTGCCGTTCACGGTACGGTTCAAAATTGGCCAGCCCGGAAAAAACGGGGTTGGCGTCCGGCTTGTCTTCGCCGGTATCGAGCCCGATCAGAGCGACCGGCCCGTTACGCAGAACAAAGTTGCGCCCCAGATCGCCGAAAATCCCCTTATGCCGCCACGGCAGAAGCGCGTCGCTCTTTTTGCGCGCCCAGATCCCCCGGTGATCGTGATTCCCGTTATTGAAAAGGAGCGGCCGGTTCGCGGCAAAAGCGCCGTATTGCGGGCAGTAAATCGAGTCGACCGCCTGTTTCGGTTCAACGAATGAGTTGAGCAGATCCCCGTTCCAGATCACCTGTTCCGGATCAACCTCGGCGATCCGCCCCATCAGCGCCTTGAGTGTGGGCTGCGCTTCGTGCGTATCGTTAATCACCGCGAATTTTTCGCTTCCGGCGTTCCGGGACGCGGTTTTAAACGAATAGACCGGGCTGTAAACCGGCTCTTCGGTTGTGATGTGATAAGCGTTTTCAAAAAGGACCTGGCAAGTCGCGGTCCGGTAATAGTAGGTCGTTCCCGGCTGAAGTCCGCGGATTCGGGCCGAAAGGAACGTCGAGGAAAGCTGGTTCAGGCCGAATTCGGCACCCCGGCTCGTTTCGCCGAGCGCTTCGGTCAGTCCCCACTCAACCCAGCCGGTCGCGAGTTTTCCCTCTTCGGGCCGAACCGCCCAGGAAACCGACATTCCGCGCGGCCCGGGATTCTGCAAAACCGGATACGAGGCCGCCGCCCCTTCGAAAGGGGACGCCGGCGCATCGTTCTCCTGGGCATAGAGCCGATTCCCCCCGGCATTCGCCGCCGACCTGACAGCACCCAAAACTCCCGCCGCGCCGAGCGCGGAAAGGAACGTTCTTCGATTCACCCCCTTTTGTTCCATGATAACAGCCTCCGATTTATCGTTTTTCTCGATTCTCCCTTTCGGTTCTTCCCCCATCTCCCCAACTCCGCCCATTATACCCCGCGGAATTACCGGTTTCAATCTTCCCGAAAAGAGAGAAACCGAGGTGACCCCGTTTTAGTGGACTCCTTCCACCAGAACAATGAACCTACTAAGAGGGGATCGCTGGCGTCAGAACACGGCTAAGTCGATTCCAATGTCGGCTGACTCGTATTCTGCGAAGACGATGTCGGCGGTAGCTCGGGGGCGCGGATATAGTAGATTCTCGTCATCCACATCCTTCAACCAGTTGGCGGCCAGTACAGCCCGGTCGCTATTTGCCACATTTCCGTCCCCGTCGATATCGGCAGCGGAAAAATATTTGTCATCTCCTTTTTCGGAAAGCCAAGCGGATGCGATAAGTGATCGGTCGGCATTTGAAATATCCCCGTTGTTGTTAACATCCATTGGACAAACATTGAAAGTTTTTTCGGAGCTCCAATCAGACGTGATAAAGATACCAATTCCAAGTGCGTGGACCCTGTAAGAAACGTCTTTCCCATAGATTAAACCTGTTACAACAGCGCTGGTTTCAGATGTTTCAATAGAAGTCCAAGAGTTTCCATTATCATCTGAATAGGCCAGTTCGTAGGCGGATGCCCCTTCGATTTCGTTCCAAGTGATCAAGTGCCGATTTGCACCATAGGAGACGTAGTTATCACTAGATCCAGTGAGGATCGAAGGTGTTTCCAATGTAATCGAATCTGTGAACTCGTAGGCACCTAAGTCGACAACACGGGTGATTATCCGAGGATTTCCTACAAGGTCGGTTTCAGTGGTTACATAATCGTTATTGCCGGTATTGATGACCATACTTTCAAATGAAAGAGTAAGATCAAGGGAATCAGCATTGATGAGATTCCCCTCTGTATCAAAGATAGGAGCAACCTTAAAACACGGATCGGTTCCAATGATATTGCATTCTGAAATATCACCAGGAAGATAGATATCAACGTCGGTTTCTGCGTAATTTAACGAAACAATAGTGTTGTATAAAGTTACGCCTGTTTCGCCCCAATTTGTTATCCCGCCACCGTAATGACTTGCAGAGTTTCCAGAGACAGTGCAGTTATAGAGTGTCGCTGTCCCACATTGGTTGTCTAATCCACCGCCGAAGCCAATACCACCGGTGGCAGAATTGCCGGAAATAACGCAGTTGGCAAACGCCAGTATTGCGCCTGCATTTAGTATACCACCACCATAACCATAGGAACTTGCAGAATTCCCCGAAATAACACAATTCGTAAATGTTGCTATTGTTTCGTTATTATCAGATATACAATAAAACTGGATCCCGCCACCACCGCCGGGATTTGAAACATTGCCGGATATAACACAATCGGTGAATTCCAGCACCCCTTTATCGCCAGTATCTAAAATTCCACCGCCTGCCTGTGCACAATTATCTGAAATGAAACAGTCTAATAACGTTATTCTCCCATCTGTATTGTAAAATCCTCCACCTGTGTTCGCTGTATTCCCTGCAACAGACAATCTTGTGAACATCAGCGTACCGTTATTGTTATGAATCCCGCCACCATCGCTGTTTGAGGAATTTTCCGAAATATTCGAGTTGGTAGCTGTTGCTGTATCTAGTTCATTGTAGATCCCGCCCCCGTAGTTACCTGCAGAATTTCCGGAAATTTCAGAGCCGGCGACCGTCAGTTTGCCCGCGTAGTTATCAATCCCGCCACCGTCTTTGTTTGCTAAATTCTCGAAAATGTTAGAATCTGTAACTGTTAGTTTCCCCGAATTGTTGCCAACTCCACCACCGCAGTCTGCGGAATTTCCAAAAATTTCGGAAGAGGTAATTGTCATCGCGCCGTACCAATTGCGAAGTCCTCCACCGTAATTTGCAGAGTTCCCAGTGACGGACGAACCTGTGATCAACAGATTACCAGAATTATCGTTGTAAATTCCGCCCCCTGCACTGTTTGCGGAATTGCCGGAAATGATTGAATCGGTAAGTGTCGTTGTTCCCGAATAATTATGAACTCCTCCGCCAGATGTGCCAGCAGAATTATCGGAAATATTAGAACCAACAACCGTCAGTGTATCTAACTCATTGTAAATCCCTCCGCCATAGTTGCCAGCGGAATTATCAGATATTTGGGTGTCGGTGACCATCAGAGTGCCTGAATAGTTATCAAGCCCACCACCAACGTCAGCTGCAGAATTTCCGAAAAATTCAGAGCTGATAACCGTTACTGAGCCTGTGTTGTTGCTAATTCCGCCACCATAGTTTGCGGAGTTGTTGGAAAACTCAGAGCCTGTAATCGTCAACGAGCCACCCCAGTTGTAAAACCCTCCACCCCAGGTTGCAGAGTTGTCGGTGATAGTGCAGTTTATTTGTGTTACATTACCGATATGGTTGTAAGTGCCTCCGCCGGACTTGCTCGCAGAATTCCCAAAGATTTTGGAATCGGAAATAGTCATGGTGCCGGAGTGGTGATAAATTCCGCCGCCATACTCTGTGTAACCACCTGTAATTGTCAGGTTAATCAATTCAACCGGTGTATCTTCTGTTCCCCCGCTTACATAGAAAACACGGCTACTTTGATTGGCATCAATTGTTATCCCTCCGACAGATGTTGCGTCAATCGTAATTCCCCTTGAGATTTCAAGTTGATTCCCGTTTAAGGCTATTGTTCCTCCAGCCAATTCGGGTGCGAAGGTAATCGTATCACCTTCCTCGGCATATAGAGCAACTGCTTCTCGCAGAGAAATTAGTCTGTCGATTTCATCCACCACATCGATGAGTGTGGTGACTATTGTTGAATGGGTTTCTGGCTGATATTCATAAGCACCTAGATCAACGGTTCCTCCTATAATCCGAGGGTTGTCGGCAAGATCTGTTTCTGTCGTAATGTATGAGTTGTTTCCGAGATTAATCGCCTGTGAATCGTCTGCCAGGCTGTAGTTTCCATTCTCAGCATCAACAAACAGAGGTCTAACAGGATCATAATCCACACACAGAGAACTTGAACTCCAACGGTTGTATGTGGAAAGAACGTTATAGCCTTTGATAGTCGCATCCCAATAACTCCACGTATACCTGTAGATATTATCGGTAATGATTACATTCTGAAGAGTTATCCATCCGCCATCGGCATAAATCCCGTCACCGTTATCACTTGCTGTGTTCCCTGAAACAGTACAGTTTGTCAACGTGTAATGACAGTAGGCGGGGTAGTTACCGGGAATGCAATAGCCATCGAAAAATCCACCTCCAGATTTTGCAGAATTGTCGGAAATAATAGAGTTCGTCAGGGTAAAATTGCTACCAGTACCATAAAGTCCGCCCCCATATGCGCTTGCATTATTCCCCGAAATGATACAGTTCGTGAGAATTAATCCGTTACCTTCTAATGAACAAATTCCCCCACCGCTACCACTAACCTTACCCCCAATTATCGATAAATTAATCAATTCCACACGTTTAGATGATGTCTTGCCATCAACGTAGAAAACACGGGATTGCTGATTAGCGTCAATCGTAATCCCACCAATATCACTTGCATCGATAGTGATTCCGTTGTTGATCTCAAGCTGAGAACCATTAAGCATAATTGTCCCTCTGGCCAGTTCTGAATCAAAGACAATCGTATCACCAGTAACCGAGCTAGCGATTGCTTCCCGCAACGAAAGAATATTATCAGAAACGTCCCAACCTGTCGGGTCTTCCAGAGTATTAACAACCCAAGTCGTCGCCTCGGTCGGAGCAACAAGTTCAGCCGACTGTTCAAATCCCCCAGCGACAACAGCGAGCAGACATCGATCTTCAAGAGATTCCACCCAAAGTTTACGAATATTCATCACACCCTCTCGGTACAAGTAAAAAACGAAATGGTTAATTTCTGAATAGCCAAAATCCTCATATTGAGACTTTTGGCAACAAATGACTTATTATATTTGTCAGGACACAACCTATCAACTCAATTTTCCGAGCCAAAATCAAAAAATTCAGATGTTATATCTCGGAATATCGGCCGATCCGTCCAATTTCCATCCCTACCACAACAGAGGATAAGGAAAATTTCCCAGTTGTCTGCAAAACAGGCCCCACCGAAACCTCCCTGCTCGAAACCGCCCGTAGGTTGAAGTTCAGGACTCCGTTCAGAACATGTCCAGATCCACACCAAGGTCGGCCGAGGCAAATTCGGAGAAAACGATATCGGCGGCTAATAAGCGATCAGCAGCACCAGTCAGTACATTTGGTAAGACTATGGTGTTGGCCGTAGCTATCTTCAGCCGTGTCCCGCAGTAGGCGGTATTGTTCGTTATTACAGTTTCGCCGTCCACGTCAGTAATGATCCAGCCAATATAGTAATTCTGACCGGAAGCGAGTTTTTCGCTTGGAACATTATCAATCGTAAATGTCTTCGACTTACCCGCCCCAAGTGCCTCATTAACGGTATAGGATGTCAGCAGAATATCTTCGGATGTAATCGAAGTATCAGTTGAAGCGTAGATGTTAATCCTGAAACCGGCAGGCGCTTCTGCTTTTCCTGCATTCCTGATCGTTCCGGTTTTTAGTGTAAACTTACCGTTTGCAGGAGATGTAACCGAACCGCCATTGCTGGCCGCAAGGTCGGGTGAAGGAACGGTCAGTTGCGTTTTACAGTAGGCGGCGTTATTATCGAGAACCCTTTCATCTTCAACATCACTGACAATCCAGCCGATATAATAACTCCCGCCGACAGCAAGATTGCTCACCGGAATATCGGTGATTTTATACGTCTTCGAGCTGCCAGCCGCCAGGGCTTGATCAACCGTATACGAGGCCAGCCAAGTATCGTCTTTAGTAATCGTGGTATCGGCAGACGCGTAAACTTTAATCGTAAATCCGGCAGGCGCCGCGGCTTTCCCGACATTTTTGATCGTGGCCGTGGTCAGGGTAAATTTGCCGTTAGATAGCGTTGACAGCGTCCCACCGGTGCTCGTGGAGAGATCGGGACGATCAGCCGCGGGAATAGTGAGCGTCGATGAACAGTAAGCGGTATTGTTGTTTATGACAACTTCATCTTCAACATCGCTGATAATCCAGCCGATATAGTAGCTCGCTCCGGCCGTCAGCTCATTCATCGGAATATCAGCAAAATTGATCGAGAACTCACGGGTCATCGAACTTCCAACGCTAAGTCCAGATGTGATAGTGAAAGCTTTCAGAAAAACATCATTGACCGAAATTGATTTATCGGTCGAAGCATAGACGCTGATTGTGAATCCCGGAACGGCATCGCCATTTCCGACATTACTAATCGTGCCGGTTTTAAGTGTAATGATACTGTTCATCAAGGTCAGTGAACCGCCATCATCTGCGACGAGATCTGGAATCAATGATTCAGATGAGCCTTGATATTCATAGGCCCCGATATCGACCGTACCGCCGGAAATTCGAACGTTATCAATAATGTCGGTCGTTATTCCGGAAATATAACCGTTATTCCCTTTGTTAACTGCCTGAGAATTGTTGATAAGGGAATAATCGCCGTTTGCCGAGTCAGAAAAGAGTGGAAGAAAAGAATCGTAGACCAAACACCTTACAGATTCCGTCCAGCCTGTAAAGGAAGAGAGGGTGTTGTAACCATAAACTGTTCCAGAATAAATATCATTGCCGGAACTACTCGCCGTATTTTGGGCGATGACAGTATTGTAGATGTACGCGGTAGCGGATGAGTTGCAAATCCCGCCACCCCAATAGTCAGAACGGTTCCCTGCCACGGTACAGTTGATAAGGGACAGCTCGCCCATATTGTAGATGCCGCCACCTCTGTAATCAGAATTATTTCCCGTCACGGCACAGTTGTTAAGGGACAGTTCGCCCATATTGTAGATGCCGCCACCGGAACCCTTGATTGCGCAGTTTCCCGTCACGGCACATTTACTCAGCTCCAATAAAGCCGATGCACCGTTGTAGATCCCACCGCCGTTGTAATTTGCCGAATTCCCCACCACAGTACAGTTGATAAGAGACAACTTACCCTTATTATAGATCCCGCTACCACAAATGGAGTCGTTTACGTAGCCGCCGGTAATCGTCAAGCCGCATAACATCGCAATCCCGTTAACCATAAAGACCCGCGAAGAATTCTGAGCGTCAATGGTGATTCCGCCAATGTCACTTGCATCGATGATCACAGAACCGTTCAGCTCGATTTGTCCCGCCGTCAGGCAAATGGTTCCGCTCGAAAGGGAATCGTCGAAGAGGATTGTCGAAGGCTTTTCCGAGGCCAGAAGAACCGCCTCGCGCAATGAGAGAAAACCGTCATTGGAAACCGTGTCGGCGAGGGTTGTGACGACAAACGTGTTTGGGTACCCGACACTTATGCTATAGGTTCCCAAGCTTCCATAATCACTGTAAATACCCGGCCAATCAGTTTCAAGCCCTGTTCCTTCAACGGAAAGATAGTAAGTTCCAGCCTTATCGGAAAAAACAAATTCAACATCAAGTCTATCCGATGGATTGTAGGTATACAGAACTTGGCGTTTTGAATTGTAAACAGTAATCAAGACA
Source organism: Thermoguttaceae bacterium (assembly GCA_017405595.1). GTDB lineage: Bacteria > Planctomycetota > Planctomycetia > Pirellulales > Thermoguttaceae > RUG695. The sequence goes on along the minus strand of JAFRAC010000009.1, from coordinate 63,973 downwards.
TCAAGATTCGTTACGTTTTTGATTCCGCCGATTCTGAATTGCAGTTCTGAACCATCGGATTGGAATGTGAAGTAATCAATATCGGTATTTCGTTCAATGATTCCTGATATTTCACCTACACCGCTGATAATAGTTAACGTTGCTGCCCCATTAAAAGAATCTGCATAATCATCGTCGCGGTATCCGAATCCGTTTTGCGTGGTTATGATTTCAAGCTCGTCCTCAACACGGGTTGCGCTCTGATAATCCCCTCGACTCCATTGCGTAACATCCTCCCCATCGGGATTGCCCATGAGCGGTCCCCAGCCGTTTGCGCCCCCAAAATACTCATGTTGTTTTCCGTTTACATAGTATCCCATGTGACGCAATCCAAGCGCGTGGCCTACTTCATGAGAAACAGTCGCTGCTAACGAAGCCGCGTCCACGCTCGTTCGATTCGAATCAATAAAGCATTCCGAAAAAACAAAGTTGGGATTGTCTTCATGCCATGAGAATGAACCTATATATGATACACCTGTTGTATTAGATGCTGATTTGCTATACCAATCTTTGTTACTCCCTCCAATGGCAACTCTTTGTGCCCGTCCTGCAAGAAAATCCGCCTGTGAAGGCTCAGCCGTCGTCACATTTACATCGAATGGCATAAAATCTTCGGCAACACCCTGCCAAATTTGATAGATGGCCACTTTTTCCACATCGGTAAACGACGTTTTCGATGTATCGCCGTCAATCGTAAACCGTGGAGTTACGATGGACGCGCCCTCATTCACGTTATTGGTCCATGTGGTTGTTGTATTGCCGTCGAAATCAAGGTAAATCGTATAGATTGAATCGGGGTTACTGTTGAGATTGGTAATATCAATATCAACGTCCATAACATGAATCGGGGTTGTCGGTTTCGGGTTAGGATAAACCAAGTCATCGTCTCCGATCTCACCAAGCCAGTTATTGGAGAGGAGAGCTCTATCACTGTTAGAAACATCACCGTCGGCATTGATATCGGCGGCATACAGGAACCCATCATCTCCCTCTTCGGTAAGCCAGGCGGACGCCAAAAGCACACGGTCACTGCTAGAAATATCGCCATCCCCGTTGATGTCCATCGGACAGACATTAAATGTCTTCTCAACGCTCCATTCCGAAGCCGCATAAGAACCGGTTCCCAGCGCGCGAACACGATAAGTCACGTCAGCGCCAAAGGCCAGGTCACTAACCACAGCACTCGTATCATAGGCTGTAACCGTTATCCAGTCTATTCCGTTTTCGGAATACTGCAGCTCGTACTTGGAGGCGTTATCAACCCCATTCCAGATGATCTGGTGCCGGTTCGCGCCGTAGGATACGTAATTGTTTCCTGTTCCGGTTTGAATCGTCGGCACCGCAAGCTGACCGTCTAAAACCCTAATCGTTTTGGTAAGGACAGCTGAATTATCCGACAGGTTAGAATCGTTACTACATTCAACAACCCAGCCGATGTAATAGTTTCCGGCCGCAAGCTGCGGGAACGAGTCAAAGGACAGGGTTACCGTCTTTGATTCACCGGAAAGTAGCCATTCGGATATGTCAACAATGCCGATCAGAGTGCCTGCCGTTATATCGGACGCGTCTTGGGAGGCATAAAAGCTGACGGATGAACAATCGGCTGTATTGGCGCTGTTGTTGAAGATTGTGCATGAGACGTCGAATGCATCGCCCGCGCAGACGGACTGCGGCGAGACAGTCGCGTCAGCCGCAGATGTTTCAAGATCTGCTGGAAGCATTTCCAGCGCTTTTCCGGTTATAGAAATTGTGCCGAGCTCGGAATCATCTGAATCGGACAAAAGGCTGATAGCTGCCGCTTTATCGCCGACCGTTTGAGGAACAAAATAGATGTCCAACGATAAAGTCTCACCCGGCGACAATGTGACGGTTGGAGTTGTCAGGTACGAACCGTCTGGAAGCTGGGCGGTACAGAGAAAATCCAGATAATTGGAATCCTCTGCCATCGCAATGACAAAAGTCACGTCGGTCTCGCCGGAGTTCGTTACGGTAAACTGTTTTACGATACTATCATCGACTGTGCCGATATTCGTATCGGAGAACTGACATGTCGTTTCTGAAAGAGTAAGCGCCCGCAAAGGCCGAGTTAACGAAAAACTGTTACTATAGACCGATTGTTCCTCACCCTCAAAATCGCCATGGGCACACAGGTAGTAGGCGCCAGGTTCGACATCGGTTTCTGATAAATCGAACGAATAAGTATAACATCCGTCACTAAATGTCATGTCCGATTTGGCAAGGCTAGTGATATAATCGCCGTCAAAACCGGAATTATTTGAGTCCATATAGAAGGATACTAACGAATAACTGTCGAACGTGCTTTTGGGGATTTTGACGCTGATTTCGTACCCGGAAGCATTAGCTGTAACGGAACCCGATAAACCGGTCGGTTGGGGATCAGGAAGAATTGCCTCCTGGGGCAACTGCGGAACGACTGGTTTCGATGCCGTTGTATGCCAGTCATTCATAGATGGATTATACGAATAGAACGTAGAACCAATCATAAGTATTGGAACATTGCCCTCTGAATATTGAAACATTAACGCGCCATTCTCAGAATCGGTACTGATCCTGATGAGATCTTTCTGCAATCCGCTTACGAATGTTAATGTTGAATCGCTAAAAGTACGTTCCGACCTAACCAGGTCATAATCCGTTCCGGTAGAGTTCAGCACATAGTCGTATATGGTTAAGGTCAAATCAGAATTGCCCGTAAGACGTTTCCCTCTTTTTGTCGCCGTGAATTCGTGATCATCCGATCCCAGTTCTGCAATTATCTTACCGTTATAATATAGCTTGATATCCGAAATATTCCAGGTAGAACTTGATGCCGCGGCTTCAATGGATGAAATATTAAATTCGGCCATTTTGTTACTGGATTCGGCAGAACCGAATATCGCATTCACATTACCCGAAAGCATGTAATCAGTATCCCTGTAGACATCAATCGGTGCACTCCCATCTGATGCTGTAAATGACAGTGTTCCATTGTTCTCATTGGGTAACCATATGGAAGCACTGCCGACTTTATAATTCTCACTGTTCCAGAAGTAGAAAAGTCCAGGATTAACGCTGATCTCATCAAGACCGTATCCGGCATAGGACACAAACGCCTTCGTAGAGATGCCGTCGGGCGTCCGAATTGTCACCATTGGTGATCCTTGAACATTGCCTGAACCGTATAGGTTTTCATTAATGTATTTTAGTGTCCAGTCGTGTGACAAAGATAAATCAACAGGTTTTTTTGCATCAATAACATTCCTCACGAAAGACCCCAATGCGGCTCCTGTCGTGGAATTAGCCAGCAGTTGGGCAAAAAATACTAATGAGGGGGGACATAAGGGGTTTGACGACATTTTAGATACCAAATCCCAACTTCTAATAGCATATTCAGCGCACATCAATGTTCTCTGTAATCCAACATGTGAACGTTCATACTCCGTAGTTCCCCTAACAAAGAGGTTATGGGAAAACGGCACACGTTGTTTCATCAGAGAAATCGGAATGTTGAGTGAGGGCTTAAACAGATGAATGAGCGTTTCAATAGTGGGTTCTATGAACGTATCGTAGTACTTAGAAGAATTATAGTTAAACCAATAACTACCAAATTCTTCTGAAGATATCTCGGCTACTCGAGTAGCCGTATTCTTATATACGTTATCTTTGATAAGATTTGAACCCTTTATCTTCGTAAAAGCGAACGCATCTCGAGTAACCATCGGCGCAAGATGATAATCTATACAGCTGTAATCTTGGTTTGAGTTGGTATAAAGATAGACCGTTCCTCCTGGCAAATATGCCTCACCAGCCATACTTACAAGGTCGCCAATGGCAATGTGATACGTTACACCCTCAAAGGAATGGTGACGGTTTTTATAGTAATCAACAGCTTCTCTTGAGATGCCGGGAGCATTATAAAGCTCAACTTCTCCAATAGAACCATGATAATTCGCTACGAACCATTGTGACAATGCAGCGCCTAGTGAATAGCCGTAGATATTAACCAAAGAGCCTGATGTTCTCTGAGCAACGGCCCAACTTTCCATTTCCACCCTCTTTTCAGAATATTGGTCGTATCCGACTCCATCGGGATTAGCATCAGACAAAGCGTCTGCGAGCCACGAATAACCAGTCTGTTCTTCAAATCGCGTGTCTGTGCCTGGAAATAACAGTACCGGACTACGATTATCGTCTATCGGTGAAAGACCAAAGGCATCCAAGCCAGATGATGTATTAAACTCCTTCTCGACGAAATAACCCGTTTGTATCCATTTTTGGTTCGATACACTTTCCGGCTTTGACATGTCGAATTTCGGATTACCGACAGTCGCCCTGTGTCCCTCTTGCCAGTTGTCAAAATCATCCTGCTTTAACAGTGCTTCTGGGTCGGAATAGTCAAATAGAATCGTATAACATCCTTTTTCCCGATTCGGCGTCGAAAGGATGCTCCATTCGGTCGCAAGCAGATCGTAAAAGTTGTCAATCTTGCCGTCTTTCCCGGCCGCGCCGAAAACAAGATAACATGAATCGGATGGAACACAGTACGTGATGCCGTCCGCCCCCAAACCTAACTTTTTTGAGATCAAAGTTTGTTTGGTTTTTTTGTTACCGGTATTCGCAAGATAGATGTTTTCATACCATTCCCGATCAACTGTCACATGAAAAAGGTAATCGTACGCTAAAGTTGATACATCATCGTTAAAATCTCTGACAAGTGAACCATTTTTATCCCATTTCGGTTTTGCCCAGGCAACGGCATATTCGGTTACATCGACTTTTGCTTCATCCAGTGTCTGCGAGGAACTGAATGTTTCGGAAAATAGAGTGGATACCCAATTTGTTCCTTTCACTTCGTAATTCAAATTACAAGTGATTTTATACGAACCGTGATCTCCCTTTTTCGGTAACCAACCCGTGTAATGAATCTCCCATTTATCGTCAGATAGTGTAACTTTTGCCCATCGGTTGCTTGTTGCACTAACAATGTCCGTTTTGACCGTCTCCACGACATCGCCGAGAGAATTGAGCTTTTCGATTCTCCACTCCATGTTTTTAAGTTCGTAGTCGCTAAAATCGTGATACTCGGTATTTTCTTGAATTGTCGCAACAATCCTCACATATTTGCCGACAACAGGTCCCCAATCTGGATGGTTTTTAGCTGTAACCGGATCATTGCACGATATCGTGATATTTTCAACAGTCACATCCGGTTGTTCGTTGGGTTTTACTTCAAAATTGCACAAGGATGCCTCTGAACTGAATGTTAATTGAGAATAATCTGTAGACCAATTATTTCCTTTCACTTTGTAATTTAATTTGGCTGTGATTATATACTCCCCGTGATCACCCACTTGCGGCTGCCATCCTGTGTAATGTATCTCCCATTCATCTGGCGAAATCGTAACCTTGGCCCATCTGTCACTGTTTACAACAACGATATCCCTTTTGACGATTTCGCTATTCTCACCATGTTCATCAAGTTTTCGGATCGTCCATTCGACGTTTTTCAATTCATAATCATTAAGATTATGTTCTTTTGTATTTTCTTTTATCGTCGCAATAAGCCTTACTTCCTCCCCGGCAAAAATCGGTGTTTCTGCATTAGGAATAGTGATTTGTTCAACATAAATGTCTGGGACAATAGTTTCAAGTTGATATTCATACGCGCCTAGATCAACAATTCCGCGAACAATCCGAGGATTCCCATTCAGATCGTCATTGTAACCCGAAATGTAACTGGAATTTCCCTGATCGATTGCTTGAGATCTTTCGGTAAGTGTATAGTCACCGCTCTCTGAATTCGTAAAAAGAGGACGTGAAGGATTGTAAATTGGGCATTTCGTTGATTCAGTCCAGTCGGCAAAGGAGGATAGGGTATTGTAAGCATAGTATTCTCCTACAACTCCTGTGGTTATACCTTCGCTTATGATTTCATATCCTGCAGAAAGATCGTTAGCACCAGACGAGGCGGTATTCTGTACTAAAATCGTATTGTAGAAGTACCCCGCATAGGCATAAATTCCACCACACCAACCGTCATGAGGACTTTTGACTGTATTTCCTGCAACAGTACAGTTTGTGAGTGTCAAAGATCCCAGATCCTCGATTCCACCGCCCCTGCAAACAATAATGGTATAATTTCCGTCAACATCTGCGGCATTACCTTCTACTGAATTATCAGTAATGGAACTGTTCACACATCTTATATCCGGAGAGTAAATTCCTCCACCTCCGCAGTATACCCAACCATGATTCTTGCCTTGTTGCTGGAGTCTTACTGCGTTCCCCGCTACGGTACAGTTAGTAAGCGTTGTTAAGGAAAATAATGAATAAATTCCTCCACCATAAGCACTACCGATAGTGGGTTGCCCACTATGACCTTGGGCATGAATTAATGCTGTATTTCCTTCAATGGTACAATTTGTAAGTGTTAACGTATCATAACAGCAAATTCCACCGCCTGAAGCATGAAGGTCACCTTCGGCCGTGTTTCCTGTAACGGAACAGTCGATCAGTGTTAGTGGACCCTCGTTGAAAATCGCACCCCCGACACCAGAACCATTTCTTTCATATCCTTCTTTTCTATCGCCTTTTGCCGTATTCCCTGTAACAGCACAGTCAGTCAGCGTTATTGCACCCGTGGAATAGATACCACCACCATAACCGCCGCCGCTAGTATTGTTACAGCAACCTTCTGCCGTATTTCCAGTTACGGAACAGTGGGTCAACGTTAGTGTACCCACAGAATAGATACCACCACCCAAACCGTCATTATCGCCATACACATAGGTATTCCCACCACAAACCTTTCCACCCGTAATTGTCAGCGAGTTCAATTCAACACTCGCACCTTCGCTCACATAGAACACACGGCTCTTTTGATTCGCATTAATAGTAATCCCGCCAACACTGCTTGCGTCGATTGTGATGCTCTTTGAAATCTCCAGCTGCGTTCCGGTCAGGGTAATCGTTCCGGACTTGGCAAACGTAATCGTCGAACCAGTAGGAGCACTATTGATCGCAGACTGAAGAGCAGCCTGGGTCAAAGAGGAAACAACAATCGTTCCTTCTGTCGGTTCTGGCGGCGCAACAAGAGCGACGGCAGACTCTTCTCCACCGGCAACAACGGCCAGAAGCGTTCTTTCTTCAAGAGATTCGACATGAAGTTTACAGTTTTTCATCGATTCAAAGACCTTTCCAACGCTCATTCAAACGGACAACGGGCGCTATTCGGATTGAGATAGAGACAACAACTAAAATCCTGCCCATTTATACCCGCCCGCACTAGGATGTCAAGCTCAATATTTCGGTCTGGCTCAAAAAGAAATGCAGCCGGAATCAACTTGGAAACGGTCAATGGGTGATTCATTTTTTCATAGGCGGTTCGGACATCAAGCCACATACCGACCCTCTCATCCCAAGCAAACCACCCCTGCTCAATCCAATTCCCACCCCACAAGAATCAACGGCCATCTTCATAACGGTCAGAACAGAATAGCACCAAGATCGAACTTACTACCGCCAGCGAATTAATGATTATCCCGTTTCTCCGTTTGATTCCCCTATTCTTGGCTATTTGTTGATTTGGTTGCTGTTGATGGATATTGTTTTCTGTTTTCTGTTTTCTCCTACTGCCACTTCATTACTCAACTCTTCAGCTTCTTCCCTGAGCAGAAATGAGCTGACCGTTAAGAATCAGAGCCGGAGATTCAGAGGGGAGTGATGAGATGAGATATAAAACACCAAAAGAAACGTACCTAAGAGTCGTTTCTATTGACTTTTTGAATTAGATGTAGTAGATTGGGCACAGATTTTAGGAGTTTTGGGCACAGATTTGAGTTTTTGGGCACAGTTTTTGATTACCTTGCTTGGAGAGTTTGTACCGTCCAGCTTCTCTTCTCCCCCTCCCCTTCTCGACAAAAACCTCAACTAGTTCCCTCTAAAACTGATGTTGACTGAGCCGATGTGTCCAGCTAGAATATTTGCAGTTGACATCGTTTTTTGCGGTGTTTTTAGTTTTTTAATAGGTTGAAGAAAGAAGAAAAAGAGAAGCAGACCCCGCAAAACCGATTCTCCGTTCCCCCTTATTGACAGCTCCCCGGATTACCCTATAATAGACCTGATCATTTGATCGGGGGTAGGTAGCTCAGTTGGTAGAGCGCCGGACTGAAAATCCGTAGGTCGCCGGTTCAATCCCGGCCCTGCCCATTCGCGCCAGGAGCCTCACATAGGTCCTGGCGTTTTTTTGTGTCCGAAAGTCCGGGCCGGAACCGGCAATTCCCTCTTTTTCCTCGTAAAACGAGAAAAAATAACGAATCATCCTTTTTCAGGCGAAACTTTTTCTTTGATACGGTGTTTAAAAAACAGGGAGGAGAAAACTGCCGGAGAAAGCGGGTCGGAAAGAGAGCCTTTTTTCCATCCATAACAAAAGGAAACCATACCATGAAAGAAACAACGTCGAGAAGGCGATTCCTCGGCACCGCCGGTGCGGGAATTCTCCTTTCGGGAATACGAACCGGAGCTCAGGAGCGCGGCGGCGGACCGGGACCGCATCGGTACGGCCAGCAGGAAGGGAACGGAAAGCCGGTAACCATCGATCCGGACGATCCGGCGGTCGTTTTCAGCGAATCGCTCTGCCAAAAATGCGATCACTGCGAAAAGGCGTGCGGCCGAATGATGGGAATCATGGACCGCTGCGACCCGAAGAAAACGGGAAAGGCAATCTGCATTCATTGCGGACAATGTTCGGCGATCTGTCCTCATGAAGCTGTGACCGAACGGTTTCACTATCCGACGGTTGAACGTCTTCTGGCCGATTCGCAGTGGATCACCGTTGCGCTGGTCTCTCCCTCAACCCGCGTTTCGCTCGGCGAATCTTTCGGAATGGAACACGGTGTGAATGTTGAGGGAAAAACCGTTGCAGCACTCAAAGCGCTCGGTTTCGACTATGTCTTCGATGTCACTTTCGGTGCCGATATGACGATTATGGAGGAGGCAGCGGAACTGGTCGGGCGGCTCCGTCACGGCGAGACGTCCGAGATGCCGATGTTCACCAGTTGCTGCCCAGCATGGGTGAAGCTGGCGGAATACTGGTATCCGGAACTCCTTCCGAACCTCTCGAGCGCAAAAAGTCCGATTCTCATGCAGGGAAGTGTTGTGAAAACCTGGTTTGCCCGAAAAAGCGGAATCGATCCGGCAAAGATTAAGGTCGCCGCGGTCGCCCCCTGTACTGTAAAGAAATTTGAAATTTCGCGCCCGGAGATGAACGCAGCGGGGCGGTTCGGGTCCAATCCGGATATCCGTGACGTCGATTTCTCCCTGACAAACCGCGAACTGGGTCAGATGATCTCCGATGCGAGGATCGACTTTTCCGCACTCGATGAAGTTCCCTTTGACACGGCAATGGGGCGCGGCAGCGGCGCGGGCATCATCTTCGGTAATACAGGCGGAGTTATGGAGGCGGCGCTGCGGACAGCTTACCACCTCGAAACCGGCCAGGATCCTCCGGAAGATTTACTTCGGTTTGAACCGATACGCGGATTCGACGCCGTGCGGGAGGCCGAGGTCAAACTTGGAAACCGAACGGTCAGAATCGCGGCGGTGAGCGGCGGGGCGAACATTTTCACCCTTCTCGAAAAAATCCGCGCCAGAGAGGTGTTCTACGACTTCGTCGAGGTTATGGCCTGCCCGGGCGGGTGCATCGGCGGCGGAGGCCAGCCGAAAACTCGAGGACGCGCCGCGGGTCAAGCGGCACGGACCGGACGTAATGCGGGGCTGTACGCGATCGCCGACCGTCTCGGCAATTCTGAAGCGTCGAGCTACAAAAACCAGGCTCTGGCGGCGGTCTACAACGAGTTCCTTTCCAGGACCGAATCGGGAGAGGAAGAAACAAACGCCCACCGTCTTCTGCACACGGCTTTCACGTCCCGTGCGGCTGATCTGGGATAGACAAGGCGGGAGACGGGCGGACGGACATCCACCGTTGATAAATCGGCTGACAAATGAACCGTTTCCTGTGAAGATTTTTACCTTGGGGGGCAGCAGAAAGAAGGTCAGGGCTGAAACCGCCCGCTGAACGATTTTAGCCCTTGACATCATTCCCTTAGAACACGTCCAATCCTGTGACCGGTTCCGCTGAAGCGAATTCGGCGAAGAACGCGTCGGCGCGCCTTGCCGGCGGATACCGAAGATCGTCGGCATCGTCTTCCACGTTCAGGAGCCAGTTGTTCGAAAGATACGCGCGGTCGGCACCGCCGACATCGCCGTCGGCGTTAATGTCGCAGTAGTACCGGTATGTGTCTTCACCCTCTTCGGCAAGCCAGGCCCTCGCCAGAAGCGTGCGGTCGCCGCCCGAAATATCGCCGTCGTTGTTGATGTCCATCGGGCAGACGTTGAACGTCTTCGCAGCGCTCCAATCCGAATCGGTAAAGGCGACACCGTCACCCAGGGCGCGGACACGGTAGGTCACGTCGGTCCCGTAGGTCAGCCCCCTGACAACCGCGCTCGTTCCCCCGGCCGCAATGGTCGTCCAGGTGCCGCCGCCGGTGCTGTAAGCCAGTTCGTAGCCGGAAGCGTTGTCGACCGCGCCCCACTGGATCTGATGACGGTTCGCGCCGTAGGAAACATAGATGCTCTTGCTGCCGGTGGTGATTGCCGGCGTTTCGAGCTGCTCTGTTGTGCTCCCCTGATATTCATAGGCCCCCATATCGACAATACCGCCGACGATCCGCGGGTTCCCCGCCAGGTCGGCCGCGGTCTCAACGTAGGAGTTGTTCCCCTTGTTCACCGCCTGGGAATGCGCCGCCAGGGAATAATCTCCGCCTTGCGCATCCTCAAAAAGGGGTTTCGAAGGATCGTAAACCAGGCAGTTTTCCGACTCCGTCCAATCAGTGAAAGAAGAAAGAACGTTGTAAGCGTAGATGGAATGGCTTCGCGTGCTGATATCCGCTCCCTCTTCGTCGGCGGAGTTCAGTGCAGCAATGGAATTCGTCATCGTCAGCCTGAGGCCGTCATCGTAAATTCCGCCGCCGCACGACAGCGCGGAGTTTCCCGAAAAGGTGCTGTTGGTCATCGTCAAAGTGCCGGCGTTATAAATCCCGCCGCCGCTAACGAACGCGCTGTTCGCCGAAACATTGCAGTTGGTCATCGTCAGCGTTTCGCCGTTGTAGATTCCGCCCCCGTCGGTGCCGTAAGCTTCATTCCCGGTCACAACACAGTCGATCATCGCCGCCGTGCCGTTGTTGAAAATCCCGCCGACCCGGTACGCCGCGTTTTGTGTTACAGAACAACCGGTCATCGTCAATGAATCAAGGTTGAAAACAGCCCCTCCGTCGACAGACGCAACATTCCATTCGACCGAGCAATCCGTCATCATTACGGAACCGGCCCGGCTGTAAACGCCGCCGCCGTAGGCGTCCGTGTAATTATCGGTAATGGAACAGCCGGCAAGAACCAGAACTCCGTTCCTGTGATAGACCCCGCCGCCGTTGTCGGAATAGCCGTTGGCAATGGTAAGGCCGATCAGCTCAACAGGCATTTCTTCCGTTCCCCCGCTGACATAAAAGGCGCGGCTTCCCCATCCGGCGTCAACGGTTATCCCGCCAATGCCGGATGCGTCAATCGTGACCCCTCCGTTGATCTCAAGCTGCGACCCGCGAAGCCTGATTTTTTTACCCGCCAGGCTTGAATCAAACGTGATAAGACCTCCCTCGGTCGTGTAAAGGAGCGCTTCACGCAGTGAAATCTGGTTGTCGGAAAAATTGACTGTGTCAAGATTTGTCGTGACAACCGTAAAATCTGAGATCAGAAATTCGTACGCTCCGATATCGACAGCCCAGCCGACAAAACGGGCCTTTCCGGCAAGGTCGGTCTCGGTCTCAATGTAAGAGTCTTCCCCCGAGTCGATCGCCATGCTTGTCGGCAGAAGAGCGAGGTCGATTGTATCGTAATTGAGGAGGTTGCCCGCCCCGTCAAAGAGCGGCCCCGCAATAAAACCGGGATCCATGCCGACAATGGTGTAGTCGGGTATCAGGTAGCCGGTGAGATCGCAAATATCCTCATGCCGGCCGGAACCGGCGTAGTTAAGGGCAACAATCGAGTTCAGCGGTTCAACGTAATTGTCGTTGAAAATGCCCCCCCCCTCGGCGCTTGCGGAGTTCCCTGAAATCGTCGTATTAACGACCGTGATTTCGCCGTCCCCTGTGTTGTAAAGTCCGCCGCCGTAGGCCGCTCTGTTCCCGAAAAGGGCCGAGTTGATGACCGCCGGCGGGCCGTTGCAGGAGGAGTTGTAAACCCCGCCCCCGCCCCCGCTCCCGGCGGAGTTCCCGGAAACAACCGTGTTGGCAACCTTCAGATTCCCCTCCTCATCGTTGTAAATCCCGCCGCCTCCGGCATTTGCGGAATTGAGGGAAACGTCCGATTGGGTGATTTCAAGCACGCCGGAATTGCAGATTCCGCCGCCGCTGTTGTTCGCGGTATTCCCGGAAATTTCCGAGTTGGTGACCGTCAGGGTGCAGGAAGAGCCGCTGTAAATCCCGCCCCCGTCGTCCGCGGAATTCCCGGAAACGCTCGTGCCGCTAATCGTCAGCCCGCCGGAATTGTGAATCCCCCCGCCGCGGCTCGCGGAATTCCCGAAAATCGCCGAGTCGCTGATCATCAGCACACCGGCATTATCGATCCCGCCGCCGCTTGAGCTGCTCCCGCCGGTAATGTTCAGGTTCATCAGTTTTACAGGCGCCGACTCGGTTCCCGCCGCCACATTAAAGACGCCGCTTCTTCCGGCCCCGTCGATCGTCATCCCGCCGATCGCCGTCGCATCGATGGAAATGGCCTCGCCGATGAAAAGTTCCGAACCGTCCAGAACAATGGTCTCTCCGGCCAGCGCGGCATCGAACGTGACAGTGTCGCCCAGCTTCGCATAGAGGATCGCTTCACGCAATGAAGTCTGAAAATCGGTGTCATCAACAATATCGAGCGCCGTCGTTACGGTCAGCGAAGGATCTTCAACCTCCTTTTCAATCCGCTCCTGATATTCATAGGCTCCGATATCGACCGTAGCGGCCGCTTTCCACGAGGCGAAAATACGCGTATTTCCCGCCAGATCGGTATCGCCGACGGCGTAACGGTTATCTCCCGCGTCGATCGCCTGGCTTGTCGACGTAAGGGCGAGGTCAAGCTGGCTGAAGTTGGTAAGGCTGCCCGCCCCGTCAAAAACCGGCGCCGTGTTAAAACCGGGATCTGTTCCGAGAAGATTCGATTTTGAAGTGATATTACCGGTATTGAGAACGTCTCTCTGTTTCCCGGGCGCGGCATAGTTCAGGGAAACAATTGAATTGGTAATCGTCAGCTTGCCGATATTGCCGAGCCCGCCGCCGTCCCCCGCAGAATTCCCGGTCACGGTCGAACACCTCACGGTCAGCTCACCGGAATTGCCGAGCCCGCCGCCTCTCTCCGCCGTATTCCCGGCCAGAACCGAATTGGCAACCGTCAGAACGCCGGAGTTGAGAATTCCGCCTCCGTCCCCGCCCGTTTTCCCGCCGGTCACGGTCAAATTCATCAGCTGAACAGGCGCCGACGTGGTTCCCCCCGCCACATTGAAAACGCGGCTTTTTCCGTCGCCGTCTATCGTCATCCCGTTAATCCCGGCCGCATCGATCGAGATCCCCTTGTCGATGAACAATTCCGTCCCGTCCAGAACGATTGCCGTCCCCGCCAGCGGGGCATCGAACGTAATAACGTCGCCCGCGTTCGCATAAAGGACCGCTTCACGCAGCGAAATCAGTCCATCGGTGTCATTGACAGCATCAAGCGCCGTCGTGACGGTTAACGAAGGTGTTTCAACATTCTTGACAATCTTCCCTTGATACTCGTAAGCCCCGATATCGACCGTGGCGGTCGTTTTCCACGCGGCGTAAATCCGCGCATTTCCCGCCAGATCGGTATCGGTTTCGACGAAACTGTTTGTACCGCGGTCAATGGCCCAGCTCGTTGAGGAAAGCGAAAGATCGAGTTCGTTAAGGTTGACCAGTTCACCCGATTCGAATACCGGCGCCGTAACAAAACCGGGATCAAATCCAACGATATTGCTGCTGCCGGAAATGGGACCGCCCTCGTTGTAAATATCGTTGTTTCCGTCTCCGGCCTCGTTGAGGGAAACGATCGAGTCCGCAACCATCAGATCGCCCCCCCCGTTGTAAATTCCGCCCCCGCTATCGGCAAAATTTCCGGAAATCGTCGAGCAGGTAATCGTCAGTATGCCGGAATCGTTTCCGTAAATCCCGCCGCCGGCGTTCGCAATATTCCCGAAAATAGCCGAACCGATAACCGTCAGCATATCGGAACTGAAAAAGCCGCCGCCGGTCTCCGCGATATTCTCAAAAACCGTCGAGGCGGCAACCGTCGCTTCGCCGGCATTGTAAACCCCGCCGCCAATGTTTGCGGAATTCCCGGAAATGCTCGTGCCTGTGATCGTCACAGTGCTGTCAGTGTCGTTGTAAACCCCGCCGCCGATATTCGCGGAATTCCCGGAAACGGTCGAATCGGTGACCGTCACCGTGCCGGAAAGCCAGTTGTAAATCCCGCCGCCGTAGTCTCTCGCCGTGTTCCCGAAAACGGTCGAGCCTGTGATCTTCAGCGTTCCGTAATTGAAAATCCCGCCGCCGAAGTCTCTTGGGGCATTTCCGCCGGTGATCGTCAGACCGATCAGCTCAACCGGCACCGAAGACGAACCGCCGTAGATGTAAAATACCCGGCTCTTTCCGCCGGCATCGATCGTCATCCCGCCGATACTCGTGGCGTCAACCGTGACTCCATTGGGAATCTGGAGCTGTTCTCCGTTAAGCCAAATCGTCTTGCCGCGCAGCGACGAACTAAAAACAATCCTGTCCCTCTCCGATGCCCGGCCGAGCGCCTCGCGCAGCGAAAGGATAGTGTCCGACGAGTTCCAGCTTGCCGGATCGTCGGCCGTGTTCACCGTCCAGGTCGTCGCTTCGGTCGGCAGGGGCGAAATGGCCGCGGATTCAATATGCCCCGCAGTTACGGCTAAGAGGGTTCTCTCTTCGAGAGATTCAAGGCGAAGTTTCCGGCTGTTCATGAAGAGTTCTCCTTTAATCCGAGAATTCGTTTCTGTTCAGAATACAACTATAGATTATAGCCGAATTACCCGATTTTCAAATATTCAGCGGCTTACGGCCCTGCCCATTCGCGCCGGAAACCCTATATCAAGATCCCGGCGCTTTTTTGATACGGCTCCGCTCTTCCGACACGCGAAAAGACGCCTTCCGTCCAATCTTGACTTCTGCGGCCGAAGCGGGTAGAATGCCGATGGGATTACCGGGAATTCACCCGGATCGAAAGCAGCAGAGGCCAGATTAACGTGATTTCAACCAAAGGAAGGTATGCCGTCCGGGTCATGATCGACCTTGCGGAGAACGATAACGGGCATTTCATTCCGTTAAAAGATGTTTCCGCACGGCAGGGTATCTCGAAAAAATACCTGGAGGCCATTGCGAGGGAACTCTCCGCCAAAAAACTTCTTCTGGCTTCGAGCGGCAAGAATGGCGGATACAAACTCGCCCGCAAACCGGAAGAGTATACAGTTTGGGAAATACTCGAACTGATGGAAAACACCCTTTCGCCGGTGATCTGCCTCGCCGATCCGGACTACCATTGCCCCCGCAGGGCATTCTGCAAAACACTCCCGATGTGGACGGAGTGCGATCATCTTCTGCACGATTTCTTCTGCCGGAAAAAGCTGAGCGATCTTCTCACTCCCCGAAACCCCGTCCAGTCAAAAACCCCTTCCCCGCCGGAACTCCCGCAGCGGGAAGATCCCGGCAGAAAAGGGGCGCATCCCTCTCCGGACCTGGGGAAGAGCACCTAGGAAACTCCTTGAAAGCTTTTCGCTAGGCGAATGTTCTTAGCGCGCGGACAAGCGCATCGATATCGCCGGGGGAATTATAGAGGGCGATTGTCGGACGAACCGTACTTTCGAGCCCGAAATGGCGCAGAATCGGCTGGGCGCAGTGATGGCCTGTCCGAACAGCAATCCCGTAACGATCGAGCCGTTTGCCGACCTCTTCGTCGGAATAGCCGTCGAGTTTAAACGCCAAAACCGACGCCTTGTTGAGCGCGTTTCCGACCAGATGGAGGCCCTTGACCCTCTTCATTTCTCCGATCGCGTATTGCAGAAGCTCATGCTCCCACTGATAGACCGCGGGCATGCCGATCGCCGAAAGGTAATCGAGTGCGGCGCCCAGCCCGACCGCGTCGGCGATACTCCCGGTTCCGGCCTCGAATTTGTTCGGAACGCCGTTGTAGATCGTCCTTTCGAACGTCACGTCGGCGATCATGTTCCCCCCTCCGTGGTAAGGAGCCGCCGCTTCGAGGAGTTCCCGTTTTCCGTAGACCGCGCCGATCCCGTTCGGCGCGAAAACCTTGTGTCCCGAGAAGACAAAGAAATCCGCGTCGAGCACCGAAACGTTTACCGGAATGTGTGCAACCGACTGGGCTCCGTCGATCAAAATCCGCACGCCGTGCTGATGGGCAATCGCGATCAGCTCTTCGATCGGGGTGACCGTTCCCAGTGCGTTCGAAACATGGGTCGCGGCCACGAACCGCGTTCTCTTCGAAAAGAGTTTCACGTATTCGTGAAGGTCAAGCTGGCCGGTTTCGTCGCACGGGATCACCTTGATCACGGCGCCGGTCTGCTGGGCAATCAGCTGCCAGGGAACAATGTTCGCGTGGTGTTCCAGAATCGAGACGATAATCTCATCTCCCGGCGCGAGAAGCGGCTTGACATACGCGTTGGCGACCAGGTTGATTCCTTCGGTCGTTCCGCGCACAAAAACGATTTCGCTCGACGAAGGGGCGCCGATAAAATTGCGGACAATGTCGCGGGCATGCTCGTAAGCGTCGGTCGACCGGGCGGCGAGCGTATGGGCGCCGCGGTGCACATTCGAATTCTCGTGCAGGTAGTAGTACGAAATCCGGTCGATCACACTTTTCACCCGCTGAGTCGTGGCGCCGTTATCGAGCCAAACCAGCGGGTTGCCGTTGATCTCTTCCGAAAGGATGGGAAAATCGGCCCGAATCTGGGCCAGCGTCTTGCTCCCGATTCGGATCGAATCGTTCCGCCCCGTTCCGGCGGGAGGGACCGTCTTTTTCGCCGGAAACTCACCCTGAAGGGATGTCGGCACATCAACGGCGCGGCGGCTTTCCGCCGCTTCCTCCTTCGAGAGAACCACCGGTGTATAACTCGGAGCCGGATCCGGCGGAAGAGCGGGCAGATCGCCCGACGCCGCTTCAAACGCCGACTCGGGCGCCGCAGGCGCCTGAACCGACGAAAGCCACGGTTCGGCCGGTTCCGGACCGTAACCGAACGGCCGTTCCCAGTTGAACTCTTCCCCTCGTCCGCCGGAGGCGGTCAGCCCCGTGACTTCGGGGGGAGAAACGATTTCGGTCTGCGTTTCCGATGCGGCGAGATTTCGCGCCAAATCGGGAAAGAGTCCGTTTGCCATGGAGCTCAATTCCGCTTCGCTCGGAATCCCGGCAGGGGTGCTGAACACACCGAGCCCCGGAAGGCTCTCCTCTTCGCGGATCTCACCGGTATTGGGCAGCGCGGCTGCGCCGGGAAGATTCCCCGCGTAGGGGAACCCCGCCGCACTCGGTATGTTTCCCGCGTAAGGGAGATTTCCGGTACCCGGAACCCCCTCGGGGGACGGAATCCCGCCGGCGTAGGGAATGCTGCCGGCCCGTTCGGCGGGAAAGCCCGGGAAAGGCTCCCCCCCCTCGGGAAACGGCCATTCATCTTTGGGATTAATCGTAGTCATAGTATTCACCTACCTCAACATCTTCGAGAACCCCGATCGCGTCATCGGCCAGGATCGCCGCCGAGCAGTAGAGGGAGAGCAGGTAAGACGCGACCCCCTTATTGTCGATTCCGCGGAACCGGACCGAAAGGCCGCGCGAATGCTCGTTCTTCAGATTGGCTTGGAACAGGCCGATCACACCCCGTTTCGCCTCGCCGGTACGTACGAGAAGGATATTCGTTTTGCCGCTCTGGGATTTCGGATTTTTCAGGCCGTCGACCAAAAGTTTGTCGGTCGGGATCACCGGAAGGCCGCGCCAGGTCAGAAATGTTCCGCCGGCGATATTGGTGAAGACGGGGGTCACGCCCCGGCGGGTGCACTGCCGCTGAAGCGCCGCAATCGCGCGGGGATGCGCCAGGAAGAAGGAGGGTTCCTTCCAGACCTTCGAGAGGAGCTCATCCATATCGTCGGGGGTCGGCGCGCCGTCGCGGGTCTGAATCCGCTGCGAGTCGGCCGCGTTTTTCAGAAGGCCGTAATCGTCGTCGTTGATGATCTGGCTTTCCTGCCGTTCCCGCAGCGACTCGATCGCCAGACGGAGCTGTTCCTGAACCTGATCGTAGGGAGAGCTGTAAACATCCTCGATCGCGGTATTGACGTTGATAATCGTCGAAAGGGAATTGAGTTTGTACTCACGCGGTTCGGTCTGATAATCGACGAACCCTTCCGGAATCAGATCGGTCTTCTTCGTGCGGCTGCAGAGCACATCAAGGGGGGAATTCTCCTCGATAACCTTGTTCACACGGTAGATCCCCGTCTCCAGCCCTTTGAACTCCAAAAAGCGGGTCAGCCATTTCGGCGTCAGCGCACCGAATTGGGGCGGCGTCTTGGTGACATTCGCCAGGT
This sequence comes from Thermoguttaceae bacterium, assembly GCA_017405595.1. Taxonomy (GTDB): domain Bacteria; phylum Planctomycetota; class Planctomycetia; order Pirellulales; family Thermoguttaceae; genus RUG695. The sequence goes on along the minus strand of JAFRAC010000009.1, from coordinate 45,224 downwards.
TATACGCGGCACGGGGGCCTAACGCGTTAATGCCAACTTCTTTTTCAATTTCTTTAGCCATTCTCATCTCTCCTCAATTCTTTCGAATTTCTGTTGAACAAAAAACATCGAACCATTCACACTGGTGAAAATCAGCGCTCTCTTTCCCCGAGAACTCCTCTGGGAGAGATTAGAGCCAGGCACCCTCGTGCGAGAACATAATATCTTTCATCGCGTCGATCCCCCCGCGGAGACTGAACAAGGGCCCTTGATATCCGGTCTCTCTGAGGGTTTGCGCGGCGAAAACGCTTCGTTTACCTGTTTTACAAATGAAAACCGTATCGGTTTGCGGATCGAATTCCCGCCAGCGGCGTTCGATCTGGCCAATCGGCACCACCTTCGCGTTGGGGAAGCGGAGCGCCGATCTTTCGTGCGGTTCCCGGACGTCGACGACCGTCACACGTTCGCCGCTTTCGATCATTCGGGCCAGTTCTTCGGGCTCGATCGTCGGAATCGGCGCGTCGGCCCGCCCGTCTTCCGGAACCGCAAAATCCTCTTCGTCGAAGTCGCTCATCGATTTGATCGAAGGCGTGTTTCCGCAGACCGGGCACTCGTCGCTGTGAACGAGGGCCAGCGAACGGAACTCCATACTGAGCGAATCGATGGTCAGAAGCTTTCCGGCCAGGGGGGAACCGATCCCGATGATCAGTTTCAGCGCTTCGGCCGCTTCAATACTCCCGACCATTCCGGGCAGAGGCGTAAAGAGCGCCTCTTCGCCCCCCGGCGGAAGAAGATCGGCTGCCGGCGGAGCCGGATAGAGGCACCGGTAGCAGACCCCCGAATCCGGCGCAAAGAGGCCGACCTGAGCCTCAAAGTGATAAACCGCTCCGAAGATCCACGGAATCCCGAGCAGAACCGCCGCATCGTTGATCAGATAGCGGGATTTGTAACTGTTGGTGCAGTCGAGAACCAAATCGTATCCCCGGAAAAGCTGTTCGACATTCCCGGCATCGAGTGAAACGTTTTCCGTTTCAACCTGAATATCGCGGTTGATATTCCGAATCGAGTCTTTGGCCGAAGCAACTTTCGGGCGGTTAAGATCGCGCAGCGTATGGAGTACCTGGCATTGCAGGTTTTCGAGAGCAACCTCGTTCGGATCGATCAGCTTCATCGTTCCGACGCCGGCCGCGGCAAGATACTGGACCGCCGAGGATCCGAGCGCGCCGGTACCGACGATCACGACCTTCGCGGCTTTAATCCGCTTCTGTCCCTGAACCCCGATCTCGCGTAAAACAAGATTGTTTTGGTAGCGCTGAAAGTCGTTCTTGCCGAACGAAACGGCTTCCTGGCGGTATTCGGGAATGAGACTCTGCGGCCGCTTCCGTTTCGGTGCGCGCAGTTCCGGCGCCGGGCAGGAACCGCAGGCGGAATCGCACGGCGAACCGCAGGCACTATCGCACCCAGAATCGCACGGCGAACCGCAAACACTCTCGCACCCGGAATCACAGGGGGAACCGCAAACGCTCTCGCAGCCGGAATCGCAAGGCGAACCGCAAACGCTCTCGCAGCCGGAATCACAAGGTGAACCGCAGGCGGAAACAGAATCGGTTTCCTGCTCATGGTGCTCATGGGCTCCGGCCATACGGGCGGCGACACTCTCGGGAGCCTCGCCTGTCATTGCGGGAACAAGGAAAAGCTCCTCCCCCTGAACAGGCTCATCCCACACGGAAGGGGAAGTCCGGTTCTCTTCCCCGGCGAAAATCAGAACAAGATGCCGGAAATCCCCCCCGTCATCGAAAAGAAGCCTGCCGGCGCGGGGATATTCATTGGCAATCGAGTCGAGGTTCTGCCGAACCGTCTCCCCGGCGCCGTCCACAACACGGTTTCCATCAAAATAATGGCTTAAAATCCCTGAAACATGGACCTTCATCGAGACCGCCTCTTCCTTCCTGTAATTCCGGGTTTGTGTTAATTGGCCTGTAAAGTTCTTTGAGATACCCTATCCTTTCCTTCCGCATCCATTGCGTCAACAGAGGCAGTCAAAGAGGGAGAGCACCGCGCAGAGGAACCCGGCAAGCCCGAAAGAGCAAAACGCAAAACCGACTGCCGAAAAGACCGGCTGAATGTTTGGCGTCATCGTCTCTGTTCCTCTCGTTTTCACTCGGCATTCGCGCTTTTCGCGAAACCCCTTTTCCGGTGCGCCTTGAAATGATACCGCGTTGCGCGGCGCAAGTTCCAAGTTTCCCCATTAAAGCATATTTACCTACTATGTCAATGGGGATTCTAGGAAATTTTGGCGATTTTCTCTTTTTTTCACTTCCATCGCCGCCGCGGCAAAAGCGGCAGTACGGTAAAAAAGCCTTAAATTAAGGGAGGAAACAATGTTTTTGCCCCGGAGAATCGGCGAAAAAATCCCACGAAAAGCGGACAGAAAGCTCCTGCCGGCAAGCCGATTCCTCTTGACGAAATTTTTATCTTCATTAGAATAGTCTACTTATCCGATAGGATTTATGAAAATTAAGAAAGAACTCCGTTGCCGCGGTCAGCGGCAATGCCGTTTGGCGAAGGATTTCACCTCCCGGGCGGGGGATTAATGATTTCATTATTCTTTCAGAATCCCCCCTTTGGAACAAGGTCAAGGCGGAACAGACTTTGAGTTCCGCCGTAGAGAGAAAGGATGGTTTGCTATGAAAAGAAGATTATCGATCGTTGTCGTGCTGACCCTGACAGCTCTCTTGACCTCATGCTGCTGCGCGGTGAAACCGGACGGCCGCCAAACCGTGAAGATTGCCTACCTGCCGATTACCCACGCGCTGGCCGTTCTTCAGGAAGCCCAACAACTCGAAAATGCCCAAGGCGTCCGGGTCGAACTGGTGAAATATGGCTCCTGGTCGGAACTTCTCGATGCCCTGAATGCCGGCCGGGTCGACGGCGCCTCGGTGCTGATCGAGCTGGCGATGAAATCGAAACAGCAGGGGATCGGTCTCAAAGCCGCGGCGCTCGGTCACCGCGACGGGAACGTGCTGATCGTCTCGAACGAGATCGGCTCCGCCGCCGACCTCAAAGGAAAGACGTTCGCCATTCCGCACCGGCAGTCTTCGCACTACATCCTTCTGCTCGACGCGCTCGCCGCGGCCGGCCTTTCCGCCGACGATGTCAAGATTACCGAACTGGCCCCGACCGAAATGCCTTCGGCGCTTGCCTCCAAGCAGATCGACGGCTATTGTGTCGCGGAACCGTTCGGCGCGATGGGGGTTTCCCTCGGTGTCGGCAAGGTTCTTTTCGGCTCGGAAGAGCTCTGGAAAGATTCCCTCTGCTGCGCGCTGGTCTTCAACGACAAGTTCATCGAGACCCGTCCCGAAACGGCAAAGGAATTTGTCGAAAGCTATAAGACCGCCTGTTCCTCTCTCACCAAAGAGACGGCAAAACAGGTTGCCGAAAAGTTCCTGAATCAGAAGGACGAAGTCCTCGACATTTCCCTCCAATGGATTTCGTATAACGATCCCGAAATCACCGAAGAGACGTATAGCGCCCTCGTCGACCGGGTCAAAAAATACGGTCTTTCCGACGAACCGCCCGCGTACGAAGATTTCGTCAAATCTGATTTCTGAGGAAGGAGCGCCCATGAAAAGACTGATTTCTCTCAGAAACACCGTCGTTTCCGTTACCGCGGTCATTCTGATTTGGCAGCTCCTTTTTCATTTCAGCCATTACGACAAGGCCCTCTTCCCCTCGCCGAAAATGGCGTTCGACGCGCTGCTGGAAATGACGCGAAACGGCCAGCTTCTTGAAAGCATCAAAACAAGCCTGTACCGTTTCGCCGCCGGCTATCTGAGCGCGGTCGCGGCGGCGGTTCTGTTAGGACTGATCCTCGGCCGTCTGCCGAAACTCTTTCAGTTCATTAACCCGGCGGTTCAGCTTCTGCGGCCGATCTCGCCGACGGCATGGATGCCGTTCATCGTTCTCCTTTTTGGAATCGGCGACATTCCGGCGGTGGTCATCATTTTCATCGCCGCGTTTTTCCCGGTTCTCCTTTCGACCGTCGCGGCCGTCGGCAACATCGATCCGATATACATCAAGGTCTCCCGCAACTACGGAATCCGCCAGCCGGCGCTCACTTGGAAAGTGATCTTTCCGGCGGCGTTCCCGCAGATCGCCAGCGGCATTCACCTGGCTCTGGGCACCGCCTGGATCTTTCTGGTTGCCGGCGAAATGGTCGGCGCCCAGTCAGGACTCGGCTATCAGATCATCGATGCCCGGAACAACATCCGCGCCGACATCCTCCTGGCAACAATTCTGGTCATCGGTATCATCGGTATCTTTCTCGACGGCTTGCTCCGTCTCATTGAAAACCGGATTCTCGCAGCCTGGGGAGGGAGGGTCTGATGCAGATCGAAGTCAAAGACGCCTGCAAGCGCTTTAAACTCGGCGGAAAAGAATTCGTTGCGCTCGACCGCGTGACGCTCAGCGTCGAGCGGGGCGAGTTCATCTGTCTCCTGGGGCCTTCCGGCTGCGGCAAGAGCACCCTTTTGAACGTACTCGCCGGTTTCGAAAAGCTGGAAAGCGGCTCGGTCAAAATCGACGGGGAAGAGGTTGCCGGCCCCTCGCCGAAAAGGATCACGATTTTTCAAAACTACGGTCTCCTTCCCTGGCGCACCGTCCAGAAGAACGTGGAACTCGGTCTGGAATCGCTTGGCCTTTCCAAAGAAGAGCGCGCCGAACGCGCAAAGAAGTATATCGACCTCGTCGGCCTGACCGACTTTGAGAAGCGTCATCCCTTGCAGCTTTCCGGAGGCCAGCAGCAGCGGGTTTCGATTGCCCGCGGCCTGGCGGTCGATCCGGAAATCATCTTCATGGACGAGCCGTTCGGCGCGCTCGACGCCATCACGCGGATGAAACTTCAGGACGACATCCTGAACATCTCCCGCAACGAAAAAAAGACCGTCATTTTTGTCACACACGATATTGAAGAGGCCGTCTTTCTTGCCGACCGCATCGTGGTCATGATGGCCGATCCCGGCCGGATCAAGAGTATCGTCAAAGTTCCGCTCCCCGACCAGCGGGACCGGACCGGCGAAGAATTCCTGCATGTGCGGGACAAGATTTTTGAACTGTTCAACCTCAAAAGCGATTCGTATATCGAATACTACATTTAAGCTGGCTGGGCCGGACAATGGCAGAAATTCCCCATTCCCATCATCATTCCCGAGGCGCTTCCGATGCGCCGGCGGGCATCCACTCTCACCGGAACATCATCGGATTCGATGAACACGGCATTCCGACCGTCATCCTCAAAGCGGGTCATGGGCAGGAAGAGGCCGATGATCCGCAGGCGTTCATCAAAGACTACACCAATGCGGTGGCGGAATACCGGAAAACCTTCCCCGCAAAACAGAACGTCATCGACCAGACCCCCGATCCGGCTGTGCGCGAAATGCTTCTCCGTCTGGAACAGCTGGGGGTTGATACGGCTTTCGACCGTTTCGACAAACAGAAGCCCCAATGCAGTTTCGGTCTTGCCGGAATCTGCTGCAGAATCTGCAACATGGGGCCCTGCCGGATCACCCAGAAAGCCCCGCGCGGCGTTTGCGGGGCCGATGCCGATCTGATCGTTGCCCGGAACCTTCTGCGCAGTGCCGCCGCCGGGGCGGCTCAGCACGGCATGCACGCCCGCGAAGTCATGCTCGCGCTCAAATGGGCGGCCGAGGGGAAGCTTGATGTACCGATCCTCGGCGAACAGAAAATCCGTTCGACGGCCGAAGCGTTCGGGATTCCTCAAAAGGACCGTCCGCTCAGCGACGTTGCGAAAGATCTCGCCGACGCCCTGCTGGAAGATCTTTCGCGCACCGTTCCCGGCGAGTACAAAACGATTGCCGCCTGCGCCGCGCCCGAACGGCAAAAGGTCTGGAAAGAACTCGACATCCTTCCGATCAGCGCGTATCACGAAGTCTTCGAAGCGTACCACAAATCGGGATGCGGCACCGACGGCGATTGGCGTTCGGTCATGCAGCAGTTTCTGCGCTGCGGACTGGCGTTCACCTTTTCGGGGGTTGTCGGCGCTTCGCTGGCCACCGACTCCCTCTTTGGAGTCGGCGACCGCGTAACCTCGAAGGTGAATATCGGCGCGCTTCAAAAAGGATACGTGAATATTGCCGTTCACGGCCACCTGCCCCTCCTGGTCAGCCGGATCGTCGAAGCGGGAAAAAGCGAACCGATGCTCGCTCTGGCAAAAAAAGCGGGAGCCAAAGGAATCCGCTTCTACGGAATCTGCTGCAGCGGCCTGTCGGCGATGTACCGGTACGCCGGCGTTATTCCCCTCTCGAACGCCGTCTCGGCGGAACTGGTTCTCGGAACCGGCGCGCTCGACCTGTGGGTCGCCGATGTTCAGGACGTCTTCCCGTCGATCATGGAAGTGGCAAAGTGCTTTAAAACCGCCGTGATCACCACAAGCGAATCGGCCCGGCTCCCCGGCGCCGAACGCTTCGAGTACGACCACCGCCACTCGAATATCGGCGAGACGAAAGCTCTGGCCGAAAAGATCGTCCGCCGCGCAATCGAAAGTTTCGAGACGCGAAAGGGCCTGCCGGTTTACATTCCCTCCTACGAGGTGGAAGCCGAAGTCGGCTTTTCGGTGGAATATATCCATAAACGGTTCGGCAGCATGGCGCCCCTGGCCGAGGCGATTCGCAGCGGACAGATTTTGGGCGTTGTCAATATGGTCGGGTGCAATAACCCGAAAGTCCTTTACGAAAAGTGCATCATCGACGTTGCCGATGTCCTGCTGAAGAACAATGTTCTGATCCTTTCGAACGGATGCGCCTCGTTCCCGCTGATGAAACTCGGCTACTGCGCCGTCTCGGGAAAGGAAAAAGCCGGTCCGTCGCTCCGGGCTTTCCTGGAACCCGACCTTCCTCCGGTCTGGCATGTGGGGGAATGCATCGACAACACCCGTTCGTCAGGAATCTTCGCGGGCCTGGCAGGCGCTCTGGGGCGGAAAATGTACGAAATGCCTTTCGCGTTCTCCTCTCCCGAATGGGGAAACGAAAAGGGAATCGATGCCGCGCTCGGATTCCGCCTCAACGGCATCAGCTCGTACCACTGCGTCGAAGCGCCGATTTACGGTTCTAAAAATGTGATTGAATTCTTAAAGCACGGAACGCTTGAGACGCTCGGCTCCTCAATGAACGTCGATACCGACCCGGTCCGTCTGGGGGAAAAGATCGTCGGCGACATGAAAGCCAAACGCCGCCTTCTCGGTTGGGACCGGTAGAAATCCGTTTTTTTCGGAAAAATTGAAAAATTATCCTATATTTCCTATTGGCATAGTAGGATTTTCTGGTATAATCTTGCCGATTCGCCGAAAATAGAAGAGGTCAGCCGCACAGTGCCGCCTCTGCACCAAGAGAAAAGCCGTTACCCCAAAGGAGGCCCTTGATGAGTCCATATAAATTTGAAACGCTTCAGCTCCATGTCGGGCAAGAAAAAGCTGATCCCTCCACCGATGCACGGGCAGTACCGATCTACCAGACCACCTCGTACGTCTTTCACAATTCCGAACACGCCCAGGCGCGCTTCGGCCTGGCCGACGCGGGAAACATCTACGGCCGGCTCACCAACTCGACGCAGGAAGTTCTCGAAAAACGGCTCGCCGCCCTCGAAGGGGGCGTGGGGGCTCTCGCGGTTTCGGCCGGGGCGGCCGCCATCACGTACGCGATACAGGCGCTCGCCCAGGAGGGGGAACATATCGTCGCCCAGCAGACGATCTACGGCGGCACGTTCAACCTCTTCGCCCACACACTCCCCCGTTACGGAATCGAGACCAGCCTGGTCGACATTCACGACCTCGAAAAAGTCAAGGCCGCGATCCGTCCCGAAACCAAAGCCATCTTCATCGAAACGCTCGGCAACCCGAACAGCGACATTCCCGATATTAAGGCGCTCGCCGAACTGGCGCACGCGCATAACATTCCGCTGGTCATCGACAACACTTTCGGAACCCCTTATCTGATCCGTCCGATCGAATACGGCGCCGATATCGTCGTCCATTCCGCCACCAAGTTCATCGGCGGGCACGGAACCACCCTCGGCGGAATCATTGTTGATTCGGGCAAATTCAAGTGGGATCCCGAACGCTACCCGAACATCGCCGCGCCGAACCCGAGTTATCACGGGGTCGCGTTTACCGACGCCGCGGGCCCGGCCGCGTTTGTCACCTATGTCCGCGCCATCCTTCTGCGCGACATGGGCGCCGCCATCTCCCCCTTTAACGCGTTCCTCCTCCTTCAGGGGGTTGAAACCCTCTCGCTCCGTCTTGAACGCCATATCGAAAACACCGTCAAAGTTCTCGACTTCTTGTGTAAGCACCCTCTCGTTGAGAAAGTGAACCACCCGGCAATCCCCGATCATCCGCAGCATAAGCTCTATCAGAAATACTTCCCGAACGGCGGCGGTTCGATCTTTACCTTCGACATCAAAGGGGGTAAAACGGAAGCGTGGAAGTTTATCGACGCGCTCGAAATCTTCTCGCTGCTGGCAAACGTCGCCGATGTCAAATCACTGGTGATTCACCCCGCTTCGACCACGCACTCGCAGCTTTCGGAAGAAGAGCTCAACGAGCAGGGCATTCATCAAAACACCATTCGTCTGTCAATCGGAACCGAACATATCGACGATATTATCGCTGACCTCGAAAAAGGGTTCGCGGCAATTCGTTAAAAATCATCAAGGAGAAAACACATGCCTCACATCTACAAAGGAACACTGGGACTCATTGGAAACACCCCTCTGGTCGAGTTGGTTAATGTCGAAAAGGCACTCGGACTCGAAGCGACCCTTCTGGCCAAACTCGAATACTTCAATCCGGCGGGAAGCGTCAAAGACCGCATCGCCAAAGCGATGATCGAAGATGCCGAAGAGAAAGGCCTTCTGAAAGAAGGTTCGGTCATCATCGAACCGACGTCCGGCAACACCGGGATCGGCCTTGCGGCCATCGCCGCGGCAAAAGGGTATCGGATTATCATTACCATGCCCGAAACGATGAGCGCCGAACGGCGGAACATCCTCAAAGCCTACGGAGCCGAACTCGTCCTGACCGAAGGCGCGAAAGGAATGAAAGGCGCGATCGCCAAAGCCGCCGAACTCGCCAAAGAGATTCCGGGCGGATTCATTCCGGGCCAGTTCGTCAATCCCGCGAATCCGGCGATCCACAAGGCGACCACCGGTCCGGAAATCTGGAACGATACCGACGGCGCGGTCGACATCTTCATTGCGGGTGTCGGAACCGGGGGCACCATCACCGGTGTCGGCGAATACCTCAAAGAAAAGATGCCCTCGGTCAAGGTTGTCGCGGTCGAACCGGCCGATTCTCCCGTCCTTTCCGAAGGGAGATCCGGCGCGCACAAAATCCAGGGGATCGGCGCGGGATTCGTTCCCGACGTACTCGACACCAAAATCTATGACGAAGTGATCCCCGTCGCGAACAGCGACGCCTTCGACAGAGCCAAAGACCTCGCCAAAAAAGAGGGGATTTCGGTCGGGATTTCGTCCGGCGCCGCGCTCCACGCCGCGATCCTCCTTGCCGACCGTCCCGAAAACAAAGGGAAAGTCATTGTGGCGCTTCTGCCCGACAGCGGCGACCGCTATTACTCCACTCCGCTCTTTACGGAATAGCCTTCTGAGAGCGGGAAGGAAAGGGTTTCCTTCCCGCTCCCTTTCCTTCTGCCCTTCCCGAATAACTTGACAAATCCGATGGGATTGGTTACATTAAGAGGAAAGGGGCGGGAAAAGAGCCGGGAGAGAACAAGCATGAAAATCTCAACCAAAGGACGTTATGCCGTTCGAACGATGCTCGATCTGGCGCTGAATCAGGACGGGAACTACATTCCCCTTAAAGACATCGCCGAGCGTCAGGAGATCAGCATCAAATACCTCGAACAGATCTTTTCGATTCTGAACCGGGCCGGTTATGTGCGGAGTATCCGGGGAACCGGCGGCGGATACATGCTTGCCAAAAAACCCGAAGAGTACACCGTCGGAATGATTCTCCGGCTCACCGAAGGGAGTCTCGCGCCGGTTTCCTGTCTGGAACACGAAGAGAACATCTGTCCCCGCTCGCAAGAGTGTGTCACGCTCGGTGTCTGGAAGAAGCTCTACGCCGCCATCAACGACGTCGTTGACAACATCACCCTCGCTGACCTGCTCAGGAACGCCAAAGAAATCCAAAAGAAGAATCCCCGGGTCAAAAACATCCTCTAATCCCCCGCCCTCTGCGGGCCAAGCTCCTCTGCTCAACAGCTAATCAGCTTCCCGGCGGGCCAGCCCCCGCGGGCAACTTTACCCCCTCTTGTTCCACCCTTGCCGTTCGCTCCCGTTGGTCGCTCTACCAATTGCGGGAACAGCGAAGCGCCTTCCCGCCACACCAAACCACCCCAGGCTCCCCTGCTCAACAGCTGATCGGTTCGGTAGCGGTCAAGGAACCCTCCGATCCGCGAGTCGCGGTAGACGATTTTGGCGGCAGGCTTCGCAGCCGCACCAGCTTTTGCGACCGCGTAGCCGGGAGCCGAAATTTGCCAACCGGTGCTACCGGGTAGTCGGGGGAGGTATCCGACCGCGCTCGAAAAGCTGAAATACTCCAACTTATCGCCCCCGACTTCAGTCGGGGGATTTCGATCCGATAACCTCGGAAAATCTCAATACTGGCTTCCCGAACACCCCCCAACCCTGAATCCCCGGCGCGCGAAAAACTTGACATACGTTTCGGAAAGTGTAAAGTGTAATCCTAGAGAAACCCGCCGGCGGCCCCCCTTTTTTTCGCCCCCGCACGGCCAGAACCTCCGCCCCCCTCCGGCGCACCTCCCCCCGGGAAAGGAACCAAAACAATGAAAAACAGCCCCGCCGCCCTCACCCGCGCCCTCTTCCACGCCGCTTTCGTCCTTTTGATTTTCGCGGGAAACCTGCCGGCCGGCGACGCGTTCCGTTCCAAGATCGAAAGCGACTGGCAGCTTCAGGAATCCCATTTCGGCCGTTCTGTCGATTCGCCCGACGCGCTCAGCGCGCTCCTGCAGCGGGGCGATGCCGTCATCGACCGGCTCGGCGAGGAGGAACTTGTTCCCGAAGAAGCGCTCGAAAAGGCGAAAGCCCGGTTCGGTGCCGTCGACCGCAGCGCCGTCGAAACACTTTCGGACCAGCAGCGGCGCGAACTTTATCTGTCGCTTCGCTGGGAACTCCGTAATCTCCTTTTCCGGAACTCCCTGTTCGCGAACCGGCCGCTTCTTTTTGTCAAACGCGAACGGTTCGTCTGCCAGATGCTCCATGAATACCTTTCGTACTTTTACCGCCATTCCGGAATCTGCGGCGGCGGAATTTTCCTGCTGAAAGAACCCGGCTTTTCTTTCGAAACGGAAGACCTGACCGAAGGAAAACTTCCGCTCGGCACGATCTCGACGATGAGCCTTTCCTACGATGCGAAAACGGTTTACTTCGCCTATGCCGATCTCTCGCAATTCACCGACGGGACTCAGCCGGTCAAGCTCTACGGCGCCGGGTTCGAAGATTATTCCGCCGACTACGTTACGAAATTCATGAACGAGGAAGAGGGAAAATTCCACCTCTACAAGATGGATCTCGCCACGCGCGAAATCACCCAGCTCACGTCCGGCTGCGACGACGATCTCGACCCGGTCGAACTGCCGGACGGAGACCTTGTGTTTCTGTCGACCCGGCGCGGGGGATTCATCCGCTGCAACGGCCCGTGGGAACCGCTGGCGGCGCATACGCTTCACCGCCTTAACGCCGACGGAACCGTAACCACCCTTTCCTGGCACGAGACGAACGAATGGCAGCCCTCGGTCACGCACGACGGCCGGATCATCTACTGCCGCTGGGACTACGTCGACCGGGACGCGGCCCGCCATCACGGGCTTTGGCTTTCCAATCCCGACGGAACCGGAGCGGTTTCGCTTTTCGGGAATTACACGGTCGACATCTGCGCCTTCTACCAGCCGAAGGCGGTTCCCGGCTCGAACAAGATCCTGTTCGTCGCGGGCGCCCATCATCTCGACGTTGGCGGCCCGCTCGTTATGCTCGACCCGCAGCTTGTCCGTTACGACCCCGAAAAATCGGAAGACACGCTCGACTGTATCCAGCGGCTGACCCCGGAACTCCCGTTCCCCGAAACGGCCGAAGACACACCCGAATCCCGGTGCGATCAGTACTACTTCAGCCCGTTCCCGCTTTCCGAAGATTTTTACCTTACCGCCTACAGCCACGACCCGATCGGGGGAATGCTTTACCCGCATAAGCCGAACACGACCGGCAAGACCGGCCTTTATTACCGCGACCGGTTCGGAAACCTGGAACTGATGTACGAAGACGGCGTCTACTCGAGCCAGTATCCGATCCCGGTTGCCGAAACCCCCGTTCCGCCGGTCATCCCCTCGTCTTTGCCGAAGGGAGGCGAAAAGCCGGCCGACGGAACCTTTATGCTTACCGACGTTTACGAATCGCTGACCCCCCTGCCGGAAGACCGGCCAATCAAGGAACTGCGCATTTTCCAGATTCTGCCGAAATTTCCCGACCATCAGTCGAACTATCCGCAGATCGGTTACGCGAACAGCCAGAATGCCCGTCTGCTGATCGGTACCGTTCCGGTCGAAGAGGACGGATCGGCGTATTTCACCGCGCCGGCGGAAAAACCGCTCTACTTCCAGGCCGTCGACGCGCAGGGAAAAGCCGTCCAGTCGATGCGGAGCGAAGTCTATCTCCAGCCGGGTGAAAACCGGGGATGCGTCGGCTGCCACGAACAGGCTCAGACGATCGGCAAGAACGCCGCGGCGGTATCGATCGCCTCGCGCCGCCGTCCTTCCGCCGTCACGCCTCCTCCCGCCGACATGGCTCCGATTTCCTATCCGCGCCTGATTCAGCCGATTCTCGACCGGAACTGCATCTCGTGCCACAGCGGAGAGGAAGGCCGGCCGTCGCCGAACCTTACCGGCGCGGTCAGCGGTGTCTTTACCGACTCCTATCACGGGCTTCGTCCTTACGTCCGGTATTACGAGTGGGGGGGGAACAACATCCGTTACATGTCGACCCTTCCGGGGATGTGCGGCGCCGATATGAGTCCGCTGACGAAAATCCTGGACGACGAAAACCACGGTGAAAAGATTTCCCTTTCCGACGCGGACCGCCGGACAATCTACCTGTGGCTCGACGCGAACGCGCCTTTCTACGGGGTTTACGACCGCGGCCAGCAAGCCGAACAGCTGCAGGGGGAAAAGGTCCCGCTCCCGGCCTTGCAGTGATTATCGCCCCCGGTTTTCTTCGCGCTGCCTGCCGCCCTCCGAACCAACCCAGGCTCCTCTGCTCCCCAGCCGATCAGCACTATCAGCGGGCAAGGGATCCTCCGACTTTAGTCGGATGGGGGTCCCCTCCCGCCCTCGGAAAGCTAAAATACTCCAGCATATCGCCCCCGTCTTCAGACGGGGGATTTAGGCCCGATATAACCTGCAAGCTTCGCTGCAGGCCTTCCCGCCGCTTCCCCCCCGGATCCCGGAAAGTTTCCTTGTTCCTCTCCCTCATTCCTGGTATAATGAGCAAGATACGCTTTTGGGGCAAGTCCGCACTGTCCGGCCTGCCCCGAAGAAGATTGATGATACCGGATCCCCGCAAGGAGTTTTCACGAATGTCTCAAAACTCAATTCGATTACCGCAGAAATCGTTCCTCCTGTTCGCCGCCGCGTTTCTCTTTTCGGTCTGCGCGCTTCCGGCGGTTCACGCCGAACAGCTTCCCTTTCAGAAAACCTCCGCGATCGAAACCGCGGCGCAGCTTCCCTTCCCTGCCGGCCCGACGAAACTCCTCCGTTACCCCGATATCCGGGGGAACGAGGTCGTTTTCTGTTACGGCGGCGACCTTTGGAAAGCGCCGCTCGAAGGGGGAAACGCCCGCCGGCTGACCGCCCATCCGGGTCAGGAACTCTTTCCGAAATTTTCTCCCGACGGCAAATGGATCGCGTTTACAAGCCAGTACGACGGCGATGAACAGGTCTACGTGATTCCCGCCGACGGGGGCGAGCCGCGCCAGCTGACCTGGTATCCGACGCCGAAACCGCGCGCTCCGCGCCACGGTTACGACTGCCAGGTCATGGGCTGGATGCCCGACAGCAAATCGGTCATGTTCCGTTCGGCGCGCCTTTCGAACAGTGTCGAATCGCTCACGCGCCTCTTCCTGATCCCGCTCGACGGCGGACTGGCGCGGCCGCTGCCGATCCCCTCGGCGGGCGCGGGCGACATGGCGCTCGACGGGCGTTATATCGTCTTCTCTCCTCTGTTTCGCGATTTCCGCAGCTGGAAACGGTACGAAGGGGGCTGGGCGCAATACTTAATGATCTACGACCAGACCAGCGATACATACCGGCCGATCCCGACCACGCCGCGCACCGACCGCGACCCGATGTGGGCGGGGGGAACCGCCTGGTTCGTTTCGGACCGCAGCGGCGCCCTGAACCTTTACCGGTACGACCCGCAAAAAGACACCGTTGAACAGAAAACCTCGTACCGCGACTGGGACGTCCGCTGGGCGAGTTCCGACGGGGTCTCGAAGATCGTCTACGAGGTGGCCGGCGAACTGAAATATTTCGATACCGCCTCGAACCAGGAAAGGCCGATTCCGATCCACGTGCCGACCGACGCGCTCGACGCGCGGCCGACCCGCGTCGACGCCGGAAACAATATCGAATTCTTTGAACTGGCGCCGGGCGGAAAACGCGCTCTTTTCGTCGCCCGGGGCGATGTCTGGACCGTTCCGCTCGAAAAGGGCGTTCCCCGCAACCTGACCCGTACCTCGAACGCGCACGAACGGGGCGCGGTCTGGTCGAAAGACGGAAAACGGATCGCTTTCATTTCAGACGAGACCGGGGAAGACCAGGTCTGGCTCTGCGACCAGCTCGGCGAAAACCGCGTTCAGGTCACCGACTCGATGACCTCGATGCTCAACGACCTTGTCTGGTCGGGCGACTCGAAGAAGCTCGCGGTACGCGATGCGAAAAACAACCTCTACGCCCTCCTCGAAAGGAAGGGGGACAGCGGCACGCCCGCTCCGTTCGAAAAGGTTCTCGTCGCGCACAACACCAGCGGAACCGAGTTTTCGGCGGTCTGGTCCCCCGACGGGCGCTATCTGGCGTATAACCTGCAGAACGGGGTCGATTACAACACCATCTACATTTGGGATTCCGAAACACGGCAGTCCCGTCAGGTCACCGATTCCCTCTTCGATCATTTCTCCCCGGCATGGAGTCCCGACGGCGGCATCCTCTATTTCCTCGGCACCCGCGAATTCTACCCGCAGATCAGCCAGATCGAATGGAATTTCGCCGGGAACCGGATGACCGGCATCTTCGGTGTAACACTCCGGCCCGATGTCCAGTCTCCCGTCGCCCCCGAAAGTGACGAAGCCGAAATCGCCGACGATGAGAAGGAGGAAGGCTCATCCTCCGAAGAGGCGGACGCCGGCGACGCCAAAACCGCCGGGAAAAAACAGTCTGCGGAAGACGAAAGCAAAAAAGAGTCCGAAAAAGACGAGAAAAAAGAGATCGACTTCGACGGGCTTGCCGGCCGCGTGTTCCGTCTCGATATCGAGAGCGGCAACTACGCGCATTTAGCCGCCGCCGAGGGGTTCCTTTTCTGGGAATCCGCGTCGGCGCCCTACTACGGCCGAAGCGAAGAGACGCCCGACAAGGTGATGGTCTACGACCTCGCCAAGAAGAAGGCGGAATGCTATTCCGAAGAGACGCCGGTCTTCGCCCTTTCCCCCGACGGGAAAAACGTGATCTACCGCGAAGGTCCCGTGTTTAAAGTCGGGGACGCCGCCGCCGCGCCGGGCGAAGCGAAACCCGTTTCGACCGAACTGGTAACCGAAATCAACCCGCGCCGGGAATGGGTCGAGATCTTTAACGAGGTCTGGCGGCGGTACCGCGACTACTTCTACGTTTCGAACATGCACGGCTGCGACTGGCAGGAGGTCGGCCAGCGGTACAGTTCCCTTTTGCCGTACGCAGCGCACCGGAGCGATCTGAACTACATCCTTTCCGAGATGGTTTCGGAACTCAACTGCGGTCACACCTATATCGAGGGGGGCGATTTCGCCCAGCCGAAACGGACACCGGTCGGTCTGGCGGGTGCGCTCTTTGAACTCGACCAAACCGCAAACCGATACCGGATCGCCAAGATATACAAGGGCCAGAACGAAGAGCCGAAATACCGAAGCCCCCTGACCGAACCGGGAATCGATGCCGCGGTCGGCGACTACATTCTCGAGATCGACGGCGTTGAGCTTCTGGGCAGCGATAACCCCTACCGTCTTCTGCGCGGCAAAAGCGGCCAGGTCACCTGGAAGATCGCGAAAACCGCCGACGGCGCCGACGCGCGCGAAATCGTCTACAAGCCGATCGCCAGCGAGGCGAACCTGCGCTACCTGGAGTTCGTCCTCGACCGGCGCGACCGGGTTCTCGAAGCGACCGGCGGCAAAGTCGGCTACATCCATGTTCCCGATATGGGCGCCGAAGGTTCCTATGAGTTCCTGAAATGGTACTATCCGCAGCGTCAGATGGACGGGCTGATCATCGACGACCGGAACAACGGAGGCGGAAACATTTCCCAATGGATTCTGATGCGTCTGAACCAGAAAGTGCTCGGCACCCGGCTGGGGAACGACCGCGACACCCCCGAAACCTATCCCTACAACGCCTGTGCCGCGCGGATGGTCTGCCTCATCAACGAGACGAGCGCCAGCGACGGCGATATCTTCCCCTACTATTTCCGGGAAGCGGGTCTCGGCCCGATTATCGGAAAGCGTTCCTGGGGCGGCGTCGTCGGGATTTCTGACCGCGGCACCCTTTTGGACGGCGGTACCGTTTACGTTCCCCTTTCGGCAACGAACGCGCCCGACGGCGAATATATCATCGAGGGGCACGGGGTCGATCCGGACATCGTCGTACCGCAAGACCCGAAAGCGGTCGCGCAGGGGCACGACCCGCAGCTCGAACGGGGAATCGCCGAAGTCCTGAACCGTATCAAGGCCGATCCCCCGGTCCGCCCGACCCGTCCCGCCGACCCGGTCAAACCGGGCCGCTAGGCCGCGAAGCGCCCTGGGCGCTTTTAATCCGGCTCCCGGCTCCGCGGTCGCACCAGTTTTCCCTCTGTCCAAACGGTCGCTCTACCAGCCCTCCGGGAACAGCAACGCGCCTTCCCGCACACTCTCCCCAAGCTCCTCTACTCAACAGCCGATCAGCTTGGTGCGGCGGAGGAACCCCCCGTTCTATAAACGGGGGAGGAATCCCCGCCGCCTTCGGAAAGCTGAAACACACCCTCCCTAAACCCCCACTCTTCAAGTGGGGGTATTGGATCCGATAACCCCGGCCCGCCGAAATCCCCTCCGGGAACAGCAACGCGCCTTCCCGCACGCCCGCGGGCAAGCTCCGCCGCGGTTTTCCAACCCCCGGCTGGCGGTCATTCTCCTTCTTTCAGCCAGCGGGGAAGATCGACAACCGAAATTCCCTCGTAGGAATACGTTTCGTGTTTGGTGCGCGCGACGATCATTTTGGGGTAAGCGTCTCTGATCTTTAAGAGCGGCTCGTATTCCCGCCGAAACGTCTCGGGCCGGCTGATATCGTCGCTGACTTGGATATAGAGCTGTTCGCCGCCACGTTTCGCAACGAAATCGATCTCCTTTTCGTAGAGTTTTCCGATGTAAACTTCGTAACCGCGCCGCAACAGCTCAATGCAGACGATGTTTTCGTATATCCGGCCGTAATCCTTGTTCCGCGTGCCGAGAACGGCTTGACGGATACCGGTATCGCACAAATAGTATTTTTCGGCGCTGGTCAGATACCGTTTGCCCTTGACGTCGAACCGTTTCACTTTATAAAACAGATACGCGTGACACAGATATCTGATGTAGTTGCCGACGGTAACGTGAGATGTCGAGACCTGTCCGGAAACGAGCGTATTGCTGACCTTGTTCGGCGATGTGACATTGCCGATGTTATCGAGAAGGAACTCGGAAAGCCTTTCGAGGGCGGTTCGGTCGACAACATTGTATTTTTCCACAAGGTCGCGGTAGAGGATTGTTTTATAAACATCTTCGATATAGGTCTTCCGATCCCGTTCGGAACGGTAGAGGTAGGAACCGGCAAGCCCTCCCTCTTCGGCGTAGGAATCGAAAAGCGTATCGGCATCAGCATTTCGATAGCTGTGGTAGGCGCAATATTCGGTGAAGCTGAAGGGGAAAACATGCACTTCAATGAACCGGCCCGTAAAGAGGGTGGCAAGGTCGGCGCTCAGCAGAAACGCGTTCGAACCCGTCAGGTAGATGTCGTATTTTCCCTTTGCATGGAGGCTGTTGACAGCCCGTTCAAAACCCCGGCACAGCTGAATCTCATCGATAAAAAGAAGATTCTCAACCCCTTCCCGATATCGGTTTTCGATATAGCGGTGAAGCGCCGCCGCTTCCTTGAGCGATTCGTTCTCGAAATCAACAAGGTCGATATAGATCAGGTTTTGTCCCGGCGATTCCTCTTTCACCCGCTGCGAAAACGCTTCAAGAAGTTTCGATTTCCCCGATCTTCTCATTCCGGTAATGATTTTGATATCGGGCGTTCCCCTTAACCCAATCAGCCGGTCCAAATAACGCGGTCTTTCGATCAATTTCATCGCGGCACCTGTTCACTTTCAAAAATGAAAAATTTTTGAAGTTTTGAAACTGATCAAAATTTACTTGAAAAACGGCAAATGTTCAAGGGGGCAAACCGCTTTAATATCTTATTTTAGGTTATTTTAAATCACTCCCCGCTCAATTTTCCTAAACCCGCCGTGCTCCCATTCCGCGAAAATTTCAATGAAACGCGCGACTTACTTTCAAAACTTAAAAATTTTTGAAGTTTCGAAAGTCAAAAATCTCCCCTTTTTCCGTTCGCGCCCACCGGCACCCCCCGGGAACAGCACCCACCCCCGCACCCCAAAATTTCCTCTTGCCCCTTTCCCGAAAAAAGACGATGATTCCCCGTCCGGTTCTTTCGGATGAGAACCGGGTCTTTAACCGTTTTGCGGGAGAGTTCATTGCGTTCACTCCTTTGTCTGCTCGGGATCGCGGTCTTCTGCGCCGGCTGCTGCTGTCTGAACGACAGCGGCCGCGTCGGTTCGTACGCCGATGTGCCGAAGGTCACCGTTACCGCGGGCGAAAAGCTGAACCCCCTCTTTGTCCAGACCGAAGATCCCGATTACCTCTGGGAATCGATCGTCGATGTCATCGACAACTATTTCCCGATCCCGCACGAGTACCCCATCCAAACGTACCGCTATATGGGCGAAGACGGCTCGGTTCACTCCACCCAGACCGAGGGCCGCATCGACACCGATCCGGTCATTGCCGCCGGTCTTTTCGAGCCGTGGAAAAGGAACTCGGTCACCTGCCAGCAGCGTACCGAAGCGACCTTCCAGACAATCCGCCGCAGCGCCGTGGTACGCGTTGTCCCCGAAAAAACCGGTTACTCGATTCACGTCGCGGTCTACAATGAGATCGAAGATATGGCGCAGCCGATGAACGCCGGGGCCAACGGGAGCAACCTTCTCTTCTTCGACGATCTTTCGGCCCTCGAATATCCCGCCGGCGAAGTCCCCCGCCACGAAGGGTGGATTCCGACCGGCCGGAACACCGACATGGAAGATTACATCCTGCAGGAGATGGCCTGGCGGTTCCAGAACGCGCCCGTTCTCATCAACCCGGAAAACGCCAACGCGGTCCCCAAATCGTAGCGTTCGGCCGCCCCTTCGTTACAACCGTTACAATTTACCCATTTCTTTTTTCTTTTTTAAGCCGCCTGACCGCTAAACTCTGGCTTCTCCCGTTCCGCCCGCTTATACTAGAGGGGTTACCCGATCAGGAATGGCAGACCGGCGGTCTTTCCGCCGCACGCCGCAGCTCCGGCAGCAGCCGTCCCCTTCTATCCGCAAAAAAGAGTGCGCCATGTTCTCGAAAAAGAATCCGAACCCGCCGCAAGCCGAAAAGAACTCCTCCTTCTCGACCATCCTTTCCGACCTGGATTTCTACCTTTTCGGGGAAGGAAAGTTCTGGAAATCGTACGAAAAGCTCGGAGCGCACCCGCGCACCGTCGACGGTGTCGACGGGGTCAATTTCCTGGTCTGGGCGCCGAACGCCGGTAGCGTTTCGGTGGTCGGCAACTTCAACGGCTGGGACGGCAGTAAGAACCGGATGGTCAAACATTATCCCTCCGGCCTGTGGGAAACTTTCGTTCCGGGAATCGGGCCGGGCACACTCTACAAGTACCGGGTCGAATCCTCTTCCGGCACAGTCGAAAAGGCCGACCCGTTCGGCTTCTGGGCGGAAGTTCCCCCCCGAACCGCGTCGATCGTCACCGATCTGTCACAATACCAATGGAACGACGCCGACTGGCTCGAGCGGCGTGCAGGCAACGACCTGTTCTGGCTTCACGCGCCGGTTTCGATCTACGAAGTGCATCTCGGCAGCTGGCGGCGCGACCCCTCGAATCCGGAACGGTTCCTTTCGTGCCGCGAAATCGCCGAACCGCTGGTCAACTACGTCAAAGAGAACGGATACACGCACATCGAACTCCTTCCGATCGCCGAACATCCCCTTTCGGCAAGCTGGGGATACCAGGTGATCGGCTACTACGCCGTTACGAGCCGGTTCGGCACCCCCGACGATTTCCGGTATCTGATCGACCTCTGCCATCAGAACGGAATCGGCGTCATCCTCGACTGGGTACCGGCCCATTTCCCGAAAGACGACCACGGCCTGCGCCGGTTCGACGGAACCGCCCTCTACGAGCACGCCGACCCGCGTCTCGGCGAACACAAGGATTGGGGTACCCTCATCTTTAATTACGGACGGAACGAGGTCTCGAACTACCTCATTTCGAACGCCCTCTTCTGGCTCGACCAGTACCACATCGACGGACTCCGGGTCGACGCGGTTGCCTCGATGCTCTACCTCGACTACAGCCGGGACGAGGGGGAATGGATCCCGAACAAATACGGCGGCCGCGAAAACTTAGAGGCGATCGAATTCCTCAAAGAGATGAACCAGCAGACACACGGCCAGTACAAGGGCGTGATGACAATCGCCGAAGAATCGACCGCGTGGGGCGGCGTAACGCGTCCCGTCTACGCCGGCGGACTCGGCTTTTCGATGAAATGGAACATGGGGTGGATGAACGACACCCTTTCGTATTTCAAGAAAGACCCGGTCTACCGCAAATACCATCACAACCAGATGACGTTCAGCCTCTGCTACGCGTTCAGCGAAAATTTTGTCCTGCCGATTTCCCACGACGAAATCGTGCACGGAAAAGGAACCATCATCAGCTCGGCGCCGGGCGACCTCTGGCAGAAATTCGCCGCCGCACGTCTTCTCTACGGCTACATGTGGACCCATCCGGGCAAGAAACTCCTCTTCATGGGGAGCGATTTCGGCCAATGGCGCGAATGGAACTTCAACATGAGTCTCGACTGGGACCTTTTGGTTAACGAAGACACTCACGGCGGACTGTTAAAATGCATCGCCGACCTGAACCGCCTCTATACCGAAGAGAAAGCGCTGCACCAGCTCGATTTCGACGGGCGCGGATTCGAATGGATCGACTGCAACAACGCCGACGAATCCCTCTTTTCATACATCCGCCGCGCCGAAGACCCTTCGGACTACCTCGTGATCGCGCTCAACTGGACTCCGGTCCCCCGCCGGCGCCGGTTCGGCGTCCCGGAACAGGTCCCGTTCCAGGAGATCTTCAACAGCGACGCCCCCTACTACGGCGGCAGCCGAACCGGAAACGGTCTGGTACACGCCGAACCGATCGGCGCGCACGGCCGCGAGTTTTCCATCGAGATTCTCGTCCCCCCGCTCGGGATCACCGTCTTCAAACCCGCCCGCCCCCGCCGGATTTCGCAATAGCGGCCGGCAAAGGGACTGCCGAAAAAGAGACGCCGTTACTGTTTTCTCAACCGATTATCTGTTATAGTAACAGAGATGGTTCCCCGGCGGTTGGGGAACGGTATTAAAGAATCCGGGCATTTTAATGAAGCGTTTCAAACCGAGGTTCCCCCTCTATCAGCAGATTATCGTCGCGGTTATCGCGGGCGTTCTCTACGGGATTTTTCTCCCCGGCCGCGTTCATTGGGTCGCCTGGATGGGGGATATCTTTCTGCGGCTTCTGAAGATGGTCGCGATTCCCCTCGTCTTTTTCCTGATCACTTCGTCGATCGCCGGTGCGGGCAAGAAAGGAAACCTCGGGGTTCTCGGCCTGAAAGCGCTCCTCTTTTACTGCGGAACCACACTTTTGGCGATCCTGACCGGTATTGCCCTTGTCTCGGCGCTCCGTCCCGGTGCGGGGGTCGATCTGGGAAATGCCGCCCGGCTCCCCGAATCGGTACTCGGCGCCGGTCCGCGCAGCGTTTCGCAGATTCTGATCGAAATTGTGCCCGACAATCCCATCGGCGCGTTCGCCCGGCAGGAGATGCTCGCGATCGTCTTTATGGCGGTACTCCTCGGCGCGGTTCTTTCGCGGATGCGGGGCGAAAAAGCCGAGCTGCTCGTCCGTTTCTTCGAAGCGGTGTCGGAACTGCTGATGAAAATTACCGAGCTCGTAATTAAAACGGCTCCGCTGGGAATCTTCGCGATGATCGCCGCCCAGATCGGCCAGATGGGGGGGGATCCCCATATGCTCGCCAAGCTGACCGAGTCGCTCGGAATCTATCTGGTCACGGTCATTTCGGGACTCGGGCTGCACATGTTCGTGACAATGTCGGTGATTCTCCTCCTGTTCCGGCTCCGCCCGTTTGAACATCTGCGCAAAATGTTTCTGACGCTGATCACCGGTTTTTCGACTGCGACCTCGAACGCCACGATTCCCGTCTCGCTCAAGCTCCTCGAAGAGGAAGGAGTCTCGAAAGAAACGGCCTCGTTCGTGGTTCCTCTCGGCGCGACGGTCAATATGAACGGAACCAGCCTTTACGAATGCGTCGTGGTCCTCTTTCTGGCGCAGGCGCACGGAATCGAAATGGATTTCGTTCAGATGGCGACCATTGTGCTGACAGCCCTCCTTTCGGCGATCGGAACCGCGGGAATCCCGATGGCAAGCCTGGTGATGATCACCATCATCCTCGGCGCGGTCGGTCTGCCGCTCGACGGGCTGGGAATCGTGCTGATCGTCGACCGTTTTCTGGATATGCTCCGGACCGTGGTCAACGTTTACGGCGACACCTGCTGCGCCGTCTGCATCGCGAAAACCGAGGGGGAAGAGCTCACGATCGACCGCCGGAAGCGCGAAAAGACATAAATAAGATGGGGGCCGCTTTCTGCCCCCCTTTTCCCATTGAACCGGGGGAACAGGTCTGCCGGCAAATCTTTTTATTCCGTTTTAAAAAACCTAATCTTCCTCTTTTACCGCTTTTATATTATAATTATTCCGGTTAAGCAGACGGGGAAAAATGCGCACGTCCGGCCGAAACGGCAAATCGTTTCGGATTCCGGCGTTTGCCCCCCGTTTTAAGGAGCCAATATCAGCGCGAACGCGCCTTTTGCCGCCGGCCTCCGAACCGGTTCGGGCCGCCGCGGCAGAGCGGGCGCCATTTTCGAGGAACAGAATCGTATGACCAACCATCCTTTTCGATTTATCCATGCGGCTGATTTGCGTTTGGATGTCCCGGTAACGGGGCTGTCGCACCTTCCCGAACATCTGCGCGAGAAGGTCTTAAACGCGCCCAGGGAAGCCGCCGAAAATCTTTTTAAAGAGGCCCTCGCCGAAAAAGTTGACTTCCTCCTTCTGGTCGGCGGAGTTCTCGACCCGCTGAAAACCGGAGCCTGGGGCCCCCTCTTTCTTCTCGAACAGTTCGAAAAGCTCCGTCTCGAAGGGATCCCCGTTTTCTGGGCGTGCGGGCCCGACGACGACGGCCCGTCCTGGCCGGGCGTCTTCCCTCTTCCCGACAACGTCCATCGGTTCCCGGTCGACGAAATCGAAGAGATCATCTACCGGAAAGAGGGTATCCCTTACGCGCGCATACTCGGCACCAGCCTGAGCAAGGGTCAGACCATCGTCAATCCCGCCAGTTACCTGGCCGATCCGGAAGGGCTCTATTCGATCGGCGTCTTTTACGGAAAACCGCCCCTCGACACACTCAAAACGACCGGAATGCAGTATTGGGCGCTGGGGGGAAGCCCTCTGCGCGAAACCCTTTCGCAAACGCCGTCGGTCATCCACTATCCCGGCACGACGCTCGCCCGTTCGGCCGCCGACCGCGACGACTGCGGCTGCTCGCTGGTCGAAGTCAACGAGTTCGGCCGGACCGTCATCCGGCCGATCCGTACCACACCGATCGCCTGGGCTAACGAGCGGATCGTCCTGCATGCCGATTCGATCAAAGAAGACGATCTGCTCGCCGAAATGCGCCTGCGCCTGCGCGGACACCGCAAAGCTCAGGAAGAAGGAACGCTTCTGTTTGTCAGCTGGCGCATTGAACTGCCGGTCGAACAGATTCCCGAACTGCGTTACGGGAACCTGGTGCCGAGTCTCCTGCGCGACCTGCGGAGCGATTTCGGCAAAGAGGAGCCGATTATCTACTCTGTTGATATCGAGCCGGTCATTCCCGATACGCTCAACCTGTCCCTCTACGACCAGCAGACGATCCTCGGCGACTTTCTCCGGATCACCCACTTCTACCGCGAAAATCCGGATCAGGCGATCGCGCTTTCCGACTTCTTCCCCGAAGATGTCAAAGAGTATCTCGAAAACCGCCTTCTGATCGAAAAGATCAAGGCGAAAAACGAAGAGCGCGCTTCCCAGGAAACGCCCGACAACACGCTCCCCGACGAACTTCCCGAAGACAAGCATTTCCGGCCCGAAATCCCCGAAATCATCCGTCTCCTTTCCCTTTCGATCGACGAACAGGAAGGATACCGCAAGACATTCAACGACCTCAAAGAACGGCGTACGGGGGAATGGCTCAAACGGATCGCTTACCTTCGCAGCGAAGCCCTGAAAGAGGCCGCGATTCTCGGAACCGAGCTTCTCACAGGTCAGCCCGAAGAGATCCGCCGCCAGTCGGCGCCCGCGATCCTGAAAGACCCGCGTATCGAACAGGAAAAGCGCGGTGCTCTCGATTACAACGAAAGGAAGGAGAAATAATCCATGCGTATCACTTCCCTGGAAATCGAGCGGTTCGGCGTTTGGGAAAACCTTTACCTTCCGAAAATCAGACGCGGGATCAACGTCTTCTACGGCCCGAACGAAGCCGGCAAGACAACCCTCATGCAGTTTATCCGCAGCGGCCTGTACGGCTGTGCGAATCCCGAACGGGCGCGTTACATTCAGATGGCGCTTTACCCCCGCGTCGAGTCCCCCTTCGCCGAGAACCGTCTTTCCCCGACCGAAATCGACACCGAAGAGCCGCAGGCCCGCAAAAAGGAATCGTCCGACGAAACGCGCTGGATCGGCGGCGTGCTCACCGTTCAGGATGAATACGGCACTCATCGTCTCGAAAGGCGGTATGTGCGCAAAAGCGCTTCGGCCCTTTTAGGCGCCAGCAGCCTCGAGCAGAAAGCCGGGTTCATCGTCACCGGCGGTCTGGCGGCGTGGAGCGGACGTTTCTTCCCGATTCCGGGCACCGGAATTGCCGAGTCGCTCATCATTTCGGGGGACGACGGCCAGCGGCTGAGCGACCATTTCATCCAGTCGATCGTCAACAATGTCGATGAATCGACCTTCAACAACGTCTTCGCGATCGGGCTGGACGAACTCCAGCGGCTCGGCAGCCTGAACGAGACCGATGCCGCGCAGATGCTCTACCGTCTGAGTGTCGGCGTCGACCGCGTCTCGCTCATTCAGGTTCTTCATCAGATCGTCGAAGAGCGGAACGAGATTTTCGACATCAAGGGGAAACCGGCCATCCTCGACGCGCTTCTCGCCCAGCGCGACCGGCTTAACGAACAGTCCCTTTCTGCCTCCGGCAACCTGCGCGAGTATACCGAACTGCGTTCCGAACAGATCGAAGCCGAAGAAGCCGTCCGCCAGCTCGAAGACAAGCTCGCAATGCACACGCGCCAGCAGCGGATTTACGACATTTCGACCCGCGTCGCCCCGCATTGGGACCACCGCGCCTCGCTCCGAATCGAGCTTGGCGAATACGGAAACGTTCTGGAAGTCAAACCCGAAGCGGTTGCCGAAGCCGAAACAAAACAGGCCGCCATCGCCGATGTGCGGCGTTCTCTTTCGGAACTCGGCGCGCAGTTCAAGCAGACGCGCAAAACCCTCAAAAACACACCGTATAACAGAAACATCTGGCGCAGCGCCCCGCTGATCGACATGCTCGTCGGCGAAATCCCCCATCTCGATGCCATCGACAGGAAGGCCGCCGGGGTACGAAACGAAATCGCCGCCGTTCAAAAAGAGCTCGAACTGGAAGAACAGCGTCTGCGCAGCGCCCGCAGCGGCAAGACGCTCCTCACCCCGGCGCTTCTGCAGTCGATTACCGACCCGGCGACAGGGCTTCCGGCCGCCGAACTGCCGCCGGCCGATTCGGCCGGCATCGCCGCGCCTTTGCCCGAAGCGCGCGAAATCGAAGATTTCCGCCAGCCGGCGCGCGCGGTCTTTGCCGCCCGCAGACGATACACAAAAACGCGGAATCAGAACAGCGAAACCGCCCAGCTGGTCAAGAGCCTGGCCGCCGAACTCGAGCAGGAACTCTCGGCGCGCGGCCAGAAGTCGATCGACGAAGCTGTCTCTTCGACCGGCGAACTGGTCGGTCAGCTCCGCCGCCGTCTTGAAATCGGCAAACGGCTCGGCGACCTCGATAAGATCAAGCGGGAACTGACCCGCCAGAACGGCTT
This sequence comes from Thermoguttaceae bacterium, assembly GCA_017405595.1. Classification (GTDB taxonomy): domain Bacteria; phylum Planctomycetota; class Planctomycetia; order Pirellulales; family Thermoguttaceae; genus RUG695. The sequence goes on along the minus strand of JAFRAC010000009.1, from coordinate 18,337 downwards.
TTTGGTCGCGAACCAGTCTCTCCCCTACCCGATCACCATCGCCATCGGGATCGGCGTCGCGCTCGGGGGGCTTCTGGCTATCTTTGCTTTCCTCGGGAAAGGCCCCTTCGATCCGTCGATCGGCATTCTCGGCATCATCATCGCGGTCGCGATCCTCTTCTATAAGACGACGATCGAACGGCGCAACTACGCCAAACTGGAAGAGAACCAGCGCCAGCTGGCGCTGGTCATGAAACGCGCCGATCAGGTCAAGGCCGAGGCCGCCGCCATCGACCAGAAGTACCCCGCGCCGGGCCAGACGGTCGAGAACCGGCTCATGAAAGCCGAAGCCGACCTGGCCGCGTTCGAGCGTCTTCTCCCCCTCAGCGCCCGCTATAAAAACGCGGTTCACCGGCAGGAGATTCTCGAAAAGCGGCTGGCTGCCGCCCATAAGTCGGTTTCGGCCGCCCATCACCGCTGGATGGCGTGGCTCAAGACCGCCGGTCTTTCGCCGACCCTGAAACCCTCCCATCTCAAAGGACTGCTGCAGCGGGTCGATTTCGCCGATTCGCTCCGGCGGAAAATCGCCGAAAAGCGCGGACTGCTCGACCTCCATCAGCAGGAGAAAAAGAGCATTACCGACCGGCTCGAGCTCCTTATGGGCGAAACGGGCGCCGAACCTCTCGAACACGCCTCGGCATCAAACCAGATTTCCCACCTGAAAGATCTGCTCGACGAAGTCCGGCTCGTCCGCCAAGAGAGAGCCGACCTCTTTAAAAAGCTCAGCGGGTTCCGGAAAGAGCGGAACAAAATCCTGGCGCGCATTCACCGGATGAACGTCGATCTGAGCGATTACCTCTCGCTTTTCGACGCCAAATCGGTTGACCATCTCAAAGAGCTTGCCGCGCGTTACAGGTCGCATCAGGAACTCCTCGCACGCCTTCAAGGGGTCGAGGACCAGATTGCGGGGGTCATCGGCGGTTACTGCGAAGAAGCCGAAATTGCCGAAGTCCTCGACGACGAAAAAGTCCGTCCGAACCTGCCTGCCCTCATGGAGGCGCTCACCGAACGGATCGAACGCCTTTCGGCCGACAGGAAAGAGAAAACGCTCCAGATCGGCCGGCTCGCCGAACAGCTCGCCAACCTGGCGGCGCAGCGCGGGTTTGTCGCCGACCGGTTCGAGTCGGCGGCGGTCTCGCGCCGTATCGACGAGATGTCCCGCATCTGGCAGAGCCGCGCGGTCGCCTGCAAGATGATGGAAGATATACGCCGCGCCTACGAAAAGGAACGCCAGCCCGAAACGCTCAAAGAGGCGTCGCGTCTCTTGAAGCGGCTCACCGACGGGCTTTACATCAAAATCTGGACCCCGCTGGGCGAAGACACGCTCTACGTCGATACCGAAGACGGGCAGACGCTCGATATCGGTTCCCTTTCCCGCGGAACGCGCGAACAGCTCTTTATCGCGATCCGTCTGGCGCTGGCCACCTCGTTCGAGAAACACGGCGTCAGTCTGCCGCTGATTCTCGACGACGTTTTGGTCAACTTCGACAATCACCGCGCGGCGGCCGCCGCCGACGTGCTTGCCGAGTTTGCCGAAGCGGGCCGGCAGATTTTCCTCTTTACCTGCCATCAGCATATCTGCAAGACGTTCCTCAAACTCGACCGGCCGGTCTTTGTCCTTCCCGACAAAACAATGAAGGTCAAGCAGTTCCGGGTGATTCTCCCCCCGTCGATGCGACAAATGCCCGACGAGCCGGAAGAGAAGTTTGAGCCGAAACCGATTCCCGCCGCCGAGGAATACGGCGCGCCCCGTGTCGTCTCGCCCGTTTCGGTGACCGTCGCCCGCCCGAAGCAAACCGCTGCGGATTCCGCCGACGGCGATTCCCCCGCTGCCGGCGAAGAGGAGAACGCCAGGGGAACGTCCCCCCGCAGAATCTGGGATAACCGGAAAGAGGATTCCGAAATTCCCAATTCGGCCGTCGCATCGTTCGCCGACGATGACAACGACGACGAGTGGGATGACGACGATGAGGCTGACGACATCGGAGAAGATGCCGGCGCCGGGAACGATTCGGACGACAACGAAGAGTACGACTCGGAGACCGAAGATTCCGACCTCGAAGAGGACGATGACGAGGAAGAGGAGTACGACTCGGAAACCGAAGATTCCGATCTCGAAGAGGACGACGGCGAGGAAGAGGAGTACGACTCGGAGACCGAAGATTCCGAACTCGAAGAGGACGACGGCGAGGAAGAGGAATACGACTCGGAAACCGAAGATTCCGAACTCGAAGAGGACGACGGCGAGGAAGAGGAATACGACTCGGAAACCGAAGATTCCGAACTCGAAGAGGACGACGACGAGGAAGAGGAATACGACTCGGAAACCGAAGATTCCGACCTCGAAGAGGATGACGACGAGGAAGGTGAGTACGATTCGGAAACCGAAGAGTACGACGATTCGGACGACGATGAGGAATACGGCGGCGAAGAAGAGGACGAGGAGGAATACGACAGCCGGGAAGACGAAGATGCCGGCGGCGAATATACTTCGGCCGCTCCTCTGGACCGGGAACACGCGCCGATCAGCGCCGGAAGCGGTTACACCGATTCGGCTCCCTCTTTCAGCGCCGATGCTCCCGAAATTCCGGATTCCGACGGCCTTTCGGTCTCACCCGATTCCGATTTCGAAGGGGACGACGACCATTTCGAATCCGATGCGGTCCCGGCCGATCAGGTGATCAGCGTCGAAGACGACTCTCCGGAAGAGGAACCGAAAAAGGCCGATTCCTACACATTCTCGACCTGGAACGATTTTGTTCGTTCCGACGAAAAAGAGGAGTCCGCCGGCAGCGCCGAAGAGACGGACGGGGAGCGCGAAGAGGAATCGGACAACGAATTTCTCCGCCGTTACTTCACCCGCGAGTCCGAAAAAGAGTTCTTCGACGACGAAGACGAAGCCAGCGGGCTCGACTGACCCGGTTTAAAGAACCGAAAACGGCGCTCTTTCGGGGGAAGCCCCGGAAAAGCGCCGTTTTTTATCCCTCGTTTTCGGTTTTAAGATTCCTTTCGGTTAGATTCTTGTTGCAAAATCCGGTTTACCGAGTTACAATGAACTGCGCAGGTTGTTTTATGGTTTTCCCGAAAACCAGCAAGAGAAATTCTCAGCAAGAGAAATTCTCAGCAAGAGAAATTCTCAGCAAGAGAAATTCTCAGCAAGAGAAATTCTCAGCAAGAGAAATTCTCAGCAAGAGAAATTCTCAGCAAGAGAAATTCTCAACAAGAGAAATTCTCAACAAGAGAAATTCTCAACAAGAGAAATTCTTAACCAAGGAGAAACCGCAATGAAAAGAACCGCTTCCCTTCCGTATTGTCTCTCTTTCCTCCCCGCTTTTCTGACCGCCGTTTTCGCAGGCTTAATCTGCCTGACCGCTGCGGCTGCGGACCCTCCCGCCGAACCGGCAAAAATCACGCCTGAGGAATTTCTCGAAAAGTTTGAAACTGCGGTCCAAAATTACGTGGCCAATACGGGACCGCGCCGGATAACAACCGAAAAGCACTTCGGCAATCATCATTACTTAACCACGACGACGACCGATGGAACCGGTGCGGTGGTGGAACGGATCTTCGTAACCGGCGAGGCCCCTGACAGTGAGAAATGGGCCGAAGAGAAAGCTTCTCAAGAAGTTTTCGGGATCAATCCGGACTATTACTTCGGTCTCGATCTCAAGGAAGATTCCTCCGACGAATCATGGCAGACCTATGAGTTCATTCCCTTCGAAAAACCGTTCCGGTTTGCCGAGTGGATCGCCGACGCCGGCCGCGACGTCCGAGACGATCCGCGGGGAATTTTTTCCACGCTGTTCAGCCCGTTTAACATCATCAATGAGTTTACCCCGTTCGACATTTTCAGACATCCGTGCATGACCGTCGACTCGATTGAGGAGAATTCGGAAAAAGAGATCACAATCGCATACCACCGTAATTCCGATTCGGACCGTTTCTTTCTCGGATGGCTGGCAGACAGCGGCCGTGTTACGTTCCGTCCCGATCTTCTCGTCAAGGAATCCCTGGTCATGATGACGACCTACAATATCAAAGATCAGCTCGAAAAGCACACAATACATACCGAAAACGAGTATGCCGAGGTCGAGGGGCTGGCAACGCCCCAGCTGGTCAAGCGCCGGACAAGGAATTTTTTGGACGGGAAAGAGCTTCTGGAAGACACGGTTACGGAGTACAATATCGTTTCTCTTCCCCCGATTCCCGCCGAACGGTTTACCCTCTCATACTACGGTCAGCCGACCCCCGAAGTGGAAATTTCCCATCCGCGCGGAAAGCCTTCCAAAACGAACACGCCGGTCTTGCTCGGGCGTTAAAAAGCCGGCCGGCAGCAGCGGATGCCGGCAAAACGGGGCTCTCTCTTCGACCGGCGGCTCTGCCGCCGGTCTTTCGCCTGTCTCCTTCAGCGAAACAACCGAGGTAAAAAGAATGAAATCTTTCTCCATCTTTGCCGCGTTGTTCCTTTTTGCGGCGCTCTTTTGCACCGGACCTCTTGCCGCCGACACGCCCGATCCGGCGCTTCTCGCGCGCCTCATGAATGAAGGGTGCCCCGCCATACGCCAGAAGGGGAAACTCCCGAAAAAACTCCATCTGAAATGGATTCATTCGCGAAAGAACGCCGAGTTCGAACAGGAATTTTACGTCAAGGGGATGTGTTGCATTCAGAAAGACAAAAGCCTTCCCCGCGGGGATGCCCCGCCTTCCAATCCCAATTTGGCGTACTATATCAGAAACAGGTTTTATTCCTTCAGCGTTTCAAGAGACAATGACAAGCCCTGGACGGTAGGCAAGTGCTATCTCCTCAATTATTTCAGCCGGAACGAGTGGAAGTTCAGTTACCCCCTCGTCCTTGTCCGGGAATTTTCCCCCTATATGCTCGGTTCTCATTCCCTCGCGGAATACATCAAACGCCCCGGTTTCGAGATCACGAGAATCGAGCTGGTTCCCGATCAGGAAACCGAAGTCATCCGTTTTGAGTTCGTCAACCGTAACCCGGACCCCTTCGGCGGCGACCCGGTCATCAAAAGCGGAACCGTCTCCCTTCTCCCCGCAAGGAACTGGGGCATTTCCGAGATCACCGTGGACTATCTGGACGATGACGTTCCGTGCCGGCAGGAAAAGAGCTACCAATACAGCGACGGGGCGAACACCTTTTTTTCGGTCAAAGCAATCAAGGCACGGGATATTTTTCTTCCGCACAATCAGTTCAAAGGAGCCAGTCTTGCTTATGAAGATTCCATTTCGATATGCGACGAAGCGGAATGCCCCAAAGCCGAATTCTTCCCGAAGTTCTACGGACACCCCAACCCGAATTTGATCTGGATGCTGACCCGCCGCTACTTTATCTCTATGATCGGCGCGGTTATCATTCTGGCCTCGCTTTATTCCCTCCGACGGAAACGCCGCGCCGGTCTGCGGTCCGAAGAAGAAGCCTCCGATTCCGAAGCGCCGGCTGCCGGCATCGCCGATTAGGCGCACCCCACTCCCCGGAACGGGGCCCGCTCTTCGACCGGCGGCTCTGCCGCCGGTCTTTCGCCTGTCTCCTTCAGCGAAAAAACCGAGGTAAAAAGAATGAAATCTTTCTCCATCTTTGCCGCGTTGTTCCTTTTTGCGGCGCTCTTTTGCACCGGCCCTCTTGCCGCCGACACGCCCGATCCGGCGCTTCTCGCACGCCTCATGAATGAAGGGTGCCCCGCCATACGCCAGAAGGGGAAACTCCCGAAAAAACTCCATCTGAAATGGATCCATTCGCGGAAAGATGCCAGGTTCGAACAGGACTTTTACTCCAAGGGGAACTGTTTCATTCTGAAAGACACATCGATCCCGCGCGAAGAAAACGCCAAGGTCTATTCGACGCGCAGCATCAAAAACCGGTTTTATTCCTTCTTCGCTTCAAGAAGCGATGACAACCCCTGGACGGTGTACGAGTGCAGTCTCCTCGATTTTTTCAACCGGAACGAGTGGAATAACAGCTACCCCCTCGTCCGCGTCCGGGAGTTTTCCCCCTATATGCTCGGTTCTCATTCCCTCGCGGAATATATCAAACGCCCCGGTTTCGAGATCACCAGAATCGAGTCCGTCCCGGACCGGGACACCGAAATCATCCGCTTTGAGTTCATCAACCATAATCCGGACCCCTCCGGCGGCGATCCGATCAGCGGAACCGTCTCCCTCCTCCCCTCAAGGGACTGGGCCATGTCTGAATTTACCATTGACTATCTGGACGACGGCTGCCCGATACGAACCAAACAGAGCTACCAATACAGCGACGGAGCGAACACCTTTTTTTCGGTCAAGGGAATCAAGATACTGGAGACCCGCCTTCCGGACGAGCGTTCGAAAGGGTACAGTCTTACAATCGAAGAAACCATTACTGAATGCGACGAGGCGGAATGCCCCAAAGCCGAATTCTTCCCGAAGTTCTACGGACACCCCAACCCGAATTTGATCTGGATGCTGACCCGCCGCTACTTTATCTCTATGATCGGCGCGGTTATCATTCTGGCCTCGCTTTATTCCCTCTGGCGGAAACGCCGCGCCGGTCTGCGGTCCGAAGAAGAAGCCTCCAATTCCGAAGCGCCGGCGGCCGGCTCCGCGAATTGAGTGCGGCTCGAAAGCGCTCCTTCCTTTTCGCTTCTGCGGCGGGAATGCCGAAACACCCCTTTTATTCTCCGTGCCTTTCCGCGGGAAAAGTTTCTGATAAAACCTGCGGAATTGTTGACAGAGTGCTATTTATCGGATAGAATTGATTTATCATATTGGATCTCTCCAATAAGTCGCAATGCTGTTGTTTTGAAAGTTTTCCTTTCCGGAAAACTTCTTTCGCGGTCACAGATCAATCTATCCAAGGTTAACCCCCATGACAATCTTTCCGGAACTCAACGAAAACAGCGCCCCTTTTGAACTCGACTATTCCTCTTCCGTTAACTTCTACACAAAGCTGCTCCAGCAGGTTACCGAGGTTACCCAGCTCCGGCGCGGGCTCCGCCAGGCGCGAACCGACGACCAGCGCCAGCTCGACATCATTACCATGCACGCCAGCGGCAAAACCCTCGATGAAATCGGCAAAATGTTCGGTGTCACGCGCGAAAGGATCCGTCAGATTGAGCGGAAAATCTGGCTGCATATCGCCCAGTACAAAGGGCGTCTCAAGCCGCTCGAAGCGCTGATCGTTTCCATTCTCCGGAAAAACGGCGGATTTGCGCGGGTCGACGAAGTCGCCCATTCGCTCCGGACCCGCGTTCACTGGTCCGACCGCGAAATCCGCTATCTCCTCAGTCATTTTTTCGAGTTTCTTTCCGAGAAATTCATCTTTGTCGGGGGCGATAACGAATATGTCTCCCTGACCGACCATATCTGCTGGACCTGTCCCGAATTCAAAGAGACCGTAAAGGAGATGGTCGAAGATCTCGAAAAGCGGGACGAATCGATCACGCTCGATCAGTTCGCCCACCGGGTCCGGAGCAGGCTCGAAGAGGTTCTCCCCGAATGCAAACGGTGCCGTTCAAAGATGAACGAGGCCTCAACCGAGCTTTTCCTCTGGCTCTTTAAGAATGACCCCTATCTGCGCGCGGCTCAAGAGCGGCTGACGGTTCGCCGCTCAACTCATTTTCAGGGGCTGAACCGGGCGGTTCTCCTTGTCCTGAAAATTGCCAAGCGCCCCATGACAAAACAGCAGATCCTTTCCGAGCTAAAAAGGATGTATCCGAAACAGTCCTTCTCGATCAAACAGATCCAGTCGACCACATCGAACTCCCCGCAATGCTACGATAAAGTCTTCCTCTGGGATCGGGGGGGAATCCGGACCGAAACCCTCTACATTCACAAAAACTACATAAAAACCGACCTGCCGATCCTCGGCAAGATCGAAAAGGTTCTCATCGCCATCGAAAAAGAGGGCCTCGTCCCGCAGGTACGGCTGAACCGCATCTTCAACGAACATGCCGAGGAATGTATCGCGCAGGGGATACCGAACGTCTACGCTCTCTTTTCAAGCCTGAAAGTGCGCAACTGTTCCCGTTTTACGTTTCAGCGTTCCCCCTATATCGGCTTTAAGGGGAACCGCCAGAAGATCTCGAACGCCAAAATTTTGGAAGACTACGTCCGCAGCAGCGATCACCCCATTACCCGGCAGGAGATGCGCGATTACGGCCGGTCGCTCGGCCTGCAGGACGAACATATCTCGAACACCATCGTTCTGACCAACCTGGTTGCCACCCGCGAAGGCTACATTTACCGCGACGATGCCCCCGAAAAGGCTCCCGCGTTCCAGGGAATGGTCAACCGCCTGAAAACCAGACTCAAGACAGCCGACTCGGTCTCGATCACCGATCTCTTCCGGCAGGAAAACGCGGTCTGCGAAGAGCTGAAGATCGTCGACTCCAAAATGCTCTATTCCCTTCTGCGCCGCTTGAATCTGCCCGAATTTCACCTGAAATACCCGATCATCCATCCCGCGCCCAGGAAAAAAGCCGCGCGCAAAAAAGCTTAAAAAAAGGTACTTCTCTCTTTACAGGCCCGGGGAAAATCGCTACGATTCGGCGAATTTTTAAATGAATTCAAAGAAGAAGCGATGAAATTCAAAGCCGATGCGGTCCTGCTCCTGCTGCTCCTTTTGGGGCTCGGCGGGTGCGGAACCACGAAATTTTCCGATACCGCGCGTACCGCGACCGAACAGCTGCTGATCTCTTCGGCGATGGAAGACGCTGTCGATGAGTTTAACCTCTATCCCCTTTCGGGGCGAAAAGTCTTCATGAAAACCGACGGCGTTTCGGCGACCGACAAGGAATACCTTCTCACCCTTCTCCGGCAGCAACTGGCGGCAAACGGCGTTCTTCTGCAGGAAAAGCAGGAAGACGCCGACTACATCCTCGAAGTCGCAACGGGAACGGTCGGAACCGACCGTTACGAACTGATCTACGGCACGAAAGAGACCTCGATCCCCTCTTTTCTCACGATGGGCGCCGCAAGCGCGGTTCCTGAAATTGCGCTGATAAAACGGACCGATCAGCAGGCGAAAGTCAAGCTGATGATGTGGGCGTACAACATCAAAACCGGCGCGATTGTCTGGCAGTCGGGTCAGAAGAACTCGACTTCGTCGGTCCGCGACCGCTGGGTGCTGGGGATCGGTCCGATCCGAAAGAGCTCGTTCAGCGACACCACCCAGATCGCCGGCGACGATGTTCCCCCGGAAATGCGGTTCGGCGAACGTGTCGCGCGGGACGATCATCCGACCGTCCGAAGCGAAGCGGTTTACCGTGAGCTCGATCAGGCCGCCCTCGACCGTCTCGAAGAGATCCGCAAAGCCGGGTTCGACATGATGACGCTGGTTGCCGAAGAAGAACCCGCCGAGGGGACTTCCGAACCCGCCGCCGAAACCGAAGCGCCCGCCGGCGAACCGGCGAAAGAGGAAGAGCCCGCCCCGCCGGAAGCCCCTGCCGAAACGTCGGAAGCCCCCGCGCCGAAAGCCCTTCCGGCTCTCCATTTCGACGACGACTTTACCCTCTCGGCGGGGGAGACCCGGACCATTTCCCAATAACAGAAAACGCCTCCCGCACCAAAGAAAAAGCCGGAACACTCGTTCCGGCTTTTTCTTTGGTGCGGGGAACCTGTTTAGAGCCACGGATTTACGGCCCGTTCGCGGCCGACCTTCGTCGAGGGACCGTGTCCGGTTAAAAGGAGGGTGCTGTCGGGCAGGGTGAGCAGGTTTGTTTTAATGGAGTTCAGAAGCGCTTCGGTGTTTCCGTCCGGAAAATCGGTCCGCCCGATACTTCCGGCGAAGATGACATCCCCCACAAAAACAAGAACTCCGTCCTCCGCCTCGATTTTATAGACCAAATGCCCCGACGAATGGCCGGGAGAGAAGACCGGGGTAAATTCGATTCCGGCGGCGGTAAATGTTTCGCCGTCGCGCAGAGAGCGGTCGGCATCGATCGTGCGCAGCGGAATCCCGAAATGGACGGAAAGGTTTCCCGACGGATCCGTCAGTTTCGGGCGTTCGGCCTCGCCGATCATCACAACCGCCTCGGGCCACTCGGCTTTCACACGGTTCAGGCCGCCGATATGGTCATAATGGCCATGGGTAATCAGTACCGCACGGGGCAGAAGCTCCTCTTTCCGAATATAGGCGATCCCCTTTTCCGGATCGATTCCCGGATCGACAATCACACAGTCGCGGCTGCCGCGCACACGGAGAACATAAAGGTTCTCGGCAAAGTCGGAGTTGACGAACGTCTTGATTTCGAGGTCGGCGAGTTTCATCGTAAAGATCCTTTAACGCTCTGGCAGGCTTCTTTTCAGGAGAGCGGAATCCTCTCTCTCTAAAAACATTCTATGAAAATTATCCCGCGGCGCAAGACGCGCCCCCGCCCCTCCGGGTTCCGTCTCCCTTCTCTTGCCGGGCCCCTCTTTCCCGATTATACTATCTTCTGATCCTGTTCAAAAAAGGCCGGAAGCCGTTCATTCGGAACCGGTTCATCCCCTAAGAGAGGTTTTCATGCTCCAAGGATTAGGTATTTGGGACTGGACGGCGCTGGCCGTCTATTTTGCCATTCTGCTCGGTACCGCGTGGTGGGTCGTTCGGCAGCGGAACAAGTCTTCGAAAGACTATTTCCTCGCGGGAAAAAACGCCGGCTGGTTCGTCATCGGCGCTTCCCTCTTCGCCTCGAACATCGGTTCGGAACACCTGGTCGGTCTCGCGGGAACCGGCGCGCGCGACGGTATGGCCATGGCGCATTACGAGCTGCACGCCTGGTGTCTTCTGGTTCTCGGCTGGATCATGGTTCCCCTTTACACGGCGAGCGGCGTCTTTACCATGCCCGAATTTCTGGAACGCCGCTACTGCGCCGCCGCGCGCTGGGCGCTTTCGGTCTTCTCGCTTCTCTCTTACATCCTCACCAAGATTTCGGTCACCCTCTTCGCCGGCGGAATCGTCTTCAAAGCGCTCTTTCCCAACCCGATTATCGGAGGTCTCGACAACTTCTGGTTCGGCGCCTGCTTTATGGTCATCCTCACCGGCCTTTATACCATCGCCGGGGGAATGCGCGCCGTCCTCTATACCGAAGCGATCCAGACCGTGGTTCTTCTGGTCGGCGCAGGCTGTGTTCTTTTGATCGGCCTGCATCAGGTGGGAGGGTGGCAGCGGCTCCGCGACGTCTGTCAGGGAACTCCCCGCATGGTTGCGGTGACCAGCGAGGTCGAAATCGCGCAATCGACGCAAAGAACCCTGACCCAAATCGAGCCGCAAGCCGAAACCGAAGAGTTTCCCGAAATCGCGCAGGATGGCGAGGAGTTTCTGGATATCGATATCGAGCCGGGCGCCGAACCGGCTCTGCAGCTCGACGCCACCCAACCCGCCGAATCGGTCGTGGTCGATCTGCAGCCGGCCGAAGAGGCCCGCGGGCAAACCGCCGCCGCGGAAGGCGCTTCCGCGCCGAAAAAGGCGCGCCGATGGCGTCTCTTCCTCACCAGGGAGAAGCTCGACTTCTTCAACCTCTGGAAACCGAACAGCCATCCTTCCTACCCCTGGTTCGGCCTCCTTTTCGGCGCGCCGATTATCGGACTCTGGTACTGGTGTACCGACCAATACATCGTTCAGCGCACCCTGACCGCCCGAAACCAGACGCAGGCGCGGCGCGGCACCATTTTCGGCGCCTATTTAAAGATGTTCCCGGTGTTTCTCTTTATTGTCCCCGGAATGATCGCCTACGGCGTCGCCTCACAGGGGGATACGCGGCTGTTTCCCGTTCTCACCGACGGGGGCGCAAACCAGGCGTTCCCCCTTTTGGTGAAACACGTCCTTCCGGTCGGGCTGAAAGGGGTCGTCATCGGCGGTCTGCTCGCCGCGCTGATGAGCTCGCTCGCCTCGGTCTTCAACTCCTGCTCGACCCTCTTTACCATCGACATTTACAAGAAGCTCGTACCGCAGGCGAGTGAAACACATCTTGTTTGGGTCGGCCGCGCCGCCACCGCGTTCATCGTCCTTTTGGGAATCCTTTGGATTCCGGTCGTGATCATCTTAATGAGGGGGTCGCTTTACGACTACCTGCAGTCGGTTCAGTCATATATCGGTCCGCCGATCGCCGCGGTCTTTTTCCTCGGCATCTTCTGTAAACGGGTCAATGCCGCCGGATGCATGTCGGGTTTGGCCGTCGGTTTTCTTTTGGGGGTTTCGCGCCTGGTCGGCGAGATTCTCAGCCGCGGTTCCGGCCCGGCGGCCGACGCGATCGCCGCCCATCCGCTGCTGCACTGGTTCACGTCGACCAGCTTCACTTTCATGGCCATCTGGCTTTTCCTCGCCTCGGCAGCAGCGATCATCGGAGTCAGTCTTGTCACACCCAAGCCGCCGAAAGAAAAGACGGACCGGCTTACGTGGTCAGGCCGTTCGGCCGAAGAGCGCACCGCGTGGAACAAGTGGGATGTGATCACCTCCATCGGCCTGATTGTCTGCATTCTGGCCATCTACATCTACTTTACCGGAAACGCGCTCAGGTAGCCGAACCGGTCTCTTTTGCCGGAAAGCACGGACAATCACACAAGACGGAATGGAAAACGCCCCGCCGATACCGGGTTCCGCGGGGGCATTTCGGGCGTTTCAGACCGCGTCGGGAGAATAGGGCATCACGATAATCGGGCATTCCCGGCAGATGGTGCCCGATTTGCCCGTGCGGATCAGAACCGAGATCTTCCAGCGGATATCGTTCGAATGGGTGTGAAACGTGTGCATCGCTCCGGGCGGAATCTTCATGAAGAACTCTTCGCGGCAGGTCTCGCCGGAAGGAATGCGGAAATCGGCGCGGGAAAAGAGGGGAATCCGGAGAACTTCTTTCCGGTTTGTGAGCGTGTTGGTTCCCTGCCGGTAGCGGGCGATCTCTTCGCAGACCGCCTCGACCGTATAGGAACTGGCCGCCAGATAACCGTTCTGCCGAAGTGAAAGGCGGTAGGTCCGGTTCGGATAGACCGGATGATTCGAGATTTCGAGTATCGACGTGCCCGTGCGCATAATGCGTACGACCCGGCGCAAAAAGAGACAGAACACGGCGGCTCCGAGCCCGCAGAAGATGAGGCAGAAAAGGATGGCAAAAACCATTTCGAGCCGGTTCTCGCAGACCGAAAGAACAAAGATGAATGTTCCCAGCGCAATCAGGCTCCAAAGAGCGGCCAGTCCCAGGCCGATCAGGTTCGGAACGATCGGCGAAAAGGTCATCAAAAGACGGTACGCCAGGTCGGTTCCGGGACTTTCGTTGATCTGGCGGGGAGTCGGAACCGTGGGATAACGTTCCCGGCTGCGGAACGGCTTGGCGAACTCTTCGGCCGAAACGCTTCTTTTCTTTGCCAGCCAAACAAGAACCGAGGTACCGAACACCGCGACCGAAACCGTGATCGCCATGAACAGCCAGCCCCAGATCTGAAAATCCCGCTTGAGAATGACCTGGGTCGGGTCTTCCGGCAGATACCGGCAGAAAAGCGTCTCTCCGGGCAGATAATCCCTCACCGCCTTCGAGGCTTCGGCAAGGGTGTAGGTATATCCCTCGCTCTCGGAAAGGGTCGTGCGGTCGTAAGCCTTGCAGAGGAAATCCCTGCCCGCGCGGTCCTGAAACTGGATCAGGACTTCCGGCCGGTAACCGATATGCCCGTCCTGATCGATAAGGTTGTGAATGTAGGGATTGACGACGACACAGCGCGCACTCACATACCGGCGCGCTTCGCGCCAGGTCGGAAGCCCCCACGTAAAAAGGTGAATCAGCGAAAAAAGAATCCCGAGGACGACAAGCGGCCCGAGAAGATAGAGTTCCGAGGCGCGCCAGCGTTTAAAGATCAGTTTTGCCTCCTGCTGATCCGGAATTTTCCAGATGTTTGAGAGGATCTTTGAAATGGCGGAATGCTCGTTTTCTTCGGGCACGGCGGCTCCTGGTTATTCGGCTGCGGGGGGCTTCGGCTTATCGGTACGATAGAATCCGAGCTTTTCGAGCGCCTTAAAGACCTCTTCGAGCGTCTTTTCCCCAAAATTCGGTATCGCGAGAAGATCGCTGCGGCGGCATTTGAGCAAGTCTTCGACCGTCGAGATCCCCTGCTCGTCGAGACAGTTGGTCGTGCGGACCGAAAGACCGATCTCGGCGGTACTCATCTGAAGTTTCCGCTGGCGGTCCTGAGCTTCGACAACAGCCGGATTCAATTTAATTCTTGTCCCCATCCCTGTTTCCTTCCTGCGCGAATGTCGCGAATATAGACGGTGAAACCTTCGGTCTCCTTCATCTGCCGACTCGGCAAACTACGTACAATTTAACGGATTTACGGGGATTTGCAACGGGCTTTCCCCGTTTTTCAGCTTAAAAAAGAGCGGGAGGGCCGCCGGGTGCTGAATGCTCCCTGCGGCCCTCCCGTCAGAGTCGGAATACTAAACGGTTAGAAGTGCAGAATCACGTCGCCGCCGAAGGTCAGACGGTTGTCATCGGTGAAATTGTCGTAGATTCCTTTGGCAAGAGTGTTCCCCAAGCTGTCGGTCTGCTCGATATCCGAATAGTCCCAGCGGACTTCCGGCCGGACCGTCAGGAACGGGGTCGGACGCCAGTTCAGGCCGAGTGAAATGTCGAACACGTTTTCGCCGGTCCACTGATACCCGATGTTTGCCTTCTGCATCAAGGTCGGTTCTCCGGCCAAAAGACGCGAACGGCCGTTGTCACAGAACCATTCGGCGCGGGCTCCCAATTCGAGAGTCGGGTCGAGCGCAAAATAGAGATAGTTCACCACGGAATACCAACGGGCGTCTTCGCGGATCTTGCGGCCGCGGGGGTCGATCGAATAGGCGCCCTCTTCGGCGATTCCGAGATCATGCTCGAGCACCCAGGTGACTTCGGGACAAAGGTGCTTTTCGAGGACAAGACTGTAGCTTGTCTGCCGCCCGTCGATCGAGTCAAACTCGTGTTCACAGGGCCGACGCCAGTTGTCGATGACCGCATCGCCGGTCGAAACGATAAAGGTGAGCGAGTCGCCCTGCGCCCCTTCCAGCGCGATACCGCCGATCATGTCCCAGCTGGCGTTGTTGTCGTCGAAGACGTTCCACCCCTGATGCGCGCCGCCGATCACCGAAAAGACCGGGTTCAGGCGGAGTTTTCCGGTCGCGCCGGTCACCGTTTGCGGCTGGCCGTAAAGCTTTGTGTAAGAATGGGTGTGGAAGAAGTTATTCGGCGAACAGATCGACTCGTAACCCATCGGCGAGTAGAAATGCCCGACTTTGGCAATGAACCCCGACAGAATCGGCGCGTACGCTTCGACATACGCCTGCGGAACCGCCAGGCCGTATTCGCGGTGGCCCCCCAGCGAATTTTTGTTCCAGTGGGGATCGGAAATATAGACGTTCGAGGCCGCCGCGCCGAGCGCCGTCACATTTTCGGTCTCCAAACCGAGCGAGCTGGCCAACAGGTAATCGGTCCCGTAAAGGGCGTCGATACGGCCGCCGATCGAAAGATGATCGGCATATTCGACTTCCCGGCCCATCGTCACGTAAACCTGACTCAGCTGATAGGGGGAAACCGAGGAATTGCGCCCTTCGGTATTCTCGTCGAACCCGTTCGTAACAGGCCATTCGTTGTGATCGAAGACGCTTCCGGTTGCCCAGCCGTCGAAAAAGAGTTTCCCAAACGTCTTCGCTTCAGCGGGGAGAAGCCCGCTCTGCACCGTTGCCGGAAAGCAGGAAACGCCTGGATAATATTCACCGGCATAAACCATCCCCCGCCCGATACCGGTCGGCGGAGCGACTTCAAACGAATCAAAATAGTCGTTGAGCGGCTCGCCGCCCTGTTTCGCCTTTCCCGCCGTGCTCTGACCGGTTTCCGCCGGCGATGCCATGGCGGTTCCCATCGGTCTGCCGCTGTACTGCATGTCGGGACTGGCCAGCGCACTCGAGAGAGCCGAACCGCAATTCGGCATTTCGGCCGAAGTCATCGTGACCGGCTGATAGCCGGCAGCCCCCGCCGCGGCATATCCCGGCTCGGCTGCCGTGAATCCGGAATTCAGCGCGCTGTGCGGAAACCCTCCCGCCCACGACGCCGAACCGCCGGCGGCGAGCATCGAGGAAAGAAGGACGGCAAAACGAAGGAACGACTTAGTTTTCATAGTCATTTTAGAGGTCTCCCTTTTCCCTCTATCGTCAAACCCGTCGGAACCGCGTTAATCATTACAAGCGGAATTATCAGAATTTTCGTTTTTTTCAGAAAAACGCTCCCGCGCTCCGCCGAACCGTTGGTTCTCCGCCTCAAAATGGGGTATAATCGGGGGAGCAGCCTCAGGAAATTTGAAGCGCAAAAGACAGATAAGGATCGAATGCCGAATAACGCGAAACCGAAAAATCCGGGGGAACGGAACCGTGACCGGAACAAAAAAGATTTAGGAAACCCGTCGTCTCAGCCTCAGCCGCGCCGGGAAAAAAAAGACGGCCGGCTCGAAAAAGAACGCCGGAGCGAGAGCGGTTCCCCTCAAAGCGAAAAGAACGAACCTTCCCAGAACTCTCCTTTTACCCCCCTTGACTGGACCACCGACCGTTTCGACGCCTCGACGCATACCGACCAGATGACCCGTGTCGAGAGCCTGGCCCGGGAACGCGCGATTCTCGTCGGGGTCTATCCCCCAAAAGCCGAGCTTGGCGAAGATCCGCTCGACGAACTGGTCGGTCTTGCCGAAGCCGCGCGGGTCGAACCGGTCGGACGGCTGACGCAGCGGCGCGAACACCCCGATTTCGCCACCTGTATCGGCAAGGGAAAGGTCGAGGAGCTCCGGCTCCTTGTCGAGTCGAACGAAGCGAACGTCGTTCTTTTCGACAGCGACCTGGCGCCGGGCCAGACGCGCAACCTTGAACAGACGCTCAAGGTCAAGGTCATCGACCGCACCGAACTGATCCTGGACATTTTCGCTTCCCGCGCCCGGACGCACGAGGCGCGCCTGGCGGTTGAACTGGCGCAGCTTGAATATTCGATGCCGCGGCTGAAACGGATGTGGACCCACCTTGAACGTCAGGCGGGGGGCGGAGTCGGCCTGCGCGGTCCGGGCGAAAAGCAGCTCGAAGTCGACCGCCGGATCGCGCAAAAGAAGATTACCGCGCTCAAAGAAGAACTCGCCGAAATCCACGCCCGCAAACAGCGTCAGGTCAGCGGCCGGAAATTTTCGCGGAAAGTCTGTCTGGTCGGCTACACGAACGCCGGCAAATCGACCCTTCTGAACCGGCTGACCGATTCCGACGTTTTCGTCAAAGATCTCCTCTTCGCGACGCTCGACACCCGCACGCGCCGCTGGTTCCTCCCCGGCTGGGGACCGGTCCTTCTGAGCGACACGGTCGGTTTTATCCGCGATCTGCCGCACCACCTCATCGCCAGTTTCCGCGCCACGCTCGAAGAGGCGACCGGCGCCGACCTGCTTCTGCACGTTGCCGACGCGGGAAATCCCGATGTCATCAACCAGATTAAAAGCGCGGTCAAAGTGCTCGAAAGTCTCGGGATCGACGAAAAAGACACGATCCTGATTCTGAACAAGTCCGATTCGGCGCCGCCGGAACGCCTGGAAGCCCTGAAAGAGCGGTACCCGATGGCGGTCGTGATCAGCGCCCGCGCCGGAAACGGAATCGACGAATTAACACGGGCGGTTAACGATCTTTTAAGCCGGGAATTTCTCACCATCGAAGTCGAGGCGCCGATCGCCGACGGCGCAATCGACGCCTACCTCACGCGCGAGGGGGAAATGATCGAGCGTCGTTACGACGAAAACGCCGCCAAAGCCCTCTTCAAATGCCGTCTTCCGAAACATATTGTCGACCGGCTTTCGGCCCGGACCGATCTGGTGCTGCACGGCGCGCCGCCGAGGAAAGATGCCGAGTGAACGCGAAGCCTGAATCCCCTTCCCGCCCCCTCTTTCCCGACGGGGAACTTCCCCCGCTGCGCCGGAAGATCCTCGCCTGGTTCGCCCGGCACGGGCGCGACCTTCCCTGGCGGCGAACGCACGATCCGTACGCGGTTTGGGTCAGCGAAATCATGCTCCAGCAGACAACCACCGAAACCGTTGCCGGATATTTCGCTCCTTTTCTGCGCCGGTTCCCGACCGTCCGGGCGCTTGCCGAAGCCGATATCGCCGAAGTGCTCCGCTGCTGGGAAGGGCTGGGGTACTACAGGCGCGCCCATCTTTTACACCGCGCCGCCGGCCAGATCGTCGAAAAGTACGGGGGCGTTTTTCCGGCGGAACGCCGGCAGGCGGAAAAGCTTCCCGGTTTCGGCCGCTATACAACCGGCGCGGTTCTTTCGTTCGCGCTCGG
>JAFRAC010000008.1 GCA_017405595.1 Thermoguttaceae bacterium | reverse complement strand
TCCCCCGTTTATAGAACGGGGGGTTCCTCCGCCGCACCGAGCCGAAAGGCTGTTGAGCGTTGGAGCTTGGGGTTGGTCGGGAAGTCCGCAGCGGAGCTTTCCGGGGTTATCGGATCGAATACCCCCACTTGAAGAGTGGGGGTTTAGTGAGGGTGAGTTTCAGCTTTGCGAGGGCGGCGGGGACTCCTCCCCCGTTTATAGAACGGGGGGTTCCTCCGCCGCACCGAGCCGAAAGGCTGTTGAGCGGCGGAGCTTGGGGTTGGCCGCGCAAGCGGTAGAGCCGCGGGAAAGCGCGTTGCTGTTCCCGCTGAGCTGGTAGAGCGACCAACGGGAGCGAACGGCAAGGGACGAACCAGTGGAACCGGAGTCGCCCGCGGGGGCTGCCCCGCCTGTTCCCGCGGGGTTAAAGGGGGAGCTGGTGCGACCGCGGAGCCGGGAGCCGAATTAAAAGCGCCCAGGGCGCACCGCGGAGCCGGGAGCCGAATTTAAAAGCGCCCGGGGCGCGTTGTTGTTTTGGGAATATTATAGTATACTATTATATATGTTTCAAATTTCGGGCGCGGTTCGTTATGGACGGGGCGCGGCCGAACCGAATTCACATTTAACCGAACCGGCCCGATGTCCTTTTTCCGCCGATTACCGATCTGTTGCGCCCTTCTCGCCGGGCTCTTTTGCGTCTGCCGCGCGCTCCCTGTCCCGGCGGGGGAAGAGTGGGAACTCTTCTACGAAGCGCTGATGAACCGCGGCTATTACGATGTGGCGGTCAACTACCTCGAATCGTTCCGCGGCAATCCTTCCATTCCCGAAGATCTCGAGCCGGAACTCGACCGGTACCTGGGCGAAACCGCGCTGGAACTGATGCGCACCTCGGTCACCAAAGCCGAACGCCAGCTCTATGCCGACCAGGCGAAAGAGTCGCTGACCCGCCACCTGCAGGAGAACGGTACCGGCGCCCATGCGTATCAGGCGAACGGCGCGCTGGCCGACCTCTATGCCGAAGAGGGGAACAGCGAACAGGACCGTCTCCAGAAAGGGCTTTCCGAAACCGAACGCCAGACGATCGAAAAGACGGTCCGCGACGATTACACAATGGCTCTGCAATACGCGCAGACTGCGGTGGCGCAGGCGAGAAACGCCGCTCAGGTGATGCAGCAGAGCGACGCGACGAAACATTCCCCCGAAGCTCAAATCGTGTACGCCGAATTTCTCGGGCTCCGGATCAAGGAAGCCGAGTATACGATGAAACTCTCGCAGACTTATCCCGAGGGTTCCGCCGAACGGAAAGAGGGGCTCGAACAGGCGCGGCAGTCGTTCGAGGCGCTTTACGAGAAATACAGCAAATATCCGGGCGGGTTTAAGGCCCGGCTTTTGGAAGCGAAAGCCGCACTGGCGCTCGGCGATACCAAAAGCGCGTCGGAGTATCTCGACGAGCTGCTCGCCCTGCCGATGAACAAGGCGCTTTACGCCATTAAAACCGAGTCGATTCTGCTCTACGGGCAGACGGTGATCGATAAGGGTGATCCCGCCGACCTGTTCCGCCTGCTCGACGCGTTCTATCAGTGGAAATACGCCAACGAGCTGCCCCCCGTCTTCTACGTGACCGCCGAAGGGCTCCAGATCCATCTTCTGGCGGGCCGGGCGGTGCTGAAACTCGACGAGATCAAGAATAACAGCAAAGAGAAATACGCCGAGGCCGCGAAAACCGTCTTTACCGACCGGAAACGCGACGCGCTCAACCTGATGAAAAAGCCCGATAAGCAGGCGTATGAATGGTTCGATTTCGTCTACCGGCAGAAGAGCCCGTTCAGCGGCGAGGCCGAAAAGCTTCTGGCGAACCCCATCTTTAAGGGGCGGGGCGATCCGGCCAGTGAAGAGGAACCCGCCTCGTTCGAAGAGGCGGTCGAACGGCTGAACCGCGCGTGGACGAACTTTACCGAATCGAATACCGCCGCGGCGAACGCGCTGACCGCCGACGCCACGGCGAAAGCCGATGCGCAGAAGGCCGTAACCGCCAAGGCGGTCGACCGCGCGCTGCGCGCCGCGTTCCAGACCGCCGGGCGGTACAGCGCCGAGCCGGGCCAGCTCGACAAGCTCCGCCTGCAGTGGGCGACGCTCGCCTTTATGACCGGCCGGTGGCTCGACGCCGAAATTCTGGGCGATTTCCTTCTGTATCGCCGCAGCGGAAGCGCCATTGCGCCGAAAGCCGCCGAAATCTCGCTTCTGGCGGCGAAAAGCGCGTTTCGGGAAGCGAAGAAGAACGGCGAAAGCGGCGAGGCGCTCGACGAACTTCAGCAGGACGTGCAGAGCCGCGCCGAGTATGTCGTCCAGAAATGGGGCGAAAACTTTTCGGGCGACAGCCTGCTGCCGGTCGTGCGCGAAGCGCTGATCGTGCAGATGGATACCGCGGTGACCGCCGGCGATATCGCGAAAGCGAAAGAGTATCTGGCCGCGGTGCCCGAAACCTCGCCCGCGTATTCCGACGCGTCGATTCAGTTCGGCCAGTCGCTCTGGACTTCGTATATCGAACTGCTCAATAAGAAGAACGAGGAGCCCGGCTCGGTTTCGGACCAGACGCTGCAGGATCTCCTCGAAAGCGCCCGCGCCTCGCTCGAGACGGGGCTGAACAAGAAACTCGAACAGACCAACGGCGGGCGCGGCGACGATCTGCCGACCGTGAACGCCGCCCTTTCGCTGGCGCAGATCGACCTGCTGCTCGACCGCGCCGACGAGGCGTACCAGTGGCTCTCGCACCCGAACATCGGCCCGCTCACGCTGGTCGAACGCCGGTTCGCCGGTGTGGCCGAACAGGCGGAAGCCGCCGCCGAAGCCGATGAAGCGGCGGGCGGCGAGGAGGCCGGCGAGGCGGGGGACGAGACCGCCGAATCGGAAGCCGCCGAAGGGGAAGAGGGCGGGGACGCTGGGGCCGAAGAGGCCGAAACCGAAACGGCCGAGGCGGAAAGCGGGAAATCCGAGTCGGCGACCCAGGGGCTGATTCTGCCCCCTTCGCCTCTGAGCGATCCGTTCCAGCTTTCGGCACTGACGCTCGGGCTGCGCGTGCTGGTCGCCATCCAGGATTTCGAGCATGCCGAAAAGGTGATGAACTGCCTCGAACTCTTCGTGAACACGGGGGTCGGCAGCGAGGAACGGCTCACGCTGGTCTATCTGCAATTGGGCAAACAGCTGCAGGAGCAGATCCAGACGCTCCGGCAGAACGGCAATACCGAAGCGCTGCGCGGCATTACGCGCGGCTTTGAAGGGTTCCTCGACCGGATCTCGGCGCGGAAAGAGGGGAACACCTACCTGACGCTCCGCTGGGTGGCCGACACCTACTTCAATTTCGGGCTCGGCCTGAAACCGCTTGCCGCCGAAACCGGCGCGGGCGAAGGGGCCGCGGGCGGTGAAAGTGCCGCCGGTGAAGGCGCTCCCGCCGGAGAGGCCGCCGGCGACAGCCAGGATCTGACCGCCGCCGCCGAGTATTTCAAGAAGGCGGGAAAGACGTATCAGACGATTCTTAAGCGGATCAACGCCGAGCCGGAATGGGCGGGGTCGCCGAACGCGAAAGTGGCGACCACGCTCAGGATGAGCGAATCGCTCCGCGAACTGGGCCGTTACGGCGACGCGGTGAAGACGCTGATTCCGATCCTCGAAACGAACGAGACGAACCTCGAACTGCAGACCGGCGCGGTCATGATCCTTCAGGAGTGGGGGAAGAAGAGTCACGCGCTCTACGCCCGCGCCATTCAGGGGGCGGTTCCCAAATCGAACGGCAAGAACCTGGTCTGGGGGTGGAACCGCCTGATCGCGCTCCTTTCGCGGAACATCGACAAATCGGCGCAGTTCAAGGAGAAGTTCTACGACGCCGTTCTCAATAAAATGGAATGCCGCCTGCGGTGGATCGCCGGGCTCGGCGATCCGGCCGAACGCGCCAAACAGGCGAAGAGCGGCGAAACCGAACTGTTAAAACTCCATCGGCTGCATCCCGATCTGGGGGGGCCGGTGACCTATAAGAAATTAGAATCTTACCTCCGCTCGTTCCGCGAAACCGCCGGGGACACGTCCGGCGAAGGGTTTCCGGATCTCGAGCAGCAGCCGCAGGAAGAGGTGCCCGCGCAATGACATTTTTCCGTTTACTCTGTTCCGTTCGGCCCGCCGGCCTTCTGAAATACGCGGCGTGTTTCGCGCTGGCGTGTTTCGCGACGGCCGCGCTGGCCGATTCGGTGATCGTCTCGAATCCCGACGACCCGTATAACGGCGAAGCCGATTCGACCGAGGCGGGCACCATCGCCAAAATCACGCGCGACGAGCTGACCCTGAAAGACAAGGCCGGGCTCGACGTCAAAATCGAGACGAACCGGATTATCGAGACCCATTTCGACGGGGAGCCGATCAACCTGCAGACCGCCCGTTCGGCGATCGACGCCGCCCAGTACGAGGACGCGCTGCAGAAACTCGCCGATATTCCGAAAGCCGAAGCCGAGTCCGCGTCTGAACCGGTGAAAGCCGAACTCGACTTTTACCGTGCGCAGGCGTCGGGCCTGCTCGCCCTTTCGGGGCATCCCGAAATGACGCTCCGCAAGGCGGGCGCGCGCCTGAACGATTTCGTGCGGAACAACGCCAACAGCTGGCACTATTACGAGGCGAACCGCCTTCTGGGCCGGATTCTGGTCGCCATGGAAGACACGTCGAACGCCAAGACGTTCTATCAGAACCTGCAGAACGCGCCGTGGGCCGGGACCAAGGTCGAGGGGAGCATCGCGCTGGCGAACCTGCTCCTCGAAGAGGGGAACACCGACGACGCCGAAAAGGCGTATAACGACGTGCTCGCCGCCGAAGACGCGCCGGGGGTCGCCCGGCAGAAGGATTACGCGCGGATCGGACTGGCGAAAATCGCGTCGTTCCGCAAAGATAACGAAAAGTCGAAAGCCCTCTTTCAGGAGGTGATCGACAAGTCGAATCCCGACGATGTCGAGCTGCAGGCTTCGCTCTACAACGCGATGGGCGACGCCGCCGAACGCGCCGGCGATCCGAAAGGGGCGATCACGGCGTATCTGCACGTCGATCTGCTCTATTCGACCGCGAGTGCCGAACATATCGCCGCGCTCCGGCATCTGGCGAAACTTTGGAAACAGCAGCTTCGCGAAGACCGCGCCGCCGAAGCGCTTTCGATTCTGCGCGACCGCTATAAGCTCAGCAACTAGCGCCGCGGCGGACCGGTTCCCCCTTTAAACACAAGAAAGAAAAGCCGTTTTATATTTCCCCTTGACGAAGGAACACTTTCATGAACAGGTATTTGCGCTTAGCGTTTCTTTTTTTCTTCCTGGCGTTTCCGCTCGCGCTGGCGGCGCAGGATATCGACTTTGACAGCAGCGAGGACGACACCTCGTTCCTGGGCGGGCCCCAGGCGTCGGCCGAAGAGAATCCGGGCGCCGCAAACGCGGCGGCCGACAGCGGCGCCGCCGGCGAGGGCCAGACGCAGAAAAAGGAGAATTACCTCGTCTGGATGTTCCGCGCGCTCGGCTGGGTTTTCGGCCCGGTCTTCGTCATCCTTTCGCTGGTCGATGTGGCGCTGATCGTCATGAACATGATGGCGATCCGGCGTGTGAACCTGGTTCCGGAATCGCTCGTGCTTGAGTTCGGCGAACTGATGGACAACCAGAAGTTCCAGGATGCGTATCAGGTCGCGAAAGAGAACGATTCCCTGCTGGGCCGCGTGCTGGCCGCCGGCCTTTCGAAGGTGCCCAGCGGCTACGAAAAGGCTGTGCAGACGATGCAGGATGTCGGGCAGGAAGAGACGATGAAACTCGAACATCAGATCGGCTACCTGGCGCTGGTCGGCAACCTGGCGCCGATGGTCGGGCTGTTCGGCACGGTCGTCGGGATGATCGCCTCGTTCCAGGTGATCGCCGCCGGCGGCGCGACCCCTTCGCCGCAGAAGCTCGCCGAAGGGATCGCCACCGCGCTGTTTACCACGATGATCGGGCTGACGATCGCGCTGCCGTCGCTGGCCATCTACGACATCATCAAAAACCGGCTGGCGCGGTTCATCCTCGAAATCGGGATTATCAGCGACAACTACATCGGCCGCTTTTCTTCGGTGACCCATAAGAAGTAGAGACCGGCCATGCGTATTGCTTCCCCGAAAAACGAGGCTTTCGAGCCGAACATGACCCCGATGATCGACATCGTCTTTCTGCTGATGACGTTCTTCATCATGGTCATCAACTTCTCGCAGGCCGAAAGCAACGAGGCGGTGCATCTGCCCGACAGCGAACTGGCGCAGCCGCCCGAAACGCCGCCGAGCGACCCGATGACGGTTCAGGTCGACGCCGACGAGAACATCTATCTCGGGTCGGCCCGCTGCTGGCTCGATCCGGCGTCGGTTCTGCCCGGATCGCGGCCGCTGGTCGAGGTGCTCAACGAAGAGCTGACCCTGAAAAAGACGATGAGCGAAATCCGGCCCGAAGACATCACCCTGATCATCCGCGCCGACGCCGACGCTTCGGTCGGGTTTGTGCAGCGCGTGATTCAGGCGTGCCAGTCGGTCGGCATTATCACCTATACGCTCCGCGCCAAACACGGCGGCGGCGGGTTTACCGGTTCGCCCGAAGATGAAGGAGGGTTTCAGCCGCTATGAGTCTTCGCGATGTGAAAGTTTCTTCCGAAGTGCCGAAACTGTCGATGACCCCGATGATCGACATCGTGTTCAATCTGCTGGCGTTCTTCATTATCACGTTCCGGATCCCTGCCGTGGAAGGGGATTTCAATATCAAGATGCCGGTTAACGCGCCCCCTTCGTCCGAAACGATGGACGAAACGGTTCCGCTCGAGATCACCCGCGGGGGAACGAGGCGGGCGACCTGACCGGCATCATGTTCGGCTCGATTCCGCTCGGCACCGATATGCACCGGCTCCGCAGCGAGGTGTTCGATTACCTTTCGGCGGGGGGCGGCGACCCGTCGAAAACCGAGGCCGAGTTCACCGCCGACGGCGACCTGCATTACGGCCATCTGATCGACGCGATTACCGCGGTTTCGGGGTATGTCAACGGCGAGAATCAGATTGTCAAACTTGTTGAGAATATCAAGTTCACTCCGCCGAAATAGTTTTTCACGCCGATGCCCATTCCTGAACAGCTTGGCCCTTTTCGACTGAAGAAGCTCCTCGGCAAAGGAGGAATGGGCGCGGTCTATCTTGCCGAGCATGAAGGGGTTCCGCACCCGGTCGCCCTTAAGGTGCTCCTTTCGCAGGCCGACGGCGACCCGGTTCGCCGGGGCCGGTTCGAGACCGAAATCGAAACGCTCCGCCGCCTGCGGCACGAGAACATTGTGCGCCTGATCGGGTTCGGCGAAGCCGAGGGCTACCTCTATTTCGCGATGGAGTATGTCGACGGCTCGTCGCTCGAAGCGGAACTCCGCCGGCACCGGCGGTTCACGTGGGAAGAGTCGGTTCATATCGGCGTGCATATCGCGCAGGCGCTTCGGCACGCGCACGACCGCGGCATCATTCACCGCGACATTAAGCCGGCGAACATTCTCCTTTCGACTTCCGGCCAGATCAAAGTTTCGGATTACGGAATCGCGCACCTGTTCGGCGACCATCGCTATACAGCCGCCGATACTGTGATCGGCACGCTCGATTACATGTCGCCCGAACAGGCGTCGTCGGGCCCGATCACGCCGAAGTCGGACCTCTTTTCGCTCGGCGCGCTCCTTTACGCGATTCTGACCGAGTCGCCTCCGTTCCCGCTCGAGAAAAAGACGCTTCCCGAACTTTTGAAGCGGTTTCGGGAAGGGCCGCCCGAATCGGCGCGCCTCCGCCGGCCCGATCTGCCGCGCGACCTTGACACCCTGCTGCTGGAGATGCTGAGCCTCGACCCGAACGGCCGGCCGCCGAACGCGCAGATTGTGCAGCGCCGGCTCGAGTCGATTCTCGAAGCGCACGCCGCGCCGGGGGGGCTGGCGCGGTTCTTTCCGACCGCCGGTTCGGCGAAAGAGGATGCCGAAACCGCCGAATTTTCGGACGGCGGCGAACGTGTGACATCGAGCCGTGTGCATCTGGGCGCGACCGGGGCCGAAACGGCGGATGAGACGATGGCCGGCGGCGATGACGGCGGCGACCTCGATCCGGACCGGACGATTACGACCGGCGTGCTGGGCGAAAAGCCCGCCGAGACGGCTTCCGGAAGCCTTTCCCTCGAATGGACCGAAGAGGAACCGGGCGCCGAAAGCGCCGCGAAACGGCCCGCGCCCGCCGCGCCGCTGCCCGAGTTCACCACGGTGCCCGAAGAGGAGTTTAACCCGTACTCGTCGCAGGAACGCGCACCGTACCTTTCGCTGCGCACGATGGTGTTTCTCTGCGTTCTGATTCTGGCGGCGGTGGTGCTGGGACTGATGCTGCGCCGCCCTTCGGCGGATAAGATCTATTCGCGGATCGAGTCGCGGCTGGAGGCGGTGTCGGGGAAAGACGATGCGGACTACTTTGCCGAACTCCGGTCGCTGCACAGCGATTTCGACGATTTCCTTTCGTATTACCCGAACGACCCGCGCGCCGACGAGGTGCGGAAACTGAACGCCGACCTTGAATTCGCGACGCTCGAAACCCTCCTGACGCGGCAGGCGGAACGGTCCGTGTTCCGCCGGTCGGCTTCGCTTTCCCTGATCGAGTCGGCCTATATCGAAGCGTATTCCGTGACCCAGCGGGATCCGATTGAGGGGCTCCGGAAGTTCCGCGCGTTTCTGATGATCTTCTCGTCGGTCGACGAGGAAAATTCCCCCTATTCGAGGCCGGCGCAGTGCATTCGCCTGGCGCGCAAGCAGATCGAGTGGCTCGAAAAGGATTGCGAATCGCGCGAACATCTCGAACGGGAGCATGTCGCGCAAATGCTTTCGGTTGCCGACTCTCTG
The DNA here is from genome assembly GCA_017405595.1 of Thermoguttaceae bacterium. Lineage (GTDB taxonomy): Bacteria > Planctomycetota > Planctomycetia > Pirellulales > Thermoguttaceae > RUG695. The sequence continues at coordinate 45,144 of JAFRAC010000008.1, read as the reverse complement.
GATGAAACCGATCCCGGCCGCGCCGCCCAAATCCGGGAAGGGCTCAAAGAGTTCTACAGCAACCGCCCCTGGGCCGCCGAGGTTTTCGGAGAGGAGTAGCGGGGGAGCCTGGGGGTGAGCGCGCGGGCCGTATTGAGAGTTTCCGGTTGTATCGGACCGAATACCCCCACTTGAAGAGTGGGGGTTTGGTGAGGGTGTGTTTCAGCTTGCCGTAAGCGCGAGGGTCCCCCCCCACTTAAAGAGTGGGGGCTCCCTTTCGCGCACCACGCTGATCGGCTGTTGAGCGGCGGAGCTTGGGGTTGAGCGCGCGGGAAAGCGCTTCGCTGTTCCCGCGTTGCCGCGCCGGAGGAGTCAAGCGATGGTTTCCTTTTGTATTTCGATGGCGCTGGCGCTTCTGGCGGGATTCTTTTTCGCCGAAGCGCTGCGGCGTTACATTTCTTTCCTGGAAAGGCTCGAAACTCCGGCCGCCTGCCTGGTTCCCTTCTTCTTTTTCCTGATCAACTTCTTCTGGGCCAGAAAGCCCGCCTATGTGTTTCTCGCCGCGATTGTCGTACTGACGATCGTCCTCAAAGTTGCCGACATTCTCCGCAACCGCGAATCCGGCGAAGACGAGGATGATGAAGACGACTACGAGTACGACGATGAGTACGACGATGAATATGACGACGGTGATTTTTAGGGCCGGGGCTTCCGCTTCTTGGCAAACCGTTTGGAAGCGGATAGAATGAGGAAGATTTCACCGTTAACCCGCTAACCCGAAGGCGCCCGATGTCCCCGAACCCGATCCGCGTTTTTTATGACGATCTGTACCTCTATCAGGAGTTTTCGCAGCCGGTCGAGGGACAGGCGGCGCCGGTGGTTTTTAAGATCGCGACCGGCGCCAGACCGGAATATGCCGAATTGGCGGCGCATATCGAAAAAGTTTTCGCCGATGCGTACGCCCCGCAGGGGGGCGGTTCCTCCGATAACCCCGCCGATGCCGAACAGGCCGCGGCGGCGGCGTTTGCGGCGGCGTTCTCTTCCGGACCGAAACCCGCCGGGCTGCCGGCCGAACATTACGCGGAACATACCCTTTTCGTGACCGGAATGGGAACCGTCTGGCATCTCGAATACCACGATTTTCCCGAACCGGTCCTCTATCTTCTCGCCGAACCGCTCAAATCGGCGCGCCGCGAAGCGCTTCTTTCGACCCGGGCGATCCTTTACGATCAGCAGTATGAGGTCAGCGGCCAGGAGTACATCGTGACCTCGCTGCGCGGGAATTACGCCGATTTCCCCTCCTATTCCCCCTTCTGGCTCGATAAAGACGCGCCGGGGCTGTTGGTGTTCGGCCGGGACGCGCTCCTGAAATTGGGCGCGGTGTTCCGGAAAGCCGAACGCGGGGAAGGGAACCGGCTCGACGCGGAACCCTTCTTTCGCCGGGCAATAGTCCCCCTCTTTCTGGCAAGCCTCTTTCTGAACAGCGCGCGGTGATTCCGGTTCGCCGGTGCGGGAAAGCGCTTCGCTGTTCCCGCGGGTGGCTGGGTGTTCGGAAAGCCTGTATTGAGGTTTTCCGGTTGAACCGGGCCGAAGTCCCCCGTCTAAAGACGGGGGCGAGATGAATGAGTGTTTCTGCTTGCCGAGGGCGGGCGGAGACCTCCCCCGACTAAAGTCGGGGGGTTCCTTGCCCGCCGGAACGCTGATAAGCTGTTGACAAAACGCGATTTTGGGGATTTTCCGCAAAAAAGAAAGTGCGATTTTGGGGAAAACGGACCGGATCGAGCGGGAAGAATCTTTAAAAGGAAAGACTGTTGCCCGGCGCGGAACCGTTTTTTCGCAAGCTGCCCGCGCTTTTCTGTCCGGCAAGTCTGTATCCGGCGAGCCGCACACCGCAGCCTCGGTTCATTGACACTTCCCCGATTTCGTTCATAATGCGGGCGGGTTTGTTTTGTTGATCCGAATGAAAATACCGCCTTGGAAAGAACCATCGTGAAACCAGCCGAACAGCAGAATCCTTCGTCGGGCGCGGGCGCTTTCTTTACCAGTATCGCGGTCTGGGGCGTCGGGGTCGGCTGTTTTGCCGCGGCGCTGAACAATTACCTTTCCGACATTCACGGAATCACCATCTTTCAGCGGGGTGTGGTCGAGTTCTTTCGGGAACTCCCCGGGTTCGCGCTCGTCTTCCTTCTGGCGCTTTTGCACCGGATGAGCAACTGGCGCGTTCTGCGGCTCGGGACCGCCGTCTCGCTTCTGGCGGCGCTTCTGCTCCTTGCCCCCTCGAATAAGGCGGGCCTTACGGTGCTGGTCATGCTTTTCAGCACCGGGGAACATCTGGTGATGCCGGCGCGGCAGGCGCTGGCAATGCAGGTGGCGCGCCCGGGCCGGGAAGGTTCGTCTCTCGGCCTGATGACCTGCGTAATGAACGCCGGCACGATTCTCGGCAGTCTGCTGGTCGCCGCCGTCTTCTGGACCGGAACGCGGTATTTCGGCCTTGACGATCATCTGACCCTCTTTAGGGTGGTCTGGGTTCTGATCGCCCTCCTGCTGGCGGGGAGCATTCTTTCGACCTATACGAAAAACGCGCCGAATTACCCGACGAAACGGCCCCGCCTCTATTTTCACCGGAAGTTTAACAAGTTCTACGTTTTAGAGCTCTTCTACGGCGCGCGGAAACAGATCTTTCTGACGTTCGCCCCCTATGTGCTGATTAAGGTCTATCACCTGACCACGCCGCAGGTCGCGGTTCTGATGGGGGCCAGCGCGCTCGTGAACATGATGGGCGCGCCGACGGTCGGCCGGATCACCGACCGGTTCGGGTACCGGACCGTGATGATTTGGGATACGCTCATCCTCTTCTGGGTCGCGCTGGCCTACGGGTACGCGGGCGCAATCTTTCCTCTGCATGTTGCGGTCTGGGTCGTCTGTGTGAATTATCTGATCGACGGGCTGATCAGTACCGCGTCTTTGGCGACGAATATCTACGTGCGCGAAATCGCCGACGGGCCCGATGAGCTGACGAGCACCCTTTCGACCGGGATTTCGATTAACCACCTGATCTCGATCCTGATCGCGCTGGCGGGCGGGTTTATCTGGGCGACGTTCGGAATCGGCTGGCTCTTCACCTTCTCGGCGCTCATGGCGCTGGCGAACTCGGCGTTCGCCTGGTCGCTCCCCCGGCCGGCGGGGCGGGGGTAGGCGGGAAGGCGCTGCTGTTTCCGCGGGGCCAGGGGAAACTGGTGCGGCCGCGGAGCCGGGGGCCGGATTAAAAGCGCCCGGGGCGCCCGCTTGTGTAAAAAGAAAGCCCGGACCGGGTTGGCGGTTCGGGCTTCGTGTGTTTCCTGGGGAAACGGACTGTTTACAGCCGTTCGATGACCGTGGCAAGCTGTTCGTAACGGTACGGCTTGTCGAGGAACGCGTCGGCCTTGATCCAGGCGCGTTCGGCTTCGGTGTCGACCGAGAACTTGACGCCGTGACGGCTGTTCACGTCGGTGGCAATGATCACCTTCGTTTCGGGCGCGTCTTTCTTGATATGGAACGCCAGCGAAAAACCGCTGTCGGCCTTTTCCATAACCAGGTCGGTGATGACAAGGTCGTACTTGGCGGCGGCAAGCGCTTTTTCGGCTTCGGCGCGGTTTTCAACGATGTCAACCGTGCTGCCGTCGGCTTTCAGCTGTTCGCTCACTTCGCTCGTATAGACCGGATCGCCGTCCACCAGAAGAATCTTGATATTTTTCATTATGATGAACCTTTATTTCTTTCGTTGGTAATGGTTGGTGTTCGAAAACTGCTCGAGAGGCCGGCCCGGGCGGTTTGCGGACGCCCGGTCCGGACTTCGCGTTAAACTCAGGTGAGCGGCTTCCGTTCGACGTAGTGCGTGTGGAGCAGGTGGTGCGCCTTCTCGCCGTTCGGTTTGCCGAGGTATTCGTCGTAAAGCCGTTTGAGCTCTTTGTTCTCGTGACAGAGACGGAGCGATTCGGTCGCGTCCAGACTGTAGAGCTTCTGCATACGGGCGGTAACGCGTTCGGTGGTCGCGCCGTACGGCTGGCCGCCGCCGTTGATGCACCCGCCGGGGCAGGTCATCACTTCGATGAACTGGATGTCTTTCAGTTCGCCAGCTTTGACCATTTCGATGATCTTGCGCGCGTTCGCCAGCGAGTTGACAACCGCCACGCCGACTTTCAGGCCGTTGATGTCGAGATGGGCTTCTTTCCCCCACCCTTCGAGACCGCGGAGCGCTTCGATTTTGAGCTCTTTGAGGTCTTCGCCGGAGATCAGTTTGTAAGCGGTACGCACGGCCGCTTCCATGACGCCGCCGCTGGCGCCGAAGAGTTTCCCGGCGGTACTCCGTTCGCCGAACGGGGAATCGGCCGTCTCGGGTTCGAGTTTGCCGAGGTCGATGCCGTACATCTTAAACAGCTGCGCGGCTTCGCGGGTGGTCAGCACGGCGTCGACGTCCTGATAGCCGTCGCGGCCGAGTTCGGGACGCGCCGCTTCGAACTTCTTGGCGGTGCAGGGCATGATCGAGACCGAGTAGATCTTCTTCGGGTCGATGCCGACCTTTTCGGCGTAGCACGATTTGATGACCGCGCCGAGCATTCCCTGCGGGGATTTGCAGGTCGAAAGGTGCGGAAGCATTTCGGGATAGAAGGTTTCGGCGAACTTGATCCAGCCGGGCGAGCAGCTGGTGAACATCGGCAGAACGCCGCCGTTGGTGACGCGGTTCACCAGTTCGGTCGCCTCTTCCATAATGGTCAGGTCGGCGCTGAACGAGGTGTCGAACACGGCGTCGAACCCGACTTTCCGCAGTGCGGCGTGGAGCATGCCCATCACGTCGGTGCCGAGAGGCAGGTTGAACTCTTCGCCGAGCGAAACCGAAACGGCGGGCGCGTGCTGTACCACAACGTGCAGGTCCGGGTCGTTCAGGGCGGCAATGACCTTCTGAACATCGTTCTTGGCGGTGAGCGCGCCGGTCGGGCACGCGGCCACGCACTGGCCGCAGTTGATGCAGCTGGCGATGTTCATTCCTTCGTTGAACGCGTTGCCGATGAACGCTTTCGAGCCGCGGCGGATGTAGTCGAGGCAGGAGACCGACTGAATGTTTTCGCAGACGCGCACGCAGCGGCCGCAAAGGATGCATTTGCTCGAGTCGCGCACAATCGCCGGACCCGATTCGTCGATCGGACGGTTGTCCTTTTCGCCGGTGTAGCGGTGGCTGCGCACACCCAGCTCGACCGAAAGGGACTGCAGTTTGCAGCTGCCGTTCCGTTCGCAGTAGAAGCAGTCGGTCGGATGGTTCGCCAGGAGGAGTTCAAGAATGGTGCGGCGCGCTTCGATGACGCGCGGCGAGTGGGTTTTGACCTTCATGCCGTCGGCAATCGGGAACGCGCAGGCGGGAACCAGCGCGCGCTGGCCTTCGACTTCGCAGACGCACATACGGCAGGCGCCGGTCGCCGGAAGACCTTCCATATTACAGAGGGTCGGAACTTCGATCCCCGCGCGATTCAGAGCCGTCAGCAGCATTTCGCCGGCTTCGGCTTCGATCGTTTTACCGTTGACTTCAATGTTAATCATGGTGTTTATTCCTTATCTTGCGAAAGTTGTTTCTGTATTACAGTTTGGCGATGGCGTTGAACTTGCAGTTGCTCAGGCACAGACCGCAGGAGATGCACTTTTCGGCATCGATGACGTGCGGCTGTTTGACTGTGCCGGAAATCGCGCCGACGGGGCAGTTTTTCGCGCAAAGGGTGCAGCCCTTGCACTTGTCGGCGATAATTTCGAATTTCAGGAGTTCACCGCAAACTTTCGCGGGACACTTGCGGTCGAAGATGTGCGCTTCGTATTCGTCGCGGAACCAGCGGATCGTCGAAAGAACCGGGTTCGGCGCCGTCTGACCGAGGGCACAGAGACTCGTGTCCTGGATGATCTTGCCGAGCTTTTCCATGTGGATAATGCTCTGGAACCGTTCGAGCGTTTCCTGCTCGGTCTCGTTCCGGTCGCTGCGGGTGATCCGGTGCAGGATCTCGAGCATCCGGCGGGTACCTTCGCGGCACGGGGTGCATTTGCCGCAGCTCTCGCGCTGGATGAAGTCCATGAAGAACTTCGCGACGTCGACCATGCAGTTATCTTCGTCCATCACCACCAGACCGCCGGACCCCATGATGGCGCCGACCGTCTTGAGCGATTCGTAGTCGATTTCGATATCGATGTGCGATTCGGGAATGCAGCCGCCCGAAGGACCGCCGATCTGAACCGCCTTGTATTTCTTGCCGTTGGCAATGCCGCCGCCGATCGAGAAGATGACGTCGCGGATGGTGGTTCCCATGGCGACTTCGACCAGGCCGGTGCGGTTGACCTTGCCGGAAAGGGCGAAGACTTTCGTCCCCTTGCTGCCTTCGGTGCCGATCGCGTTGAACCAGCTCGCGCCCTTATCGACGATCGCGGCCACGTTGGCGAGCGTTTCGACGTTGTTGATGATGGTCGGGTAGCCGAACAGGCCGCTGACCGCGGGGAACGGCGGACGCGGACGGGGCATGCCGCGTTTCCCTTCGATACTGTGGATCAGGGCGGTCTCTTCGCCGCAGACGAACGCGCCGGCGCCCATCTTGATGACCATTTCGAGGGAGAAGTCGGATCCGAGGATGTTGTCGCCCAGCAGGTGGTTCGCTTTCGCTTCGGCGATGGCGACCTTCAGACGGGCGATTGCCAGCGGATACTCGGCACGGATGTAGATGTAGGCTTTCTGGGCGCCGATGGCGTAGGCCGCCAGAGCCATCCCTTCGAGGAGACGGTGCGGGTCGCCTTCGATGACCGCGCGGTCCATGAACGCGCCCGGGTCGCCTTCGTCGGCGTTGCAGATCAGGTAGCGGTGCGTCTCTTTGTTGGCGCGGGCAAACATCCATTTGCGCCCGGCGGGGAACCCGCCGCCGCCGCGTCCGCGCAGGCCGCTGTCGAGGACCTCTTTGCAGATGTCGTCGGGAGAGACTTTGTTTTCAAGAGTCTTTTTCAGAGCACGGTAACCGCCGCGGGCGATATACTCTTCGAGACTGCCGGGGTTCATCAGGCCGCAGTTCGCCAGCACCCAGCGGGTTTGCGGGGCGAAGAAGGGATGTTCGTCAATGAAGATGACGCCGTCCCAGGCGGCGGTCTTTTCGTTCCGGTACTGGCCCATCACGTGGTCGGCAACCGCTTCGCCCTTATTGACGGCGGCGTCGAGAACGGCGGGAACCGCGTCTTTCGTCATCTGCTGGAACGAGATGCGGTTTTTCCCCGGAAGCTGGATATCGACGATCGGTTCGACGGCGCAAAGGCCGACGCACCCGACTTCGACGATGTCGGCGTCCAGGTTGTTTTCTTTTACGAAGACTTTGACGGCTTCAAGCGTGTCGGCCGCGCCGGCGCCAAGCCCGCAGGTGCCCGTTCCGACGTAGAAGGTCGGTTTCAGGACGTCTTCCCGGCGGAGGATCGAAAGCTGTTTCGCCTGTTCCGGCGTCAGTTTGCTTTCGTCGCCCAAGGCCCAGGAGAGAAATTCACTGTCAAGAGGTTTCACTTGTTCCATTTTGTTTCTATCCTTAACTGGATTGGTTGTGTGTTGAATTGAGAATCACTCTTCGCGCCCCGGCCCGAACCGGGCGGGGAAGGGAAGGTGTCAGGCCTGGGCCGCCTGCTGGCGATACGACTTGATGATGCCGGGGATCGACTGCGTGGTGAGTTTGGCGTGGAAGTTGTTCGAGATGTTCATCACGGGAGCCAAACCGCACGCGCCGATGCAGGCGACGATTTCCAAACTGAAAAGACCGTCACGGGTAGTTTCGCCGGGGTTGATTTTGAGTTCGCGCACCAGCGCGTCGAGAATCGCGGCGGAACCCTTGACATGGCAGGCGGTACCGCGGCAGATCTGGATGTGATATTTCCCCTGGGCGGAGAAACGGAACTGGTTGTAGAAGGTGGCGACGCCGTAAATCTTGCTCGTCGGAATGCCGAGCTGTTTGCCGACTTCGACCACGGCCTCGCGGGAAAGATAACCGCAAGCCCCCTGGATTTCCTGAAGAATGGGGATCAGAGAATCCCGGCCGGCATTCGGGTAGCGTGCCAGAATCTTCTGAACTTCTTCAATAATCGAAATTGAACTGTCCATAAACTACCTTTCATCATGAACCTAGCGCTTGATTCAAATAGTTCAAGCTTGATAGTCATCAAACTTCCTACTTGAGAATACGAATATATTATGAAGGAATTAGAGAAAAATAAAAGGGCAGATGAAAGAGGATTTCGCGAAAAACCCGGAGTTTTAGGCGGGGCGCAGATGCGGCGGCAGACCCCTTTTTTTAAGGTGTCAGGCGTGTTTTTGGGGTGAATCGGCGGGGGGAAAGTACCGGAACGGGGAAAAAGTTTTGGTAAGACTAAAGTTTGGAAAGAGGGAAGGGGTTCGGTGAGGGGCGGGAAAGCGCGTTGCTATTCCCGCCGCGGCGCGCGCGGGCAATAAAAAACCCCGCCTCGACGGCGGGGAGTGGAGCGGAGAGGACAGGATTTGAACCTGCGGAGCCCTTACGAGCTCACGGGTTTAGCAAACCCGCGCATTCGACCACTCTGCCACCTCTCCAATTCGGTAACGGCACGCGAAACGGCAGTGCCCGCAGCAGGACGCGGTTCGCCGGGGCCGACATTTCTAATATTACCCGAAAAAGCGGGCTTGACAAGGGACTCTGAACTCGTTTCGGCTGATTTTATCGGTTTATTTTTGATACAGATTCTGGAATCGGCATCAAAAAAAGGGTAGAATGAAAACAGGAACAGACGAAAGAAAAACGCGGAAAGAACCCTTTTCCCTCTTTCCGCGGCGGCAGCCCGCCGGGGCCGGTCCGGCAAAACCGCAAAGGGTGTTAAGAGAGCAGGTACTCTGATGTTAAGGTGGCGATTGGGAATCGGGATTCCGCTGGTGGCGCTTCTGGGGCTCATTTTTTGGTTCGACCACCAGTTGCCGGTGCCGGGCCTGCTGCTCATGCCCATCTTTCTGCTGACCGCCTTCTTTCTGTGCCGCGAGGTCCTTTCGCTGCTCAACGCGGGGAACATCTTTCCCCGCCGTTCGACCGTCTACATCGGCACCTACTGGATTCTGATCTGTAGCTGGCTGGCCGGGTACCGCACGCTCCCCAAAGTGACCACGAGCGAAAACGGCTGGGAGATCGCCGCGACCACCTGTGTTTTAACACTCCTGGTCATGGCGGGGGGGATTCTGATCGCTTTCGTCGGCGAAATGGCGCGGTTCAAGAAACCGGAAAAGCCGGGGCTGAACACCATCAATTTGAGCGGGGCGATCTTCGTGATCTCCTATATCGGCGTGATGTGCAGTTTCATGATCATGCTCCTCTGCGCTTACGGGATCGGCGCGATCGTCTCGATGGTCGTCACGACCAAACTCTGCGATATCGGCGCTTTCGCGATCGGCAAAATGTTCGGCAAACACAACTTTACCGCGATCAGCCCCCATAAAACGATCGAGGGGGGGATCGGCGGCCTGGCCGCGGCGGTCGGCGGCGCGTGGCTGACGATCGGTTTTCTCATTCCGATGGCGCTTCATACAAAGCCGGCAACCCCCTGGTGGGGAATCGTCATCTACGGCGTGGTTGTCGGACTGGCGGGGGCGCTGGGCGACCTGGCCGAGTCGCTCATTAAAAGGGATGTTCAGCGAAAAGATTCCGGAGAAAGGGTACCCGGGTTCGGCGGCATCCTCGATATCTTCGATTCACTTCTGCTGGCCGCGCCCGTCGCCTTCTGCCTCTGGGCTTTCAAACTCGTTCAGTAACGCGCCCGACCAGTCGGCGCTGTCGAATTCGGGGGCTTCTTCCGGCCAGGGGGATGTCTGCGCCATGCTGCCGGAGGCGCCCTGTCCGGTATTGCCGGAGATGAGGTTTCCTTCGACCGCTTCGAGGATTTCGGGCTGTTCGATGATCGCCTGAATCAGGGTCGGATCGTCGGAGACCGAAACCACTTCGCCCAGACGCCGGACGTTGCTCAGGCGGATCGAACGGTAGATTTCGGTTCCGAACATTTTCAGCAGCGGGAATATCCCCAGCGCCGCGATCGCGATTCCGCAGATCAGCGCGATCAGGATATCAAAGAGCCGCACGCGGTGTTTTTTCTGATGACTCTTCTGATGAGCACCGGTTTCGGAGGCGCGGCGGGAACCGAACGTGAGCGTTTCGCCGCCGTCGTCGCGGCCGAGGCACCGCTTCAGCGGCCTGAACGCCAGGATTGTAATGTGTCCGATGAAGATGACCGGTTCAATGAAGACAGCCGAAAGGAGTGTCGGTTCGGGCACCCGCTGGCCGATCTCGCTCGAGGAGCCGTCGGAATTGAAGACGCGGCGCGGTTCAAGACTTCTGAGCGGGTCGTCCGCCGGAACGGCGCCTGTTTTGCCCGCGCCGGGGGCGCTGTTATCGGAAAGGATTTCCCAGTAATACTCGTCTTTGAGCTCTTCACGGATTTCGCCGTTGATCAGCGGCGAACGGAACCGGCGCCGGCGCGTCTTTTCGGAATGGGCACGGCTCCGCGCGAACTCGCGGTGAATCTCTTTCAGGGGAATATTTTCGAGCGAAACGCTTTCGGGCGCAGCGGCGGCCGAAGCCGGAACTTCGGCGGCGGCGGGAGGAAGCGATTCGGCGCGGCGGCTCGGCACCGGCCGCGGAACACGGACCACGCTCGGCGAAACGACGCGGGGGAGTTCCGGTTCGGTATAGACCGGTTCGGCGCCGGCCGAAACGGTGCGCGGCGAGATCACGCGGGGCGGACTCGGCAGCCGGACCGAAACCGGGGAAACGACAAACGGCATGAGCGGATCGGCGGCCGAAACGGTTTCGGGAACAGACGCCGGCATTTCGTGCCGGTCGATAACGGAAACCCGTTTCAGGACAAAAGGAGTGGTTTTGGACGAGGCGCGTTTGAACGCGGGGTATTTCGGCACGAACCGTTTCGGTTCGGAAGGCGTTTCGGCTCTTCGGACAGTTTCGCGGGAAGTTTCGTACGAGCGGAACGGCGACGGCGACAGTTCCGAGACGGCGTCGCTCGATTCCATCCGCCCGATTTCGTCCCAGAGCCGGGCGCAGGTACGTTCGGCTAAATCGGAAACGGAGGCGTCGTTTTTAAAGGGGGACGGAAAAGGACGGGGCGGGCGGTTTTTCCCGCCGGAATCATTTTCATCGTCCGAAGGTGTGGGGCGCCGGTTGAAATTCACGAAACAAAACCGTCGTTAAGTGGTGGGGGTTTCGGCCTGACGCGCGAACCGTTCCTTCGGACGGCGCACGGGTCAGTCGTTCTGGTAACGCATCCTGGCGGAGAGGACGGCGGCAAGGCGTTTTTTCGCGCCGGCGACCCGCGAGGAGACCGTTTTGAGCGGAACACCGAGTTCATCGGCGACCGCCTGGTATGACATACCGCGGAAACAGACCATTTCGAGCGCGGCCCGGTAATTTTCGGGCAGGTGGCGGACCGCTTCGCGTACCAGAGCGATCTCTTCTTCCCGTTCGGCCGACTCGCAGGGCCGGATCACGTCGTCGGCGATCGTGTCGCCGATCGAGTCGCTCCCCTCGTCGCCCGAAAGCGGGGTGTCGAGGCTGACGGTCACGTGGCGGCCGGCTTTCCGCTGATAGTCGATCGTGCGGTTCGCCGCGATGCGGTAAAGCCAGGGACGAAGTTCGCGTCCTTCCTCAAAAGTGTCGCGGCGAAGGTAAACCTGGAGGAAGACATGCTGGAAGATGTCTTCGGCGGCTTCGCGGTTTCCGACTCTTTTGCAGATGAAGTTGAACAGTTCCGACTCGTAGCGCTGAACGAGGACTTCAAAGAGTTCCCGGTTATCGGTCAGCCGATATTCGAGAAAAAGATCTTCATCGGTCCAGCAAGTATATTGAACACTTGTTTTCTCCATCAGGCCGTTCATCGCACCACCTCTTGTGGTCTGCTGGAACTTCGGCAAGCCTCGGTTCCATAGGGTTGATTATACTGAAAACCCGCAGGTCTCTTAAAGGGCAATTTTTTTCGTTTCCGCCCATCCTTCGGTTCCCTTTGGGGAACCCCCGGACGCAAGTACAGGTTGCAAAGCGTGTGCCAGAGAAAAAATTTTTTTGAAAATTTTAAACCGGGTAAATCAGGAGAAGTTTAACGCCGCCCGCTTGTTAAAGCTGTGAACCTGGATTGAGTTTAACGATTGTAAAAAAGTAAAAATGAATGGAAACTCTTTCCCGTTTCGGGGAAATTGTAAATTTTACATTGGAAAAAGAGGGAAATCCGGGGGCAGGGAAGCAAGGTGAAGGGGGATCCAAACAAGCGGAAAAACAAGGGGAAATAACGAGGGCCGGGAATGCTGCAGCGGAGCATCCCGGAGTTATCGAATCCAATATCCCCCGTCTAAGGACGGGGCGATAAGAATGAGCGTTTCAGCTTTGTGGTGCGGGACCGTTATGGGACGGCGGGGTAACAGGTATCGGCGCTGGCCGCCGTTTTAAACCAGTTCTCGCTTAAAAAGGCGGAATCACCCGGCCCGATGAATCCGTCTCCGTCGATATCGGCACGGGGATCCCAGTTTTCAGTTCCATCGGCGGTAAACCAGGTGGAAGAAAGAAGCGAGAGATCGCCGGGGCCGATAAACCCGTCACCGTCGAGATCGGACGGGTTGACCAAAAGGGATTTTTCGGCGGACCAGCCGCTTGTTTTCGTTTTGATGTCGTCGCCCAGAGCCCGAACGCGGTAGAGGAGGGTTTCCCCGTACGTGAGGCCGCCGACAAGCAGATTCGTCTCGGCAGTTTCGGCGCTGGTCCATGACTGGCCGCCGTCGGCAGAATAGGCCAGTTCGTAACCGGCGGCACCGTCAACGGGTGTCCATGAGACGGTATGGCGGTTTATTCCCGCCGAGACGACCGAACTGATTGTCGGGACGGGGAGAGGTTCCGTGGCGGCTTCGGTGATCGTAACGGTTACCGGCGCCGACCAGATTGCCTCGTAATCGTTCTTGACGATAACGACGGTGACGGTGTTTGATCCGGGACGGGTGAACGAAGGTGCGGTTTCCGAAGAGATGCCGTTTGTTGTGTAAAGGATGCTGTACTGATCGGAGTCGTCAAAGTCGAGGCCGCCGATGGTCACGCCGTGAGGCTGACCGTCGCAGGGACCGTTGTAACCGGTAAGGGTTACCCCTGTCAGGGGCCGTGTCGGTTTGAGCGTCACAAAATACTCAAGCCACGCCGTTCCGGCGCCGTACCCGGAAAGACGGTAGAGATGATATTCATCGTGCCATTCGATCGAACAGGTCATCATCTGCGTTCGATTGTCATCCGAGTCGGTAATGAGAAGACCGGTGTAAAAGGCGGGATCCGAAGGGTCAAGATCGGGATTGTATGTATACCCCCAGGCGGTAATCGCGTGCCCCCCGAATTTGTTCACGGGAGCCTCGGCCGTATAAAACCCGATCCCGACCGAGACGCCGTAGCCCCATTCCAGCTGGCTGGCCATCTTTCCCATCATCGTTTCCCCCGGCGCGCCGATGGCGGTCCAAATCCGCTGATTTTCAAGATCGTATCCCGAAAGGCCGGGATAGAGCAATCCGCCGTCTCCGTCCGGATTTGGGGCATAGATGTCGTAATAAACGCCGTTGACAAACCAGGATATTGCCGAAAGTACGTAACCTCCTTCGTCGGGAAAATTGTCAATGTAGTAGTTGAAAAGGTCGTAATCAGTGGAAAAAAGAGGTGTATTGCCCATTTCACCGGATGCGGCGGCTGAAAGCCCCCAGTTGGTGTAGGCGAGGATGTTTGCCGTTGAAGCCGCCCAGCAGAGGAGCGAGTCGTCGTTGCCGCTCTTATTGACATCATGAAAGGTGCCGACGTAAAACTGTTTGGACGCGGCGGTCGGTGCGGGGATGGAGACAGGCGTCCCGATATACGCATTGTCGGCTTCGGCGATCCCGGCTGCCGAAGCGAACGGCACGCCGCCCGCAGCGATGGTTCCGGCAAGCATCTGCCGGTCTTCGAGCTGTTCGAACCGCGGGGAGCGGGAATGTCGTTTTTTGCTGAGCATTGTTGTCTTGTTCCTTGATTTTCTACGAAGGGTAAGTGAGGCCGTCGTTATCGGTATCGCAAAACCAGTTTGCGCTCAAATAGGTGAAATCGCCCGGTCCGATGAATCCGTCGCCGTCGATATCGCAGCGGGGATCCCAGTTTTCGTCTCCATCGTCGGTGAACCAGAACACCGACAGGAGCGAGAGGTCGCCGGGTCCGATAAACCCGTCGCCCTCGATGTCCATCGGGCAGACCGTAAGGCGGACGGTGTCTGACCATTCGCTTGTCAGACACCCGCTGCTGTCGGGGAGGGCACGGACGCGGTAAAGGAGGGTTTTGCCGTACGAGAGGCCGCCGACAAGCAGATTCGTCTCGGCGGTTTCGGCGCTGGTCCATGACTGGCCGTCATCGGCGGAATAGGCCAGCTCGTAACCGGCGGCGCCGTTAACAGCTGCCCAGGAAACGTCGTGCCGGTTGAGTCCGGCCGATGCGGCCGAGAGGTGTTCCGGCGCATCGAGCTGGCCGGCGGTTCCCCCCTGAATCAGGATTTCCACCGGCGCCGACCAGATCGCGTCGAACTCGTTCTTCACCGCCACGACGACGACTTGGTACTCGCCCGGCTCGGTGTATTCGGGCGAGGTTAGGGAGAAGGTGCCGTCGTAGTTGTAGATGACGGTGTATTCGTCGCCGCTTTCCCAGTCGATTCCGGAAACCGTAACACCGTGCGACTGGCCGTCACAGTTGCCGCAGTAACCGGCAGCCCTGACGCCGGTGAGCGTTTCGACCGGTTTCAGGCAGGTGAAATCCTCGATCCAGCCGCGGCCGCCGCCGTAATTGGTAATGCGGTACATGCCGTATTCTTCGTACCACTGAATCGAAAAGGTCTTTGTGCCTGTGTAGCTGTCGTCTGAATTGGTGACGATCAGCCCGGTGTAGTAGTTCGGGTCGGAAGGATCGAGAGAGTCGTCGAACGTGTATCCCCAAACGCTCACCGAATGGCCGCCGGAACGCGATGTCGGCGAAGTCGTGCGGTACCACCCGATGGCCAGCACCACACCGTAGCCCTCTTTGAGGTATTCGGTCATATCGGCGACGACCGCCTCGCCCCGGTCAGTGTAATGGAGGTAGGGGCGCACGTCCGGTATCGAAATGCCGGGGTAGAGCCCGCCGCCGTCGCCGATCACCTGTGCCCAGCCCGATTGCCCCTGGACATCGTAGGAACCGTCGGCAAACCAGGGGAACGAGTAGAAGAGGTGGCCCCCGACGTTGGTGAAGTTGCCGGCGAAGTAGTCGTAGAGTTCCTGTTCCGAGGCGAAAAGCCAGTCGTCAGGTGTTTCCCCCGACGAGGCGGTCGAATAGCCCCAGTTTGTGTAAGCGAGCACATTCGCCGTTGCCGCCGCCCAGCAGAGTTTCGAATCGGCGCCGCCGCCATATTTGTTGACATCGTAGAATGTGCCGACGTAATACTCACCGCTTGAGGCGGTTGCCGCCGGAACGGGAACCGCGATAAATGCCGTATCGGCCTCGAGCATCTCCGCCGCCGGCGAGAACGGCACGTCCGCCGAGACAAACGGCACCCCGCTGAGCGCAAGACGCTCTTCAAGCGGTTCGGCGGCAAGGGAGAGAACGCGGCTGCGGGTACTCATTTCCGGATCTTTTCTGCCGAAGGAATTCGACGGCCTTTTTGCGGATCGTTGATAATTGGACGAAAAGCTGCCTCGCGCTGGCGGAAACGCACGCGGTACAACCGCCGTTATTATACTCTAAACTCCCGCATTTTGTAAGGACGGATCGGGTTAGCCCTAGGGAAAGAAGAGGTCCGGATCGTTGGCGTTCTTAAACCAGTTCGCGGAAAGGAACGTGAAGTCTCCCGGCCCGATGAACCCGTCTCCGTCGATATCGGCGCGGGGATCGAACTCTTCCGCACTGCCTGCGGTGAACCAGACCGAGGAAAGGAGAGAGAAGTCGCCGGGGCCGATAAACCCGTCGCCGTCGAGATCGGACGGGTTGACCAGAAGGGATTTTTCGGCGGACCAGGGGCCGGTCGAAGTGGAAACGCCGTCGCCGAGCGCGCGTACGCGGTAGAGAACGGTTGTTCCGCAGGCGAGATTCTTGACGACAGAGCGCGCCGTTTCGGCCGGAACCGTGTTCCATGTCTGTCCGCCGTCGGCGGACCAGGCCAGCTCGTAACCGGCGGCGCCGGCGACTTCGGTCCAGGCGACAGAGTGAGAGTTCTTGCCGGCCGAGGCGAGTTCGGTGATCCTGGGCGTGTTAAGCTCGACAGTTTCGGGTTCGGTGATCGTGATGGTGACCGGTGCCGACCAGACCGCTTCGCCTCGGTTGCGGCTTATGGTCACCGTGACGGTTCGGGTCCCAACTGTGGTGTACGCGGGCGCCTGAATCAGCTGAATCCCGTTCTGCCAGTAGCTCACGGTGTATTGGCCGGCGTCCGCGCCGTCGAGTCCGGAGATGGTGATCGAGTGCGGCCGGCCGTCGTACGGCCCGTAGTAGCCGGCAACTTTGATTCCGGTGAGGGGTTTGGTCGGTTTCAGGCAGGTAAAATCTTCGAGCCAGCCGGTTCCGCCGTAGTAGTCGGACAGACGGTACATCTGATAGGCGCTGTTCCACTCGAGTGAAACGGTCAGAGTGCCGATCTTGCCGTCGTCGGAATCGGTGATGATCAGCCCGGTATAGTAACCGGGAGAGGCGGGATCGAGCGTTTCGTCGTATGTGTAGCCCCAGACCGAGACCGCATGCCCGCCGGTCCGCTGGCTGGGCGCGTAGGTTTGAAACCAGCCGACTCCGAGCGTAACGCCCCACCCCTTTTCGAGATACCCCGCCATGTCGCTGACGAGCCTGCCGGCGCAGTCGCTGCTCTCGAGCTGGACGATCTTGTCCGAAACGGAAATGCCGGGGAAAAAACCGCCGCTGCCGTTTGCCGGCTGCGCCCAGTCGGTCCAGCCGCTCACCTCGTAACTGCCCGACATGAACCACGGAAACGCGTAGCGGGCGCGGCTCCCCTCGTCGCTGAAAGAATTTTTGAAGTAGTTGAAAATATCGTCGACGAAGATGAACCGCTGGATCGTGGGGGTTGCGCCCGCGCTCTTGACCGCGAAACCCCAGTTCGTGTAGGCGAGCGCGTTCGAGCTTGCCGCGGCCCAGCAGAGGTTCGTGTCGCCTGACCACGTTTTGTTCGCGTCGTAGCAGAAACCGACATAGAAACGGCTGCCGGCATCCGCGGTTTGGGAGGGGAACGCCGATGCGATTTCCTCTTCGGCGATCGGCACGGCCAGAAACGCGGTTTCCGGTTCGAGAAGGCCGGCCGCCGGGGCAAAAGCTTCTCCGGCCGCGGGGAAGGGAAACCCGCTGAGCGGGAGGCGCTCTTCGAGCTGTTCGGCGGATCGGATGTGAAGCGGCGTCATAGAGATTCTTCCTGAACGGGCCGGAACTGCGCGCGTCCGGGGGCGCGCTTTTAAAAGGCTGTCTCCGATACCCGAAAGGGGGCTTCCGAGACGCTCCGATTATACCTGAATTTCCGCGAAGAAGGTAAGGGGTGCCTGCGGGAATTGATCTGGAGCGGTTTTGCCGCTTACTATATAATGTGCCGGTTGTTTTTCCCGGGGGCAAAATGGGAGGGGCGCTTTCCTCACTCACGCTTTAGATCGGATTTTTCATGCTCGGACAAGGATGTCCGGCGAAGCAGAATCAGCCTGTTTTTTCCCGTTCTTTTCGGGTCAAGCGAGATTTCGCGCCGCTGTACAACTTGTTTTTCGCTCTCCTTCCCGTTTGGGTTTGCGCGGCGCTTGGGGCGCTGCTCAGCCCCGCGTTCTTTCCGGTATCCGCCGCCGAGCCGGCGGGCCGGATCTATTCCAAAACGGCTCCCGCCGCCGGCGAAAATGGCGCGCAGCCGGCCGGGTCTGTTCCGGAAAATTTCAGGCAGCTGCGGTTTAATCTGAGCTGGACCGCCAAAGAGCCGCGGCAGTGGGAGGGGGAACTCCGGCTCGAAAACGGTTCGTTCACCGGCATCATTCCCCTCGGGACCGAGTCCGACGCTTCGGTAACCTTTTACCCCTCGAATGACCGCCGAACCCTCCATGTCCGTTCACTCGCTCCGTCGGCGTACTGCGGCGCGCAGATTTCCGCGGCTGCCGCGCCGACGGCGTCCCTTTCGATTCATCTCAAAGGAGCTGAGGGGGGCCCGGCGTTTTCCCGTTCCGTTTCCCTTTCGGAACTCGACGGCGGCGCGGTCCACCTTCCGATCGATGGCGAAGAGAACGAATTGGTGATCGAACGGGCGGCGGGCGACCGGATCCCCGTTTCGGTCGCCCATTTGGGGAAAGACGGCGCTCCGCTTCCCGGCGCGATTCCCTCGATGGTCTTTGAAGAGGGGGAAACGCTCCTTCTGCGGGTGCCGGTCGGCCGCCTTTCCGCCGAAGGGCCGGCGAAACAGCTCTGGGTTTCGCTCGCGCCGACCGGATCGAATGAACCGGTCTGGTCCGAGACGGAATCGCTCGACGGGGTTTCTCCCGGCGATGTTCTCAGTATTTCGGTTCCGATCCGCCGCGTGACCGGCCCGTTCGACGTCACTCTCGAACTGAACGGGTCCGGCGGAGGGAACAAAGGCGGCAAATTCTTTCTTCCCCAGAACCCGTTTTCCCCGGCCGCCAGGGAGACGCCGCAGGCTCTCCGCCGTGTTGTTCAGGGAATCGCGCTCCCTCCCGCGCTTTTGAGCGATACCCCCGAATACACCCCTGCCGGCGCCGGTTCATCTGCCGCCGACCCGCTCGATATGCGCGACCGGCTCCTCGACACGATCGACCCGACGAACCCTTCGTGGTGGAAGATCTTCTCGCGCCGGCCCGAAGCGAAAGCCGATTCCGCGCCGAACGGCGCTGTTCCGCAGGAGGAGGAACCGAACCTTGACTTTCTGAAGATGTGGCAGTGGGGGGAACTGCAGGCATCGGTGAAATCCCTGTCGCGGATGACCGACTGGGGACGATGGGATTCCCTCTGGCAAAAACCGCTCGGCAGCGGCCATCTCGTTCCGTTCGATTCGGGGGACCCGCGCGACGCCTCGTTTATGAAACTCCTTTCGAGCGGCGACCCCGCCGATCCTTCCTGGGAATCGTACACGATTCCGATCAAGGAGCCGGGAAAACCGCACGTCCTGGAGATTGAGTATCTGCCCGACTATCCGCAGAAACTCGGTGTCAGTATCCTGGAACCCGCCGTGTCGGGCGGACTGTTTCCCCGCACGCTCGATACCGGCCTTATCGTCGGAAAGGAACAGCTTTCCGATCAGGTCGCGCACCGCGTTCTGCGCTATACCGTTCTTTTCTGGCCGAAAACATCGGCGCCGACGATCCTTCTGATGAACCGCGACACGCAAAACCCGGCGGTCTACGGCCGTATCCGCGTTTACCGCGCCAAAGACCGGTTCGCGGCGGTCGTTCCCCCCTCGTCCGAACCGCGCCGCGCGATGACCGCCGTGATGACCCGGCCGACCTTCTGCGATCAGTTCCTGGCCGAAAACGCTCCCGCGACCGCCGGAGTGGTCGGCGCACGCGACTGGCGCGCGTTTCAGCAGGGCACCCAGCGCCTGACCGGCTACTTAAAGATCTGCGGCTGGGATTCTCTCCTCCTTTCGGTGATGGCCGACGGCAGCACCCTTTACCCGAGCCCGATTCTGCGGCCGAATCCGCAGTTCGATTCCGGCATCTTCCTGACCGAAGGGAACGATCCGGTCCGAAAAGACGCCGCCGATTACCTCTTAAAGACTTTTGAGCGGGAACATCTCGCACTGACCCCTCTCTTTTCCTTTAACGCGCCGCTGCCGATTCTGGAAGCCGAAATCCGCGAAGCGGCCGAAAAATCGGGCGAAGCGGGGCGGAACGCGTATTATCTGCTGGGCGTCAAAGGCGACCGCGCCGCCGCCGAGGGGAACCCGGGATACAACATTCTGCACCCCTCGGTTCAGCGGGAGATTCTCCGCACGCTCGACGAGTTTGCGGCGCGCTACGCCGGCCGGCGCGCGCTGCGCGATATCGCGCTCGACCTTTCGGCCGATTCCTTCGCGCGTCTGCCCGATAACATGTACACCGGTCTCGACGACGAGACGGTTCGCCGGTTCGCGCGGGAGACCCGTCTGGAGGAACGGTGCCCCGAAAAACTGCGGGGGGAACTGCGCGATTTTCTGAACGCCCAGGATCAGGACCGCTACTACCGCCGCGCGGCGATGATCCGGAACTACCTGACCGAAGACTGGATTCGGTGGCGCTCGGCGACTGTGAGCCGGTTCTACCATACCGCGGCCCGCCTTCTGCGGAAATATTTTCCCGAAGCGCGTCTGCAGCTGGTGACGCTCCGGGACGAGCCGGTCGAGGGGATCCCTTCCGGAGTCGCGCCCGCGCAGGCCGCCGCCGACGCGCAAACGCGCGCGCTTTTGCGGCGCGGAGTCGATCTGGCGTATCTCGGCCGGGTACCCGAAGTGGTCTGGATCCGGTCGATGCCGGTCGAGCCGGGCTGGCGCAGTGCCGGCATTTCCGCCGATTCGGCGGATCCCTATGCCGGACTGGCGGCTCTCGGCGGGGAAGGCGCTCTCTTTTACCGTGACGCCGATCCGATCAACGTTCCCTCGTTCGACCGCGTGAGTCCCTATCATCCGACGGTCACGCAGATTTCTGCGGTCTGTTCCTATTCCGATTAC
Organism: Thermoguttaceae bacterium; assembly: GCA_017405595.1. Lineage (GTDB taxonomy): Bacteria > Planctomycetota > Planctomycetia > Pirellulales > Thermoguttaceae > RUG695. The sequence continues at coordinate 24,414 of JAFRAC010000008.1, read as the reverse complement.
CAGAACCGCGAACGCTGGGCAAAGCAGCTGGCGGTCAGCGACACGATGGCCCTGATGGACGGCGGCGAGATGATTCCGATGGGGGAAGAAGAATCGCAAAGCCGCTGGATCGCCGCGTTCCGCGCGCTCCCCTCCGAGCCGTTCGAGACATACACCGCCGAAGATTCCGTTTCGGCCGGCACCGAAGGTTCTGCCGAAGAGGGGCAGATCCCCCTGGCCGCCGGCGAAAAACCGGACCGCCCGCAGCCGGCAAGTCCGGTGATCCTCCGCTACCGAAAAGAGGAGGACGGGTTTTGGGGGTATCTCCTCAGTACCGCGCCGTTCCATTGCGGCGTCACACTTTCGCTGACCTGTAATCCCCGCGCCGAGACCGCTCTCTATGCCGGAGGCCGGGAACTGACCGAGCCGGACCGCAAAAATTTCGGGCTTTACTGGAATTGTTCCCTCGCCCCGTACGACCTTGTCGCGTTTCGCGTTGCGGATCCCGATGTTTCGATCCGGCAGTTCGAGACCGCGCTGCCGATCGACATTTGCGGGGAAGGGGGCCGTCTCGAGCAGGAAGCGCGTCTTTTGATCGACCGGCTCCGGCTGGCGGCCGAGGGGATCGAGTCGCCGCTGGCCAATCCCGGCTTTGAAGAGACTCTTCCTGAACCGAGCATTGCTCTTACCGCGCCGGCCGGCGAAGAGAAGGAGAACGGCTCGATTCTCGGTCTGGAGATTCCGAAACTCAGCCTGATCCGCTCGCCGTTCGGGGAAGGGAAACCGGCTGCCGGCGGAAAAGAGGTTCTCCCCGCCGATCCGATCGCCGCCGATCCCGGAATGCCGATCGGCTGGCACCGTTTCGGATCCCCCGAATTTACCGCCGAACTCGATTCCCGGCACCGGACCGAAGGGGGTTCGAGCCTGAAGATGGTTTGCCGCGAATCGGCCGGCGGGGTGATCGGCGAACCGTTCCCCCTGCCGAAGACGGGCCGCCTTTACGTCGACGGGAAGTTCGGGATTCCCGCCGATCTGCCCGAAGAGCTGCCCCTCTTTATGACCCTCGCGGGGAAAGAGGGGGGGAAAGTGTGGCAGAAGCGGGTCTATATCGGAACAACTCTTTTACGCCGTGCCCGCGAGATGAAACAGAACGGTTCGCTGCAGGAGGAAAACGGTTTGGTCTGGATCCGCAACTCGGTCATTTTTGATTCCCTGCCGACCGAGAATACCGAAGATTTTACGCTCCGGTTCGACCTGCTTCCGCGCGGCGCGGTTTGGGTGGACGACCTGCACCTCTATAAACTGGCGTTCGACCGTGCCGAACAGGATCAGGTCAGCGAGATGATCGGCGAACTTCAAAAGGGATTGGAAGAAGAGAATACCGCGCTCCTGCTCCGCCGAATCGGCACGTCGGTCGCCTCGGCGCTCGCCGAGCAGCTTCCGAACGATTCTCTGGAACTGGCGCGTCTGGCGATGCGCGATGTGGCGGCCGACCCTCCGCGCAACCGGCGCGAACCCCCGCAAAACGAGGGGGAAACCGCGCCGGAAGGGGAAGAAGAAGGGAAGAATTTCTTTCAGAAAATTCTTCCCTGGTAAATTCCTTCGGCGGAACGCCGAAAACCGGCGGGCGCCGGCGCTGTCAGCCGCGCGTGACCCGGCCGAGCACCCAGTTTTCGCGTTTGAGCGAAAGGAGCGTTTCGCGAACCGCGAGTTCCTGTTCCGGCTTGACGACCAGCACCAGTCCAATCCCCATATTGAAGACGCGGCGCATTTCGTCGTCATCGATGTTTCCGAGTTTCTGAACCCATTCGAAGATCGGCGGGATCGGCCACCTTCCCTCGTCGATTTGCGGGGTCAGGCCCTGCGGGATGATCCGGCTCAGATTTTCGGCCAGTCCGCCGCCGGTAATGTGCGCGATTCCGCGGATCCCGTCGTTCGCCTTGAACTTTTCGAGCAGAGCGAGTACCGTCCGGACATAGATCGCGGTCGGGCGGAGAAGAACATCGGCGACCGTTTTGTTTTCGAATTGGGGCAGCTGGGTGTTGACGGTGAGCCCCCCCATCTCGAAGACCGCTTTTCGGATCAGACTGTAGCCGTTCGAATGGAATCCGTTCGACGCGACGCCGATCAGCACATCGTTCTCTTTAATCGCTTTTCCGTCGATGATCTCGTTCCGTTCGGCGACCCCGACGCAGAATCCGGCCAGGTCGTATTCCCCCTCATTGTACATGTCGGGCAGAATCGCGGTTTCCCCCCCGATCAGCGCCGCGCCGCTCGACTTGCACCCCTCGGCAATTCCTGAAACGATCCGCTCCAGCAAGGGCGGATTGTCTTTCGGCATCGCCACATAATCGAGGAAAAAGAGGGGAGCCGCACCGCAGCAGATCGCGTCGTTGACGCTCATGGCCACCAGGTCGATCCCGACCGTGTCGTGCCGGTTGGCGGCGCAGGCGATCTTGATCTTCGTGCCGACCCCGTCGGTGCAGCTGACCAGAACCGGATCGCTGTACTTCTTTACCGGTCCCTCTTCGGCGGCTTTCCCCGTCAGGCTGAAAAGACCGGCGAACCCGCCGTCGAGCCGCATGACGCGGGGAGTGAACGTTTTCGAGACGATTTCGGGAAGCCGCTGCATCGCCGCCGCGTAGGTTGTCAGATCGACTCCGGAATTTTTATAGGTTGCCTTCTCTTTGGCCATTCTTTTCGGCTCCTTCGTTTGGAGAAAAAGCGCGTTTTCGCGCGGTGAAGTTGGAAAACCCGTCAAGCTCCATTGTTACCATAAATGGGAGAAAAATCAATCCTTGACCGAGAGGGATTTCCGGGAAAGCCGGATCTTCCCCCAATCCTGCCGCCGCTCCGCCGTTCCCGCCGGTCCCGGCGTTATTCTGCCTGATTTTTCAGAATGTTAAAATGGGAAGTTTTTTAGGGTTTTAACTGCGGCCCAATCGAAAAATGCCCTACTTTGGGTTAAACCCTCTTATCCGTTACAACGTGAATTTCCGAAACTATTGTTACAAGCGTCATGCTTGGCACACAGAAACATTGCATGGAGGGTAAACGATGTACCTCAAAAGGAAAATTGCCGCGTCCCTTTCGATCATGGCCCTGCTGACCGCAGGGTGTATGGTCGGACCCGACTATCAGCGGCCGGGCGCCATCCTGTCGGAAAACTACACTCAAATCGAAAACGAGGGGATCCACAAGCATCTTTGCGCCGACCTGGCCCAGTGGTGGAACGGCATCAACGACCCGGTTCTGAGCGAACTGATCTATCAGACCGTCGGCAGCGGATCCGAGGTCGGCGGAAGTCTGACTCTTCAGGAGATGGCGTGGCGCATTCAGCAGTCGCGTGCACGGCTCGGTATTACCAACGCGGAACTCTTTCCGCAGATCTCCGAAGACGGCACGTATGACTTGCGTAAATATTCTGAGGACCAGGTCGGCCCGGAAGCCGCCCGCGAAGCGAACCAGACGTGGGACCTCGGCCTGAACATGACGTGGGAAATCGACGTGTTCGGCCGCCTGAAGCGGTATTCCGAATCGGCCATGGCGAGTCTTGAAGAGCAGGAAGAGCTCTACCGCGACGCGTATGTTATCCTCCTTGCCGCTGTGGCGAGCAACTACGTTCAGGCGCGTACGCTCCAGGAACAGATTGAAATTTCGAAAAAGAATATTGTGATCCGGCAAAATACCCTTAAGCTGACTGAAACGATGATGGAAGTCGGCAAGAGCAACGCGCTCGATGTCAGCCAGGCGCGGGGCAGCCTCGAGAGTGTCGAAGCCGAGCTGCCGGCACTGGAGAACACATATCGGGCAACGATCAACCGCCTCAGCGTGCTGACGGGTAATCCCCCGGGATATGTCGATGATGTGATGGCCGCAGTGAGGCCGGTTCCGGAAGCGCCCGAAGAGATTCTGGTCGGAATTCCCGCCGAACTTCTCCGCCGGCGGCCCGATGTCCGTGCGGCCGAACGGGCGGTGGCCGCCCAGAACGCGAAGATCGGTGCGGCGATGGGTGATCTCTATCCGATCTTTTCGCTCAACGGCTCTTTCGGCGTGAACGGCTCGGATATCGGCAGCATGTTCGACGGAAGCAGCACGACCGCTTCGATCACCCCCGGTGTCCGTTGGAACATTCTGAACTTCGGCCGGTACCGGAACAATGTCCGGCTCCAGGAATACATTTATCAGGAGACTGTCGCCGAGTACCGCCAGACCGTTCTTACCGCCGCCGAAGAGGTTGACAACGCACTTTCGTCGTATGTCCAGGAACGTGTTCGGGTCAAGAAACTGCAGGCCGCCATGGAAGCCTACGACAACGCGCTTGACGTTTCGGAGACCCGGTATCGGGAAGGAAAAGCCGATTTTCAGCGTGTGCTCGATTCGCAGCGGGAAAAGCTGACGTATGAAGTTGCGTATATCCGCAGTAAAGCCGCGATCACCGCAAACGTGATCGATCTCTACCGCGCCCTGGGCGGCGGCTGGCTGAACAACGACCGGATGATGGTCGCTTCCGCCGCGCCCGAACCGGCCGCCGATACTGAAAACGAAGAGAACGCGAACAGCTCGATTTCGACCGAAAGCGGCAGCGCGCCGGCGGTCGGGAGCGAAGCCGGCGATTCCCTCTAAAAAAGTTACGATTTCTGTGTTTTGTTTCTGTGCCGGCGAAGGGGCTCAGGCGAAAGCCTGGGCCCCTTCGCTTGTCTATGCGGCATACTGTTCTGTGCCGGCCGGTTCTCTTTTCTCATTTCGGCAGGAATGCTGAACTGACCGTTGCCGCGGCCGACAAGAACGGGCGGCGGAGATTTCCCCGCCGCCCGTGTTGCGTGTGTTTTGGCCGCTCCGCGTGTTTAGACGCGCGTCATTCCCATTCGATGGTTGCCGGCGGTTTGGCGGTGATGTCGTAGACGACGCGGTTCACGCCGGGCACCTCGGCGGTGATCCGTTTCGAGATCGTCTCGAGCGTCTCGAACGGGACGTGGGTCCAGGAGGCGGTCACGAAATCGCCGGTCGAGATGCAGCGGACGACGATCGTCGATTCGTAGGCGCGCTCGCCGTTGCGGATACCGACGCTCTGGATCGGCAGAATGACGGCGAACGCCTGGGAGATATCGTTATAGAGACCGGCCTTGCGGATCTCTTCGCGAACGACGGCGTCGGCTTCGCGAAGGGTGTCGAGCTTCTCTTTGGTGACTTCGCCCAGACAGCGAACCGAAAGGCCGGGGCCGGGGAAGGGGTGGCGTTCGATGATCTCCTGCGGGAGCCCGAGCTCGCGGCCGACCTGACGCACGTCTTCTTTATAGAGGTCGCGCAGCGGCTCAACGAGCTTGAATTCGAGATCGTCGGGAAGACCGCCGACATTGTGATGGAACTTGATGAGGGAAGCGGGCTTGTCGGGAGTGCCGCCGCTTTCGACGATATCGGGGTAGATCGTCCCCTGGGCGAGGAAGGCGGCGCCGTCGACCTTGGCAGCCTCTTCGGCGAAGACGTCGATGAACTCTTTCCCGACGATTTTGCGTTTCAGCTGCGGGTCGGTCACACCGGCGAGCTTGGCAAGAAAGCGGTCTTCGGCTTCAACGACGATGAGTTTCGAGTCGAAGTTTTCGTTAAAGACTTTGGCAACCGATTCGATTTCGCCTTTGCGCATCAGGCCGGTATTCACAAAAATGCAGGTCAGCCGGTCGCCGACCGCCTTGGCGACCAGCGCGGCGGTTACCGCCGAATCGACGCCGCCGGAAAGACCGCAAATCACACGTTCCGAACCGATCTGTTTCTGCAAGTCGATAATCGACTGTTCGACAAACGCCTTGTAATCTCTCATAACTTTGACTCCCTCCTAACGATGGCATGTTAGAGCCGGACTCTTGCTCGTCCGGCTAAAAATTCATTTTAGTCCATTTGATCTTTTTTCGCTAGACGGGGGAAAGGGGTTTCCCCTCATTTTTTCGGAAGATTCTTGAAAAAAGGCCGGTTCCTGCTAGAATGGGAAAAGTTTGGCGGCGGCCCGTTTTACGCCTTTCTCTTCCCGCAAGCCCTGCGGTGCCGGGCGGCGTGTTCCGGGCGGCGCCGGGCCGAAACTCCGAAAACAAAAAAGCGAAAGTGCAGTTCAAAGAATGCGAATTCTGCTGACAAACGACGACGGTATTCTTTCTCCCGCCCTGGCGGCGATGGCCGGCGCGCTGCAGCCGATGGGCGAAGTTTGTATAGCGGCTCCCGCCACCGAACAGAGCGGGGTCGGGCAGGGGATCACCTTCCTTTCGCCCCTGACGGTCAAAAAGGCGTTCCGTCACGGCCGATTCTGGGGCTATGCCGTCGAAGGAACGCCGGTCGACTGCGTCAAAATCGGCATCGACGAGCTGGCGGGGGGCAGGCCCGATCTTGTGGTCAGCGGAATCAACAACGGGCTGAACGTCGGAATCAACGTTCTCTATTCCGGCACCGTGGCCGCGGTGCAGGAGAGCGCCTGGCAGGGGATTCCCAGTTTCGCGGTCTCGACGCAGTTCGGCGAACTGCGTTCCGGCGCACCGTTCGGCCGTGTTGCGCAACTGGCTTCCGCGATCATTCAGCGGCTCTGCGCCCAGCCGTACCGTTCGGGCACGCTCTATAACATCAACATTCCGTTCGCCGCCGTGTCCGAGGGGGGCGATAGTACTCCTATTGCCGTTCCTCTCGATATGACTCCGCATTGGGGTTCCTACGAAAAGCGCTACGACCCGATCAACCGCCCCTACTTTTGGCTTTCCGACCGCCCGAGCCAGAACCCGTCGGCTCCTTCCGGGATCACGACCGACTACGAAGCCGTCGGCGCCGGCAAAATCGCGATCACTCCTCTTTCGGTCGATATGACCTGCAGACCGCTCCTCGACCAGATGAGCGGATGGGACCTCGCTCCCGGCGCCGGGTTCCGTTTTTCCGGCGATGAAGAACCCGGCCATCCCGACTTCCACGTCATCCGGTGGATCGACAAGCCGTCCGACGGCCTGCATACCCATCGATAGTAAATCCCCGCGGCGGGGCAGCCCCCGCGGGCGGCTTTGCTTCCTCTGGTTCAACCTTGCCGTTCTACAAGCCGGTAACAGTGAAGCGCTTTCCCGCGCGAACACCCCGGAACCTTCCCCATCTTATCTAACCGGCAAACTTTGCGCGAACGGCATAACGCCGACGAGCGGAACGACCGGCATAACAAGCAGGTTCGTAACGGAGAAAACCGAATATTCGTGAAATTGCGTTTTTTTAGAGTACTCCTTTTATAAGGGTTTCCGATACTTTTGGAGAAATCAGTTGCTACCTTAAAACAGGTGCGGAGCGCGTATCCCGTAAAATCCTTAATATTGCGGGGGTGTGCTAAATCAATCCTGAACACTTTAACCAAGGAAGGTGTATCATGGAAGTTAAAAAAGCTTTCAGGCAAACTCTTTTACTTGCCGCAATCTTCGGTGCGGCGGGGCTGGCTGCCGCCGAAGAGAATGTCGGTTTCATTTCAACCGACTCTTCCGCGGCCCCGTCAGCAGTCCAGGCGGTTGACGGCGAAGTTCCCCAAACCGCGCCGACCGTTGAAGAGTCGGCGGTCGAGAAGGTGAAAAAGGCGATCACCTCGGATTCGAAAAGCGATTCGGCATGGGACGTGATCGAGTTCAACGGCTTCGTCAACGGCGGCGGCATTTTCAACACCCACGGCGCCCGCTACAACATGATGGGTCTCAATTCCGATAACCAGTTCGAACTGAACACCGCCTATCTGCGTGCGTTCAAGACGGCGCAGACCGGTTCGGGCGTGATCGATTGGGGGTTCGGTGCCGACACGCTCTTCGGCAGCGAGGCGCGTCTTTATCACGGCTACATTGGTCTCGACGATGACTGGAACACCGGTCACCGCTCCTCCAACTACAACAACAGTCCGCTGGTCGGCGAGCTGACCGACGAGCAGCGCGAAGATTACGGCGCCGCCCTGCCGCAGCTCTACGGCGAGTTCACGGTCAACAACTGGCGGTTCAAGGCGGGGCATTTCTACTCGCTCTTCGGCTATGAAGGGCCCGCCGATTCCCGTTTCTTCTACACTTACGGCCGGTTCATCGAGACCTCGCCCCTGACAAACACGGGCGCGCTGGCCACTTTTACCGGGATCGGGAACATGGAATTGACGGTCGGCTGGGTGATGGGCGAAAACAACACGTTCAGCCGCGGTTACGATGAAAGTCTTATCACCGGCGGAATGAAAGTCCACGCCGGCGATATCGCCACCCTGAAATACGCCTTTGTCGCCGGCGACGGCGCCATGGGAGGGACCGGCGGCGACCTGTTCCGCAACGATGTGGTGCTGACCGCCAAACTCGCCTGCTGGGAGACCGCATTCCTGTTCAACTACGGCAAATTCGACGGCGAAAATCCCGTCGGAACCTGGGGCGCGACGGCTTCGCTGAACGACCTCGCCCAGCTCTACGGCAATCTCGAATACCAGACCTGGGGCGGCTACCTCTACTACACGCTCAACTCGAAATGGAAGTTCGGCAGCCGTATGGAATGGCAGCGGGGAACCGCCGAAGACAAGACCGCCGCGATGGAATGCCTCGAAATGACGCTCGGCGCCAACTGGACCCCGACCGGCACCGACAATTTCGCGGTTCGTCCGGAAGTCCGTTACGACAAAGCGATCATTCCGCAGGACGAATATGCCGGGATGTTCGGAAAGGGACTTTCCGACAACGACCAGATCACCATGGCGTTCGATGTGCTCTTTAAGTTCTAATCGGGGGACTTGAAACCCGCGCTCCGGCGCGGGTTCGGCCTTCCGGGCGGGGAACGCTCTTTTGAGTGTTCCCCGCCCGGTTCCCTTTTTTGGGGGGGATTTAAAAAAATGGGTTCCGGGTCATAATAGACAGACATATTCCCGAACCCCTTCGGGATCTGAAATCCATCTGTCACGTTCATATCCAGAAAGGACGATTTCTATGTCGATTCCGCTTGCCAGTCCTAAAAAACCCGTTTCCGATGTCAAAAAGGTCGCCATCCTCTTTTCGGGCGGTCCGGCTCCCGCCGCCAACGCGGTGATCGGAAGCGCCGCCGCCTGTTTCCAGCAGGCCGGCGTTGAAGTCTACGGCATGAAAAACGGTTATACCCATCTGGCGAACTACAGCGACGGCGACGTTCTCGAAGAGGGGAAAGCCTACATCCGTCTTGACAAACAGAATCTCGAAGGGCTCCGCACCGAACAGGGAATCTGCATCGGCACCGCCCGCGTCAACCCCGGAAAACATCTCAAGACCCACGACGACCTGCGCGATCCCGAAAAGACCGCTCCGCTCATGACGGTCTACAAGGCGCTCCGTTCGATGGGAATCGATGCGCTGGTTTCGATCGGCGGCGACGACACCCTTACCACCGCGGCGAAGTTCAAGCTTTTCATGGACGGCCTTCCCGCCGACCAGAAACGCCTTAAGATCGTCCATCTGCCGAAAACGATCGATAACGACTACGAGGGGATTCCGTTCACGTTCGGTTATTTCACCGCTGTTGAAATGCTTGCCAAACAGATCCGGAACCTTCTGGCCGACTCTCAGGCGACCGGCGCCGGCTACATCTGCCAGCTGATGGGGCGGAAAGCCGCGTGGCTCGCCTACGGCGCCGCGATTGCCGGAGAAGCGAGTTTGGTGATCGGTCTGGAAGACATGCCGGAAGAGTGGGAAAAAGAGGAAGAGACGATCGATCCCGAAACCGGGAACGTCGTCAACGGGCCCGACGGCAAACCGCTCATGCGTACCGTTTTCGACATTCCGAAAGTTGTCAGCCACTGCGTCGACCTGATCCAGGCGCGGGAAGCGCGCGGGCAGCAGAGTTTCGTCGCAATCATTTCCGAAGGGCTCGCCGAGTTCCTTCCGATCGACGAAATCCGCAAGTGCGTCTCCGACGACGAATACCGTTCGCTCAAACCCGATTCCTTCGGTCATTTCCCCGTCTCGCAGCTCAAATACAGTAGCCGTCTCGGCCGTCTGATTGCCGAAGAGTACAAAAAGCGTACCGGCAAATCGCGGAAGATGGTCGGGCTCCAGTTCGGTTACGAAATCCGCTGCAATGCCCCGACGGCGTACGACGTGATTCTCGGCAGCCAGATCGGTGTCGGCTGCTACCGCGCCCTCTGCGAAAACAGCACCAGCGGCGTGATGATTTCGGTCTCCGATACGATGAACCTGAGTTATCCGCGCTTCGAAGACCTCATCAACATGGACAAGCTCCGCGCCTACCAGCGTCCGGTCAAGGTCGGCAGCGACATCCACAAGATGGCGCGCTACCTTGAAGCCTGGACCGACTGACATTTCGCCGAACGCGAAAAAGTTTTCAAATACCTCTTGACCTTTTCCGAAAACGGGATAAAATAGAGGCAGAAACAATCGCAGAGGGGCGTTTCTTTCCTTTCTCGCGCCCCTTTGCCAGCCGTCTTGCCGGGCAATTATCCAGGACCACCCCCCCCTTCCCCTTTCCGGTCCGGTAGTTGCCCGGTTTTTTTGTCTCCCGGCCGAAACTGCCCCCCCTTTTTTTCCGTTCCGGCGAACGGTTTGTTCCCTTGATCACCATTCTTCCCTGCTACAGCCTCGAAGATTTTTCGATCTACCGCACAACGGCCGAGGCGGACCAGATCTTTTCGGCCTGGACCGTTCTCTATCATCCCGCGCTGATCCGCCATTTCGATTCGATGCCGTCGTGGGACCGCGCCGCGAGTCCGGCGATCGGAAAGAAGCATTCCCTCATTGTCATTCCCCCCTGCGCCTGCGGTCAGATCCCGCGCGACTGGCTCCGCCGCGCCGAAGAGAACGGCTCGGTTATCGTCAAAGATCAAAAGACCCGGCCCGAAATGCTGCGGGCGGCTTTCGAAGGGCTGGGGATCGGTCCCGGCGCCGACACCGATGACGATGCCGATTCATTCTATGCGCTGGGGTTCAGCTATTTTGTCTCGGAACTCTTTTCGCGCAAACTCCGGTACATGAGCAACCTCGATACACAGGGGTTTCGGGAAAACGGGCTGAAAGCCGCCAAAGCGCTCGGCGCGGGGGATCGGGACGAGTTCGAAAAGCGGCTCCGGCGCGCGTTTGAACTCCTGACCGAGTCGAAAGAGTATTTCTTCCCGACGGCAATGAACCTGCTCGACCTGACCGCGGCCGACCGCAAGACGCTTGCCGCGCTGCCCGAAATGCTCGCCCGCCGCGCCGCGCGGGGGGAACAGACGAACCTGCTCCTGCCGACCTGGCACCTCGATCGGTTCAGCGAAGAGTTTCCGGAAGGGGCGGAACTTCTCAAATCGGAAATCGCGTCCGGCCGTGTGACACTGATCGGCGGCGACCGGAACGAATCCCCCCTGTGGATGTTTCCGGCCCGCGAAATTGCCGAACGCCTTCTCGAGGGGTGGGAAGATTACTACGAAAAGCTTGGCACGGTCCCCGCCGTCTTCGGCCGAAACCAGGCGGGCTACACGCCGATTCTGCCCTTTGCTCTTCAGGCGGCGGGGTGTCCGCGCGCGCTTCTGTTCACCCGCGACGGGTGGAAGGGGTGTGACGAGCCGCAGAGCCGCGTCGACTGGCGCGGAAGCGCGGGGGGGATGGTCGGAACCCTTTCCCGCCCGGCGTTCGACGCTTCCGACGCGAAGACCTTCATGCGCCTTTCGGACCGGATCGGCTATTCGTCGAGCGGAGACCGGGCGCTGAGCGCCGTCTTTGAGCACCGGCCGGGTCAGGAGGCCGTTTGGCTTGCCGACATCGCGCGGATGTCGAAGTTCGCTCCGGTTCTCGGCGAAGTTCTTTCGCTTGGCGAGTTCTTCAAAAAGACCGACGGCGGCACCATTCAGCGGAAACTTTCCAAAGACACGTTCCGCACCAATTACCTGACCCGCGCCGCCCGGGCCGGCCGGCGCTCTCCCGTTTCGGTCTGGCCCCGGCTGCGCCGCCTGTCGGCGGAAATGGATCTTTTGGCGGCGATCGCGCTTTTCGCCGGACTCGAACATCCGGCCCGTTCGATTGCCGGGCTCACCGGCTTTGAAACGCTCGCCGAATCGGCGTCCCCGCTCGATGAACTGAAAGCCGCGCTGATCGATCAGGTTTCCTGCCCGATTGCCCCGGCGCTCGAAGGGTTCGAAGAAGCCGACGCCGCCGAAAGGGAAGCAGTCGAAAAGGAGATCCGCGCCGCCGAAACCGAACGGCTCAGCCGTATCGAAACCCTTTGGAACGAGGGGGCCGAAACGCTCTGGAACGGGCTGGAAGAAAAATTCGCCCCTCTCCTTGCCGGAACCCGCGAAGAGGGGAACGGGATGTTCCTGCTGAACATGACTCCCCGCCCCGCGCTCTACCGGACCGAAACGCGGTTCGTCTCCGACCCGACGGCCGCACCGTTTGTCCGAACGCGTATGACGCAGAAGGGCGCCTTTGTCACCGTCACGGTTCCCGCGTTCAGCCTGCTCGCGCTCCGGAAAGAGACCGCTCCGCCGCCCGAACCGGCCGCGGCCGCACCGGTCAAAAAGAGCCTTCTGGCCCGTGCCCTTGCCAAAGTGAAGGGGGAAGACCCCGCCGCCGATCCCGACAAGATGGTTGAATTTGAAAAGGTCCGGTTTAAGGACGGATCCACCGAACGCTTTTACACGGTTCGGACAGGTTACTACACGATGAAAATCGACGCCGATACCGGCGCGGTTACGTCGGTGCGGACCCATTCCGCCTCGCAGATCAGCGGGCGGCGCGGGATCCTGAACCAGCCGGGAATGGGGAACCGCGTCGCGTGGCAGATCGCGATGAAACTCGGCGAAAAGGCGCTTGCCGACGACCATCGCGGCGAAGGGGCAGGGGGCTACGGGTATTCGCTCATGGCCGCCGAAAAGATCGACGTTCTTTCGGACGGTCCGGCCGAAGCCGCGCTTCGGATAACCGGTTCGCTGATCGCGCCCGGCGGACAGCGGCTTGCCCGTTACGAACAGACGATGACCGCGATCCGTTCGAACCGCGTGATTGACGTCGATCTTGCAATACATCCGGCGGCCGTTCCCGAAGGCGCGCCGTGGGACGAGTATTACGGCGTGCGGTTCGCCTGGAACGATACGCTTGCGGAACTCCGGCCGGCATGTCACGGCGTTTTTTGGGAAACGACCCGCGACTTCTTCCAGGCGCCTGACGCGCTCGATATCCGCAGCGAAGAGAAGCTCGGTGTTACAATCCTGAGCGCGGGCCTTCCCTTCTACCGCCGGTACGACACCCGCCGCGCCGACATGGTTCTGATTCCGCGCGGTGAGGACGCCCGCCGGTTTCATTTCGGGATCGGAATCGATCTGGCCGATCCGCTTGCCGAAGCCGCCGCGTTCGATGCCCCCGGACCTGTCGTTCTCGACAATGCCGCGGTAAACAAGTCGCAGCTGACCCGCTTTTTGGAAGTTTCGCCCGCTACCGTCGCGGCGGAAGAGCTGAAACCGGTTTATGAGACGCCTTCCGAAGACGGCGAAGCTTTACCGGAATCCGAACCGCCGCGCCTTACCGGATTCCGAATCCTGCTGCACGAAACCGCGGGCAAAAAAGCGCAGGCACGCGTCCGGACCCGGCTGCCGATTGCCGCTGCTGCCGAATGCGACCTCTTCGACCGCCCGCAAACCGATCCCTGCCAGCTCGAAGACGGGCATACCTTCTCTCTCCGCCTCAACCCCGGCGAACTCCGGTTTGTCCGTATCGACATCGACTTCAACGCGAAGTAAACACACCGTCCCACGCTTCGGCTACTGAAGACCTGAACCTGCGGAAATTATTTCATCCCGCTACCGGCGGTGTTTCGGGCGGCGATCTCTTCGACCCGTGCCGGAAGCGCGAGCGCGTCGCGGCTGTCGGGGAACCGTTCGGCGGCCTGTTCCGCGACCAGGCGCGCCTGTTCGGGGTTCTGGTTTTCCAGATGGACATCGACCAGGGCGCGGTAGAGTTCGGAGTTTTCCGGTTCCTGCGCGATTGCGGCCTGGTAGCAGTCGGCGGCCTGCCGGCCCCGTCCCAGACGGCGGCAAACTTCCGCCTTTCCGCAGAGGATTTCCGCCGGTTCGCTCTGGCCGGGATAGAGCCGGCCGAGATCTTCCCAAACAGCTAAGGCAGCGCGGTCGTCCCCCAGTTCGCTTTCGAAAAGGGCGAGGTTTTTGATCAGTTCCTTGTCGTTCGGCGCCAGCTGCAGCGCGCGGTGATAATCGGCCAGCGCGTCCTCTTTTTTGCCGACCCGCTGATTGAGCATTGCGCGCAGTTCCCACCCTTCGTGGCGGCGCGGGGCGAGCGCGACGACTTTATCGGCGTAATGAAGTGCCGAGGCGGTCTGGTCGGTTTCGAGAAGTTTTTCGGCGAGCGACTCGCAGATGGCGGCTTTCTCGTCATCGGAACCTTCCCGCCCCGCGGCGTCGGAAAGGAGGCGGATCGACTCGTTTTTCTTTTCCTCTTTCCAAAGAATTTCGGCGTAATAGCGGCGCGAGAGAAGGTCGTTTTCGTCCTCTTTGATTGCCTGGACGAACTTGTCGGCGGCGGCGGCGTAATCTTCCCGTTCGAAGGCCGAAACGCCTTCCCGGCTCAATTCCGGCGCGCGCGGCCCGCGCGGCATCCGGCTGGCGAAGGGGATCATCTGACAGCCGGTGCCCCAAAGCGAAACGGCGAAGAGCCCCGCCAGAAAGAGCGCGGTCATGCGGTTTCGCCCGCGGGCCCGTTTCCGAGAGAACCCTTCCTGCAAGGCGGGATCGTCATTTTTCCGTGGTTCAGCCATTGAGATACCGGCGCGGTTCCGTTTGTCCTGTAAAAATCCGCGCAAGATTACTCTTTTTTCTCGATTCGTACAACCCCCAAAGGGGCTAAAATCGTTAAAATCGCGGAGAAAGACGGAACTTTTTCCCTCTTTGCCGATAGTGATTGTTGACGATCTAAATCCCCTATTTTAATATATTAGGGGGAGTTTTGTTCTTTTTTGGGGGGATATCGGCGTTTTCGGCATGAAGCGGGCGATTCAGCCCGGCACCTCTCGGGCCAACGGGGCGGCGTAAAAGATATGAGCAGTTCTGACAACAATACCTGGACCGTGATGGGGATCATCTTCATCGTCCTGACCCTCGGGCTGGGCGTGGGTGAGTATTTTACCGCGAAAGCGCTGAATCAGGCGATGGCCGGTTCCAAAACGGCGAAAGAGAATTACGACAAAGCTCTCGCCGAAAACCGGAATCTTTCCGAACAGGCCGCCCGGCTCAAGACGCTGATCGGCTATTCCGGCGACATGAAGACCGACGATCTCGTCAAGGATCTGGAAACGCGTCTGGGCGAACTCGGCGGGTCGAATTACACAAACTGCGACGGGGCGATTGCCGGCCTCGTCGGCGAGATCGCCGCCCGAAACGGTTCCCTTCAAGAGGCGAACAGCGATCGGGACCAGCATTACGTGACCGCTGGCGAAGAGGGGGAGCTTTCGAAACAGCAGAAAGCCGATTTCGATAACGAAATCGATAATATCACCACCCAGAACAAAGGCCAGCTCAAAGAGGCCGCGGCCCAGTACGATGTCCTTTCCGATCAGACGGTCGACGAAGTCCGGAATGTTGAACAGGCGAAACGCACCGCCGCGGTCAACCGCGAACACATCAAGGGGCAGACGGTTGCCGCCGAAAAATCGGTGAAGGTGATTGCCGATATCAACGCGAACCTCCGCTCGAAAATCGAGGAGCTGACCGACCCTTCCTTTGAAGTGCCGGACGGCAAGGTCGTTTACGTCGATCAGATGAGCCGCGTCGTCCGCCTCAACATCGGGCAGGACCAAGGGCTCCGCCTCCTGACGAAATTTGCCGTCTTCCCCGAGAACGCGCTCGAGCGGGGTGAAATCGTGCCGAAGGGGGCGGTCGAGGTTATCCGTTTTGTCGGCAAAAACGAGTCAGACGCCCGCATCATCGACGATGAAGAGACGCTCAGGACGGTGGTCCGCTCGATCGACAAAGAGGGGGCCGCGTCAAAAGTGCTTGCCGCCGAACAGTTCGACCCGATCGCC
Source organism: Thermoguttaceae bacterium (assembly GCA_017405595.1). Lineage (GTDB taxonomy): Bacteria > Planctomycetota > Planctomycetia > Pirellulales > Thermoguttaceae > RUG695. The sequence goes on along the minus strand of JAFRAC010000008.1, from coordinate 8,427 downwards.
AGCGGCGATCTCGTCTACACGCCCCTTTGGAAGAGGGGGGAACGGCCGGCCTACGCGCTCGACTATTTTCTGGATGTCGAAAACGACGGATCCGACGATCTTGACCTGGTGATCAACATCATCGAGGCCAACGACGGGGTCGTCAGCGCCTGGATCGATAAAAATGGCGAACTGCGGGGAACGGTCGGGCCGGAAACGACCTACCTGATCGTGAGCAATACGCCGCTGGACGAGGCGCTCGACGCCGCCGAAGCTTCGGACGAGACGAAAGAAGCCGTCCGCGCCGCACATGCCGAGCTCATCGAGAAAGCGCAGGTCAACGGCCTGCGCCAGATGAAGCTGAACGAGTTCGTCCGCCGGAGCCATTTCCGCCAGTCGACCGACGTCGCCCGGTTTGCCGAACCGGGAGGGCTCGACGAGGCGCCCGACACCACCCGTGTTCCGATCGTGCCCAACAGCAGCGAAAGTTCGATCTACAACCTGAACCCGGGCGATGCGAAAATTGACCCGGAAAGCGGCACCGCGATCGGCGGCGCGTCCGGCTCTTCCGCCGAAAGCGGCGGCGGGGAATCCGAATCCCCGAAGTTCCGGCGCCGAACCCCGAAAGACATCTGACCAATCCCTCTCCCGACCGCGGGAAAGGGGGTTCGAATAGAGAATCATTTCAAGACCGGTGCCGCGGTACCGGCGGCAAAAAGAAAGCTCCAGGTTTTACGGAGACGCGATACAATGAGTAATTCCGGCGGCAGCGCGTGGACAATTGTGGGGATCGTTTTTTTCGTTCTTACCCTGGCTCTGGGCATCAGCGAGTATTTTACCGCCAAGGCGCTGAGCGAGGCGAAAGCCCGGACAAGGGATTACGATGCCCAGAAGTCGGCGCTGAGCGGGGAATCCGGAAAGCTCAGAACCGATATTCAAACGCTCCAGCAGTATATCAACGGCAACTCTGAAGCCGATACCGCCGAACTGCTCACCTCTTATCCCGAAACGCTCAAAAAGGCGGCGGGCGACCTTTCCGAAACCCCGAAAACGTGCCTTTCCGTGATCGAGGGGCTCAACGCGAATCTCGCCGAAAAGGAGATTCAGCTTGCCGCCGCCGAGAAGGAGCGCGATGCCTACCGCGTCCTTGCCGATACCGAGACCGATAAAACCGAAGTTCAGAAAGAGACCTTCGACACCAAGACCGACGACCTGAACACGACCAACGAAAAGCGGCGCGACGACGCCGAAAACCGGTATAAAGATCTGCAGGCGCAGAAAGATGTCCTGGAGAAAACGGTCGAAGAGGTCCGTGCCGACGACAAGGCCGTCGTCGACAGGCTCGAAACCCAGGCGGCCGACGCCGAAGAGTCGAAAAAGATGATCGCCGATATCAACACCTCGCTCCGCAGCCGTGTCGAGGCGCTTGTCGATCCGCTCACCGAAATTCCGGACGGCAAAATCGTCTACGTCGACCAGCTGAACCGCGTGGTCTGGCTGAACATCGGCGAAGCCGACGGGGTCCGCCTTCTGACGACTTTCGGCGTCTACTCAAAAGACGCTTTGGCCAGGGGGATTGTCGAGTCGAAAGGGGCGCTGGAGGTGATCCGCATCGTCGACGCGCACGAATGCGAAGCGCGCATTCTGAACGACGAAATGGAGGCCCCGTTCATTCCGGGCGATTACGTCTTTACCCCGCTCTGGAAATCGGGGGAACAGGTCAAGCTGGCGCTCGATTACTTTCTGGATGTTGACGGCGACAACAAAGACGATCTCGATCTGCTGGTCAATCTGATCAACTCGAGCGGTTCGGCGGTCAGCGCCTGGATCGACAAAGACGGCGAAATCCGCGGCCAGATCGAACCGGACGTCAACTACGTGATCATGAGCAACACGCCGATCATGAAGATCATCGAAAACGATCCCGATATGCCGGACGAGCTGAAAGGGAAAATCAAGACCGCCCACATGAACCTGCTCGACGAAGCCCTGAAAAACGGCGTTCCCCGGATTTCGCTCGCCGAGTTTCTGCGCCAGACGCATTACAAGCAGAGCGCGCGGGTCGACCGCTATCAGGAACCCGGCGGTGTAAGACAGACCGACAAGGGCGGTACCCCGGTCACGTCGCACGCCAACATCGCCCCGATCTTCGACAAAGAGACGAAAGACGCCAAACCGAGCTCGTTCGGTGTGACCGCGCCGATTTACAATCCCCGCCGCGTCGATCAGCCCGGCCCCTCGTCGGGGAAGGTGAGCGACGCCTATTTTCACCGGCGGAACAAGAGTCTCTAGTCTGCCGCCGCGTGCCGTTCCACGATATTTGAAATTGCTGCAGCCATGTCTTTAAATCATCTTCTTCAGCGGGCCGACTGCGCCTACACGGCGCGGTTCGGCGGAGAACCCCTCTGGCATGCCGCCGCGCCCGGGCGCGTGAACCTGATCGGCGAACACACCGATTACAACGGCGGATTTGTCTTTCCGATGGCGATCGAACGCTATACCGTGATCGCGGCGGGTCCCCGCGCGGGGGGGAAGAAGGCCGCGGTCTGGACCGACACGTTCGACGAGGAGGCGGAATTTGAACTTGCCCGGAAAGAGCCTCCTGCCGAAAAGGTCGATTGGCGCAGTTATGTCGCCGGTACAATCGGCTGCGTACTGGAAAAGGGGCTTGCCGCCGATCCGTTTAACGCGGTCATCGTTTCGGACGTGCCGCTGGGCGGCGGACTTTCGAGCAGTGCTTCGCTCGAAGTCGGCGTCGCGACGCTTTTGGAGGCGGTGAGCGGCACCGCGATCGACCCGGTCGAAAAGGCGCTCCTCTGCCAGAAGGCGGAACACGAATACGCCTTCATGCCGTGCGGGATCATGGACCAGTTCATTTCGGCGATGGCGGCCGAAGGGCACGCCATGCAGCTGGACTGCCGCTCCTTCGAACGGAAAAATGTTCCGCTTTCCGACCCGCGTATTGCCGTGCTGGTCACCAACAGCAACGTCAAGCACACGCTTTCGGGCAGCGAGTACCCGCAGCGGCGCGCCGACTGCGCGAAGGCGGCGGAACTGCTCGGTGTCCGGCTCCTTCGCGAGACCGCGGTTCCGGCGCTCGAAGACAGTCGCGCGAAGTTTGACGCGCTCGACGACGGTGAACGGATCTACCGCCGCGCCCGCCATTTTCTGACCGAGGAAGAGCGTGTTGCGCGGTTCGCGCAGGCGCTGGCCGCCGGCGACTGGCAGGCCGCCGGAGAAGCGATGTACGAGGGACACCGCTCGCTGAAAGAGGACTACGAAGTTACCTGTCCCGAAACGGACGCGCTGGTCGAAATCGCGGAGAGAATCGGCGCCGGGGGCGGCGTTTACGGCTCGCGGATGACCGGCGGCGGGTTCGGCGGCTGCACCGTCTCGCTCATCGAAGCCGGGAAAGCCGAATCGATTGCCGAACAGATCAGAACCGCATATCGGAAGGCGACCGGCATTGAGCCGGCGATCTTTGTTACACGGGCGGCGGCGGGAGCGCGCATTCTATGACATCGAAACCGAATCTGGTCGTCTGTTTCCGGGAAACGCCGGTCGACGAAAAGCATATCGCGCGGATCGCCGCGGCCTGGCCCGGCGTCAATATCATCAATACCGATCAGAAGGGGATCGCGCAAGCCCTTTTTGAAGCCGACTATTTCTGCGGCCATGCCAAAGTGCCCGTGCCGTGGGACGAGGTCGTCTCGCAGGGGCGGCTCCGCTGGGTTCAGTCGTCGGCGGCGGGGATGGACTGGCTCCTGACCCCTTCGGTGATCGCCTCCGACATCACCGTGACGACCGCGTCGGGCGTACTGGCCGACCAGGTTTCGGAACACGGGCTGGCGCTCACGCTGGCGTGGCACCGCAACTTAAGTGCGTTCATCCTCGATCAGCACGCTCAGACAAACAATCCGGACTGGCGCCGGTTCAAACGGAAACCGACCCGCGACCTGACCGAAAAGAATGTCGGCATTGTCGGGTTCGGCGGTGTCGGCCGCCGCTTTTCCGAAGTGGTCCGCCCCTTCGCCCGCCGGATTGTCGCGACCGACCTCTATCCCGAAAACAAACCGGCGCACGTCGACGAGCTCTGGCCCGCCGGCCGGCTCGACGATCTGCTGGCCGAGTCGGATGTTGTGTTTCTTTCACTCCCCCTGTGCCAGGCCACACGCGGCATCTTTGACGCCGCCCGTCTGGCCCGCATGAAAAAAGGTGCGCTCCTCGTGAACATGGCGCGCGGCCCGCTGGTCGATTCCGACGCCCTGGCCCGTGCGATCGCCTCGGAACATCTCGCCGGCGCGGTCATGGACGTCACCTCGCCCGAACCGCTTCCCGCCGGCCACCCGCTCTGGGATTTTCCGCAGGTGCTGATCACTCCGCACGTGGGGGGCCAGATCCGATGGCGGTTCGACGACGTCTGCGACATCTTCTGCGAAAACGTCCGCCGCTATCTGAACGGCGAACCCCTCATCAACCGCCTTTCCCCCGAAGGGAAACAGCTCGGATTCCCCCTGCGCAACGGCGAGACTCCCCTCTGGATCGATTTAAAGAGCCGCTATTCAACCCGCGGGAATCATTCTGCGGACTGATATTTCCGTTTTCCGGAGGCTGCCCGAAGAGTGTCAAAGCCGGGTCTGATATCCGGCAATCCCGCGTGAGGCGGGCAGCCGCCGGAAAAGAATCACCCGATTTGCGCACGATGAAGCGCCTTCCCGCGAATAACCGATACTTTTCTATGCGGAAAGCCGATAACAATCCAATAGTCCTGCGTAAAGAAGAGGGACTGTCCGGACTTTTTCGGAAGATCCGCGGTGACGGGCTGATCCGGCTGCGGGGGAACGGCAGTATTAAAACAGACAATATTGGTGGAGAAAAACAAAAAAACAAGATAAAAGCATGGGAGAAACAATACCGGAACCGGCTTTCGGCACCCCCGGGGGGGACGTTTCGCCCACCTGCGGCAGATCATCAGCGATCCCCCCACAGAGGGGGCTGACTGCCGGCCGTTTACGGAAAACCGTCACAGATTCTGCAATTTATGCCCGAAGCCTCAGAATTTTCAGATTTTTACGGATTATCTGGTTGACAGGAATTTATCCGGGGTATATGATAGATATAGTCGATGCGCTAGGTGTCGACATGTTGTTCCTTTAACCAGCGGGAGGCTACATAGAAATTTAGAAAAAACATAACCTGAACAGTAGTTGTTCGTCTCACACCTAAAACTAGCAATTTTTCTTTGAGACCGATCAAACCGTCCGACCGTTGACGGGGTTTTATTTGTTCTGCCTATCAGCTTATGTTCCGTTCCATATCGAATACGGGGCGTCACGTACGTTGTGGGCAGGACGGTCTTTGCTAGTACCGAGGTGTGAGCAATGTTATGCTGACGCCTCGCTTTTTTTGTCAGCTTTTCATTGATAACGGCTAGTGTTTTTTCGGTGCGGGTACCGGGAACCGTCTTCGGTTCGTTCGTTCTCGGCGGTTCCGCACGGATACGGTTGATTGTGAAGTTTTTTTAGTGGTTCGAAGCCGAGCCGATTCCGTTGTGCCCAGAGCTCGGGTGTGCCGGAGAGGATTGCCGCTTGGCTGGAGCTGTTTTTTTAATTCCTTTTTAATTTAAGGAGATTTTGTATGAGTTTTCTTAAGAATCGTCGTTTCCAGCTTGAAAGTCTCGAGGAACGTACCCTCCTGACCGCGGCGCCTTGGAGTACGGCCGGCGATCCGGACATGCTGGTTGTCACCACTCTCGACGACGTCGTCGATTCCGCGGACGCCGTTGTCTCGCTCCGCGAAGCGATCGCCTACGCCGAGGATCTCGGCGCCGACGCGACCATCACCTTCGCAGAAGGTCTTGAGGGGACGATCTCCCTCCAAAACGGCGCTTTGGCCATCAGCGCCGCCGGCAGCATTGCCATCGACGCCGGCGACGCCGATCTTGCCATCGACGCCGGCGGGGCCACCCGCGTTTTTGAGATCAATTCCGGCAGCGTCACTTTAACCGGGCTTTCGCTGACCAACGGCTACGCCGCCCAATACGGGGGCGCGGTCTATAACGCCGGCAATCTGACCCTCGATCAGGTTGACATTTCCGGTTCCTACTCCGGGAAGATGGGCGGGGCCGTCTATACCGCGGCCGGTACCGTCCTGACCGTCACCGACTCGGTCTTCACCCAGAACAGCGCGAAAACCCACACCGGCGGCATCTACGCCGCCAAGAACGCCGAAGTTGCGATTTCGGATTCTGTCTTCACCGAAAACACCGCCGGTTCCTACGGCGCCGCCCTCTATCTGGCGTCGGGCAGCTCGGCCGATGTCGCCGATTCCGTTTTCATCGGAAACGCCGCTCCGAACGGGACGATCCGCAACAGCAACGGCGAACTGTCCCTCACCAACGTCGTGATTTCCGGCAACGACCAGGGGATCGCCTCCTCGGGCGGCACCAATACCGGCATCAACGTCACCCTCTCGAACAACGCTCTGAGTGCGGTCCGCGGCGAGAACGGCGCCGTGTTCAGTTTCTCGAACAGCATCGTCATGGGGGACAACCTGCTGAACATCGATCAGTCGGTCACCGTCGGCGGCGACACCAACCTGTCGACCGTGGAGTTCGGAACCAACTTCGTGGAATATAACGGCGGCGTTCTCTTTGCCGCAGACGGATATACGCTCACCGGCAACAGCCAGGCGCTGAACGCCGGAGTCAACGCCTATAACGACACCGAGTTCGACGCTGTCGGGAACAAGCGCGTCTACGGCGGGGTCATCGACCTGGGCGCGGTCGAACAGATCGGCAGCGCCAAGGGGACGACCGTTGTCTACAGCGGCGAGGTTCCGGACCTGGTCGTCTTCGAAGGGCCCGTCGCCTCGGCGCTCTATTCCGAAGACGGTGAAACCTGGACTGATTCCTACACCTACAAGAATGCCGGCACCTACAACCTCTTCGTCAAGTGCGACGACGGTTTCGGCAACGGGGCGACCTACGCGGTGACTTCGGTCATCGAAAAGGCCGCGGTAACGGTCACCGGCACCGCGGTCACCAGCAAGGTCTACGACGGGAAGACCGATGCGGTGATCGCGCTCGGCGAAGTCAGCGGCATTGCCGCGTCCGACGAAGTCACCGTGACCGCTTCGGGCGCGTTTGAATCCGCCAATGTCGGCGATTACACCGTCACCGTGGCCTACACCCTTGAGGGGGACGCCGCCGTTCTCGCCAACTACATCGCTCCGGCCGCAGACGCAATTGCCGCTTCGATCACCCCGGCGACGATCACCGACGTGTCGGTCAGCGGCGTTGAAAAGGTCTACGACGGCAACAGCTACTCCGTTGCGGTCAGCGCTCAGGAAGGCGATACGGTCCTTTACTCCGAAGACGGCGTGACCTATGCCGCCGAACTTCCGGCCTACTCGAATGTCGGCTCCTACACGACCTACGTCAAGGTTTCCCGCGCCAACTACAACGACTGGACCGGCAGCGCCGACGTCGTCATCACTGCGGCCGACATCACCGATGTGACGGTCACCGGTGTTGAAAAGGTCTACGACGGCAACAGCTACTCCGTTACGGTCAGCGCTCAGGAAGGCGATACGGTTCTTTACTCCGAAGACGGCGTGACCTATGCCGCCGAACTTCCGGCCTACTCGAATGTCGGCTCCTACACGACCTACGTGAAGGTCAGCCGCGCCAATTACAATGACTGGACCGGCAGTGCCGACGTCGTCATCACCCCGGCGGCGATTACCGATGTCAGCGTCGATGGCTACACGGGAGTCTACGACGGTGCGGCCCACTCGGTCACGGTCAGCGCTCAGGAAGGCGACACGGTTCTCTACTCGGCCGACGGTACCGAGTACACGAATGTGAATCCGGGATACACCGAGGTCGGCACTTACACGACCTATGTGAAGGTCAGCCGCGCCAACTACAGCGACTGGACCGGTTCGGCGACCGTGACGATCAGCGACGTTCCCGTGATCACCGGTGTGACGGTCAGCGGCATCGAAAAGGTCTACGACGGCGGTTTCTACTCCGTCGAGGTTGCGGGTCTCGAGGAAGGCGATGCGGTTGCCTACTCACTTGACGGCGTGACCTATGATCTGGCCGTAAATCCGTCCTACTCGAACGTCGGCTCTTACACGACCTATGTGAAGGTGAGCCGCGCCGGTTACGCCGACTGGTATGGGGATGCCGACGTCGTCATCACCCCGGCGACGATCACCGATGTGACGGTCACCGGCATTGAAAAGGTCTACGACGGCGGTATCTACTCCGTTGCGATTGATGCTCAGGAAGGCGATACATTTGCCTACTCGCTCGACGGCGAGACCTACGATCTGACCGAACTTCCGGCCTTCTCGAATGTCGGGACCTACACGACCTACGTGAAGGTGAGCCGCGCCAATTACAATGACTTCTACGGCAGTGCCGACGTCGTCATCACTCCG
>JAFRAC010000007.1 GCA_017405595.1 Thermoguttaceae bacterium | reverse complement strand
TACTTTGGTGAGCGAGTCTAGGGTGATATAACTGCCCCCGGACACTAGTTCGATGTCCGACAACGTGAGCTCAACAACCGGAGCGGCGGCAAACTCAATGCCGATTTCATCCGTTTGAATGGCGTCCTGCTGCGTTTTGCCCACCGTGTTGACGCTCGGCTGGCCGTTGGCTTCGAGGGTGTAGGTGATATCCCCTACTGGAACCGAATTAATTACAACAGTAGCATTTCCGGTAAAGTCATTATAGCGGGCTCGACTTACCTTCACGTAAACTGTATAAGAGCCAGCTTCTGTGAAGGACGGATTCTTGGTCAGATCATAGGTCTCACCATCGGCCGAATAGAGAATTGTATCGGTTGCAGCATGTGGGTCGTTGACTGTAATCGAGTGCGGCTGACCATTTTCGTAGCCCGTCCATCCGACAAGCATAACATCGGTAATGTCCGGCAACTCGTCGGTCGCGGGGTAGTTGAGTGTTTCCTCGGCGACCTCGGCAAGCCAGTTGTTGCTCAGGAACGCCCGATCAGCGTTCGAGATGTCGCCATCGCCGTTGATGTCGCAATAATGTTGATACCTCTCATCCCCTTCCTCTGCAAGCCAAGCATTCGCCAGAAGAGTACGGTCCGCACCAGAGATGTCGCCATCACCATTGATATCCATCGGACAAACGTTGAATGTTTTAATCCCGCTCCACTCGGAACAAGTATAGGATCCTGTTCCCCGCACCTTGACTCTGTAGGTAACGTTGGCACCATAGGGGAGATGGCTAACGATTACACTGGTCTCTGTCGTTGTTATGGCCGTCCAGTTTGCTCCATCGGTAGTATATTCAAGCTTGTATCCAGATGAGTTTTCAACCGCACCCCATTGGATCAGATGGCGATTCAGGCCATAGGAGGCATAGTGCCCGTTACTGCCGGTCAATATCTCTGGGGCTGGGAGCTGCGTTGTCGTCTCTTCGCACGGGCATGATCCGAGAGATGCGGGATTGGCTTCGATGTTATCAATATCTACTGGTCCAAAATCTTTTTGCAGCGCAACACCAGTCAGAGCTGAGTATGCGATGGGTGCACCGGCGGTTACGGCAAGCAGACAACGATCTTCGAGTGATTCAAGACGGAGTTTACGGTTTTTCATACGAATTCTCATTGTTATACAAAGTAATTTGTTGATTAAGGTCAAAATGATCGGCACGTTTAACTCTTAATAGTTGCCGTCATCGTTTTCGTTTTCAGCCTCGATTAAATATTCCGACGCTTGTTCCAGACAAGGCTCAACTTGATTCCGAACATAATAGCTGTTAAACCCGCGCTTCCACTTGTATACCCATGAGGGGGACATACCCAATACACTTGCAATCTGTTTCGGGGGGATGTCAAGCTTAGCTGACATGATGTAAGCTGCGAGCCTCTTGTAATCTTCGGGATACAGTTCCATAACGTTTGCCTTTCGAAGGAGTATAATGAAACCTGACGATGACCTTCCGCGCCCCGCTGTTCTCCAACATACGGAAACGGGTAGAAAGAGCGTAAAGTCTGCCTAATTTTACCCCCCCCCCCCATTTTGTCAACGAAAATAATAGACTTTCTTGAATTTTTTAGTGGGAGAAAGGCAAATCTATTCGTCTGCGGTACTGGCCAGGAAAAACTCTGGTAAAAACAGCCTTAAAACGAGATTTGTTACGAGTTCCGTTTGGCTCTTTGTTTAAAGATGTTTGGGTCATTATGCGACCTTCATTCGGCTAGTTATTCGGGTGAAGATTAGGGTGAACTTTGACGAACGGATTCGTCGTTTTCACTCCCATTTTTAAGATGTTTCATCGATTTTTCCGGCCAGTTATTAGGGTGAAGATTGGGGTGAAGCTGACAGGGTTATTTCCCGCTCGGCGGAAGGCGGACGGAAAACCTCTGCGGGGAATGGTGCGGGAGCATGGTTGGCGCGGTTTCGCCGCCTGGGAGGTTTTGCCCGCTATTTTTTCAGTCTGTTTTTGGTAAAATAGGGGAACGGGCGGTTCTCTTTTGAACGGTCCGCCCCTCTTTTTTCGCCTTTTTCGCTGAAATGCCGAGAACGGCGGAAGAAGTGTTCAGAATTTGTCTTGGGCGCTTTTGCGCCAGCGGGAGATTTTTATGGAAAAACGGCAAGCGGTCGTGATGGCGGCGGGAAAAGGAACCCGCATGAAGTCGGACCTTCCGAAAGTTCTCTATCCGGTTTTCGGCAAACCGATCATCGACTATGTTCTCGACGCGCTCGAAAAGGCGGGGGTCGGGCGGGTGATTGTCGTGGTCGGGTACCGGGGCGAAATGGTTCGCGAGGCGCTGGCAGGCCGCAAGAATGTCGAGTTCGCCGTTCAGGCCGAACAGCTCGGGACCGGGCACGCGGTCATGTGCTGCCGCGGCGCACTCGAAAATTCAGAGGGGTCGGTCTTCGTCATTGCCGGAGATTCGCCGATGCTCGATGCGGAAACGGTCGGGGAACTCTTCCGCATTTACGAGGCGGATGCCGCCAGAGGGAAACCGGTTTCCGCTCTTCTCGGAACGGTCGTGAAAGAGGATCCCGCCGGAATGGGACGGATCCTGCGCGATGCGGACGGGGAATTCATCGGAATCATCGAAGACAAAGACGCCAGCGACGAGCAGAAGAAGATTACCGAAATCAACATGAGCTATTACCTGTTCAATACGCGGGACCTTCTCGATTCCCTTTCGGAAATCAAGGCGAATAACGCCCAAAAGGAATATTATATTACCGATGTGCCCGCCATTCTCCTGGGTAAAGGGAAACGCGTGAAAGCGGTGCCGGTATTGAAGCCTTCGGAATGTCTTGGTGTGAATACGGTTGATGATGTGCGCCGGGTCGAAGAGGCGATTGCCGCGCGGCGCGAGTCTTAAAGAGGAGTCCTATGTCGAGTCAATCTATCCGGGCTGTACATGAACAGCTCCGTACGATTCACGGTCTGTACCGCCAGCTTAAAACGCTGGCTTCCCGCTATAAGAGCGCGCAATTGCGCGTCAATGTCCAAAAGAAAAAAGTTGCCGAGACGCAGGCGCACTACGATGAGCTGAAACAGAAACATACCGAAATGGTCCTCTGCGCCCGCGAGGCGGAAGATCAGTTTAACCTGATCGATGCCGCGATCAAACGGCGGAAAACCCAGCTCGACGAGGCGAAAAGCAATAAGGAATACACGTCGCTGAAAGAGCAGATCGCCGAAGATCAGATGCGGAACGACGCACTTGCCGACGACGTGATCTCGCTGACCGAAAAGGCGGAAAATTTCGCGCCGGCCGTGGAAGAGGCGAAAGCGAAGATCGCCGAAGCCCAGGAAGCGCAGGCGGCCGCGGAAGAGGAACTGCGCGCGCTGGTTCCCGTCATCAAAGAGGATTCGCAGCGGATTCAGGACGATCTGCGCAAAAAGATTCAGGAAGTCGACAGCGAGTTCGCCACCCCGCTTCGCCAGGCGCTCCGCTCGTTCGACGGCGACGATGCGATGGCGCCGGTCGAAAACGGGAATATCTGCGGGGGCTGCCGCATGGAAATCCCGATGCGCTATATCGTCGCGCTCTGCGAAGGGCATCCCTACACCTGCTGCTCGTGCGACCGGTTCATCTACCTGCCGAAAGATTTCACGATCACGAACGACGAGGACGACTAACCCGCCCGCCGCGTCAGGTGCGGGTGTTCCCGATAACCGCTCACAGAAAGATCTGCGGCCCAAAGCCGCTGACAAAGACCGATGAAGGAAACCAGCATGAAATACAGACTCTCCCTTTTTTTAGCGCTTGCCGCGCTCACGTTCCTCCCTTCCCTCCGCGCCGAAAATGACGACGCGATTCCGGGTTCGGTCGCCGAGAAGTTCAATCCCCAGATCAAAAACGATCCGCGCATCCGCCGTTACCTGACGCCCACGCGCGTCGTCTGGAAGACCGAGTCGGGAATCGCGAACGAAGAGGCGCTCTTTGCCGATGTGCCGATGCAGACCTCAACCGCCGATATGCAGGGCGGGTTCCGCATGGAGAAAACCGGGGACGCCCCCTGCGCGGTTCTGCTCGATTTCGGCGCGGAATTTCACGGCGGGATCCGGATCGAGTCGCGCGACCTGACCCCGGCGGCCGGGAGTGTCGGCAAATCGGTCCGGCTGCGGGTTCGGTTCGGCGAGTCGGCCGACGAGGCGATGGCCGAAATCGGCGAAAAGGGGACGGTCAACGAACACTCGGCGCGCGATATGATTGTCAACGTTCCGTGGCTCGGCGCGGTGGAGTTCGGCGAATCGGCGTTCCGTTTCGTCCGGCTCGATCTGGTCGACCCGGGCGCGAAAATCTGCATCGACTCGGTCCGGGGCGTGTTCACGTTCCGCGACATCAGGCAGGTCGGTTCGTTCCGGTGCAGCGATCCGCGGCTGAACCAGATCTGGCAGACCGCCGCCTACACGCAGTTTTTGACCATGCAGCGGTATATCTTCGAGGGGGCGAAACGGGACCGGCTCGTCTGGTACGGCGACATCAACCCCCAGGCGATGACGACCCTCAATGTGTACGGCGCGCCCGATGTCCTGAAAGAGACGCTCGGCCCTTACGCCGAAGAGACGTGGCCCCTTCCCAATTTCATGAACGGGATGCAGAACTATTCCCTTTGGTGGCTGATTTCGGTCAGCGACCTGTTCCGCTACACAGGCGATCTGGCGTATTTGCGCGCCCGCGCGCCGTATCTGTTTGAGCTCTACTACATGATCAAAAAGTATGTCGGCGAGAACGGCCAGGGCGGGTTCCCGCAGGAATTTCTTGACTGGCCGACGGCCGACAATCCGCAGGCTCAGCATGCCGGCACGCACGCGCTCTTTACGATCGCGGTCAGCCGCATCGAGGAGATGGCGCGGGTGCTCGACGAGGACATCGTCGAATCGGACGCGGCGGAACTTTCGGCGAAACTCCGCTCGTTTGTTCCCGACAACGCCGGCAACAAGCAGGCGGCGGCGCTGATGGCCATCGCCGGACTCGAAGACCCGGCGAGGCCGAACGCGGACGTGGTCGCGAAAAACGGCGGGGAAAACTTCTCGACCTTCTACGGTTTCTACATGCTCGAAGCGCTCGCCGCCGGGGGGCGCCGCGCCGAGGCGCTCGACATTATCCGCGAGTATTGGGGCGCCATGCTCGATGCCGGCGCAACGACCTTCTGGGAAGACTTCAGCCTGGACTGGCTCGAGAATGCCGGCCGGATCGACGAACTGACCCCTGAGGGGAAAGAGAGCCTGCACGGCGACCGCGGCGCGTATTGCTACCTGGGGTTCCGCCACTCGCTTTGCCACGGCTGGTCGAGCGGGCCGGCGTCCTGGCTGATCCGCCACGTGCTCGGCGTTACCCCCGCTGCGCCGGGATTCCGCGAAGTCAATTTTGACCCGTTCCTGGGCGATCTCGACTGGGCCGAAGGGACGGTGCCGACCCCGCACGGCGTCATCTCGGTGCGGATCGAAAAAGGGGCCGACGGGACAATTCAAAAGACCATGACCCTTCCCGAAGGGTGTGTCTGCCGCTGAGGCGAAACGGCGGGGCACACGCTTCTTTCCGGCGCAAACCCTGATGGAAAAAGACCCTCGCAGCTGCTCCGATTCCTGCAATCAAGATGAGGACACCCGCCTGATGCTGGCCGTCAGGGCGGGCGACGCCTCGGCGTTCGAGGAGCTGATGACCAGGAACCAGTCGAAGGTCCTTTCGATGCTGGTCCATTTTGTCGACAGCCGCGTCCAGGCCGAGGACCTGACCCAGGAGGTTTTTCTGAAAGTCTATCAGGCGCGGGAAGCGTATCAGCCGACCGCGAAATTTTCGACCTGGCTCTGCCGGATTGTCCATAACTGCGCGCTCAACGCGGTACGCTCGAAAAAGAGAAAGCCGGAACTTCTTTTCAGCGGCGTCGAAAACGATGAAGAAGGGGGAAGAATCGAAGACAACATTCTCGCCCAGAGCGGTTATCTGCCGACACGGCAATACGACAGGGACGAACAGCGCGAAATGGTTCAGATCGCGCTGAAAAGCCTGGAAACGCGCCAGCGGGAGGTCCTCCTGTTCCGTCATTTTGAATACATGGATTACGAACAGATCGCCGAGGTCATGGAACTGACTCCGGAAGCGGTCAAATCGCTCCTCTGCCGGGCGCGCCGGCGGCTCGCCGAAATCCTCACCCCCTATATGCAGGAGGGGAACCTTCCCCAATGACCGATCCGAACTTATCCGAACCGATTCCGGAGAATAACCCGGACGACGAAATCCTCACCGCTTTCCTCGACGGCGAACTTCCGGAAGCCGAAAAGGCGGAAACCGAGGCGCGTCTCGAAGCCGAACCGCAGTTCCGCGCACGGTTCGAAAAACTCCGCGCCGCCGGCCATTTTCTCGACCTGCTGGAAACCCTGCAGGGCAGCCGCGACATCACGGGAAACACGATGGAGATTCTGACCGGCGTTGTGCAGAAAGAGATTCATGACACACGGCGGCGGCATCGGCGCCTGATCCTTCTCTTTTTCCCGATTCTCCTCCTGGGTGCGGTCGTACTCTTTTTCCTTGCCGATCTGGGAGTGCAGTTTTACCTGAAACGGTATTCCCCGGACGATCGGGACTATCCCGTTTACTCCCATCTCGACGCCCTCAAGGCGGTGCAGAGCCTTGCATTTTTAAAGCGGCTCAACGAAATACCCTATTTTTCGCGGAACGCGGATTTCACCGGCGCCCCCTCCCCCGGCACGGAAGGCCCTTCGGCAGACGGGCCTGAACCCGCGTCCGGTTTTTCGGACGGGGACGATTCCGGGCCTTCGGGGGAACCGGACCGTTCCCGCCAGGGTCCGCCGGAAGAACGGTTTACGGTCCCGCCCGGCGGCGCGCCGTTCCGCCCCCGCTACGAAAACCAGATCTTCGCCCCTTTCGAAATCGTTTTGCAGAAAGCGGAATACAACAGCCTTGCCGAAACGGAACGGAAAAAGTATCGGGAACTGTATAACAGCATTGCTGCCGACCCGGAAAGCCCGGTTTTGGAAAAAACGCTTGTCCGGTTCGGAAACTGGTTCTGGAACGGGCTGTCCGAAACCGATCGCGGCCAGTTCTGGGCGGAACCGGAAGAGAGCCGGCTGGAACTCGTTCAGAAATTCCTGAGCGAGGGGCGCGGCCGCCTTCCCTCTTTCCCCCCCCGCTACGCCCCGGGCCGCGACTTTCGTCCCGGAGGCCCGTCCGGTTTCCCTGCCCCGCCGCCGTGGGCAAGTCACCGCCGGATCAATTGGAAAAACGCCCTTCCCGAACAGCTGCGCCGCGAAAATCTTGATGTGCGGGAGGAATTTCACGCATTTCTGAAAGAGCGCGCCGAAGAGGAGCCGGAACAGCGGCCCGGCGGCTACCGCCGGTTCCGCGAACGGGTCGATCAGTTTGTTGCCGAAAAGGGGATCGGCTTTTTTACCGCGCGGCTCACCGAAGAGGGGAAAGAATATATCGAATCCCAGTCCGAAGAGGAGCAATCGCGCCTTATCGGGCTCCTGATTCAGATTTCGCTCGTCTCCGGCAGGGGTGAGGGCCGGCACGTCCCGCCGCCGCAGCCGCGCGGCGGCGAGATGTCTTTCCCCGGAACCGAGTCGACCGCCGATCTGGCGGAGACGCTGCAGACGCTCCCCGAAAAGACCCGGGAAGAGCTGCTCAGCCTTCCGGCCGACGAGATGTACTCCCGCCTTCTGCTCCTGCACCGGGGCGGCGGCGAACCGCCGGTCCGCCATCGGCCTTCCGCGCCCCCTTCCCGGCACGGCGAAAACGATCGCTGAACGGGAAACCGCCCGGACCGGTCCCGTAAATTTTCACGGGAAAGAGGGCCGGAGACTTGCGGTTTTCACAGCCATTTTTATAATGGCACTGGCGGGGTTTTGCCCGTTTGACACCATTTGTTCACGGAAGATCGAACTAGAAATCCTTCATCGTTCAGTTTATGAGTATCGCAATGAGACGTTTTCGCCCCCAGTGGTTTATTCTTCCCATGTTCCTTCTTCTCGCCCTTCCGTTAAGGGCCGCGAATCCCGACGGAGTCCGTTTTGAAGCAACGAGTTTCGGCACCGACGACGAGCTGATGAACGGCATTCAGGCTCTTGTCGACGAAAACGTCTTTAAGAACCTGATCGCATTCCCCGAAGCGAAGCTCGCCGCAGCCGACCAGGTCGGCTGGGATTACCTCCTGATCGACGGCGAGGTCGGCAAACTCGGGTTCGGCGGCCGTGCGACGATGGAAGGAAAACCCTCGCGGCTGGTCTACTATCTTGGCAAACCCCAGGCCATTAAAGAGATCCGCGTCTTCTCGGCCGACCTTGACGCGCGCGCCGACCAGGATTACGAAGTCCGTTTTGCCAATAACCAGGCCAATCCGGGGCAGAAGCCCGAGTTCCCCGCCGAGGCCGCGCTTTCGTCCGGCGATCTGATTGCCGGCAGCGACGCCGGCCCGCTGATGACCCGCCTTTACCGCGAAGACGGCGGCGACCTCTGCGCTCAAAAGTATGACTGGGTTGAGTTCCGTTTCTGGGGAACGGGCAAAAAGGATGATCCCGCCGCCAAACGCGCCGGACTCCCCGCTAAAGAGAAGAACGATTCCGACGACTGGTCGTCGATCATCGAACTGCAGGTGGTCGGGTATCCCGAAGAGAATTTCGCCGATGAGGCCTCGTATAAAGAGTGGCGGCTGCAGCAGAACTTCCGCCGTCTTGCCTGGCAGCTCAACGACACCTACTCCTACGATCTGATCCGCGCGGTCAAGCACCCCGAATACCTCTATCAGGCGGTCGAGGATATGACCGAACGGTTCCCCGACGAATTCGACCCGAAAGATTACAAAGAGCGGATCGACGCGGCGTGCGAGCTGATCGCCGACACGGCCGACGACCCCAAGCTTCTCCCCGGCGCGCTGAAGAACTTCGACGATCTCCGCTATGAGATTCTCCTTTCCAATCCGCTCCTGGGGGATTTCGACACCATCATCGCCCGCAAAACGACGAATCCCGCGCTCGAAAACAACTGGATGGCCAATGCCTCGCGCGACAAAGGCAAATACGACAACGCCATTGTCGAATTCGATCCGAAAGACCGCTCTTCCGAATTCAAAGAGCTGACCCGCGGGCCGAACGGCTCGTTCGTCGGCGATATCTGCCTGCACTGGGATGCCGACAAGTTCCTGGTCACAGGGCTTTCCGACAGCAACACGTGGCAGATTTTTGAGTACAACATTGCCGAAGACACCTTACGCCAGGTGACTCCCGAGATGGGGGGCGATGTCGATAACTTCGAAGGGTGCTACGTGCCCGACGGCTCGACCATCTTCATCTCGAACGCCTCGATGATGGGGATTCCGTGTATCGGCGGCAGCGGTTACGTCGGAAATCTTTACCGTGTCGAAAAGGACGGCAAAACGGTACGCCAGCTCACCTTCGAGCAGGATAACGACTGGTGCCCGGTCATTCTCGAAAACGGCCGTATCATGTATCTGCGGTGGGAATACATCGACACTCCGCACTACTTCTCGCGTATCCTCTTTACGATGAACCCCGACGGAACGAACCAGGTCGAGCATTACGGCAGCGGCTCCTATTGGCCGAACAGCCTCTTCTACGCCCGCCCGCTTCCGGGCCAGTCCTCGAAGTTCGTCGGCATCGTTTCGGGGCACCACGGCACGACCCGTTCGGGCGAAATGGTCGTTTTCGACCCCTCGCTCGGCCGGCAGGAAGAGAAAGGCGCCGTCCACAAGATCACCCATCCGGGCGAGGCAATCGAGCCGGTCATCAAAGACCAGCTGGTCGACGATGTCTATCCGCAGATGCTGACTCCCTGGCCGCTCTCCGACGACTACTTCCTCGTCTCTTCCCGCATTCATTCGTGGAACGAGCCGTGGGCCATTTACCTGGTCGACACCTCCGGGAACATGACGCTTCTGCGACGCGACGAAAAATACAGTCTTCTCGAACCGATTCCGCTCATGGAGCAGGAAGAGCCGCAAACCATTCCCGACCGCACCGTTCCGGGCGAAAAGGAATCGACTGTCTTTATCACCGATGTCTACTTCGGGCAGGGGCTGCCGCAGGTGCCGCGCGGCACGGTGAAGAAGCTCCGCCTGTATGCCATCAGTTACGGCTACCGCGGAATCGGCGGGCATGACGCATTCGGCATGGAAAGCTGCTGGGACGGCCGCCGGATGATCGGCGAGGTGCCCGTCTTTGAGGACGGCAGCGCCACGTTTAAGATTCCCGCCAACACCCCCGTGGTGGTTCAGCCGCTCGACGAAAACGGCTCGGCAATGCAGCTGATGCGTTCCTGGTTTGTCGGAATGCCGGGCGAAACCGAATCGTGTATCGGGTGCCACGAAACACAAAACGACGTTTCCCCCGTCAAGCAGACCGAGGCTCAGCGGAGCAAGCCGACCCCGATCGAGCCGTTCTACGGGCCGGAACGCCCCTTCTCGTTCGAGGGGGAAATCCAGCCGATCCTCGACCGTTACTGCGTCGGCTGCCATGACGGCTCAAAGCCGGGCCGGCCGAACTTCGCCGACACCGCCCCCGGGCCGAAAAACTTCTCGAACGCGTACCACGCGCTGCACCGCTACGTCCGCCGTCCCGGCCCGGAATCGGACATTCACGTTCTCCAGCCGATGGAATACCACACCTCGACCTCGGAACTGATTGTCCAGCTTGAAAAAGGGCACCACAATGTGAAACTCGACAAGGAGTCGTGGGAAAAGCTGGTCTGCTGGATCGACCTGAACGTTCCGTATTTCGGCACGTGGACCGAAATCGCCGAGGCGCGGAACAAGGAAAAGGGTTCCGATCCGCTCAAGAGGATTTCGGACCGCTACGTCGAGCTGAAAAACCTGTATGCCGACAACGAGCTGAACTACGAGTCGGATTCCTACACCGGCGACCGTGTCGAGCGGCCCGCGTTCCAGCCTCCCGAGAAGGCTCCCGAGCCGGACCGTTCGGCGCCGAAACTTGCCTCGTGGCCCTTCACGCCGGGGCAGCCGGAAGTGGCGAATCTTGTCGTGAACGACATTCCGATCTCGATGGCCAGGATTCCCGCCGGTTCGTTCGTGATGGGGGATGAAAACGGCTGTCTCGACGAACTTCCGCGGACCGAGGTGAAAATCGAAAAGCCGTTCTGGATGATGACCACCGAGGTCACCAACGCCCTCTACGCCCAGTACGACAAGGAACACGACAGCCGCTTTGTCGACTTGTGGAACAAAGACCACAACCGGCCCGGTTACCCGGCGAACCTTCCCGACCAGCCGGTGATCCGGGTCAACTGGCAGGAAGCCGTCGGCTTCTGCAAGTGGCTCAGCGAAAAGACCGGTCACGCCTTCCGCCTGCCGACCGAAGCCGAATGGGAATGGGCGGCCCGCGGCGGTTCCGACCAGCCGATGTGGTTCGGCGCGCTGGATGCCGATTTCGGCGCCTGCGAGAACCTGGCCGACGAAGCGACCAAACTCTTTGTGGTCGAAGGGGTTGACCCGCACGCGAAAATCGACGTCGCCGACTGGGAAGCGTTCATTCCGCGTATCGACGGGGTCAACGACGGCAACTTCATGGAAGGAAATGTCGGCAGTTACAAGCCGAACCCGTTCGGCCTTTACGACATGATCGGGAACGTCTGCGAATGGACCGGATCGAGTTACCGGCCCTATCCGTACAGCGCGTCCGACGGGCGCAACGACGGCAGCCTTTCCGAGAAGAAAGTCGCCCGCGGCGGTTCGTGGCGCGACCGGCCCAAGTGGGGGCGCGCCGGCGTACGCAAACCGTACGAATCGTGGCAGCGTGTCTTCAATGTGGGGATCCGTCCGGTCTGCGACGATGACCTCAGCGCCCGGTAAGTTCCGTTCGATGATGACCGACCGACTGATGATTCCGTTCCGGGGACCGGTCAGCGCAACCGTGACCGTCCCCGGTTCCAAAAGCCTGACGAATCGCGCGCTCCTGGCGGCGGCGCTCGCCGAAGGGGAATCGGCCCTGACCGGCGCGCTCGATTCGGAAGATACACAAATCATGGCCGATGCCCTCGGCCAGATCGGATTCGGGCTCTCCTTCTCTTCGATGGAAAAGCGGATCGCGGCAAGCGGCGGCATCTCGCGCCGAAAGCGCGAAAACGGCTCCGCGCCCGCGCGTATCTATGTCGGCAACAGCGGCATTACCGCCCGCTTTTTAACCGCGGCTCTCTCGTTCATTCCCGGCACGTGGGAACTCTACGGCAAGGAACGGATCTATTCCCGCCCGATCGGCGACCTGATCGACGCGCTGCGCGACCTGAACGCCGACATTGAATCGCTCAAAATGCCCGACGCGCTCCCGCTGCGCGTATGCGGGCGGGAACTGGCCGGCGGCGAGGTTTCGGTCAAGGGGAACATCTCCAGCCAGTTTCTCAGCGCGCTGCTGATGGCGGCGCCCCTTGCCAAAGGGCCCCTGACCATCCGTGTTGCCGGGGAACTTGTTTCGCGGCCGTATGTCGAAATGACCCTTGCCGTCATGAAGTCGTTCGGCGTCGAGGTTCAAACCCCCGATCCGCAGACCTTCGTCATTCCCGAAACCGCCGCCTACAAGCCCGCAAACTATGCGGTCGAGCCGGACGCCTCGGCAGCGAGTTACTTTTTCGCTCTTCCGGCGGTGGTCGGCGGAAAGGTCAGGGTCAGGGGGCTCTCCCGGAATTCTCTGCAGGGGGATGTCGCGTTTGCCGAACTCCTCGGGCAGATGGGCTGTTCGGTCGCGTGGGACGAAGACGGCATCGAAGTCGAACGGAAGGTCACCGGCGGCCGTCCCGCCCAGCTTGTCGGCATCGACGTCGACATGAACGACATCAGCGACACCGTTCAGACCCTTTCGGTTGTCTCGCTTTTCGCCGCCACGCCGACCCGGATCCGGAACGTGGCGCATATCCGCGGAAAAGAGACCGACCGCATTGCCGCGGTCGCCGCCGAACTGCGGAAATTCGGTGTCCGCGTCGACGAATACAGCGACGGCCTGCACATTTGGCCGAAACCGGTTTCGGCAATGACCGGCGCGCGCATCGAGACCTACGACGATCACCGCATGGCCATGAGTTTTTCCCTGGCCGGTCTGGCGATTCCCGGCGTCATCATCGAGAACACCGAATGCACGGCCAAAACCTACCCCCGCTATTTCGAGGATCTTTCCGCCGCGCTGGGGGTCAGTTCGAGCGCCGAAGCATGATTTTCCCGAAAAACCGGGGATGCGAAAAAATTTCCTGGTTGAACCGGCTTGCCTAAAATGGTAACATAATTTCTATTGGGGACTCTTTCATTGAGACGCTTACGGACCGTTTAAGCGCGGAGTCCCTTTCCCAAACAAGAACAGGAGCAGCAAACAGCGAAGCAGAATGGAAAACAGTAGAAACAAAAACACACAGCGAATCAACGAAATGATCAGGGTTTCGCAAGTCCGCGTCATTTCCAGCGAAGGAACACAGCTCGGCGTCATGGCCACCAGCGAAGCGCTCGCCAAGGCGCGCGATCTCGGGCTCGATCTTGTCGAGGTCGCCCCCGACGCCAAACCTCCCGTCTGCAAGATCATGAATTACGGGAAATTCAAATATCAGCAGCGGAAGAAGGATTCCAAACAGCAGGCCCCAAAAGGCCGTCTCAAAGAGCTCCGGATGCGTCCGAAAACCGGAGAGGCCGATGTCATGGTCAAGATCAACAAAGGACGCGAATTTCTCACGAAAAAAGATAAGGTTCTCGTTTCGATCACCTTCCGCGGACGCGAAATGGCGCATATCGGGGAAGGAACGAAGCTGATGGAATATGTCATCGAGCAGCTTTCCGATGTGGCCAAAATTGAGTCCCCGCCGAAACAGCTCGGAAAAAAGATCAGCTGCACGCTCGCCCCGAAATAAGCCGTTCCCCTCTCTTCCCCCGGCGGCCAGGACGGTTCGATTTCAGACCGAAGAGCGGCTCGGTCTGAAATCGCTCTCGGATAAACGGAGTTTTTTATGACCAGCGGTTCCCCGCGGAAACCGGTATCGGTTTTTTCCCTGTTCTTCTCGATTCTTCTCCTGTTCGGTGCGGTCTCTCTCCGCGCCGAAGAGGACGCCGCGGCGTCTCCGCCCGACGACGAGGCCTCTCTGAGCCAGTTCCGCATCGACAATGTGATGACCATCCGGAAAGAGGGGAAAGAAGACGGCGTGCGGGTCGCCACCACGACTCTCTTCGGGCAAGGGGTCGTGATCGATTTCATCGGCGACAATGACGAGGTGATCATCTACAACCGCAAAACGAAAACCTTCACCCTGCTCGACCCGATACACCGCGTACAGACCGAACTGACACTGGCCGAAATCGACGAATTTATCGCCTCGCTCCGCACCTTTGTCGCCGAAAAGAAGGATCCCCTCTCCAATTTCCTCCTCGACCCCAAATTCGACGTAACACGCAGCGACGAGGCCGGCGAAATTTCCTTCGCCAGCAAATGGTATGAGTATTTTATCGAGACGCGCTCGTTCGACGACCCGCTTTTAAGCGACGCCTACTTCGAGTTTATCAATGTTTACACCAAGCTGAACCTTTACCTGAATCCGGGGGTCTTCACCCCGATGGCAAGGATGGCGGTCAACGACCTGCTGACCCGCGAAAAGCGGTTTCCGGCAAAGATACGCCTGATACTTTACCCCAAAGGAAAAGCCCTGTTTGCCAAACCGGACATCATCACCAGCGAGCATAAAATCATCCGCCGCCTGGCCGAAGAGGATCTGGGGCGGATTGTCCGCGCCACTCACTTTGCCGAACAGTTCCCGAAAATCACGTTCGGCAACTACTACCAAACGGTCATTCAGCCTCAGCCGTAATCGAAAACGGAACCCGTCATGCCGAAAAGACTTTTCCGCGGTTTTCTTTTTCTTCTTTTCCTTGCCCTGACCCTCCGTTCTGCCGAAGCGCGCGAGGGGTTCCGCGTTCAGGGGCGCCTGATTCCCGCCGGCGGGGAAACCGCCGCCTGGGAAAGGCCCGCCGATGCCGCGGGGAATCCGGTCGCCTATCTGGCCGTCCGCGGCGAGTTCCCCGGCGCCCATATCTATTCGCTCACGCAGAAAAAAGGGCCCGGCGGATATCCGACGGCCCTTTCGATCAGGTTTCCGTCGGAAGAATCCCCCTTTATCGTCGGCGCGTTCCGCGGGGCTTCCCCGACGACCAACGTCGATTTCGGCGGCTTCGTCCTCGAAGAGTGGATTGACCGGTTCGACGCGGTCGCCCCGGTGTGGCGCCGCGATGGGAACAGCGATGCGGATCCCGGCCTTCTTGCCGAAGAGTTCCTTTCCTGCGGGCCGGAAGGGACAATCGATGCCCTCTGCTGCGACGATCACGCGTGCGAGCCGGTCCGGGAAACGTTTCCGGTCACCGCCGGCGCGGATTCGGCCGGCCTGGAACCGCTTTTGGCGTTTGTACGCGCAAGCGAGCTGTTCGATCCCGGAACCGGACAGGCGAAGGCGGCGGCCGGTGCACCGATCTGGCGAAACCTCCTCTACGCCTTTTTCGGGGGGATGATCCTGAACATTATGCCGTGTGTCCTGCCGGTCATCGGGCTGAAAATCGTCAGCTTTTTCGAACAGGCCGGGAAGAACCGCGCCCGCGCGTTTTATCTGAACCTTTGCTATACAGCCGGGATCCTGACCGTCTTTACCGTTCTGGCGGTTCTGAGCGTCGGTCTTTCGTATCTGTTCACCTACGGAGCCTTTCAAATCGTGATGGGGTGCATCGTCTTTGCCATGGCTCTCAACCTGATGGGTGTCTGGGAGATCACCCTCCCCGGATTTCTGGGAGGGAAACGGTCGAACGCCCTGATGGGAAAAGAGGGAGGAATCGGCGGCTGGTTTAAAGGGGTCATCACCACCCTTTTGGCGATTCCGTGCGGGGCGCCCCTTTTAAGTCCGGCGCTTGTCTGGACCGATTCGCTGATGAAAAGCGGTGAAACCGTCTCGGTTCTTTTCATCTACTGGGTTATCGGTCTGGGGATGGCGGCGCCGTTTTTGGTGATCGGCGCGTTTCCGGAACTGCTCCGGTTCCTCCCCAAACCGGGAAAGTGGATGGAAACATTCCGCGGCGTGATGGGGTTCGTCCTCCTTTTGGCGGTCATCTGGATCTTTTACTCGATGCCGCTGGCCCTCATTCTGCCAACCGCGGCCCTTCTGGCGGCGATCTGGTTCGCCTGCTGGCTGCTGGGCCGGAATCAGTTCGATCCCGGCCGCAAACCGCTCCGGCTGTGGCTGATCGCGGCGGCAGTGTTCGCCGCGGTGGTCCTCTTCTCGTTCGAGCTTCCCCCGCTGCGCTCGGACGGTTCCTATCCCCTGCCGACGCTGCAGAGCGCGTTTCAGGAAAAGCTGACCCGCTGGGGGGTACGCGCCGCCCGCGAGGGGGAACTCGTCCAGAAAGACTGGCGTCTTTTCGGCCAGGGAGATTTTGAAGAGGAACTCGCCCGGGGAAAAACGGTCGCCGTCGACTTTACCGCGGACTGGTGCATGAACTGCAAGGTGCTCGAAGCCGCCGTCCTCCGGGACGCGGAAATCGCGCAGCTCTTCCGGGAAAAGGGGATTGTGACGATGACCGGCGACTGGACTCAGCGGGATGAGTCGGAAGAAAGCCGCGAAGTCGGCGCTCTTCTGCGCCGATACGGCGGGGAACAGGTTCCGGTACTGATGATCTTTACCCCCGCCGCGCCGGAAGAGCCGATCATCCTGCGCGGACTCTTTACCAAAGAGACGCTCAAAGAAAAATTAAAAAATCTCTAAAAAAATCTTTTTTCCGCGAAACTTTTTCGATCGGCCGGTGTTGTAATCTGTTAGGGGGAGACCTTCCTACGGGGGTCTCCCTGTGAAAACGGCGGGAAAAACGGGTCCGCCGTTCTTCATGGCGTTGGGCGCCCGGTTTTGTTCTCCACCGCGGCGTCCAACGTACTTTTTTATGCCTCCGCCGATCGCGCTCCGCAGCGGCGGGAAAATCTGTTTCGCCGCCGTGTCTCCTGCCGCCGGCCTCTACTCGTCCCGATCGGCGCCGACGGCGACCAGATTGCCGTCTTTCCCCTTCTCATAGACCTCCTGGAAACCGGGAAACTGGTGGAAAAGCTTGTCGTGCTGGGTGAAAAGAAGCCGGATCACCACAATTTTGGAGTCAAAGTCGCCAATCCCCTGCGTGAAGAAGTAATGTCCCAGCCCCGCCACGTTCCGGTTCGACGGTCCGACCACAAGGAACTGGCCGGGCCGAAGGGGAAACTCGCAGCGGAGTTCATCGAAGGTTTTCGTCGGCTGTTCGGTTGTGCGGACGAGCTGTCCGTACTGGTATTTCGTCACCGGAGCGGCATCGCCGAAGGTCAAAAACGGGGTCAGTTCAAACGAAACGGAACCGTCGGAAAGCGGATCCGCCGCAAGCGAAAGGGAGGTGCTGGCGTTCTGGTAGAGTTCCGCCGTAAAGGCTCCCCCGGTATTGCTCAGAACCGGGATTTTATCGACCGGCTGGTCAAGGGTCGGAATCACGGTAATCTGTCTCGGCTGCAGCGTCTGAATCTTCGAAAGCGTCAGGGGCGAGGCATGTTCCTTTTCGAGATTGACCTCCTCTTCGAGCGACTCGCGCAGTCCGCGTCCCTTGATCTCCATCAGGCGCGAAAGGGGTTCGGGGATCGACGCTCCGATAATTCCGGCGCGGAACCCGTTCCCGAGAAGCCGGCTTTTCACCTCGGGATCGAGAACCTGTTCGTCAACCTGCTGCCACAGTTCTTCGAGTAGTTCGCGCTGCTGGTGAGGGATATGGACGATCAGGATGTCGCAGGTAACCGTATCGGGACCGACGTTCGATTTGAGCAGATCATTCTCGCCCGAACCGCTTTTCGGGGGTTTGTACTCCATAAGGGCCCGGCACGAGAACGCCGGCAGAAGCAGCGTTCCCAGAAGGAGTCCTTGCAAGAGTTCCCGTCGTTTCATGAAATCCCCAGTATCGTCAGCGCCGGCGGCCGTTCGCCGCGCCGGTTTTTCGGCGCGGAATGGTAGTCTTTTTCGGGGAAAAGGTCAAGAACAACACCCCTTCTCTTCCCGCAAAGCGCCGGGGTTCCGCGGTCGCAGAAGCGTTTGGAAAAGGAAACCGGCGAAGGAACGGTTAAACCGCGTAAAAGACCGCGAAAAAGTGAAGGATGCTCCCCGCCAGAACAAAGAGGTGCCATATCGGGTGGAGCCACTTCCTTTTGATGGCGAAGAAAACGGCCCCGACGGTATAGGAAACGCCCCCCAAGATGAGGAACTTGAGGGAAAGGGGAGTGATCGCCGCGACCAGAGGGCGCACCGCAAAGAGGACGAGCCAGCCCATGGCCAGATAAAGGAGGAACGAAATCCATTTCAGCCGGCAGAGAAAGACCGAATCGAGCGCAATGCCGGCCGCCGCCAGGCCCCAAATCAGGCCGAAGAGGGTCCAGCCGAGCGCGCCGCGCAGAATCGAAAGGCAAAATGCCGTATAGGTGCCGGCAATCAGCAGATAGATGGCGGAATGGTCGAGGATTTTAAAGACGAACCGCGCCCCGCGGGGAAGCATCGAGTGGTAAAGCGTCGACATCGTGTAGAGGAGAATCATCGTGACGCCGAAGACGGTGAACCCCACCACGCACGAAGCGGTGGCGTCGTCCGGAGCGTGCCTGACAGCGCGGACGATCAGCAGAACGAGCGCCGCGACCGAAAGGAGCGCGCCGATCCCGTGCGAGATCGAACTGACCAGCTCCTCGGCAAGTGTATACGGATTCTTCCTCTCGGCGATCGTGGCGGCGGGCATGGCGGTGTTTTAAAAAATCCGGAATATGTTACAATAAATCCGAGGAGTATCATAACGCAGAAAGGGCTCTATGTCAAAGGCTACCATCTTGCTCGGCTCCGGAAACCGGAACAAGGGGATCGAAATGGGGCGGGTGCTTGCCCCGACGGGAATCGAAATTGTGACCCTGGCCGCCTACCCGGACGCTCCCGATGTTGTGGAAGACGGAACCACGTTCGCCGAGAACGCCGCGAAGAAGGCGCGCGGGTACGCCCTTTTTTCGAAACGCTGGACCGTCGCCGAAGACAGCGGCCTTTCGGTCGATGCCCTAGGCGGAGCGCCGGGAATCTACTCTTCCCGGTTTTCGGGGGTCAATCATTCCGACCAAAAGAACAACGCTCTGCTCCTCGAAAAAATGGAAGGGGTGCCGATCGAAAAGCGGACGGCCCATTACACCTGCTCGATGGCGCTGTCCGACCCCGCCGGAAATATCCGGTTCGCCTGCGAAGAGTACTGCGGCGGACGGATCCTCTTTGAACAGTGCGGGGAAAACGGTTTCGGTTACGATCCCCTCTTCGAGGTCATCGAATACCATCAATCGTTCGGAGAGCTTTCCCCCCTTCTGAAATCGACGATCAGCCACCGCGCCCGCGCGACCCGCCGTTTTATCGCGGCGGTGCGGGCTCTCCTCGGCGAGATTCTCTCCGAATAAAACTGTATAGCACCAGACTTCACCAATCATTGAAGAGGGATTGAACGATGGAAAACCTGAAAGAATACTGTCTCGAAACCGCGCGGCGCGCCAAAGCCGCCTCCGCCAAACTTGCCGCAACGCGCGGCGACGTCAAAAACCGGTGGCTCCGCCTGACGGCGCAGAAGCTCCTGGAACGGAAAGACGAGATCATCGCCGAAAACGCCAAAGACCTGGCCGACGGCGAAAAGAACGGCCTTTCCCCCGCCATGATCGACCGGCTGCGCCTGACCGAAAAGACGCTCGCCGGCATGGCCCAGGCTCTCGGCGAAATCGCGATGTTCCCCGACCCGATCGGCAAGATCATCGACTCGACGGTCCGTCCCGACGGTCTGGAAATCCAAAAAGTGCGTGTTCCCCTCGGCGTGGTCTTTTTCATCTACGAGTCGCGGCCCAATGTCACGACCGACGCGGCCGCCATCTGCGTCAAAAGCGGCAACGCCGTCATTCTGCGCGGGGGGAAGGAGGCGCTCCGCTCGAACCTGGTTCTGGCCGGCGTCCTTGCCGACGCGGCCCGGGAGGCCGGGCTGCCCCAGGATGCCGTTCAGGTGCTCAACACGACCGACCGCGCGGCGATCGACGAGTTCCTGGCCATGCCCGAATACATCAGCGTGACGATTCCGCGCGGGGGCGCGCAGCTGATCCGCCGTGTTGCCGACGGGGCAAAGATGCCCGTGATCAAGCATTTCGCCGGCAATTGTCATGTGTACATCGACGCCGATGCCGATCCGCTGGTCGCCGAAAAGGTGACGGTCAACGCCAAATGCCAGCGTCTGGGGACCTGCAACACCGCCGAATCGCTTGTCGTCCATTCGTCGGCGGCGCCGGCCCTTCTGCCGAAGCTGGTCAGGGCGCTGGCCGAAAAGGGCGTCGAGGTGCGCGGCGATGTGAAAACCTGTTCGCTCTGTCCGGAAGCGGTTCCCGCGTCCGACGAGGACTTCTACACCGAATACCTGGCCGCGAAGATTTCGGTCAAGGTGGTCGATTCGATCGAAGAGGCGATCGCGCATATCAACGAGCATTCTTCGGGCCATACCGAATCGATCATCTCGCGCGACATCAACGCGATCCGCAAGTTCACCACCGAGATCGACTCCTCGGCGGTCATGGTCAACGCCAGCACACGGCTGAACGACGGGGGGATTTTCGGGCTCGGCGCCGAAATCGGCATCAGCACCGACAAATTCCACGCCCGCGGCCCCTGCGGCGTTAACGAGCTGACCAGTTATAAATACATCGTCTACGGCGACGCCCATCTGCGCGAGTAGCCGGCGTTTCGTTTCGTATGCCCGTTTCGCTCGATCGTCTCCGACGGCTTCTGCCGAAAACCATGTCCGCCGAACGTCCGGCTCTGGAGCAGGAATGGAACCGGCTCAACCGCTCGTTCTCGCGTTTTCTGACTTCCGCCGGAAAAGACGCGGCGCCCGGTCCCGCCGACCCGGCGCCGCACCGGGAGTTCGAGCGCGGTCTGGCCCGTCTGAATGAGCAGATCGCCCTTTCGGCCGAAAAGGCGCGGCGGCGGCAGAAGAGCGTTCCCCCCCTCAAGTACGACGAGCAGCTTCCGATCTGCCGGAAGCGCGCCGAAATCGCCGATCTGATCCGAAAGAACCGCGTGGTGGTCGTCTGCGGCGAAACGGGCAGCGGCAAGTCGACACAGCTGCCCAAAATCTGCCTCGAACTCGGCCGCGGCGTTCGGGGAATGATCGGCCACACGCAGCCCCGCCGGATCGCCGCGCGTGCGGTTGCCCGCCGGATTGCCGAGGAGATCGGCACCCCCCTCGGCGAAGGGGTCGGTTCCAAGGTGCGTTTCGCCGACGAAACGGGCGAAAACACGCTGGTGAAGGTGATGACCGACGGGATCCTGCTCGCCGAATCGCAGCACGACCCGCTCTTCAACGCGTATGACACCATCATCATCGACGAGGCGCACGAGCGTTCGCTGAACATCGATTTTCTTCTCGGCATGATGAAGCGCGTCCTGGCCCGGCGGCGCGATTTCCGGCTCATCATCACTTCGGCGACCATCGACGCCCAGCGGTTCGCCGAACACTTTTCATTCCGGGGAAAGCCGGCTCCGGTTATCGAAGTCTCGGGAAGATCCTACCCGATCGAAATCCGTTACCGCCCGCCCGAAGAATTCGCCCTGGAAGAGGACCCCGACGACCCCGGTTCGGTCCGGCGCCGCGAAATCGACGAGGGGGAACTCCGCGAACAGGCCTTTTTGGCGGCGGTCGACGAACTGGCCCGTCTGGGGCGCGGCGACATTCTCGTTTTTCAGCCGACCCAGCGCCACATTCTGGAAACCGCCAAACTCCTGAAACACCACCCGATTCCGGGAGACGACGCGGCGCGCAAAACCGAGATTCTCCCCCTCTATGCCCGCCTTTCGTTCGCCGACCAGCAGAAGATTTTCGCGAAGAGCAAATGGCGGAAAATCGTGATTGCGACGAATGTCGCCGAATCCTCCCTCACCGTGCCGGGAATCCGCTACGTGATCGATTTCGGCACCGCGCGGATCAGCCGCTACTCGGCGCGGAGCCGTACGCAGCGTCTGCCGATCGAACCGGTCTCGCGCGCCTCGGCCGACCAGCGCGCCGGCCGCTGCGGCCGCGTCGGGCCGGGCGTCTGCATCAGGCTTTACAGCGAAGCCGACTATAACGGCCGCGAAAAATACACAACGCCGGAAATCCGCCGGACGAATCTGGCGTCGGTCATTCTCCAGACGATCGCCTACCGGCTGGGCGCGATCGAAAAGTTCCCCTTTCTCGACCCCCCCGCGCGCGGGACCATCCTCGACGGGTATAAAACGCTCTACGAGCTGGGCGCGATCGACAAGGACCAGAAGATCACCGAAATCGGCCGGCAGCTCAGCCGGCTGCCGGTCGATCCGCGCCTGGCGCGGATCATCCTGGCCGGAATCGAGGAAGGGGTCACCGAAGACGTGCTGGCCATCGTTTCGGCCCTGGAAATCCAGGACCCGCGCGAAAGGCCGCTCGAAGCCGCCGCGAAAGCCGATGAGGCGCACGAGCCTTTCCAGAACGCCGAGTCGGACTTCCTCGGCTTTTTGGCCCTCTGGCGTTTCTGGCAGCAGATGAAGGAGAAGCTTTCCGGCTCGCAGCTTCGCAAGATGTGCCGCCAGCATTTTCTCTCGTATAACAGAATGAGAGAGTGGTCCGATATTTACGTGCAGCTCCTGCGCCTGATGCGTCAGGCGCGGCTTCTGCCGCAAAAGCGCCTTGACGAGGAGAGCGAACGGTACGGCGCGGTCCACCGCTCCATTCTGACCGGCATGCTCACCGGGATCGCCCAGCGGAGCGAAAAGGGGGAATACAGTATCGCCGGCGGAGGCAAGTTCGTTCTTTGGCCCGGAAGCGGACTTCTCCGGAAGAAATTCACATGGGTGGTCGCCGCCGAACGGGTCGAGACCAGCCGCCGTTATCTGCGCTGCGCCGCCAAAATCGACCCGGCGTGGATCGAGCCGCTCGCGGAACACCTGATCACGAAAAAAACGTTCGACCCGTTCTGGCTCCGCGAAACCGGATGTGTACACGCGTGGCAAAGCGTCAGTCTTCTGGGCCTGATCCTGGTGCCGAAACGCCGGGTTCATTACGGCCCGGAAGAACCGGAACAGGCGCGGAAAATTTTCATCGAGCACGCGCTGGCGCAAGGCGATTTCGACTGCCGGCTCGACTTCTTCGAGAAGAATCAGGCGCTGATCGAGTCGGTCGGAATTCTCCAGGCCAAACTGCGGCAGCATTCCCTTCTGAAAGACAACGACGCGATTCGGGCCTTCTACGAGGCGCGGATTCCGGAGGGCGTTTATGACAAGAAAACGCTCGCCGCGTGGTACCGCGGGCTTTCCAAAGAGGAAAAACAGCGCCTGTGCCTGAAACTCGAAGACATTTGCGGCGGCACGGCTGTCCCGTCGGTCGCCGAAGAGTTTCCGGACGAGATCTCGACCATCTCGGGGGTTTCGGTTCCCCTCACATACGCCTATGAACCGGGAGAAGAACGGGACGGGCTTACCGCGACCCTCCGGCCCGAGGAGTTCGGCGAGCTGAAGAACTCGAACCGGATCGGCTGGCTTGTGCCGGGACTGCTGCACGAAAAGATCCGCCTGCTCCTCAAAACGCTTCCGAAAGAGATCCGCCGCCCCCTGGTTCCGATGCCCGAGACCGCCAAGCAGCTCGCCGAAGAACTGCCGTTCGGCGGCGGAAACTTTCTCGAGCAGCTGGCCCGCGGCGTCTCCCGCGCGGCGGGCTGTCTGGTGACCCCCGACGACTTCGATACCGACAGGCTTCCCCCCCTCTTCCGGCTGAATCTGCGTGTTGTCGATACCGAAGGGAACGTTCTTGCCGAAGGGCGGGATCCGGACGAAATCGAAAAACGGCTCGGCGACAAAGTCAGCCGGACACTGACCGCCATCACCCGTTCGCGGTGGGTGCGCGACGATGTCGAAAAGTGGGATTTCGGTTCTCTCCCCGAAACGGTCACGCTCAAACGCGAAAAGATGGTTCTGACCGTTTCCCCCTCGCTCTGTCACCGGCGCTTTCTGCCGGAATATGCCGATGCCGGCATCGAAGCCGCGGCCCCCCTTTCGCTGCGCCTGTTCGACTCGCCCGAGAAAGCCGAGACGCAAACCCGGCTCGGCGTCATTCTCCTGACAGCGCGTCAATGCCGCCGCGACCTCAAATACCAGCTCGGCCACCTGCCGGACATCGACCGGATCCGCCTTCGGCTCGGGGCGATGCCTCACTTCAAAACCGCGGACGACGCCCAGGAGCTGATGGCGCGTCTGGCCATCGAAGAGGCCGCAGGCGCCGAAGACGGGCTTTTCCCCATCCCGCGCAGCGAAGGCGAGATGAACCGCCTGGTTCAAGAGGCGGCGCGCAAGATTCCGGTGGCGGCCCAGCGTCTTGCCCGCTGGCTTCCGGCATTGGCCGGCGCCTATTCCGAAGCGACCCTCTGCGTCGAAAAGAACCGCACCGAACTCTTTCGGGAGGCGGAATCCGACAGCCGCGAAACTTTCGCCCGTCTCTTTGCGAAAGATTTTCACATGTTCACCCCCACCCGCTGGCTTTTGGAGTACCCCCGTTACCTGAAAGCCGTACCGCTCCGCTACGAAAAACTCCGAAGCGGCGGCGCCGCGGCCGACCGCGCCTCGAGTGCCGAGCTGGGGGAACTCTGGCAGCGCTGCTTTGCGCGGAAGGCGCGGATCGACAGCGCGGGACTCGTCGATCCCGAGTGGACGCTCTACCGCTGGATGCTCGAAGAGTACCAGGTTTCCCTCTTTGCCCAGCGTCTGGGCACGGCGATGAAAGTTTCGTCGGTCCGGCTCGAAAAGCAGTGGGCGAAACTCCGGCAATAGCCCCCTTTTCCAGGCCTTTCCCGCCCCCTTTCCCCCCTGTCCGGCAGGCGCTCCCCCCCTTGTTAAAAAGGCCCCCAAAGGTAGAATGGGGCTGTTTGCCGGCTTATTCTCCGCTTTGCGTTCTGTTGCGGGTGGAAGCCGTTTCTTCCTGTTTTGAAGGGAAATTGATCATGAAAAAGAACGTTCATCCCAACTATGTCGAGACCAAAGTGACCTGCGGCTGCGGCAACACCTTCACCACCCGCTCGACAAAGCCCGAGCTGAAGGTCGATATCTGCAGCGCCTGCCATCCGTTCTATACCGGCCGCCTCAAGTATGTTGATACCGCCGGCCGTATCGAAAAGTTCCGCCGGAAGTTCGCCAATATCAAGATCTCCGGCAAAAAAGAGAACAAAGAAACCAAGAAAGACTGAGCCGTGTCTGCCGCGGCTGCGCTTTAGGTTATTCCGCTTTGACCGATTTCCCGTCCCCTCACGGGGCCTTCGATAACGGGGCTGAACGTCAACGTGGAATAACCGTTTTTTTTGAGGTCTTTTATGCGCAAGCTTCTGGATGAAAAACTCGCCCGTTTCGAGGTGCTTGAAAAAGAGATGGTCGCCCCGGAAGTTCTCGCCGATGCCGACCGGATGGCTTCCGTCGCGCGGGAGTACGGCTCGCTTGCCAAACTCTGCGGCAAATACCGCCGTTTTCTTCACCTGAACGGGGAGATCAAAGAAGCCGAAGAGATGATCGCCGGTTCCGACCCCGAAATGAAAGAGCTTGCCGAATCGGAACTTCCCCAGCTGAAAGAGGAGCGGGAAGGCCTCTGGAACGAACTGCTCGATATGACGATCGGCGGCGCCGACTCGAACCGGACCAGCTGTATCGTCGAAATCCGCGCCGGAACGGGGGGGGACGAAGCCGCCCTCTTCGCGCGCGACCTTTTCGAAATGTACAAGCATTTCTGCGAAGACCGCCGGTGGAAGATCGAGCTGATGTCGATGAACGCCACCGAAATGGGCGGGTTTAAGGAAATCGTCTTCGGCGTTGAGGGGGAAGGCTGTTTCCGGGAACTGCAGTTTGAAAGCGGCGGGCACCGGGTTCAGCGCGTCCCCGAAACCGAAGCGAAAGGACGGATTCACACCTCGGCGGCGACCGTGGCCGTGATGGCCGAACCGGAAGACGTCGAAGTCGACCTTAAGCCGGAAGACTACCGCGTCGACCGCTTCTGCTCGAGCGGGCCAGGAGGACAGCATGTCAATAAGACATCCTCGGCCATCCGCCTCACCCACTTCGAAACGGGAATCGTCGTCAGCTGTCAAGACGAAAAGAGCCAGCACAAGAATCTGGCGAAAGCGCTGCGCGTTCTCAAATCGCGAATCTACGAACAGAAACGCCTCGACGAGCAGAAGAAGCGCTCGGAAGAGCGTTTGAGCAAAATCGGCAGCGGCGACCGGAGCGAACGGATCCGAACCTACAACTTTCCGGAAAACCGCGTTACCGACCACCGTATCGGTCTGACGCTCTATAAACTCGACTCGATCCTGGCCGGAAACCTTGCCCCTGTCATCGACGCGCTGATCGACTACGAACGGCAGGAACTTCGAAGTTCGTTCGGGGCGATCGACGACTAACTCCCGCAAAAGAGCAGACGATGTCAGCAGAAATCTGGACAACGCGCCGCCTTCTGGAATGGACCGCCGATTACTTCAAAAACCGGGGGCTCGAGGGTCCGCGTCTCGAAGCGGAACTCCTCCTGGCCTGCGCGCTCGGAACGAACCGGGTCGGGCTCTATCTGAAGTACGACGAGATTCCCAGCGATGCCCAGCGGGCCAGATTCCGGGAACTGGTCAAGCGCCGCGCCGCCGGCGAACCGGCGGCCTACCTGATCGGGCACAAAGATTTCTATTCCCTCGATTTTGAGGTGAATGCCGATGTGCTGATTCCCCGCCCCGAAACCGAAACCATCGTTTTGGAAGCGGTCGAATATTTGCGCGGCCGCGCCAAAGATTCCGGGGAAAGCGCTCCCCGCGTCCTGGATATCGGAACCGGCAGCGGCGCGCTGGCAGTTGCCATCGCGAAAAACGTACCCGCCGCCCGGCTGACCGCAGTCGATATTTCGGCGGCGGCGCTCGAAAACGCCAGGAAGAACGCGCAAACACACGGGGTCGCCGGCCGGATCGACTTCCGGCACTCCGATCTCTTCGCCGCGGTCGCGCCGGAAGAAAAATTCACGCTCATTGTCAGCAACCCCCCCTACGTGAGCCGCGCCGAGTACGAGTCGCTCGACATCTCGGTCAGGAATTACGAACCGCGCATCGCGCTCCTTTCCGGAGAGAAGGGGACCGAAATCGTCGAGCGGATTCTGGCCGCCGCGCCGGAACACCTGGAACCGGAGGGGCGGATCCTGATCGAAATCAGCCCGATGATCGCCGAGGCGTCCCTCGAGCTGCTCAAAACCTCGCCTTTCGGGCATTTTAAGATTATTAACGATTATGCCGGGCGGAAACGGGTCATTTCAGCCGTTTTCGGCTAGGAGAGTTTTTTCTTGAAAAATATCACCCTTGCTATTTCGTTAAAGGAATAGTAACATCCCCGCGGGGTATTGTTTCTTTCTTTTACCCGGAGATAGAAGGCTGTTACCGGAACAACATCACAGGCGGACAGATCGATGGCAAAACGTCAAAAAGAATCGGTAGAAAAAACAGACGCGGAAATGAAAAAAGCGCCGAAAAAAGCGGAAGACAAATTCGGGTTCGAACAGATCTCCGATCTCGTCAACCTGATGAAGAAGAACGAGCTGACCGAGTTCTCCTTCGAAAACGGGAAGTTTAAAATCTCTCTGAAACGCGGCTGCGGCGAGACGGCCGGCGCTGTGCCGGTCCAGGCTGTCTATCCGGCGGCGGTTCCCCCGGCCCCTGCGGCGGTGCCCGCAGCCGAAAAGCCCGCCGCTTCCGAAGAAGACGATTCCCATATCGAGCTGGTGAAATCCCCGATGGTCGGGACGTTCTACGCCGCCTCTTCCCCGACCAACCCGCCTTTTGTTTCGGTCGGAGATGTTGTCGGTCCCGATAAAACCGTCTGCATCATCGAGGCGATGAAAGTCTATAACGAAATCAAAGCCGAGATTTCCGGAAAAATCGTCGCTGTCCTCGTCAAAAACGGCGAGGCGGTCGAATTCGGACGTCCTCTCTTCAAAGTCGATACCCGCGGCTAGTCTGCGGATAAAGAACGGACGAAACCATATGTTTAAAAGGATCCTGATAGCTAACCGGGGCGAGATCGCCCTCCGTATTATCCGTGCCTGCCGCGAAATGGGGATTGAGTCGGTCGTTGTCTTCAGTGAAGCCGACCGCGGCAACCTCTATCTTGAACTTGCCGACCGCGCGATCTGCATCGGGCCGGCCGCGGCAACACAAAGCTACCTCAAAGTCGACCGCATTATCAGCGCCGCCGAACTGGGGAACGTCGACGCCATTCATCCCGGCTACGGGTTCCTTTCCGAAAACTCCCACTTTGCCGAAATCTGCCGCGCCTGCGGTTATGAGTTTATCGGCCCGTCGGCGGAAGCGATGGAAATGCTCGGCGACAAGAACACCGCCCGGAGCATGGCCAAGCGGATCGGCGTTCCGACGGTTCCCGGCAGCGACGGCCTGATCGATTCCGAAGGGCAGGCGCTGGCGATCGCCGACCGGATCGGCTATCCCGTTCTGGTGAAAGCCTCGGCGGGCGGCGGCGGACGCGGAATGCGCGTGGCGCAGAACGCCGACCAGCTGCGGACCGGACTGGCGCAGGCCTCGCAGGAGGCGGCCTCGGCGTTCGGCAACGCGGCGGTCTATCTTGAAAAGCTGATCGAAAATCCCCGGCATGTCGAAGCGCAGATCATGGCCGACCGCCATGGAAATGTTGTTCACCTCTGGGAACGCGACTGCTCGATGCAGCGGCGCCATCAGAAACTGATCGAAGAGAGCCCCGCGCCGAACCTTTCGCAGGAACTCCGCACGCGGCTCTGCGAGTCGGCCAAAAAAATCGTGCTCGAATCAGGCTATACAACCGCCGGCACGGTGGAATTTGTCGTCGACGCAAAGGGGAACTACTACTTCATCGAAATGAACGCCCGCATTCAGGTGGAACACCCGGTAACGGAACTCGTGACCGGAATCGATCTGATCAAAGAACAGATCCGCGTCGCCTCGGGCGAAAAACTCTCGTACACCCAGGCCGATATCAAGCACAACGGCTGCGCGATGGAATGCCGCATCAACGCCGAAGACCCGGCAAATCAGTTCCGTCCCTGCCCCGGAACCATCACAAGACTGGTTCCTCCGGGCGGATTCGGCGTCCGTTTCGATTCACACGCCTATTCCGGCTATACAGTCAGTCCGTACTACGACTCGATGATCGGCAAGCTCCTCGTCCATCAGCCGACCCGCGAACAGACGATTGAAACCATGCTCCGCGCCCTTTCGGAACTGCGTGTCGAAGGGATTAAGACCTCGGTTCCGATCCAGAAACGCATTCTGACGAATCCCGATTTTGCCGCAGGAAGGGTTGATACCGGGTTTATCGAACGGATCCTCGCAGAATGAACTTTCGCCTGATCTTCCGTATTCTCGGAATTGTCTCCTTCTTTGTTGCGGGAGCGATGCTGCTGGCGCTGCCTTGGGGGCATTCCCGGTTCGGCGGAGACTGGTCCTACGAGAAGCCGGGGGTCATCGGGCTTCTCCTCTCCTTTCTGACCGCCTCGGCGGTCGGCGCGTTCTTCGCCTATCTCGGACGAAACGCCAGCCGGGTCCTTCTGCGGAAAGAGGCGCTGGCCATCGTGCCGCTCAGCTGGTTTCTGGCGATCTTTTTGGCCGCGCTCCCCTATCTGTTCAGCGGCACCTTCCGCGCGGAGGGGGTGACGATGAGTCTCGGCGACGCGTTCTTCGAATCGGCTTCGGGGCTGACCACCACCGGAGCGACGGTGCTCACCGAACTCGAAGCTCCGGAACTTGTTCCCCGCACGATTCTCTTTTGGCGGCTGCTGACTCACTTTATGGGCGGGCTGGGGATCATGGTCTTCTTTGTGGCGATCCTCGGTTACGGCACCGTCGGAAAACGGATCATGGCGCTCGAAACAGGGGGAACGACAGCAGCCGGCACGTGGCTGCATTACCGCCAATTCGCGCTGACGCTGGCCACCATCTACATCGGGCTCATCGCGCTGGCGACCGTCATCCTCTGCGCTCTGGGCGTTTCGCCGTACGACGCGATCTGCCACGCCTTCTCGACCCTGTCGACCGGCGGTTTCAGCACGTTCAATGCGAGTGTCGGCCACTTTGCCGCCGAAACACAGCTCAACGCCCCCCTTATTGAACTGGTGATCATCTTCTTTATGATTTTGGGCGGAACCAACTTCGTTCTCCTCTATTTTCTGGTGATGCGGAAACCGGGAGAACTTTTCCGGGATACCGAATGGCGCACCTACATCGCCATTCTTGCCGGCGTCACACTGATCGTCTTTACTTCCGGCCTCATTTTTCACGATTTCGATTCGTTCGGCACCACCGATACGCCGCTCCATTCCGCCTCGCGCGTTCTCCTGCCGTGGGACGCGTTCCGCCAGTCCCTCTTTCAGGTGACCTCGCTGATGACCACCACCGGTTTCGTGACGGACGAGTTTGAAAAATGGAACAGCATTTCGCTTCTCCTCTTTTTGGTGGTCGGCTTTATCGGGGGGTGCATCGGAGGGACCGCCGGAGGCGTGAAGGTCGCGCGGATCGTCGTCTCGTCCAAAGCGTTTCGCCTGGAGCTTGAAAAAGTTTACCGTCCGAACGTGGTACGGACAAAACAGATCGGCTCGGTCGCCCTTGACGATTCGGTGCTGTACGGCATTGTTGCCTACCTCTTTTTTATGATCGTCGCCGTTGTCGCGGTCACATTCCTGGTTCTCGTCATCGAACCGCCGACGCTCTGGACCGAGGGGGGGGAACCGGTACGGCTCCTCGATCTTTTCAGTTCGACCCTTTCCATGTTCAACAATGTCGGACCGGGATTCGGTGTTCTCGGAGCTCGGCAGAACTACGCCTGCCTGACCGAAATCACCAAGCTGATCTATTCGTTCGCGATGATCCTCGGCAGACTCGATCTCTATCTTCCCATTTTGATCTGCTCGCCGAACTTCTGGCGCCGCTGACTTCCCGCCGAACGGGATAGACGTTCAAACCCGGATTGGGGTATAATCCTTTTCGGGAAGGGCCTTTAAACAGATTGTCTTCGATCGCGATAGAACGGAATCCCGCGTTATGGATTATCGGGAAATACTCAAACGCCGCCGGGGCCCCTATCGATGGCTCCATCTGACCCTGCGCGCCGCAACACCCTTCTACGCCGCCGCGATCCATATCCGGAATTTCCTCTACGACCGCGGAATCAAAAAGAGCTTCTCTCTGGGGGTGCCGGTCGTCAGTATCGGAAATCTGACGATGGGGGGGACCGGAAAGACGCCGGCCGCCGCCGGACTTTTGCGCCGCGCGCTCGCACGCGGCCTGAAACCGGCACTTTTGAGCCGCGGTTACCGTGCCGGGAAGTACCGGCTCGGAAAGGAATCGCCGAACCCCTACCTGCGCCAAAACGACGAAGCCGCGGAACTGGCAATCGAATTTCCGCTCGTTCCCCACTACCTCGCCCCCGACCGTGCCGCGGCGGGCCGGGCGCTTCTGCGCGACTTTCCCGAAACCGATCTCATTATCTTAGACGACGGCTTTCAGCATCGGCGGCTTCACCGTGACCGGAACATTCTTCTGCTGGACGCGCTCGACCCTTTCGGCGGCGGCCTTTTCCCCGCCGGTTTCGCCCGGGAACCGCTTTCGGCGCTGCGCCGCGCCGACGCGGTCATCCTGACCCGTGCCGACCTGATCGACGAGCCGCAGCGGCGCCGGATCGAACGAAAGGTGCGGGAATTCGCCCCCGATATCCTTTGGGGGGAAGCCGCCATGAAGCCGGTCTCGCTCCTGCGCCGCGCCCAATCCGGCTGGGAATCGGCTCCGCTTTCCCTGTTAAAAGGGGATGCCGGCCGGTTTTGGATTCCGTTCTGCGGAATCGGGAACCCGGACGGCTTTTACCGGATGCTCAAAACCGAAGGGGTCAGGACGGTTCCCGGAACCTCGCTGCCCGACCACACTCCGCCCGAAACCGGAAAACTCCGCGAACTTGCCGCCGCCGCGCCCGATGCCGCCGGCTTTGTGACGACCGTAAAGGACCTCGTCAAGCTCCCCTTCGGCGAGATCGAAGGGAAACCGATCTGGGGAGTTAAGATCGAATTGAACTTCTTGAAAGAAGAATCGTTTTTTAATAAAGCCCTGAGATGGGAATAACCGAAAAAGGGTAAAGGTTATTTTCGGCATAACCGGAATAACCCGCAAAGAGCGTCTCTTTGCTGCCGACCCGATCCGGAGCGGGGGTCGTTTCCCCCCTCTTTACCCGGTTTTTCCCAATTTCACCTATGAAGCGATTCCTTCCGATTTCGTTTTTACGGAAGCGCTGTTTCGGTCAGAAGTCTCTCCGGCCCCTTTGGCGGCCGGCGCTGATCGCTTTGTGCGCCCTCGCCCTGGCAATCCCCGCCTCGGGAAAAGAATCGCTTGCCGGCAAGAAGAACGCCTTCGCGCTCGCCTACGATGCCGCGGCCCCCTCGGTGGTCAGCATCCGGGGCGAAAAGAGGTTCGATCTGGCCGAAGTCAAAAATGACCCTTATAAACGGCAGCTCGCCGAAAAGTCGAAACAGGAAAGCGTCACGGGGATGGGTTCCGGCATCATTATGGATGAACGGGGCTACGTGATCACGAATTACCATGTCGTCAAAGGCCTTCAGAATATTCAGGTCACAACCTTCGACGGCGCCGTCTACCGGAATATCGAGTTCATCGGACACGACCCGCAGACCGATTTGGCGCTTTTGCGCATCGTTGCCGACAAACCGTTTAAGCCGATCGCGTTCGGCAAAACGGAACGGGTTTATGTCTGCGAGGATGTTTTGGCGATCGGCAATCCGTTCGGCTACGCCAACGCCGCCGCCCGCGGGATCGTGAGCGGCCTGGACCGCCCGCTCACCTCGAGCGAAACCGTCTCTTACGAAAGGACAATCCAGACCGATACGCCGATCAACCCCGGAAACTCGGGCGGTCCTCTGGTCAATCTCGACGGGGAAATGATCGGGATGAAC
This sequence comes from Thermoguttaceae bacterium, assembly GCA_017405595.1. Classification (GTDB taxonomy): domain Bacteria; phylum Planctomycetota; class Planctomycetia; order Pirellulales; family Thermoguttaceae; genus RUG695. The sequence goes on along the minus strand of JAFRAC010000007.1, from coordinate 447,599 downwards.
GCCGCGGTGCGCGACGACGCCCAGAATATCGCGTTCGCCATCCCGGTCGATATTGTGACCTCGGTCACGGAAAAACTGATGCGCGGCTCAGTCGCAAAGATGACCCATCACGGGCTCACACTCGAAGATGAGATTGTCCCGACCGACGAAGATCCGCTCGGAACCAGCGACACCGACTGCGTCCGCGTCAAGTCGGTCGCTCCCGGAAGTCCCGCCGAAACCGCCGGACTCAAAGAGGGGGATGTTCTCCTCGAATCGAACGGCATTCCGGTACACTCGTCGCTCGACTTCACCCGTTCGCTGATTGGGGTCACTCTCGCCGACCAGGTCGATGTCAAATTCTCCCGTCAGGGAAAGAAACTCGAACGTCATGTCGCGATGAGCGCAGCGACCGCCGAAGATGGCGAAAAGAACCTCTTCTACGCCTCGCAGACGGCGTCCGCCGGTCCGGAAACGGAAGACGGATTCAGCCGCGCGAAAGCCGCTCCCTCTTATTCGCAAAACGCCGGCGGCATCCTCTCTCTGGTCGGAAACACCAAAGAGGAAACGATCTATAAAATCCTCGGAATCGAAGCCGATCCGATCGACAAAGACGAGTTCCTCCGCCGTTACCCGCAGCTGACGCAGGTGTCGATGGACAACTATAAGATCATGCCGTCCGGGGGCGCGGTGGTGACCCGTGTCAGCGAAACCACGCTCTTCAAAACGCCGAAAAGCGGAATCCAGACCGGTGACGTGATTTTCGGTTTTGTGCTCGACAATTCGCCGAACAGCCGCTGGGCGATCACCTCAACCGATATTCTCTATGTGATCGCCCGCAAATGGAACGATTTCGCCTCGGAATCAACGGGAGCAAAACTCTACCTCGTCCGGGAAGGAACCCCCTACTTCCTCGACATTCCGATGACCCAGGTTATGGGTCTGCGGTAGACTTTTCGATGTTGCATTTTGCAACAGCTGTAGCAGATTCCCCTACCTCATCCCCTTCTCTTTTCCGCCGCGGTTTCCCGGTCTTTCCGGAAAAACGGAACCGGAAAGGGTGTTTTTCCTGAAATCGGGGGGTTTTACCGTTCGTAACCTCTCCGAAAACGGTAAAAAAGCCTTCTTTTTAAAATTCTCTTAAAGTTTTTAAGTTTTGGCACACCGATTGCTTGTCTAGTAGACGCGGTAAAAGGTTCCCGCACGACAGCGGAACCTTAAAAATCGCCAAAAATGAATGAAAGAAAAACCGCCCGAAGGCAACTTAACGAGGCAGGAAAGGCAAAGTTCCCACAGGGTGTTGTTTTGTTAATCCGCAGACGGTTCTAAACCGGAATAGGAGGTTTGATGATGTCGATCAACAGTATCCCCACTACCGTAACGACGGTAACGACCGGTTTTTCGCCTGTAACGGCTCCCGCGACTGGCGTTCATCAGGCGAGGGCGTATCATCAGGTGGCGCAGGTTCGCCGCAACCAGGCGGTGTCGCTGGCCACTTGCGCCCGGAAACTCGGTATCTCGGTCAACGAGGCCCGGTATCAGGAGCAGCCGACGACCGATCTGACGATTTCCCAGCTGACGGCCTGGAAAGAGGTTCTCGACGTTCCCCTTTCCGAGCTGATCGGTCCGCTCGAGGACGAGCTCGACAATCCGATCCGGAATCGCGCTCTCCTTCTCAAGGTGATGAAGTCGGCGAAACAGATTCGCCGGGATTCCCGTGAATCGGGTATCCGCAGCATGGCCGACAACATGATCGAGACTCTCCTCGACATTATGCCGGAACTCGAAGATGTTGCGGCCTGGCCCGAAGTCGGGCAGTCGCACGAGGCCCGTCCCCTCGGGATGGCGGTCTGCCGTCATATCGAGCCCGTGTCGGCCAGGCGTTCCGACGATTAAGCGTTCCGGCTCCTGCCGGTTCCGAAACCCCGCCGTCTTTACAACGGCGGGGTTTTTTTATTCTCCCTTTTCGGATACGATATAATGCGGCGGACGTCCCCGTTCGCCGGCGCGCCGAACCGGCCCGCTTTCCGCCGGACAAAAGCAGAATGAAAACCCGAACCGCGACCGATGCTTTTAGAAAGAGATGAATACGTCGAGCAGCGCTTTTTTTACAAAGCGTTTCTCGAACGGCTCGATGACGGCTACTCGTCGCAGGATATCCTCTACGCGATGAAAAGCGAAGTCCTCTCGACGGTCAAACTCCCGATGGCGATCGACTATCTGCTGGCCGAAATCAAACTGCGCGGCACCATGGCCGGCGCGATGGCCGTCATGAAACACTACTTTTCGCCGTTCCAGACGTTCGTGGTCAAGGAGAGCGAAAAAGAGGGGGGGCGGTTCGACTTCAAAACCGCGCTACGGATCCTGGAGCGCCTGGCCGGATACCTTGCCGAAACGCCGACTCCGCAGGGGGTCTTTTTCTACCAGCTGGAAACGGTCAGCCGGAACCGGCTCGGCTACGACGAGTCGCTCGCCGCAATTGCCGCCGACCCGGTTTACGACGAAGACTGGAAATACTGGATTAACGTGATCCTGCGCCGTCAGATCGGGTCGATCGACCTTGCCACACTCATCTACGTGCGGAGCGAGTATTACCGCGAGCGCGCCGAAGAGGAACCGGCGGAACGCGTCCTTTTCGGACAGCGGGAAGGGCGGATCGGATGGGCGTCGCGCGGTCGCGACCCTGCGTTCCTCTTTTCGGCGCTCAACCGCCATCTCGGATATCCCAAGGTTCCCCGGCCGGCGCATATCCACGAGGAAGAGAACCAGATCCCGATGCTCAAAAGGCGGATTTCACTGCTGGAAAGCCGCATCACCCTTCTCGAAGAGCAGCTCAAAGGGGGAATCAACCTGGAGCGCTTCTACGTCAGGGAAGAAGACAAGTAACACACCGGCGGTTTACCGCGGCTTGTTCCCCTTCCCTCCGCGAAAAAGCGGCGGGTTCAGAACTGGTATTCCCAGCCGGCGTCTTTCGGGTTATCCGCCGGGATCCCCTCCTCGAAAAAGCCGATTTCGGTCAGTTGCGCTTCGGCAAACTGACGGTAATCCTCTTCGGAAAAGAGAAACCCGTTCTCCTGACAGATCGACTCGATGCGGCGGCGGTATTTCTCGCGTCCGCGCGCCGCGGCCAGAAACGGCTGTTCGGCGATAAGACGGCGGGCCTCTTCCGGGGGGAGAGCCAGGATCAGCTCAAAATCCTCTCCGTCGCCGAGCGCATGTTCAATGGGCGTCTTCGGGGTTTCCCAGCCGGGAAATGTTTCGGCATCGGCCGGCGGGGAGAGCAGATCGGAATGGAGCGGCACCGCGCGGCGGTTAAGCGTGTAGCGGACCGAGCTTTCGCGCGCCAGACGGGCAAGGTCGATTTCGAGCCCGTCGCTGATGTCGATCGCGGCATGAACCCGGTGATACCGCGCCAGATAAAGCGCCTCGACGATCCGGGGATAAAAACGGAACTGACGGCCGAAGATCGATCCGCCGACCGCCCCGGTCACAAAAATCCGGTCCCCCGGCAGAGCGCCGCCGCGCAGAAGGGCGCGATTCGGCTCGACCGAGCCGAGCGCGGTTACCGAAACCGCAAACGCGCCGTGCCAGGCATTGGTGTCCCCGCCGGCAATCGCCGCGGCATACTGTTTGGCCAGCGGAACCATCCCCCGAAAAAAACGCTGCGCGAACTCCGAAACCGGACCGATCCGCTTTTCGGCATCGAGGGGAAGAAGGACCGAAATCACCACGGCCAGGGGGACCGCTCCCATCGCGGCAAGATCGCTCAGATTGACCGCCAGAGTTTTCCGTCCGATATCCTCGGGCTGATCCTTTCCGCAGATGAAGTCGATCCCGTCGCAGAGCATATCGGTCGTCACGACAAGATTCCCGTTAAACCGGTCGAGTATCGCGGCATCGTCGCCGATCCCGCACCGCAGACGGCCGGCAAGCTCCGGAGTCGAATCGACAACACGGCGGATTTCCTGAATGAGTCGTTCTTCGGCTTTCATCGCGCTGATCCTCAAAGGGGAGAGAAAGATCCTTTCCGTATTTAAACCGAATCGGAAACAAATAGCAAGAACCCCGCCGCCTTGAAACCCCTCCCCTTCCCGTTTCCCGGGAGGGCTCGGGGAAGCCTATCCCCCCTATTTTCTCTTGTTTTTTTCATCAGATATGTTAGTATCCCCTTATATCATCCCCGTATTTCCGATGCCGGGCGATTCACCCTTTCGGGGCCGCGAAAGCGGTTCCGCGCCGAACGGCCGGCCGAACAAAAAATTTCCGGTAAAGGACCTCTGAATTAAAGGTTCAGCGATGACGATATTTCCCGGTTCTCTTTCGATGAAATCCCTCACGCGCCAACGCGGGAGAAAGGGCTTTTTCCCGTGTCTCTTACTGGCCGCGGCCCTTTTCGCCTTATCGGCCGCCGCCTGGAGCGCCGACGATCCGTTCGCCGGAGAGGATATCGAGTCCGACGCCATCGCCGAACGTCCCAAGGATGCGGCTCCCCAAACCGAAAAGGGGAACCCCCTTTCGGCGGTCGCGCCGGGAATGCCGAGCCTTTACTTCCGCGACCGGCGCGGGGTCGATGTTCCCCTCATCGACGACAAAGGAGATGTCATCTATCAGCGTCCGGACGAGAAATCCCCCGAAGAGATGAACGAAGAGGATTTCTACAAGACGATGACCCCCGCCGAAAAAGTACTCCTCACAACCCCTCCCGAAACCGGGCCGGAATTCATCGAGGCGGCCGTCCTGATTTCACGCGTCGGAAGGCCTTATTTTGCCAAACTCCTGGCGCAAAAAGGGCTGGAAGCGGCCGGTGAACCTGAAGCCTACGCCGCCATGGTCGACCGGCTGGGGGAAGACAAGCTGATTGCGTTCGGGCACAACCCGGTCATCGGCGAGACTGCCGATCAGGTTGTACGGAAATCGCTCGACGAAGCGAAAAAAGCGTGGCGCGACCCGGCGCGCATCCGGGACGCCTTTGAGCGCGCCGCGGCGAAATCCCCGGAAACACGCGCCGCCGCGCTGACCGACCTGAAGCGCGGGTATCCCGACGCGTTCGATTTCCTCCTTCAGAAGCTCGAGTCCGGCGATGAAGCGGAGCAGCAGCTCGCGACGCAGATCCTTGCCCAGGGGGGCATTTTTGCCGCCGAAGGGCTTCTGGCACGGGTCCGCCATTGCGATGAAGACGAGCTCCGGCGTCTGGCGCTAGTTCTGGACGAAAGCGAATCGCTTCCCGAACTGACCCCCCTTCTGGTCCGGTATTACGATGAAAACACTTCGCCGGAACTGCGCGAACTTCTGGGCCAAGTCATCATGGGACAGGTCGGAAAGATACCGGACCCCGAAGAAAGCGCCGCCCGGGCTCTTGTACGAGGGCTTCCCTATTACGAAGGGAAGATCGCCCTTCCGAACGTGGTCGGCGGCGAATACCCGATCTGGACCGAGAATGAAGAGGGGCAGATCGTCTGGCAAATGGTTCCGACCGAAACGGCAAAACGGATCCTTGCCGCGCAGGAGCTTCGCGACGCCTACACACTCAATCCCGATCATCCCCGGATCCGGAATCTGGCACTGGTTGCGGTCGCCGAAATGCTCACCTACCGCGACGGACTCGACGCGCCGCCCAACACCGGCGAGTTTACCCAAATCTTTCCCGATCTGACCGCGGCGGACTGCGAAAACGCCGTCGGCTTCGCCATCAACACCGGCCACTCAAAGGGGGGGATTATTCCCGTCACACTCCTGGAACAAATCGGGGACACATCCCTCTTCGCGGGGGAGAACGGCCCTTCCACACTTGTTCGCGCCGCCGTTTCCGGAGACCGCAGGCTGCAGTTTGCCGCGCTCAAAACGATTGCCGCGCTCAATCCCGCCGCCTCCTATCCCGGCTCGAGCGGGGTTATCGATTCGCTGATCTGGTTTTCGACTTCGCTCGGGAAACGGCACGCCATCGTGGCCTCCCCCGACATGGAGACGATCAGCCAGATCGGAAGCTACATTTCGGAAGGGGACGTTTTCACCACTCCGGCAGGGACCGGGCGCGACATCATCACCAAAGCGCAGGCCGACGCCGACATCGAGTTTGTGGTCGCGCTTTCCAATGTCAAAAAACCGGACCTTCGCACCGTCGCCAAGACACTGGCCGCCGACTACCGGACGAACGATATTCCGATTTTAGTCGTTTACGAAGATGAAACACGCAAAGACCAGGCGCTGCGCTACGGCGAAGGGGAACCGAACGTGATGATTTCGGTCATCCCGTTCGACAAGGAATCGGGCCCCCGGCTGATCGGCGAACTCTACGCCAAAACCGACCCCCGGCAAGTCCCCGCCGACGTGCGGTTCGGGTATGCGAAAGAGGCGATCACCATTTTAACACACTTGCGCGAAACGTGCCCGAACGTCTATCAGTTCGAGAACGCCGAAGGGCTTGCGCTCCGCTATTTGGCGACCCCGGCACTGACCAAAGAGGGGATCGCGTTTGCCATGACCGTTCCCGAGAAATCGGTTCAGGCCAACCTGAGCCTGCTCACGTTCGACGGCCGTTTCGACCAAAACACGCGCCGCCGCTACCTTGACGCACTCACAGAGCACATCAGCCGTTACGGGCTTCTGCTGCGCGGGCCTGACATTCTCCAAATCTTCAGCGGCCCGTGGCCCGGCGATTCCGGCGAAAACCGCAAGGCCTTCTTCCGGCTCATCAGCGAGAACACGGAAGAAAAGGGGGAAATCGCGCTTTCGATCCCCTCGGTACACATACAGAACCTGCTCGGCGATCTTGCGGCCGACTCCTCGCTGTCCCAGGAAGAACGGGAAGAGGCGATCGGCCTGTTCCGCCGCCATCTTGAGAAATACGGGCTTCTTCTCGACCGGCCCGATGTGCAGCGCCTTTACGACCAGTATAACGCCACGGAAAACGAGCCGGAACTCGAACAGCGCCTCACCGGCGAAATCCTCGAAGCAATCGAAGCCTGGCAGGCCGGGCATTTGGGGCTGAAGTAAAACGAAAGTTGGCATCGTGGCGTTATCGGCATAGAAAATAACTGCTGTCGCTTTGTATCCGGAAAACTATATTCACGAAAGCTCGGATGTGAATGATGAACAAAAGGATGGCACTGAACGTTATTTTGATCACTGTCGGCGCCCTTGCCCCGTTTCTCGTTGTCCTTGGTTATTTGCTTTCATTTTCGGGAGCGCCGCTTGGATATCTTTTGTTCTATGGTGCCGGTCCGGCAGGGTGTATTACACTCTTGGCCGTTCTGATTGTCAATCGAAAAGAACTCAAACTGTTCGGGTGGTTGATTCTTCTGATCTATTTGGCCATCGACATTTGCATGATTACCCCGTTTAACAGGCACCTTATCCTAAAATTTCAGAACAGAACTGAATCAATTGTTTTTTCCTACAAAGGAAACAATTCAGAAGCTGTTCATCAGATGTCGAGCGAGGACTGGGATTCTATCCAGTCGCTCAGAAAACCAACGATGCTCTATTTCATATCAGCCGATGTTTCGGATGCCGGAATAACCCGGCTGGAAGGGAATCCGTATATCTATGGCATTTTCTTCGACAATTGCCCGAACATTACAGATGAGGTCATTCAACCCCTTTCAAAAGTTCCGTGCTTGAAAAGAATTTATTTTTTCGGAATCCCTCAATTGAAAGAGCCCGATTTTTCTGATCTCGCCAAACTGAAAAAACTTTTCTGCATCGAGTTGGGGCACTGTAAGAATCTCTCCGTGAAGAGCCTCGAATCGATTCCCCCTCTTCCCCGATTAAAATACATTTCCATGTTTGCCTGTCCGCCCGTCTCCCAGGAAGTGATTGAGCTCCTCAACGATAAAAACCCGCAATGTAAAGTTTCCCAATAGAAAGACGGTTCCCCGCCAAAATCCGTTGATAGATTTTGGCGGGGAACCGCTTTCTCAATTTGCAAAAGATATTTTACGTTATCCCAACAACTCGCAAACTGATGTGTCTTTCAATGCATCGCTTCTTCTGTTTGCGGACTCCCACAGGAAAGGCAATTCACATGACCCAGCAAAAACGTTTGAATTTCATCCTGGCCGCCATTGGAATTTTCTGTCCTTTTCTCTTCTTTTTCAGCAGAATTGCAATGGCGGCAACGATATCATCAAACTGGTGTTGTGTTTTGCTAAACAGGTTCTTTCTCGTATGTCATCTTGCGGCAGGACCCATTGGTTTTGCGGCAATGGCCGCATGGATCATAAGAAACAAAACGCTGCTGAAAAAGCGTTTCATTTTGTTAGCCGGATCATTATTGCTGCTGTTTCTTAATTTCTTTGTTATTCTGCCGGTCGCTTATTTTTCATGTAAATACCTTGGCTGTGAACGAATATACAGATTCTTCCTCATGATCGTTCTCGGCTTTCTTTCAGCCTTGGGACTGTGATTGTTTCCGCAAATTCAATTCTATCGAAAGCTTCAGATCGAGACTGTTTCTCTTAATTTGCGAAACTTATTTTACGCTGTCACAACGGCAAAAGAAAAGAAAAAACTTCTCAAACGGGCGTTTGATGCGCGTGTAAATGTGTTCTTCTTCGGGGTGAATCGGTGTAACGAGTATCGTTGTCAGGCCGGCGAGGTTTCCGGCGACAATGTCGGCTAAGAGCTGGTCCCCCACCATTGCCGTTGCGTTCTTTTCAAGCCCGAACTTTTTGACCGCGCGGCGGCATCCGCGCGGAAACGGTTTGAGCGCCAGCGCGATGTAGGGCAGATTCAGTTTCGCCGCGGTTTGCGAAATCCGCTCTTCCTTGCCGTTCGAAACCAGGCAGAGGAAAATGCCCGCCCGGCGCATTGCATCGAGCCAGTCGAGCACGTCCTGCGCGGGCATCGGCTGTGTATAGCGTTTCAGCGTGCAGTCCACGTCGAGCAGAAGCGCCTTGATTCCGAGCCGGGCAAGCCGTTCCGCCGTCAGGTCGGTTACATGTTCGGCGCGGTATCGTGGGTAGAGGATCGGCATATCGGGAAAGATTTCAAGGGGAAACACATCTTCTTTGCCGCGGGCAAAAAACCGGAAGGAAAAGAGAAACGTCTCCTTTTCCTTCCGGTCTTTTCACTTCCCAGACGCGGCCGCTAAAAGAAACCGCGCCCGGAACAATTCAAACGGCTCAGCCTTCGAGTGCGGCCTGCGCGGCGGCGAGTTTCGCAACCGGAACGCGCAGCGGCGAGCAACTGACGTAATTCAGACCGACGCGGTGGCAGAACTTGACGCTGGAGGGTTCACCGCCGTGTTCGCCGCAGATCCCGAGCTTGATTTCCGGACGGGTCTTGCGGCCCTTTTCGGCGGCCATCTTGATCAGCTGGCCAACGCCCGTCTGATCGAGAACCTGGAACGGATCGGCGGGATAGATATCCTTTTCGAGGTAATCGTTGATGAACCCGGCGTAATCGTCGCGGCTGATCCCCAGGCAGGTCTGGGTGAGGTCGTTCGTCCCGAAGGAGAAGAACTCGGCGCCCTTCGCGATTTCGTCGGCGGTCAGCGCGGCGCGCGGGATTTCGATCATCGTACCGACCATGTAGTGAATTTCGGCGCCGGCGGCCTTCATGGCGGCGTCGGCGGCTTCACGAATGATCAGTTCCTGGTTGCGGAATTCGTTGTAGCTCGTCACAAGCGGGATCATGATCTCGGGATGGACATCCTTGCCGCGGGCCTTCACGGCGCAAGCGGCGCGCATGATCGCGGTGGCCTGCATCCGGGTGATCTCGGGATAGACGATCCCAAGACGGCAGCCGCGGTGACCGAGCATCGGGTTCGACTCGGCAAGGTCGTGAACGCGCTGCTTAATGAATTCAACCGACATCCCCGTCTTGGCGGCGAGTTCCTTCTGGCCGGCATCGTCGTGCGGCAGGAATTCGTGGAGAGGCGGGTCGAGAAGACGGATCGTGACCTCTTTGCCGTCCATCGCTTCGAGGAGGCCTTCGAAGTCGGCCTGCTGGAACGGCAGAAGAGCTTCGAGCGCCTTTTCGCGGTCGGCGGTGTTGTCGGCGAGGATCATGGTGCGGAATTCATCGATATGATCGAAGAACATATGTTCGGTACGGGTCAGACCGATCCCTTCGGCGCCGAGCGCGACCGCCTGCTGAGCCATTTCGGGTTTGTCGGCGTTGGTGCGGACACCCAGCTTGCGGAACTGGTCGGCGTAACCCATCAGCTTCGCGTAGAGCTGATAGATGGGCGCGTCTTTCGGATCGAGGGTCTTGTCGAAGAGGACCTGAAGAACCTCGGACGGAGCGGTCGGAACCTGGCCGCCGTAAACGTTGCCGGTGAACCCGTCGACGGAGATCCAGTCGCCTTCGTGGAAGACTTTGTCGCCGACTTTCATCGTCTTGGCTTTGTAGTCAATCACCAGACCGTCGCAGCCGCAGACACAGGCTTTCCCCATCTGGCGGGAAACGAGCGCGGCGTGCGAGGCGGCGCCGCCGAAGCTGGTGATGATCCCGTTGGCGACCTTCATCCCGCGGAGGTCTTCCGGGGTGGTTTCGCGGCGGACGAGGATCAGCTGGACGGAGTTGTCTTTCTGCCAGAGAGCTTCGGCTTCATCGGGCTGGAAGCAGATCTGACCGGTCGCAGCGCCCGGGCCGGCGTTGACGCCCTTGGCGATCGGTTCCATCCCTTTGAGCCCCTTGCCCGAGAAGACCGGCTGGAGGAGCTGGGTCACATCGTTCGCCGGAACGCGCTTGACGGCGGTCGCGGCGTCGATCAGACCTTCGTCGACCATTTCGACGGCGGTACGAACGTGCGCGAAACCGGTACGCTTGGCGTTACGGGTCTGAAGCATGTAAAGCTTCTGGTTTTCGATCGTGAACTCGATATCCTGAACGTCGTGATAGTGGTTCTCGAGCAGATGCGCGACCTTCTGGAACTGTTCCCAGACTTCGGGCATATCGGTGCCGAGGGTATCTTCGATTTTCTTGGGCAGACGGATACCGGCGACGACATCTTCGCCCTGCGCGTTGATGAGGTAGTCGCCCGTAATCCCTTTGACGCCGGTCGCGCCGTCACGCGTGAGCGCAACACCGGTGGCGCAGTTGTCGCCCATGTTGCCGAAGACCATCGACTGGACGTTGACGGCGGTGCCCCAGTCGTGGGGGATTCCGTTCATCCGGCGATAGACGATCGCGCGGTCGTTCATCCAGCTGCCGAACACGGCGCCGATCGCGCCCCACATCTGTTCGCGCGGGTCTTCCGGGAAATCTTTGCCCGTCGCTTCTTTCACGGCGGCTTTGAATTCGGTCACGAGCTCTTTCAGCGCCGAGGCAGGAAGTTCCGAGTCGAGTTTGACGCCGCAGGCGGCTTTCTTGGCATCGAGAATCTTCTCGAAGGGGTCGATTTCGGTCTTGTTGGCCGGTTTCATTTCGAGAACGACGTCGCCGTACATCTGGACGAAACGGCGGTAGCAGTCCCAGGCGAAACGTTCGTCGCCGGACTTTTCGGCAAGGACGGCCACGGTCTTGTCGTTCAGACCGATGTTCAGAACGGTGTCCATCATGCCCGGCATCGATTCGCGGGCGCCGGAACGGCAGGAAACCAGAAGAGGCAGGTTTTCGGTATCGCCGAACTTCTTGCCCATCGCCTTTTCGACGGTGGCCAGCGCGGCTTCGACCTGGTCTTTCAGTTCCGGCGGATACTGACGGTTGTTATCATAGAAGTAGGTGCAGACTTCGGTCGTGATCGTGAACCCGGAAGGAACAGGAAGACCGATCTTCGCCATTTCGGCAAGGTTAGCGCCTTTTCCGCCGAGGAGGTTGCGCATGGTCGCGTCGCCGTCGGTTCCGAGAGGTCCAAAACTGTAAACGTACTTTGCCATAATCAAAGAAACCCTTATTTGATGGTTAATGACCGTGCCGAACGCCCTACTGAGGAACATTCCGCACGATCTGAAATCATAATACTCTTTCGCCGAGGGAGAGGTTCTCCCCATACTGGATCTTATACGCCTCCGGCGATATAAAACCTCAATATAATTCTATAATAGGGGCGAAAAGGGTCAAGAGGGAAGCAGGGGCGCAAAACGCCCCTCCCCCCGCAAAAAAGGGCCCGGAAAAATGGGGAAAAGAGCCGGCCGCCTCGCCGGCCCCTCCCCGCCGGCGGGGAGGGCCGGAACCCAACAAAAGCCCCCTTCCCGGGCGGTACCGCACCGGGAAGGGGGCAAAACCGGACCGGAACCCTGAAATCAGCGGTTTTTCGGGGTTGTGACCTTGTCGACCAGGTAGACGATCGACATATAGGGGATTCCGCTGTTGGTTGAGAGGCCAATCTCGCAGGTCCGGCTGTTCGAAAAACCGATCCTGATCTGCCGCTCTTCCAGCTGCGGGCGGAGTTTGCGGAGCGCGTACCGGTTCACTTCGGGATAGGTAAACCCTTTGTCGCCGGCGAACCCGCAGCAGCCGACCTCTTCGGGGAAGAACGGTTTCGTCGTGCACCGGGCGGCCAGCCGCTCAAGCGCGCCGCGCAGGTTCATCTTTGTCACAGAACAGGTGACATGGAACGCCGCCGGCTCGTCGATCGGGTGGAAATCGAGGCGGTCAACCAGGAACTCCTCGATAAACTCGATCGGCTCGTAGAGCTTCATCGACTTGATTTCGTGCCGCATCCGGTAGAGGCAGGGGGACTGGTCGCAAAGAACGGGGTATTTGCCGTTTTCGCTCGCTTCGAGAAGCGCTGCTTCCAGCTCCTTCGTCTTGCGGTCGGCAATATCGGGCATCCCCTTGCTTTCCCAGATTGTGCCGCAGCAGAGGTTCTTCATCCCCTTGGGATAGATCACATCGTATCCCGCCTTTTCGAGCAGGCCGGTCATCTTATCGGTGAGCGGGGTCGGGTCGGATGCCCCTTTCGGGGTTCCGAATGTCTGGTTGATGCAGCTCGGGAAATAGACCACTTTCGGCCGCTCCGGTTTCGGCGGGGTCTTGATCTTTTTGACCTTATGCGCCCGCGGCATCGCGGGAACCCAAAGGGGAACCCCGCACTTATTGAGCGTATTGCAGACCCCCGACATGATGCGGGTGCCGAGAACAGTGTGCCCCAGATTCGCCACCGAGAGGACGGGACGAAGCGCCGTTTCGATCAGGCCGAGATGATTGGCGGCCAGATTCCCCAGATTCCAGACAAGACCCCCCTGCGGGGCGTCGGCCTGGCGGATATCGTGCGTCAGATCGCCGGTATTGATCCCCATCGGGCAGCTCGTGGCGCAAAGGCCGTCCCCGGCACAGGTCATGTTCCCCCAGTAACGGTACGCTTTTTTCAGCCGCCGCAGCCGCGCCGGGTCTTCCCCGGTCTGCGCCAGACGCGCCATTTCGCGGGAAAGGACAATCCTCTGGCGCGACGAGAGGGTAAAGCCGCATGTCACACAGTTGACTTCGCAGAATCCGCATTCAATGCACTTGTCGACCTTCGGGTTGACCTTCGGCAGCGGTTTGAAGCTGCGGATGAAGCAGTCGGGATCGTCGTTAAAGATCACGCCCGGATTGATCAGCCCTTCGGGATCGAAGAGTTTTTTCACCCGTTTCATCATCCCGAAAGCGTCGGCGCCCCATTCCCGTTCGACAAACGGCGCCATGTTCCGGCCGGTGCCATGCTCGGCTTTGAGCGACCCGCCGTAGTCGTCGGCGACCAGTTTGACCACGTCGCGCATCAGGCCGGCGTAACGGTCGACCTCTTTCTGGGAGTCGAACCGCTGGTTCAGGATGAAGTGGAAATTTCCGTCCCGCGCATGGCCGTAGATCACCCCGTCGGCATAGCCGTATTGGGCGATCAGCTCCTGCAGGCGTTTCGTCGCTTCGGGAAGAACGTCCATGGGAAACGCCACATCCTCGATGAGCGTGGTCGTTCCCAGTTCGCGCATCCCGCCGACCGAGGGGAAAATCCCCGCCCGGATCCCCCACCAGACGGCGCAGGTGGCGGGGTCTTCGGTGAACTCGACCGGAAAGAGCGTGTTGAAATCTTTCAGCGCGCCGGTAATCTGGGCGATCTGGCTTTCGAGCTGCTCGCCGGTCGCCGCGCGCGTTTCCAGCAGAAGGGCGGTGGCGTCGCCGGGGAGCGATGCCAGGTATTCCGGCATACCGGGACGCCCCTCAATCGACCGGAGCGCGAGCCGGTCCAGAAGCTCAACGCTGGCGACCGGTTCAGACTGAAGCTTCTGAACCGCCTGACACGCGTAGTCGATTCCCGGGAAGTAGACCATCGCGCTCGCGGTGCGGGGCAGAATCTTTTCGGTTTTGAGAACGGCGCGCGCCAGGAACGCGAGCGTTCCCTCGGAACCGACAAGGAGGTGGGCGATAATGTCGAACGGATCGTCGAACCGCACAAAGGGGAGCAGGTTCAGGCCCGTAACGTTCTTGATCCTGTATTTCCGCTTGATCTTTTCGACGAGTCCGGTGTCCGCCCGGATATCGTCGCGGATCTTTTTGATTTCGGCGATAAAGCCGGGATGGCTGCTTTCGAACGACTCGCGGCTGCGGGGATTGCCGGTATCGAGAAGGGTTCCGTCGGCCAGAATGAGCCGCGCCGACTTGATAATCCGGTCGCTGTTCCCGTGAACGCCGCAATTCATTCCGGAAGCGTTGTTGATGATGATCCCGCCGATCATCGCCGACTTGATCGACGCGGGATCGGGAGAGATTTTCCGGCCGTATTTTGCGAGAATGTCGTTGACCCGCTGCCCGACGATGCCGGGCTGAACCTCAATCGTACTCAGGTCTTCGGCAAGCTCGTACTCTTCCCAGTTCTTTCCGGCGACGATGAGAACCGAGTCGCTGATCGCCTGTCCCGAAAGAGAGGTTCCCGCCGCGCGGAACGTTACGGCGCACATCTCTTCGGACGCCGCCCGCAGAACGGCCGACATCTCCTCTTCATTTTTCGGAAAAAGGACGATTTCGGGAATCATCCGGTAGAATCCGGCGTCGGTCCCCCACGCCAGACGGCGCAGATCATCGGTCAGGGCGCGCTCTTTCGGAAGAACTTTGCGGACTTTGCTGTAAAAACGATCCAGGGAAGGGTTGGAAAACGGCATAACGGTCTTTAATATCTTTCTTTCCAAAAGGAACAGCCCGCCCGGAACGGCGCTTCAAGCCGGACACGAAGCCGGACCGGGACAGGCGGAAAACACTCGGCTCTTAAGTTTACCTTCTCTTTGATGAAAAAGAAAGGAGTTTTTCTCCGGTTCGGCGCGAATCACTCTTTGCGGTAAACTTCGTAGGTATCATTCTCGAAAACTTTCCGATAATGCCCGGTTTCGAGCCATTCGGCAATCTCGGCGGGCATCTCGAACGTTTTCCGCTTCTTGCCGGTGTCGGGATCGTCGGACTGGTTCGTCAGTCTCGAGGGATAACCGCCCTTGAGCTGGAAGATGAACACTTCCGGAGCTTTCTCTTTCAGTTCCGCGACAATCTTCGGTAAAAAGCCGTATTCGAGGTGCGTGTCGCGGATGTAGAAGTATTTGGTTACACATTGGCGGCCGGCGTACCAGTAGAAAATGCGCCCCCCGATTCCGAAGCTGGCGATCCGGGTCTCGGGCAGAGTGTTCTCTTTGAGCCAGTCGGCCATGGCGGCGGCATCAAATTCCTCGTAAAAATAGGGGTAGCCGTAGACACGGTTAAACTTTGAGTAGTCGGTATCGGGATGAGCACGGCGGAGAATAGCCATTTTCGTCATATCGCGCACGGGGCGGAACATCGGGATATCATTACTGAGGGTCGGAACCAGAAGAAGAATGAGCAGTCCCCAGCGGAAAAACTTCCCCCGGCCCGCGGCGGCCGGTTCAAAACACCAGGTGAAAGCACAGGCCAAAAAGGGGAGAAAGACCGCGACCAGCGGCGCCGCGTAGTGGCGCGCCGAGCGGCCCGACATCGACATCAGAAGGAGACTCAGAAGGAGGCAGATCTCCATCAGCCGGAAGAAAACCCGGTTCCCCTTTTCGCCTGACCGCCGCGCCAGGAGAGGATAACCGATCACCGCGAAAAGCGCAAAATACGATTCGAGCGGCACACAGGCGAAACAGCGGGCGAAAGTCCGCAGCTTCGCCGTCAGCGGAACATCGCAGTAAATCCGATTGAAAACCCAGTATTGGTCATAGAACTCGCTGAGCGCTCCCGCGCGCCACAGCCAGCCGAGGATCGGGAGCACAAGAACCACCGCGCCCGCCAAAAAGAAAAAAACACGCGAAAAAAGAGCCCCCCACGTGCGGCGGCAGAGGAAAACGATCAGCACGTCCAGACAGAACACCATCCAGATCGCCGTCAGGTTCGGCTTTAACAGGAGCACCGCCGCGAAGCAGAAGCCGACAAAAAACGCGGCGCGTTTCCCGATCCGGCATTCCTCCTGGCGGTAACGGACCCAGTAGTAACACGCCGCCAGCAGGAAGGGGACCGACCAGGTTTCGCAGAAGTTGCTGTCGCACCGCGCGGTATACCAGAGGATCGCGACCGACGCCGTAAAAAGCGCGGCGGGCGGCGCGGCAAACCGCCGCGCGATCTTGTAGGCAAACACCGCCGAAACGCTCAAAAAGAAAAGTTCCAGGAGCCAGACCCCGAAAACGCCGTGGATCGCGATCCCCAGCGCGTCGAGCAGATAGACAAGGGGGCCTTTATGATCGAACGCGTCGCGGTACGGCACGCCGCCGCCGAGAATCAGCCTGCCGATATAGAGGAAAACGGCCGAGTCGGTTCCGACCGGGTTATTGTCGCAGTTCCAGAGCGGCTGACGCTGAACAATATTGCGCAGCGGCGAAGAGCTGTAATGCGTCATTCCCGCGAAAAGGACCACCAGCGCGAGAATCAAAACGGCCCGGAGGTTCCGGTTCGGCCGTGACGCGGTCTGCGGTATTTGTGTGTTTGTTTCGCTCGTCATTTCGGAATTTCTGTTTTTGTTGGGGGTTTAACGGTCTTCGCCGGCGAAGATTTCCGGCGGAATCCGGACCAGGACGACGGAATGCTTGTTGGCTCCCTCGTCGTATTTGATATACGTCATGGCAAGAACCGTGCCGTCGGCCAGCAGGTGAACCGCGGGATAACCGCAGTCGCGTCCGGCATAGGAATGGATCAGCTTCAGCCGAAAATCGCCCGGGGCGCCGGTTTTGATGTCTTCGTAGCGGCCGACCCACGCCACGAAATGGCCGAGCGTTTCGCTGCCGGGCGCCACATCGCGCATCGCCGCGAAAATCCGCCCGTCGGGCAGATAGAGCACGGCGTGCCGGTCGCCTGTCAGGCCCCACGGCGTCGGGCGCGGCTCGGTCCAGGTTTGGCCGCCGTCGCGGCTGAAGATCACAAGGCTCCTGTCTGTATGGGTATTTTCGCGGAGCAGAACGCAGATTTCGTCCCGGCCGGGGGACCAGAACGCGCACGGCTCGCAAGGGTCCCTTTTCGGAACGACTTCAACGGAACCGTCGGGCGCCGCCGTTTTCGTTTCGGGGAGCGAGGCGATCACGCACGGCGCCGACCACGTAAAGCCGGCATCGGCGGTCTCGGTCACCAGCGTCTCGAGCCGGCCCGGTTCGCGCGGTTCGGTGTCGAAAACCGTCCCGTCTTCCGAAACGCGGTGATGGTAAAACGCGAGATAACAGCCGTCTTCCTTTCCGGGATGTTTCGGGATCATGCTGCTGAACGCCATCACGCACTTAAGCCCGAGCGGTTCGGTTTCGGTCCACGTTTTTCCCCCGTCGCGGCTCAAAATCCGCGGCATGCGCGGCTGGGCCGAAAAGACCCAGAGAAACGATTCCCCCTCCTTGTTCACCGTCCGGTAGATACTCGGGCAGTTTTTATGCTGCCGGAACCCTTCCGGCGCGCGCTGGTCGATTCGGGTCCAGGAAAGGCCGGCGTCGCGGCTTTCGGCCATCGGCCCGGCGAACCCGCCGTGACCGAGCGACCAGACCGCGATCAGGGTTTTGCCGTCGGGCAGGAGAACCGAGGTCGGGTGTCCCTGGTACACCTCGGGTGTTCCCTGGGCAACAACCGTCTGCAGCTCGCTTCTTGCGGAAAGGTCGATCGTCGGCAAGTCCGGCCTCTCGCCGGCGGGCGCCGGCACCGCCGAAACCGCAAGCCCGGCAAGAACGAAAAGAAACCGCCGGAAAATGAGGAAAGGATGTCTCATCGAACGCTCCGAAACTCGTTGAAGGGAATAAGAATATCTGGTATATTCTAGATCGGTATTGTACTTCGTTTCGGCGGGTTTGCCAATACAGCAATCGGCAGAGCCGCCGCGCAAAACGCGCCGGACCGGCGTCCCCCCGCATTTCGGAGAAAATTTGATGAAAACCGCCCGTCTCCTTCTGATCCTTTTTGTACTCGCACCCCTCGCCTTCCTTTCCGCACAGGCGGCCGACCGCGCCTATCCCGGCGATAAGGGGGATTGGCAGGGGTTCGACTGCTACCGATTCACCTTCGAGGGGCGCAGCGCCATCATTGTCGCGCCGAAAACGGCCGCCGAAGGCGCCCCGTGGGTCTGGCGCGCCCGCTTTTTCGGGCACGAACCGCAAGCCGACATCGCCATGCTCAAACTGGGGTATCATATCCTCTGGATCGACTCGGCCCCGCTGATGGGGTCGCCGAAATCGGTTGAACTCTGGCAGCGGTTCTATGAGTATGCGGTCAAGGAATTCGCACTCTATCCCAAAGCGCACCTCGAAGGGTTCAGCCGCGGGGGGCTCTACACGGTCAATTGGGCAGTGCAGTACCCGGACGAAACCGCGTCGATCTACATCGATAATCCGGTACTCGACTTCAAATGCTGGCCGGGCGGGTTCGGCAAATCGCAGCGGAGCGTCAACGACTGGAACGACGTACTCGCCTCGTACGGGCTGACCGAGGAAGAAGCCAAAACCTGGAACGGAAACCCGACCGAAAACCCGAAGATCAAAGACCTTGCCGAGGCGAAAGTGCCGATTCTGATCGTCTGCGGCGATTCCGATACCGTCGTTCCGTTCGAGGAGAGCGAAAAACCGTTCATCGAGCGGTACCGCAGTTTCAGCGGCCCGATCGAAGTGATCATCAAACCGGGCTGCGACCATCACCCCCACTCGCTCGTCGACCCGGCCCCGATTGTCGATTTCTTCGTCCGCGCCCAGGCAAAGGCCGAAAGCCGGTAATCCCCCTTTTTCGAAACGGCGGTTTCTCATGAACGGCGAAAACAGAGAGTGGATGGAAGCGGGCGCCTTCGACATCCTGTACGAAGAGGGACCGGTTCTGGCGGTTAACAAGGAATCGGGAATCCTGACCCAGGCGCCGGCGGGGATCGATTCGCTCGAGGCGCGGGTCAAAGCGTTCCTGATCCGCCGCGAGAAGAAGCCGGGCGGGTGTTATCTCGGCATTCCCCACCGGCTCGACCGTCCCGCTTCGGGCGTGATCCTCTTCGCGAAACATGTCCGCGCGGCGCACCGTCTGTCGGAACAGTTCCAGACCCGTTCGATTGAAAAGAAATACTGGGCGCTTGTGGCCGGGCACGTTCCCGAAGAAGAGGGGGAATGGATCGACTACATGCGGAAAATCCCCGGCCGGGCCGAAGCCGAGCTGATTCAGCCGATCCATCCCGACGCGCGCGAAGCGATTCTCAAATACCGGGTGGTCGGCCGGCACACCCTCCCCGGACATGGGGAAGTGACCCATCTGGAAGTTGAACTGGAAACCGGGCGGACCCATCAGATCCGGCTTCAGGCCTCGTCGCGGGGGTATCCGATCCTGGGGGACGCGCAGTACGGTTCCACCGTTCCGTTCGGCCAGCAGCACGAGGACGAACGGCTCAACGCCATCGCGCTCCATTCCCGCCGGATTCTCTTCACCCATCCGATGACCCGCGAAACCGTTGCGCTGACCGCCCCGCTGCCGGAACCGTGGCGCCCCTTCTGCGCCGTTGACGCTTAGCCGAGGCAGGATAAAATAGAGGGAAGGCCTGTTCGCCGCAAAAAGACAATTCAGGTTCCTCCCCCCGGCAATCGTCCTCAGACCTTGTACGGCGGGCGGAATTTCCCATATCACGGAGAATACAGACAGAGATGAGCTTCAAAAGGGTCGTTGTTACCGGAATGGGGGCTGTTACCCCGATCGGTCTTGACGTCAACACGTTTTGGACAGGGCTTCGCGAAGAAAAGTGCGGAATCCGGACCGTTTCTCTTTTCGACCCCTCGCGTCTGGCAAGCCGCGTTGCCGCCGAAGCCGCCGATTTTAATCCGCGCGACTATTTCGACGTCCGCACCGCGCAGCGGCTCGCCCGTTTTTCGCAGATGGCGGTTGTCGCCTCGCGGGAAGCGGTGAAAAACGCCGGACTTCCGGAACGGCTCGACGATTTCAACGCCGCGATCATGTACGGCAACTGCATCGGCGGCATTGAAACGCAGTGCGACGCCGAACAGAAACTCTTTGAAAAAGGCCCGAACCGCATCCCCGCCATGACCGCCCCGAAGATGATCATTAACGAGGGCGCGGGGAACATCTCGATGGACCTCGGGGTTCACGGCCCGGTTCACACCATTATGACCGCCTGCGCGACCGGAACCGACGCGCTGGGGCACGCGCTCGATACGATCCGGCTCGGCCGCGCCGACCTCGTGATCACCGGCGGGGTTGAAGCGCCGATCACCGAGTTCACGCTCGGCTGTTTCTGCTCGATCAAAGCCCTTTCGACCGGATACAACGAGACGCCCGAACAGGCCAGCCGCCCGTTCGATAAAGACCGGGACGGTTTCGTCATGGGGGAAGGCGCCGGCACGCTCATCTTTGAATCGCTCGAACACGCGCAAAAGCGGGGCGCGCCGATCCTCGCCGAAGTGGCGGGCTGGAGCGCGACCGGCGACGCCTACCATCTGACCGCGCCGAACCCGGACGCGGTCAACGTCAAACGGGCTATTCTGGAAGCGCTCGCCGACGGCGGCCTGACCCCGGCCGATATCGACTACATCAACGCCCACGGCACCTCGACCCCGACGAACGACCCGGTCGAAACCAAGGGGATCAAAGACGCTTTCGGACCGGAAGAATCGCGGCGGATCAAGGTTTCGTCGATCAAGGGGGCGATCGGGCACACGCTCGGCGCCGCCGGCGCGCTGGAAGGGATCGCGTGTGTCAAGGCGATCCAGGACAGCTTCTATCCCCCGACTCTCCATCTGGCGAACCCCGACCCCGCCTGCGACCTGGACTATGTCCCGAACCACGGCGTTTCGGGGGAAATCCGCGCGGCGATCTCCCTTTCGCTCGGATTCGGCGGACACAACAGCGTGATCGCGTTCAAGAAGTTCAGCGAATAAAGACGGATGAAATGGTTCGGCCATCTGAAAACCGTTCTTCTTCATAAATACTGGGTCTTCCGGTACGCGCTTCTGGCCGGAATCCCCTGCCGCGGCTTGAAACATGACCTTTCCAAATTCTCGCCGACCGAGTTCGGCGAGTCGGTCCGTTACTATTCCGGCCGCCGGAGCCCGATTCACTACGCGCGCGCCGACAAGCACTACTCGCTGGCCTGGCTCCATCACAAGGGGCGGAACCGCCATCATTTCGAATACTGGGTCGACAATACCGCCGACGGCGCGCTCATGACCCTGCCGATGCCGTTCCGTTACGCGCTGGAACTGATCTGCGACCGGCTCGGCGCCGCCCGCGCCTACCGGAAAAAAGACTTTTCGATCGCCGAACAGCTTGAACGTCTGGAATTTGATATCGAGCCTTCCCCGCTGGTACACCCGCAAACCAAACGGTTTATCCGGCTGATGTTCGAAGCGCTGAATAGCGCCCCCGACCTGCGCGCCCAGCGGGAGGTATTCCGGTCGGCCAAAGCGCTTTACGACCGGGCCTGGAACGAGGCGGTTTTTCCGGACGAGCCCGCCGCGGTCCGCGTTGAGGTGCTGAAAAACCCGGTCCGCTGACGCCGGCGCGTCCTCGAGACCGGGGAATGCGGTTCAGGTGTGACCCGGACAAGGAAAGAACATGAAACCGATCGTGGGCGTGATGCCTTTGTGGGACGACAGGAAAGAGAGCCTGTGGATGCTGCCGGGCTACATGGACGGCATCAGCCGGGCGGGCGGGATTCCCGTCGTTTTTCCGCTCTCCGCGGATGAACGGGACCTGGAACAGCTCGCCGGCGTCTGCGACGGGTTTCTGTTCACGGGAGGGCACGACGTTTCTCCGAAAATCTATGGCGAAGAGCCGATGGAGGGGGTTGTCGACATCTGCGAAAAACGGGATGCCATGGAAACGGTCGTACTGAGAAGTGCGATGAATGCCGATAAACCGGTTCTCGGGATATGCCGGGGGATCCAGTTTATCAATGCCGTCCTGGGAGGCACGCTCTATCAGAACCTCCCGACGCAGAAACCCGCCGCCGTCAATCACTGCCAGAATCCGCCGTACGACCTTCCCGCTCATCATGTCGCGGTTGTCAAGGATTCTCCGTTATACGAATGTCTGAAGACCGACCGGCTGCCTGTCAACAGCTACCACCATCAGGCGGTCAAAGAGGTGGCTCCCGGTCTGGCGGTGATGGCCGTTGCACCGGACGGAATTGTCGAGGCGCTGTATAAGCCGGACCGGCGTTTCCTTTGGGCGGTGCAATGGCATCCCGAGTTTTCCTTCCGGACGGATGCCAACAGCCGAAAGATCTTTGAAGCCTTTGCCGCCGCAATGAAATAATCCCTCATCCGGCCGGATCCCTTTCCAGGGTCGGCAAACCGGTTTTTCGGCGGACCCGGACCCTCGAAAGGCACGGTTCGGAAGAAAAACGAAACCGGGAAATGCCGAAGGTTCCGCTTCGCGCAAACCGGGCGGTTCTCCGGAAGAGCCTTTCACCGTACGGGCCGATACCCCCGGAAACAGGGAGAGTCCCCATAAAGTGCGGGGGCTGGACAAACTTCCATCGCGGGATATAATAGGCTCGCTTCTGTGCGTTCCGGGGTTCTCCTCCGGCGCGCCGCTTGAGTATGGGAATGTAGCTCAGATGGTAGAGCAACGGACTTTTAATCCGTAGGTCTCGGGTTCGAGCCCCGACATTCTCATTCCTTCCCTTTCAGGTTTCTTGCCCGAAAGGGTTTTTTTATGGTTATTTCCGTAAACCGCCGTTCCCTTCCGACGAAAGCGCCGCGCCATGAGATTCTCTTTCCTGACCCGTTTCTTCCCCGCGATTCTCCTTCTCGGTTTCCTCGCGCCCGCGCCTTCGGTTCGCGCCATCTCGCCCGCCGACCCCAAAGTGGTGCAGATTTCAACGGTCGGCGCGCTGCTGGCCGGAGAATACGACGGCGTCGTTTCGGTCCGCCAGCTCCTGGGGTTCGGCAATTTCGGAATCGGTACCGTCAACGCGATCGACGGCGAACTGATCGTCTTCCGGGGGGTACCTTTCGTCGCCAAGGCGGACGGAAGCGTCCGGATCGCGCCGAACAACGAGACGGTGCCGTTCGCCGCCGTCGTTAACCTGGACTGGGAAAAGGTAAAATGGACCGTGTTCGATAAGCCGGTCGGCCGCGCCGGGTTCACGGCGGCTGTCGACGCCATCGCGACAAACCCGAACTACTTTTACGCGATCTACTTTGAAGGAAAATTTTCCGGCGTCGAAGCCCGCAGCGAACGGGGACAGACCAAACCGTACCGGCCCCTTGCCGAAACGATGAAAACGGCGGAAGTCCGCTATTCGATCGGCGGCGGAGAGGGAGTCATGTTCGGATTCCGGTCACCCGAATTTGTCAGCGGCCTGAACGTGCCGGGGGACCACCTTCATTTTCTGACCTACGACCATACCAAGGGAGGACACGTGACCGATTTCACCATCGAATCGGGCGTCCTCGGCGTTCAGCCGATCCCGGCGTTTACGGTTTACATGCCCGAAAAGCTGAACGCTCTCCCCGGGGAAATCAGCCGCGACCGAACCGAAGAATTGAACGAGATCGAAAAACGGTAAGAAGCCCCCGTTCACGCCCCGGCCGCTAGCCGGGCGTTTGTCGAATTTTAACGGACCGGCCCGGAACGAACCTCCCGCAAACCGTCGCCGCCGCCCCTCTTCTACAGAATCTCCAGTTCATACCAGAGCGTTTTATACTCCGGGCCGAAACTGAACCGGCATCCGTTTTCGGTCTTCTCTGCGGGGATGGGGTCAAGCCGGTCGCCCGCCTCGTTCAGCGGATAGGCGCGGGCCCGCTCGGGTGCGATCTCTGCCAAATCGAGCGTGAGGGGAACACCTTCACAGAGAACCGGGGCTTCCCCCATCGAACCGCCGTAGCCGGAGGCGGCGGTCAGTTTCCCTTCGTCATACATCTTAAACACGGCGCCGGTATTCCGCACCAGCCCCGTAGCGGCAAGGAGATAACGCCCGGCAGGCAGCGTTCCCTTTTCATTCCCGGCGGGAGGATTCGCCGCGGTCAGCGAGACCGTCGTCCAGTCCATCCGTGTTTTGCCGGGGGTCAGGGTCAGACCGCCGAACTGAAAGGAGCGGCCCCGTACGAATCCGGTGAAGACCTTGACCCCGGGCGTATCGACGGTAAAGAAACCGGCTTCCGGCTCCTGCCAGTTCCAGCGAAGTTCGCCGAACTCGTTTCGGATTTCCCCCTCGTCGGGGCTGCCGAATTCCTTCGGAAGCTGATCCCACGACGTAACGTTGAGACTGCCGGCAGGAAGTTCCGTTTTCAGCCCGTCGTCGGCCGGACGCATCCCGGTCCAGCAGACCATCGAAAGGGTCGGGTCCGCCGAAAGCCGGTTCTGAATCGGGTTCCAGTCAGTCTTGTATTCGGAGATCAGCCGAAGCTCGCCGGCGAGCGAAAGGTCCTGAACGTGGATATATTTTCCCGGCCCGGCTTTCACGTCGCCGCGCTGCATGATTGCATAGCAGGCGGGCAGATGGACCATCTTCGCCTGGTTGCCGCACATGTCGAAAAAGAGGGTCTGCGCGTCCGGTTCGAAATTCTGCCCGTGCGACCAGGCGAACTGGTTGATTCCGCTCCACCCCTGATACGCGCCGGCCGCCGCAAGGATCAGATTCCCTTCGGCGCCGTAGAGGATCGGATAGGCGTGGTCGTATTCGCTGACGACCTGCGCCTTGCCGAGCAGGCGGTTTCTTGCCATGCGGGTCGCCTCGCCGCCGGTACGGCTGTTGACCATCGCGGCATTGACGACATACCAGTCCTTCCCGTCCCACGGGACATGGGGGAACGCGGGATGGTGCCAGTAGGCGTGATTGTCGCAGTAATCGGTTTTCGCCTGCGCGTACCACGATCCGTATTGCAGCTGGGTTCCGGTGACCGGCGGCTTGGCGCCGAGCTCCTCTTTGACGAACCGGTACATTTCGGACCAGTATTGCGATTCCAGATCGATCAGAAAGGCGATGAACTCGCCGCGGATTTTTTCGTTCTGAAAGAGCGGACCGTCCCGGTGAAGCGGAACGGGGAACGTTCCCGCCTCGAGCGTTTCGCCGGCTTTCGGCGCGATTTCGCCGGTCCAGCCGAGTGCGGCAATCACCTCGCCGCTGTCCGCGTAACGTTTGCGGAGCCACTCGTTCCACTTCTGCCGGAACAGCCCGGCGTAGGGGGAACCGTATTTTGCGACGTCGCCCCAATACCAAAGGGAAACGATCGAGTTCTCGTTGTTGATTTCGATCATCGCCACGCCGGGATCGTCGGTATAGGCGCGGCCGGTATACGGATTGACGTGGGTCAGCAGATCGCGCGCGTATTTCTTCTGAAGTTCGATCATCCGCGGCTCGAAATTGTCGATTCCCTTCGACTGGTTCTGAAAGGTTGAGGAGTTTTCGAACCCGTCGCGTTCGTCGAGTCCGCGCGAGACGTGCAGATTGATATTCACGCTGATCCCGTGCTTTTCGAATTGCGCGATCAGATAATCGAGCCGCTCAAGCTGTTCGGGATCGATTTCGGTCTTCGTCCGCTGGAAATTCTTTCCCCAGATGTCGCGGCTGTCCATGTGATGAAGCCGGACCACGCGCAGACCGAACCGTGCCAGAGACGCCGCCAGACGCTCGGCTTTTTCATGATCGCAGAAGTTCGCGGAAAAACAAATATTGGTTCCGAAAAAGCGGTACGGCTCATTCCCTTTCATGAACCGGCCGTCCTGAACCGAGAGGACCGGTCCTTCCCCCGCGTCGCGCCAGGCGCCGTCCCACGTCTGAACGTCGGTAATGTTGTCATGGGCTCCCTGCTGAATGCTGAACGGAAAGAGGGGCGCGAAATCCCCTTCCGGAAACGGCCAGTCGGGACGCGGTTCCTCGGCGCGAAGCGCGGCCAGCGCCGCAAGCAGAAAGAGGGAGGCGAAAAAGGTACGGGAGAACAACGGTGTCATCGATAACTCCTTTGTGCGCGCCGGGGACGCGGATAGAACGGCGTTTGAAACGGACAACGCCATTTTATAAGAAGAGGGGCGGATTAACAAGTTTTTCGCCAGCCCCGAACCGCACTCTGCCCGGCGGCGTCCGGAAAAACGCCTGAACGGCCTATTGACAGCACTTGAATTGTGTGCGATATTGCTTGACATCAATTCCTGTTTTTACCGTTCCGCGGCGATCTGCCGCAAAAGAATCAAATACCCACAGTATCAGGATCAGGAACTATGCCGAACGAGACCGTATCCGGAGCGGCGGTTGCCGGAATGGTGTTCACCGTATGCGCGTCGATCATTCTTCCGGTCGCCGCGGCGCTTTTCTTCAAAAAGAAAACACAGGGCAGAATATCGTGCGTTTTCATCGGCGCGTGTGTATTTGTCCTGGCCGTCCTTGTTCAGGTTCTGATCGGAAAAACGCTCGGAATCGCCATTCCCGCTTTCGGCGAAACGCTCCGGAAAAACTATTGGCTGTTGGCTCTGTACGGGGGAATGTCCGCCGGACTGTTCGAGGAGGCGGGACGGTTTCTGGCGATGAAATTCCTGATGAAGAAGGCGCTGTCGAAAGAAAATGCCGTCATGTACGGGATCGGTCACGGCGGCATCGAAGCCGTTCTTGCGGTGGGAGTCACTTACATTGTGAATCTTGTCATCGCCGGCATGATCAATCTCGGGAAGATGGACGCCTTTCTCTCGGGGCTGAACGAACCTTTGAAAAACCAAATATCCGCGCTGAGTTCCGCTTTGTTAACAACGCCGGCGGGCCTGTTTTACACCGCGGGGATTGAAAGGATCGCGGCTTTGACATTCCATATCTGCCTGTCCTATCTCGTCTACAGGGCGATTCGGGACAAAAAAGCGGCCTACTTTCTGGCGGCGGTCGCCCTCCATTTTCTCTTTGACGCCGGATCGTTAATCCTTGCCAAAAATGTTCCGGTATACGCGGTGGAGGCGGTTCTGACGGCGGCTGCCGTATGCATGGCGGCATTCACATACAGGGAATACAAACGGGAATCCCCGCAACTATCCCATTCCGGGCAGACGGAAGCGGAGACAGAGGATCTGGCCGGTTCTGAGGTCCAATGATCTGGCCGACGACTGGGAAAAGAAAAGCAAATGCGTCCGCAAAAACTCCTTTTCGGGTTAAAAAGTCCGGATTAAGCCGGAAAAAGAGCTGATTTCTCACTGAAACCAAGATTTTTTACAAATTCCGGTTGACAAATTAGGGGGGGGGGATAATTAGGCAGATTTTCTTCGTTTTTCAATATCCATTTTGAGGAGAACGTTATGCCTAACTGGTTTGTCTACACTGCGGACGGAACGAAAAAAGGCCCCATTACCAGCGCGCAGTTAAAGGCATTGGCGGATGCGGGAAAAATCAATGCTGAAACCGTTTTAGAAACTGATAGTGGTCACAAAGGAAAAGCCGGACAGGTCAAAGGGCTGATCCCCCCTCCCGAACCCTCTCCATTTGAAATTGAGACAACTCCTACAACTCCGGCACCTGCAGCTTCTGCGCCCACAACTGCAACCGGAGCATTCTGCACCAACTGCGGCAATCCGATTTCACCACAAGCCGTCGCCTGTATGAAATGCGGCGCCGATCCCCGAGCAAATAAAAACTTCTGCCGTACATGCGGAGCTCAGCTCAATCCGAATCAAGTTGTTTGTGTCAAATGCGGTTGTTCAGTCAAGGTCAAGAGAAAGAGTGGTTCATCGGGCAACGGTCTTGGTGACGGCGAAAAGAGTAAGACTCTTGCCGCGATTTTTGCGTTTCTTCTGGGCGAATTTGGAGTTCACAAGTTTTACCTGGGTGACCAAAAGTGGGGAATCATCCACATCGTTCTTACAATTGCCGGGTTCACGCTTATGTTTATCGGAAGCATGCTCGTGGAGATTGATAATTGGCTTTCTCTTGTAGGCTCCATATGTGCTATTTCAGGCTTCATGTGTATTATTGTTGTGAGCGTCAAGTGTTTGGTCGATTGTATCAAGCTCTTGCTTATGAGCGAGGAGGATTTCCAAGAGAGATATTGTTCTGAATAACTTTATCCACCGACTGAAGTCGGTGGATAAAGTTATTTCCCTTCCCGCACCGCCTCCTTCATCCCCCTTACATACTCCGCCACGAACGGTTCGGCGTCTTTGCCGTATTTGGCAACGAGTTTCATAATGGCCGAGCCGACGATGACCCCGTCGGCATATTGCGCCATCTTCTTTGCCTGATCGGGGGTGGAAATGCCGAACCCGACGGCACAGGGGATGTCCTGCTCCTTTTTCACCAGGCTGACCATTTTGCCGATGTCGGTGGTGATCTCGCTCCGGACCCCCGTAACACCGAGCGAAGAAACACAGTAGACGAACCCGGAGGCTTCCCGCGCGATCCGGCCGATCCGGTCTTCGGAGGTCGGGGCGATCAGCGAAATCAGATCGAGTCCATACTCTTTGCACTTTCCGTCGAATTCCCCCTTCTCTTCGAACGGCACGTCGGGAAGAATCAGCCCCTGCATGCCGATCTCGCGGCTTCTTGCCAAAAACCGGTCGGTGCCGTAGGAGAAGACCACATTCGCGTAGGTCATGAAGACTATCGGAATCGTCACGTCGCGGCGCAAATCTTGTACGAGGCCGAAGATTTTATCGGTTGTTGTTCCGGCCCGCAGCGCGCGCTCGTTCGCTGCCTGAATGACCGGGCCTTCGGCAGTCGGGTCCGAGAAGGGGACGCCCAGCTCGATCAGGTCGGCGCCGGCGGCCGCCATGGCGCGGACAAGGCGCGCGGTCGTTTCCAGGTCGGGATCGCCGCAGGTGATGAACGGAATGAAGGCTTTCCCCTGTGTAAACGCGTCGGCAGTCTTAGTCATGGATATTTTCTCCTCGGTATCGGGCGATGGCGGCGCAGTCTTTGTCGCCCCGCCCGGAAATGTTGATCACCACAATTTTGTCTTTCCCCATCGCCGGAACGATTTTGCGCGCGTGCGCCACGGCGTGCGCCGATTCGACGGCGGGAATGATCCCTTCGGTGCGGGACAGATACTCGAACGCCTGCACCGCCTCCTCGTCGGTCACCGGCACATATTCGGCGCGGCCGGTATCGTGCAGCCAGGCGTGTTCCGGCCCGATGCCGGGATAGTCGAGACCGGCACTGATCGAGTAGACCGGCGCGATCTGGCCGAACTCGTCCTGGCAGAAGTAACTTTTCATGCCGTGGAAAATGCCGGGCCGGCCGGTCGCGATCGTCGCGGCGGTCTCGAATGTGTGAATCCCCCGCCCTGCCGCCTCGCAGCCGATCAGCCTTACCGATTCGTCGTCCAGAAAATGGTAAAACGCGCCGATCGCGTTCGAGCCGCCCCCCACGCAGGCGAGCACCGCGTCGGGGAGTCTTCCCTCTTTTTCGAGCATCTGCTCTTTGATCTCTTTGGAAATGACCGCCTGAAAGTCGCGGACGATGGTCGGGAACGGGTGGGGGCCCATCACCGAACCGAGCACGTAATGCGTATCGCTGATTCGGGTGGTCCATTCGCGGAACGTTTCGGAAACCGCGTCTTTCAGCGTGCCGGTACCGCTTTCGACGGGATGCACTTCGGCGCCCAGGAGCCGCATCCGGTAGACGTTGAGCGCCTGGCGGACGGTGTCCTCTTTCCCCATATAGACCACGCATTCCAGACCCAGAAGCGCGGCGGCGGTCGCGGTCGCCACCCCGTGCTGGCCGGCGCCGGTTTCGGCGATCACACGGGTTTTTCCCATCCGCTTTGCCAGGAGCGCCTGGCCCAGAACGTTGTTGATCTTGTGCGCGCCGGTATGGTTCAGGTCTTCCCGCTTCAGGTAGACTTTCGCGCCGCCGAGGTCTTCGGTCATGCGCCCGGCGTAGTACAGGCGGGACGGGCGGCCGGCATACTCGTTCAGCAGTCCGGTCAGGTCCCGGTTGAAGGCGGGATCGTCCTTATAGCGGTTATACGCCTGCTCGAGTTCGATGACCGCGTTCATGAGCGTTTCGGGGATATACTGGCCCCCGTGGATTCCAAAACGGCCGTTATTCATCGGTGTTCCTTTGGCTTTCTCGGTTTGGTGCTTCTTCGATTGCGCTGTGCGCCGCCTGTACCGCGGCGATCATTTTCGTCCGGTCTTTGACCCCGCCGGTCTCGACGCCGGAAGAGAGGTCGATCATCTGCGGGTGAAGGCGGCGGACCGCTTCGGGAATGAGATCCGGCGTGAGCCCCCCCGCCAGAATGAACGGGCGGGGAAACCCGGCCAGGAGCGACCAGTCGAACGTCTGGCCGGTTCCCTGCCCGCTGTCGAGCAGAATCGCGTCGGCCGCCGATTCGAGGGGCGCGGCAAGGTCTTCTTCGGCGGAAACCCGGAACGCCTTCCAAATCGGAAGGGACGTTTTTTCGCGAAGCTCCCGGATATACGCGTTCCCTTCGCTGCCGTGCAGCTGGATGACGTCGAGACGGATCAGCCGCGCGGCCTGTACGATTTCGTCAACCGGCCGGCCGACAAAAACGCCGACCGCGCGAATCGCCTCGGGCAGGCGGGCGCGAAACCGCGCCGCGCGTTCGGGGGAAAGGTTCCGGCGGCTTTTCGGAAAATTGAGGATAAATCCCGCGTAGTCGGGGTTCGCGTCCCGCGCAAAACCGATATCCTCGTCCCGGAAGAGCCCGCAGATTTTGATTTGCGTCATTCCGCCGCCTCGCGAAGCGATGCCAGACACGCGGCTTTGTCGGGCGCGCGCATCAGCGTCTCGCCGATCAGGATCGCGTCGGCGCCGATCGATTTCATTGCCGCGGCGTCCTCGGGTGTTCTGACCCCGCTTTCGGCGACATAGAGCCGGCCGGGCGGAATCAAACTGCGCAGCCGCGCGGCGTTTCCCAAATCGACCGAAAAGTCGCGGAGGTTCCGGTTGTTGACGCCGATCATCTTCGCGCCGGCGGCGACCGCCGAATGAATCTCGTTTTCGTCGTGGGCCTCGACAAGCGCGGCCAGTCCGAGCGATTCACAAATGCCGAGGTACCGCCGCAGCGTTTCGGTCTCCAGAATTGCGCAGATCAGCAACACTGCGTTTGCGCCCATCAAGCGCGCCTGGTAAAGCTGATACTCATCGACCACGAAATCTTTCCGGATCATCGGAAGCGAGACCGCTACACGGATCTCGCGGAAAACCGCGTCGCTTCCCAGAAACCATTTCGGTTCGGTCAGACACGAAAGGCAGTCGGCTCCCGCCGCCTCGTAGGCGCGGGCGATCTGCATGTAGTCAAAAACCGGATCGATCACCCCTTTGGAAGGGGAAGCCTTCTTGACCTCGCAGATGAAGCTGATTCCCGGCCGGCCGACCGCGCGGTAGAACCGGTCGCCCGCCGCGGGGGGGAGCGCGGCCGCCCCCTCTTTCAGCTGTTCGAGGCTCATCGTCCCCTTATCGGTTTCCACCCGCCGGCGCGCATGCGCGGCGATGGTTTCGAGAATCGTCGTCATCGGTTCGATTCCTTCCTGAGCTCGCCGAGTTTGGCGAGCGCCGCGCCCGAGTCGATCAGTTCGCCGGCCAGCCTGACCCCGTCGGCAAGCGCCGAAGCTTTCCCGGCAAGATAGAGTCCGGCGCCCGCGTTCAGAAGAACGATGTTCCGTTTCGCCGAACGGTCGGCACCCGAAAGAATGTCAAGTGTGATCTGCGCGTTTTCGGCAGGCGTTCCCCCCAGAATATCGGCCTTTGCGGCACGGGGCAAGCCGAAATCTTCGGGGGCGATCTGATAGGTGCTGTACCAGCCGCCGCGGAACTCGCAGACCTGCGTCGGCGCCGAAACGGAAATCTCGTCGAGTCCGTCGGTTCCGTAAACGACCATGCCGCGCCGGATGCCGAGGTTCGCCAGGACTTTCGCGAGCGGCTCGACCAGAAGCGGATCGTAGACGCCGAGAAGCTCCATCGCCGGACGGGCGGGATTCGTGATCGGGCCGAGAATATTGAAAACGGTGCGGATCCCGAGCTCCTTGCGGATTTCGCCGACGTATTTCATCGACGTGTGATAGCGGGGCGCGAACATGAAGCAGATGCCGACCTGGCCGAGCAGGCGGCGGCAGAGTTCGGGAGACTGGTCGATGTTGACGCCGAGCGCTTCCAGGCAGTCGGCGGTGCCGCACTTCGACGAAGCGCTCCGGTTCCCGTGTTTCGTGACTTTCACGCCCCCCGCCGCCAGCACGAAAAGCGAGGTGGTCGAGATATTGAAGGAGTTCGAGCGGTCGCCGCCGGTACCGACGATTTCGAGGGTGTCGAATCCCGTTTGAACCGGAACCGCGTGCCGGCGCATCGCCTCCGCGCAGCCGGAAATCTCGTCGATCGTCTCGGCGCGGGTGCTCTTCGTCGAAAGCGCCGCCAGGAACGCGGCGTTCTGTGTTGCGGTCGTCTCGCCCGACATGATCTCGTTCATGACGGCAAACGCTTCGTCGTACGTGAGATCCTCTTTGCCGACGATTTTTTTGATCGCGTCCCGGATCATTGGGAAATCTCCATAAAGTTGCGGAGAATGGTTTTCCCCTGGGGCGTTAAGATCGACTCGGGATGGAACTGCAGTCCGAAGACCGGGTAATCGGCATACTGCACCGCCATCACTTCGCCTTCGGCGGTGCGGGCGATCACACGCAGGTTTGCGGGAAGGGTGACCGGGTCAACCGCCAGGGAATGGTAGCGCCCCACGCGGATCGTTTCGGGAAGCCCCTTGAAAAGAGGGGAACCCGTATCGAGAACCGCGTCCGACTGTTTGCCGTGCATCAGCTTGGGGGCGTAGGTGACCGTGCCGCCGAAAACCTCGCAGATCGCCTGATGCCCGAGACAGACGCCCAGCGTCGGAATGTAACCGGAAAGGGCGCGTACAACCTCTTTGCAGACACCCGCATCGGAAGGCCGGCCGGGACCGGGAGAAAGGATGATCCGGTCCGGCTTCAGATCGGCGATCTGCTCCACCGAAAGCTCGTCGTTGCGGATGACCTTAATGTCCGGGTCAAGTTCGCCGATCATCTGGTACAGGTTGTAGGAAAAACTGTCGTAGTTATCGATTAAGAGCGTCACTGGTCGATCCCTCCTTCCGATTCCTGAACCGCACCGAGAACCGCCGCGGCCTTGTTGAGACATTCCTGGTACTCCCTTTCGGGAACCGAATCGGCCACGATTCCCGCGCCGGACCGGATGAAAACCTTGCCGTTTTTCTTAAACGCCAGCCTGATCGCGATACACGTGTCCATATTGCCGGTAAAGTCGATGTAGCCGATCGCCCCGCCGTAAATCCCCCGCTTGCACCCTTCCAGCTCGTTAATGATTTCACACGCGCGGATTTTCGGCGCGCCCGAAAGGGTGCCCGCCGGAAGAACCGACGCGATCGCGTCGACCGCGTCCTTATCGGGACGAATCCGCCCGCGGACCGTGGAGCCGATATGCATGACATGGGAATACCGTTCGATGCTGAGGTACTTTTCCACCTCGACCGTGCCGAACTGGGAAAGGCGTCCCAGGTCGTTCCGCCCCAAATCGACGAGCATATTGTGTTCGGCCAGCTCTTTCGGGTCGGCCAGGAGCGCCTCTTCGAGCGCCTTGTCTTCAGCCGGATTTTTGCCGCGCGGCCGGGTTCCCGCCAGGGGAAACGTGTGCAGAACGCCGTCTTCGAGTTTCACGAGCGTTTCGGGGGAAGAGCCGGCGATTTCGACATTGTCGCTCGACACGTAGAACATATACGGCGAAGGGTTCTTCATGCGGAGCAACCGGTAGGTGTCGAGAAGGCTCCCTTCCGCCTCGGCGGTCAGCCGGTTCGAAAGAACCGCCTGGAAAATATCCCCTTCGTAAATGTAATGCCGCGCCTTTTCGACCATCGCGCAGTACTCGAACTGATTGAAGAGGGGGGTAAACCCGCTCTTTAACCGGAGCGGCGGGTTCTCGGCCGGTTCGGCGCGGCGCACCAGATCTTCCATCATGTCGAGCGTTAAAAGAGCCGCCCGGTAGTTTTCGTCGATCCCGTCGGCGCGAACGTTCACGATCAGCGTGATCGTCTGTTTCAGGTGATCGAAGGCGATAATCTTGTCGAAGAGCATGAGGTCGATGTCGTTGAACTTCTCTTCGTCTTCGCCGCCGAGGCTTAGCGTCGGTTCGGTGTATTTGATGGAATCGTACGCGAAATACCCCATCAGCCCGCCGGTAAAGGGGGGAAGCTCCGCCAGGCGCGGACTCTTATTCTCGGCAATGATCCGGCGGATCTGTTCCGCGGGGTCGGCATGGGGAATCGTCATGGTGGTGCCGCTGCGCAGGCGTACGGTGCCGTCGATACAGGTGATTTCCAATTTCGGGTCGTAACCCAAAAAAGTGTAGCGGCCCCAGCGGGCGGAATCCTCAAGACTTTCGAGAATGAAACAGTGCCGGCTGACGCGCTTGATGGCGCGCATCACCTCGACCGGCGTACGAATGTCGGCGAGGATCGTTCGGGTTACCGGAATCGACCGGTAATCCGCGGCCAGGCTTCGCGCCTCGTCGAGTGTGGGAAATGTTTTTGCCGCCATAACTTCTTCCTTTCGGCAGGAGGGGGTCAAACCCGTTAGGGCATAAAAAAACGCCCTTGACCTGTACGTGCACTGACACATACAGACCAAGGGCGAAAATATTCTATTCCGCGGTGCCACCTTGGTTCGCGGCATTTCTGCCGCGCGCTTAGCGGGATACCTTCATATCCCCGGCAACTGACGTATGCCTGAACGTCGCATCTTTTCAATGCGCCCTCCGCGGCCCATTATAACGGTCCGTTTGCCGCGGGCATCTCACCGCCGCCCGCTCTCTGTAAGCTCGTATCCCGTTTTTACTTCCGCTTCTTCGGTTTAACAAAGGGTATTTTATAAACGTCCCCCGGCGCGTCAACCCCCGGCAGAAAAAATTTCCGGGAATTTTCCGGGTTCACCGGGCCGGGCCGCTTCCGCGCTTCTCCTGAAAACGGATCATTTGAGAGAGGAAAGTTTGGCACGGCATTTGCAGTAGATACCTTCAAACGACTGCCAAATGGGCTCACGGCCAGAAAATCTCATCGAAACGGAGCCCCGCATTCGGCTAGGAAGGATGGAGATCATGACGAATTTTGATTTTGAAAAGCTGACGAAAAAATCTCAGGAAGCGCTTCGGCGCGCCCAGCAGATCGCCGTCGCGGCGGGCAACCCCGAAATCAGGGGCCTGCACCTTCTGGCGGCTCTTCTCGAAGAGACCGACGGGAATATCGCGCCCCTTCTTGAAGAGATCGGCGCCAACGTGGCGACGCTCAAGCAGATGGTACACGACGAAACCGAGCATCTGCCGAAAGCGTCCGGGGGGAGTGTGCCCGGACTCGGGTCGGAAATGGTTCAGATTCTCAACAAATCGAACGAGGAGATGGCCGCGCTGACCGACGAGTACATCTCGACCGAACATCTTCTTCTGGCGATTTCCGAAGTCCCCTCGAAAGCGATGGACACGCTCAAGCTCGCGGCGATCGACCGGACGAAAATCCTGGAGGCGCTCAGCCGTGTCCGGGGGA
Organism: Thermoguttaceae bacterium; assembly: GCA_017405595.1. GTDB lineage: Bacteria > Planctomycetota > Planctomycetia > Pirellulales > Thermoguttaceae > RUG695. The sequence goes on along the minus strand of JAFRAC010000007.1, from coordinate 411,801 downwards.
ACCACCGTGTTTCCGACCCGGAACCGGAAGGGAAGATCCGCGCCCTGAGCAAATACGGCGCCGACCTGACCGAACGCGCCGCCAAGGGGAAGCTTGACCCGGTCATCGGGCGGGACGCCGAAATCCGGCGTGTGATTCAGGTCCTTTCGCGCCGAACGAAGAACAACCCGGTTCTGATCGGGGAACCGGGGGTCGGAAAGACCGCGATCGCCGAAGGCCTGGCCCAGCGTATCGTTGAAAACGACGTGCCCGAAAGCCTGAAAAACAAGAAGGTCGTGGCGCTCGACCTGGGAGCGCTGGTGGCCGGCGCAAAGTTCCGCGGCGAATTCGAGGAACGGCTGAAAGCCGTCCTGAAAGAGGTCGAAGACGCCTCGGGCGCGGTCATCCTCTTTATCGACGAGCTGCACACGGTCGTCGGCGCGGGGAACGCGCAGGGGGGCGCCGACGCGGCGAACCTTTTAAAGCCGGCGCTGGCCCGGGGCGATCTGCGCTGTATCGGCGCTACCACACTCGATGAGTACCGGAAATACATCGAAAAGGACGCCGCGCTCGAACGCCGGTTCCAGCCGGTCTATGTCGGCGAACCGACCGTTGACGACACGCTGGCGATTCTGCGCGGGCTCAAGCCGCGTTACGAGAACCACCACAAGGGGGTCAAGATCACCGATTCGGCGCTGGTCGCGGCGGCGGAACTTTCGAACCGGTATATCACCGACCGGTACCTTCCCGATAAGGCGATCGACCTGATGGACGAGGCGATGAGCCGTCTGGCGATGGAGCTCGAATCGGTTCCGACCGAAATCGACGAGGTTCAGCGGCGTGTCGTACAGCTCGAGCTGGCGGCCCACCAGCTGCAGGATGAAACGGAACCCCACGCCGTCGAGCGGTACAAGGAGATCGAAAAGGAGATCGCCGAAAAGAAGGCGGAACTCGCCATTCTCCGCACCCGCTGGGAAAAGGAAAAGAGCGGGATGGGGGGCGTTCACGACGTGAAAGAGAAGCTCGCCCAGACCGAACAGAAAATCAAGACGGTCTACCGCCAGCTGCAAGAGGACCAGTCGCACGGCAAACCGTACGAACATTACTTCGCGCAGCTCTCGCAGCTCGACCAGGAAGCGAAAAACCTGCGTTCCGAACTCGAAAAGCTCGAAGCCGCCGAAGAGAAGTCGGGAACCTCGTCCGGGGATCCCGCGCCGAAACGGCTTCTTCGCCAGGTTGTCGGGCCGGAAGAGATCGCCGAGGTTGTCTCGCAATGGACGGGGATTCCGGTCAGCAAGATGATGGAAGCCGAAAAGACGAAACTCATCAAGCTCGAAGACCGGCTGCATGAACGCGTAATCGGGCAGGACGAAGCCGTCGACGCGGTGGCCAACGCGGTCCGCCGAAGCCGCAGCGGCCTGCAGGACCCGAACCGTCCGCTCGGTTCGTTCCTCTTCCTCGGTCCGACCGGGGTCGGGAAGACCGAACTGTGCAAAGCGCTGGCGCTCACGCTGTTCGACGACGAAACCGCCATTGTCCGCATCGACATGAGCGAGTTCATGGAAAAGCATACCGTCTCCCGCCTGATCGGCGCCCCTCCGGGCTACGTCGGGTACGAAGAGGGGGGAATGCTGACCGAAGCTGTCCGCCGGCGTCCCTACTCGGTGATCCTCTTCGATGAGGTCGAAAGGGCGCACCGCGACGTGTTCAACATCCTCCTGCTGGTGCTCGACGACGGGCGGCTCGCCGACGGACAGGGACGCACGGTCGATTTCACCAACACGATCATCGTCCTGACCTCGAACCTGGGCGGGCCTGTCATTCAGGAGATCTCGAAAAACGGCGGTTCCGCCGATCAGATCAAAGACGCGGTTCACGAAATCATTCAGCAGCATTTTCTGCCGGAGTTCCTGAACCGGATCGATGAGACGATCATCTTCAAGCCCCTCACCAAAGAGGAGATCCGCCGGATTGTGGCTCTCCAGCTCCGTAAGCTGACCGCACTCCTGGCGAAACAGGGGATCGAGTTCCGCGCGAGTGAAAAGGCGGTCGACGCGATCACCGAATCGGGTTACGACGTGGTCTACGGCGCCCGTCCGCTCAAGCGGGTCATCCAGCGCGAGATTCAGAACCCGCTGGCGCTCGAGCTGCTGAAAAACCCGCCGAAGAATTTCAGCGAAACCGGCAAGAAAACGGTGATCACCGTCGATTACGACGGCGAAAAGTTCACGTTCAGCGCCGAGTAACACACAGGTCCGCCGGTTCGCCGACCGGTTCGCACGTATGGCGCGCGCCCCGCGGGGCGCGCGCTTTTTACTTGAGGTCGGTTCCCAGAAAGCCGGTCTCCAGAATGACGGCGTCGGGCGCTTCCCGTTCGATCAGTTCCTCAAGCGGTCCGGCCGTTCGGAAAATGGGACGCAAATCAACCGAGACCAGCTCGCGGCACGCCAGCGCGAGAAACGGAATCAGGGCGTAGGAGTAGGAATCGTGGATTAAAAGAATCTTCTTTTCGTTCGGCGCCCGGTGATTGACCGCCCGGTGCAGGCCGTAGTTGAATCCTGTGTAAAGAAAAATCAGATCGCTGTCGGGGGATTCAAGCCGGCTCAGATCAAGAAGCGTCTCCCGAAAAGTGCCGGTCTTTGTCTCTTCCCCGGCTTTGGTCTGTGTCTGAACGGTCAGCGAGGTCGGGAATTCGGGCGTGATCACCGGAAAATCGTCCGGTTCCAGATAACAGGGGCCGTAACACGAAAAGAAGGTTCCGCGGAAAAACCGGCTGTAGGTCTCGGTTTCGTACCGGCCGGAATCGAAAAGGGATTCGTCTATGGTGAAGCCTTCATTCTGCCGAAGGTATTCGGCGACAGCCCCGGCGATCAGGAGCCCCGACTCGGGGCGTGTGTGATGGTCGGTTTTGAATGCCAGCGCGTGATGGTCGAACCGGCGCTGGTGCAGGGCCGCGCGCGGGTCGATGACCGGAACCCCCTTTTCGCGCAACAGCCGGGCGATCAGATCCTGGCTGACGTTTGTGCCGTCTTCGGCACCATAGGGAAGGAGCGGATCCTGAGCGCACAGGGCAAAAAGGGGAAGGAGATAAACAAAGGGGATCCCCCTGCTTTTGAGTTTTCCGGCCAGTTCCGCCGCGGGGTCAATAACCTGCGCGCGCAGCGCCTCATCGTTTTTTACGATGTGATTGACCAGCGTACCGTCCTGAAGTTTGTAGCGTCCGTTGCGGTAGCCGGAAACGAACCGTTTGCCGATCATCCGCTGCAGGCAGCCGTATTGATAGGTGAACGCGTAATTCCAGCCGCCGCGCCCTTCGAAAAGAAACTTCTCATCGGCAAGAAGCTCCCGCGACCGGAGAGGAACACTCTCTTTCGAGAGGTGAAACTTGCTGAAATAATGCCGGGCAATCGCTCCGGGGGCGTCCTGATAACCGTGCGCGGCCGCCTTACAGCCGATCTTCGCCGCCGAGACGGCGATAAAAAGAGCCGGCGAAAGAAGCAGCGTCAGAAAGAAGAGCGTCACCGCAAGCGCGGCTCTTTCTTTCCCGGGCTTTTCCGAATGTTTCATCTCATCTTCCTTCTGGGGAGGCTCTCACACGGCGGGGTTAAAAATGAAAGTAAATGAAGGGGGAATAACGGCTCCCCACAAGGTACGACACCGAAAGCAAAAGAAGGAGGCATTGCACGGCGGCCGAAAGAAACGCCGCCGCTTTCCCCGTTCCGAACCGTTCGGCCAGCCGCGGCGCGACCGGCACCGCGAAAAGGAGACCGAACAGGAAGAAGACCCAATGTTCCCGAAACCAGAAGAGCGCTGCCGGTTCCCAGAACGCGGCGTCCCCCAGCCCGAACATCGTTCCGGCATACCTGAGACCGCCGGCCAGGTCGGGCGAACGGAAGAAGACCAGGCCGAACACGACGAAAAAGAGCGTGTAGAGATGCCCCCAGCCGCCGAGCCGCTTTTCGAGAGCAAAGAGCTTCTCAAGCGCGATCAGGACGAAAAACATCAGGCCCCAAAGAACGAACGTCCAGTTCGCGCCGTGCCAAAGGCCTGTCAGCGACCAGACCACGAACAGGTTTAGAAGAAGACGCCCCTTCGAGGAGACGCGCCCCCCGCCAAGCGGAATATAGACGTAGTCGCGAAACCAGGCACCGAGCGAGATATGCCACCGGCGCCAAAACTCCGACGCCGATTTGGCGAGGTAAGGATAATTGAAGTTTTCGGGGAGCGTAAAGCCGAACATCTTCCCCAGGCCGACCGCCATATCCGAATATCCCGAGAAGTCGTAATAGAGCTGGAGCGTGTACGCGGCCGCCCCAAGCCATGCCGAGAGCACCGCCGGATTTTCGGCGCCGAAGGCGTAATCGGCGACCAGCGCGAGATTGTCGGCAAGGAGAACCTTCTTCGCCAAACCGCCGATAAAGCGCCGGACCCCTTCCGAGAAACCGGAGAGCGTCTCGCGGCGGCTGAGAATCTGACCGGCAAAATCGGAATAACGGACAATGGGACCGGCGATCAGCTGGGGAAAAAGCGCGATATAGAGCCCGACATGGAGCGGGTTCTTCTGCGCGGGGCAGAGCCCGTCCTTCGATTTCGAACTCCGATAGACGTCGGTCACGTACGAAAGCGCCTGAAATGTGAAAAAGGAGATTCCGATCGGAAGCAGAATGCGGGGGACCGGAAGACGGCAGTCGAAAAAGGTGTTCAGGCTGCGCAGAAAGAAGGCGAGGTACTTAAACGTGAAGAGAAGCCCGACATCAAAAAGAACCGCGAGCAGGAAAAACAGTTTGGCGCGGGCGCCCGTGCGGGCGATCGCCAGCGCACAGAGCCAGTTGACCAGAATCGAGGCGATCATCGCCAGGACAAACGCGGGTTCCCCGTAAGCGTAAAACGCAAGGCTTGCCGCCAGAAGGAAAAGATTCCGGCTCTGGCGCCTGCGCAGCAGCGCGTAGTAGACAAAGAGCACTTCCGGAAGGAAAAGAAAAAGGAAGCTGTAACTCGAAAAAACCATCTCTCTTCCCAGCCGAACCCGAACCCCGGAAAAAGCCCCTGCCCCACTCCCGCCCCCATTCATATCTATGGTAGCCGCTTTAACTGCCGCGTCAAGCCATACAAGACCGGTTTGACTGCCGATGAAATTTCTCTATGTTTTTTATTTTATCTATTTATACATTCCTGCTCTTCGGAAGCGGTCAATCCCGTAAAACCGGAAATATTCCGGTCAAATCGAAAAGAATCACGAAAAAAGCCGTTCTGAAAGAGAATCCGCCCCTTTTCGCACGTATACAGTTACGTCCTGATACCGAATCAACCTTGACTCAATTCAGGAAACAGGTATCTTATAGACTATGGAATCACTAGAAATAGAGGGCAGCTTCTTCCTGTTCTCTTGCCTTTAAAGGTTAGGAAGACCATAAACAGTTATGAAATCGAGTTTGTTGCTCCGTAATTTGACGGATTCGGTACCGTTTCTTGACCTGAAGCGGCAATACGAAGAACTCAAAGTTATGATGGTCGAAGTTCTGGCCAGCGTCAACGAAAGCGGGATGTTCGTTCTCGGGCCGGAAGTCAAAAAACTGGAACGCGATCTTGCCGCCTGCCACAAAACCGAATTTGGTGTCGGCTGCGCTTCCGGAAGCGACGCTCTTCTCCTTTCGCTGATGGCGGCAAAAATCGGTCCCGGCGATGAAGTCATCGTCCCCTCGTTCACCTTTTTCGCGACCGCCAGCTGCGTTGCCCGTCTTGGAGCCACTCCTGTTTTCGCCGATATCGATCCGGTTACGTTCAATCTCGATCCCAAAGATGTCGAGGCGAAGATCACCTCCCGCACCCGCGCAATTATTCCGGTTCATCTCTACGGACAGATGGCCGACATGCGCGCGTTCCGCCGCCTGACCCAGGAACACCACGATGCCGGCCGCCGCCACATTCTCCTGGTCGAAGACGCCGCGCAGGCGATCGGTGCCCGGCTGGACGGCGTTCCGGTCGGGAACTGGGGCGATATGGCGTGTCTGAGTTTCTACCCGACGAAAAACCTCGGCGGTTCGGGCGACGGCGGCCTTCTCCTGACCAACAGCGAGCGGTGGGCCTCGCGCCTGCGCCTGCTTCGGGTCCACGGCATGGAACCCCGCTACTACCATCAGGAGATCGGCATTAACAGCCGTCTCGACTCCTATCAGGCCGCGATCCTCAATCTCAAGCTCCAGTACCTGCCCCGATGGACCGAAATGCGCCAGCATAACGTCGAGCTTTACCGCAAGTTCTTCACCGAATCGGGGCTGAGCGAAATCATCACCCTTCCGACGGCTCTTCCCGACCGCCTGCACGTCTGGAACCAGTTCGTGATCAGGGTCCCCGAAGGGCGCCGCGACAGTCTGCGCGCCGAACTGAGCGCCAAGAAGGTCGGAACCGACATCTACTATCCGTTCGGCCTACACGAGCAGGAATGTTTCGAGTACCTCGGTTACGCGCCGAAAGATCTTCCGGTGACCTACGGCATCTGCCGGGAAGTCCTCGCGCTTCCGATCTTCCCCGAACTCCGCGAAGAGGAGATCCGCACCGTGGTCGGGCGAATCGCCTCGTTCTACGCCGAAAACCGGGACCGGAAACTCCATCCGGCCGCCGCGGTCCGCAAAGCCGCCTAGCCGCGCTTCGCATCCCCTTTCGACGAGGGCTTTTCCGCTTCGCGCGGGGAAGCCCTCGTTTTCCATTCTCCCGGCTTTTCCCGAAACCTGTCTTTTGCCCCGTCCGGACGCCGGAGCACAATTGCTCTGGAATCCCCCTTCGGAATTGATTAGACTCCCGCGGCAGAAAGTCTGTCCGGCGTTCGGGGGCCGGTCTCCCGAACACGGCGATTTCCAGGAAAGAGCAAGCCTTTCCGCGTTCGCTTTCCCTTTTTTTCGGGAAGAGAAGCGCGGCCGGGCCACGGGAGTTTTCGATGAAAAAGGGAATCACCGCCATCGCGGTCTCGCCGATCCTCTGGGGAGGAGCGGCATGTTTCGGATTCTACACACTGATCCGGCGCGGAATCATTCATGACGAGCTCGTCATCCGCTATACCGCGGGCCACCCGGTTGAGTATGTCACGGTCGCGCTCTTTTTTATCGGGATGGCAAGTCTCCTCTTCAAGTTTCTGCGGGTCGGCCTGCAAAAGCGGCGGCTTCGGCTCGGAGTGATCTTCCCGCCGATCAAGAAGGAAAAAGAGCCGATTTCCGAAGTCGAGGGGTATCTGAAATCCTTGAAGAAAGCGGTTTCGGTCCGGGGCGAGTCGCTCCACACCAGCCGGCTCCGCCGGGCCCTGCAGTTTCTGCAGTCGGGAGGACGGGTCGACGATCTCGACCAGGAGCTCCGCTCTCTCGCCGACGACGATCTGTACGCCGCGGATTCCGATTACGGAATGGTGAAGATGTTTATCTGGGCGATTCCGATCCTCGGTTTTCTCGGCACGGTGATCGGAATCACCGCCGCGCTCGGGAACCTCAATCTGACGGAACTCGAAACGACCGGAAAACTTCTCGCCTCAGGGCTCAAGGTGGCGTTCGACACCACCGCGCTGGCGCTTTCGCTCGTCTTTGTCCTTTACTTCACCCAGTACTTCGTGCAGCTCCGCGAGTCGCGCTGTTTCGCGCGGGTCGAACAGCTCGTCGACCGCGAGCTCCGGGGCCGGTTCCTTCCCGCCTCTTCCCCGCTCGAAGAGGAAGGGTTCAAGGCAAGCCGCCGTGTCCTGCAATCGCTGACCGAAGCGTTTGACACGGTCATCAAGCATCAGGCCGAAACCTGGCAGGAGGCGATGAGGCAGGCCGTAACACAGGGGAACGAGGCGGTTCAGCAGAACACGGCCCGGTTCCAGGCTTCGCTGCAGAGCGCGCTCGGCGAAAGTCTTGAAAAGTACGCGCGGCAGATCAGCGCGGGAGAGGAAGATCTCTTCCGCAAAACCATTTCACCGGTCATCCGGTCGATGGACGAACACCTTTCCGCGGTGGCCGAACTCCGGGACAAAGTGGTCGAAGAGACCGAAACGATCCAGGAACTGTTCCGGGCCGACGGCGAAATCGCGCGGCTCGAAGAACGACTCAACCAGAGGCTCCGTTCCCTTTCCGGAACCGAGGCCTTTTCCGAAACGCTCGGCTCGCTGTCCGAAGCGGTTCAGCTCCTGAATCACCGCCTGAAAGAGACGTCGGACTCCGGAGCCTCCGAACCGTTCGGCGGTCCGGCCGACCGGGGAAAGAGCCGTTATTCACACCCCGAAACGATCCGGCTGCGGAATATCTACGGCGAGAGCCCCTCGGCGGAACCGGCCGATGACGAACCGGCAACCTATTCGATCCGCATACCGAAGCTGGGAACCGGATTCTGGAGGAAAAAGAAATCGGCATGACCGGACGAAGCCGCTTTCGGCGCGATCAGGGACCGACCGTCAGCCTCTTCCCGTTCCTGGCGGTACTCCTCTGCACGATGGGGATGCTGATTATGCTCCTCGTGCTGATCGGCCGCGATACCGCCGACCTGGAGAGCGCCTCACGCGCCGATCCCCTCTTTTCCGAAGAGGCGTTCGGCCGCCTGGCTTCCGAAGAGCCGGCCGGTTCACCGCCGGCGGACCGGCCTGACGAAAAGGCCGAAGAGACTCCCCCCGAAAAGGCCGCCCCCGAAACCGCCGTCTCCGAAACCGAAGAGACTCTTTCCCCCGAAGACGAACGTCTCTTCGAGGAATACATGCGGCTGTACGGCGAGATGTCGGACGAGGATCTCGCCGACCAGCGGGAATCGGCGGAATGGTTCCTTTCGGAACTGGAAACGGTCCGCGACCGGACACGCGAAGAGCTGACGGAACAGCGGGCGAAACTCGCCGAAACGGAAAACCAGATCGGCAGGCTTGTCGCGGAAGTCGCCGAACTGAACCGGCAGGCCGCCGATCTGACCGAAGAAGCCGCGCCGGAAGAGGATGCCGGGCGGATCCGGGAGGAGATCGGCGCCAAAACCGAAGAGATCGCCCGGCTGAACGAAGAGGTCGAACAGCTCCGCCGGAAAGCCGCCGAATCGGAAGGGAAACCGGCGTATGCCATCCTTCCCTACAAGGGGAAATCGGGCACGTTCCGCCGCCCGATCTACGTCGAGTGTGACGAAAACGGAATCCGGCTGATGCCCGAACGGGTTCAGTTCATTCCGGAAGATTTTCTTGTCGCGAAATATCCGGGCAATCCGTTCGACGCCGGCCTGCGCGCCGCGCGCCAGTATTACATCGAAAAGGGGGAAGGAGATGAGGAAAGCGAACCGTACCCGCTTCTCATCTTAAAGCCGGAATCGGCGCAGCAGTACTACATCGCCAAATCGGCGCTCGCCTCGTGGGGCGGAGAATTCGGCTATGAGTTCGTCGAAAGCGACGCGGAAATCGAGTACCCCCAGCCTGACCCCGAACTCCGCCGCCGTGTGGAAGAACAGGTCGGCATGGCGCGCGCCCGGCTTGCCGGACCGATCGCGGCGCTCCTCAACGAATTGGAAGCGCAGGGGCAGGATCCCCAGTTCACGGCCGGCGAAGAGGAAAGCGGCATGCCGCCGCAGGGGGACCTCGCCTCCCGGCTCGGACCGTACGCGCGGCTCGTAGCACCGCCGGGCGAAGGGGGATCCCCCGCCGGCCTCGGCGGCGGGCCGGGTTCGCCCGGGTTTTCAGCGGGAAAAGGGTCCGGGATTTCCTCTTCGGAAAGCGGCGCCTTTTCCGGGGATTACGATCCCGCCCAGCCCGAGGGGAACTATGCCGGTCTCGCCGAAGGAACCGCCGGTTTCGCGCAGGAGGATCTTCCGGACGGGGGCCTGCTCGGCGAAACAACAGAAGGGGCGGAAGGAAACAGCCTGACCGGTTCGGCCGCCGCGGCACCGCAAGCCGGTTCGGCCGGCCTTTCGAATTCCGAAGAGCAGGACCCGCTTCTTTCCGCGGCGGAATCGGCACCCCTCCCCTCCGGCGGGATGCCAAACAGCTCCGGGGAACCCCCGCTGGCCCAGGGCGACCTTCCTTACTCTTCGGACGCCGCGGCCGGCGTTCCGGCCGTTCCCCCGGCCCAAAATGCCGGCGGCGAAACGACAATCTTCGCCGAAACCGCGCCGCAAAGCGAATCCGGCCGGAACACGCCCCAGGTCGATCCGCGCCAGACCGTGGGAAACACAACCTATCTGGCCGGAACCGAAGGGGGGAAAGATCCCCCGCCCGAAGGAGCTGAAATCGAATCGGTCTCCGGCCCCTCCCCGAAGACGGACGCCGGCCAGGCCAAAGAGCCGCGGGTCAAAGCCGAACGGGACAAACGCGCGATCAATCTCGCCGAGGAGATGAAAAAACCGTCTCAAACCTCAATCGAGCGGCCGATCAATGTGGTCTGCGCCGCCGGCGAAGTCCGGTTCCCCGCCCAGGCGGGAATGCGCGACCCGAAATCGTTCGATTTCCGCAGCGAAGACGACTCGCGGAAAATCCTCGCGGCGGTCGTCGCCTGTGTGCGCGGCTGGCACGCCGCCGGAAAAAATATGTACTGGTCCCCCTGGATCCGGATCAGCGTCGCCCCCGGCGGAGAAGAGACGGCGGCCCGCCTGGTCCGCCTGATGCGGTCGCAGCAGGTTCGGGCCGAAGTGGTCGGGAAGGAACCGGGATCATGAGAAGACTGGTACGGCGAACCAGCGGGAAGACCCCGCAGAGCGGAGAAGACTCCTTCCTCGACATCATCTCGAATATGGTCGGGATCATGATCATTCTGGTCATGGTCGCCGGAGTCCGGGTCGGGAGTGTCGCCGATTCCTCTTCCAAACCGGATTTGCCCGACCCGGCCGAATCCGGGCGGGAAATTCCTCTCCCCGCCGCTCCGCCCGAAACGCCCGAACCCGCCGAGGCCCCCGAAACGGTTCCCCCCCCGAACGGGATCAGCAAAACGCGTTACGTCGCGGCAATGAAAGAGTTTACCCGCCTGAAAGAGGAAGGCCTCGCGCTGAAAAACGAGGTCGATCTCCTCAATGAACAGATGCTCAATGTGAAAAACGAAGCGTCGGGCGCCGAGGCGGAATACCGCGAACTGACCGCCGAAATCGCGGCGGCCGAAGCGGTTGTCGAACGGGCGGAACACGAAAAGTCGGAATCGGAACAGGAACGTCTGCGCCAGGCCGCAGAGCTCCGCCGGCTGACCGAGGAATCGGACCGGCTCCGCGGCGAAGCCGACCGGCTGGCGAACATCCGGCCGAAAGCGAAAGTCCTCGAAAATATGCCGACCCCTCTGACCAAAAAGGTGGAGGGGAGCGAGGGAGTCTTCGCGCTCCGGGAAGGAAAGATTTCGCACGTGCCGATCGGCTATTACGCCGAAAGGGTACGCGGCTATTTCCGCACGATCCGCGATTTTGAGAAAGGGAGTTTCGAGGACCAGCTCGGTCCGTACGAGGGGTACACCTTCCGGTTCCGCGGTTCACTGCACAAAGTGCAGGGCCAGAACGGGCGGACCATGATGAACATTGTCTTCGATGAAGGGGAATTCATCCCGGCGGCGGAAATCGGCGAGACGTGGGACGAGGCCCTGCGGGAAGACTCGGATTTCCGGAAAAAGCTGGGAATGTACCTGCGCGCGTCGAGCGTGATTACCCTTTCGGTCTATCCCGACTCGTTCGGCCTTTTGCGCGAAGTCAAGAAGTTTCTCCTGGAAAACGACTACACCATCGCCATCCGGCCGATACCGTCGGGGAAAAACATCACGATCTCCCCGAACGGAAGCGAGTCGACGACTTATTAAAACCGCTTTTTTTGAAAAAATCCGCAAAATCCGCAATTTCGCTTTCACCCGCGCCCCCCGAATTGCCGAATATAACGAAGGACACCTATAAGGACATTCCCGAAAAGGATGTCCGTTCGCATATGCTCAAGGATGATGAAATGAAAAAAACAAGCTTTCGATTGGTGAGTTGCGGGTTTCTGGCATCCGCGCTTCTTTTCGTATCAGGCTGTATTGGAATCCCGGGCCCGTCGCTCGGCATATTCAGCATTCCGGTCCCCGTAAGCCCCTACTTCCAGGGCGCCTACGAAGATATGGCGTTCGAGAAGGACCGTTACGAGCAGGTTCCGGTTCTTCCCCCGATCGTCGAAGACATCCCCGAAGGGCTGGACGAGCCTTCGGACGACGAGGTGATGCGCCTTCTCGAAAAGGCGAAGCCGAACAGCGGAGGGATTCCGTTCCTTGAAACCCGTTACCGGAACAACGTGAAGATCATCAAAGAGCTGATCTCCGACTATGTCGATCCGCCCCGTTTCTTCCCTCTGACCGGTCCTGTTCAGGTTCACCACGCCCACTACAAGTGCACGATCTACTACGAGCAGACGATCCGCGTCGGGTGGCCGATCCCCTATACCATCAAGAAACTCGACGGTTCGGAAGTCATCTATATCGATAAGGACCATCTGCACGCGGTCGGAACCCCCCACGAAGATCAGGATCTGCAGACCGCGATGGAATGAAATTCATCAGCCGCGGGACAATGGAGTGTCCCGCGCACGGAACCGCCTTCAGGGCGATCACCGGACGCGCCGTCAGGATGTCGGCGCGTCCTTTTTTTCGCCGCCGGGAAGAAACGCTCAAGTTTTCCCTTTTTTCCCATTCTTTTTAACCCCTCTCGACACAGTTCTGAAAATTTAGTAAGATAGGAAAGCGAAAATTCTATGCTTTCCCATCGAAATCGATTTTTAAGGGGCACTCTATGACATTTCGATTCCGTCGGGGCGGTCTCTTCCGGGGGAACGTCCGCAAGATCGGTTTTCTGCTGCCGGGGGTCTTTCTCTTCCTTTCGGCCGCGGGGCTTGTCCCGAGTCTGTCCGGCGTATCCGATACCGCGCCGCTCCTTTTCGCCCAGTCCGAACAGTCGCAATACCAGTCGGCATACAATCTCTATCTCCAGGCGGCGTCCCTCCCTCCGAACAGCCCTCAAAAATCGCAGTCGTGGAATAACGTCATCAACGCGCTCGAAGATTTCATCAAGCGGTATCCCCGATCCGCCAAGCGGAACGAAGCCGAACTCTTCCTCGGCTACGCCTATTTAATGCGGAGCGACTACGTCGACGCCGCCGACGGGGAACGCGGACGCAGCCATCTCAACTATGTCATCCAGCAGGGGAAACGGGGGAAGAACGAAGACCTCTACCGCAAAGCCCTTCTGCAGTACGCCTACTCCTTCTTCAGTCTCCGCGATTACCGCAGCGCGATCCCGCAGCTCGAAAAGTTCATCTCCGAGTTCCCCAACACCGAAGACCTTCAATACGCCTACTACTACGCCGGGGTCTGCGAATCGAACCTGGGGCATTACGATAAGGCCCAGAATTATTTCCAGACCTGTCTTACCCGGTTTCCGTACGGAGCGCGGCGCGACTTGTGCCTTCTCGAACAGGCCGCCGCCGACGGCCGCGCCGGGAATTACGCCCGCGCCGATCAGGAATTCAACCGTCTGTCGATGGATTCCAGTTACTCGCAGGCCAACCGCGCCTCGATTCAGCGCGCCTACTTGAAAGTTCTGCAGGAAGATTACCAGGGCGCGCTTCAGCTGATGGACCAGTTCGTCCGAAGCAACGAGAACGATTCCGCGAACCGGGCCGTCGTGCAGGAAGCGCTCGGCTACGAAGCCTACTGCTATCTGCGGCTGAACCGGTACGAAGACGGCCTGAACACGATCGCCCGCATCGAGCAGATGAACTCGAGTCTCTCGCCGCCGATCGCCTATCTGAAGATTCAGCTCCTGACAAAACTCGGGCGCTTTAACGAGGCGTATGCCCTCCTCAGGCAGATGCAGAACTCGGTTCTGAGTCTGGCGAATTCCGATATCATCTCCTATTACGACTCGACCATCCGGCTCGGTGAGGGGGATTACGATTACGCAATCCGCGAAGTACTCGGTTTCGCCGACATTTCGCCGAGTTCGGTCAACCCGAACCAGTACGAGATTCACTATTTCGACAGCAACCGCGGGAACGCCTCGTCGAAACTCTCGCCGCAGGATTACGTCAACGCGTGCGGCAACCTCATCCTCGCCTACGCGAGCCGTTACGGTGTATCGCGGAATCCTCAGGACGACCAGAACCAGCAGGCGGTCTTCCAGGCGCTCTACCGGTACGCTTCAAGCCAGACCGACCCGGTTTTGATGAAGATTGTCGACCGAATCGACCGCGAACGCCAGCAGGCGATCGCCAATCCGATCGGTTCGGCGTACGCCGCCGCCGGCCGGGGCAGCGACGCCTACGGCCGGCAGGGCTACAACCGCGCCGGGTATAACGACCCCGGCAGTCGGCCGGGTTCATCCGATTTGAACCCGAACCGTCTTCCCCCCTCGGACATCGGGCGCTATCCCGACCGGAGAGGCGATCTCTACGCGAACAACAATCCTTCCGGCAATCTGAACCCGAACACCCTCAGCCCGCCCGCCGGCGGCAATCTTCCTCCGCGCACCAACCAGCTCACGCCGAGTTCCGGTCATGTGGTACAGAATCAGCCGCCGCAGACCGAAGCGAGCGCGAAACCTGCCGAACCCGCCGCGGCCGATCCTCAGGCGCAGCCGGGCGAGGCCCAGACCGCCGAAAACACGAAACCCGCCGAGTCCGCCGGAAAACCGGAACCGCCGAAACTTTCCGAAGACGACGCGAAAGGGATGCTCAAAAAAGCCACACAGCTCTATGAGCAGAATCATCTCGACGATGCGAACGACGAGCTGCTGAACCTGCTGACCGGTTCCGAAACGCTCTGGAGCGATTACCCGCGGGTCGCCGCCGCCGCCGCGCTCCTGCGCGCGCGCGTACTCTTTGAACTCAAAGAGTACGACGAGGGACAGACCGTTTGCGACATGCTCATCAAAATGGCGCCGAATTCCCCCGAGGCGGTGGACGCCTGCTACTACTGCGGCTACCGCGCCGACTTCTACGGAAAGAACGCCAAGGCGATCGAGTATCTGCAGAACGCGGTCAATTCGCCGAACGACGGCCATTTTATGCCCGAAAGCTACTATTTGCTCGCCTGGAACGAGTGGGAACGGAAGAACACCGATCTGGCCGAAAAGTATTTCGCCAAAATCTACCGCGACTTCCCGAACAGCCCCTACTGGAGCAACGCGGCCTGGGCGTTCGCCGAGATCAAATTTGAGGAGCGGGATTACGTCGCCGCCGAAAAGATTGTCAACGATGCCCTCGCCGCCGGTCCCGACGAATCGGTTGCCGATCTTCTCCTGATCCTGAAAGGGGAAATCGCGCTCAAGAGCCGCGATTATGTTAAGGCGCGTACCGCTTACATGACCGTCATCAAGGAATTTCCGCAAAGTCCCTGCCGTCGCCGCGCGCTGAACCGGATGCAGAATATCGAGGAACTGAGCGAAGATTTTTCCGCCGCGCCCCCGGCCGAATCGAGTCCCGCCCGCGGCTAACACACTCCTTTTCATTGACAAGGATGTCATTATGAAGGATCCGCTTCCCGCGAAGAGTCTCTTCAGCCGGCTTGCCTTTCCGGCCTTGAAAATCTGCCGCGCTCTTTCACTCTTTATCCCGGCGGGGCTCCTCTTCCTGGCCGCCGGCAGAGCCGCGGCCCAGGACCCTTACCGCGATGCCGACGCGGCCGGCCCGGCGCAGGGGGTTCAGGCGGTCAGTCATACAGTTTATGAAGACGGGCTGGCCTTTTACGAGTTCTCGAACGGCCTTTCTCTTTTTGTGCTGCCGGCCGAAACCGACGCCGCCACCGTACGGGCGTATGTCAGGAACACCGGCAGCGCGCACGAAGGTGCGCTCCTCGGCAGCGGAATCAGCCACCTGACCGAACATATCGTCTGCGGCGGAAGCACCTCCAGGCGAAGCGAAGAGGAAACCCGGTCGATTCTGGAACGCCTGGGGGGGAGATTCAACGCGGCAACCGGCAGCGAGCTGACATCGTATTACATTGACTGCTCTTCGGAAACGGTTCCCGCGGCGCTTGATCTGCTCGCCGGCTGGATGACAGACTGCGCCGTTGATCCCGACGAATTTGCCCGTGAAAAGCAGGTGATCGCACGGGAACTGGCCGACGCCGAAAACGACCCGCAGCAGGTTGCCGCCGAACAGGTTCTGCGTACTGTCTACCGTGAACACCCCCTGCGGCATCCGGCCGGCGGATATCCCGACGTGTTCCGCACACTTTCGCCTGAGGCGGTGAAGGACTTCTACAAGACTCATTACACGCCGAACAACACCATCTTTTTTGTCGCCGGCAGGGTTCAGCCGGAAGAAGTGCTCCGCGAACTGGCCGAACAGTACCGCGAGATCCCCCGCGCGCCCGAAATCGAACCGGTCCCCTACAGTGAACCGGTTCAGATCGCTCCCCGGGAAACGGTCATTGAAATGCCGGGCGAAACGTATCAGCTGCGGCTTGCCTGGCCGACCGCGGCCATCGACAGCGCCGACGCGCCCGCGCTCGACGTGCTGGCGGTCCTGCTGGCAGGGGGCGTCTCGGGCGAACTCGACCGCAAACTCAAAGAAGGGAAAGGGATCGGCATTTCATACAGCGCCGCGTCGATGACCCCCTCGTCCGTTCCGGGATTCTTTCTGATTCAGGCCGAGACACGGCCCGACGAACCGGACGCCGTCCAGACGGCCATTCTCGATCTGCTGCGGCAGCTTTCCGAGTCGGTCATTCCCGACGAGCGGCTTGCGCGGGCTAAGAAGATTGCCGAAATGGGGTTCCTCCGCGAAAAGGAGACCGCCGCCTCACGCGCCGACGCCTGTGTGCTGAATTACATCATCACGGGAAATCCGGAATTTGACCGGGTCTATCTGGACCGGATTCGAAAGGTCGCCGCCGCCGATCTTCCGCGCGTCATGCGCACCTACCTCAGACCGGAAAAAATGAACCGCGTCCTGATTTCTCCCCCGGGGGGCGTTCCCCGGCAGGTCACCTCTTCCCCCCGGCAGAACCGTTCCGAAATTGAGGGGTTCCATCTGCGTGAAAACGAGCTGACGGTCCTCACGAAAAGCGATGCCGGTCTTCCGGTTGTACACGTGCAGGTCTGCGTGCTGGGCGGGTCGATCGCCGAAAACGAATCGACGGCGGGCCAGACCGCGCTCCTGGCAAAGATGCTCGGGCGGGGAACCGAGAATCACACAAAAGCAGAAATCGAAAACTACTTCGACAGTATCGGCGGAGACTACGCCTTTTCCGCGGGACGCCATACACTCTGCGCCGAAATGACCGTACCGAAATCGGATTTTCAGAACGCGTTTCCGCTGCTGGCCGAAATGATTCTGCGCCCCTCCTTTTTGGACGGGGAGTTTCAGCGCGCCAGGCGGGAACAGCTCAACCAGATTCTGGTCCGGCAGGAACGTCCGATCGCCCGGGCGTTTGCGCTCCTTTCCGCGTCTCTTCCGGCGAAAACGCCGTATCACCTTTTGCCGGAAGGAACCGAAGAGAGCGTCAATCGAATCCGGCTCGACGATCTGCGGCGGCTGCACCGGAAGCTTCTTGACCCGCGGCGGATGGTGATCGCCGTCTTCGGCGACATCAGCGCCGCCGACGCGGCGTCAAAGGCCAAGGAGCTTTTTCAGAATCTGCCGAAATCGTCCGCTCCCCTTCCCCTGCCGGCCGACCCCGACAACCAGTTTGTCAGCGAGGCTGACGAACATGCCCTCATCGAAAGTCCGGACGGCGTGGGAATCATGGCCTGGCCGACGGTAAGCCTTACCAACGAAGAGGAATACGCGGCGATCCTCGTTCTCCAGTCGATTCTGGGCGGACACGGCACCCCCGGCGGCAGATTGTTTCACTCGCTCCGCGAGGAAGGCCTGGTTTACCGCCTTCAGGTCGGCCAGATGACCGGACCTGCGCCCGGTTACCTCTATGCGGTATTCGAAACCGCCCCCGAAAAGGTCGCGGAGATTTTCCGGCGGATCGAAGAAGAGACCGACCGGATCAAGGGGGGCGATCTGGCGGAAGACGAGCTCGCGCGCGTGAAAGCGGGGCTCATCGCATCGAGGCCGCACGAGCTGGAACCCCTCGCCAGTCAGGCGCTCAGCGCGTCGCTGGACGAGCTCTACGGGCTCGGATTCAAGTACGAGGAAGAATACGCAGACAGAATCAGCCGCGTGACGCGCGACGAGGTGATCGAAGCGGCGCAGAAATACCTTGTCCGTCCCGCCAGAGTTTCGCTCAGCAATAAGGAGACAAGGTAACCGGCAAAACGGCGGTTACCTCAGACACAACCTGGCACGCCCCCTGTATTATTCCGGAAGGAATTTACCCGAAAAGCCAGGCGAGTATCCCATATAATTTCGTTAGTATCTCGCCATAGATATTGATATTGAAACGGTTCTCCAAAAAAACGCCAAGCGGGATAAAACAGTAAAGATCAATCAGCAGTAAAACAAGAAGAATCGGCACTTCAAGCCAGAGAAACATTTTGCTGAAATATTTCGTATTGATCTTCAAAAACGCCAACACGGCAATAATACTTGTAGGTTCCAGTATACCAAGACAAAAAAGGGCAGGCCAATGGGCCTCGCTAATGGCGAAATAAAAACCCAGAACAAAGAAAAACGGACCGAGAAGAGCGGTGAGAATCAGAATGTAATTCAGGACTCTTCGTTTCAGTGAAATATTTACAATCAGGTTTTCGGGCTTGCCGCCATTGTGATCATGCAATCTTCTGTTTTTGAACAGGACCGCCGCAATGACCGCAAGACCAACTATGCCCACACAAAAAAGGGCAATTAACGTATCGCGGGACAGTGAGTACTGCCATAAAGCTAAAACCTTAGAAGCAAACAGTCCGTGACTGCCCAGACCCAAAAGGATTGAGCAAAAGATTCCTGCAAAAACCAGAAGGATGTTCAGCAGTATCTTCTTTGAGATCACACCACCGCTTCACTTGGAAAAATGAACTTTGAACGGGAATCAAGACACTACGACTGACATTGTATCCGTCGATGAACCGGATGCAAGAGAAAAATCATCAATGATTCAGATTATTCAAAAGTTTTCTTCTGTCGGAAAAAACTCCGCCGGGCCGCGCCGCCTTTGGCGGCGCGGAGATGCCGTGTCCGGCTCAAATGGGGCTCGCGGAAAGTGCCCCTTCTTTAAAAAGAAATACAGGAAACGCGGTTTAGTGCGTCTCTTTCCACGAATCGACCAGTTTGCGGATCTCTTTGATATATTCCGGGGTGGTGCCGCAGCAGCCGCCGAGGAACGAGACGCCCTCGTCGAGGAGCGCTTTCGATGCCGCGGCAAACCCTTCCGGCGTCTGGTTGTAGATCACTTTTTCGCCGGCCACCTGGGGGAGTCCGGCGTTCCCCTTCATCCAGACCGGCAGATCGCTTGCGGCGCGGTACCGCTGGCAGATCGGCAGAAACGCGTCGATCCCCTGCCCGCAGTTCGAGCCGATGATGTCGGCGCCCGCTTCGGTCATCGCGGCAACCGCCTGTTCGGGAGTCACGCCCATCATGGTACGGTCCTTCTTTTTGCCGGAATCGAATGTCATACTGGCGGCCACCGGAAGCCCGGTCGACTTGGCGGCTTCGATCGCCAGCTTGATTTCGGCGATGTCGCTCATCGTCTCGATCACAATCCCGTCGGCGCCGCCGGCGGCCATCGCTTCAGCCTGCGCCTGAAACGCCTCGCGGAGCGCCTCCGGAGTCTCCTGCCCCATCATCAGCATGACGCCGGTCGGCCCCATCGACGCGAACACGAGCACGTCTCTTCCCGATTCGGCGGCGGCCTTCTTCGCGATCTCCACACCCCTTTTGTTGACTTCGGCAACCTTGTCGGCGGCATCGTGACGCGCCAGAAGGAACCGGTTCGCCCCGAACGTGTTCGTCAAAATGATATCGCTCCCCGCGGCACAGTAAGCGGCGGCGACCTGCCCGACCTTTTCGGGGTTCGTCAGGTTCCAGAGGTCAGGATGATGTCCCACCGGAAGGCCGATCAGCTGCAGCTGGGTGCCCATTCCGCCGTCAAGGACCAATGGGCCGTTGGAAAGCCATTTTGCGACTGTTTCGTTCATCTTGACCTCTTTCTCTTTTTCTCTTTAAGAATCGGAAATGAATAATCCGTAATACACTCAGTCCTGCCCGGCGGCATACCGCAGAGCGAATTCGGCAAGCGCCATATCCTGCGGGGTCGTGATTTTGATATTCGTCCGTTCTCCCGGAACCAGGCGGGGAGGAATCCCAATCGCTTCGAGGAGCCCGGCATCGTCGGTCGGCATCGACTGCGCGGCCCGCGCCGCAACCGCTTCGCGATACAGGCCCAGTTCAAAGACCTGGGGGGTCTGCGCTTCCCAAAGCCCCTCGCGCGAAACCGTCCGCTCGATAAAGGGAGTGCGGGCGGCGCCGGGCCGGCTCTTCTTGACGGTGCCGACGATCGGTACCGCGGGGATGGCGGCGCGCGACTCGACCGCCGCGCGGAACACCGCGCCGATCGTCCGGTCTGAAACACACGGCCGCGCCGCGTCGTGGATCGCCACATACCCGGCACGGGGTGTGACCGCCCTGAGGCCGTTCTCGACCGAAAGGAACCGTTCGGTTCCGCCGGGAACGACCTCGACGCCGAGCCGGGCAAGATCGTCTTGAAAGGCCCGCCGCACCTCATCGGTGTCTTCGGGAGAGGTGACCAGAATGATCTGGATCACATCGGGATGACGGGCGAACCGCTCGGCCGACCAGAGCCAGACGGCTTTCCCCGCCAGGGAAACAAACGGCTTCTTCTGCCGGAATGATTCGGCGGGCCTCCCGGCACTGAAACGTGTTCCCTTCCCGGCGGCGGGAATAATCACCGCAAAATAAGGCATCTACTCCCTCATCACTTCCATCGGAATTTCGATGCGTCCGAACGGCGCGCTCACCTGGATTCCGGCAACACGGTCCCGGATCCGCCCGACCGCTTCGCGGGCGATCTCGATGCCGACTTTTGTCTGATCCTCTTTCGGCCCGGCGGAAACCGATTCCATCCTCTCCATGATCGAGGCGGGTATGACCACACCCGGCACTTCGTTCCCCATAAAGACGGCGTTGCGGTAACTGGTCAGCGGCCAGACACCGGCGATGATCGGAACCGGCACGCTGCCGACCTCGTCGAGGAAACGCAGAAGCGCGTCGGAATCGAAGACCGGCTGAGTGATCGCGAAATGAGCGCCCGCGCCGATTTTGCGGCGGAACCGCTCGATTTCACGGGGCCGGTTGAGCGCCGTCGGATCGAGCCCGACCCCGATCACCGCTTCTGTCGCCGGGTCGATCGCCCCCCCGCCCAGATCGACACCCCGGTTTAAGCGGGTCTGCAGTTCACACAAGCCGATGGCGTCGGTATCGAAAACGCCGGTGGCGTTCGGATAATTTCCGAGTTTCGGCGGATCGCCCGTAATGAAAAGGAGATTCCGGATTTTGTAGAGGGCGCATGCCAGCAGTTCGGACTGCATTCCGATCAGATTCCGGTCGCGGCAGCAGAAGTGAAGGATCGGTTCGAGCCCGACCCGCTCGAGGATCTGCTGGGCTACGGCCAGGTTTGAAATACGCGATGAAGCGCGCGGGCCGTCGGGCAGGTTCACCGCGTCCACCCCGAACTCGGCAAGGCGTTTCGTCTTGGCAAGGGTCTGCGATAAATCGTATCCCCCGGGCGGGATCAGTTCGACGGTGCGGATCCATTCGCCCGAAGCGAGTTTCGCGGCCAGTCTGGAACGGCCGGCCAGGGGAGTTTCTTCCCGCAGCGGGGCGCGGGGAACGGCGGTTACGGCCGGTTCGAGCTTCCGGTGGGCTTTCACAAGGGGTTTCACCATCTTCGCGATTTCGGCGATATGGTCGGCGCTCGTTCCGCAGCAGCCGCCGATCCCCGAAACACCGTAGTCGAGATATTCCATTGCGTAGGTGGCGATATACTCGGGGGAACAGAAGTAGAGCTGGCGCCCCTCAAACGATTTCGGATACCCCGCGTTCGGCTGGACGACGAGGGGAAGCCGGGTGAGCTTCATCCCCTTTTCGACGGCGGCGAGCATGTCGGCCGGATCGCGCCCGCAGTTCAGCCCGAGCGCAAAGGGAGGAAAAGCCGCGTTTTCGGCAAGAGTGAAAAGGGTGCGCAGCGTCTCTTCGAGCAGGGAGTCTTCCTGCGGCGGCGCGAACGAAAGCATATAGGGGAAATCCCCCGCAAGACGGATCGCCTCGATCCCGGCTTTCGCCTGTTCCGGAGTCCGGAGCGTTTCGAAAAGGATAAAATCGGCGCCCCCTTCGCGCAGCGCGCCGGCCTGTTCGGCAAGGATGGCCGCCGTTTCATCTGCCGAACGGGTGTCCCCGTCTAAAAGAGGGCCGACCGAACCGGCGACCAGCGCCGCCGGTACGCGGGTTTCGCGGTTCGGCTGCGAGGCGACACTCCGAGCAATCGCCGCGCCGACACGGTTGATTTCAACGGTCTTTTCGGCCAGCGCGTATTTCTCGAGCCCGGGACGGTTCGCGCCGAAGGTGTTCGTTGCAATAACATCGGAACCGGCGTTAATATACGACTGATGGATGCGGCGGATCAGCTGCGGCATCGAGAGGTTCAGTTCATCGAAACAGCGGTTGGTAAAAATGTGGTTTCGATAGATCTCGGTGGCCATCCCCCCGTCGAAGATCAGCACCCCGTTCTGAAACGGATTAAATTCGGACGGATTCATGCGCGGATTCACCTTCGGTTCGGATACGGCGGCCGCGGAAAGGGCCGCGCCGCTTCGGGCGCTCCTTTCCGTACAAAAAGAAATACCGCCTTTCCGGCGGTATTTCCAACGGTTCGCCTTTCGGCTTAAGTCTACCTCTTCCCCTTCCCGCGTCAAGGGCGCGGCGCGGGACAAAGGGAGAAAGAAGCCTTTAATAGGTCGGGGTACCTCGGCGGCCCGCCGAAGGAGCCGTTCCGGGCTCGGGATAGACCATCGCCGTCTTGGCGGGGGCCTGCGGGGCCCGCGCGTAGGCCGATCGGGCCGGAGCGCCGGCGGCGGCCGGCGCCGGAAGGGACGCCTGAGCGGTTTCGGCGGAACCCGCGTTCGGCGCCCGGCGCGGGGCCTGCGCCGTTTCCGCGGCGCGGCCGGTTGTCATTCGCGCAATATCCTCGTCCGACACGCGCACCCCTTCCGAAACGGAGCCGCGGTCCATGTTCCCGTATTTCAAATCGTAGATCATTCCGTCGGTCTGCACCGATTCGCGGAAATGGGCGTCGCTCCGCTCCTCTTCGGCGCGATGGCGCTGGGCCAGGGCGGCCTGCACTTTTTTGGCGTTGGCCGGAAGCTGGGGAACCATAATGATGACCGGCTGAATATCGAAGGGGAGCTCCATCTTGATCTTCTCGCGCCCTTTTCCCTTGATTTCGACATTGGCGCAGTAGGCCTCGTAGTCCCCTTTGGCGTCGACAATCTTCCCCTTGTATTTTTCCATCAGCCTGTAGATTTCCGGATTCATTTCGGTGGTGCCGTCGGCGTTCGGCGTGCCGAAAGAATCGAAGCTGCCGATCGTCACAAAACTGCAGTCCCGGTCGTGGAATTCCCAGGCTTCAACCCCCTCTTTCCGGAGCGCCGCGCAGAGCGCCGCGGCTTTCACGCCGGCGTCCTGGAAATCGGAATTCGACTTGTTCCATTTCGAGTCCCCCGACGAATCCTTGTCCATCACCGATTTCCCGGCAAAGGTGGCGACGCGCACCGTGTACATCTTGGGGTTGCGCAGAAGGCTGTAACGGGAATCGGAATTGATCTTTTCGAGAAAAGAGTCGACAACCCCTTTCTGCGCGAAATACTCTTTCGGAATCATCGGATTCGGAACCGCGTGCGCTTTTCCGAGCGGTCCGTACCCGGCATACTCCTTGTGGTTCTGCGCGAGCATTTCAAATTCCTTGATGACCATCCGGCTTTCCTGGTTGTTTTTCAGCGACTCGGGCTGAGACCGTTTCACTTTCAGGAGGATCTCCTGCAGCGAAGGGTCGTCGGCCGACGGGAAACTCCCGATCAGCACCGCGTAAACTTCGGGGGGCGCGCTCAGATACTGATACGAACGGACCCCGCCGCCGAGTTTGCGCAAATCATCGTCCTGGTTGTCGTATTTGAACATGTAGGCGGGCAGCTTGTACTTTTTCCGCAGTTCATAGACAAGGCGGTTGGCGGTTTTCCGCGCTTCCGGACCGGTAAACTTCGACGCCATGATGAACCAAAGGCCGTCGGAATCGGTGAGGGGATACTCCTTGTTCGGTTCGGCTTCGACGCTTTTGGGCATCCGGAAGATGCCGAGCCCCTGCGCCGCCGCATGCGGAAGAGTGCCGCAGACGAACGCTGATGCCAAAAGAGCCGCTGTCCAGATCGTCGTTTTGTTCATCGAAATGTCCTCAGTCGGTAAATCGTGATTCCTCGCAAAATGGAACCGGACCGGCAGCCGCCGCCGGCAGAAGGAACCCCTTATCAGTTGTATCGGTTATTTCGGGTTTAACGATTAGTTAAAATGGATAAAATTATCAAATACTTGACCCTTCCGCTCCCCCCCTATATAATATTTACCTGACCGAACCGGGCAAAAAGCCCCTTTTTCGGCCGCTTCCGGCGGGGCCGGCGCCCTTTTCCCGCCTGCGCAAAAAGAGCCGGTTTCGCCGTTTCCCTTAAAAAACAGAAAGAACCGTTTTCTATTCGATATGGCATCACTCAAAGAAGAACTCACCGCCATTCTTCTCCCTCATGAGCAGCTCCAGCTTCTCGCCTTCTGGGACGAGCTTACAAGCGGGGAACAGGCCGGGCTCGCCGAAGAGATCCGCGCTCTCGACCTCTCTCAAATCGAGTCCCTCTATGCCCGGCGGGGCGAACCCGCCGCGGCGGCGGCGCTGGCCGACCGCGCTGAAGAACCGACCGCCTACCATTTAAGCGACCGGCGCGAACAGCCCGATCCGCCGGACGGCGCCGGCCAGCCGGCCGATCCTTTCCGGGCCGTGCGCGCCGGCGAAGAGGCGCTCCGCGCCGGAAAACTGGCCGCAGCCGTGGTGGCCGGCGGCCAGGGAACCCGGCTCGATTTCCCCCACGCGAAGGGGATCTACCCGATCGGCCCGATTTCGGGCGCGACCCTCTTTCAGATCCACATCGAGCGAATCCGCGCGGTCTGCCGGAAATACCATACCCGGATCCCCTTCTGCATTCAGACAAGTCCCGCGACTCACGAAGAGACGATCGCCTTCTTTCGCGAACATCGGAATTTCGGGCTTGCCGACGACGACGTGCTCATCTTCTGCCAGGGGACGATGCCCTCGGTCGGTTACGATGACTGCAAGGTTCTCCTCTCCGAAAAGGGAACCGTTGCCAAAAGTCCCGACGGGCACGGCGGTTTTCTGGCGGCGATCAATCAGCCGCAGGCCGATTCCCCCTTCACCCGCGTCCGGCAGGCCGGGATCCTTTCGGAACTGCAGCGGCGCGGGATCGAAGAACTCTTCTATTTCCAGATCGACAATCCCCTCATCGATATCTGCAATCCCGAGTTCATCGGATATCACCTTCTCGCCCGATCCGAGTATTCCAGCCAGGTTGTCCGCAAAACGTCGCCGAAAGACCGGGTGGGGAACATGGTGATGATCGACGGGCGGCTTCACGTGATCGAATACAGCGATATCCCCGACGCCGCCGCGGAGCGCCGGAAACCGGACGGCTCCCTCGCCATCTGGGCGGGGAGCATTGCCGTTCACCTCATGAACGTCAATTTTCTCAAAGCCAAAGCCGACTACGCCGGTTCGCTCCCCTACCATATCGCGAAAAAGAAGGTCCCCTACGTGGTAACCGACCGCGATGCGAAAGACGACAGCGGAAACGCCCTTTTCGGCGTCAAGGTCAAACCGGCGGAACCGAACGCGGTCAAGTTCGAGAAGTTCATCTTCGACCTCCTCCCGCAGGCGCGGAACCCCATTGTCGTCGAAATTGACGAGAAGACCGGCTTCGCCCCGCTGAAGAACCATCCGCGCGAAGCCAAAGATAACCCGCAAATGGTCCGCCGGATGCTGCTCGATCTGTACCGGCTCTGGCTGCGGAACCTCGGATACCGGATCGCCGACAATGTCGATATCGAGATTTCCCCCCTCTACGCCAACAGCGCCGCGGAACTGGCAAAGCGGCTCAGCGAAGAGGGGAAATCCCCCTCGGACGGCCCGATTACCGAGTCGGCTTACTGGAGCTGACCATTCTGAAACAAAAGAAGAGAAACCGATGTTTGTCAAACAATCCCTGCCGCTCCTTCTGATTGCTGCGGCGCTGGCTTTCGGATGCCGAAAGAGGGAAACCGCGCCCGCCGGACCGGAACCGGCCGGCGCCGCGGCGGAACGCGTCTCCCCTCCGGCCGAAACCGCCCCTCTCCCGGCCGCGGAAAAGCCGATCGCCGAACTCGAAAAGGCCGGCGTCAAGTTCGCCTTCGAAAAGGACGGAAAACTCAAATCGGCCGACTTCTCGGCGGCGGACGGCCCGGCGGCATTCGACGGTGCCGAAAAGGAGCGCTGGAACACGCTGCGCGTCCTCCGCGGGAAAGGGCTCTTCTCCGATACCCTTGCCCGGCAGGCGGCGGAATGCCCGAAACTGACCGAATGCCTCTGGCTCGAAACCGAAATTTCCCCGCCGGCCTTCCGCGCGCTGGCCGGTATATCAACGCTCAAAAAACTGCGCCTGACCGGGCTTTCGGCGGAATCCGCCGACCTGGGCCTCCTGGCCGGCCTGCCGGAACTGGCCGAACTCGACTTTTCGGATTCTTCGCTCACCGACGGTTCATTAAAAGCGCTTGCCGCGCTTCCGGCGCTTTCGCGCCTGAACCTCTACCGGAACCGGATCGGCGACGAAGGGGTGCGGAACCTCGTCCCGCTGGCCGAAAAGCTTGTATGGCTCAATTTGGACGCAACGCAAATCACCGATGAGGCCGGCCCGTCGTTGGCGCAGTTTTCCAGGCTGAAATTCCTCCATTTGGGAAGAACCGCCGTCACCGACGAGATCATCGGCTCGCTGGCCGGGCTTGCCGATCTGGAAACCGTCCATGTCACACGAACCGGAATCACCGAAGCCGGCGCGGAAAAGCTGCGCGCGGCGCTGCCGAACACCGAGGTGATTTCCGTCGTTCAGGAAAACAAGTAAAGAACCGCCCATGAAAACAGCCAAATTCCTTTGCGCCGGACTCCTTCTTTGGGGCACCCTGCTCCTCTCCGCCCCTGCCGCCCGCGCGGCGCTGACCGATCAGGAAAAGCGGGAAGGATTTCATCCTCTCTTCGACACCAAAGACCTTTCGGACTGGGAAGGGGACATGCGGATCTGGTCGGTTGAAAACGGCGTGATCGTCGGCCAGACCGACAATGACGGGCGCAGGCTCAGCTCGAACACGTTTCTGATTTTTAAGCGCGAAGTCCCGAACGATTTTGTTCTCCGGTTCGATTACCGGATCTCCCGGGACGGCAATTCGGGAATGCAGTACCGCTCGTTCCGCACCCCCGAAGAGGGGAACCCTTACCGGATGAGCGGCTATCAGGCCGACTTCGACGGGCACGCCGACTATTCGGGAATGATCTACGGCGAAAATTTCCGATGGAGCATTGCCGAACGGGGATACATCAACCGGATCGAGCCGGGCCGGGTCATCACCACGCTTCTGTATACCGATTCGGAGATGCTCAAAGAGGCGATCAACATCGAGGACTGGAACACCTACGAGATTATCGCGGTCGGCTACACGTTTATCCAGCGGATCAACGGCCAGATGATGAGCATGCTGATCGACGACGATCCCGAGAACCGGCGCGACGGCGGCCTCCTTGCGATCCAGGCGCACGCCGGCCCGCCGATGAAAGTGGAGATCAACAACATCCGTATTAAAGAAGTCAAGCGGCCCTGACCGGCGGAAACCCCCGGCAGGCCATTCACACAACAGGAGCGAAAACCATGAAACGCGTTCTTTTATCCGCACTCCTTCTGAGCTGCGTGCTCGCCGGCCGGACCCTTGTTCCGGCCCAGGAAGAAGACGGATTCATCCCCCTTTTTAACGGAACCGATCTTGCCGGCTGGACAGGCAATCCGGCGGTCTGGTCGGTCGAGGAAGGGGCGCTGACCGGCAAAACCGCCGAGGAAGGCCCCGCGAAGCTGGAATACAACACCTTTCTCATCTACGACGGCGATGTGGCCATTCCCGACAACTTCATCCTTCGGTTCGACATCAGGCTTTCCAATCCCGGAAACTCCGGAATGCAGTACCGTTCCTGGGTTCTGGAGGGCGACAAGCCTTACCGTGTCAGCGGATACCAGGCCGACTTCGACGGCGCCGCGACCTATTCGGGAATCAATTTCGGCGAAGGATTCCGCGGCATCATCGCCGAACGGGGAACCATTTCCGAAGTCGGAAACGACCATGAGCCGCACCTGCTGGCGCGGTTTGCGGAAAGCGACGAGCTGAAATCGGTGATCAAAATCGAAGACTGGAACGCCTACGAGGTGATCGTCCACGACAACCTGATGATCCACAAAATCAACGGCAGGGTGATGAGCGTGCTGCTCGACAGCGACCGGGAGATGCGCCGCACGAGCGGCATTCTGGCGATCCAGGCGCACGCCGGCCCGGCGATGAAGGTTCAGGTCAAGAATGTCCGAATCAAAGCCGAATGAGTCCCCGATAAGCGGCCGCTCGGTCTATCGGATTCTGGACGCCGCCGCCGACCGGGGCAGGGAAGCGATCCGCGTGATTGAAGACGCGGCGCGGTTCCTGGCCGACGACGAGCGCCTTTCCGGACAGCTGAAACAGTTCCGCCATCAATACGCCGAACTGACCTCCCTTCTGCCGTGGGAAAAACGGCTCGGCGCGCGCGAGACGGAATCCGACGTCGGCGTTTGCCTCGAGGGGTCCGGCGAGTACCGGCGCGGGTCGCTCGAGACGATTCTCGCCGCCAACTTCTGCCGTCTGCAGGAATCGCTCCGCAGTCTCGAAGAGTACGCCAAACTCGCGGTTCCCGAAATGGCGCGCCGCGCCGAACAGCTCCGGTACGCGTCGTACACACTCCAGAAGCAGACCTGCGCGTTTTTCTCGGCGGCGTCATCGCGGCTGGTGCGTTTGGCCGAAGCGCGGCTCTACGTCATTGTCGAGACCGGCATTCCCGACGAGGCGTTCCTGGCGGTCGCCCGCGCCGGAGCGGGAATCTTCCAGCTTCGCGATAAACACGCCTCGGACCGCGAGCTTTACACTGCGGGCAGGCGCCTTGTTTCCCTGCTCGACGAAGAGGCCGCGCGGACCGGAAGTTCGGCGCGCCCCCTGCTGATCGTCAACGACCGCGCCGATATCGCGCTGGCCGTCGGTGCCGACGGGGTGCATCTCGGGCAGAACGAGCTCCCTGCCGAAACCGTTCGCGCGATCGTCGGTCCGGAGATGATCCTCGGCGTTTCGACCGCGAATCTGCAGCAGGCGCAAGCCGCGCTCGATCTTGCCGAAGGCCCGGCGCGTGTCGATTATCTGGGTGCGGGCGCGGTCTTCCCGACCGCGACGAAGACCGACGCCTGCCCGGCGGGTCTGGAATATCTGCGCGCGCTTGCCGATAAACAGATACAGATGCCGGTCTATGCTATCGGCGGCATCAACGCCGGGAATCTGCCGCAGGTGCTCGAGACGGGGATCAGCCGCGTCTGCGTTGCCGGCGCCGTCACCGGCAAACCGGATATGGGTTCCGCCGCAAAAGAGATTTACCGAGTCCTGACACATAAGGAACCGTGAGATGAACAGATCAGCTTTCAATGTGCCGAACATTCTCACTGTCGCGAGAATCCTCTGCTCGCTGCTCATTTTCACCCTGCTGCCGTTCGGCTTTTACCGGACCGGGTTTGTTCTTTTTGTGATCGGGTCGCTCACCGATTTCGCCGACGGGTGGTGGGCACGTCACTTCCATCAGGTAACGAAACTCGGAAGAATCCTCGACCCGTTCGCCGACAAGCTCCTCGTCTGCGGCACACTCATCTACCTGGCGGCCATACCGGAGCTGCGCGGCGTTTCCCTGCCCGGCTGTCCGTGGCGGCTCGGCCTGATGCCCTGGATGGTGGTGGTCATCGTCTCGCGCGAACTGCTGGTCACCATGCTCCGTTCGATTGTCGAAGGGAGCGGCGGCGACTTTTCCGCCAAATGGCTCGGCAAGATCAAAATGGGGTTTCAGTGCGTGGGGATCGGCGCCTGCTTTGTCTATCTCTTCCTGCTGAGCGGCGGGAAATCGTATACCTGGGTCAACCTGACGCTGATCGTCTGTCTCTGGGGGATGATCATTACGGCGCTCCATTCCTGCGTGAACTACATCATCGCCGCCTCGCGCGCGCTTAACGCGGCCCAAACCGAATAGGGCCGCCGCTCCCCCTTCTCTCCCGAAAACGGACATGGCAGACCGATGACATCCAAAGCCGGGTTTCCCAACCCCTCGCCCCCCTGGGGGATGATCGACATCATCCTGGTTCTCCTCCTCTTTTTTCTCCTCCCCGGCTGGGTTCGTTCCGCGCTGGGACTCATCCCCGAACCGTGGCGGGAAGCGTATATCACCATCCACGAAAGCGATCTGCCGGAAGGGATGCTGAAGGAGACCGCGAAAAAGACTCCCCCAGCCGAAGGCGCGCTCCCCCCTGCGTGGGAGAAGCTCCCCTCCTTTTTGCGGAAAATCGCCGAACAGGTGAACAATTCGGAACTGGTCAAACGGATCCGGATTGCCGAAGAGCAAATCCGGCTCGCCGCCGGAAAAAAAGCGGCGCCCCCAAAAGAAAACGCGGAACCCGAAACCCCGTTTCAGGGTGAACATCCGCTCACCGTTCTGATACTCGTCTCAAAGCGTGTGCCCCGCTTGACGTGGTTTCTCGCGCTGGCGTTTGCCGCCGCCGTTGTAACCGCGCCGTTTGCCGAAGAGCTGGTCTTCCGGGTTGTGCTCCTGCGGGGCCTTTTGCGTTACATCCCCTCGGCGTTCCTCACGATCGTTCTGCAGGCGCTTTTCTTCGCGTTCATTCATATCCGCTCCCCCGAAGGGGTCAATGACATCGAAAAGCTGAACAGGATTCTGACGGGAGTGGGGGCCATGGTGATCTCGCACATTCTTCTGACCCTCTTCATTTTGGCATGGCTCCGCGGCGTCCGGCATGCCGAGTGGCGCGATCTCGGATTCACACGCCAGGGGCTGATCCGCGGCATTCTTAAGGGGGTCGGCCTGTTTCTCCTCGTCTGGCCCCTGATGCTCGCAGCGCAGCGGATCGTACAGGCCGTAATGCCGCAGGCGGTTCCGGACCCGGTTCCCATTTTCATCCTCGCGCTGGGTCTCGGAACACTCTTTTTGCGAACCAGGCAGTTTGCCGCGAACCTGGCGATGCACATCTCGCTGAACTTCGTCAGCTTCTGCGGCATCCTTCTCCTGGCCAGGTGAAACACACCGCCCCCGGCAGCCGGCCGCCGTTCAGCCGCTTTCCGGCGGAGGCTGCCGTTTTTTTCGGTACGCTCCCCCTCGGCAAAAGAGGGAAACCCGTTTCTCCGCGGGTCCGGACTAACGCTGAAGGTAGTCGAGCAAAGAGTCCAGCAGGCTGACCGCCTCGGGCGTTTCCTGGAGCAGGTCGAGTGCGTAACTGGCGAGCGTGCGGCGTCCCCCTTCAAACGATTCGCCGAGATAGAGATAATAGCTCTCTTTCCCCTCGCCGACCGCAAGCGGCACGAAATCCGGAAGGGGCGGGCCTTGCCGCAGATCGTACGCCTCTTTGCGAATGAGACGGAACCAAAGCTGGTTCATCCAGGGGTCGAGGGGAAAATCCCCCCACGCCGGAGAGGCGGCGAACGCCGTACCGACCTGAGTGCCGAGGGTCCACCATCCGAGACTGACATCCGGTTCGGGGGAAGCCTCGCCGATCAGGAAGAGGGAACGCCCTTCGCGGCGCGCGTCTTCCACAGCCGGGTCATCGGGACGGGCAATCAGAATATCGCCCGGCTCCATCGAGGGATCGGCATAGCGGCGGACATTGTCATAGAGTTCCGCAAAACGATCGTAAAGGGAATCGGAAACCACGAAACGCCCGAGCGCCCTTTTGGTGCGGGCCGGAAAGACCCAGCACTCGTACCGGTTTGTCACGGAGGTTTCGCCGAGACCGATCTGAAAGATCAGCTTTTTCGGTTTCCCGAGCGAAGGGATCTGTATCTTTGCCGAGGCGAATTTCCGAACGTCCCCCGCCGAAAAGGAGGGCGCGGCCGCCGTGCCGGAGAGAACCGTATTCCCCGCCTCATCCTGCATCTGCCAGATCAGGCCTTGTGCCGGTATCGTTTCGGCGCCGAAATGGGAAATGTGGAAGTCAACATTGACCTCTTCGCCGGAAACATAAATCGGCGGATCGCGGTCAAAAACCGCCATCAGCACCGTCGGGCCGTTAAAATGGAAGAACTCTTCCGGAGGGGTTCCGTCGGGCCGCGGTTCCCAAAAGACGTTCAGATACCCCTGCGCCGCAACCGCGTTGCCCGGGCCCGAAGGGATCGAAACATCGGTAACCGACCAAAAATCGAAGCCGTCGCAGGCCGGGTCGAGCCGGGCCGATTCAATCCCCTCCTTCTGGTAATACGCCTGAAGTTTCGCGGCGGCCCGGAGCGTGGCGTCTCCCCACGTTTCGTCGAGACCGCACTCTTTGAGCAGTTCCTGATAAACGCGGAAACTGACGGGAGAAAGGCGGATTCCCGTAAAGCGGTCTTCTAAGCGGGGATCCATTTTGATCGCCAGGTTCAGGTATTCATGGGCGACAAACGGGGCGTTCAGCCGGTCGAACGCGCCGGACGGCCACGGCCGGATCAGGGCTCCGGTAAAGCCGGGAACTTTATCGTCCCCCGTGAAGAAATCGGCGTTCACCCCCGGTATGTTTCTCCCTCCGTCCTCGTGCAGGAAAAGGCGGTCCGGATCGTTCTCTTTCGCCCAG
This sequence comes from Thermoguttaceae bacterium, assembly GCA_017405595.1. Lineage (GTDB taxonomy): Bacteria > Planctomycetota > Planctomycetia > Pirellulales > Thermoguttaceae > RUG695. The sequence goes on along the minus strand of JAFRAC010000007.1, from coordinate 378,933 downwards.
CGGTAAAGCTCCTCGTCGATCGGGCTGCCCAGCCACCCTTCGTTCCCGCAGCAGTAGGTCGCCAGCGACGTGTAACGGCGATAGTTGCGGTTGAGTTCCTGAAGATCGCGCATCGGGTCGAAGAGAAACCCTTCGCAGGGAACATCGTGATAATACGGCAGTTCCGGCTGCAGAAGAAACCCGACTTCATCGGCGGCTTCAAAATATTCGGGAAGCGGCACGTGGGTATGGTGCCGGGCGTAATTAAAACCGGCCTCCTTATAGAGACGCAGATGATCGCAAAAGCGGTCCCGGTCAGGCATCTCGGTCAGGGTCATCGGATCGTAATGGTGATCGCCCAGTCCGCGGAAGAAATAGGGTTTGCCGTTCAGGAAAAACTGTTTTCCGCGAACCTCCAGTTTCCTGATGCCGAACCGTTCGGTCCACCCGTGCAGAGGCGTCCCGTCGGGAGCGGAAAGGACCGCGTCGGCAAGGTAAAGGTTCGGTTCTTCCGGAGACCACAGCCGGCCGTTTTCCACCGGGATGCGGAAAAGGTATTCCCCGGCCCCGTCGATGTTCCGCTCGCTTTTGCCGGCCTCATTGCCGGAAGAATCGCGAATGGTTACGGAAAGGAGCCTGCCGGCTGAATCGCCTTCCGGCGCCGCGCCGGCAACCGTAACGTGAACTTCCGCAACCGGACCGTCGATTTCGCCCCGCGCCCAAACGTCGTCGAGATAAACCGGCGGGGTGGCTTCCAGCTCGACGCTCCGATAAAAGCCGCCGAACGCATGGGTCACGGAAAGGAGCCCTTTCCGCGACGGAATATCGTTGCGCACCTGCGCGACGATCTCGATTGTTTCCCCGGCGCGGACGAGGGGGGTAATATCGAACTTTTCGGTGCCGCAGCCGTTGTTCAGGTACGCCGCCCGCCTGCCGTCAATCCAAATGTACGCCTCGCTCCGCACACCGCCGATTTTCAGCCAGACCGTCTTCCCCGACCACGTTTCGGGAATCGAAACCTCTTTCCGGTAGAGCGCGTGGCCGAAATACACGTGCCGCAATTCCCAAAAGTCGCGGTCCCACTCGCAGTCCCACGAACGGTTCGGACCCGGTTCCCCGACCCCCTGCGATTCCCAGTTCCCCGGCACAAGAATCTTTCTTGCGCCCGACCAGTCGAAATCTCTCGGTCCCCACGCCGGTTCGCCGACCCCCAGCCGGTAGTTCACGCCGCCGGCGATGAAATCCCATTCTCCGTCGAGAGAAAGGGTGTCGGAAAGGGGCGAACGGACCGCCGGATGGACGACCGCCGGCGTTCCGGCCGCTCCCCAGGGGGCGGAATCCGGGGCGCTCAAAGCAGGCGGAACAGCGGCCGGAAAAAAGGCGACGGCACCGAGGATGACCGCGGCCGAAGAACTGATGAAGGATCGGAAGCTCATGAAAACACCCCTTCTTCTGAACGGAGGAACAACGGAAAAACCGGCTACGGGAGAGATTCCGTCTCCTGCCAGATGTTCCAAACCTGCCGGCGGAACGGATCCTCCTTCCCGCCGGTCTCCTGAATCATCTTAACAAAGCCGTTTGAGAGTTTCAATGCTGCGTCGGCATACGCCCGGTCGGCGGCCGCCTGGGAATCTTCCGGCAGCCGGGGAATCGTTCCGGCGGCAAGGAGCTGTTTCCGCTCGGCCAGCGCGGCGAGCGATTCCAGGATCAGACGCGCGTGCCGGGCCTCGTAGGAATCGCCCCATCCCGCCCCGTTCATCTTCCGGCAAAAGAGACGGAGCCGTTCCGGCGAAACCGGCATCCCGCCGACGGCCTCGTACCGGGCATGATCCGGATCGAAGGATGCCGGTTCCGCCGGCTCCTGCCGGGGACTGCCGTTTTCCATCACAAGATCGACAAAGGCGGTTTCCGGCAGTCTGTCGTAAGGAAGGCGGACCGAGTCTTCCCCGAACTCGGTCCACGGCTCGCCGTTCACCGAAACCGACCGGATCGGGCCGTTTCCCGAAACCGAAAGATAAATCCGCCGGCCGCCGAAACGGATCGGGAACTTCTGGCAAAGGCGTGTGATTCCGCCGGGAAGGTGAGGATAAAGCGTCAGGGAATCCGCCGTGTAGACGTACTCGAACAGGCCGCGGATCATCGCCGCCGGGGCGCCCCACGTGTCGTAGCAGCAGTTGATCGGCTGGGAAGGCTGATAGACTCCGTTCCCGAAATCGACAAGAGGATTATCCATACGGAACTCTCTGGCGAACGATTCGATCTTCCGCATGGCGCGGGCGGCGTCCCCGTAAGCCCCTGTTCGGTAGTAAGCCATGATCATCCGCGCCTCGCAGGTCGTCCAATGCCCCCCGTTCACCCAGGTGCCGAACGAGAAAAGCCCCAGCGGCTCGCCCGGTTTCACGTAGAGGTCGTCGAGGGAAGGATAGTTGGTAATGATCAGGCCGTGCGGCCGAAGTCCCGGAATGGACCGGATCTTATCGACAATCTTTTTCGAGGTCTCGTCATCGGTGACACGCAAGGCGACCGCGTCGTGATTGCAGACCGCTTCAAAGTAACCGTGTTTCCCGGCGCCGTAAACGCCATGGCGCGTCCCGTCCGGATCGAGCGATTTGATGAAATACCCTTCGTCGGTCTGAAGCCGTTTTAAGCCTTCCCGCGCCGCGCGGCGCGCTTCGGGATAGCGGCGGACATACTCCTCTTCCCCGGCGAGTTTCTCCAGTTCGATCAGCCGGTCCAGCGCACCGATCCATGTGACCGAAAGCCCCGTCAGATAAGCCATGTCAAAGGTGTCGTCATCGATTTTACAGCCGGCATAACTCGGAGCCAGCAGATTTCCCGCCGGACCGGCCAGATAGAGGTTGCTGGCGGGATCGCGCCGCGACTCGATCAAAGCGGCGGACCGGCGGAAACAGGGCAGGTAACGCGCAATCTTTTCCCTATCGCGTGAAATCAGGAGCGACTCGGCGGTGATCAGGGTTCCGGCTGCGGTAAACTCAATGCCCCAGTCGTGCAGATCGGTACGGCAATCGCCCTGTTTGTAGACAACGGTATCGGGAGAGGCGCAGTCGCAAAGCTGTCCGTCGGGCGCGACCCAGCCGTGCGCGCCGGCCCGCTTTCCGTCCCCCATCTTTTCGTACCACAGGCGGTTCGCGTTCTCGAGAAACGTCACATACGGCTCTTCCAGAAACGGCAGCGCGGCGAAACTCGTTCCGTAACTGTTCTGAATCCACCAGGCGTTCCACGTCGGGCCCTCGACAAATCCGTTCCACCAGTCGGTGTAAAGCATCGAAAGATCCTGAAACTCCGGATTCGGCGAGAAGAGCCGGCGTGAAAGCTCCAGGAGCCGCAAAAATTCGGTGTCCCCTTCCCCGGAATAGAACTTCCCGTCGAAACTTTCGGACGGTTCTTCCGCGAAAAGGAGAGGTACGGCAAAAAGCGGCGCCGCGACCGCGAGAAAAAGGATAATCTGTTTTATGAAACGCGCTTTCATCGAACCGTATCCCTTCCAGATAGCAACACAAACCGGTTATCCGCAAGAACGCTATTCCGCCGAACCGGCCGGAAAGAGGTCGTAGACCCGCACATAATCGACGAGCGTTTCATCGGGCAGATCGGCCTTCGTAATGTCGCCGCCCCACTGGCCGATTTCGTCGGTCAGTTTGATGTAGGCCGGTTTTTCGCAGATTCCGTCCGCCGCCGTTTCCCAGGCCGGGCTGCCGTCGATGTAGAAGCGGTACGCGTCGTCCCCCCACCAGAGTCCGTACGTGTGAAAACCGTCCGGAGCGGTTCCGAGTTCCGCCTGAAACGCGATGGCCTGATGATGTTCCGGCGAATAGCCGTCCCAGTGAACCGCCAGATTCACCTTCGGTTCCAGCCACGGCTTTTCCATGATATCGATTTCGGCACCGTCGGCCGACCCGTTCCCGATATTGCCGATTTCGGGGGTGAAAAGCCAGAACGCCGGCCAATGCCCGGTTTCGCGGGGGCTGTTCATCCGCGCGACGAAATACCCTTTCGCTTTTTCATACTTGCCGCGCGAACGCAGGCAAGCCGAAAGATAACGCCCCGATTCATCCTTGAAAACGCTCATCCGAAGGAACCCGTCGCCGGTCAGGGAAAGAGCCTCTCTGGCCCAAAAGCCGTCGCGCCGCTTATCAAACTCAGGGCTTTCCCACTTCTCCCGATCATCGATTTGATCTCCGTCAAACTCGTCGTGCCAGACCAGCCGCCACTCCATCCCCTCGGGAGCCGGGGGGAGCTGGTCGGGGAGTTTTCCCGACAGTTCCGGAAAGCCGGCCGGAATCGTATCGCCAGCCCCCTTTTCAGAAACAGAGGGAACCGCAGCTCCCTCCGCCGCCGAAATGGATGCGTCCGGCGACTCGCCGGCCATCGCAAAATTGTAAACGGCTATACTGAAGACCGCAATCGCGGCAGCCGTCAGAGTTCTTATCCATTCCATGTTCTTTTCCTGCATGTCAATGTGAATCCGAAAACATAAAAATCCATACCTAAAAGGATTATACCAAAGTTTGATGAGGAATGGAAAAACTCCGAACGGAGCCGAAAGGGAAACTTCTCAGAACTTTTCAATAGAAGAGCGAAACCCCCGAACCGTCAGGACGGGGAACACATTTGCAGATTCACTGCAGCGATAAGGCGCGCCGGAATGGGAAGGACACGGCCTGTTCCGTCTTTCTCTTCCGCTACTCGGTTTCCGCGGCGTTAAAAAAGGCGATCACGATCCGGCGGACGAGGACCGCCAGGTAGGTCGAAAGAGACGAGGAATAGGTGAATCTGCGCAGAAGCTCTTTGTCGTTATGCGAGAGGGCGCGGAAGACCTCTTCGCAAAGGTCGGAACGCTCTTCCCGCGAAAGTTCGATCCGGCAGTTGGCCGCGGTCAGGTCGATGGTATGCAGAACCAAACCGAGGAAACGGTCAACGAAATTCTTCCATCCCCCCGGGTTCGATTCCAGGCACGCCCGGAGGAGGGGATAGTCGAGTTCGAGGATACTTGACATCGCGGGTTGCGCGCCCCTACCACATTAGTTTCAGACCGACGTCGCCGTAATGCGACGAGAGGTACTTGTTCTTGTAAAAATCGTAGTTGGCGAAAATCATGAACGACGGCACAATCGCCCACTCGCCGCCGGCGCCGACCACCGCCCAGTCGCGGCCGGTCGAGTTCCCCTGGATTGTCCAGACCGAACCGTACAGGTCGGTTAAGGAGGTTTTGCCGTAATGATAGTTCAGGAACTCGTGAATCCACCCGCCGCGCGCCAGCAGGCGCAGATGCCCGTCGCCGGGATAGAGATCGACCGCCAAATCGCCCCCCAGCTGGCTGCGCAGGCTGTGATAACTCTTTTTCTTGTACGTGTTGACGCCGAACCCTTCGACGTTCTCGTTAATCTTGGAGCGGAACATGTAGGTGTAGTCGAGTGAACCGCGCGGGGCAAAGGTCAGGAAGTTCAGGAACTTGAGATTGGCCCCCCGTTCGAGACTCACGCCGCCGAGATACTCGTTGTATTTGCCGTCCATGCTGTACGAATTCCCGTCAGGATTCGTGGCTTCCTCGACCGTCGAAAATTCCTCGACCAGCTCACCGTCGGTAAATTTCGAAAGGGTTTCAGTGACCGTGCCGGTCGTCGTTCCCGTTTCGGAAAGATCCGATTTGGTCTTGATCCGGTTGAACCCGAACCGGGCCGTGAAAATTTTGTAAATGAACTCGCTGCCGAACTGGTGATACAGCCCGATCAGGTGATTGTGCGCTTTGAGTTTGCCGTCGTACCGGCCCGCGAAGTTCGATGTGTAATCGTAAGCAGTGCTGTACTGTTCCTCTTCGCCCTCGCCGACAATCGATACGGGATCAAAAAGCGTGCCGCTCTCCGCATAGAGATAATCGTAAGCCTTATTCTCCTCTTTGAGCTCGCCCTTCTGATAGGCGTAGAAAAGGCCGCTGCGGCAGTCACACGAACCGAACAGATCGAGTCCGACAAACCCGCCGAACTGTTTTGTCTTGTAGCCGGTGACATCGACGTGATCCTTGATCGTACCTCCGCCTCCGACAACGCCGCCCCAGAGCGAATAAATCAGCGTACCCGGATCGCCGTATTGCGCCTGGCCGCGGTAAAGCGGCGGGGCGGTATTGACCGGATACCCCTGCGGATTGGTCATGATCCCGTCCTGATAGACCGGATACCCCATCTGATAGCCGGGCTGGCCCTGTTCGTAACCGGGCGCGTAACCGGGGCCGTAAGGCGCGGTCTGATAGCCGCCGGTCGAGTACTGGTAGCCGCCGACCTGGTTCGGGTTGACATAGCCGTAACCCCCCTGGTACGGCGCGGCGTAACCGCCGCCGGCCGGAGGAACCAGACTCGACGAGCCGGACATCTCGTCGCCGTTGTATGTCACAAGCGGCACGTTGCGCAGATGCTCAATGAGGTCCTCCATCATCATGTAGTTGTTCCAGTACTCGAACCCGATCCCCGACGCGTGAAGTCCGCCGTAGTAGTCTGCGGCAAGGCTCACACTGTTCCAGACAGCCCTTGCCGGGGGTGGGTCCGGATAGGTATGCTCATCTTCGTCGGAGCCGGTGCCGGTCGCCTGCGGGCCCGCCGCAGAAAGAGATCCTACGGCCAGCGCAGAAAGGAGGAACGCGAAAACGAAGAACGATGCGGTGTTCTTTCCGGCACGCGCGATAAACGGAAACGAAATGGACGTGATCGGGAATAATCTCATAACTCGACCTCTAGTCGTTCGGAACGGTCCGATTCTGTTTGTCGGCAAAGACGCTTCGCCTCGGAACCGCGGCGGTCCGGGAACGGAAGCGGGGTATTTTTCCAATTTTGAGCAACTAAGTAAAGAGGGACTTTGAGGAAAAAGCCGCTTTTCTCAAAAAAATCTTAAAAATTTTTGGGTTCCCGGCCCCGCGGGGCCCCGTTTCGGGCCCCCGGCGGGAAAATGAGGAGAGAACCGCCCTGCTGCCGGCTCGTCCGGACCGGCGAAACGGCGGCGCCGGGAGAAACGGATAAGAAAAAAAGCCCCGAATCCCTCCGCAGGGAAACGGGACTTTTTCGGATGGTGAAAACGGATTCCGCTTACTCGGCGGCCGGTTCGCCGGCGGCAAACGCCTTGTCGACAAGGTCCTTCGGGAGCCGGCGGGTCAGCAGGCTGACAACCGGAACCACAAAGAAGGGAACGATAATCGCGATCGTCGCCGCAACCGGGGCATAGCCTTTGGCGGCCGCCGGTCCGAGCGCCGGGTCGAAATAACGGGCCAGGTTAATGCCGTGGGCCGTCAGACATTCGCAGCTCAGAAGCGAATTGAGCGCCGGAGCGAAATAACGGTACCAGTAGATTCCGTTCATCGTCAGAAAACCGGTCAGCATACCGGCATAGGCGCCGGCTTTCGTCGTGCCGCGCCAATAGAGCCCGAACAGGTACGGTGCGAGGAACGTGCCGGCGATCGCCCCCCACGAAAGGGACATCAGCGCGACAATCCAGGAGGGGTTATAGAGGGCGATGACCCACGAGATGACAATGAACATGGTACTCAGGAAACGCATCACCCACAGGTAGTGTTTCTCGGATTTCCCCTTGGCGAGGAATCCCCGGTACAGGTCGATACTGACCGCCGACGACGAAACGAGGACCAACGAAGAAAGGGTCGACATCGACGCCGAAAGGACCAGGAGGAGAATGACCAGCATCAGCGCCGGCGGCAGCGCCTTGATCAGCATGATCGGCACCAGCGCGTTCGAGTCGAATTTCCCCCCCATCTTCTCGGAAAGCTCGGCGGGATCGAGCAGATGCGAGAACGCGCCGCAGAAATAGGCGCTGCACCCGATCACCAGGGCGAAGATGGTGGTGATGACCACGCCGCGGAAAATCTGCGACTCGTCTTTGATGGCGTAGTATTTATGAACCATCTGGGGAAGACCCCAGACCCCGACCGAGGTCATGAAGATGACCGACCAGAGGATGAAGTCCGGAAGGCGTCTGACACTGTCGAATTCGGTCGCCCCGTCGGAACCGAATTTGGCGCAATGATCGGCGAAACTCGCCTTTGCCCCTTCGACCGCCGCGGTAAACCCGCCGAAATACTTCAGGACGAAGTAGACCATCAGAAGGGTTCCGAAGAACATGATGATCCCCTGAACGAAATCGATCCGCGCCGCCGCCTTATAGCCGCCTAAAAAGACGTAAAAGCCGGTCACAACGCAGATGAGGGTCAGAACCTGCGGCATTGTCAGGTGGAAGACCTGCTGGAAAAGATAGCCGAGCCCGGCAAAGACCGAGGCGGAATAGGGGATCAGGAAGACGAAGATGACGCATGCGGTAAGCCAGCGCATGTTCGTGCTGCCGTAACGCGCCGAAAAAAATTCGGGCATCGTCATTGTGTTGAGGTTGTGGGTCATGTGGCGCGTACGTTTGCCGAGGACAAGCCAGGCGAGCGTTCCGCCGACCAGGGCGTTCATCAGACCGACCCAAACCCCGTTGAAGCCGGCCGACCAGCCGAACTGGCCGGCAAACCCGATGAAGACGACGGCGCTGAAATAGGTCGTGCCGTACGAAATGGCCAAAATCCAGGGGCCGAGCGTTTTTCCCCCGAGGAGAAAATCGCCGGTCGTTTTGGTGCGGAGCATTTCCCAGCAGGCGATTCCCAAAAGAACCGCGATAAACAGGGCGAGGATGATATAGTTCCCGAGCATGGTTTAGCCTTTGACCCTTTTCTGAACATCGACTTCGATCGGTCCGAACGCGGCTTCGTGCCGCTGAATCGTCATATTCAGGGCATGGAGAAGGCGTTTCGCAGTGAAAAAGTTGAGAACAATCCGATCCGAAACCTCGACCGGCACTTCGGGAGCCCCCATCGGTTTCGGATTCAAACCGAAATCGACGATCAGCTCTTCGGGCGTCGCGGTCACACGGCAGAAATTCGCGTAGGTGGCCAGAACGTCGGAATCATCGACTTCGATCGGTTTGCGCGCGGGGACTTCCTGTTCCTGTTTCGTTTTACTGGCGGCCATCAAGGACTCCTTTTTGTAACAGAGGTGCATGTAAAAATAAGCGGGAGAGATTCGTCACGGAACCTCTCCGCTTCGAGGACGGGAACACCCGTCCGAAATTCGACGGCGCCGCTCTCTGCGGAACGGCGTTTATTCTCCTTCGCCGGACGGCCCGGCGGGGTCCCCCTCGGCCGGAAGGCCGCAGGAAGAGGAATCGGGACACGAGACCGATTCGCCGCTGTCTTCAGACTGGAGCCGCACGCCGGGGAACAGCTCGTTGTCGCGGCCGAGAAGCGTCTGGTTTTCAACCTTCGGCGCGCGGTACCAGGCGCCGTGCATCCAGTCGGCGAGCATCTCGATTTCGCTTTCCGACATCAGGGCGTCCCCCTCGGCGGGGTGATACGCCGGCATGCGGTCGTTATGCTTGCCGTAATACTTGACGTCGGTCGGATCGGCAATGAACCCCTTGAGCCATTCCTTCGACATGTACCCGCGCAGATCGCAGGCGTGATCGCTCTTTTCGTGTCCGTAGAAGGGATGACAATCGATGCATCCCATAAATTCCATCGAGGCAATCGCGCTTTCGTCGAGTCCGTCGAAGGAACGTTTGCTCCCCTCGCGGACCGAGTCGAGCTGCGACTCGTCGTAGAGAATCGCGGCGACCTCGCCGCACGCGGCCACGATACCTTCCCGAATCCGGTCGATGTAAGCCGTCTCGCCGGCGGGGATCGGTTCGTCGCTGCCGTTCAGCTGCGCAAGATAGACATCGGTCAGGAAAGAATCGACATCGCCGGCAAGCATTTCGAGGTTCTCTTCGTCGGCCAGAATCTCCTGATAGGTTTCGTCGTCGGGCATTTGCAGAAGAACTTCTTTGAGCGCGGTCAGAACCGGGACGGGAAGCGCCGGGTCGAGCGACTCGAGAATCGATTCGTCTTCACACTTTTCGGCGATTTTTTCTTTCAGAAGGGTCACGTCCCCTTCGGCAAGCGCGGCCAGCGCATCTTCGTCTTCGGAAATCTCGGTGAAAGCTTCGGTCAGAATATCGAGAGCCGGCGAACCGTCGGCGGCGATCACAGCGCTGATCAGGCCGTTCGAGTCGTTCAGCATAAAGTTGCCGGCCTTATCAAACTGCCCCCCCTGCACGCGCCCTTTCATGTAGGTGACCATCGACCCCTTTTCGCCGAAGGAGGTTGTCGCGCCGAAATAGTCCGCCGAAAGGAGTTTCTCGACATTCATATAGCCGCTGATCCACTCCCGGGAAACGCTCCGATAGAGGTTCGGCGCGGTCGGCTCTTTGCACTCGATCGGCGCGAAGTCGGCAGTTTCGGCAAGTTCGCCGAACGGCTCGAACCGGTGGCAGCTGGCGCAATGCTGGGCAAAGAGTTTCGGACCCTGGATAAACGGGTCGTTATTGAGCAGCGAAAGGGCCCCGGTCTGCGGAATGCCCGAAGGCGCGGCGCAAAGCTCAACCGCCCGCTGACGGAGAACCTCGGCGCTCGCTTTCGAGGCGAGAAACGCCGGGGCGTGTTCCGGATTTTTGTAGTCGTCTTCGTAGGACCAATAGGTGAAGAGGCCGAAGACAACCGCCAGAGCGGCAACCGCCAGAACGCAGAGATAGTGCAGGAATTTCACCCGGCCGAGAATCGGAAGGAGATAGAAGAAGCCGAGCAGAATCGGCGGAACGACAAAGATGGCGTAGATCATTCCGATCTTCGAGAAGACCGGCAGCTTCGATTCGTAATACAAGGCGCGGAACGACCATTCGGGGCGCGCGGCATCGTACGAACCGCCCGGATCGGCGGGACTCGTCAGTTCGGCGCCCAGATAGGCTTCGGCCGGCAGGGTCGGCGCGCGGCCGGCGATCATCTCTTTCGTGAGCGAATGCTGGAAGACCAGCAGAAGAACGACGGCAAAGAAGACCGCGCACGAAAACGCCGCGCCGAGGATTTCCCATCCCCAAAGGGTGCGCTTTTTCGTTTCGGCGCAGGCCAGGGCGCACGGGTGCGGACAGCCTTTCGCGGCCGAAAGGGGGCGGGAACGGAAATCAAACCACTTCCAGAGGCACATCAGCGCCATTCCCCCGCCGCCGAAAACGGCGATGTGAAGAACGGTGAACCGCGTGAGGGTCAGCGTGCCGAATGCCGGATCCGGCCCGCCCGCGACCAGCTTATAGAGGGGAAGGCCGACCCACGGAAGCAGCTGCAGGAACGAAACACGCGTGATCGTCGCGAAATAGCCGGAAAGGGACCACATCAGAAGGTCGCCCGTCAGACAGCTCGCTAGCGAAAAGAGGAGCATCGTCAGCGCGCCCCAATAGACGAACTCGCGGGGACGGCGGTATGCGCCGTGCAGAACCAGGCCCAGGACGTAAAGCCCGAGCATGGCGACCAGCACCTGCGCCGAATAATGGTGGATTCCGCGGACCAGCCAGCCGAACGGGAGCTGGTACTGGACATACCAGACCGACTCCCAGGCCGTCTGCGCGCTCGGCGAATAGAACGCCCAGAGGAAAAGCCCGGTAATCCCCTGAATGATGAACGCGAAAACAATCGCCGAGGGGAGCCAGCGGCAGAAGCATTTGCTGGCCGGCACCTGCCAGCCCGCAATCTTTTTGCAGAGGGAAACAAAACCGGTCCGCTCGTCAAGCCATTTCAAGAACGGGTTCATTGTATGATCTCTTTCGTCGAAGTTGATTTTTAACGGGAAAAACGGGAACGCCAAAACTCCTTAAACGGTTTAGACGGGGCTCTTTTCGGCACAGCCGAGCCGGAAGTTCTGAAACTTGACGAAAACGCGCCCTTCTTCGTCGACCCGGGTTTCGAGCGAGTCCATCGAACGGGCCGATTTCGAGGTTTCGGGGCTGACGCGTTCGCCGTCGAGCGAGAAGACGTCGCCGTGGCAGGGGCAGAAGAAGAGGGTGACCTCGTCGCCCGACTCGGCGTCTTTCTGTTTATCGACCTTGATGCGGCAGCCGGCATGCGGACAGACCGCCTGGAACGCCTGAACTTCACCTTCGGCCGTCTTGCGGATATAGACGTTGCCGATCGGCTGATTCGGGGAAGAGACCCAGGCGTCGGCAACCGTGTCGGTCACCGAGTAGAGGCGGGGTGTTTCGTCGAGGTTCGCCAGGGTGGTCAGCTGATACTCTTTGCCGGAAAGCCCCGTCTGCTGGAGAGGGTAGAGCGCCATTCGCGCTCCGCCGTAGACCGGAACCGCGGCGCAGGCCGCGCCGAGCCCGACGGCCAGAGCCGACTTGACAAAATGACGGCGATCCTCCCGCTGTTCTTCGGAATCCTGCCCGGGATGATCTTGGCGGTTTTCCGCATAATTCTCCATTGCGCACTCCTTCGTATGGCCCTCGCGAAAAAGGCCGGGTAAATCATCTCTGTGCCGGTAACGGCTTCTTGTGAATCTTTCGGGGGAACCCCTCCCCTGAATCAACGGATGCCCCTTGGGCTTATTGTAACGGAAAACGGCGGCTAGTCTAGGGGAAAATCCTCGGTCTCGGCGTCGCCGTACTGCGTTTGGGCGTAGAGAGGCATATGCCGGTAGTAGACCTCGAGTGTCATACAGAAAAGACTCGTCACGTAAAGTCTTCCCGCCTCGCCGCGGTAGGAGTCTTCGCTCGGAGACCAGCTTCCGGCGTCTTCGCCGCTCTGAACCTGACTGTTGATCAGCTTGTCGCGGACCTGGCTGTTCCACTCTTTCCACCGCTCACCGCCGATATGGTGGAGGACCTGGGTCGCGTAGTAGACGTAGTAGGCGTTCTTGAAGTTGGGCCCCTTCTGCAGGAGATAGTCGGCGCCCCGCAGAATATTCGGGTTTTTCGGATCCCAGTCCAGATAGAGGCGGCAGAGCAGGCCGATCGCGGTGGTGGCGTCGGACCCGTGGCTGTCCTGATAGCCGTATCGGGCGCCGCCGTCGGTTGCGACCTGGTTCGCAAGGAAGTTGATCGCTTTTTTCATGACCATCGGGTCAACCGAAAGCCCCCCCATACTCCCGCTTTTGAGCGCCATGACCTGCCACCCCGTCACCGACGTATCGCCCGGCTGTTCCTGGGGAACGTAACGCCACCCCCCCATCGTCGGATCCTGAGCGTATTGGATAAAAGCGACCGCCTGCTGAGCAGTTCCGCGAAGCGCCTGATACCGCTTGTCGTGCTCATCGGCCCCCATCGCCGTGGCCTCGCACAGGGCAATCGCGGCAAGCCCGTGGGAGTACATCCGGCCGCTGTCGCTCCGTTCGTCTTTCCCCAAATCGCGCAGGTCGTACCCGTTCCCCGACCGCGTGCCGTTGGTCAGGAGAAACTCGATCCCCCGCGCAACCACGGCTTTGTATTCCCCCTTGGAAGGGGTGTTCCCCGCCCCCAGGAAGGGGAGAATCGCCATTGCCGTGGCGGCGTTATTGGCTTCCATCCGGCCGCCGTCGGCCCCGGCGTTCTGGAACGACCAGCTTCCGTCGGGGAGCTGGTGGTCGGCAATCCACTTGAGCGCCGCCTTGACCGCGCGTTCGCTCGCCTCGTTCCCGCCCCCCGATTTCAGGAGCTGGCCCTTTCCGATCAGGCGCCCTTCGAGCGCCCCGGCCATCGGGATCGTCTGAACCGGCTGGACGATTTCGGTCTGCTCGACTTCGTAGGCGTCGGAAAGGCTCAGGTCGGGCGCCGTTTCGACATTGGCGAAGTTCATCGCCGGCGTTTCGACCGTTTCTGGCGTCTCTTCGACATCAATATCGAAATCGGCGATATCGAGGGAATCGTCGTCGAGATCGTCCATGTCGAGCGACTCGTTCTCTTCCATCTGGGAGTTGATCGCCAGTTTGTCTTTGTTTTTATCCCCCATGCTGATCAGGGCCAAGGCGACGAGGATGGCGGCCTGGATTCCGAACGCGATCAGCCAGATCGGGAGCGTTTTGAGCCGGTCGACAACGTCGTGCTCTTCGAGGATCCGGTCGAGAGCGGGGTTAAAGTCGGCGTCGAGCCCGGCAAGAGCCGCGCCGGCCTGTTCGGACACCCCGTCCTGCGTTTTCGGTTTCCCTGTCCGGGGATTCTCACTTTCCGGGCGGAGTCGGTCTGATGAAGCCACTTTTACGAACCGTTTCGTCTTCTGTTTTCCTGAAAATTTAAGCGTCTCCCCCTATTCTCAACCACCCGGAATCCATTATAATAGCGGTTCGGCAGTTGGCAATAAGGACGGCTCCCATTTTCCGCCCTTTCCGCCCCCTTTTTCGGGGCCCCCTCCTGCCCCCGACCCAAACGAAAAAGTTGCACGAGTTGATTAAATAAACGTTTTTTACAGAAACAGGTTGCACCATGGCTGGAAAAAGAAACAAGAAAAAAGCCGAAACCGTTTATCTCGTTTGTGAAGAAACCGGCGATTACAACTACATCGTCCGCCGGAAGCCGGGCGGCGAAAAGCTGAAGCTCAGCAAATATTCGCCCCGCCTGCGCAAGCACACCCTCCATGTCGAGAAGAAAAAGTAAATTGTCTTTCGGCGCCGCCCTTTCTACGGCGGCGCGGGGCGTTTCAGCCCTCTGACCGTCAGCGCCGGCGTTCTCTCCGGCATGATCGGTTCTTCCCTGTGCCTGTTTTTGCACAGAGGGTCTGAAGGTCTGTACAATTCACTGTTTCTTCCCCGGGGTGCGAGCTATGTCCGCGAAAAAATCAAAGGACACCAAAGTTTGGATATCGCGTCCCTTCGATCCCGACCGTGTTGGGCGTCTTGCGAAAGCCGCAGGAATTTCCTCCCTGGTAGCGCAGCTGTTCTATGCCCGCGGGATCACCGACCCTGCCGAAGTTAAAACGTTTCTCGCTCCGGCCAGTCTCGCGCGCGGTCTGAATCCGCCCGAAACACTGCCCGGATGTCTCGATGCGGCAAAGGTCATCCTGGACGCGATTCGGTCCGACCACAAGATCACCGTCTACGGCGATTATGATGTCGACGGCATGACGGCCACCGCGATTCTGGTCCAGGCGATCGAGATTGTCGGCGGCCGCGTTTCCTATTTCGTGCCGAACCGGCTCGACGAGGGGTACGGTCTCAGCCGCGAATCGATCGACCGCCTCAAAGCCGACGGCACCCAGCTCATCGTTACCGTCGACTGCGGCATCACGAGTGTCGAAGAGGCCAAATATGTCCGCGAACTCGGTTTAAAACTCATTGTCACCGACCACCATACCCCGGTAACCGACCCCGAAACGGGAGCGCTGATCCTTCCCGAAGTCGAAGCGATCGTTCATCCCCGTCTCGACAAGACCGGCTATCAGGAGTGCCCCTGGCCCGAAATCTGCGGCGCGGTTGTCGCGCTGAAACTCGCCTGGGCGCTCGGTACCGCCGCCGAAGGGAAGCAGCAGGTTAGCGACCGGATGAGGATGTTTCTCGTCCGCGCGATCGGCCTGGCCGCGCTCGGCACCATTGCCGATGTCGTCCCCCTGCTCAGCGAAAACCGCACCATTGTCCGTTTCGCGCTGGGGAAAAGCCTGCAGGAATACCTTCCGCTCGGTTTGGAATACCTGATCGAAATCGCGGGAATCAACACCTACCACAAAAAGATCACCAGCGAAGATATCGGCTTTTCGATCGCGCCGCGCCTGAACGCGGCGGGCCGCGAGGTTCTCTGCCGCGAATCGACGAAAGACGAGTTCGACGCGAAAAACTGGGATATCGCCAAATCCCTTTTCAGCAATCCCGACAGGTTTGCCGCGGCGGGGCAGATGGGGCTTGCCAGTCTGGGGGTCGAGCTGCTGATCACCGACCGGCCCGACCGCGCCCGCGAACTGGCTCCCTTCATCAACAACCTGAACGAAACGCGCCAAAAACTGGAACGGAAGATCATGTCCGACGCGCTGCGGGTCATCGAAGCCGAGTATCAGGACGCGCCCGCCTTTGTCCTGGCGAGCCACGACTGGCACCCCGGTGTGATCGGAATCGTCGCGGGTCGGATCGCCGAACGGTATCACCGTCCCGCGGTCATGATCGCGCTCAAGCCGAACAACACCGGAACCGGTTCCGGCCGGGGGATCCCGAATTCCGACTTCAGCCTGTACGACGCGTTCGAGTACTGCCACGAGTATCTCGACCGGTTCGGCGGCCACGCGGCCGCGGCCGGTCTGGGAATCCTTAAGGAGAACATCACCCCGTTCCGCGAGATGTTCTGCGATTACGTCTCGAACCACCTGGCCGACCAATCGCACATTCCGAAAATCAAGATCGACGGCGAATACCCGCTTTCGACCTTCAATCAGCAGACCGTCGCCGAAATCGACCGGATGTCCCCCTTCGGCGAAGGGAACAGCCGGCCGGTTTTCGTGACCTACGGTGTTTCTCTGGTCGGTTACGCCCGCCGGGTCGGCGCGAAGATGCGGATCAAAAGTCCCGACGGCGACCCGAAAAAAGAGGATTTCGCCGGCCGGACGTTTTCAGCCAAGTTCCGGCAGTACCGCGACGAGCGCCGCGCCATCGCCTTCGGACAGGGGGACTGGGCCGACCAGATGAACGAACTGGTCGAGGCGAACAAAAACGTCACGTTCGACATCGCGTTCCACGTCACGTTCAACGACTACTGCAATCAGGTTGAACTCCGGATCCTCGACTGGCGCGTCTCGCAAAAATGAGGGAATTGTTGTAGAATCGGGGGAGAGCCGCCGAAGCGGTTCTCCCCTTTTTTTCGTTACACAGCACCAGCGCCGCCACCCGGCGTGTTTGCCGAACAAACAGAAATGATCGTACGAGAATACACCGAAACCGACGTTGAGCCAATGGTACGGCTTTGGAACCGGATCGTCGAAGAGGGGAACGCGTTCCCGCAGGAAGAACCGCTCACGAAAGAGTCGGGCAAACTCTTTTTCGCCGGGCAGAGCTACTGCGGCGTTGCCGCCGATGAAAACGGCAAAGTCTGCGGGCTTTCCATTCTCCACCCGAACAACATCGGGCGCTGCGGGCATATCGCCAACGCCAGCTACGCCGTCGACGCCTCGTACCGCGGCCGGCATCTCGGTGAACTTCTGGTGCGCGATTCGATGGCCGCCGCCATACGGCTCGGTTTTTCGATTCTGCAGTTCAACGCCGTTGTCGAATCGAACCGGCCCGCGCGCCGGCTTTACGAACGGCTTGGTTTTCGCCAGCTCGGTGTCATTCCGAACGGGTTCCGCACGAAAGACGGCTCGTACGCGAACATCTGCCCGTATTACATCAGCCTCGTGTCCGCTCCGGAGGGTCAATCATGACGTATCTTCTAAGCTCCATTCTGACCGGCCTCATCGCGATTCTGGCGGCGGCGCTTCTGCTGCAGATCGTCACGCGGATTGTCACCCTTCTGATCGGCACCGTTGTCAAAATCTTCGGCGGCAAATTCAACGCCAAAGCGTTCAACAGCGGCCTGTTTCGCGGAATCGTCTGGCTTTTGACCACCGCGGTTTTCGTGACGATTCTGCTGGCGGCGGTCGCCTGCTTCGGCCCGGTCGCGCTGGGGGTCGCCGGCGGCATCCTGTGTGTGCTGGTCATCGGCTGGATTCTCTCCCGCTGGTTCCATTGGGTGTGGAAACAGGAGTAATCTCCCCGGCCGCCGGCGGCAAATGCGGTAAAAGGGCTGTTTCATTCCCGATCGCCCCTCATGACCGAAACGGTTCCCGGCCGGAAAGATCCCGCGCTCGGGGCCGCGCCCGTTCCCCGGGCGAAAGCCTTTCCCCTTGCCGCATTGCCGAAAAATCCGGGAACAGACTTTCTTTTCTTTCCGATTTCGGGTAGAATGGAACATTGCCCCCGCCGGTTTGCCGGCAAAACCCGGCCCGGCGGGAATCATCCGAAAACAATCGCGGCAGGCAGGAAGTCTGCCGCCCCGACAACATTCCGATTTTTCACATATCAAAAGGTCACGCAATGAGTAACGACAAACCCCGTATCATGAACCACTATGTCGACGACGCCGTCGTCGCCACCTGCATGGATACCCGCCTCAACGACGAGATCGGGATTCAGGCCTGGGGGGAAGAACTCTACGGTCTGGTTGAACGGCTCAAAACCAAAAAGCTGGTTATTAACTTCCAAAATGTCATCTTTATGTCGAGTTCCTCGCTGCGCGTGCTGATTACCGTGAACAGCCGCTGCAAGGGGAAAGGGATCAAACTGGCGCTTTGCGGAATCAACGACAACATCATGGAAGCGTTCAAGATTACGCGGCTCGATTCCGTGTTCGTCATCAAGACCGGCGAAATGGAAGCGGTCAAATCCCTTTAAGCCTGTTCCCTTCCCTCCGGCAGGGAGGAGGTTTCCCGATGTCGCAAGCCGCCGAAAGTACCGGCCCCGCCGTCTGGCAGGTCGATGAAACTTTTCCGAGCATCTTCGGTCAGGCGCACCGTCTGATCGACGATGTCCTTGGGCGGATGACCGCGCTGGGGTGGTGCGACCGCGATGTTTTCGCGGTCAATATGGCGCTTGAAGAATCGATCACCAACGCCATCGAACATGGAAACCACGGGAACCCGAAGAAGCATTTTCAGGTCGTCTGCACGGTTACCGAAAAGCTTGTCTCCATTCTGGTCCGCGACGAGGGGAACGGATTCCGGCGCGACCTGGTTCCGAACCCGACCGATGACGAAAACCTCGAAATTCCGAGCGGGCGTGGAACCCTGCTGATTCAGGGGTTTATGACCCGTGTCCGGTACAACGACAAGGGGAACGAAATCTTTATGGAAAAGGAGCCGAGTTCTCCGAAATAACGGATGCGCGGCGGCCGGGGAGATCCCGTTCTTCCCCTTGTGTTTATTTTCCCGATGACAGACTTGCGGGGGACGGCAAACGAACTTGCCGTCCCCCGTTTTTATGCCGCCGGGAAGAAAGACTTTCCGGCGCCCGGCAGCGCGGTGTTTCCGCTAGTTGAGCGAAAGCCACCCGATATTGGAAAGGAAGACCAGTATCACGCTGACCGGAGCAATGAACCGGATCAGAAATCCGAGGATCAACGCCAGGGTCATGGAGTGGTTTCCCTTGCTCATCGGATCGTCTTTCAGGCCCGCGACCAGGGCAAAGAAGTTGATATCGGTGACATCGCTCCCCCCTTTACGCAGTTCCGCCAAAGCGTAGCGCATTCCCCACTGCCAGCCGACAAATAAAGACGTTCCCAGTCCGCCGAGCGGAAGCATGTAGTTCGACGAAAAATGGTCCATGAGGTCAAACAGGCTTGAATCGGCCGAGCCGAATGCCCAAATGAGCCCTTTCTGGATTAACGGAAGCCGACTCCAGTCCGAGACACTCAGCGTGCAGAAAACGCCGGCAATCGAAACAAAAAAGATCGTCAGGAAAACGGCCGGCTTGCGGTGAAACTTGAAGTGATCGATCAGGCACGTCACACACCCTTCGGCAATGCTGATTGCGCTGGTCAGCGCGGCGATGAAGATGAGGAAAAAGAAGATCGACGACCAGAGCCAGCCGAGATGATCGCCGATGGAGTTGAATGTCAGGGGCATCACCTGGAACGCCAAACCGGCCCCCTCCGACGGCTCCATTCCCATCGCCATGACCGCCGGGAAGATCGCCAGACCCGCCAGCAGGGCAAAGAAGGTGTCGGCCACAATAATGAAAAGGGTTGAGGAAAGAATGTTCTTTTCGGAATCGAGGTAACTGCCGTAGGTCATAATGGCCCCCATCCCGAGACTGAGCGAGAAGAAGGCCTGCCCCAACGCCGCAAGGAATGTGTGCGGCGTGATCTTGGAAAAATCGGGGGTGAGCAGATAACTGATCCCGGCGCTGGCGCCCTGAAGTGTAACACTGCGCATGATCAGGACCAGAATAAAGACTAAAAGAACCGGCATCAGGAACTTACTCGCCAGCTCGATTCCGTTTTTGATCCCGAACCAAATCACCGATCCGGTAATGACGGTAAAGAGAAGCTGGAAAATAATCCCCTGTAGCGGATTGTTCGTAAAGTTCACAAAGACCTGCCTTGCCGATTCGGCATCGGCAAAGTTCAGCTGCTGAAAGATCCCTTTGAAAAAATAGGCGATCGTCCAGCCGCCGACCGCTACGTAAAACGAGAGAATGAAAAACGGTGTGATGACAGAAAGCAGACCGATTGCCGCCCAGCCGTACCAAAAGATCACCAGTGCGGAAAGAAAAAAAAGCCCCGCCAAACCGAATTTACCGAAGCAGAGAAGTCCGCCCCCCGCCAGGAGGATGAGAACCCCCAGCATTTTCGTGGCGCCGGTTCCTTTCGGGCAGATTTTCTGAAACGCCGAAATCGGATCAACCTGCGCGTGACGGCCGATGGCAATCTCGCAGACCATGACCGGAAACCCGATCACAAGAACCGCCAGAAGATAGACCAGGATGAACGCGCCCCCGCCGTTCTGGCCGGTCACGTAGGGAAATTTCCAGAGGTTTCCAAGCCCGATTGCCGAACCGGCCGCCGCCAAAACAAAACCGAGACTCCCGCCCCAGTGCTCACGAACCTGATTTTTCTCTTTCATTGCGAAATACCCGCAGACACCTTCAGAACTTTTTTCTCTTTCCGGTCCCAAATTCCTTTCGGGAAATTCCGGGACGGGAGCCCGACGCTCCGCTTGAATTGTAACGCCGGGGGAAAAGACGTCAAGGTATAAAAATCCCCCCGGAAGAGAGGGAATGATCATCCTCTCTCCCGGGGGGAACGCGGCATCAGGCATTCCGGTTACCGTGCCCGCTGCAGGAGCGTGGTGTTGTCGGCGACATCGAAGAGCGGCTTAAACGGATTGGCAAGACCGCCGTAGCTGCTCCCGCCCAGGTAAACGACCCACGAAATCGACGCGCTCCAGCTGTCGTTGTGCTCGTCCCGTTTATTCTTGTCTTTCGGGAAGACATAGGCGAAACTGTTCCGGATGCAGGAATGGTTGGTGACGGGTACCTCGAGCCGGCCCGCGATCATCGCCTCTTCATCCTCGGTCACCCCGCCGCTGAGCGTTCCCTCGGCGCCGGTGACGAAGGTGTGGCGGATGAACGCGGTATAGTAAGACTGCGCCGAGATTTTCGCGGTGTAATGGCGGTCGCCCAGCACAAAGGTCATCTTTTCGTCGTTGAGCCGGAATGCGCCGCGGAACCCGATATCGGTCTTGCAGGAGACCGCCCGCGAAAGTTCGGCCCGAATCTGGCCGACGCCGTACTTCAGCAGCGTCTCGTCCCGAAGCGAATCGTAGACCGCGCCGAAGTTCCAGCAGCCGCCCGGACGGCGGTAGAACAGGCCGCTGGTCCAGAAAAACTGGGTGCGATGGTACTCCTCGTCGGCGTCAAAGAGAATCACGTCGTCGATGTTGGTCTCCTGTTTGCCGGAACGGGTATACCGCGCGCCCGCCTGCCACATCATTCCGAGAACACGGCGCGGAAGGGTCCAGTTGAAGCCGAGATCGAAACCGAAACTGGAATCGCGGCTCACTTTGAACGGATCCTGGTAAGCGTAGACCCCCGCCGAAAGATCGGCGTTGCGCAGAAGAGACCAAAGGCAGCCGAAGAACCCGCAGCAGCCGTATCCATAGCAGCCGTTATAGTACATCACACCGTCCTCTTCGTAGACCATCGGCTCGCCGTGCCCGTTGGTTCCGTACGATTCGCACGGGGGAAATTCGCGCGTATGGGTCTGGCGTGCCGGATCCCACGGGAAGTACCGGGGATGGAAGTCGTAAACGCCGTCGGCATACGGGTTCGGCTGCAGGCCGCCATCCTCGGTCCGGGTCGCGTAGTTGTTCGCCAGGAACCCGATGTTCCCGAAACGATCGATCTGGGTTCCCGCCTGCGGAAGTTTCACCGTTTCGAAATCCGAGGTTGCGCTGACCGGATCGCGGCCCGCCGCAGCGGACGCGGGCATCTTTTCTGCGGGGATGGGGTCGAAGGAGGGAAGCTGCCCCGCAAATGCGGGATCCTCCTCCGGCTCGGCGGCGGGAAGAGCCGGCTCTTCGGCCGTTTCGGCATCCGGAGTGTTGCTGACCGGAACCGCGCCGGCCGGTTCCGCCGGTTCCGCCGGTTCCGCCGGTTCCGCCGGTTCCGATTCCGTTCCGGCTTCGGCCGGACGGACGCGAATCGCCTCGTCGGGAAGGACTTCAGCCGCCGGCGCCTCCTCTTCCCCGGTCAGCTTTCCTTCCACTTCGGCAAACATGAAAGGACTCTCCTCGTCGAGCGACCAGGAAAGCTCGCCGCTGCCGTCCATCGCCATGCGTACCGGCCGGCGGCCGCGGTTTTGGGCTGAAGGGCCTTGCAGCCGCTGCTGATGGGAAACGGGGCGAATCGCGCTGCTTTCGGGCCGTGACGCCTCTTCAGACGTATACTGAAGAGTGTGGGCCGCAGCAATCTCGTCCATCGAAACCGTCGGACCGGCCGGGCTGAACCATCCGTCTTCCCCCGCAGTCAGCGTTGCCGCTCCGTTCCCGGCAAGGAGTAAAGAAAGAGCAAAAACCGGCCATTTCGAAAACTTGCTTGAGCGATTCATCTCAGATTCCTCATTTGGTTTCGGTACAAAGACCAATGAACTTCCGACAGGAAGACCTAATGGTACATTCGGCCCCGCATAACCGGTACTTTTGGAAAAATCGAAAAAATCGCGGAATTTTATATCATCGGCAAAAAAATTTTTTTCCTTCACCTTTTTTCCGCAAAATTTTCCCTTTTCAGAGAACTTGTCTTGCCCTGTTTCTCCATCTTATTGAGATTGACCCGGACGGAATGACAGCCTATAATGCCGCACGCGGCGGGGGTTCCCCGCCGCGCCTGGAAAAGGATAAAATAGCGAAATTGCACAGGCTCGATAAGCTCCAGGGTCCCCTTTCCGCACCGGCTCTTTCCAAAACGATTCCGCCGGACCTCCCGCAGGAAACGGTACCCGCGGTTGATGCAAAGATAATAAGATAATAGATGAGTAATTTCTGGCGGGCTATCCGGCTCACATTCAAATACCGGATCACGATCACAGTAACCCTGCTCTGCGCTCTTTTTCTGGCGTTCTTCTGGGGCGCGAACATTACCGCGGTCCTGCCGCTGGTCGAAGTTTCGTTCCAGGGGAAAACGGTCTCCCAATACTGGGTCGAGCAGATTGAAGCCAAAAAGGAGAAGATTCTCTCGCTCCGGAACCGGGCGGAGGAACTTCACCGCGAGCTCGATCCGATTCTGGACGAAAAGGGACGGCTCACACTCAGCCGCCGCGACGAAACCTATTCCGGACTGCAGAAGAAACTCGGCGATCTGGCCGATGCCGAAAGCCAGGCCTTCTTCTACGAAAAGAGCGTTCTCTGGTTTGAGCGGTGCACCCCCCTGGTCGACCGGTGGACCCCGAAAACACCGTTCGGAACAGTCGCGGCGCTGATGGCCCTGGTCATGGCCGGCACGCTCATCAAGTCGGTCTTTACCTTCTGCCATTCCTATTTCTCTTCGAAAATCGGCCTTTTGGGGGTCTATGAGCTGCGGGAAACCTTCTTCCGTAAAGCGATCGAGCTGGAAGTCGACTACTACAGCAAAGAGGGAGCGGCCGGCCTGATGAGCCGCTTTACCAACGATATGTCGGCGCTCTCGGGGGGGATCTCCGTCTTCTACGGGCGGCTCATGCGCGAACCGCTTAAACTGTTCGCCTGCCTTATCGGCGCTCTGATGGTAAGCTGGCAGCTTCTCATCGCCACGTTCATCTTCATCCCGTTTACCGCGTGGATTATCAGCGCACTGGCGCGCAAACTCAAAAAAGTGGTCCGCAATTCCATGCAGGAGATGGTCTCGATGTACAAGCGGATCGGCGAGTCGTTCCGCGCCATTCGGATCGTGAAAGTCTTCAACCAGGAGAAGAACGAGGAAGAGCGCTTCCGAAAGACGAACGACGCCAATTACCGCCGCGCCATGAAGACGACGAAGTACGGCTCGATGATCAGCCCGATCACCGAAACGCTCGGGATGACCATTCTGATCACCACCATCCTTCTGGGGGCGTGGCTGGCGATTTCGGGACAGACGAGAATCGGGCCGATTCCGATGGCAAGCCATCCGCTGACCCTCGGCGAGATTATCCTCTTCTACGGTTTTCTGATCGGAGCCTCGGATCCGGCGCGGCGCCTTTCCGATATCGCTGTTCAGCTGCAGAGCGGGGTGAGCGCCGCCGACCGCGTCTATGAAATCATCGACCGGCAGAACACGATCTGCGAACGGCCCGACCCCCGTCCGTTCGACCGGCACCGGGAAAAAATCACGTTCGATCATGTCTCGTTCTCCTACGATGTCGAGGCGAACCGGATCGCCGACGAGGTTCAAAAGACCGAAAAGGATTTCTACGCCCCGGCAAAACGGATCGAAAACCCGCGTTACGTTCTGCGGGGAATCAACCTGGAGGTTCCGTTCGGCGAAACCCTCGCAATCATCGGACCGAGCGGCAGCGGCAAGAGTACGCTCCTGTCGATGATCCCGCGCTTTATCGACCCGACCGAAGGGGTTGTCTCGATCGACGGGCTGCCGATCACCGACCTGCGCCTGTTCGATTTGCGCCGCGAAATCGGGCTGATTTCCCAAACCCCGATCCTGTTCGACGGCACGGTCGAAGAGAATATCCGTTACGGAACCGAGGGGAAGAGCTTTGAGGAAGTCGTCGATGCCGCCAAACGCGCCTACGCCCACGACTTTATCACCAAAGAACTGGCCGAAGGGTACAGCACCCAGGTCGGCCAGGGGGGAAGCCTCCTTTCGGGGGGACAGATGCAGCGGATTTCGATCGCGCGGGCCATCCTGAAAAACCCCCGGATCCTGCTGCTCGACGAGGCGACGAGCCAGATCGACATGCAGAGCGAACTCCTTTTCCACAACGCGCTGCGCGAATTTATCGGGAACCGGACCACCATCATCGTCACGCACCGGACCGGCGCGCTGGCGCTTGCCGACCGGATTGTGATCATGCGCGACGGGGAGATCAGCCAGATCGGCACACACTCCGAGCTTCTGGCGGCGAACTCCTATTACCAGGGACTTTTCAGCTCAGAAAACCGTGCCGACTAGCCGGTATTCCCGCAGGCGTCTCGGAACGGCTGCCGTTTGATGAGAATTGCCCTTTTCGGAATCCTCTGATATAATCGGCGAACCGGAAAATTTTTGCCGCCGCGCGCCGAAACGGTTCCTTATACCGTAGCCGGACACCCAAAAGAGCGGCGGTCCCTCGAACAGGAAAGGATGTTTTTTCACCCGAATGGTTATCTTCATTGTCAGTGTCCTTGCGGCGTTGGTGATTTCCTCGTTTTGTTCCTTAATGGAATCCGTGCTGCTGAGCATCACTCCGATCCAGGTCGCCGAAATTGCCGAAACGTCGCCGAAGATCGGAGAGATCTGGAACGGTTTTAAAAGATCGACCGACGGGCCGATCTCCGCCATTCTCATTCTCAACACGGCGGCGCATACCATCGGCGCGACGGTTGCCGGAAACGAACTGGCGGTCATGTGCGAAGCGGTGGGCCATCAGAGGCTCATCCTGATCGCCTTTTCCGTGCTTTTCACCTTTGCAACGCTGCAATACACGGAAATCCTGCCGAAAACGATCGGCATCCGCTACAGCAAGACGGTTGCCCGATGGCTTGCCTATCCCCTTTACTGGATGACGCGCGTCCTGGACCCCATCTCGAAAGTGATCTACTGGTTCAACCGCCCCTTCATGCCGAAGGGGAGCAAAACGGAACACACGGCCGGTGTCGAGGAGCTGCGGTACATGGCCGCTTTGGCGCGGCAGAATCAGCAGATCGGCTCACAGCAGGAGGGGATCATTGTCGCCGCCGCCGGGCTTTCCCGGCAAAAGGCTTCGGACGTGATGATCCCGATCGAAGACGTCGTACTCCTTTCGAGCGATCTTACGCTGGAAGAGGCGGTTGAGATCGCCTATGTCGACGCGCACACGCGTTTCCCCGTCTACGAAAAGACGAACAAAACGCCCGACAAGGAAAAGATCATCGGCTACGTCAATTTCAAGGAGATCATCGCGCTCCAGAAGCTGGAGCCGGAAGCGCGCCATTTCAAGGGGATCGTTCATCCGATCGCCTTTGCCGATGTCGATGCGCCCGCGTCGGACCTCCTGGTTCTTTTCACACAAAAGCATGAGCACCTGGCGATGGTTCGGGACAAGAGCGGCGCGTGTGTCGGCATGGTGACGCTCGAGGACATCATCGAGGAACTGGTGGGCGAACTCGACGACGAGTTCGACGCCCTTCCGACGCAGGTCCACCATTTGCGCAACAACATCCTTCTGGTCGGCGGCGGATGCGCCATGCACCGGGTCCGCAAAATTGTCACACACGACATCCTTCACGCTCCGAGCGAGCACGGTTACGATTTCGCCTCCGCCAAAGACGACTCCAAATCGCTCGATGCGTGGCTTGAAGAGCGTCTCGGGCGCGAAACCCGGCGCGGCGACCAGATCGTCCTCAACGGGGTTGAGTTCAAAGTGCGCCGCGTCCGCCGGGGACACACGTTCGATGTGCAGATCAGAAGGCTCAGCGGCGAATAACCGGTTTCCCCCCGCGAAAAAGCCAATAAAAAAGGAGCCGGACCGGCTCCTTTTTTATTGGCTTGGGAGAGACCCGCAATACCTACGCTTTGTGTTCTTCGGCGTCTTCGTCTTTTTCCTGAACGTAGGTGCCGTCGAGAACCTTCCGGACCGTCGTGACAAGAAGGTCCATCGGGAAAGGCTTCCGGATATAGGCATCGACACCGAGCTTTAAGGCATAGTCTTTGTGGCGGTTTCCGTCGTTGGCGGTCACCATCACAATCGGGGTGGTAAAGGCGTCGGTCTGGCGAAGGGCCTCGACGACCAAAAACCCGCTCCGCTTGGGCATCATCATATCCAGAACAATGAGATCGGGATTTTCCCGTTCGGCCAAAACCAGCCCCGCGTTGCCGTCACGCGCGGCCAAAACTCGATATCCGTTTGCTTCTAACGTCAGACGCATCGACTCGGAAATTTCAGGATCATCGTCGACGATAAGGATAGTTTTCCTCTCTTCTTGTGCTTCACTCATTGACAAAACCAATCTAACTTCGTACCGCGCTCGTAAACTAGGCGTAGACAGGGGGAAATCGAACCAAAGGAAGCCAAACCTTCCTACCTCACTCAGTATACCCGCTTTTAAACTTTCGTCAACCTCCGAAGGAGACCTGAGCCGGACTTTACCGCGCTGTCGGTGCGGGATACGGTTAAGATGTAACTATTTTTCCGGCAATTTGGTAAACGGGGTCGGTTCGCCGCGTAAAATCCGCGCTTCAACAATGCGGTCGGGCGCGGGAAGGTTCCTCCCCTCGGGATTGATCCGCTGCAGTTCCGAAAGGACATCAAGTCCTTCGACAACCCGTCCGAACACGGTGTGCTGGCCGTTCAGGTGCGAGGTCGGAATGAAGCAGAGGAAGAACTGCGAACCGCCGGTATCGGGCGCGGCCGTCTTCGCCATACTCAGAGAACCGCGGAAGTGCATACGGGCGCCCGGTTTTTTGCACTCGTCTTTAATGCAGTAACCCGGTCCGCCGGCGCCGGTACCGGTCGGATCGCCCCCCTGCGCCATAAAGTGCGCCAGGACCCGGTGGAAGGGAACGCCGTCATAATACTTCTGGCTGACAAGGGTCATGAAATTCCCGACCGCTTCGGGCGCTTCCCGTAAAAAGAGTTCGAGAACGATATCCCCCTTGCTGGTCCGGAGCAGAACACGTGGGAGTTCTTCGGCGGCATCCTTTTCGCGCGCGGCCTGCTCGTCGGCCCAGAGTTTCCGGTACTGGGGGAGGACCTGGGTGATCATCGCGGGAATCTGAAGTTCGCCGCGCGGATCCTGTTTGCGGAGCCCTTCCAGGCCGCCGTTTTCCGCTGCCTTCCGGAAGAAGGACTCGGCATCGTCGAGCGCCATCACGTTAAACGCCGCGTAGGCCCCGTAAGCGTAAAGGTAGCTGTACTGTTCGGGGATCGACCCGTCGAGCGCCTTGGCGATTTCGTAAGCGGTTTCGTAATCTTCGGTCACAACAACGTCTTTATCGAGCATCGACATCAGGAAGACGGAAAGTTCCTCGTCCTGGCCGTCCTGCGCCTGAAACGCGCTGATCGCCAGGGGAACGAGGGTCTTCTGGAGGAGGCTCGTCTCTTGAAGAAGAGGGGTGAACTGGCTCTGGATTTCATCTTTCCGCTCGGCAGACGCGGTCTGATATTCCTGCTTCAGCTCGCGCAGTTCTTTGAGATGATTCTTGTAAAGCTGCATCTGGTCGTGATAGGCCTGAACCGCGTCGGGCGCGGACTGGGCGGAAAGCGCCGAAAAGCCGAAAACCAGAAAGAAAGCTGCAAGGACAGCCGCCGAAAGGAAGACTCTTTTTTTCATGATTTTTCTCTGCACGTTCAATGGACTCCGTTACAAAAACGCCGGTTTGTGCTATTATAGGAGAGATTTCTGAAATACTCAAGAAGAGCTTCATTTCCGAGCCCGCCATGCCCTCACGAAAGAAACGGCAACCCGAAAGTTCATCCGAAAAAGTTCCTTCCGGCCTGAGCAGCCGCGACTTCCTGAAATATTACGAGTCGCACCGCGGCGCGTTTCAGTTGGAAGAACCGTCCCGCGGCCGCAGGCGTCCGAAGGGGGAGCCCGCCCCTTCCGCCGAACCGGCCCCGCTCCCGGCCCGGGGAAAAAAGACGCGCGACGTCGGCAGCCAGCCGGGGGACCGCGGCAAAAAAGCCGGCCTGCGGATCATCGGGGGAAAGTTAAAAGCCCTCAAGCTCGAATACGGCGGGGATCACCGCGTCCGTCCGATGAAAGACCGTATCCGCGAATCGGTTTTCAACCTGATGGGCACCTATTCGGCGGGCCGTCATGTGATCGACCTTTTCTCCGGAACCGGGGCGCTGGCGTTTGAGGCGCTGAGCCGCGGCGCCGAATCGGCGACACTTCTGGAAATCCATTTCCCTTCGGCCCGCGTCATTCGGCGGAATATCGCGCTGGTCGAAGAGAGGGCCCCCGAGCTCAGGGGGAAAATCGGCCTGACGGTTACCGACGTCTTCTTCTGGGGAAAGGAGCTCGCCGAACTGAACGCCGCCAAAGAAAAGGGGGAACCGGTCTCCGCGGCCCATTTCCGCTCTCCGCTCCCCGACGGCCGCCCGTGGCTCGTCTTCTGTTCGCCCCCTTACGACTTTTTCGTTTCGCGGCGGGCCGATATGCTGGAACTCCTTGCCGCCCTTCGGCACGCCGCCCCTCCGGAATCGGTCTTTGTCGTTGAATCGGACGCGCGGTTCGATTTCGGCCTGCTCGGCGTCGAGATTCCCGAAAAGAAACGGCGAAGCTATCCTCCCGCCGAAATCGGCATCTTCCTTACCCCTCGCAACCCGGAGTCATGATGAAAAAAACTGTTTACGCGGCATTGGGCGGGATCCTCATCGGCGCGGTTCTGGGAATCGTTCTCGCCTATACCGGCATGGCCGGGCGGTCGTGGTCGGTTTCCGTGGAAAATCCCGATTACTGGGAATCGCGCCGGCAGGCCGCTCAGACCGCCGCCGAGGAAGCGCTCGCCGGAAAGATCAAGGCCCCCCGGGTCGAAACACCCGAAATTGAGTACGATTTCGGCGTCAAGGAAAAAAACAGGGAGACGGTAACCGGCTCACACGATTTTCCTGTCCAAAATACCGGCACCGCCCCGCTCACGCTCAAAGAGAAAACGAAATCCTGCTACTGCACCGAGTTTCATATCGCGAAAAAGACGCTCCAGCCGGGGGAATCAACCACGGTCAACGTCAAGTGGGACGCCGAACGGGGGGGCGGAAGCTTCAAACAGTCGGTCATCATCTCGACAAACGACCCGGTCCGCCCCGAGATCTTTTTCAACGTCAAAGGGCTTTTCTCCTCGCCGGTGGTCGCCCATCCGAACCAGCTTCTCTTTTCCGGAATATCGAACGGCGAAGAGCAGTCGCGGGAATTTCATATCCTCGGGTTCGGCACCGATGCCGACGGCAATCCTCTTCCGCTCAGCATCGAAGACGGCGATGTGACGGTCTGGGACCCGGACCATTTTCGGGTTACGCTCACGGCCGCCGCGCCCGATGAGATGACCGAAGAGGAAAAGACGAACCCGGTCCTCGGCAAAGCGACCTCTCTCATTCGGGGAACCCTGACCGTTCTGCCCGGCCTGGCGCAAGGGGCGTTTCAGGAAACGGTCCGCTTCAAGACGCATCGGCCGGAACAGCCCCTTTTGGAACTGATGGTCGAGGGACAGATCGTCGGGTCGGTCTCCATTTCGGGGACGAAATACGACAAGCGCAAGACCGGTCAGCTGGCGATCGGACCGGTCTCCTCGGCGCGCGGACAGACCGAGTCGTTCCGCCTGACCTTCGACAACCCGGCGTTCATCGCCAATGAAGAGACCGTACGGCTCGTCAGCACGCGCCCCGACTGGCTCCATGTCTCGTTCCAGTTCCTCGATCCGGAAGCGCAGAAATCGATGCCGGTCAAGTGGGTCGACGCCGCCGTCGAAATTCCCGCCGGATCCCCCCAGCAGCGCTTTTCCGGGCCTGGCCTCGCCGAAACCGGGGAAATCGTCATGGAAATCGGTTCCGATCCCGAAAAGGAACAGGTTGTTCTGCCGGTCTCCTTCACCGTCGGCCCGTAGAGTCTCTTCGGTCCCGTCCCCCAATCAGGCCCGGGCGTCCCGCCGGCGGGACGCCCGTTTCTTTTCCCCCGCTTTCGAATCCGGTTCAATTCGCCTCCCCGAAGGGGGCAAAAAACGCTCATTTTCTCTTTCACCGCACCCCCTTGGCCCGGGCCGGCGAGGGGGAAAACGAGGGGAAAAAGATCCCTTGAACCGTTCCTGATAATTCTCTACAATTCCGCCGAATCCTCAGTCTCGAGCTGGGGCTCCGACGAGATTGATTTGCTGGAATGAATTACTTGAAATGCACATTCTGACGCAATTAAAACACGATCGCCCCGGATGCCGGACGCGGAACACGGTTCGGCAACTCCGCGCTTTCGTGTTGGCAAATGTGATATATATGATATTGGGCGGCGCGCTTTTCGGCGTCCTTTCGGTCTTCCGCGCCCCCGGCGCGGCGGCCGAAGAGGCTGACGCTTCCCTTGTCAGCGACGAAGAACTCGCGTCCGATTCCGGGCTCGACAGCCCCGCTCTTCTCGCGCAGAACGACGCTCCTTCCCCCGACCGGCCCCGGCCGAGCATCTATGCCGAAACGAAAGATACACGCGTTTACCATCCGGCGGAAAGCCTTCCCAGCCAGCTCGCCGAACGCTTTGTTTCCCTCATTCCGCCCGAACAGCGGGCCCAGGTCGACTGGAACGCCGACGATGACCAGCGGACACTGACCCTGACCGCTCCGGAACGGATTCTGGCGACGGCCGACCAGCTCATTCCCCGTATGGACGTCAATCTCCAGCTTTCAGGGGAAGGAGTCGATTACGGCGTCGCCGCCGTGCCGGCTCAGGCTCCGGCGGAACCCGAACCGCAGAACGCCCCTTCGGGCGCGTATTACGACCCGAATGAAAACCGGATGGTCGAAACGCGGTGGGAAAATGAAAACGCCGTTTTCCCCGTGACCGAGTCGGAAATGGGCACACGCGTTTTCGGCACGGACGACCCGAACCGGCTCCCCGAAAAAGCGAGCCCGGAAACCCCCGATGTCTCGGTCTACGGCTGCCCGCGCGCCAAGATCGAGATGGTCACCGCCGGCCTGAAAGGGAAATACAAGAGCATTCCGAACGTGATGATCACTTCCGACCGGGACGAAGAGATCATTATGGTTTACGCGCCCACGGCTCTTCAGGAGCCGATCCGCACCGACCTGGCCTCGCTCGGGATCGGTCCCGTCAAGGCGCCGTCCCGGCAGACGGCGGTTCTGCCCGCGGCACGCCCCGAATCGGCCGACCTTTCCGGTTCGGCGTTCAAGATCGGTTATTCCCCCGTCTATAAGAATCTTGACACACTGGAGTCGCAGCTTGCCGACCTGTTTAAAGACCGGATTGTCAAGACGTTCCCGAAATCGGACGAGGAAGCCGGCCTGACCCCCGCCCAGCGCCAGCGGCATGTCTGGCGTTTCGTCAAAAAGGCGAGGCAGGGTCAGGAGCAGGACGCGCCCAGCTGCGAAATCGTTTTCGAGCCGAGCATGCAGACCATCCTGATGGTCGGCAGCAAACCGCTCTGCGAACAGATGCGTACGCTGATCGAAACGATGGACCGGGAAGGGCGGGAAGGCCAAACGCCGTTCTACATTCAGATCCGCAGCGCCGACTCGAAAAAGCTCGAAGCGATATTCAAAACACAAAGCGAGGCGCTGCGCAGCAGCGGAACCGATTCGACCGGCATTCCCCTTCCGAAGAAGGACGGCGCCGTTTCGACCGCCGAATACACACTCGGCAGCCGGGAGCGCGCGGGAGAGTCTTCCGCAATCCGCCAGGCCGCGTTCCAGGACGACGGGGGGCAGAGCGACCTTCCCGGAACGGACGACCTGAACATGGTCTCCGACTTTGTGCCGACGGTGCTTCCCGACCTCGATATCGTGATCATCGACGCGCCGCCCGCCGAGGCGAAACGGATTACCGACATGATCGCCAAGATCGAGGAGCTGGCGGCGAAAGCGAACCCCTCGATCGAAATGTACCCCCTGCGCTACATCAACTCGCTCATGCTCGGAGGTGTGCTGCAGCGTCTCTACACCGAGATGTTCCTCACCAAACAGGGGCGCGTACTCGCCTATCCGATGCAGCATCCGAACGCCATTTTGCTGGTCGGCTGGGGAAAAGCCCTCGAATCGATGAAAGATCTGATCCGGACATTCGACCAGCCGATCGAAGCCGGCGGAAGCGATCTGCACGTGGTCTCCCTGAAAAATCAGAACGCGCAGTCGGTCGCGTCCCTGCTGAACCAGTCGTTCCCCCCCGCGGCGGCCGATACCGGAGGGCTGGCGCCCCGCATCCGCGTGATTCCCGACATGGCGACCAACTCGCTGATCATCCAGGCAAGCGCGAACGATTTCGAGGAAATCCAGCGGATTTTGATGGAAGTCGATGTCAACCGCTCGAACGTCGCGCTTGAAGTCCGCACCTTCCTGCTGAAAAACACGCTCGCCGAAGATCTGCGCCAGACCATCACCAACGCGATTCTGCCCGCCACGGCCGGCGCGGCCGCGACCGGATCGCCGTATCCGGTTCTGGAATTCCTTTCGGTCGACGCCGAAAGCAAAAAACTGATCTCCTCGGGAATCATGAAAAACGTCCAGATTGCCGCGGACCCGTTTAAGCAGCAGCTGATCGTGACGGCGCCGAGCGACTGTATGGAACTGATCGCCATGCTCATCGAGGCGCTCGACATTCCCGCGCAAACGGGGCAAATCAAGATTTTCTCGATCCGCTACAGCGACGCCACACAGCTGCAGAAGACGCTCGCCTCGATTCTGGCCTCGAATCCGGGAAGCATGCCGTCGATTCCCAACTCGAAAGGGGAAGTTTCTTTTGTGCCCGTCCGGTTCGCGGTCGATACACGCACGAACTCGATTCTGGCGACCGGCGCTCCGGGCGACCTGAAAATGATCGACGCGCTGATCACCACGCTCGACCGGAAAGACACCGACGACGAGCGGAAGCTGGAAACGATCCGCCTGCGGACCGTGCGCGCCGCCGCGATCGCCAGCGCCATCAACAGCTACCTCGCCGAAAAGTCGAAACTCGAACTGACCAGCGACACCATTTCGGAACACCAGCTCTTCGGGTCGCAGGTGATCGCCATTCCGGAATCGAACACGAACTCCATCATTTTGAGCGCAACGCCCAAATACATGAAGAGATCAAAGCGATGATCAGAGAGTTCGACCAGGAACCGAAACAGGTGGTCATCCAGGTGCTGATCGCCCAGGTCACGCTCAACGATCAGGAACAGTTCGGAATCCAGGCGGGACTGCAGGATAAAGTCGCTTTCGACCGGAGCATCGTGACCAACGTGCCAAACTCCTCCTCGACCACCGGAAATCCCGGGTTCGATTTTATTACGAACAACAGCCAGGGGAACGCCTATAACTCGCCCGCCGATTCGAGCACCCTCGCCGGCCAGATTCTCAGCAATTTCGCGATGGGGCGGGCCGACACCGATTTGGGATACGGCGGCCTTGTCCTTTCGGCAAGCAACCGTTCGGTTCAGGTGATGCTGCGGGCGCTGCGCGACAAGGGCCGGCTCCAGATTCTGAGCCGTCCCCAGATTCAGGCGATGGACAACCAGCAGGCATTTATCCTGATCGGGCAGCGCGTTCCGCGTGTCAGCGGCGCGAGCACCACCACCTACGGCGTCACGTCGAACGTGGTCGACGCCAACGTCGGCCTGATTCTCCTCGTCACCCCCCGTATCAGTCAGGACGGCCGGGTGATCATGGAAATCGGCGCCGAAAAGTCGAGTCTGGGGAGCGCCAGCGACGCCATTCCGGTCTTCTCCTCGGAAGGCCAGGTGATCACTTCGCCCACCATTGAAACGACCCAGCTGATGACCGCCGTCAGCGCCCAGGACGGCGAAACCGTCATGCTCGGCGGTCTGATCTCCTCGGAGAAAGAAAAACATTCGCGCGGTGTGCCGTATCTTTCCGACATCCCGGTTGTGGGGTGGCTTTTCCGCTACGACAGCGACACCGAATCGCGCAAAGAGCTTTTGATCGTCATGACCCCGCGTGTGATCGACTCGGTGGAAGATCTCGAAGACGTCAAACGGACCGAAGCCTCGAAGATGAGCTGGTGCCTTGCCGACGCGATGGCGATCCACAACGATATGGGGCTCAACGACCCGCTCAACACGCGGCAGACGCCGAGAAGAACCCAGATCCTTCCTTTCCTGGAACTCGAAGAGACCGAAGAACTTCCCCCGTCGACGATCCGTCCGCGGACAACCGAAACCGAGACCCCGTCCGAAAACCCGAGTCTGAAAACCGCCGGCCTTTCGCCAAGCGGCTCCCGTTCCGGGAAGTAGAGGAGATCTGAAAACCATGAGCGCCGGAACAGGCAACTTTCCGAAACCGATGCTTTACGCCGTCTGCGCCGCGGCCGCGCTCCTGGGGGGGCTTTCCCTTTTTTCGGGCTGTTCCAGTTTTGAACACCGCCAATACGTCTTCTGGGGCGACGTGGTCATGCAGCACCCGGAAACCATCGAAGATCACTGGAGCGATTACGGCCCCTTTCTGCCGGACGACCGTTCGAAGAAAATGCGCCGCGGAAAAGCGGGCGTAATACGCTTCTACAAGAAGGGGGACCTGAACCGTTCGGTTCCGGTTGACGGCGAGCTGGTCGTCTACGTCTTTGAAGGGAACGGCGGCGGCGTCGAGCTGACCGAACCGAAATACAAGCTGGTGGTCGATTCGGAAAAGCTGAACCGCCAGCGGAAATTCGACAAGGAGAACGGCTACAGCTACCACATCTGGCTCGATCTGGGCGAGGTCGACCAGCCGGCCGAAGCCATTTCGATCCTCTCGGTCTTTACCGAAAACAAGACGCGCGAACAGGTTGCCTCGGGTGTGACGTATACACAGATCGGCGGGGAACCGACCCAGGAGATGCTCCCCTCGGCGGGACTCATAAAGAGCCTTGCCGAAAAGTCGGCTGACCCCGACGCCCCGGCGTTCCGCGGCGGCGGGGCCGAATCCGTCCCTTCATCGTCCGAAACGCCGAAGGAACCCGAATCGAATGAGCTCCTTTCGGTCAACCTTTCCGAGTCGCTTGCCAGTCATCTCGCGTCGGCTCCCCCCGAACCGCCGCAGCAGGAGGAACCCCGTCTGCCGGTCAAGACCGCCTACCTGCCGCCGGAAACGGTCAGCGAACCGGCCCCGGCCCATCCGGAAAAACTCTCGTTCGACCAGCTCCGTTCGATCGGTGGCCCTCAGTACGGGACGAACAGCTACTTCTCGCAAGGGGTCACCAGTCCCGCCGCCGATGCAAACCAGGCATCGGAACCGAATCTCCTCGAACCGCAGCCTTCCGCGGGCGCGAACGCTCCCTCCCGGTAGGCGATTTCCCCTGCGGGACTCTTCGGGGATTGTCGTCCCGTCCGTTTCGATGTTCCCGGTCCTTTTTCACCGGTACCCGCTAATCCCGCCTTCGGCCGGTCGGGCTGAAAGCGGGGTTAACAGGTTCCTCTCCTGTTTCCGAAACGGGACTTCCTCTCAGAACACGCCGAGGTCAGTGTCCAGGTCCGCCGAGGCGAATTCGGCAAAGACTGCGTCGGAAGCTTTTGCCAGCGGATACTGAAGATCGTCGGCATCGTCTTCCACATTCAGAAGCCAGTTGTTCGACAGGTAGACGCGGTCGGCTCCGCCGATATCGCCGTCGCCGGTGATATCGCAGTAGTACCGGAACTCGTCCTCCCCCTCTTCGGCAAGCCAGGAATTACCGAGCAGGGTACGGTCACCGCCCGAAATGTCGCCGTCGCCGTTAATATCCATCGGACAGACGCTGAACGTCTTAACCGCGCTCCAGTCGGAATCGGTATAAGAGCCGGTTCCCAAAGCACGGACACGGTAGCGCATGGCGGCGCCGTAGGTCAGGCCGGTCACTACCGCACTCGTTCCCGAGGCGGAAACGGTCGTCCAAGCGTTCCCGTCGGCGGAATACGCCAGCTCGTAACCCGAAGCGTTCGCAACAGCAGACCACTGGATCTGATGGCGGTTCGCGCCGCAGGAGACATAAACGCGGTTCGAGCCGGTCGTGATCGTCGGTGCGGCGAGCGGCTCGGTCTGGCCGCCGCCGGACTGGTATTCGTATGCGCCGAGGTCGACCGTACCGCCAGCAATGCGGGAGTTGCCGGCGAGGTCGGTTTCGGTTTCAACGTACTCGTTGTTTCCCTTGTCGATCGCCTGTGAGTTTTCGGCAAGGGTGTAGTCGCCATTTGCCGCGTCGGTGAAGAGCGGAAAGGACGAATCGTAGACCAGGCAACCGTCCTGGTCGGTCCAGTCGGTATAGGACGAGAGGGTGTTGTAGGTATAGAGGGAACCGGAATCACTATATATGTCGCTACCGGAACTGCTTGCCGTGTTTTGTGCGACGATGGTGTTGTAGATGTATGCGGTGCCCCAGTAACCGCTGTAAATCCCACCGCCGTAGTCTGCGGTATTCCCCGCTACGGTGCAGTTCGTCAGCGTCAGATATCCTTCATCGAAAATCCCACCGCCGTAGTCTGCGGTGTTCCCCGCTACGGTGCAGTTCGTCAGCGTCAGATCTCCTTCATTGAAAATCCCACCGCCGTAACTAGTAGCAGAGTTCCCAGTCACAGCACAGTTCGTCAGCGTTAAAGTGCCCTGGTAGCTGAAAATCCCGCCGCCGCCTTCTGCGGTGTTCCCGGAAACAGTGCAGTTCGTCAGCGTCAGATATCCTCCATTGAAAATCCCACCGCCGTCGTCTGCGGTCCATCCATTCACAATCGTCAGCCCGATCAGTTCCACCGGAAATTCTGATGTGCCGCCGGACACATCGAACACGCAGCTCTTGCCGTCGGCGTCAACAGTGATTCCACCGATTTCGGAAGCGTCGATCGAAATGGTCTTGTTGATTGCCAATTCTTTTCCACAGAGTGTAATTATCTGACCTGCGAGTGACACATCGAATGTAATCGTGTCACCCGACTCCGCGTAAGAAATCGCCTCTTGCAGGGAAATCAAACCGTCTGAAAGATCGACAACATCGAGAATCGTGGTCACGACCGTTGACGGGGTTTCAAAAATCGTTTCCTCCTGATATTCATACGCGCCGAGGTCGACCGTGCCGCCGACGATCCT
Organism: Thermoguttaceae bacterium; assembly: GCA_017405595.1. Taxonomy (GTDB): domain Bacteria; phylum Planctomycetota; class Planctomycetia; order Pirellulales; family Thermoguttaceae; genus RUG695. Next base: position 341,223 of record JAFRAC010000007.1, on the reverse strand, counting down.
CGGGTTGCCGGCAAGATCGGTTCCGACTTCAACGTATTCGTTGTTCCCTTTATTGATCGCCTGGGAGTTTTTGGCGAGGGTGTAGTCGCCGTTTGCGGAGTCGGCAAAGAGGGGAAGCGCGGAATCGTAGACCAAGTTGCCCGAGGAACCGCTTTTCCAGCCGGTGAAGGACGAAATGGTGTTGTAGGCGTAGAGGGAACCAGATGAACGGTATACGTCGTCGCCGGAACTTCTTGCCGTGTTCCGGGCGATGATGGTGTTGTAAAGTTTTATAGTAGTACTACTGTAAAGGTCGTTGTAAATCCCGCCACCGTAGCTGCCACCGCCGTAGTCGTCGTCGTAGTAGCCGTTCGCGGAGTTCTCCGACACGGTGCAGTTCGTCAGGGTCAATGTGCCTTTACCTTTGTAAATCCCACCGCCGCAGGAGTAGCCGTAGCCGTAGTCGCCGATCGTGTTCTCCGACACGGTGCAGTTCGTCAGGGTCAATGTGCCTTCATCGTTGTAAATCCCGCCGCCGTAGGAGTAGCCGTAGCCGTAGTCGCCGATCGCGGTGTTCCCCGCCACGGTACAGTTCGTCATCATCAGCGTGCTGGAGTAGGTGGAGTTGTAAATCCCGCCGCCGTAGGAGTAGGCTTTGGAATCGCGGCCTTCGCAAAAGGAGGATACAGTATTCTCCAACACGGTACAGTTCGTCATCGTCAGCGTGCCGGAGTAGCTGGAGTAGTAAATCCCGCCGCCGTAGGAGTAGGCTTTGGAATCGCGGCCATAGGAAAAGGAGGATACAGTATTCTCCGCCACAGTACAGTTCGTCATCGTCAGCGTGCCGGAGCTGTAAATCCCGCCGCCGTAGGAGCAGGAGTTGAAGTGGGAATCGGCGTCGGTGACAACTACACCTACGGTATTTCCCGACACGGTACAGTTCGTCATCATCAGGGTGCCGTTGCTGTAAATCCCGCCGCCGTAGGCGTAGAAGCCGCCGTAGGAACGGGGAAAGTCGATATCGGGGTCTTCCTGGATGTCGATACCTGCGTTATTTCCCGACACGGTGCAGCTAGTCAGCGTCAAGGTGCCGGAGTTGTAAATCCCGCCGCCTTTAACACTATAGGAGCCATCGGCATATTTGACCCAGTCGGCAAATCCTTCCCAAGAAATACCATAATAACTGTTACCGCTGGTGATTGTCAGACTGATCAGTTCGACCGGCGCATCCGCCGTGCCGCCGGACACGCTGAACACGCGGCTTTTAGAATTGGCGTTGATTGTCATTCCGCCAATACCGTTCGCGTCAATGGTAATACCTTTGTCAACGGAAAGTTCTGAACCAGAAAGCGTGATTGTCCTGCCCGCCAGCGAGGCGTCGAACGTGATGGTGTCGCCCGCCTGTGCGCGGCCGATCGCTTCGCGGAGGGAGAGGATGTCGTCGGCGGTGTCCCAGCTCGACGGGTCGGCGGTGGTGTTTACCACCCAGTTGGTCGCCCCGGTCGGCGCGGCAAGCGGTGCCGCGGTTTCGGCCAATCCCGCCGTGACGGCGAGAAGGGTGCGCTCTTCAAGGGATTCAAGACGGAGTCTGTGGCTCGATACGAGGTTCTTCATTGAGGTCTCCATTTAGTAAAAATCGGGAATTGCCGGCCGGTTAAAACCGTGCTGATGAAATGCGAAAAAACAAATCCGGTCTGGACAGACCGCCTTGAAAAGAAGGGGCGGCGGAAACAGAAACATGGGACAGGCACTTTCATTGTTTCCGCTCTTCCCCTTCGGTTCCTAATCAGAATGTCTCCAGATCTGCGGCGAGGTCCGCCGAAGCAAATTCGGCGAAGACTGCGTCGGAAGCTTTTGCCGGCGGATACTGAAGATCGTCGGCATCGTCTTCCACATTCAGGAGCCAGTTGTTCGACAGGTATGCACGGTCGGCTCCGCCGATATCGCCGTCGCCGCTGATGTCGCAATAGCACCGGAACTCATCCTCCCCCTCCTCGGAAAGCCAGGAATTGCCGAGCAGGGTACGGTCGCCGCCCGAAATGTCGCCGTCGCCGTTGATATCCATCGGGCAGACGCTGAACGTCTTCACCGCGCTCCAGTCGGAATCGGTATAAGAACCGGTTCCCAGCGCACGGACGCGGTAGCGCATGGCGGCACCGTAGGTCAGGCCGGTGATAACCGCGCTGGTGTCCGATACCGACATTGTCGTCCAGGAGTTCCCGTCGGCGGAATACGCCAGTTCGTAGCCGGACGCGTTTTCAACGGCAGACCACTGAATCTGATGGCGGTTCGCGCCGTAGGAAACGTAAACACGGTTCGAGCCGGTCGTAATCGACGGCGCGGCGAGCGGCTCGGTCTGGCCGCCGCCGGATTGGTATTCATACGCGCCGAGATCGACGATACCATTGACGATGCGGGCATTCCCCGCCAGGTCGGTTTCGGTTTCAACGTAGTCGTTGTTCCCCTTATCGATCGCCTGGGAGTTTTCGGCGAGGGAATAATCACCGTTTGCCGCGTCGGTAAAGAGCGGCTTCGAGGAATCGTAGGTCAGGCAACCTTGAGAACTTGGCCAGGAAGTGAAGGACGAGAGGGTGTTGTAGCCGTAAACCTCACTACCATAACCATCAGAGATAATGTCGTCACCGGAACCACTCGACGAGTTTTGTGCGACAATGGTATTGTAGAGGCTCATGGTAGCATAGTAGTTGTAAATCCCTCCGCCCCAGGGGGCGCGGTTCCCCGCCACAGTACAGTTGGTCAGCGTCAGTGTGCCACCGTTATCAATCCCGCCGCCTTTTGTTTCTCCAATATTCCCCGTCACGATGCAGTTCGTCAGGGTCAGTCTACTGCCATCGCAGTTGCAGATCCCGCCACTCCAGGAGGAGCGGTTCCCCGCCACGGTACAGCTGACAAGGGACAGCTTTCCCATGTTGTATATCCCACCGGCGTCATCGCAGTTGTCACCGCCGGTGATCGTCAGACCGATCAGTACCACAGGCGCATCCACCGTGCCGCCGGACACATTGAACACGCGACTTTTGCCGTCAGCGTCGATCGTCATCCCGCCAATCGAAGAAGCGTCAATTGAGACGGCACTTTCGATCTTTAGCTCGCTTCCATTGAGCGTGATGGTCTTTCCCGCTATTGATGCGTCGAACGTAATCGTATCGCCCGACTCTGCGTAGGAAATCGCCTCACGCAATGAAATCAAATTGTCAAGCAGATTAGTAACGTCGAGAATGGTAGTCACCACCGTTGACGGAGCTTCAGCCTCAAACTCTGTTACCTCTCCGTTTTGCACTTCGTAGGCTCCGAGATCAACGATACCGTTTACTATGCGCGGGTTGCCGGTAAGGTCGGTTTTAATTCTCACGTACCCGTTGTTCCCCTTATCGATCGCCTGGGAGTTTTCGGCGAGTGTGTAATCGCCGTTTTCGGGGTCGGTAAAGAGCGGCTTCGAGGGATCGTAGGTCAGGCAACCTTCAGAACTCGTCCACCAGGAAGTGGAGGACGAGAGAGAATTGTAGCCGTAAACCCCCCCATTGTAATCATTGTAAGGGGTATTGAAAGCGGCAATGTCGTCGTCTGCAGTGTTTTGAGCGACAATAGTATTGTAAAGGTATATTGTAGCGTAGTTGTAAATCCCGGCGCCGGAGCTGTAGTATCCGCCATAGATTGTGGTATTCCCGGAAACAGTGCAGTTGGTGAGGATCAGCGTGCCTGTACCGTTGTAAATCCCGCCGCCTTCGTAGATTGCGGTATTCCCGGAAACGATGCAGTTCGTCAGCGTCAGAGTGCAGCCTTTGCCAGTGCAAATCCCGCCGCCGAATTCTGCCCACCCCCCAGTGATTGTCAACCCGATCAGTTCCACCGGATTTTTCGCGCTACCGTCGTTGACGTAAAACACCTCGCTCTGGCCGGCGGCGTCAATTGTCATTCCGCCAATACCGTTCGCATCAATGGTAATACATTTGTCAACGGAAAGTTCTGAACCAGAAAGGGTGATCGTTCCGCCCGCAAGACTCGAATCGAACGTGATTGTGTCCCCCGTTTGCGCACGATCGATCGCTTCGCGGAGAGAGAGGAGGTCGTCGGTTTCGTCCCATTCGGCCGGGTCGGCGGTGGTGTTCACCACCCAGTTGGTCGCCCCGGTCGGCGCGGCAAGGGCCGCAGTTTCGGCGAACCCTGCGGTCACGGCCAAAAGGGCTCGCTCTTCCAAAGATTCAAGCCGGAGTCTGCGCGAAGAAATCGGGTTTTTCATGGATCGTTCCTTTCGGTTAAAAGACTGACGATGCGGTAATCGGTTTTATGGCCCGGAATAAAACTGTTCTCTCCTTTTCCCCGAAATCCGCCCGGCTTCTCAAAAGGAGGGCACGGGCCGCCGAAACGAGGTCCTTTCAGGAAAAAGTCCGGCTCGAAACAGCGCGGAAAAGAACACTGGCCTGAAGTTAAAATAGCAAAAAAAAAAAACATACAATGGGTACGCAAAAGAAAAAGATTCAACGGTGCTTTCACGCCCGCTGGCGGTCCGGTTCGGTTCGATTTCCCGAAAAGCAGGATAAGAAAACCGGCACAATGACATGTGGGGGAATGGAAACAGGCCTCGCCTATCCGAAAATCATCCTCACTCGTACAAGGCAGCCGGCCAATCAGTATGAGGGGGTAAAGATCATCGATGTTGCGGACTGGCCGGCGGGGGCCGAAAACAGCGTCTGAACTCAGTCTCACCCCCTTCCCCACCCAAAAAACCGCGGCGGGGTGAAAAGAGGGGCGGTCTCCGCTCACGCCTGTTAAAAACCCGGAAGCGGGTTATAATGGATAGAGTTCTCCCGTCCCGTGCGGGAAGAGGCCTCCCCCTTCGCGCCTTGCGAAAGGGCGGAAAGAGAAACGTGGTGATCCGATTCCGAAAAACAAACAAGCAAAAACAAAGGACAAAACCATGACGGCTTTTCAGCACTGCATCAATCCCGACTGCGGGCACACTTTCGACCTTCTGGAAGTTCATCACCGGTGCCCCGACTGCGGCGCCCTTTTGGACGTCGAATATGAATGGGACAAACTCCCTGTTCCGAAAAGCCTTTCCCACTTCGAGCAGTACTGGGGCCAGCGCCGGATTCCGCAGCGGCACAGCGGTGTCTGGCGGTTTCATGAACTCCTTCCGTTTGCCAAACTCGAAGAGTGCGTGACGATCGGCGAAGGGCAGACGATTCTCCAGAAGGCCGATTACGTTGCCCCCTACGCCGGACTTGTTCCCGGTTCGCTCTACCTTCAATACGAGGGGATGAACCCTTCCGGCTCGTTTAAGGATAACGGCATGGCGGCGGGCACCACCCACGGGAAGTTGGTCGGCGCCAAACATACCGCCTGCGCCTCGACGGGGAACACCAGCGCGTCACTGGCGATCTACTGCGGTGTTACACGAATGATGAACGCCGTCATCTTTATCGGGTCGGGGAAAATCGCTTACGGAAAACTTTCGCAGGCGCTCGATTACGGCGCGAGAACGATCCAGATCGAAGGGGATTTCGACGACGCGATGGCGCGGGTACAGGAAGCCTCGAAACAGCTCAACCTCTATCTGCTCAACAGCCTGAACCCGTTCCGGCTCGAGGGGCAGAAGACGATCATGTTCCGCGTGCTCGAAGGGCTCGGCTGGGAGGTTCCCGACTGGATCGTCGTTCCCGGCGGAAACCTGGGCAATTCCAGCTCTTTCGGAAAAGCGTTCATTGAACTGCACAAGCTCGGCCTGATCAAGAAAGTTCCGCGTCTGGCGGTCATCAACGCCGCGGGCGCCGACACCCTCTACCGTCTGTACGAGCAGGAAGGGCTCCGCTGGAACGGCGGCCGGTGCGATCAGGCCAAAATCAAGAAGTTCTACGACCAGATGGACGCCGAAGGGCGGCGCGCCAACACGATCGCCAGCGCCATCGAAATCAACCGGCCGGTGAACCTGACCAAGTGCCTGCGCGCGCTCGACTTCTGCAGCGGCGTGGTGCGCGAGGTGACCGAGCAGGAGATCCTCGACGCGAAAGCGAACGTCGGCGCCGGCGGGCTCGGGTGCGAACCGGCCAGCGCGGCGAGCCTGGCGGGCACCAAAAAACTGGTGGCCGAAGGGGTGATCGGGAAAGACGAACGGGTCGTCTGCATTCTGACCGGCAACCAGCTCAAGGACCCGAACGCCACGGTCGCCTATCACGGGAACAACAAAGAGTTCTTCGACTCGATTCTCGGAAAACGGGGCGTGAAGACGACCGAGTTCGCCAACCACCCGGTGACGGTCGCCAACGATATCAACGCCATTATCGATCTGCTTCGGAAATAGTAATACGGGAAAGAGTGTCAGTATGGAAAAGAAAGTTCGTGTTGCGATATACGGCGCCGCCGGCCGGATGGGAAAACGTCTTATTGCCCTCGGTGCGGCCGATCCCGCGATTGAGATCACCGCGGCCGCGGACGCGCCGGGCCATCCTCAGCTCGGCGCCGACAGCGGCGAGCTGGCGGGAATCGGGAAAAACGGCGTTCCGCTGACCGGCGCGATTCCCGACGGTGTTCCGGTCGACGTCGTCATCGACTTTTCGTCCCCCGCGGCGCTCGATACCGTTCTGGAAACGTGCCGCCGGAAAAAACTCGCGCTCGTCTACGCCACGACTGGCCTGGCCGATGCGCAGAAAGAGGCGCTCCGGGCGCTGGCCCGGGAGGTTCCGGTTCTCTGGTCGCCCAGCATGAGCCTGACGGTCAACCTGACGATGAAACTTGCGCAGATCGCCGCCGCCGCGCTGGCCGATCAGGACGCCGACGTCGAAATCATCGAGAAGCATCACCGGTTCAAGGCCGACGCGCCGAGCGGAACCGCGCTGAAATTCGGCGCGCTGATCGCCGAAAAGATGGGGCTGACCGAAGAAGTCCACGGCCGGCACGGAAAACCGGGCGCGCGTCCGCATAACGAGATCGGCTACCACGCCGTGCGGATCGGCGACAACCCGGGCGAACACAACATCATCTTCGGGCTGCTGGGCGAGACGATGGAACTGACGGTCAAGGCGACCAGCCGCGACGCGTACGCTTCGGGCGCCCTTTCGGCGGCCAGGTTCCTTTTCGGCAAAGAGCCGGGGCGCCTTTACGGGATGGACGACGTCCTCAATCTCCGGTAATTCGCCCAACTTAACGCCGCGATCTTTTCAAACCGGTTTTCATCGTTTAAAATGAGTAGGTCAGACAGGGATTCCGTGAACCCCGCAGCCGGGGTTTGCGGGGTCCGTTCCGCGTTCCGCGGACCGATCCTCTCTTTCCCGCCTTTCCGAAAGGAGTTACGATGAAACGCGTTTTTCTCTTAATCATACCGCTCGTTCTCGCGGCTGCCGCCGTTTTGCGCGCCGATACGCCCGCCCCGCTGGAAAGCGGCGCGGCGGCGGTTGAAATCACGCCGCCGGTCGGGTTCCGGCTGCGCGGCTATTTCGACGAAAGAATCTCGACCGGAGTGCACGACCCGATCTACTTCAAGGCGCTGGCGCTCCGTCAGGGAGACCAGACCGCGATTCTGATGTTTTCGGACACCTGCTCGATTCCGACCACCTCGACCGACCCGATCCGGGACGCGATTACCCGGAAATACGGCATCCCGCGCGAAGCGATCATCATCTGCGCGACCCATTCCCATACCGCGCCCCTCTTCTGCGGGCCGATCCGCAAACACCTCCACGCGCGGGCGATGGCGCAGAATAACGGGATCGACCCGTGCGAGCCGATCGACTACGAACAGTTCTTTATCCAGCAGGGGATCGCGGCCATCGAGACGGCCCTGGCGAACCTGCGGCCCTCTGTCCTCGACGAGGGGCAGAAGGACCTGCTCGGTGTTTCGTTTAACCGCCGGTTCGTGATGAAAGACGGTTCGGTCCGGTTCAATCCCGGTTTCGACAATCCCGACAAAGTGCATCCGGCCGCCGGAATCGATCCGAAATTCACCTTCTTCCTGTTCCGGGACGCCGAAACCGAAACACCGACGTCGTCGCTGACCAATTTCGCCCTTCATCCCGACACGACCGAAGGGACGCTGATCAGCGCCGACTATCCTTATTATCTCGAATCGGCGCTCCGCGCGCGGTTCGGGAAAGATTTTGTTTCGGTCTTCGGCAACGGTACCGCCGGGGATATCAACCATTTCGACTTTGCCGGCGGGACCGAACCGCGGCACGCCTCCGAAATCGGCACGATTCTCGGCCTGACAGCTTTCGAGATGGCGTTCCACCACGGGCTTGACCGTATTACACCGAACCTGAACTTCTGCGGCGAGGTGCTGGAATGGCCGAAACAGGCGTTTACCGACAAGGACCTCGAACAGGCCGAAAGCCTGATGGATCTGGCCGTGGCCCCCGAAGGAAAAGGGCTCCCCTTCCTCGACCGGGCGCGGGCCGAAAAGATCGTCAACTGCTCGTTCTTTCCCGACATCCTGCCGCTCGACATTCAGGCGATACGGATTTCGGACGATCTGGCGATCGTCTCGCTGCCGGGCGAGATCTTTGTCGATCTGGGGAATGCCATCCGCGAACGCTCGCCGTTCAAGCAGACGATTGTCCTCGAACTGGCGCAGGGGGATTACCTTTACGTGCCGACATTAAAAGCGTTTGAAGAGGGGAGCTACGAGACGATCGACAGTGTGCTGGCTCCCGGCGGCGGCGAGGCGGTCGTCGAAAAGGCGGTTGAAGTGCTCAAGAAGCTGAAAGGGAAATAACCGCCGCGAAAACTGTTCCGCCGAAGGGCCGGGGCCGATGCGGTTCCGGCCCTTTTTCTGCCGGCGCCCGGCGGCGGCCGTGTACGGCGTTCTGGGGAAAGGGCTACCCCTTCTTCGGGGACTCGCCCGCTTTCGGCGAAGAGAAGAGTGCGGGGTCGATCCCCAGACGCTTGACGTTGTAATGGATCATGCGGGGCGAAAGGTTTAAAAGGCGCGCGGCGGCGGACATGTTCCCCTTTGTCTCTTTCAGCGTGTTTGTGATGAGCTTTTTCTCAAACTGATCGACGAGGATCTTGTAGTCTTTCGGCCCGTCGCCGAAATCGAAAAAGAGGAGGTCGCTCTCGCGTGCGCTGCTGCTCTGGAGCGTCGGGGGAAGGCTGTAACTGTGTATTGCGTCGTCGGTCGCGGTGAGCGTCGCCCGCTCGATGCAGTTTTCCAGTTCGCGGACATTCCCCGGCCAGTGATACGCCATCAGCAGATTTACGGCGGGGGGGGTGAACCTTTTGATCGATTTGCCGTAACGGACGTTATACTTTTCCAGGAAATGTTCCGCCAGAAGCAGAATGTCGGCGCGGCGGCTTACCAGGTTCGGCAGAAAGATCGGGAAGACGTTGAGGCGGTAGTAGAGGTCGCTGCGGAATTTTTCCTCTTCGATCAGCTCTTCCAGGTTGCGCGAGGTTGCGGCGACAATCCTGACGTTGGTGCTGCGCTCTTTGTTGCTCCCCACCCGGGAGAACTTCCGCTCCTGGAGGAACCGGAGCAGCTTGACCTGACTCGCGGGGGAAAGGTCGCCGACCTCGTCAAGAAAGAGGATTCCGCCGTCGGCTTCCTCGACCCGGCCGACCCGGAGCGAATCGGCGCCGGTAAACGAGCCCTTTTCGTGTCCGAAAAGCTCGCTTTCGATGAGCGTTTCGGGAATGGCGGCGCAGTTGAGGGTGACGAACGGCTTTTCGGCACGGGGGGAAAGCTGGCGTATGGCCTGCGCGACCAGCTCTTTGCCGGTCCCCGATTCGCCGCGGATAAGAACGGTGGCGTCGGTCGGCGCGACCTGCCGGATCTGCTGATAGACCGTCTGCATATTCCGGCAGTTTCCGATGATCCGGCCCGGGTTTTCGCGGTGCTGAACCGCCTCGCGCAGGCGTGTGTTTTCGGCTTCGATGGCCTCCCGCTCGTCGCACTCCTGTTTCCGGATGGCGATCGCCTCGGCGGTCAGGTTTCCGATGATTTCCAAAAGCTTGAGATGGGCGTCGAGGACGGCATCGGGCATCTTTTTACACTCGATGCTGAGCGTTCCGACCGTCTCTTCCTGATAGACGACCGGCACGCAGAGAAACGCCAAATGCTCCCCCTCTTTATGGGAACCGGTCCGGTTTAAGAAATTCTTGTTTTCGGCAATGTCGGGAACCAGACAGGAATAACCGGTCTGCGCGACCGTGCCGGTGATCCCCTCGCCGAAATGATAAAAGCCGCGTTTCATTTCGGCTTCGTCGAGCCCGTACGAAGCTTCGATTTGGAAAATGTCGCCGTGCCGCAGCGTGAGCGCCGCGCGGACCATTCCCATTTTCCGGCTCAGAATCTCGAGAATGCGGTTCATCAGCTGCGGCGCCTGCCGTTCGCGCAGGACGACGAAACTGATTTCGCGCAACACATCGATTTCGTTGTATGCGGGACTCATGGGTTCAGGCCGTTCGGATAAACCCCGGTTCGCTTCGGGGAATGGAGGGAGCTGAAAAACAAATTGTAGCGGAAAACAGGGGTTTGTCTACTTACGGTCCCGAAGAAATTCCCCGATCCGTTCGGCGGCCCTGAGTCCGTCGGCGGCCGCCCGAACCACCAGCGACGGGCCGCTGGCCGCGTCGCCGCAGAAGAACATCCCCTCCTGAAGTGTTGTTCCGAGCTCTTCGGCGATCGATTTCGGATTCTGTTTCAGGAAACCGAGCGCCAGAAGGACCAAGTCGCAGGGGATGATTTCCGGATTGTCGCTTTTGGGAACGAAACGGAGCGGTTTTCCCCGTTCATCGAAACTCCACTCGACCGGATAGACTTCGATTCCCGCGACCCGCTCGCGCCCATCCTCCTTGTTTCCCAGAAACTGCTTGCTCAGAATCGACCAGCGGCGGCTCCCCCCCTCGATATGACTCGACGAGGTTCTGAGCATGTAGGGCCATTCGGGCCACGGCGTCGAAGGAGAACGCTCGACAGGCGGTTTGGGCATAATTTCAATCTGCTCGACCGAAATCGCGCCCTGACGCAGCGCGGTTCCCAGACAGTCGCTTCCGGTATCGCCCCCGCCGATGATGACAACGCGTTTCCCCTTGGCGCTGACCGGCAGGAGATCGGTTTCATGCCCGAGCAGGCGGTTCTGGCCGCCGAGCAGCTCGAGCGCGAAATGAATGCCCGGCAGGCTGCGGCCCGGAATATCGAGGTCGCGCGGAGTCGGCGTTCCGGTGGCAATCAGAAGGGCGTCGTATTTGCGTAAAAGGTAATCGGGCGAAATATCCCTGCCGACCCGCGTCGCGCAGAGGAACTCGATTCCCGAAACTTCCATCAGCCGGACACGCCGGTTCACGATCCGTTTTTCCAGCTTGAACTCCGGAATGCCGTAGCGGAGAAGCCCGCCGGGCGATTTCTCCTTCTCGAAAACGGTGACTTCATGCCCCTGCCGGTTGAGTGCCTGCGCGGCGGCGAGTCCCGCCGGTCCGGAACCGACAATTGCAACACGTTTCCCGGTCCGTTTCGGCGTATCGGGGGTAACCCATCCGTTGGCAAACGCCGTTTCGATGATGGTCTTTTCGATCTGGCGGATCGTGACCGACCCGTATTCGGCCCCCGCGGAACAGCTTCCTTCGCAGAGCGCCGGACAGACACGGCTCGTAAACTCCGGGAACGGGCTCGTCTGCGCCAGGATTTCCCAGGCGCTGCGCCAGTCGCCGCAGCGCACCTCACGGTTAAAATCGGGGATCGCGTTTTCGAGGGGACACCCGTAACCGTGGCAGTAGGGAATGCCGCAGTTCATGCAGCGGAGCGTCTGCTCGTGGAGAATCTCGGGATCGGGGAGCGCTTCAACTTCCTTCCAGTCGTGAAGCCGTTCTTCCGCCGGACGATAGAACGATGCCGGACGCGCGATTTCCAGGAAAGCTTTAGAAGAATCATCTTTAAGAACCGTCATTGTTTTACCTGCTATTCCATAGGATTCAGATCAAATGCTGTTTACACACTCTACACTCCGATTCCCCCCGAAAGGGGGATCCCGTTACCGGGGAACCGCCCCGCCGTTCCGGCTGGCGAGATACCGGCGGTACTCGATCGGAACGACCCTGACGAACCGGTTCCGCTCGCTGGCCCATTCGGCAAGAAGGCGCTGCGCCAGCGGGCTTCCGGTCGCCTTCACGTGCCGATTGAGGAGCGTGAGAATCTCCTCCTCTTCCTCGGAACCTTCCCCGACCATGTCGAGGTCGACCGTACTGACATTGCACCGGAGATCAAAATCCCCGATCTGGTCGTAGACATACGCGATTCCGCCGGTCATCCCCGCCGCGAAATTGACTCCGGTCGGCCCGAGAACGACGACCCGCCCCCCCGTCATATACTCGCAGCCGTGGTCGCCGATCCCCTCGACAACGGCGGTAATGCCGCTGTTGCGGATGGCGAACCGCTCTCCGGCCTGGCCGTTCAGGAAAATCTCTCCGGAAGTTCCGCCGTATCCGATGACGTTTCCCGCGATCACGTTTTCGCTCGCGTTAAAGCGGCTGCCGATCGGGGGCCGGACAATGATCCGCCCTCCCGACAGCCCTTTTCCGAGATAATCGTTCACCTCTCCTTCCAGAACCAGTGTAACACCATGGGCGAGAAACGCGCCGAAACTCTGACCGGCGACCCCGTGCAGATAGAGCTGGACGGTATCGTCGGGCAAACCGGCCGGCCCGAACTTCCGGGAGATGAGCGAAGAAAGCCGGGTCCCGACGGTCCGATGAACGTTTTGGATCGGAAGGGTCAGCCAGGCCGGTTCTCCCCGCTGGAGCGTATCGGCGAGGTGCGGCAGCACAAACTCGTCGTCGAAGGTGGTCAGCTCCTCTCTCCGGCCTCCGAAACGCGTCTTTCCTTCGAGCACGGGGGTAAGGATTTTGGAGAAATCGAGCCGCTGCGCCTTGTAAAAGTCAATCGCGTCCTTCACCTGCAGCAGATCCGCGCGGCCGACCGCTTCGTCGATGGACCGCAGTCCGAGCTGCGCGAGATATTCACGGACTTCCTGGGCGATGAAACGGAGGAAATGAACGATGTATTCCGGCTTGCCGCGGAACCGTTTCCGCAGTTCGGGGTCCTGGGTCGCGACCCCGGCGGGGCAGCAGTTCTCGTGGCACTTGCGGATCATCACGCAGCCGAGACAGACCAAAAGCGTTGTGGCGAATCCGAACTCTTCGGCGCCGAGCAGCGCGGCAATGATGACATCCCGCCCCGTCTTGAGCTGTCCGTCGACCTGAAGACGGACACGGTCGCGCAGGCCGTTTAATACAAGCGTCTGCTGTGTTTCGGCAAGGCCCAGTTCCCAGGGAAGCCCCGCGTGCTTGATACTCGTCAGGGGCGACGCGCCGGTTCCGCCGTCGTGGCCGCTGATCAAAACCAGATCGGCATGCCCCTTCGCGACCCCCGCGGCAATGGTGCCGACACCGGACTCGGAAACCAGCTTGACCGAAACCGCCGCGTCGCGGTTGGCGTTTTTCAGGTCAAAGATCAGCTGCGCCAGGTCTTCGATCGAGTAAATGTCGTGGTGCGGCGGCGGAGAGATCAGTGTGACAAAAGGCGTCGAATGGCGCACACGCGCAATACTTTCGTCGACCTTGTATCCGGGGAGCTGGCCGCCTTCCCCGGGCTTCGCGCCCTGCGCCATCTTGATCTGAATCTCTTTGGCTTCGGCAAGGTAGTCGATGGTCACCCCAAACCTGCCGCTGGCCACCTGGCGGATCTGGCTGCTGCGGACCTCGCCGTTGGGGCCCGGAACGCTCCGTCTCGGATCTTCGCCCCCTTCCCCGCAGTTGCTCCGTCCGCCCAGCGAGTTCATCGCAATGGCGATCGCCTCGTGGGCTTCCGGACTCAGCGAACCGAGACTCATCGCGCCCGACACAAACCGCCGCAGAATGTTCTCGACCGGTTCCACCTCGTCGATCGGAACGGGACGGCATTCGGCGAAATCGAAAAGGCCGCGCAGGGTACACAGCCGGCCCGCCTGGTTGTTGATCAGGCCGGCGTATTGCTGATATTTTTCCGGGTCGTTGTTCTGGACCGCTTCGCGCAGAAGGCGGATCGTCTCCGGGGTCCAGAGGTGATTCTCCCCCTCTTTCCGGTACCGGTATTGGCCTCCGGCCGGAAGAACGGGAAGTTCCGTCTTTCCCGAAAGATACCGCTGGAATTGACGCCGGATTTCTTCTTCCAGATCGTCGATGGTGATGCCGCCGATACGCGAACGCGTGTTCGGGAAATAGCGGTCGATCAGCGAAGAGTCGAGACCGACGGCTTCGAAGATCCGGGCGCCCCGGTAACTCCGAAGTGTCGAAATGCCCATCTTCGACATAATTTTCAGTAGCCCCTTGTCGACGGCGGCAATGTAATTTTCCGCGGCCTGCGCCGGAGAGGGAGGAACGCGTCCCGACTCGGCGAGCTGCGAGACGGTCTCCAGCGCCAGATAGGGGGAGATGGCGGTTGCGCCGAAACCGAGCAGAAGCGCGAAATGGGCGACTTCCCGGATTTCCCCCGACTCGATGATCAGCCCCACCGGCGGGCGGAGTCCGGCTTCGGAAAGCGCGGTGTTCACCGCCGAGGCGGCAAGGAGCGAGGGGATGGGCATCTGATCGGGCGCAAGGCCGCGGTCCGAAAGAATGAGGATTTGATGGCCGTCACGGACCTGCTGCACCGCATCCTCCTGGAGCTGCCGGACCGCCTTGTCCAGGCTGCCGGTCCAGCCCAAAGAGAGCTTGGCGGTCGACAGCCCTTTCTGATGGACAGAGGCCAGGCGCCGGAGATCCTCTTCGGTCAGGATCGGGCGGGGAAGACGGATGATGGGCCGGCACTGCGCGTCGTCGGCGAGCAGATTCCCCCCGTTCCCGATATAGGTGGTCAGGCTCATCACAAGCCGTTCGCGGATCGGGTCGATCGGCGGGTTTGTCACCTGGGCGAACATCTGCTTAAAGTAGCCGAAAAGGGATTGCGGCTTTTCCGAAAGAACCGCCAGCGCCGCATCGTTTCCCATCGAGCCGATCGGCTCTTTCCCGTCGCGGGCCATCGGCGTGAGAAGCAGTTCGATCTCCTCTTCGCTCCAGCCGAAAAAGCGCTGCCGTTCCGTCAGGTTTTTCGGAACCGCCGACGGGGAAATCGAGTCGAACAGGCCGTGAATGTTGATGCGGTTCTCTTCGCTCCAGCGGCGGTAAGGCTTCTGCCGGGCCACGGTATTCTTGATTTCCGCGTCGGTAACCAGGCGCTTCTTCCCGAGATCCGCCCAGATGATTTCGCCGGAACGGAGGCGCCCCTTCTTCACCACCTCTTCCGGCGGGATGTCGATCACGCCCGCTTCGGAGGCGAGGACAAACAGGCCGTCCGAGGCCAGTGTGTAACGGGCGGGCCGAAGCCCGTTCCGGTCGAGGATGGCGCCGACGCCCCGCCCGTCGGTAAAGGCGATCGCCGCCGGACCGTCCCACGGTTCGGTCTGCACGGAATGATAGTCGAAGAAACCCCGGACATCTCTTCCCAGGTGATAGTCCGGCCCCCATGCCTGGGGGATGAGCATCATCATCACGTGCGGCAGGGAACGCCCCCCCGCCGTGAGGAGTTCGACCATATTGTCGAGACACGCCGAGTCGCTCTGCGTCTCGTCGATGAGAGGAAGGATTTTGGCCAGGTCTTCGCCGAAGAGGGGAGAGCTGAAAAAGGGTTCGCGGCCGCGGTTCTGATTCAGGTTGCCGCGGAGGGTGTTGATTTCCCCGTTATGGGCGATCATGCGGAACGGGTGCGCCAGCGTCCATGTCGGAAATGTGTTTGTCGAGTAACGCTGGTGGACGATCGCCAGCGGGCTTTCAAAATCCGGATCGCTCAGATCGGAGTAGAAGCGGTCGATCTGGTCGGCCAGAAGAAGGCCTTTATAGACAATGGTTCTCGATGAAAAACTCGGCAGGTAAATGTCGGACAGGCTCTTTTCAATGAGCCGGCGCATGACGAAGACTTTCCGCTCGAACTCTTCTTCGGACCCGAAATGCGTCCTGCCGACAAACCATTGGCGGATCACCGGCATGTGGCGGCGGGCCGCCTCGCCGATATACTCCGGAAAGGTGGGAACCGTACGCCGGCCGAGAACTTCCCCCCCTTCGGACCGGATAATCTCATCGATCTTCTCTTCGGAACCGACACCGTTGAAAACCATCGCGACGGCGTAACGGCCGGGTTCCGGGAGTTCAAAATCGAGAACACGCCGGAAAAAACGGTCGGGAAGAAGCGTCAGGATTCCGGCGCCGTCGCCGGTCAGCGGATCGTTCCCCGCCGCCCCCCGGTGCATCAGGCGCTTCAAGATGGAGATTCCCTTCTCGACGATACGATGTTCCGACTTCGCGTTGATGTTGGCGATCAGACCGACTCCGCACGCATCGTGTTCATTTTCAAAATTGTAAAGACCTCTCTCCTGGGGGATTGCCGGGTCGCCCGACCGGCGGCAGGGATTGGGGACATTTTGGCTGGAATTCATTGATGACTCCTTAGGAATTCTCTTTTCCCGTATCTGCGCAAGAGGGAGAAATTCTTCTTTCGACCGGAATCGGAAAGAACGGGCAATTTTCAGGTCCCGCGCAAAAATCGTAAAATCGACTGGAAGTTTTTTACTGCAAATCAAATTCCAATGGCAAAAAAATCGGGAACATTTTTTTCGCGGGAAGGATCTCTTCGGCATTCCCGCCCCCGGCCGCTCTGCCCGCGGGTTTTCCTTTCCGGGAGGGGCAAAGCAAACCGGACAGCCGAAAACCCCCGAAAAAACAACCGGCTCTCCGGCAAATCTTTTCCGGCGCACTCTTCGGAAAGGGGGGGTAAACGATGGAAAAAGAAATGACGGATCCCAATATTTCCCCATTGGAAGCGGGAACGTTCCGCCCGAAAGTCGTTACAAAATTGTAATGAGATTTTCCCCGATTGAACAAAATTGTTCTCCTAAAACGCACCGCTCTTTTTCGGTCTTGATCGGTTTTCGAAGAAAGAAGAACCTATTTTACGGGCCCGGAATCTTTCGGGACTCGTTTTGCCGGTCGCAAAAGAGAGCAAAAGCGCTTTGGCACAGGAATTGCAAAATTCCTAAGGGGCGGTTTGTGAAACGCCCTCTTTCCGTTCACCATCCAACGCTAGAAAGGAACTCCAATGGGGAATTGCAGCCGAGACTATGCGATCGAAAAAATTGCGGAATACTCTGAAAAACTTCAGAGCATCGAGCAGTTCCGGCAGCCCGAGGAATACGGAAAATACGTCTTCAACGAGGCCGCGATCAAGCAGTATCTTCCGAAAAAGGTCGCCGATAAGCTTCTGGCCACGATCCGCGACCGCCAGCCGCTCGACCCTTCCATCGCCGACGATGTCGCCAACGCGATGAAAGAATGGGCGATCAGTCTGGGAGCGACCCACTTCACCCATTGGTTTCAGCCGCTGACCGGGGGAACCGCCGAGAAGCATGACGCCTTTTTGGACATCTCCCCGACAGGGGAAGCGCTGATGACCTTTTCGGGGAAGAACCTGATTAAGGGGGAACCCGATGCGTCGAGCCTTCCCTCCGGCGGACTGCGCTGCACCTTCGAAGCGCGCGGCTATACGGCGTGGGATCCGACAAGCCCGGCGTTTATCCGCCGGCATCAGAACGGAGCGACGCTCTGCATTCCGACCATCTTCTGCTCCTACACCGGCGACGTTCTCGACAAGAAGACCCCCCTGCTCCGCTCGATCAGCGCTCTGGAAAAGAGCGTGAAACGGCTCATGAAGGCGTTCGGCTGCGGCGAGGAAGCTGTCTGTGTTACGCTCGGCGCCGAACAGGAATACTTTTTGGTCGACCGGAACTTCTATCTTCACCGGCCCGACCTGGTTCAGACCGGGCGGACTCTTTTCGGGTCGGCTCCCCCGCGCCATCAGCAGCTCGAAGACCACTACTTCGGAAGCATCCGCCCCCGGATTCTGGCGTTCATGACCGACCTGGACCAGGAGCTCTGGCGGCTGGGAATCCCCGCAAAAACGCGGCATAACGAAGTCGCCCCCGCTCAGTTCGAAGTCGCGCCGATTTTCGAGGAATTGAATCTGGCCGTCGATCACAATATGCTGACGATGGATGTCCTGCGCCGGGTCGCGCTGCGCCACGGAATGGTCTGCCTTCTCCACGAAAAGCCGTTCGCCGGAATCAACGGTTCGGGGAAACACAATAACTGGGCGCTCTCCTACGGAGGCCGGAACCTTCTGGAACCGGGAGACGACCCGCAGCAGAACGCCGTCTTCCTTACGGTGCTGACCGCCATTATCCGCGCGGTCGATCTGCACAGCGACATTCTGCGCGCGTCAACCGTCAGCGCGGGGAACAAGCACCGGCTGGGGGGGAACGAAGCGCCGCCGTCGATCATCTCGATCTTCCTCGGAGAGCAGCTGACCGCAATTCTGGAACAGATCGGCCAGAAGACCTCCGAAGGCGGACCGATGAATCAGAAGCAGGAAGTCATCCGTCTCGGCGGCGAAGTTCTTCCCCTGCTGCCCAAAGATTCGACCGACCGCAACCGCACCAGTCCGTTCGCCTTCACGGGGAACAAATTCGAATTCCGCGCCTGCGGTTCAAGCCAGTCATGCGCCGGGTTCAACATGACGATGAACACCATTGTCGCCGAGTCGCTCGACTTCATCTCGGAACAGCTTGAAAAACTGTCTCCCGGCGATTCGGAAAGCTTTCACAGCGGACTGGAGGACATCCTTGCCCGCATCCTGCACGACCACAAGCGGATCGTCTTTAACGGAAACAACTATTCGCCGGAATGGGTCGAAGAGGCGAAAAAGAGAGGCCTTCCCATCCTTCAGAAGTCGATGGACGCGCTGCGCACCCTCCTGAAAGAGGAGAACCAGGAACTGTTCGAGCGTTACGGCGTTTTCACCCACACGGAACTCTCTTCCCGGTTCGAGGTGTTTTTGGAGGAATATCATTCCCGGATCCGGATCGAAGGAGGAATCGCGCTGGAGATGGCGCAGAATATCATCCTGCCGATCATTCTGCGCGAGTATGACAGCGCGCTGAGCATTCTGACGCGGATGAAAACGGCCGGGCTCACCGAAGGCGCGGAAGGAACCCGTTCGGTGGCCGCCGAGCTCGGCAGCCTGGTCGATGAGCTGACACGCGCCTGCAAGGATCTGGAAGAGGCGCTCGGCAAGCAGCACGAGGACATTCTCGAAAATATGCGGATCGTCCGGGCGATCGTCGACCGCGCCGAAAAGGTTGTCAGCGACGATGCCTGGCCGCTGCCGAAATACCGTGAGATGCTCTTCATCTACAACTAAACCTGCGATGCGGTGAAAGGGTAGGGAGGCCCTTTCATCCGGTCGTTTGCTTGCGGGAAAAACGGATGAGGGATGTATTGTCTTTGAAACGAATCAGCAGATGAAGCGGAAACATTTTCTGGCCCTGGCCGACGGGAGCGTTTTCTACGGCGTGCCGTGCGGCGCGCCGTGCGACGCCCTGGGCGAGGCGGTTTTCAATACGGGGCATACCGGCTACCAGGAGATCGTCAGCGATCCGTCTTACGCCGGCCAGACCGTTGTACTCAGCGCCCCGGAAATCGGCAACTACGGATGCACCCCGCTCGACATGGAATCGCGAAGCCTGTTCCTGAGCGGGCTGATCGTCCGCCGGATGAACGAGCCGTCGAACTGGCGAAGCCGGGAATCGTTCCGGGAACTTTTATGCCGGTTCGGCAAACCGGCCCTTTCCGATGTTGATACACGCGCGCTGGTTCTTCATCTCCGCCGGACCGGAAGCCAGCGTTCTTTTCTCCATGCCGGAGACGAGCCGGTCACGCCCGAAGAGGGCGTCGCCCGCGCAAGGCAGTTTGCGGGGCTCGACGGCATCGACATGACATCCCGGGTCACGGACCCCAACGGCTCCTATTGGGAAGCCCGCTCTTCTTTCCCCCGTGAACCCGAAAGAAAAGAAGAAACCGCGATGTTTTTCGATAAAGAAGCGCCGCTGCTCGCCGCGTTCGATTTCGGGATCAAGCGGTCGATTCTCCGCTCCCTCTCCGCTGCCGGATTCCGGATCCGGGTGGTTCCCTCGGGGACAAACGCCGGGGAGATCCTCGCCCTGAAACCGGACGGCCTTTTTCTCTCGAACGGACCGGGAGACCCCGCAGGGGTGCGCGGGGGGATCGAAACCGTTCGTTCCCTTCTCGGAAAGCTTCCGATCATGGGGATCTGTCTCGGCCATCAGATCCTGGCGACGGCGTGCGGCGCCCAAACGGGACGCCTCAAATTCGGCCATCACGGCTGCAATCATCCGGTCAAAAATCTGCTTGACGATACCGTCGCCATCACCAGCCAAAACCACAATTTCGCGGTCGTCAAAGATTCCCTCCCCCCCGAACTGGAACTGACGCACGTCAATCTGAACGACGGAACGGTCGAAGGGATCCGCCATCAGAAAGCGCGGGCGTTTTCGGTTCAGTTCCATCCCGAAGCGGCGCCCGGCCCCCACGATGCCGCGAACCTGTTCCGCCGTTTCCGGGAAATGTTTTAACAGCCGATATCAACAGAACGGAGTAAAACGAATAAAATGCCTGCCCGAAAAGATATCAGGAAAATCATGCTGGTCGGCGCCGGGCCGATCCTGATCGGCCAGGGGTGTGAATTCGACTACTCCGGCGTTCAGGCCTGCAAAGCTCTTCGGGCGGAAGGTTACGAGATTGCCCTGGTCAACAGCAATCCGGCAACGATCATGACCGATCCGGAATTCGCGGACCGGACCTACATCGAGCCGATGACGTTCGATACACTCGCCGAAATCATCCGCCGCGAATGCCCCGACGCGCTTTTGCCGACGCTCGGCGGCCAGACCGCCCTCAACCTGGCGCTCCGTCTCGAAGACGAAGGCGTGCTGCGCCGGTTTCACGTTGAGCTGATCGGCGTGAAAGCCGAAGCCATCCGGCGCGCCGAGGACCGCGACCAGTTTAAGACCGCCATGAAAGGGCTGGGAATCGAAGTCCCTCTTTCCTTTTCGGTCCACTCCGAGGAATCGGGACTTGCCGCGGCGGAAAAGATCGGGCGCTGGCCGCTGATACTCCGTCCCGGTTTCACCCTGGGGGGGAGCGGCGGGGGAATCGCGCACAACGAGGAAGAGTTTAAGACGATCCTGCGGCGCGGGCTCGATGCCAGCCTCAACCGCGAAGTCCTTGTAGAAGAGTCGCTCCTGGGATGGAAAGAGTTCGAGCTGGAAGTTATCCGGGACCGGCAGAACCGCTCGGCAATCGTCTGCTCGATCGAAAATATCGACCCGATGGGAATCCATACCGGCGACTCGGTCACCGTCGCCCCGGCGCAGACGCTCAGCGACCGCGAATATCAGGCGATGCGCGACGACAGCCTTCGTGTGATGGACGCGATCGGCGTCGAGACCGGCGGCTCGAATGTCCAGTGGGCGGTCGACCCGGAAACGGGCCGGCGCGTCATTATCGAAATGAACCCCCGCGTTTCGCGCAGCAGCGCTCTGGCGAGCAAGGCGACCGGTTTTCCCATCGCGAAAATCGCCGCGCTTCTTGCGGTCGGCTATACACTCGACGAGCTCCGAAACGATATTACCGAAACGACTCCCGCCTGTTTCGAACCGGCGCTCGACTACATCGTCACAAAAGTCCCGCGGTTCACGTTTGAAAAGTTCCCCGCCGCCGATTCAACCCTCGGAACACAAATGAAATCGGTCGGCGAGGCGATGGCGATCGGCCGCACCTTTAAGGAATCTTTCCAGAAAGCCCTGCGGAGCCTCGATACCGGACACGACGGATTCGGCGCCGACGCGTGGAACGACCGGCTGGCCTCGTGGAGCGACGAGAAGATCGAGCAGGAGATCCGCCGTCCGAATGCCGAGCGGTACTTCGTGATCCACGAGGCGTTCCGCCGCGGCAAAACGCCCGAAGAGATACACAACTGGACGCAGATCGACCTCTATTTCCTCCGGAAAATGGCGGAACTGGCCGGGTCGGCTTCGGCGATCACCCTTTCCCCCGATTCGATCCGCGATGCGAAAGAGGACGGCTTTTCGGACCGGCAGCTCGCCCATCTGCTCCATATGACCGAAGGGCAGCTGCGCGCCTGGCGCCGGGAACAAGGGATCACTCCCGTCTACGGCACCGTCGATACGTGCGCCGGAGAGTTCGCGGCGCTGACCCCTTACTACTACTCGACTTATAACGGGGAATACGACGAGCCGGTATCCCGCTGCGCCGAAGGAAAACGGAAAATGATGGTGCTGGGAGGCGGCCCGAACCGGATCGGTCAGGGGATCGAGTTCGACTACTGCTGCGTCCACGCGGCGTTCGCATTGCGCCAGGCGGGGGACGAAGTGATCATGGTCAACTGCAACCCCGAGACCGTTTCGACCGACTACGATACCAGCGACAAACTCTATTTCGAGCCGCTGACCTTTGAAAATGTCCTCGATATCTGCGAGCGGGAAAAGCCGGACGGCGTAATTCTCCAGTTCGGGGGCCAGACACCGCTGAACCTTGCCGACGCGCTCGCCGAAGCCGGTGTTCCGATCCTCGGCACTTCGCCCCGCGATATCGACGCGGCCGAGGACCGCGACCTGTTCCGCGCCCTCATGCAGAAGATCGGAATCGCGCAGCCCGAATCGGGGATCGCCCATACCATCGAAGAGGCCATGGCGATCACGCAGCGGATCGGCTTTCCGGTTCTGGTCCGCCCGAGCTTTGTTCTCGGGGGACGGGCCATGGTGATCGTCTATAACGAAAAGTATCTCCGAAAATATTTTGAGGAGGCGGAAAAAGTCTCCGAAGGGCGTCCGATTCTGATCGACCGCTTTTTGGAACACGCCGTCGAAGTGGATGTCGACGCGGTTTCGGA
Organism: Thermoguttaceae bacterium; assembly: GCA_017405595.1. Classification (GTDB taxonomy): domain Bacteria; phylum Planctomycetota; class Planctomycetia; order Pirellulales; family Thermoguttaceae; genus RUG695. The sequence continues at coordinate 318,404 of JAFRAC010000007.1, read as the reverse complement.
CGGTAGCGAGACCGTGATCGGGGCGATTATGGAACATGTCGAGCTGGCGGGAATCCATTCCGGCGATTCCGCCTGTTCGATTCCGCCCCGTTCTCTGAGTCCAAAAGTCATCGAGACGATCCGCCGCTACACACGGGAACTGGCGCGTTCGCTGCGGGTCTGCGGGCTGATGAACATTCAGTTCGCGATCCAGAACGACACCGTCTACATGATCGAGGTCAACCCGCGGGCTTCGCGCACGGTGCCGTTCGTCAGCAAATCGACCGGGATTCCGCTGGCGAAAAAGGCGGCGCTCTGCATGGCGGGCCGTTCGCTGCGCGAGGTCGGACTCAGCGGGGAGGTCCGGATTCCCTATGTCACGTTTAAAGAGGCGGTCTTTCCGTTCGCGAAGTTCCCGGGAACCGACATTGTCCTCTCGCCGGAGATGAAATCGACCGGCGAGGTGATGAGCATCGAGTTTTCCGACACACACGCGTATCTGAAAAGCCAGGAAGCCGCGGGGAACATGATCCCCCAAAAGGGAGGGGTCTTTGTTTCGCTGCGCGACGCCGACAAAAAAGACGCGCTCCCTCTGGTCCGGGAACTCGAACAGCTTGGTTTTCAGATCTACGCGACGCAGGGAACCGGAGCCGAACTGTACAACAGCGGCCTGCAATGCCAGGCCGTCTTTAAGATCCATGACGGCCGGCCGAACATTCTCGATCTGCTGGAAGAGGAAAAGATCCAGTGGATCGTCAACACTCCGAACCCCGGCGCCGTCTCGAAAGTGGACGAGATCCGGATGCGGGCCGCCGCTCTCATGAAGGGGATCCCGATCACGACGACCCTTTCGGCGCTCGAAATCGCGGTGCGCGGACTGAAAACGCCGGAGGAAGGAAAAATCGTCCGTTCGCTTCAAGAGTACCATCAGCGCGTGCGGACCGAATGAAAAGGAACGCCGTGTTTGCCGGTCCCCCGCGGCCGGCAATACATTCCCGACGGGGAAAACACTTTCTTTTACAAAATTGGCTTTTTGCTCCGTGTTATTACAAAAATGTACTTTCTTTCCGGAAATGAGAGAGAAACAGCGGTTCGGTTTTTTGTCGCTTTTCAAAAATGTTCATCGCTTCAGGTTCCTGTTTTTAAGGGACTTTTCACAAGAAAAGAAAAATTTTTCTGAGATTCTTCCCATTCGAAAAGATTGGAACGCGGTTTGCACAAACCCCGGCAGAAGGACCGTTACCGAACAGCCGGCAGGGAAGCCGCGGTTCTTCCAGTCTTTAACCCGGAAAGGAGAAGAAAGAATGAAGATTTGGCAGGTATTTTTGGTGTTGGTGCTCTGTTTCTTCTTTTACCTGACGGCGGTCTTCGTCAAAGAAGCCAACCGGACCGCAGAAGGGGGAGAGAATCCGTATTCGGAACAGGCGGCAGCTTCCGCAGCCGCTGCCGGTGAAGATACCGCGCAAGGGGCGGAACAGGAGCCGGCCGGACCGGCGGCAGGGAGCATCGCGGCCTGGACCGAGAACCTGAACATTCTCTGGGTCATCCTCGCATCGTTTCTCGTCTTCTTTATGCAGCTCGGCTTTATGCTCGTCGAAGCCGGATTTACCCGTTCCAAAAACGTGGTCAATATCGCGATGAAGAACATCATGGATTTCGCGGTCGGGTCGATCGCCTTCTTTGCGGTCGGATTCGGTCTGATGTGGGGGCTCGACCGCTGCGGATTCTGCGGAACCCGCTATTTTCTTCCGACCTCGTCCGATGTTTCTTCGGTCAATGCGGAACTCGGCTGGACCTTCTTCCTGTTCCAGACGGTCTTTTGTGCGACGGCGGCGACCATCGTCTCGGGCGCAATGGCCGAACGGACGAAGTTTACCAGTTACCTTATATACAGCCTCGTGATTTCGGCTGTCATCTACCCGATTTTCGGCGCGTGGACCTGGGGCGGCGGCTGGCTGGCCAAACTCGGATTCCACGACTTCGCCGGCTCGACGGTCGTTCACAGCGTGGGGGGATGGCTTGCGCTGGCGGGCGCGGTCACACTCGGCCCGCGTGTCGGGAAATACTCCGCCGACGGGCGTGTGAACGCTATTCCCGGACACAACATTCTTCTGGGGGCGCTCGGCGTTCTGTTCCTCTGGTTCGGGTGGTTCGGCTTTAACCCGGGAAGCACACTGAGCGTAACGCCGCAGATCGGCTACATCGCGGTAACGACCAACCTGGCGGCGGCCGCCGGCGCGGTTGCGGCAATGGTACTCGCTTCGGTCATTTACGGATCGTGTGACGCCACGATGACATTGAACGGCATTCTGGCCGGTCTGGTTGCGATCACCGCAGGGTGCGATGTGGTCTCGCCGCTCGGTTCGATCCTGATCGGCGGAATGGCGGGATGCCTGGTCATCGCCGCGCTCCTTTTCATTGACCGCGTTCTCAAAATCGACGATCCCGTCGGCGCTGTCAGTGTACACGCGGTCTGCGGAACGTTCGGCACGATTTGCGTCGGCCTTTTCGCGGCCGACGGAACCGGGCTGTTCTACGGAGGCGGCACGAAGCTTCTGATCACCCAGCTGATCGGGGCGGGAACCGCGTTCGCCTGGGCACTCGGGATCGGTTTTGTCATGTTCCAAATCATCCGCGCAACGGTCGGACTCCGCGTAACCCGCCACGAAGAATTGCGCGGGCTCGACATTGAGGAACACGGAATGCAGGGGTATCCGAACTTCGACACCTGGACAACCGTCTGACAGCCCCCGCACCTCTTTCCCCCGAAATCATCCGGGGGAAAGAGATCCCGCAAAACCGTCAACAATCCAACAGAGGAGAAAACATCATGAAATTGATCATTGCCTATATTCAGCCCGAGACGCTCAACGATGTCAAGCAGGCGCTTCTGAAAGAGAACATTGCCAAGCTCTCGGTGGTCAACGCGCTGGGCTGCGGCCATCAGCTGGGATACACCGAGCAGTACCGCGGCGTCGTTTCCGAGGTCAACCTTCTGAAAAAGGTCCGGCTCGAGATTGCCGTCAACGACGATTATCTTGACCGGACGATCGACACCCTGATCCGGGTCGCGCGGTCGGGCCATATCGGGGACGGAAAAATTTTCGTCGTCGATCTGCTCGAATGTATCCGGATCCGAACCGGCGAACGGGGAAAAGAAGCGATCGGCTGACCGCGGACACACCCGGTTAAAGGGATCAAGTTCGGGGAAACAATTCCCCTAATTCCCCCCTAAAAAAGCCCTCTCCGGCGAAGAACCGGAGAGGGCAGAAAATGAGGGGCGATATCCCCGGCGCGATTCGAACGCGCGGCCTGCGGCTTATGTAGCCCAGGCTTAAGCCGGGAGAATTCTTATTTTCAGGGGTTTAAACGATGTTGATGTCGTCATTTGCCCCCGGTTTCAACAGCCTTTTCTGAGCTTTTCTGAGTAGGACCACAGGACGCTGGATCCGCTTGCGCCGAAACCGATTTCCATCGTGGCAGCCGCCCATTGATCGCGCCTTGTGTAACACCATTCACACGCTATGAAATGGCAGGGGGAAATTGGCGGAGAAAGGGGAAATATCTTGAACGATTATAGGGTATGCTGGTATAATGTCAGCTGTTGCGTCCAAAACAATCCTTTCCGGAGATCAAATGATGAAAAAATCCCCCCGATTTTCAAAACTCCGCGTCGAAAACCTCGAAGAACGAACCCTTCTGGCCGTGATGGCGGGCGGGACTGAACAGACGGCGACGCCTCCCGCACCTACCGAATCGACAACCTGGTGGGTGGCAACCGCCGAGGACACGTTCGAAGGTGACGTTCTTTCCCTGAGAGACGCGCTTGCCCGGGCGCAGAGCGGGGATACGGTCCGCTTCGTTCCGGAACTTTCGGGAGGAACGATCACCATGTCGGAGATGAGCCTCACACTTCCGTACTTTGCGGTTCAAAAAGGGGTGACCGTCGACGCGTCCGACCTGCCCGGCGGAATCACGATTGACGCCAACGGAATCAGCCGCGTCTTCTATGTCTACGGCGGCACGGACAGCGAACCGACCGTTCTGAAAGGACTGACGATTACCGGCGGCAGCATTGCGAATGACGGCGGGGGGATTTACGTCGCCTCCGGCACGGTGACGCTGGAGGGCTGTACCGTGACGGGGAATCATTTAAGCGGTTCCCGTTCACTCGGCGCCGGGATCTGCAACCGCGGTACGCTGACGGTCACGAACTGCATCGTGTCTGGGAATACCACAGAAGGATATGGCGGGGGGATCTTCAACTCCGGCACGCTGACCGTTACGGATACAGTTATTACGGGAAACCAGAACTGCGGGATTTATCAAAACCAGGGCACTGTGACGGTCACGGACTCGAAGATCGCGGGAAACAGCGCGGACTCCGGCGGAGGAATTTATCACTCCTCCGGTACGCTGACACTTACGAACTGTACCGTTTCGGGGAATAGCGCGGCCAGATACGGCGGAGGAATTTTTACCCTTTCCCTTTCACCGAGCGATATCAGTATCCGCAACTCCGTCATCGCCCGGAACACAGCGGCCAACGATGGAAATGAAATATACAAAAACTCTCTCTCCGCCGTTCTCCGCGCCTGCAATACGCTTTCCTCCTATACCGACTGGACGGAATCGGAAAACTGCCTTGAATACGACCCGAATCTGCCTCTCTTCACCGACGCCGAAAACGGAGACTACACACTTGCCGCCGGTTCCCAGGCGATTAACGCCGGGAACAACGATTTTGTGACCGCCGAAACCGACCTGGCGGGGAACCCGCGCATTGCGGGCGGCATCGTCGACTTGGGTGCGTATGAATATCAGGGGAACGGACCCGAACAGCTTGCCGCGCCGACAATCCTGACCGGGAATAAGGGGGTCTATGTTTCTTACGGCGCAAATCGACATCAAATCCGGTGGAACGCGTTCGACAACGTTTCAGGCTATGAACTGCAGTATTCTGCCGATGGAAGCCCCTGGACGACCGTTTCGGTAAGCGATCCGGTTGCGGTTGTTACTGGGCTTATTTACGGCCAGGACGTAAAATACCGCGTCCGCGCTTTGGGTGATGGGGTTTCCTATACCGATTCCGACTGGAGCGCGGTTAAAGTGTTCAAGGTCTGCCCGATGGACATCAACGGCGATGGCGACATTTCAGGCGGCGACCGAACCCTCTTGGCGCAGTCATGGCTTACAGAAGAGTGGGAAGAAGGATACCGGGACTACGGCGACATCAACGGTGACGGCGATATCGGCAGTGCTGACCGTGTTTTCCTTTCAAGCAACTGGCTCATGGATCCTGAGGAGGAAGGACTTCAATATCCGGCGCCCCTCGCGGCAGAGGTGATATTTACCGAGTTTGCCTCGGCAGATCTGGCCGTGGATCTGGACATGTTCTGAGGATAAGTTTCCCGAAAAGAGAAGGGGGCAGGTAGTGTCAAGAATCTTTCGCAAATTTTTTTGTCCCCGGCCCCCTGTCGCCAGTTCGGCAGCCTGTTCCGCCCGTTTCAAGTCCGTTTTGCGTAGCCGATCCACATTCATACAGCGTTTAGTGTTCCACACTGAAAACATATAAAAAGCCCTCTCCGGCGAAGAACCGGAGAGGGCGGGAAACGAGGGGCGATATCCCCGGCGCGATTCGAACGCGCGACCTACGGTTTAGGAAACCGTTGCTCTATCCCCTGAGCTACGGGGACTTTCTCTTTTTTCAAAGATGGAAGAAAAAGGAGTTCGTCCGGATCAAGGAACGAAAACGCGGCCGGTCAGCTTTTTGAACGCCTCGATATACTTTTCGCGCGTCTTTTCGACGATGTCGTCGGGAAGCGCGGGGGGAGTCGATTGACGGTCCCAGTCGGAAGCGAGAAGCCAGTTCCGGACAAACTGCTTGTCGAAGGAATCCTGGTCGCGCCCCGGCTCGTAGTTCGATGAAGGCCAAAATCGGGAAGAATCGGGGGTCAGAACCTCGTCGACCAGAATGATTTCGCCGTCGAGAACACCGAACTCAAATTTGGTGTCGGCAATGATGATCCCCCGCTTGCCGGCGTAATCGCAGCCGCGGGTGAAGATGTCGAGCGCGCGGCTGCGGAGCGTTTCGGCGGTCTCTTTTCCGACCAGGTCGGCCATCTTCTCGAAAGAGATGTTTTCGTCGTGCCCCTCTTCGGCCTTGGTCGAGGGGGTAAAGATCGGTTCGGGGAGCTTTTCGCACTGGCGGAGACCGGCGGGAAGCGAAACGCCGCAGATCGTTTGCGACTTTTGGTATTCCTTCCACCCCGACCCGGCCAGATAACCCCGGACAACACATTCGATCGGAACGACTTTCGTCTTTTTGCAGAGGGTCGACCGGCCGCGGAACTGTTCGATATCGGTTCCTTCGGGGAAAGGGATTTGATCGACGTCGGAGGTAATGAAGTGGTTCGGCACTTCGAGGCGGTCGAACCAGAATTCGGCGGTCTGATTGAGGATTTTTCCCTTGTCGGGGATTCCGGTCGGCAGGATGAAATCGAACGCGCTCAGCCGGTCGGTGCTGACCAGGAGGAGTGTGTCGCCGAAATCGTAAACATCGCGCACTTTCCCTTTTTTCGGGGTCATGCCGGGAATCGACGTCGTACAAATCGCTCGGGAAAGCATGAGAGGTTTCCTTTTACCATAAAGTCAGGTCTGTTTCGAGTTCGATGCCGGAACGTTCACGGACCTGAGTCTGAATCAGGCGGATCAGGCGATGGACATCGTCGCTGGAACATTCGGGCTCGACCAAAACAAAGTTGGGGTTGCGGTCGCAGATGACCGCGCCGCCGATACGCGTCCCCTTTAAACCGGCATCGTCGATCAGTTCCGAAGCGCTCGCTCCGGAAGGATCTTTGAAAAGCCACCCCGCCCCCTGGTAGCCGATCGGCTGACCTTTTTTGCGGAGAATCCAGATCTTCTGCAGACGGCGTGAAAGCTCTTCGGCCTCTTCGGGAAGAAGACGGAACCGGCAGGCCGTGATAATGCCGTTTTCAAACGGATCGTCGGTTTCGGCAAAATCGAGATGTTCGCCGGCAAACTCGGCGACCTCGCCGCCGGGACGGACGACACGAACCGACTCGATCCATTGGGCGATATCGCCGTCCGAAGTGGAAATGTTGTTATGAACGGCGCCCCCGACGGTGCCGGGAATGCCGATCAGCCCCTCTAACCCGGCCAGACCGCCGTAAACAGCGCTGGTGATGACACGGCCCAGTTTGGCCCCTGCGCCGACACTGACCGTTGCGGAAGCAGGATCGGTGTCGATTTTGCAGAATTCGGGGGCGCTCAGGCGGACAACCATGCCGGGAACACCCGAATCGGAGACCAGAACATTCGTGCCGGTACCGAGGAAACGGAGCTCAATCCCCTCTTTTTGGGCGGCCTGGAGCAAATCGATGAGCTCGTCTTCGGAACGGGGTTCGGCAAAATACTCGACCTGGCCGCCAAGCTGAAGCCAGGTATGCATCGCCAGGGGGACGGAAGTCCGAAGAATCTTTTTGAATCGGGCCAGATTTTCCATTGCTAAACCGGGAGGGAAACCGGTCCAAAGACCGCAAACTAAAAGCCTGGAAGGGATAACCCCGACTGGAATCGAACCAGCAACCTTCGGCTTCGGAGGCCGACGCTCTATCCAATTGAGCTACGGGATCACTGTAAACAAAAAAGCCCGTGATAACTCACGGGGCTTGGAAAGTGCGGGAAAGAGGACTTGAACCTCCACGAGAAAAAAATCTCATCAGGCCCTCAACCTGACGCGTCTGCCAATTCCGCCACTCCCGCGTTTGACTTGTACAAGCAAGTTTACTTAGTTTTTCGTTTCCGTCAAGAGACCTGAAGAAAAAATTTTTATACCCTTTATCAAAAACCGGTAGCTGATATAATGGGGTAAACTTTCTGCGGGGGAGGAACCGCTTAAACAATAATCAAGAGGAAACCATATGTTTTGCTATCAATGTCAGCAGACCGCCGGGGGAACCGGATGCACCGAGTTCGGCATTTGCGGCAAAGATCCTAAAACCGCCGCTCTGCAGGACCTCCTCATCGGCTGGGTCAAGCAGATTGCGCAAAAGAGAACGGCGTACCGCCAAAAACCGTATCCCACGAAGAAAAAGCGTCCCGGCAAAAGCGAAATCCGCTCGAGCCGCGCTGTCGACCGGTTTCTTCTCGAGGCGCTCTATGCCACGCTGACAAACGTCAACTTCGACCCGTGCCAAATCGCGCGCCTCATCTCGAAGGCCGCCGATATTTTCCAGCTCGCCGAATACCTCGGTTCCGATGTCGCCATCGACGACCTGGAACGGTTCAGGAAGGACGCCGAAAGCTTCGAGCAGCAGATCAGCCAGCCGAATTCCCCGTCGGCGGAAACTTCCGACGACGGAATCGCCTCTCAAATCGACGAACTTGTCGCCCAGGGCGCCGAATTTTCGATCGCGTCCCGTGCCGCCGAAGCCGGGGAAACCATTGTCGGCCTGCAAGAACTGATTCTCTACGGCGCGCGGGGCACCGCCGCCTACACGTGGCATTTCTACACCGCCGGCTGCGAAGCGCGCGAAGCGATCCGTCTCGAGACCGAGGGGACCAAGCTCCGCATTAAAGAGATCCGCAGCCGCAACAAAGACGAACGCGAAAAGAAGCTCGCCCTCCAGAAAGAGGTCGAGATGAACGAAAAGGCGGTCGGCGAGTGGGAAGAAAAAGAAGCGCTTCTCCTCGACGGTCTCTTTGAAGAGGTCGGGAAGATCGACGAAACCAGCGATCCTTCGGCGCTGCTCGCCTCGGCGCTCAAAATCGGCGAACTGAACCTGATCGCGATGGAGCTTCTTGAACGGCTCCATCAGTTCCGGTTCGGGGTTCCCCGTCCGGCCTCGGTTTCGACCAGTCCCGTGCCCGGAAAGTGCATTCTCGTCTCAGGGCACGATCTTTCGGACCTTTATCAGCTGCTCGAACAGACGAAAAACAAAGAGGTCAACGTCTATACCCACGGCGAGATGCTCCCCGCCCACGCCTATCCGGGCCTGAAAAAGTTCTCCCATCTGGTTGGCCATTTCGGAACCGCCTGGCAGAACCAGCAGAAGGAATTTGACACGTTCCCCGGCGCGATCCTGATGACGACAAACTGCATTCAGAAACCGCGCGAAAGCTACGCCGACTACATCTTCACCACCGGTCCGGCCTACTGGCCCGGGGTCAAGCATATCGAAGAAGAAAAGAACGGCGGCAAGGACTTTTCGCCGGTGATTCAGGCCGCGTTCGACTCTTCCGGCTATTTCGATTCCGGAACCGGCGAAAACGAAAAGCTGACCGTCGGCTACGGCGCCGATACCGTCATCCAGAACCAGGATAAAATCAAACGCGCTCTGGCGCGCGGCGAGCTGAAACACTTTTTCGTCATCGCCGGGTGCGACGGCATTCAGGAATCCCGGAATTACTTTACCCAGCTGGCCGAAGCCGTGCCGGGCGACTGCGTCATTCTCACCTGCGGATGCGGGAAGTACCGTTTCAATTCGATCAAGCTCCAGCCGCTCATTAACGCGATTCCCCGTCTCTGGGACGCGGGCCAGTGCAACGACACCTGGTCGCTGATCCGGATTTTGAAATTCCTCTCCGAAGAAACCGGTAAAGAGATCAACAGCCTGCCGGTCTCGTACTTCCTGAGCTGGTACGAGCAGAAAGCCGTCGCGGTTCTCCTCTCCCTCCTTTCCCTGGGAGTCCGGAACATTCATATCGGTCCTACCGCTCCGGCGTTTCTGTCCCCCGAGGTGCTGAACCTCCTTTCCGAACAGTTCGGGCTGAAAGTGATCTCGACCCCCGAAAACGATTTGGCGCCGATTCTGAACGCGTAACCCCGGGCCGGTTCGGCACGAACCGGCTTAAAAGGACCCCGAACGATGAACAACAGCCCCTTGGTGTTTTCCGAACGCGGTGTTCGGTAAGCGTCAAGGGGCATTGAACTTGATAGATCCCTTAGATTGCAAGGAGTAGGAACAAATGGCGATTGAACTTTCGAAGATCGTTCAAAAGATGGAACCCTCGGCAACGCTGGCAATGTCGGCGCGGGCCAAAGAGCTGAAAGCGTCGGGCGAAACCGTCTACAACCTGAGTGTGGGCGAACCCGATTTCAACACTCCTGAGCATATCTGCGAGGCCGCCGTCAGCGCGATGCGGGCAGGCCATACACGCTACACGGTCGCCAGCGGGATTCCCGAACTGAAAAAAGCCGTGGTCGCCAACTACAAAAAGACCCACGGTCTGGAATACCCGTTCACTTCCTGCGTGGTTTCGAACGGCGCGAAACACTCGATTCACAACTCCCTCTTCTGCACGCTGAACCCCGGCGACGAGGTCATCATTCCCGCTCCGTACTGGGTCAGTTACGCCGAGCTGGTCAAGCTTTCGGGCGCGGTTCCCGTGATCGTCGAAACCGACGAGGCGAACAATTTCAAAATCACCCCCGACCAGTTCAAGGCGGCGATCACCCCGAAAACGCGGATGTTCCTCCTCTGCACGCCGTCGAACCCAACCGGCAACATCTATTCCGGCGAAGAGCTCGGTCAGCTTGCCGACATTGTTCTCGAGAACAATCTTTTTGTTCTCGCCGACGAAATCTACGAGAACCTCGTCTACGGCGACAACAAATTCGTCAGTTTCCCCACCGTGCGGGAAGGCCTGCAGGACCGCGTCATCGTCATTAACGGGGTCAGCAAAACGTACGCCATGACCGGCTGGCGTATCGGCTGGGCTTTGGCGCCCGAAAATGTCGCCAAGAAGATGGGCGCGCTCCAGAGCCAGGAGACGAGCAACCCGTGCAGCATCAGCCAGTACGCCGCGCTGGCCGCCATCGAGGGAGACCAATCGTGTGTCGCAAAGATGGTTGCCGAGTTCGCCAAACGGCGCGACTATGTCGAGCAGCGGATCGCGGCCATCAAGGGAATGACCTGCCCCAAGATGGGGGGCGCGTTCTACGCCTTCGTCAATATCAAGGAATATCTCGGCCGTGAGTACAACGGCAAGATGATCAATACCGATACCGAGTGGTGTCTGGAACTCCTCTCGCAGAAGAAGGTCGCCACCGTCATGGGGAGCGCGTTCGGCGCGCCCGGTTATTTCCGCGCTTCGTTCGCCACCAGCATGGACAACATCAAAGAGGCGTTCGACCGGATCGAAGAGTTTATCGCGTGAAACAGTCGATACGAAGTTTCTTCATAAGGTGATTTCCGCCCCCTGCCCTGCGGCAGGGGGCTTTCTTTTTCTTCTAGCGCGGTTTCAGACGGTAGAGATCGTACTGCCCGTTCTGATAGACCAGCTCGTAGCCGGAATTCAGACGCGCCTCAATTTCAGGCGAGGTTTCGAGCTCATCGGAACTGCCCTTTCCGCCGGCCGCGATTCTTCCGATTCGGGGGTTCCGGCGGCGCTGCTCAAAGATATATTCCGGGGGATTGCCGTTCCCGTCTTCATAAAAGGTCAGCCGGCTCGACCGTTGGGCCGGAAGAAACGATAACGGGCGGAACCGTGAAAGGGGAAGCTGGCCGCGCTGCGGGAGTTTCGCTTCCGGCTCGAAAAGGAAAGGGCAGGCGCAGATGCGGTCGGCATACCAGTAGACCGAACATCCGACGCCGTTGATCCGGGCATCGGGGGGAGTGTTCTCGCGCAGATAGCGTGCCAGATCGAGCGCGCCGCGGTCGGTCCGGATCGGCCGGCCGTACACCGCAAGGTCGGCGGCGGGATCGGCATGAAGAATCCACTGCCGTTTTACCCAGTCGGTGACCGGCGGAATCGCCAGCGCGCGCAATGCCGGAGCTGTCAGCAGCAGGAAAAGGACTGCCGCCGTTATACGCCGCCGCGCGGCAATGCGGAAGATAAACTCAAATGCAAGGGCGAAGAAGATCAGGTAGTCGGCGGTCATCGGATAGCAGTAGTAGACGAAGTGCCATCCTTTCGCGCCGATCAGATGAACGCTGAGCAGGACCATCGCCGCCAAAAGACCGAAGAGAATTTTTCGCGGCCTGTTCTTTTCATACAGAAAGAGAAAGAAATAGGTCAGGAACGCCGGCAGGTTGTAACAGAAATAGAGCGACCAATGGACCGCCGCCTGCAGTGTGCGGCGGAAGATCATCGGAATGAAATAGAGGAGACTGTTCCCGAAGGGAGGCGGATCGCCGTAATCGGTCAGGTTGAATTTCAGATAGACACGGACGAAGTCGTCAAAACTTCCCTTCAGCCAAAGCCACGCCAGGACGGGCAGGATGACAAGCGCCGCACCCGCCAGGAAAAATGCGGTCCGTTCCAAAAGAAAACGGAATCTCCGGCCGATGACCGACGAAACGATTACCGTGCCGGTGAAAACAATCCAGAGGGAAACCAGGTTCATCTTCATCAGAAGGACGGCGGCAAAAGAGACGCCGACTCCGAACGCTTCCGCCCGGCGGATCGTCCAGCCGCTTAAGACGAACCGGACCAGCGAATAGAGACCCGCCAGCAAGAACGGGACCGCAAACGTGTCGGGTCCCGTTTCGCCGAGAGAATACCAGGTCACCGCCAAAGCCGCCGCCGCGGCCGCCGCTCTGCGGCCTGTCAGCAGCCGCGCGGTTTTATACGCGAAAAACGCGGCGGCAAAAAGGAACACGCTCTGAATGAGCCAAACCCCCGCCTCCCGTCCGATCGTGATCCCCAGCGCCATGATCAGATAGAGGAGCGGCCCTTTGTGATCGAAAAAATCACGGTACGGCATCAGCCCCTTCGGAATCAAACCGCCGGTATAAAGGTAGACATAGGTGTCCCCCGCCAGCTGACCGCCGGGCGAATCCGTAAAGGGTGCGGCCGGAACGAGATACCGGAACGGCGATGTCTCCAGATTGAAAAGCGCCGCGAAACAGACCAGGCCGATCAACAGGAGTTTCAAACCGAGATGTTTCGTGTTCATCAGAGGATCACTTCGTTTATTCGATTCTCCCGCGGCGGGTCAGGAAGATGAAACAGCGAACTCCTTCACCCGCCGGACGAGGGCAACGGCATTCTCGACCGGCGTCTCTTTCAGTACGCCGTGCCCCAGGTTAAAAATAAATCCAGGGCGGCTGCCGACCGCGTTTAAGATTCGGTCGGTCTCGGCGAAAATCGTCTCCTGACCGGCAAGGAGTACCGTCGGGTCGAGATTCCCCTGCACCGCACGGTTTGCCCCGATTATCTCCCAAGCCCGCTCGATCGGGATCCGCCAGTCGATTCCGAACGCGTCGGCATCGAGCCGTGCAGCCGCCGGCAGAAGAGCGGGGTTCCCCGCGGCGAAGTAGATCACCGGAACACGGCCGCCGAGACGCGCCAGGAGCTTCTCCATAAACGGAAACACGTAGGTTTCGTAGTCGGCCGGGCCGAGCGCGCCGGCCCAGCTGTCGAAGATCTGTACCGCGTCGGCGCCGGCTTCGATCTGGCCGAGCAGCGAAACGGCGGCCGCGTCGGTCAGCCGGTCCATGAGCGCCGACCAGAGGCGGGGGTTTCGGCGCATCAGCGTCTTTGTATGAATGAACCGGCGGCTGCTCCCCCCTTCAACGGCATAGGAGGCGAGTGTCCACGGCGCTCCGGCAAACCCGATCAGGGCCTTTTCGCCCGGAATGGCGCGGCGTGTTTCGGAAACCGTCTCGAAAACAAACCCGATCCGGTCCGGGTCGAGCGCGGCGGGAATGCGGGCGAGATCGTCTTCGCCGCGAAACGGATTGGCGATCACCGGACCGCCGCCCGGCGTGTATTCCAGATCGAATCCGAGCGGAACCAGAATCGGGAGAATGTCGGAAAAGATGATCGCCGCGTCCACATCGAGAACGCCGACCGCGTCGGCCATCGTCTGCGCGCAGAGGCGCGGATTGCGGCAAAGGTCCAGGAACGAGACGTTCTCGCGCACAGCGCGGTACTCCGCCATGTAGCGGCCCGCCTGCCGCATCAGCCAGACCGGCGGCCGGGGATTCGGTTGAAGGCGAAGCGCGCGGAGTAAAAGAGATTTCCCGTTCATGGTCCCTCTTGCGGGGCCGGATCGGCGGCCGGAGCCGGCGGAGCCTGAAACGCCGGTTCTTCGCGAACCGTTTTGTCTTTGGCCATCAGCAGGAGGAACCAAAGAAGGGCGACGACGGCGATGCCGATCAATGTATTACGGACAGTGCGCATGGCACGCCGCCGCTGAATCAGGAGCTCGCGGCGGTACTCTTCGCGGGTAAGCTGTCTTTTTTGAACCGGTCGGATCATCGTTTAATCGCTCCATCCTTCGGGGGGGAACGGCTCGGCGTCGATCCCCTCGGCTTTCATGACTTCGGCGTAACGGGCGGCGAACTGCTCGATCTGCGGCCGGAACTCGGAAGAGCGGTCGTAGATCAGAATGGGGTATTTCTCGAACAGCTCGTTCCAAAGAGCGAGATTCCGCTGAAGGAGCTGCGTTTCGTTTTCGGCGCCGGTGTTCAGCTCCGATTCATTCTTCTGAATTTCGGCATAGGCGGGTTCCCCTTTGCGGATCAGCAGATCCAGGTGCGGTTTCAGCCGGTTCTCGTCGATCAGCCCCTCTTGCCGCGCCGCAGCGAGCCGTTCGGGCGTTGCGGTGCAGACCCGGATCAGGAGGCGCATGGTTTGCGCGAAACCGTCCCGCCCGAAGTTCGTCGGGAACAGAGGGTTGTATTCGGTTCGGGGGAAATAATACTGCCAGTAGCCGAGCAGGCGCAGCAGGTTCTCTTGGGCTTCGTCCCATTTCTTCTCGTCGATCAGCTTCTGCGTATACTCGATCGCCTGCGGAATCGACTCGGTGAATTCGGCCTCGGCATCGGCCGCGATCGGCTCGAACGGGTAATCGCGCGGGAAGATCCGCTCGAGCTGGTCGAGAATGATCGTGTATTTATCGACTTCATCGACAAACGAGGAACGGTACTGCGACATGGTCCGCAGATCGGTGTATCCGGGGGTCTCCATGAGCGTGCGCCACTGCTGCATGCATCCGAGAAACGCCTCGTTGGCCTCTTCCTGCTGGCCGGCATTGAACTTGTCGCGGGCCTGAACCCGGAGTTCGCGCGCCTTGCGTGCGTCGGCGTGCTGTTCGACCACCACATCGTGTTCGTGTTTTACGCAGTCGAGCATATCGCGGTACATTCCCGAAAAAGTTCCGCGATACCGGATATCTTCGAGCCGGTCGCACAGGTCTTCGGCTTTCAGGCGGCCGTCCCCCTCGATCTTTTCGGCGATCTTCTTCCCGTCGATCGCCAGCAGGTCGCGGGCGCGGGAACGAAGCATCGAGATTTTCGTCTCGTTTTTGTTCATGACCGCCGCCTCGTCGGAAGTGCGCAAAACGGCCGGCTTATCGTAAATCGGACGGTCCTCTTCGGGATAAATGTTCCGCGCCGCTTCGGCAAGCCGCTCGCGCCAATTCTCCCACTCCGGAACCGGTCCGTGTTTCCCGTCGAGATAATCGCGGACAATGCGGATGGCGCGTTCGGCGCCCCCTTCGCGCAAAGGATCTCCGTCTTGCGGGGGATCGAGAATCGACTCGTAAAGCGCGCCGCGCAGCTCGTCGTCCAGCTCGTTATTGAAGCGGTCCCAGACGATCGACTCGACCGTGACCCCTTCGGGGAGCATGCTCTCGAGCTGGCGGTAGACCTCTTCCCGCTCTTTGAGGCAGTCCTTGTATTCGTTGAGGTAGGTCACACGGTACGAGCCGGGCTTCTTCCGGTCTTCGATGACCGAGGTGATTCTCTTTTCCGAAAACTCGTTCCACGCCTTCTCGGCCGTGCGCCAGGCTCCGGCGGCGTTCAGCTCGTCGAAAACCGGCTTATTGTTCTTCGTCAGGCCGCAGCCGTCAATCTCCATCCACTTGGCGTAGTAGAGCAGGTTCATACGGCTTCGGCAGAAGAAGACCGGACGGGTCTCTTTACCGAGGTCGCTCCCCTTGTTGGCGGGATCCTCAAAGAGGCGTTCGGCCTCCAGGTAGAAGACCCGGCCGAAAAGCCAGTTGTCGGGCCGTTCGTCGTAGGTGAACTCCTGCTGATAGCGGCTCCAGAAATCGTCCCAGAAAAGGTCTTTCTGCCTCTGATGAAAATCGTGATCTTCCCGAAACAGGCGGCGGTACTGGTTTTTCTCGTCGGCGACGCCGATTTTCTGCGAGATCGTCCAGCCCGTGGCCTTCCGCAGCTTTGCCGAAAGGCGGTTGTAAACGGTGCCGTTCTGCAGAAATTCAAACCCGTTCGTCACCCAGCGGTACCGTTCGCGGTAATCGTCGTACTGCGCGCTGGCGTTATACGCCAGTTTCCAGCCGACGAAATCCCAGATCGTGATAAAGTGCGGTTCGAGCGAGGTGATCTGCTCGCCGATGGTGCGGACCGATTCCCAGTCCGATCTCTTTTCGCATTCGAGGGAACGGTTCCACAGGAGGGCGACCGCCACCCCGCGCATTCCGAAGGTTGCCAGTTTCATGGCGGAACCGGCCGGGTCGATCTGGCCGAGCCGTGTTTCGGAAAGGCCGTACTCGTCGCGCAGGCGCGCCAGTTTGCCGCCGGGCGCGTAGGTCTTTTCGGTATCGGCGCTGCCGACTTTTCCCTGGAGACGGGTCGGGTGCCCCATCCAGTTCAGAACCAGAAGGAGGGCTATCACAATGCCGATCGAGACAATCCGGCGGTAAAATCGTTTCTGCTGGTTCATTTCGCCACCTCCCTGCCCCGGAGAATCAGATAGGCAACCACAAAGAGCGGAACAACGTAGGCGAGGGTCGTCAGCCCGTGCACCGCAAGCGTGTTCAAGGGGATGTCAAATCCGCTTGCCACATAGTTTGTATAGATGTCGTATTCGGTAAAGGAGGGAATCACCATCCCGATAAAGCAAAGCAGGCCGCTGGCGAGCAGGTCGAAGAACTTGATCAGGTAGGTTCCGAAGGTGTTCGAAAGATCGCTCATCAGGTTTTCGTGGGTGATGAGCCGTTCCCACGCCTCGAACGGGCCGCCCCCCAGCTCGCGCATAAAGGCGATGTTCATCAGCAGTTCCCGGCAGAATGCCGCGATCATGACCCCGAACGTCGAGAACATCGCGACCGGTCCGCTGAGGAACGTGCTGAACAGGATGCCGAACGACAGGAGAATGATCATCTGCTGCCAAATGCCGAAATAGCCCTTGAAGAAATTGAAGAACACGTTGGCGTCGCGCGTGCGGATGTAGAGATCGGGTTCGGCGGCGCCGAAATACTGGCCGTCTTCCACACACTGAATCCAGATTTCCATCTTTCCGCCGTCGGTGAAATCGGCGAACAGATCGTATTTCTCTTTGGCGGGATCGTAGTTGAACTCCTTTTCGGTCTGCGGCGTTTCCTGGCGGTGTTTCACAATCGAGGGCGCCGATTTGACCTTGCTCTTGTCGATTTCCCGCGGGATAAACATCGCGAGTGTGCGGTACTTTTCGGAATTGAACGAACCGATTTCGGCGGTCAGCCCCGTGGCGGGGTTCCGCACCAGAAGCGCGCCCATGATCGTCCGTTCGATGTTCCCCTTATGGCTGCGGTAGACGCTGATCGTCATTTCGACCGGCAGCCCGTCCCGGAACCGGCGGGGATCGAGATTCTCGAAGGTCCAGATCACGGCTTCCGAGGTGGCGCCGCCGATATACGAGCGGTACTCCCATTCTTCGCCGACACTGATTCCGGCGTCCTTTTCGTAGCCGCCGGAATCGAGGAACCGGATCTTTCCGTAGATGGGAACTTTCGCCTGAACCGTCCCCCGCTGCGGGCCGACCACGTAACGGACGTTTTCCCCTTCGGTGATCTTCTTAACGGTGTGCGTGTGATTGTTCTCTTCGGCGACACTGATCGTGCCGTCGGCGTATTCTTCGACCTCGTGAAAATGGCCGTTGGTGACCTGGGTTTTGCCGTGCGCCACCACGGTATCGGGCGAGACGTTCTCGACGGCCGCCTCGTGCGTGATATCCTCGTTATCGATGAGCTTGTGCGTGTGGTTCAGGCTCATCGAAACGAAGAAGTAGCTCAGAACCGCCATGAAAATGAGGATCGCCGAACCGACCGCGGTGAGCCCCAAAATGCGCCCCAGGATGATTTCGCTGGGGCGGACCGGTTTCGTCACGACCGTGAAGATCGTCTTCGATTTGAACTCGGCCGGCAGGCTCAGCGTGCTGAGGAAAAGGACCAGAAGGAGGACGAGGTAATCGGTCGTCGTTAACACAAAGTTGAGATAGAGCGCCGCCGGATTTTTGTTTGTCGGGTCGATGAACCAGCCGGCAAACATCAGCAGCACCAGAAAGACGACCGCCACGACAACCACTTTTTTGCGGATCGATTCCTGCACCATGAGGCGGGCGATCGCGAAAACGCGTTTCCACGAAAGGTGAACCGCGTCGGAAAGGCCGCCGCGCAGCTCTCGGCAAAAGACCGGAAACACACTCCCCGGCCCGCGCCGGATCAGGATCAGAATCATACTGACCGCCGCGGCGAGAACCGCGAGTACGCCGATGGCGAAAACCCACTTGACCGCGGCAATCGTAATCCAGTCGAAAAAGGGAGGAACAGGATGTTCAATGACCATTACGCGTTTCCTCCTCCGCGGACCCGCTTGCCGGGACGGGCTTCGCTCTCTTCGATGATGTCGAGGAAGAGGTTCTCGAGGGAAGTCGTCGGATTGCCGCAGAAAAGGAGGTTGCCGTGCTCTTCGGCAATGACCGCTTTAATTCTTTCTTTGGCGGCCTCGGAAAGACCGCTGGCGCGGATTTCGGTTTCGTCCCCCACCTTGAGGAGATCGTCGACGCTTCCGAGCTCTTTGAGTTCCCCCTGGTAGAGGATTCCGATCCGGTCGCAGACATCCTGCACGTCGGCAAGCAGATGGCTGCACATGATGACCGTTTTCCCTTCCTCTTTCAGGCGGAGGATCAGGTCTTTCATGTTGCGGGTGCCGATCGGGTCGAGGCCGCTTGTCGGCTCGTCGAGGATCACCAGGTCGGGGTCGTTAATGAGCGCCTGCGCCAAACCGATACGCCGCGTCATCCCCTTGGAATATTCGCGCAGCTGGCGTTTCTTGGCCGATTCGAGGCCGACCATCGAAATGAGCTGCGAGACTCGCTGGCGGCGGACCGGGCCGGACATCTTGAAAAGGCGGCCGTAAAAATCGAGGGTCTCTTCGGCGTTCAGGAACCGGTAGAGGTACGACTCTTCGGGAAGGTAGCCGATCCGCTCGTTTTTGGCAACGTCGCCGGCGGGACGGCCGAGAATGTTGACCTCGCCGCTGGTCGGAAAGAGGAGGCCGAGGAGGAGTTTCATGGTGGTCGTCTTGCCGGACCCGTTCGGACCGAGCAGACCGAAAACCTCTCCCCGATGGATCTGCAGGTCGAGCGCCTTGAGCGCGCGCACCTTTTGGCGGCCCCAGAAATCCCGATAGATTTTGGTCAGGTTTTTGGTTTCAACAACGATATCGGGCAGTGCCTGAACAGAATCGCTCCCGCCGACCTGTTCGGCGGGAATGTTCGTTCCCTGGGACATTGAAAACCTCCGTTTAGAGCTGGCATACGCAAAACAACCGTCCGGAGCCGAACCGGGAAAAAAGGGTGCCGGCCGCCGGAAAAAACCCCCTTCTTATTATGGTCGATTTTACCCTTTTTGTCTACGGACGGGAGGGAAAATAGTTGAAAGAAGGGGAATTTCGGTTATAAAAAACGGAATGCCCGCGAGCGGGAAACCGGGCGGCACGGCAAAGAATGACAGAGCAGAATCACGAACCGGAATACGCACGGGCCCTCCGTTTTTTGGAAGACCGGACCGATTACGAACGGATGGTTTCGATCCCCTACCGCGAGATGGGGCGGAATCTTGACCGTCTCAAAAGGTTTGCGGCGTTTCTGGGGGCCGCGCACAGCGCGCCGACCGTCCATATCGCGGGAACGAAGGGAAAAGGATCGACGGCGCTCCTTCTCGAAAAGTGTCTCCGGAGCCGGGGGTACCGGACCGGTCTTTTTACTTCGCCCCACCTGTTCCGTTACGAAGAGCGGTTCGCGCTCGGCGGAAAACCGTGCGCGCCCGGCAGCCTGGCGCGGACGCTTCTGGAAATTGAGCAGCGCCTGAACGAGTTCGAAAAGGAAGAGCCCGGCGAAACCCCGTTCAGCAGTTTCGAGCTGTCGGTTGCCGCCGCGCTCCTCCTTTTCAAAAAGGAAGGCGTTGATTTCATCATTTTGGAAACGGGACTGGGGGGGCGAATCGACGCGACGAACATCTGTTCGCCCGACCTGTGCATTCTGACCTCGCTCGGTTACGAGCATCAGGCGCAGCTCGGGGCCACCCTCGCCGAAATCGCCGCTGAAAAGGGGGGGATCATCAAACCCCATGTCCCTGTTGTTTCGGGGATCGGGCTGGGTCTGGAAAACCTTCCTTCCGAAACCGACCGGGCCGCCCTGCCCGGATTTCTGAGAGAGAGCACCGTCACCGCCGGCGCGCTTCGCGAGGGGATCGGCGTTATCCGAAAGATTGCCGCCGAAAAAGACGCGCCGCTCATCGAAATCGATTCGGTCGAGCCCGACGCAGCGGAAGCGGCGGCGGGGCTGATCGGGGAAGCCCAAAAGCGGAACGTTCAAATTGTACTCGCCGCGCTCGCCGAACTGGCCCGGGCCGGTCTCTTTTCGGGGAACCGGCAGGAGGCTCTCCGGGCGATTTCAGGAGCTGTGCTGCCGGCCCGCGGCCAGATCGTCCGCCGAAACCCGGCCTGGCTCCTCGACGGGGCGCACACCCGCGACTCGGCCGCCGCGCTGGCCCGCGCGATCGGCCCGCTCGGCGCTTCGCGCAAGACGCTGGTTTTCAGTGCCCTTGCCGGCAAAGACGTGCTCGGCATGCTCTGGGAACTCCTGCCGCACTTCGACCATGTCGTGCTGACCGAAATTCCCGGCTCGCCGCGCCGGCTCGGGACGGAAACCCTTTTCGCCCGCGCGGCGGAGATTCTCCCCCTGCTGCCGGAAGCGGCACGGCCCGGGATTGAAAAAACTCCCGACCTCCAGGCCGTTTTGCGCGAAATGCTCTGTCTTGCACCCTCGGAACTGGTCTGTTTTACCGGCTCGTTCTATCTGGCGGCCGCCGCCGGGGCTTTTCTTTCCCGGGAAGAAGAATAGCGCGGCCTCCCGGCCCGGCGGGCGCGGAAGAGTTTGCAAGCCGGCGCGAAAAGGACTAAAATGGAACCTGTTCCCAAACAGGGTTCCGGACAGAAAAACATTCCCCCTTCGGCAAACGAAGCATTATCGAGGTTTTTATGACAAGCTCGGCTTTCCATCCCGGTCGGTTTCCCAAGGCGGTTTCCTTTCTCTGGATTCCCCTTCTTCTTTTGGCGGCGGTGCCCCGGCAAGAAGCGCTCCGTGCCCAAACGTGGGAAAAACCGGCTCCGGCCGCCGCGGCCGGCACCGAACTCGACCCCCTCTTCGAGGCGGTTCAGAACTTCTTCGAACAGATTGCCGACCCGGCGGAAGGCTCGTACAGCGGACTGGAAAACCTTCTGAAGAACAGCCCGTTTGAGGGGAACGCCAAAGATGAAATGATCAAAACCCTTGCCGAAAAGATCGACGGCATCGCCGGGCAGTTCGGCAGTTACATTTCGTTTGAGCAGATCGGGGTTAAGCGGATCGGCCGGGACCTGGTCGTCCTGCGATACCTCTACAAATGCCAGAACTACCCGCTTGTCTGGTACTTCGTTTTCTACCGGCCCACAGCTTCGGAAAGCGAAACCGCCGGAAAGACCTGGCAGATTATCCACCTCTACTACGACTCGCAGCTGAACATTCCGATCTGGGAATCCAATTTCTGAATCTCCCCCCGCTCTCTTCTTTCCAAAGATTCGGCAATCCTAATCTTTGAGGAGATGGGCGGAAAAGGGTTGAACAATCCTTTTCCGGGGTCTATACTTCTCTCGTACGAAGGCGCAAAGAGAAGAGTGCGTTGCTCTTCGATCCGCGCCGATCCGGCATGAATTTGAAAGAGGAGAATTCCTATGGCAGCGATTGTGAACAAAGAAACCTGTGTCGGCTGCGGTGCCTGCGTTGACGCTTGTCCGTGCGGCGCTCTGAGCCTCGGTGACGGCGTGGCTGTGGTCAGCGACGACTGCGCGGCCTGCGGCGCCTGCGTCGAAGCCTGTCCGACCGATTCGATTACCGTCGAGTGAGATTCCAAGGCGGTTTCGCCTTAACGCGACACCCCGAACCGGCATAAGCCGGCTCGGGTTTTTTTATGCCCGAAATGCCTGACAACAGGGCGGTTTTGAGGTTTCGGGAAGGCTAATCTTTGAGGATTTTTAAAGTTTTTCGCAGGTTCTCCGGCCCTCCGAACAAAAACCCCGAACCGGCGCTGTGCCTGTTCGGGGCTTATTTTTGCCAATACGCGGCGGCCCGCCGAAGAAAGTTACTCTTCGTCCTCCTTCGAGGATTTCGACGCGGCGCGGTCGGTCGAAAGGACCTGGCGCAGAAGGGCGGAAATATCTTCGTACGACTTTTCGCTGGGCGAACCGGGCGCGTACTGCATAATCGAGCGCTGGTTCTTCTGCGAAAGGGAAAGGAGAATCGACGAAACCGTGACCTTATCGGGCTTCTTGATCACAACGCCCCATTTGCCCTGGGAATCGGTCTTACGGGCAAACGTTTTGCATGCCACGGCAAAAAAGGTGACGGGAGAATCGATCCGCTGGAGAGTCATCTGACGGCGGACAAACTCCTGGCGCGGATCGTCGCGGTCGTCGAGGGGGTTTTCGGAAATGATATGGAGCCCCGGCTCGAGCGGTTCGGCTTCGACGACATCGGAACCGTAAATGACCCCGCCGCTCGTTCGGTCGACACAGACGATGTTGCACCCGGCATAGGGATGTTCGCACAGTTCCTGAGCCCCTTTTTCGATCGCCTCTTCGGCGGTACGGCAGGCAAGCAGGTCCTTGCAGAGCAGGCCGCGGGACCGCGGTTCGGCGGGAACGTTCTGTTTCGGCGCGTTAATGACTGTCACGAACATTCCGTGCTGATTGACCCCGGCCCATGTTCCGCCCGATTTTTTATCGATCCCGCAGACCATGCGGGGCCGCCCCGACTGGATACGGGGCGCCTGCGCCGGGCGTTCCGGAGACTCTTCACGGTTCACCGCCAGGAGAATCGGCGTGTCGGCGACCGTCTGGTACTGAATGGCTAAAATACCCATAATCTACCCTTTTAAAGGAATATAACCTCCCCTTCTATGATAAACCAAATGAATTTAAAATAAACCCTTTCCCCCCTTTTTTACCGCAAAAATGCTTTTTTTTCTTCCCCGTTTCACTATAATGGGAAAAGCGGTTCATGAAAGACAGTTTCGGCGCCGAAACCCTTGCCGCGTTTCTTTGTTCAGAGGGGTACCGCACACCTGCGGCGGGGGAATTCCGGCGCTTTTTGAGGTTCCATAATGAAATTTTCCCTGACCCGGCCCGCCCGTCTGGCGGGATTCACTCTTTTGGTTAGCGCCGCGGTTTCCCTTTTGGCCTTTTCGGCGCCGGTTTCGGCGCAGGAGAGCCGGGCCGCGACGGGAATCCGTAACCGGATCGAGTCGGGCGGGGGAAAGGTCGGCGCCCAGCCGGCCGAGAATCCCGCCGACCCGGCCGCCGATCCCGCCGGAGGCCCGAGCAAACAGACCACCGGCCTGACCCCTGAACAGATCGAAGCTCAGCGGGAAGCAAAACGACAGCGGCGGAACCAACGAAGGAACGCCCAGCAAGAGGCCGCGCAGGCGCCTGCGGCGGCCCCCAACGCGGGCCCCAATGCCGCCGCACCCGCCGCGGCTCCCGCCGAACCGGTCAAAAAAGAGCATGACCCGGTCGAGGTCATCGGCGAACCGTATTTGGTCTACGACCATTTCATGAAAGGGAACGCCGACCAGCTGAATCAGGACGGCGCGGAAGCGGATACCGCCGACCGGCCGGTTATGGCGGTGGTTGCCGACCACGACGGTGTCGCCGCCACTTCGGCGGGGAAAGACGCCACCATTCAGGAATGGTACACCTACGACTTTTACGAAGGGTATTTCGGCGCTGATTACGACTACGATTACGACCCGACGATCGGTACCGGCCAGGCGCCTGCCGGTCAGGGGCAGAACGGCGCCAATGCCCAGGATGCCGGCGGACGCCGCGGAAACCTGAACGGGGGGCAGGCCGGCGGGCAGAACAACAGCCGCGCGGGCGCGCAGGGGCAGCAGAACACCGCGGGCCAGCGTCCCGGCCAGGCGGCGGGGGAAACCGCGGCGCAGCGGCGTCGCCAGAACGCCGCGATGCGCCAGACCGACCCGTTCCGCCAGCAGCAGACAAACGCCGCCGGGCAGAACCGCAACGGCAGCGGCGCAGCGGCGGGCGCGAATCCCGCCGACGGGTTCATGGAAACCTCCTCGTTCTATTCGACCCGGCAGGGGAACCTGCGGGTACAGATCCCGACGAAAGACGCGCTCCTCGACCAGCTTACGGTCAGCGGCGCCAAAACCAAGAACGGGAAAAAGGGCGCGAAAACCGACTGGTTCGGAAACGAAGATTTCACGCAGGGCTGGTCGAAAGATTCGAAGAAACGGCGTAAGC
This sequence comes from Thermoguttaceae bacterium, assembly GCA_017405595.1. Classification (GTDB taxonomy): domain Bacteria; phylum Planctomycetota; class Planctomycetia; order Pirellulales; family Thermoguttaceae; genus RUG695. The sequence goes on along the minus strand of JAFRAC010000007.1, from coordinate 293,868 downwards.
CGCCGACTACGCTCGGAAAAATGTTTCAGATTTACGAACGGCTCAACATGATGGGGGAACGGGAAGGCCAGGGATACAGCGACATGATGTCGTTCACCCACGAGCTGCCGGCCGGAGATGTGACCGTTCTCTACACCGCCGACTACAGCGGCAAAATCAGCCAGATCAACCTCGACACCAAAAAGGGAAGAGGATACCCCTACACCCGCAAACGGGCGGTGAAAAACACGATGTGGGCCGTGGACGTCTATACCGGCTACCGGTACGATTACCGGCACGGCGTATATCGCGACCTGGTCGCGGGCGCGAACAACAACGGAAACATCTATTTCTGGGACGCGTATTCCCGCAAGCTCTTAAAAGCGGTCACCGTGACCTCGTACGACGACCCGAAAATGCAGCCGGTGCTCGATATCAGTTTCGCGCCCGACTGTTCGGTCGTCACGGCGTGCATGGACGGCTGCGCGCGGGTCATTACCCTTCCCTCGATGGAGATCGTCTCGCTCCTGAAAGGGCATAAAGGACCGGTCTTTTCGGCATGTTTCGACGAGACGGGCCAGTACGTCCTCACCGGCAGCAAAGACAAATCCGCCTGTTTGTGGGACACGACCACCGGCGAGGTTATCGCCGCGTTTATCGGCCATACCGGCGCGGTGCGGAAAGTGATGTTCCTGACCGACCGCTATATTCTGACCTGCAGCGACGATAAAACCGCCCGGATCTGGGAACTCCCCGACGAAGTTTCGCTCACCCCGCAGTCGGGGCAGACCGTTCTCTTCGACGAGAACGGAAACCCGGTCGACGAGGAGGGGAACCCGGTCGATATCACGGCCATGGCCGATGCCGGCTGGGGCACGAGCAGCGCGACGATCGAACAGGAGCTTTTCGCCACCGACGACGAAGACGACTCTGACACCGATCCGGAAAAGGCGGACAGCCCGAAAGAGGAGGGGGACGACTCCGACGAGGAAGACGGCGAGGATTCCGAAGCGCATGTCGACGCGCAGGGGATGAACGAAGCGGAAGTGCCGGAACAGTCGATCGCCGATGCGCCGCGCGGTTACGAAATGTTCCGGTTCAGCGGTCCTTCCCCCGTCTTTTCGATGTCGGTGAACGACTATTACCTGTTCACCGGCTGTCAGGACGGCAAAGTGCGGGTCTGGGACATTTACCCCTTTGTGGAAAAGATTACCGGCGCAAACACGAACACTGACCCGAACGCCGAACAGGGCGCCGACGGTGCGCCGGGGGCTAACCTTCCCGGAATGCCTCCCGGTATGCCGCAGCTGCCGATTCCGCCCGCCGCGGGCGGCGCGCCCGGACCGGCCGCAGGAGCACCCCCCGCCGCAGGGGCCCAGCGGTAAAGAGTGTTACGGCGCCCAGCTTTCCTACTCAACGGCTGATCAGTTTGGTGGCGGCGAAGGGATCCCCCGACTTGAGTCGGGGGAGGAACCCCGCCGCCTGCGAAAAGCTGAAACACACATTCTCTAAGCCCCCGACTTTAGTCGGGGGTTTTAGGTTTGATACATCCGAAAAGCTGCGCTACAGGTTCAAAAAGGGCACAGACAGCTAATCTACAATCCCGCCGCCCGGCGGGCGTGGCGGAGGTATTCGCGGACAAGGAAGAAGATGGCGATCATGCCGGCGAGGAGGTCCGAAAACGCGTGCGCCGACCAGACACCGTCGAGCCCGTAGATCCCCGCAATGTGCACCTTCTCGAAGAGAAAGGGCAGAAGAATGAGCGAGGGGATCAGGAAAAACAGCTGGCGCAGTAGGGTCAGGAAGAGGGAAAGGATCGGCCGGCCGTGCGCCTGGAAATAGCCGCCCGAAATGATATTGATTCCGACCAGGGGCAGAAGCGACGAAAACACACGCAGCGCGCGGCATCCCAGAAGAAGGTTCTCCTGATATTCGGGCGCGCCCTGTTTCAGGAAAGGGAGAATGAACCAGTCGGGATGGAGCATAATGACGCCCCAAAGCGCGAAACAGAACGACAGCGTGAGCCGGAGCGTCAGCCGCAGCGTGCGGTGGACCCGGCCGTGCTCCTCGGCGCCGACGTTATACCCGACAATCGGCTGCATCCCCTGGCTTAATCCTAAAAGCGGCATGAGAAAGAGAGTCGAAACCGAAAAGACGGTTCCCATCACGCTGATCGCCAAATCGCCGCCGTGCCCGATACCGCGCAGCGCGCCGTAGATCGCGCCGTAATGGCCGAGCATGTGGTTCTGCACCCCCTGAATGACCGCGCTGCAGACCTGGGTGGCCAGCGGCACGGTGCCGAAGACGGCAATCTTCCAGGCCAGCGAAAGGTTCGGGCGCAGATAGCGGCGGCGCCACTTTAATACCGTGCGGCCGGAAAGGTAGAAACCGCAGACCCACAGGCTCGTGACCGCCAGCGCGATCAGGTTCGAAACCGCCGCGCCCCAGATCCCCGTCTTAAAGACAAAGAGAAACACGTAATCGAGAATCCCGTTCAGAACCGCCGAGAGGACCATCGTGATCATCGCGATTTTCGGTTTTCCCTCGATCCGGATAAAGTTGTTGACCCCGAACGAGATCTCCTGAAACACGACTCCCCAGATGATGATCGAAAGATACTCTTTCGCCAGCGGCAGAACATTTTCGGACGCGCCGAAAAGGACCAGCATCGGCTCGATGTAAATCAGGCCGAAAACCACGAAGAGCGCCGAAACGGCAAGGAACATGAAAAGCGCCTGGCCGAGGATCCGCTCGGCGCTGTCGTTCTCCTTTTTCCCGAGTTCAATCGAAATGAGGGTCGAAGCGCCGGTACCGATCATCATGGCAAACGCCAGCGCGATCAGCATGAAGGGGAACGAAACGTGCAGCGCGGCGATCCCCACCGCGCCGATCGTCCGGCCGACGAAAATGCGCGCGACGATGTTATACGATGCGCTGACAATCGCGGCGATGATCGACGGCAGGGAGAACTCCCACAGGAGCGCACCGACCGGCCGGGAGCCGAGAAATTCGGGGTTCTCGTGATCGGCCATTAATGTTCAGGCGGGGTAATGCCGAAATCTTCGATCGTTAAAAGGCTCCGGAGCGGAATCCCCCTGGCGGCGAACGCTTCGCGGCCCCCTTCCATGCGGTCGATGACCGCCACCACGCCGGCGACAACCATGCCGGCTTCCTCGATCCGCTCGATCGCCTTTAAGGAGGAACCGCCGGTCGTCACAACATCCTCGACCACGATCACGCGGTCGCCCGGCTTAACCGGCCCTTCGATGAACTTGTTCGTGCCGTGCCCCTTGCTCTCTTTCCGGACAAGAAACCCTTTCAGGTTCGGGTGATTTTTCATGCCGGCCACGGTAATGACCGCCGCGGTAATCGGGTCGGCGCCGATCGACATGCCGCCGACCGCGTCGGGGAATTGGGGGTCCGATTCGAGGAGTTCCAGAATCCCTTCGCCGACCAGGCAGGCGCCGGCGGCATCGAGGGTCACCTGTTTGCCGTCGAGATAGTAGGTGGCCTTCTTGCCGGAAGCGAGAATGAAATCGCCGAACTTGAGGGACTTTTCCCGGACAAGGTTCATCAGGGTCTCTTTGCTATACATCAAAAACGCTCTCTTTCTGGAAAGGGACGAAATGGTTTGGAGGCCGGATTACATGGGGGATTCTTCGACGTTCGGCCGCTTGATGAGCGTGTGCTCGGCATGCTCGGGCGTCTGGGGGTAATCGCTCCGGTTATGGCTGCCGCGCGTCTCGCGGCGCCGGATCGCCCCCTCGATGATCAGGCGGGAAACCGTGAGCATATTCTGCAGTTCCCACCCCTTCGGACTGCGGAACTGGCGGGCAAGAACGTACTGCGACCAGCGGCGGACGCTCGTGAGCGCTTCGGCAAGGCCCGGTTCGTCGCGCACCACACCGACTTTCCGCCACATAACGCTTTTGAGCGCGTTGCGGATATCGTCGAGGTCAATGTCCGAAACGCCGGCGTCGGGTTCCGGAACGGGATTGTTGCGGATCGGAAGAGCGCGGTACTCGTCGATCGTCTGCGCGGCAATCTCGCCGGCAAGCCGGCCGACCGTCCCGCCGTAAACGAGCGCTTCCAGCAGCGAATTCGAGGCCAGCCGGTTCGCGCCGTGCAGGCCGCTGCTCGAAACTTCGCCCGCCGCCCAGAGGCCCTTGACCGTGGTACGGCCGTCGGCATCGATCAGAACGCCCCCCATCGAATAGTGCGCGCCGGGCCGGACCGGAATGAGGTCTTTGGCGATGTCGATGCCGAACTGGCGGCAGGTCGCGGCGATGCCGGGGAACCGGCCGTAGATCCAGGCGGCGTCTTTGTGGCGGAGGTCAAGCCAGACGTTCTCCTGATTGGTTTTGATCATGTAATCGACAATCGAACGGCTGACCACATCGCGCGGCGCCAGTTCCATCCGCTCGTCGTAATCCTGCATAAACCGGTAGCCGTGCTTGTCGACCAGGTAAGCGCCTTCGCCGCGCATCGCTTCGGTGATCAGGCTGCGGCTGCTTCCGGCGATATAGAGTACCGTGGGATGGAACTGCACAAATTCCATGTCGCGGATCGCCGCGCCGGCACGGTAGGCCATCGCCACACCGTCGCCGCAGGCCACGGCGGGGTTCGTCGTCTCGCGGTAGAGCTGGCCGATTCCGCCGGTGGCGAGAATTGTCTGTTTTGCCCAGATCAGCTCGGTTTCGTTGCCGCTGGTCCAGTGAACGACCGCACCCCGGCAGAACCCGTCGGCGGTCAGAAGGTCGAGCGTGTAGGTGTCGTCCCAAACCCGGATGTTCGGGCGGGTTTTCACCGTTTCGATCATCGCGCGCATCAGTTCCTGGCCCGTTGCGTCGCCGTCGGCGTGCAGGATGCGGAACCGGCTGTGTCCCCCTTCCCTCCCCAGCAGGAGCGTGCCGTCCGGCTTTTTGTCGAACTGCGCCCCGTTGGCGATCAGGGTTTTGACTTCACCGGTTCCCCGCTCGACAATGTAGCGGACAACCGATTCATCGCAAAGGGCGCCGCCGGCAATGAGCGTGTCTTTCACGTGAAGGTCGTACTGGTCGTCGGAAAAATCCCAAACCGTGGCGATTCCCCCCTGCGCTTTGCCGCTGTTCGAGTTGGTCAGGCCGTCTTTACAGATGACGAGAACCCGCAGCGAAGGGTCGACCGCCATCGCGGCGCGGAGACCGGCCAGTCCCCCGCCGATGATCAAAACATCGGTAAAAAAGTGAGGCTGACGCTTGGCGTGAAAAGGGATTAAATAACGCGTCGGACTGAAATCTTCCCATCCGGATGCGGTTTCGGGATTTTCCATCGTGGCACCTCTTTTCTGCGGCGCCGCCGTTTGCAGGCGGAGCGCCATTAAAAGCCGCCCGGAAAGGAGCGGCGGTGTTGGGGAATATTATAGCGCGAAACAAAAAATTTTCAGCCCCCGCCGGGGGTGCGGCCGATTCGGCGGAAAGGGGGGCGGGGGTGGGAATTGACAATATAAAGGAGGGGTTTAAAATGGGGAAAAGTTGTGCGGTTTTAAACATTCCACATTTTTTAATGGAGACAGTACAAGTGTCTATCAGCGAACGCAAAAAGGAAATCAACGCCCGCCGGAAACGCCGGGAAACCCTCCGTAAAATGAAGAGCGAACTCCCCAAAGCCGATGCCGCCAAAAAGGCCGTCTGGGCAGCGAAGCTCCGCAAAATGACCCCGGGCGCCGAAGCCCTCATTAAGGAATGGGGTCTGGAATAGTTCGTTTTTCCGCCCGCATTGCGCAAAAAGGCAGACGAGTGTGTCAAACGCCCGTCTGCTTTTTCTTTTTCAGGCGCCTTTCTCTTTTTCGGCCGCGTAGCGGGGGTTAAACCCGAGCAGGCGGTTCATCTTTTCGGTCGAGCCGGATTCATGCCGGCAGCGGTGCCAGGCCCGGCCGTCCGGCATCAGCTCTTCGTCAAGCGGCCAGGGATCGAACGGGGCAAACCCGAGAACACGGGCAATCTTTTCGGAATTGAGCGCGCAGTTGCTCACCCGGGGAGGGACCGGACACGCTTCCCCTTTCATGAGCCCGTAAAGGAGTTCGGAAGGGTAGCCGCCGACACGGTTAATGATCTGCGCCATTTGGTAGAGGGAAACCTGGCGCGGTCCGCCGGCGTTCAGGATGCCGGCGTAACGGTTGCCGAGAAAAGCGAGGGCGGTCCGGCTCAGATCGTCGCAGTAGGTGGGGGTCCGCACCTCGTCGTAATAGAGGGTTGCGTGCCGGTTCTTCCTGAACCGGGCGGCGATCCAGTCGATGGCGCCGGCGTGGCCGTTGAAGCTCAGGCCCATCGGCATCGAAATACGCAAGGTCACCGCGTAAGGGTCTTCTTCGGCGAGAATCTTTTCCCCCTCGGTCATCGTCTGGCCGTAGACGTTGACCGGACAGGGGGGTTCCTCTTCGGTATAACCGCCTCCCGGCCGGCCGCCGTAGACCATATCGACCGAAAGATGTACAAGACGGATCGCAAGCCGCCGCGTCAGAACCGCCAGGTTCCGAACCACTTCGACGTTCAGTGTCCAGGCGATCTGCGGTTCCAGCTGGACAGCTTTCAGCGCGCAGTTCCCGGCACAGTCGAGAACCGAAGCGAACCGCTGCCGCTCGAAAAGCTTTTCCAGGGTCGGAAAATCCTCGATCGGAAGAAAAAAGGTGTCGGGCGCGGCAAACCCGGACGTGTCGGGGGGAACAATCCCGAAAACCTTTCCGGGATACCGCGCCTGAAAATAAGCGAGCGCATTGTACCCCGCGACTCCTGTTACACCGGTAATGAGCATCGGAAGAGGGGGCGGGGGGAGCGCGGCGGTTTCGGGGCGTTCCCCCTGGTTTCGGCAATTGGCGAGGATTTCGGCGTAACCGGGATGGTTTTTCATTCTTGCGACAGAATCAAGCCGCGCAGCGCTCCGATCCAAACAAGCAGGTCGTCCTGGGAAACTTCACTCCAGCCCGAAACCCTGTGGTTCAGGATACTCTCTTTGAGCGCTTTGATGGGCTGAGCCAGATCGTCGGGCAGAGCCGGGAACCCGTCCATCGCGCGGAGGATACCGGTTGTGTTGCCCGCGGGAGAATTCCAGGGCTCGTCGCTCCCCTTCTGCTGCAGGAGAGACGCGGCATCGGGTTTCTCGTCTTCGGCGGACTTGGAATCGCCGGCAGCCGGTTCGGAGTTCTTTTCTTTATCTTCGGAAAGGGCAATCGGATGGGAATCAAGCTGTTCGGCGTCGGAATCGTTCCGGGGATTCACATCTTCGTCCGGTTCGGAGGCGACGATATCGGAATCTTTCGGTTTCTTATCGGCGGGCGCGCCGTATTCTTCCCAACGGGCGATCCTCATCTGTGCAACCGAAAGCCCTTCGGTCGAAGCCTTATCGAGCCAGCGGAACGCGTCGTCCCAGTCGAGCGCCGCCTGAAAGTGGCTCCAGTAGAGGTTCTTGTAACGCTCGCCGCGGGGGAAGATATCCTGCCGGCCGAATTTCTCGTAAACACGGCGGAGGCGGCCGACATGCTGGCTCGAGATGCCGCCGATCCGCTGAGCGATCGCCTCGTCGGAATAGATGCCGCGGGGAAGACCGGCTTCAATGAGCCGGGTCCGCCATGTATAGATGACTTTTCCCTTTTCCCAGTTCGTCTGACTGACAAGCCTGTTCCAGAACCCCATGAACTCAACGGCAATTTCGTTGACCAGAGGAACCTTCTCGGGAGGAATCGGCGCGTCGGGCGAAGACCCGGCCTCGGGAAGAACGGCCTCGGCCGGGGTGTTCCCCCCTTCGGCAAATTCGCCGGACGCGAAATCCCCGGCAACCGGTTCAGGACGTTCGGAATCGGCGGCCGCCCCTTCCCAGGGCGCGGCGTTGGCAGAAAAATCGGACACGAAAACCTCCCCTGCTGCTGATACTGAAGGCCAAAAGAAATGACGCTGCATTATAGCATACAGGCCTTTTGTTTCAATCCTTCGGGCGGAAAGCCCCTCTTTTTTAAGCGTGGCAAATTGGGTAAAATCAGAAGACGGAATGTTTTGCCGGGACAGGCTTCGGCAAGTTCAAACTCTCAAACAGAACCGCGGGAATCGACGAGAAATGGGCCGGGAATACCTCTTGCTGATCGGATCGGGAGACCGTCCCGAATTCAGAGCAATTCTCCGCCGGCTGGAAACGCTCGCCGATTGGGAGTGCCGCCGTTTTCCTACGCTCGACTCGGCCGGCCGGCTGGACGAGGGAACCGCGCGTCTGGCGGTTCTTTTGGAAAGCCGTCCGGGAGAATACCCGCCCCGTGCGGTTGACCGGTTCCGCGCGCGGTTCGGCCCCGCGCCGATCGTGATGATCGCCGGCTCTCTCTGCGAAGGGGAAGCGAGAACCGGCCGTCTGCCCCGCGGAATTCTCCGCTACTATCACTACGAATGGGAAACGGCGCTGCGGCCCGATCTTGAACGGTTTCTGAACCGCCGGCCGGGCCGGCTCTCGCTGCCGGCCACCGCGAACGAAGAAGACTACTGGCGCACCCTCCCGCCGCCTGCCGATCGCCCCGAAGAGACGGTTCGGATCGATTCCGGCGATCCGGCCGGGGAGAACACACCCCGCTGCGCCGTTGTCGCCGCCGATCCCGGAATGAGAGAGCTGCTCGCCGGAAATCTGGCGCGCCGTTTCGGCATGACCCAGTCTTTCCGCTCGGCCGCGGAACTGCTCGCCGCCCGGCGAATGCCGCAGCTTGAGCGGATCGCCATCGACCTCATCCTCCCCCGGACACTCGACTTTGTTCCGGTACTGCAGCAGATCGCCGAAATCTATCCCCGGGCGGAATACACCCTTTACCTTTTCGCGCCCCATCCGGAAGAGATCGAGGCTTTCACCGGCGCCGCCCCCGGGGTGACCGTCCTTTCGAAACTTTCGGCCGCGGCACTGTACGACGATTAGGCCCCGGGATCAGAAATACTGTTTGGGCTCTTCAAAAAAACGGCGGGAAAACTCCCGCCGCCTCTTTTGATATCGGTTCCGCCCGGACTCAGGAGAGCCCCGAAAGCTTGCGGTAATCCGCGCCCTCTCCGCCCGGGCTTCCGGCGGCGGTGTCGGCGCCGAGTTCACGGAGTTTTTGGGTCGCTTTTTCGAGATCTTTCTCCAACTTGAACGAAGAACCTTTGAGAGACTCGATCCGCGACTGCTGAAATGAAATCAGCTCATACAGATTGAAGACCGCTGTCTTGTGAGCATGAAAGAGTCTGACCCCGAAAAGCCAGAGCCCGAGAAAGGCAATGGCGATCACCGACGACCGCAAGAGAGCGGTGTGGTCGTAGTGATTCCATTCCAGGATAAAAAGGGTGCCCGCCGCGGCCACGCCGACGACCGCCAGAATGATGGTCAGCCTCCGGGCCGTGTCGCGCAGCTGCCCGACATTGTTCGTGGCGATCTCTTCGGCCTTGCTTTTATTCATCTCGTAAATGGCATCGGCGCCGCGGTGTTCCCTATGACGGCGGTGACGGCGGTGCCTTTTGCGGGAGCGCTCGTCATGCGGAGAAGAATGAGAGTGATGGTGATGATGATGACTCTCTTGGGAAACTTCGGACTGTTCGGACATTGCTGTTAAACGTTCAAGCTTCGGGAAAGCATAACCGGGACGGCTTTTGCCGTGACAATCGATTCCCGGCGTGCCGGGAAGAATGGGGGGGAGAGGGGGGGGGGAATTTAAGAGGGGTTAACCCCGCCGCGAGGTGCCGGGCGCCGCGCGGCGGGAGGCGGGATCAGCGGAAAAGATCAGGCGTTCGCCTGGTTCTTCACCGCGGTGTCGAACTGGCCGTCAAAGGCAATGTTGCTCGGCGAGAAGTTGATCTTCTTGACGAACTCGAACGCTTCGGTCGCGCCGAAGACGCGTTCCATACCGGAATCTTCCCATTCGACCGAAAGAGGACCCTGATAGTCGATATGGTTGAGCGCGCGGATGATCTCTTCGAAGTTGACATCGCCATGCCCCAGCGAACGGAAATCCCAGCCGCGGCGGGCGTCGCCGAAATTGATGTGGCTGCAGAGAACGCCGCTCATCCCGTCGAGCTGCACGCCGGCGTCTTTCATGTGGACGTGGAAAATGCGGTCGGGGAATGTGTAGATGAACTTTTCGGGCTTCATTCCCTGCCAGATCAGGTGGCTGGGATCGAAGTTGAACCCGAACGCCGGATGGTTGTCGAGCGCTTCGAGCGCCAGCTGCGCCGAATAGATATCGAACGCGATTTCGGTCGGATGGACTTCGAGCGCGAATTTGACGCCTTCTTCCTGGAACACATCGAGAATCGGGGTCCAGCGTTCTTTGAGGAGTTTGAACCCGTCGTCGATCCACTTCTGGGGAACCGGCGGGAAGGAGTAGAGATAGGGCCAGATCGACGAACCGGTAAAGCCGGTGACGATATCGACGCCGAACTTCCTGGCCGCGCGGGCGGTATCTTTCATCTCTTCGGCCGCCCGGCGCCAAACCCCTTCCGGATCGCCGTCGCCCCAAACATAGTCGGGAGCGATCGCCTTATGACGTTCGTCGAGCTGATCGAGAACGAGCTGACCCAGACAGTGGTTGCTGATCGCCCAGCAGTCGAGGTTGTACTTTTTAAGCTGCGCGCGCTTCTTCTCGCAATAACCGTCTTCGGTCAAAGCGCGGCGGACATCGAAATGATCGCCGCCGCAAGCCAGTTCCAAACCATCGTATCCGATACCGGACATCAGCTCGAAAAGCTTCTCCGCACTCAGATCGCCCCATTGACCGGTAATCAATGTGATAGGACGTGCCATAAAATTACTCCTTGAACGTTAAATGTGATCGTGATAGTTGACAAACACCCTGCTCTTCCCCTAAAATGGCGGGCGGAAGAAGGGGGGATGCCGCGTGACGGACTGTTTTTTGCGCGCTTTGCGCCCCGGAAACCATTCGGCGGGTCATCCTCTCATTCGGAAAACCGTTTGGGAAACTTCACCGACACGAGAGCTCTCCCCATTTTAACGATTTCAACTAAAAAATCAAATGGATTGAAAATTTTTCCTCCCCCCCGCTTGAAGGCCCGTAAAAAATATTATATAGTCATAAAAAGAGCACAGAGAATGTTTTAGACCTAACATCGCGCTAATTTCTATAACAGTAAAGTGCAGCAAGGAGCGTTTATGAGCAAGTTTGACGAAATGGATTTTACCCCCGAAGAGATGGAACTGGAAGAGGAGCTCGACGAGGCGGAAGAGGAAGACGCCCCGGAAGAAACGCAGTCCGCCGAGGGGGAAGAAGAACCGCCGCAAAACGCCGACCCCGACTTTGTCCCCTTCGTTCACCTGCATGTCCACTCGCACTATTCGCTTCTCGACGGCGCCGGCACCATCGACCGGCTGATCAAGCGCGCCAAGGAACTCGGGATGACCGCGCTGGCGCTGACCGACCACGGAAACATGTACGGCTCGCTCGAATTTTACCAGAAGTGCGAGGCGGCGAAAATCAAACCGATCGTCGGCTACGAGGCCTACATCGCCATCGGAAGCCGGTTCAATAAAACCGCCGGAACCCAAAAAGCGTCGAGCAACCACCTGACGCTGCTGGCGATGAACGAGACCGGGTTCCACAACCTGATGGTCCTCAGCTCCAAGGCGTTCAAGGAAGGGTTTTACTACAAGCCGCGTATCGATAAGGAGCTTCTCAAGGAATACAGCGAGGGGCTCATCTGCCTTTCCGGGTGCCTGGCGGGGGAGATCCCGCGCACACTCGTGATGGGGAATGTCTCGCCCGAGGCGTACGAAAAGGCGAAAAAGGCCGCCGCGTGGTTTAAAGAGGTTTTCGGCGACCGCTACTACATTGAACTGCAGGATCACGGCATTGAAGACCAAAAGCTGGCGCTTGAACCCCTTTCCCGGATCGCCCGCGAACTCGGCATACAAACCGTCGCGACCAACGACGTGCATTACGTCCTGCGCGAAGATGCCGAAACGCAGGATGTTCTGCTCTGCATCAATACAAAATCGTACCGCACCGATATTAACCGGATGAGGATGGAGGGGGACCAGTTCTACCTGCGGAGCGGCCGCGAAATGGCGATGGCGCTCCCCGGACACGAAGACGCGGTCCGGCGTTCCTGCGAGATTGCCGCGCGCTGCGACCTCAAGCTCGACCTGGGGAAGCGCTACTTTCCGCTCTTCACTCCGCCCGACGGAATGAGTTCCGACGATTACCTGCGGGAGCTTTGTATTGCGGGGTTAAAGCGCCGCTACGCCGATAACCCCAAACGGTGCAAAGACGGCGTCCTTTCCGACGAGGTCACGGTGCGCCTAGAACGGGAGCTTTCGGTCATCAGGAAACTCGGTTTCGCCAACTACTTTCTGATCGTGTGGGATTTTGTGCGGGTCGCCGAGGAGCGGGGAATCCACCGGACCGCACGCGGCAGCGGCGTCGGCGCGATCGTCTGCTATGCGCTCAATCTTTCCCACGTCTGCCCGCTGGAGTTTGACCTCCTCTTCGAGCGGTTCCTCGACGAAAACCGGCTGGAAGCGCCCGATATCGATATTGACTTCGACCAGGAACGGCGGGGCGAGATACTCGATTACGTCCGAGAGCATTACGGCGAGGCGAACGTCGCGCAGCTGGGGGTCTTCGGCACCATGGCCGCCCGAAGCTCCATTAAAGACGCCGGGCGTGTGCTCGGAATGCCGCAAAGCCGGTTCGACGCGCTGGCCAAACTGGTGCCCAAAGCGCCGAAAACGAAACTCGCCGACGCGTTTGCCCAGAGCCCCGATTTCGTCGAAGCGTATGAGCATGACCCCCAGGCCCACGAGGTCATCGACTTTGCCCAGCGGCTCGAAGGGCTCGCCCGCTCGGCGGGGGTACACGCCTGCGGCGTGGTCATCTCGCAGCGGCCGCTGACCGACTTCGTGCCGGTGCAGGTGATCAAAGGCGCCGATGTGACGCAATGGCAGGGGGCGGAAGTCGAAAAGGCCGGTCTGCTGAAAATGGACTTCCTCGGGCTCCGGAACCTGACCATTCTGGCGAACGCCGTCCAACTGGTCGAGGAAACGACGGGGCAAAGCATCAACCCGTACAAGTTCCCGCTCGATGATGCCGAAACGTACGGGCTCCTCTGCCGCGGCGAAACCAAAGGCGTGTTTCAGCTGGAGTCGGAGGGGATGCGCAAACTCCTGGCGCGGATGAAACCGGACAATTTCCGCGATATTATCGCGACCCTGGCGCTCTACCGCCCGGGACCGCTCGGCGGGGGGATGGTCGATGATTTCATCGATGTGAAGCACAAGCGCAAGACCGCGCAATACGCCCACCCGATTATGGAGGATGTGCTGAAAGAGACCAACGGGGTCATGGTCTATCAGGAACAGATCATGCGGATCTTTAACCGGCTCGGCAAGATTCCCCTTTCCAGCTCCTATTCGGTCATCAAGGCGATCAGCAAAAAGAAAGAGGAAAAAATCAAAACCAACCGCGAGCTCTTCGTCAAAGGCGCGATGGAAAACGGCCTTTCCGAAGAGAAGGCGCGGGAAGTCTTCTCGCTCATCGAAGAGTTTGCCGGTTACGGGTTCAACAAGTCCCACTCGACCGCATACGCGCTGGTCGCCTACATGACGGCGTATCTCAAGGCGCATTACCCGGTCGAGTTTATGGCGGCGCTTTTGAACGGCGACATTTCAAAGCGGAACTTCAAAGAGAAAGATTCCACCGTCGAGCATCTCGATGACTGCCGCCGGATGGGGATCGAGGTTCTTCATCCCGACATCAACCGTTCGCAGCGGGAATACAGCGTCCAGGACGGCAAAATCATCTTCGGGCTTTGCGCGATCAGCGGGTGCGGGAACGACGCGATCGACGCGATTATCCAGGAACGCGAAAAGAAAGGCCCCTACAAGAGCATTTTCGATTTGTATGAACGGGTCGATCCGAGCGTCGCCAACAAAAAGTGCATCGAATCGCTCATCAAAGCCGGGTGTTTCGACTCGCTGGGCGGGAACCGGCCGCAGATGATCCAGGCGATCGACAAGGCCGCGAAATCGGGAAAATCCGCCGCCGCCGACCGGCAGCGCGGACAGGCAAGCCTCTTCGATTCCTTCGAGGAACCCGCCGAATCGCAGGAAGAGACCCTCGCCCAGGCCAACCCGGGGTTCCCCGACATCCCCGACTGGGAAGAGCGGGAAAAAGCCGGCTACGAAAAGGAAGTCCTCGGATTCTACCTGACGGCAAACCCCCTTGCGAAATACAAAGACGCCCTGGAAACCTTCTGCACGCACACCATCGACGCGGCGGAAAACGCCCCCGAAAACACACAGGTGGTTGTCGGCGGCCTGATCGGCGGCATCAGGACGCTCGCCACCAAAAAGCAGAAAGAGGGGAAACCGAATCTGTTCGCGGCCTTCGAGCTGGAAGATGCCAGCAGTTCCATCCACGCGGTGATCTGGCCCGGGGAATATCAGAAGTACCAGGACAAAATCGCGGCGGACAGTTTCATTCTCGCGGTCGGGCGAATCGAAAAACGCCAGAGGGACGAGGAAGAGGAAACCAGCCTGGTCATCGACAGTATCCTGACGCCGGAAGAGGCCGAGGCGAATCTGATCCGCGGAATCCGGATCGTCCTTCGCGAGAACGGCGAGGCGAACCAAATCCCGATCCTGCGCGAAATCCTCAACACCTACCGCGCTCCCCAGGGGGAAGGCTACCCTCTGGAGATCACCCTGATGTTCAGCGACGGAAAAATCGGGCTGATGAAATGCCCGTCTTTCCACGTTCACTTCCAGGCGGAACTTCGGGAGCGGATCTGCCAGCGGTTCGGCCCCGAATCGTTCCGGCTGATCTCGGCGCCGCCCAAACCGGCCGCCCGCCCGCGCCGCTCCTGGAAACGGGATTAAACACACGCTCTTTTCCGGCCGTCAGCCGGCTGACGGTCGGGGGAGATTTTTGAGGAAGGTGTGCGTCATCGCCTCAACGACATCCTCAAAATCATTCTCATCGTCGGTCACCGCCAGAATATCGCAATACTGCCAGAAGATCACGTATGTCCGCTCTTCGGTTTCGAGACTCAAAACGACGGCGGTGTTGACAAGATCGAGATAGAAGAAGTTCATCTCGTAGCCGGTCAGGAACTGATCGGCGATGATCCGGTGGGTCGGAAGATCTTCGAGCTGGCTGTATTCGCGGCGGAGAGAGTGAAGCACCTCCTTGGCGGCGGCATCGGGGTCGGACCCCGCCGGAAAGACCGCGATCATCCAGAAGTAACCGTTCGGGTCGTTGACGGTGACCGCTTTCGAATCGCTCGACCAGGGAGCCTCCTGGGTAAACCAGTTTTTCGGATAGGCGAATCTGATTCCGTCGGCTTCACTGACGTACTCTTTGAAGTCGGCTTCCTCTTCGAGCCTCGCGAGTTCGTTGACATCGCTGAGAATCTCGAGCAGCTTCTTTTTCTGTTTCTGTTTCGGTTTCATCGTTCTTGATCCCTTCATGCCACTGTCCGGAGGCGAAAACCGCAACGGAAACGCCGCTCTCTTCCCCCCTCTTTAACCCTCTTCTTTTTAACGAGTTCTCCCGGATTGTCAACGGGTTCTCTTGACTTATCGGTTCGGCAGTGTGATAATAACCGCTCCCGGGAAAGGTTCCTTCCCGTGCCGAAATATCCGATTTTACCGATCCGCCTTCACGGCGTTTTCTCTGAGAGGAGGCCAGCCATGCCGCTTACCCGATTCAGTGTTATCGAACCCGGAAACACGTCCGCGCCGCAGCCGCGCGAGGTTCTCGTCAAGGGAGAGGGGCCCTCTCCGGTCAGCGTCGAAAAACACCGCCTTTCCGGCGGGCTGGCCGACGGCATCGATGTTCTGGATGTCGATAACGGGCTCTTCTCGTTTCGGATCCTCCTTTCGAAGGGGATGGGGCTTTGGCGCGGCCGCTGCGGCGATGTCGATCTGAAATGGGATTCCCCCGTTCACGGACCGGTCCATCCGCGGCATGTTCCGGTTTTTCACCCGAGCGGACTCGGCTGGCTCGAAGGGTTTGACGAGTGGATTGCCCGCTGCGGCCTCGTCAGCAACGGCGCGCCCGAGTTCGGCCCCAACGGCGTTCTGAAATACCCCCTTCACGGCCGGATCCAGAATCTGCCCGCCCGCGAGGCAAGCGTCTCGTTCGACAGCGACACCGGGGAAATCACCGTTTCGGGTACGGTCGACGAGGCGGCGCTCTTTTCGAGCAAGCTTGCGCTCAACGTCTCCTACTCCACCGTGGCCGGGTCGTCCCGCCTGCGCGTATGCGACGAAGTCGTGAACCTGGGAAGCGTTCCCGCCGAATTTGAGCTTCTCTATCACATCAACACCGGGTTCCCCTTCATCACTCCGGGAGCGCAGGTCATCGTTCCTTTCGAGAAGATGACGCCGCGCGAAAAGAACGCCCGGGAGAATATTCAGGTCTGGGACCGGTTCCTCCCCGAAACCCCCAATATCGCCGAACACTGCTACCTGTTCGAGATGGCGGCCGATTCCCTCGGGCGGACGCGCGTGCTCCTGCTGAACGCGCAGAAAGACCGCGCGATTTCGCTTTCGTTCAACAAAAACGAGTTCCCGCATTTCCTCATCTGGAAACTGATGAGGCCGAACGGCGACACTTACGTCTCCGGCATCGAGCCGTGCGTGAACTTCCCGAACACCCGCTCTTTCGAGAAAGAGCACGGGCGCGTCGCAACCCTGGAACCGGGCGCCTCGCGTGTTTTCCATTTCGATATCGACATTCTCCTGACCCCCGGCGAAATCGCCCTCGCCCAGGAGGACATCAAATCGCTTCAGGCCGCAGCGGCGGGAACGATCGAAGCCGAACCGATCAAGGAATGGTGCGAATGAACGGCTTTGTTGACGAAAAGAAAGTCTTTCACCTTGAAATTCCGGTTCTCGAAACCGATGCCGATGTTTTTGAACACGCCAATAACACAAGATACATCGGCTGGATGCAGGAGATCGCGATCGCACATTCCGTTTTCTACGGGTGGGACGATCAGCGGTACCTCGATTACGGGGGCGGCTGGTTCGTGCGGAGGCACATCGTCGATTACATCCACCCGGTCTACCCCGGCGAAACCCTTTTGGGCGAGACCTGGGTCGAGAGCATGAAACACGTCTCGTGCGTCCGGAAATACCGTTTCACCCGCAAGTCGGACGGCCGGCTCATCTCGAATGCCGAAACGTGCTGGGCTTTTGTCAGCTTCAAAACGGGAAAACCGTTCCGTGTGCCCGAAGAGATCCGCCGCCTCTTCATCGACGAGGCTCCGCGCGAATAGAACCCTCAGAAGTTATTCCCCGGAAGACGGCCGGACCCGGCGGGACCGGCCGTCTCTTTTTTACATCGACCGCTGGAGCGTATCGAGGAAGATATCGAGCATAACCCGCTCGTGGCTGGCGAAAAGCGCGGTTCGGATGTTCCCCTGAGGATGCCGTGCGTTGATCTTCTGAATAAACGAGACGAGAACCTGTTCTTTGATCATCGCGTGCTGAATCCGGCGCATATTCTGAACCGATCCGGTATTGATCGCGACGATCGGCGCCATGTTCTCCTGCACGGCGAATCCCATCTTCTTCATTTCCGACTTGAAGTAATAGACATTGTTCCAGAGTTTGTGGCGGATCTCGTCGCGGTAAAACGAGAGCTGAAGTCCTTTGAGGGTCGCGGCGGCCAGCGGCGTCGGGGGATAGGCGGAGAACTGAAACCGGGAGGAATCCTGAATCTGGTCCAGAAACGAAGCGCTCCCCGGAATCACCGCGCCGAATCCGCCGATCGCGCGTGTCAGAGAGGCGACAAGGTAGGTGCGGACCGGAAGCGGCTTTTTCGTTTCCTCCCTCCGGTCGTCCTTCTCGAGGAAGATAAAATCTTCGTCGTCGCCGCCGTCTTCCGGTTCGCCGGCTTCGTCATCCTCGTCGGCATCGCCGTTCCAGGAAGATCCGTCCTGATACAGTTCCTCCTCGGTAAACTCGGATTCGGCGATATCAGGTTCGCCGAAAGAATCGCTGTACGAGAAATCGGCAACCCCGTAGGTCGGGTCGCAATGCTCGTCCTGCTCGGTCCGGTTAACCTGGCCGAGAAGATACCCGAAATATTCAAGGGTACCGCGCCCCTTTTCGCCCAACACCCCGAACGCGTCGGCATCGTCGAGTAAAAGCGCTGCCCCGGGAAAAGCGGAAAGGACCTCGTAATATTCGGGAAGCGGGGCAATCTCGCCGGTAATGTTGAAAACGCCGTCGGTAATCACCAGGGGGCGCTTGTAGCGTTTTTTCGTTTTGCGGAGAAGGACCCTCCTTAAATCGTCGGGATCCCGGTGCTTGAACGAAACCAGACGCGCCGCCGAGCGGGCCAGAACCCGCCGGACCGCCGAAAGAGCGGCATCGGCGCAATACTCATCGACCAGGACCAGATCATAAGAGCCGATCACCGATTCGAGAACCGCCGCCAGCGCGTCCGACTCTCCGCCGCAGTAAAGCGCCCGTTCGGTCTCAAAAATTTCCGCCGCCTGCCGCTGAACCTCGAGGATCGGAACCGGAGTGTAACGGCGCCGGAGCGACCCGGCCGACGTTCCGTAATGGAGAACCGCCTCGCAGGTCGAGGCCAGTACCTCGGGATGGGCCTGCAGACCGAGGTAGCCTTCGCCGGAAAAGTAGTAGTACTCTTCGCCGCCGACCGAGACGGTCGCGTCGGGCGGCCCGTCAAAGGCAAAGAGCTCTTCGACAAGGGAAACTTCCCGCCTGGCGGGAGGATTGCCGAGAACCGGTTCAAGCTGTTCGCCATGCTGACTGTTGAGAGACGAGAGTATCTGGTCGAACGGCTTTCCCGACGGCTGTTTATCGAAGTAGAGCATTCCCCTGCCTTATCGCGCTGAAAGAGTCGGACCGCCCCGAAAAAAGACTTTTGGGAAATCCCGCAGCTTCGGAACGGATGAATTTCCAAGATCGGCGGATGTTAAGGATTTTCCTCCCGAAAAGCAAGATCAACTCTCCCTCCCGAAAAGGAAATCGGAGGGAAGAAACGGGAAGAGTGCCGGTTTCACCGGCAAAGAAAAACCTGGCTGCCCCGGACGTCTCCCGGTCCGGCCGATTCTTCCGGGAAAAAGGGAAAACAGGAAAGATCGCCGGCCCCTTTCCGGCCCGGATCGGGGACCTTCGGCCCCCTCTCTCCTTTTGCGGGAGCTAATATATTAGGGTGATACCTTTATTATTTTCGTAAATATGGTAAAATCGGCTTACGGCGGGGTCTGTCTGAAAAAGGGATCCCGTTCCTTTGCGCAACGCCCGGAGCGGTTCGCCGCGAAAAAGTTTTGTTCGGGCGGCGGCAGCAGGCCATTTTACAGAACAGGAACGTTCGATGTCGTTGTTGGTGATCGGTTCGGCGGCGTTTGATTCGGTTCAGACGCCCAGCGGAGAGAAGCGATCCAAAGTCATGGGGGGGAGCGGAGTCTACGCGGCGTACGCGGCCAGTTTCTTTACCCCGGTCCGTTTGGTCAGTGTTGTCGGGGGGGATTGGCCCGACGAGTTCACCCGGGTTCTCGCCCAGCGGCAGATCGGTCTTGAAGGGCTCGAAATCCGCCCCGAAGGTCAGACGTTCTCCTGGACGGGGAAGTACCTCGAAAACATGGACGACCGCGAAACGCTCGACATGCAGCTCAACGTGATGCAGGGGGCTTACAATCCGGTTGTCCCCGAATCGTACCGCGACAGCGAGTTCGTCTTTCTGGCGAACGATCCGCCGGCAAGCCATCTCGATCTCCTTTCCAAGCTGAAGCGCAAACCCCGGCTGACCGTCGCCGATACGATGGATTTTTATATTCATCACGAGCCGGACGCCCTTCGTGAGCTTCTCAGGCAAATCGACGGGCTGATTCTCAACGACAGCGAAACCAGGCTGCTGACCGGCCTCCAGAACACCATTGCCGCGGCGCGTCAAATTCTGGAGATGGGGCCGTCGTTCGTCGTCGTCAAGAAGGGGGAAAACGGCGCGTTCTGCCTCACCCGCGAGAGGATTCATCTCATTCCGGCCTTCCCTTCCGAAAGGGTGGTCGATCCGACCGGGGCCGGCGATTCTTTCGCCGGCGCACTGATGGGGACCCTGGCCGAATCGGGGAAGAGCGATCCCGAATCGATCGCCTCGGCTATGGCCCGGGCCACCGTCGTGGCCAGTTACTGCATCGAGGGGTTTTCGCTTGAACAGCTTGAACGCGTGACCCCCGGGCACATCGAATCCCGCCTGGCCGCCTTCCGGAACATGATCACATTTTAATGATACACAATCGATAACCCGCACACACAGAGAGTTTGCTATTTTGAAAAAAGAACCAGACGAAGAAAAGAAAAACGGCGCGAAAAAAAGAGCGCCCCACAACCGGCGTCCCGCCTCAAAGTTCCAATGGGGAGAAGTCGACGACGTCTCTCAGGAAGATTTGCTTCTGCCCGCGAAAAAGAAAAAGGGGAGCCGCCGGAAACCTGACCGTATCGAATCGACCCTGACAGTCGGCGGCGAAGAGGCTGACCCCTACGCCATCAAGCCGGAATCGTCCCGTCCCGAAACATCCCGCGATCCGGCCATCCCGAGTTACGGGAAGATGATGGAAGAGGAAGACGACGAATTCGACATCTTCCTCCGCAACGCCGAGCGCGCCGAACAGCGGGAACGGGAGCGCGAGCGCGCCAAAGAGCTCGCCCGCAAAAAGCCGCAGGCCGCGCCGAAACCGAAAAAAGGACCGGTCTCCGCTCCCCCGGACGCTCCCCCGGCGCAAACTCTTCCCGCGAAACCGGAAAAACGGGTCAAGCCGGCCAAGCCGGCCAAGCCGAAGAAGGACCCCCGCAGCGATGAGCGCGAACCGCGTTCCCCGGCTCCGGCCGCAGCAGAGGCGGGCCGAAAAGTTCCGAAACCGGAACCGTCCCAGGAAAACCCGTTTGCCGATATTCTGAGCCGGTTCGAGCAGATCCGCGCCTACGGGCTCGGACAGCTGGAGAAGCGGGAACTCCCCGAAAAGATCGAAACACTCTTCCTTTCGTGCCTTGCGGGCACAAAACAGATGCTCGAACTTCTCGACAAGATCGCTCATTCCCCCATTCCCCCCAAGGGGGCGCCCGCCAAGCCGAAATCGAGCCGTTCCGCAGAACGTCCCCTTCCCCCGGCTCCCAAGGAGAGCGAGGCCGAAAAACTGGCTTCCCTTCGAAGCCGCTGGACATTCGGCGGCGTCAGCCTTTCGAAACCGATGCTCGAAATGCTTGCCGAAGTCCATTACGAAACCCCGACGCCGATCCAGTCAGGCACTATTCCGCTCATCCTCGCGGGAAAAGACCTCATGGCGCAATCCCGTACCGGCAGCGGAAAGACGGCCGCCTTTATGATTCCGATCATTGAACAGATCGAGTCCTGCGAACCGGGAGACGATCCGGTCGCGCTGATCGTGGCGCCGACCCGCGAGCTGGCTGTTCAAATTCGGGACGAAACCGCAAGGCTCGCCCACAACCGCGAAATCGCCGTCGTCGCCTGCTACGGCGGCAAACCGATCGCCGACCAGATCAAAAAGATGAAGGGCGGGGTCGATATCGTGATCGGCACCCCGGGCCGGATTCTCGATTTGGCCAAGCGGAGCGCGCTGCGTCTTTCCTCGCTCCGGTGGGTTGTACTCGACGAGGCGGACCGCATGCTCGACATCGGGTTCCGTCCCGATATCGAACGGATTCTCCGGCAAACCCCCCGCGACCGCCAAACCCTCCTTTTCAGCGCTACCCTTGCCGAAGATGTCGTTCGTCTGGCGCAGCGCTATATGACCGAGCCGGAGACCTGCGATTTCAGCGAAAACGAAATCGCCTCGGAGACGATCGAACAGTTTTACATCACGGTCGACCGCAACCGCAAATTTGAGGCGCTGGTACGTCTTCTCCGGCGTGAAGACCCTCAGCAGGCGATCGTTTTCTGCCGCACCAAACGGGGAGTCGAGAAACTCGGCGCCGGACTTGTGCGCGAATTCAAAGACTGGGCCATCTCGTCGATCCACGGCGATCTGACGCAGTCGGCCCGCGACTCGATCATGCGCTCGTTCCGCGCCGGAAAGATCAAAATTCTGGTCGCCACCGACGTGGTCGGCCGCGGGATTGACGTGAGCGGCATCTCGCATATCATCAATTACGATATCCCCCAGTACTGCGACGACTACGTTCACCGGGTCGGGCGAACGGGGCGCATGGGAAGGGAAGGGATCGCGTTTACCCTCGTGACCTCCGAAGAGGGGAACGAACTGACCCGCATCGAAATGCGGATCAACCGTCTTCTCAAACGGACCGAGCTGGAAGGATTCGAGGCGTTCACCCGCCCCGATGACGCCGACAGAGAAGAACCGAAAGAGCCGAAACCGGTGTTCGGAAAACCGCTGCGCCGGGTTCGGCGGGCATTGTAAAGCACAAAACCGTTCGCTCCGGAATCAGCAGCAATGACAAGCAACAAGACAAAAGAAGAGCGTTACGACGAGGCGATCGCCTTTCGCGAAGCGGGTGATTTAAAATCGGCTGTCTCGGTTCTCGAACAGCTGGCCGCCGATTTTCCCGATTACGCGCTGGCGCATTTGGGGCTGGCCGTCTTCTACTGGAAACAGGAACGTCCGGACGATTCGATTCGGGAAGCCTCCCGCGCCTGCGAATTGAGCCCGGACGAACCGTTCTACTTTACGGCCCTTTCGTCCCTTGCCATTAAAGCCGGTCACCGCAAGACGGCCGAAGAAGCGCTTGCCCGGGCTCAGGAAGCCCGTTTCCAAGCCTTTATGCAGAAATACCGGGAAGAATATCCGGAATCCGACACTTCCGAAAAGAGTGAAGAAAGCGGGGAAGCACAATGACAGAAAACGGAAAGGGACGAATCCTGATCGCCGACGACAATCAGGTCAACCAGGAACTGCTCGAAGCTTTTCTGACCGGCGGCGGGTACGAAATTGAGTTTGCCTCGGACGGAATCGAAACCCTTGAAAAGGTTTCCACCTTTAAGCCCGATGTCATCCTGCTCGATATCATGATGCCGAAATTGAGCGGGTTCGAGGTGTGCGAAACCCTGAAGAAATCGATCAGTACCCAAAGCATCATGATTCTGATGGTCACGGCGCTCAGCGATCTGGGCGATATCGAACGGGCTGTCGCCGCCGGGTGCGACGACTATCTCAGCAAACCGGTACACAAGCTGGAACTCCTCAAACGGGTCGAAAATATGATCAAATTGCGGAACGTCTCGAATGAGCTTGAGCGTCTCCGCCAGTATATCGACTCGATCGAGGATTCCCTTTCGCCCGCCGAAAAGCCGAACTCAGACCCGGAGAAAGAAGCTTAACGTGGATCGGACTGCAGAAAACCAGCGGATCGTCATTACCGGCATCGGCCTGGCGGCGCCCAACGGCAATACACTCGCCGAGTATCGGCGCGCCCTCCTGGAGGGGCAAAGCGGGGTCGAAGCGTATGAGATCCGGTATTTCGGGAAAACGGTCGCAGGGGTCTGCCATTTCGACAACCTGAAATACGAATCGCGGCGCGAGCTCCGCCGCGGCACCCGGGCCGGCAGCATTGCCGTCTACTGCGCCAACGAGGCGGTCGCCGATTCGGGAATCGACTGGGAATCCTTTCCCAAAGAACGGGTTGGGGTTTACCTGGGAATCACCGAGCACGGAAATGTCGAAACGGAAAACGAGATTTACCAGATCAAGCAGTACGAGTATGACTGCTCTTTCTGGTCGCACCACCACAATCCCCGTACCGTCGCGAACAATCCGGCGGGGGAAGTCACGCTCAACATGAAGATCACCGGTCCGCACTACACCCTCGGCGCCGCCTGCGCCGCCGGCAACGCGGGCCTGATCCAGGGGCTTCAGCAGCTGCGTCTGGGCGAGGTGGACCTTGCGCTCGCCGGGGGCGTTTCCGAAAGCATCCATACGTTCGGCATCTTCGCGGCGTTCGCCGCCGAAGGCGCGCTCGCCCGCCACGCCGATCCGGCCAGGGCTTCCCGCCCGTTTGACACCGCCCGAAACGGGATTGTCGTTTCGGAAGGGGGCGCCGTTTACACACTGGAGCGCCTGTCCGACGCCAAAGCGCGCGGCGCCCGGATCTACGGAGAAATTGTCGGCTACGGGATGAACAGCGACGCGACGGATTTCATTCTCCCGAACGCCTCCCGTCAGGCGGAGTGCATGCGCAAAGCGCTGGCAAGCGCCCGTCTGGCCCCTTCGGAGATTGACATCGTCAACACGCACGCCACCGCGACGGTCAGCGGCGACGCCATCGAAATCGAAGCGCTCCGCAGTGTTTTTGCCGAATGTCCCGAAACCTACGTCAATAACACCAAGAGCTTTATCGGACACGCCATGGGCGCCGCCGGGGTTCTGGAACTTGCCGGCAATCTTCCGTCGTTTCAGGACGGCATCGTTCATCCGACGATCAACGTTGACGAGCTCGATCCGAAATGCGCCTTTCCGACACTGGTTCTCAACAAACCGCTGGAGGGGAAGGATATCCGCGTTATTTTGAACAATTCATTCGGTATGGTCGGCATTAACGCGGTGCTGATCGTAGCGAAATACGAAGAATAATCACATCACCAGGAGAAAACACGAGAAATGACCAGGCCTGAAATCCGAACGGCGATCATCGACATCCTTTCAGACATCGCGCCCGACGAAGATTACGCCCAGCTCAAAGATGACGTTTCGTTCCGGGAACAGCTCAGTATGGACAGCATGGATATGCTCGACATCGTCCTGGAACTGCGCAAACAGTTCAAACTCCAGATTCCGGAAGCTGATTATCCCAATCTGGTTTCCATGCAGTCGACTCTCGATTACCTGGAACCCCTTCTGGCCGACAAATAACCGCTCGACCGAGGACCGCCGCCGATGGGCGAAGAGAACATCTACGATACCGTGATTATCGGCGCGGGGATGTCCGGCTTGGCAGCCGGAATCCGGCTCGCGCAGTACGATAAGCATGTCTGTATTTTAGAAAAGCACACTGTTCCCGGCGGCCTGAACTCGTTCTATCGGCAGAAGGGGCGGAACTTCGACGTCGGCCTGCACGCGATGACGAACTACGCGCCCAAAGGGGTGCGGAAAGGACCTCTTTCCCGTCTGCTTCGCCATCTGCGCCTTTCCTGGGATGAACTCGGCCTCATCCCGCAGCTCGGAAGCGCCATCGCGTTTCCCGGAGTGACCCTCGATTTTTCCAATCAGTTCGGGCTCCTCGAATCGCAGATCGCCGAAAAGTTTCCTTCCCAAATCGACCGGTTCCGCAAAATGACAGCTTCGCTGGTCGACTACGACCAGCTCGGCCTGGGCGAATCGGGCGGATCGGCCAAAGAGTTTGTCCGCTCTTTTTTAACCGATCCGCTTCTGATCAATATGCTTTTCTGCCCCATCTTCTTCTACGGGGGCGCCCGTGAATCGGATATGGAGTTCGGGCAGTTCTGCATTATGTTCCGGTCGATTTTTCTGGAAGGCTTTGCCCGTCCCTACGAGGGGGTTCGGCATATCTTAACGAAACTCCTGAAAAAGTTCAAAACACTCGGCGGGGAACTCCGGCTTCACTCGTCGGTAAAGCAGATCGTCTCGCAAAGCGGGCAGGTGTCCAAACTGATTCTCGAAGACGGAACCGAAATCCGTGCGAAACAGTTTTTGTCTTCCGCCGGCTGGCGCGAAACAATGCGTCTTTGCGGACTGAAAGAACCGGAAAAAGAGGTCGCGCCCGGCAAACTCTCGTTCGTCGAAACGATCAGCGTGCTCGACCGCGACCCGAAACGCCTGGGGCATAACAAGACGATCCTCTTTTTCAACGACTCGGAGTCGATATCCTACAGGAAACCGGATTCGCTTGTCGATGTCCGCAGCGGCGTGATCTGTTCGCCGAACAACTTCGATTACGCCAAGCCTCTCGGAGAAGGCCAGATTCGAATTACGGCGCTGGCCAATTTTGACCGCTGGGCGGAACTCGGCGAAGAGCGTTACCGGCTTGAAAAACTCCGCTGTTACGATGCCCTGATCGGTTCCGCGGTGCGCTTCATTCCCGATTTCCGCGGCAACATTATCGAAAACGATATGTTCACTCCGCTGACGGTAACACGATACACAGGAAAAGATTCCGGCGCGATCTACGGCGCCGCCGATAAGAAATACGACGGACTGACCCCGCTAAACAATCTCTATGTCTGCGGGACCGATCAGGGAATGGTCGGGATTGTCGGGGCGATTGTCAGCGGAATCACCATCGCCAACCGCTACCTGTTGGCAAAATAGACGAAAGAAAGAGTTATGGACGGAGCAGCATCCCAATACTCCGACAGCTACGATGTCATTGTCCTGGGCGCCGGCCTGGCCGGCATGACCGCGGCGAACATTCTCGCCCGCGACGGGCAAAAGGTTCTCCTTCTCGAACGGCATTACAAACTCGGAGGACTCGCAACGTGGTTCTGGCGCGGAAAGCACCAGCACATTTTTGACGTCTCGCTCCACGGGTTTCCGGTCGGAATGATCAAGAGCTGCCGGCGTTACTGGAACAAAGAGATTGCGGATAAAATCGTCCAGCTGCCGGCAATCAAATTCGACAATCCCCAGTTCACACTGACCACAACCTTCAACCGCGACGATTTCACCCGCCTTCTGATCGAGAAGTTCGGGATCCCCGCCGAAACGGTCGAGGCGTTCTTTAACACCGCACGCGAACTGACGCATTACGACAGCGAGCAGATGACCACGCGCGAGCTGTTCGAAAAATTCTTTCCGAACCGGCCCGATGTCGTACGCCTTCTGATGGAACCGATCACGTACGCCAACGGCTCAACGCTCGAGGATCCGGCGCTCACCTATGGGATCGTCTTCTCCAACTTTATGTCGAAAGGGGTTTTTACGTTCCAGGGGGGAACCGACCTCTTCGTTTCGATGCTCCGCGACGAGATGAGGCGCAACGGCGTCGATATCGCGGTCAGCGCCCCGGCCGAAAAAATCCTTGTCGAAAACGGCAAGGTCACGGGAGTGCGTATTGCCGCGAATCCCCCCGCGCTCAATCCCCCGGAACTCGGCGGCCGTCCGGTCCCCCGTTCCCCGCTGCTGGGCAAAACGGTCGGTGCCAAAGCCGTCCTTTCCAACGGAAATCTGCTCGGCACCATATTCGAGCTCGTCGGCGAAGACCGGTTCAGCCCCTCTTTTATTGCCGAAGCGAAAAAAGTGCGGCTGAACAATTCAAGTACGCAGGTCTACATGGCGCTCAAGCCGGAAGCGGCGCTCGACTACGAAAAGTGCGGCGACCTTCTTTTTACCTCGGTCGCTCCGGAATTCGACGCCAAGCTTCTCCTCTCGAAGCGGATCACCAGCCGAACGTATTCGTTCTACTATCCGAAAACGCGGCCGGGAACAGACCGGCATTACATTGTGGCCAGTGCGAACGCCAATTACCGCGACTGGGCGTCCCTCTCTGACACCGAATACGCCGCCGCCAAAGAGGATCTCATCGAAACGACGCTCGCCGCGCTCGAAAAATACGTGCCGCAGATTCGTGAAAAACTGGCCTTTGTCGAAGCGGCGACCCCGCGTACCTTTAAGGACTACACCGCACACTGGAACGGCGCGAGTTTTGGGACAAAATACGAGGGACTGGCGGTCAGCCGGTCGCTTCACAAGGAAATCGCGGGGCTCTTTCACGCCGGGAGCGTCGGCATCATCATGTCCGGCTGGCTTGGAGCCGTGAACTACGGAATGATTGCCGCCAATGACACCGAAGCCTATTTAACCCAGACCGAAGAGGAATGAACGATGCCGCAATACACAAAACAAACGATTCTCGATCTGATTCCCCACCGTCCGCCGTTCCTCTTTGTTGATGAAATACGCGAGCTGTCCGGCGAAAAGATCGTTACGGCCTACCGCTTCAAAGAAAACGAATTCTTCTTTCAGGGCCATTACCCGGAACACCCGATCGTGCCCGGCGTCATCCTCTGCGAATCGGCCATGCAGGCCGGAGCGGTCTATCTCGCCAGCCTTTTCGGCAAGGAAGTCTCGCAGGATCCGAACAACGCCGGAAAAAATCTCGTCCCGGTTGTCGGCCGTATCGATGAGGTCAAGTTTAAGAAGATTGTCCAGCCGGGGGACGAAATCGAGTGCGAGATTCTCCTGCGCGAGAAGATGGCGCGCGCCTACTTCCTGAACGCCAAGATCACCTCCGCCGGCGAGCTGGTCGCCCGCTTTAAGTTCGCGTGCACCTACACAGAAGCGGACGTCGGGTAAACAAAAACAGCCTCGGGGTTTTAAGATTTCTCCGAGATCCCCCTGCCTTTTCGCTTCCTTGTGAACGGACTTCGCTTTGATGAGTTTTCCGGACCCGGTTTAAGATCTTCGTTCTTTTTCGCCGCCGGCCCTCAGCGCACGGGCGGCGTTCAGGGTTGCCAGAGCGGCAACACCCACATCGCCGAATACCGCAAGCCAGAGGCTTGCCAGTCCCAGGACGCCGAGAATCAGGATCACCGCCTTAACCCCGAGCGCAAAGAGAATATTCTCGCGGGCGATCGATATCGTTTTCCGGGCAATACGAATGGCCGCCGCCACCTTTTGCGGCTGATCGGTCATTAAAACGACATCGGCGGCGGCGACGGCGGCATCGGCGCCGATCCCCCCCATCGCGATCCCGATATCGGCACGGGTAAGAACAGGAGCGTCGTTGATGCCATCCCCGACAAACGCGGCTTTTGTTCCGGGGGGGATGGTCCGCTCCAGTTCCTCGAAAAACTCCGCCTTTTGCGCCGGAAGAAGTTCCGCCCGAAAATCATCGAGCCGCAGCTCCCTGGAAATCTCCTCGGCGGCCGAACGGCGGTCTCCCGTGAGCATCACGATCCTGCGCACTCCCGCGCGCCGGATTTCTTCAATGGCCCGGCCGCACTCCGGTTTGAGTTCATCGGCGATCGTCACCGCCCCGAGATATTCCCCCTCTTCGGCAACATAGACCGCCGTTCCCTGAACTTCCATCGCGGGAAACGCGATCTTCCGTTCACGGAGGAAACGGGCGTTTCCCGCCAGAACCCTTTTCCCATCGACCCGGACGCTGACACCGTGACCGGGCACCTCTTCAATTTCTGTCACACGCAGCGGATCGAGCGGCCGCGGGGACGCGCTGCGCAGAGCCAGAGCGATGGGGTGACCCGACGCGTGTTCGGCATGAGCGCCGCAGTCGAGCAGATGATCGCCGGGGACACCGGGTTCCGGGAAAACACCGGTCACCTGAAACGCGCCCCGGGTGAGGGTTCCCGTCTTGTCGAACACAACCGTTGAGACTTTTGCGAGTGCGTCGATGCACGTGCTCCCCTTCATGAGAATCTTTTGCCGCGAAGCGGCGCCGATCCCGCCGAAGTAACTGAGCGGCACCGAAATCACCAGAGCACACGGGCACGAGACAACAAGAAACACAAGTGCGCGGTGAATCCAGTCCGGCCATTCTCCGAATCCGAACAGGGGAGGGAGAAGGCCGATCATCAGCGCGCCGGCCACAACCATGGGTGTATAGTAACGGGCAAAGGACGTGATAAAGCGTTCCGTGCGCGTCTTCCGGCCGGAAGCGTACTGAACAAGACGCAAAATGCGTGAAATCGCCGACTCGCCGCTTAAATGAGTGACCTGAAGAAGAATCTGCCCCGTCTGGCAGATACTTCCCGAAAGGACTTCGTCCCCCGGCGCCGCTTCGCGGGGGAGCGACTCGCCGGTCAGCGCCGAAGTGTCGAGAAGCGAGGAGCCCGAAACCACAACGCCGTCGAGCGGAACCCGTTCGCCGGGATTGACCGCGATCACCTCGCCGACCGCGACCTCTTCGGGCGCGACACACAGAAAGCCGTCCCCGGTCCTGAGATTCGCGGCGTCCGGACGCAGATTCATCATCGCGGCAATGGCATTCCGGCTTTTTCCGACGGCTCGCCGCTGAAAGGCCTCCCCCACCTGATAGAACAGCATGACCGCGGCGGCTTCGGGCGCTTCGCCGATCGCAAAGGCGCCGAGACTGGCGGCCGTCATCAGAAACTGTTCGTCAAGGAACGCCCCCCGGAAGAGATGCTTGACCGCGTTCAGGATGACTTCGGCTCCGGCCAGCAGATAGGCCGCGGTCAAAAGCGAAAGAAACACCGGCCTTGAAAGCCAATGCGAGACGGCCAGCGACGCGAAAAAGAGGAAAAGCGCCCCGAAAAGCATCGGACTGCGGTATCGGCTGAAAAAACTCCCCCCTTCTCCGCCGTCGTCATCGTCACCGCCGGGCTGAACAAAGGGCGTGTAGCTCTTTTCAAGACCGGGAAGGTTCTCCTTCTGCCAGAGGGAAAACCCGCGGAGGATGACCGGCAGCCGGTCCCGGCGCTCTTCCGGGACTTCGACGTTCAGGGCATCCCCTTTCCAGGAAAGCTCCGCGGCCGGTTCAAGCCGGAGAAACGCCTCTTCGATTCTGCCGCGGTACCGGTCCGCCCCCTCCTTAAAATAAAGAGTGCGCCCGCAAGCGGCCTGCTCTTCGCTGAGTTCGGCGGGTAACCGGGAAGCCTGTCCGCAGCAGGCGCAGCACCCGTGACAACCGCAATCACCCACAACCAACCTTCTCTTTCACTCTGCAAGACGGCATCTCTGCCCGGAATTCACACCGGAACCTCACCCATGATGCTTTTCGTTCACATGAACCAGTCCCTGGTAAAAGACATTGCTCACATGCTCGTCATCCAGGGAATAAAAGACTTCTTTCCCTTTGCGCTGCCACTTCACCAGATCGTTTTGGCGAAGAATCTGCAGCTGGTGCGAAACCGCCGAGGGGCTCATTTTTAAGAGCGAGGCGAGATCGCAGACACACAGATCCATGAGGAGAAGCGCGTTGACGATTCTCAAACGGCTTGGGTCTCCCATCACTTTAAAGAGCTCCGCGACCCAGCGAAGAACCTCCGGATTCGTCAGGCCCTGGCGCACCCGTTCAAGCCCTTCCCCTTGATTCTCGGTTTTTTTTCCGGACGAAGCGGCCGGCCGGACGTTGGGGGTTTTCTTCGAAGCCGTCCTCTTCGATGGACCGGCGGGAATCTTTTTGGCCATCTCAGCCTCCCGAATAAATTGAACGATTGAACAAATGAACACTTGCTCATATGTTAAGCATTTTTTCCGGTTCGTCAAGAGGAGATTTCCGGCCCGGACGGAAACTTTCAGCTCAAAAGGACAGGCCCGTTCTGACCCGGTTCGGGGTGAAAAAGCGATGCTGCAGTATCTTACCGCCGGTCGCGGCGGCGGATCAGGGTGCGGCGGGTGAAGACGCCCAGCGCCAGAAGAAGCGAGGGCAAGGGAGGGAGAAGTACCGCGAAAAGCTTATACCGGCCCTGGATCTGCCGAATCTTTTCGTTCATTCGGCGGCGGGAATCCTCGACCTTTTTATTGTATTCCTCGTTCTTTTCATCGAAATCCCGTTTCAGCCGGTCCTGCATCGCCACGATCGCGGAATTGATTTCGGCGGTTTCCTCCTGGCTCAGGCGGCCGGAACCTCCGCCGGAATTCGCCAGTTCGGCAATACGCCGGTTCATCTTTTCGGTTTCGGCATCGCGCGCCTCTTCCAGCTCCTTGTAAAACGCGATCTGGTCGCGGGAGGCCTGATCCTGAATGCCGCGCAGGGCATCTTCGACGGCGGAGAGCGTCCGGTGACGGGTCCGGCGGCTCCGGAGACGGATAAACGGCTCGTCCCCGGCGGCAGTGTCGATCACATTGAGGACAAACGTCACGTTATCGGAATCGAGACGCGCTCCGCCGGGCAGATCGTTCCCTTCTTCGCGCAGACGAAAGATTCCCGGCGTGAGAAAATCAAGATCGCTGACCAACACAACGTTCAGCCGCCCCTCCGGGTTTTCGGCAGGCCGGACATATTCCGGCGACGGGCCGGTCACACGCGCCGCGAGTGTATAAAGCCCGTGCCGTTCGTTCCGTTTGCGGACATGGCTCTGCACCCCGGCGCGGATCACATTGCTTTCGTCGGAAGAGGCGGTCCCCCCCGCCTCGGCGGTCACCAGCGGCACAATTTCGGCGGAGCTGTTCCGGTCGGGAACAATATATCCGGCGAAAGGGAAAAGCATGTGCGTTAAAGAGGCGACCGATTCCTCGGCGGGATTAAACGAAACCGACTCGTTCGGCCGGGCGGCGGAAAGGTAGTCGGAAACCCGTATTTTTTTCGCGGGGGCCGGTTTCGCGTCCTCCTTTTCGCTTTCGCTTTCAAACTTGATCGGTTTGGCGTCGACAAAGAGAAACTCTTCGGAAAAGAACGCGAGTTTCGGATAGGGATTATAGGTACTCCAAAGAATATCAGTTCCGAAAAGAACGCCTAATGTCGACCAGAGTCTCCCGATTTCCCCTTTCGGCGCGGGGAAAATACCCAGGTCGGGCCGGTAAGCTTTCGGCGCGGCGGTTCCCGCCAAAAAATCGGCGAAAAGAGGAAACGGATCCTCGAAGATTACGGCGGCCTCGCCCCGGGCGACCGCGTCATGAAAATGGGCGAGCTGTCCCGGATCGAGCGACGAAGGCTGAACCGCCACAAGCGCATCATAGGCGCCGGCAGGGATCGGCAGCGACGGATCGACCTCTTCGACATGGTATTGCCGCGACAGTTCGTCGATCAGCTGCCAGCGGGTGATGACCGTCCGGCCGACGGAATCGGTCTTTCCAAAAAGCATGGCGTCGGTTTTCAGGATCCCGAGACGCTTCTTGGGGCGGCTGCCCACATTGACCAGCGAACTGACCAGCTCGTATTCCGGCGAGAGCCCCCGGTTCATGAAGGGGATCAATACCGTCTTGGGTCCTGATCGGAAGACAACCGTAAGGAAGATCGACTCTTCCCGAAGCTGGCCGCGCGTTTCGAAAGCGACCCGGCGGGGTTTGATTCCGTATTTCTTCTCCAACTGGTAGGCGGCGGGGGTATTGGCCCGAACCGAATTGACCGTCACGAAAGCGCGGCGGCCGAGACGGTTTTTAAGCTCGCCGATGAAGGTCAGCAGATCAAGGCGGGTGCGGACATATTCCGGAGGAACCTCGGGGCTGATATACGCTTCGATCACCGTCGGAAAATCGGAACGGTACTCCTCCAAAAGACGAATCGATTCCCCCGAAAGAGAACTGAGTTTCTCTTCGGTCAGGTCACGCCGCCAATCGTGCTGGCGCACAAGGCCGATCAGGGCGGCTGCCAGGAGAATCAGGGCCGACGCCCGAAACAGGTAGTGGGCCAGATGAACCAGCGGCCGGCGGGCCGACCAGCGGGAAGCATCGGCCAAGACCACACAAAGATAAAGCGCGGCCGCGGGAATCAGCGTAAAATAGAGAACTCCCGAAAGGGAAATGATCCCCCGGCCGAACGGTTCAAAAAACGTTTCAAGACTCGAAGCCTTTAGGAACGAAGCCGCCCGGCGCGAGACGGGGAGCGCGTCCGCCCAGTAGATGGCCACCAGCGGCACGTTAAAAAGAACGCCTAAGATATACGCCACCGTCAGATGCCCCGCAAGGAACGATGCGAACATTCCGATGGCAAGCATCGCCAGACCGATCAGCTCGTATCCCAAATAGGTTGAAAGGAAAAGCCCGAAATCGGGATCTCCCAGCCACGCGAGGATGACCCAGTTCGAGACCAGGGAGAAGAGGAGCGAAACGGAATAAACCGCGACCGCGGCGGCGTATTTGCCGAAAACCGTCTGCACCGTCGAAAGAGGGGAGGTCAGCAGAAGTTCCGCTGTCCCGTTCCGGCGCTCTTCGGCCCAGATCCCCATCGCCACCGCAGGAATAAAGATCAGGGAAATGAGCGGGAACCAGAAGTTCAGCGCCGCGAGATTCGCGAGATTGGAGTTGATGAAATCATCGGGCAGGAACGCCGCCGCCGAACCGAGGAGTACGAAAACGCAGATAAAAACGTATCCGGTCGGATTCAGAAAGTAGGAGATAAAATCTCGTTTAAAAACAGCTGGCATTTTCGCTCTCGGTTCACGCCTTTTACGCCGGGGTTTTCATTTCCGCCGCCTGATGCGACAGGTCGTAAAACCGCTCGTCCGGGTCTTTTCCGCAAAGAAACGCGTCGGCCGTTCCGTCAAAAATCAGTTCTCCGCCGCTGAGGAAAAGAACGCGCGACGCCACCGCTTTCACCTCCTGCAGAATGTGGGTCGAAAGAAGGATCGTTTTCTCCCGGCCGATTCGCCGGATCGTCTCCCGGACCTGGAGAATCTGGTTCGGATCGAGTCCGGTCGTCGGCTCGTCCAGAATCAGGACCTCTGGCCGGCGAAGCAGGACGTTCGCCATTCCAACCCGCTGGCGAAACCCTTTCGAAAGACAGCCGATCGGCTTGTTCAGCACAGAACCCAGGTCGCAGAGCTGCGCGACCTCGTCGATCCGCCCGCGGATCTCTTTGGCGGACAACCCCCAGACCTCGGCAAAAAAGCGGAGCAGGCCGCGCGGCGTCATATCGGGATAGAGAGGCCCGTTTTCGGGCAGATACCCCAACCGGCGCGCCCCTTCCCGCCGGGAAAGGGACATGTCGAATCCGGCAATCAGCGCCTTCCCCGAAGTGGGGGCAAGATAACCGGTCAGCATTTTCATGGTCGTCGATTTTCCCGCGCCGTTCGGACCGAGAAAGGCGGTAATTTCGCCCCGGCGGATCCGGAACGAAACATCGCTGACCGCGGCGAACTTGCCGTAGACTTTCCGCAGCCGCGCCGCCTCGATCATGGTCTCGTTTTCTGTCACGGCCAACACCCGGAAAACAACCCCGTTTAAAGAATGTGACTTTCGCCCGGTTCGAGAAGGACCGGCTCCGCGATCCCCTGTTTCCGGACCGCCTCGGCCCATGCCTGCACATCCTGGCAAATCGGGGGCCAGGAATTGTAGTGGCAGGGAATCACTTTTTTCGGTTTGAGCGCGGCAATCACATCGAGCGAAAGAGCGGGCCCGAGCGTATAACGGTCGCCGATCGGAAGAACCGCGGCCTCGAGTCCGAGTGTGCCGAGCCAGGGCATTTCGGCAATCCAGCCTGTATCGCACGCGAAATAGATGTTGCGGCACGCCGCCGCGATTTCCGAGAAAGGGCGCAAAGGTCCGCTGAAGACGTTTTCGCGTCCTTCCCGGGGAACGGAAAACAAAAACCCGCACGAGTTCCCTCCGGCGCGCCCGTCGGGCATGGTCGAGCTGTGCGCGGCCGGAACCATCATCACCCGCGCTTCGGCGCGGCCGCCGTCGGCCCGGACGGGGAGGGAACCGCCGATATTCATCGGCTCGGTCTTTTGAACGCCGCGGGCGCCGAACCAGCTCGCGACCTCGGCCATCGCGATCAGGGTCGCGCTGTTCTTTTTCAAAATTTCCTCGGCATCGGCGCAATGGTCGGCATGACCGTGCGAAACAAGCACGTAATCGGCCTTCATCGACCCGTCCGCCGGAGAGGCCGGCAGCTGAAAGAACGGGTCGACGGCAAAGACCGTCTCTCCCAGGCAGAACCGCCAGGCGTTGTGGGCAAGCCATGTCAATTCGATTTTCATTTTGAACCCTTGTTGAGTTTGATTTTATACACAACAACGCCGTTGTTGTGCGTAATCACGAGGAAGGTCCCGTCGTGCCAGCTGGCGATCGCCGCCCCGGTCACTTCGCGCCCCAGCGAAAACTTATCGAAAAGAGTGCCGTCCTGCTCGAAGAACCAGATCACGCCCTCCCGGGTGGGGACGATCCACTCGGCCTCCCCGTCCCGGTCGAGTTCGCCGGCGATGATTCGGTCAAGGTGATCCCCCCACGTGGAATCGGTCAGTTTCGTTTCCGAGAGAATCTTCCCGTCAAGCGAAATGATGGCGAAGTAGGGGTCTTCGGAACCGGCGTGGGTCAGTATGACGGCAACCGTTTCGGTGGTTCTCTTCTGATCGTCGGCATCGTCGGGCGGAGTAAACCAGCGGATGGAGATGTCATCGGGCGTGTCGATCATTTTCAGGCGCTGGCCGTTTCCCAGGTCGGTCTCGATCAGCTGACCGACCGTCTCTTCGGGCGCCGTCATCGCCATCAGGGCGCGGCGCGGCGCGGCGCCGGGAACCTTTTCCCGAATGAACCCGATCTGGAAGGGGGACATGACCAGTTCGTCTTTCCAGTTAGAGAAGCATCTGTTGCTACCGTCCTTCGACTGTGTTTCGAGGGAGTAAATGCCGTGAATCGGAATATCGTTGGCAACAGCGTCACCGCAAAGCGCCACAATCAATTCCGGATCCCCGTCCAGATTTTCATCGTTCAGCAGGGCATCGGCGACCCACTGCTTGCGGTCTTTCTTTAAGTCCACAATGTTGATCGTCTCAAGATTGCTTCCCAAAAGACTCACTTTGTGGGTATCCAAAAAGGAGGAAACGGCAAAATACCGCTTCCCGTCCGAGGCCCTCGCCGTCCGCACAAAACTGACCGGTTCTCCTGTTCCCGACGACTTTGTCCGCACCACTTTTCCTTTGGCGTCGATCAGCGCGATCTTGCTTCCGCCGAACGGAACGACAATCGACTCTTTGGGCATAAATTCGGGATTTTCCTGTCCGTCGTCGGTGATCACCAAGGGGTTTGCGGCATCGGGAAGATCGACTTCCCACACCTTTTCCATCGACATTCTCTGAGGATCCGAGTGCGGCGCATACTTGATCTGCTCGGACGGAGTCCGGATATCGGCGGCGTAATAGTCGCTTTCTTCGGTGAGAAGAAGAAGCGATTCAAACTTCCGGTCGCGGACAGAGAAGTTGTAGATGTCGTTTTTGTAGATGTCTTTCCCTTGTTCAAGACTGAGCATATTCGAAAGGAGTGTTACATGAGAAGTCGGTTTATGATAAAATTTCTGAATCACCCCGTCTCCGTCAACAATAAAAAGCGAGGGGTTCTGCAGAAAGGAAAACGGCGGCTTTTTCAGGTCGGCAGGACGGACGCGGTAGAGCGGATAGTCATACCCGAGCTGGCCGTAACCGGCAATGACGTCGGTATCGGACTGTTGGCTCTCGTCAATATTCACCGCATAAAAAACGAAGCGGGAATCATTTCGGTACCGGATCGCGGTGTTTGCGATTTCCTTGAAAAGTTCTTTGGTGTCTTTCCAATCCTCGGGACACATGGGGCCCTTCCAAAGAGCGAAGACCCGGATGGTTTCGCTCGCCTCATCGAGTGCGACAGGAGAATCTCCCGAAAAGAGGGGAGTCAGGCGGATCGGCGGCGCTTTCTGCCCTAAAAAGTCGAGTTCGACCGGTGTAAAATGCTCGACCTCTTTGACGCCGGGAGAATTGCTGACGGTAAACTCTTTGGGGGGAACCGTGTCGGAAGGAGGAACCTCGTTCGAGATCACCTGGTTCGGAAAATCGAGCGTCCGTTCCAGCACACGGTCAACTCCGCACGGTACCGCAATGTGTTCAATCGGCAGCTCGATCCGAACGATGCCTTTGGTTTTCCGATCGATCCAAAAAACACGTTCCCCGCCCGAGCTGTTGACGGAAATGCGGTCGCAGGCGATCTTTTCGGCATCCGGGTTCTCGCGGTTAAACCGGACATATCGGGGCTGAAGAAGTTTTGCCGGGGTAAAACCCAGCGCCGGCTTAAAGCCGCTGCTGCCGATCAGTGTTTTGAGAGGCTCGCGGGCCATCATCAAAATCAGCTGCGGGGGAGGCCAGAAGACATCGTCCATCTGCGGCAGGTACATCGCCTCGGCGAGCTGCCGGTCCGGATAGAACTCCCGTATCGAGGAAAAAAGGTGCGGCGCCTTAACCTTGAGAACTTGTCCGTCATAGGAAGTGGAATGGATGGTTCCCCAGAGATACTCTCCGTCGCAGATCAAACTCCCGTTCATCACCTTCATACACAGGTAATTCGGTTTTTGAAACGTCACGCTGACGCTGCGCTCGTCCTGTACCCGCCTGCCGTTGCATTCGTAGACGGTGCGGAGAACCCCCTCGTCGGAATAGTATTTCAGCATCTCGTGCTGATAGACATTCAGCACATCGCGCAGAATTTCGTCAACCGATTCGGCTGTGGCTGAAGGAGGCGGGAACTCCTCTTCCTGGAGCGCTTCCGGAAAGGGGAGCGGTTCTGCGGCGGACTCGTCCTGATGGGGGAGCGGAACCGGAACCGGCTCAGCGGATTTCCGGCGGCACCCCGGCAAACCGGCTCCCAAAAGCAAGATGAGGAAAAGGATAGCAGGCACACGGCAGGCTTTCCGCAATACCTGGGCTGTTCGACCGGATCCTTCCGCTCTGCCGGCGGCGCATGCGACCGTCATAATCCCTCCTCAAATGACAGTTTTACTGATGAACAAGAATCTCGGCGATGTGATAAATGTCAACTTTCCGGCAGGCGGGATCGTGCCGCATCATCCCGCCGAAATGCATCGCACAGCTTAGGTCGGGGGTGGCAACAACATCGGCGCCGCTTTTGAGGATGTTTTCGACTTTCAGCTTTCCCATGGCCAGCGATGTTCCCGCCATCTTGACACTGAAGGTTCCGCCGAATCCGCAGCATTCATCGACCGCCGGAATCGGGGTATATTCGATCTCTTTGACGTTCAGCAAGAGGGTTTCCGCGGCATCGGCCATCCCCAGCTCGCGGCGGCCGTGGCATCCGACATGAAGCCCCGTCTTCCGGGGATACCGTGCGCCGACATCGGTCACTTTGAGGATATTGACCAGAAACTCGCAGAATTCGAAGACGCGGCTTCCGGTTTCAGCCGCGGGAAGGCTCGGGTCGGCCTCGGCGAAAAAGACGCGCGCCATTGCGGCGCAGGCGCTCGACGGCGTGACGATCAGATCGTACCCGCCGAAGACCTCGTGAAATTTGTTCATTACCTTGATCGCGTCTTTTCGGTACCCCGAATTGAACGCCGGCTGACCGCAGCAGGTTTGCTCTTCCGGATAAACATAGGAAACCCCAAGCCGGTCAAAGATCTTCGTCATCGCAATTCCGGCTTCGGGGAAGAACTGATCCATGAAGCAGGGGATGAAAAGCGCGACTTTTTCGCCCGGGCGGTATTGAGGAAACTCCCAGGTTGGTACGGCTTTGTTCAGCTGTGCGATCGTCATACGAATCTCCTAAAAAAGGAAAATCTGCGCTGCAGAAACTCGGTTAGCGGAATTGTTTGTCTGAAAGAGGAACGTCCTGAACGCGCATTCTACTTGAGTTTGCGGAAAATGAAGAAACCGAGCGTGCCGAGAACGCCGTTTGCCAGGACAAACCAGATGTCTGTCGGAATGCTGGCTCTTCCGAACGGTATGCCGATCAGCATATCGAGGAGAAAAATCAGCAGTAAGATGGCAAAAACCGCCATCGCGGCGATGCAGAGGGCTTTCGACATGGCGCAAAGGGATTTTCTGTTTTCCGCTCCTATGAAAAAACACGCCCCGCGCAGGCGGAGCGGGGAGAACGATCTTCCCCATTATAATATAAATAATCGTAAATAAAAAGAGGTTTCGGTCCCTTCCCCCTTATGGGGAAAGGGACCGAAAAGAAGCGCGGAAGCTCACCCAAAAGGATTTAATTCCCGGCCGACGGAGGGATCGCCGGAAACCGAAGGGTAAACGCCGTTCCCTTCCCGACGGTACTTTCGACCCGGACTTTCCCGTGATGCCGCTCGATCGTCTTTTTGCAGAAAGAAAGCCCGAGCCCTGTCCCCCCCTTGCCGCTGTCGTCCGGACCCTTCTTCGTGGTAAAGAACGAATCGAAAATTTTCGGCAGTTTATCGGCGGGGATCCCCGTTCCGAAATCGCGGATCATCATTTCGACCCCCTGGCCGGCCGGATCCGGCCCGATTCTCAGGATAATCCGTCCGCCGTCGGGCATGGCCTGCCGCGCGTTGACCAGCAGATTGACCAGAATCTGCTCGATCTGATTGGCATTCGCCATGATCTCGGGTACCGGAGTGAAATCCTTCTCGATACTGATCCGGTACTTATTCATTTCCCGGTCGAGAAGAAGGAGAACGTCCTCGGTGATCGAGATCAGATCGGTCGGCTCAAAACCCGGCTTTCGGTTGCGGGCAAGCCCCAGAACAGTTGCCGTGATTTTCGCGGCGCGATTCGCGGCATCGAGAATTTTGCCGAAAGCTTTGTCGCGCGTCTCCTTATCCTGATGACGAATCCCCATTTTGGCGTAATTGATCACCGTCGTCAGAATGTTGTTGAACTCGTGGGTGGTCGTCGATGCCAGTTCGCCGACCGCCGTGAGCTGGGCGGCCTGTTCGAGGCGCTCTTCCAATATCCTGATCTTCTCTAAAAGTTCAGCCCTCTGAACTGTCCAGCTTTTTTCGTCCGGCATTTGACTCACCTTTTTCCGTAAGGATCCGTCTGGCTTTTCCGCGTTGAATGCAATTCGATGAAAACGCTTTTGGTATCATCGTCTTTTCTCTTTCCCTTCTTTTCAGGTGCCGCCGTTTTTCCGGTAATGATCATTTTAGGGGCGTGAAACTTGACGCATTCGGTACGATCGGTTATAACAACGGAAGTCGCTGCAACGTGCAGAAAATCTTTTTGCCTTTTAAACCGAGGAGGCCGCAAATGAAGTTAAAACAGATTTCCGTCTTTCTGGAAAACCGTCCCGGACATCTGAGCGCCGCATGCCGAAAGCTGGCCGACGCCGGTCTGAATGTCGAGGCGATGGCGCTCGCCGATACCGAAAATTACGGGATCCTCCGTTTCCTGGTCAAGGACTGGAAAAAGGGAGTCGAAATCTGCGAGCAGCTTAACCTGGTCGCCCGAGTTACCGAGGTTCTGGCGGTCAGCGTTCCGAATACTCCCGGGGGATTAGCCGACCTTTTGGCGCTTCTGGCCAAAACAGACGTCAACATCGAATACATGTACGGCTTTAATTTTCATCCTTCGGGAAAGGCGGTCATCGTCCTGCGGATCGACAATCCCGACGAAGCGCTCAAAGCGCTGCAGGGTTCCGATGTTGAAATACTGACCGAAGAGTCCGTTTTCGCCTGAGGCCTGTCCAAGTCAAAGGCCGCTCCTTTCGAACGAGAGGGGCGGTCTCCCTTTTTCAAAGAGGCAGAAAGAAAAGCAAATGGAAATCTGGCCGGCAATCGACATTCGCGGCGGACAGTGCGTCCGGCTCGCACAGGGGGACTACAACCGGGAAACGGTCTACGGAAGCAACCCCGCCGAAATGGCGAAGCACTGGGCTTCGCTCGGTGCGAAACATCTGCACCTGGTCGATCTCGACGGCGCCAAAGACGGGAAGAACACAAACGCCGGCGCCGTTGCCGCGATTGTCGAAAACGTATCGATCCCCTGCGAACTGGGGGGCGGAATCCGGTCCGAAGAGACGATCCGCGCCTATCTCGACATGGGGGTGAGCCGGCTGGTGATCGGCACGCTCGCGCTCAAAGAAAAAGCCTGGTTCCGCGAAATGGCGCAAAAGTTCCCAAACCGTCTTGTCTTGGGGATCGACGCCAAAGAAGGTATGGTCGCTGTACGCGGATGGCTCGAGACCAGCCGCACGTCCGCGGTGGACCTGGTCCGTGAATTCGCCGATCTTCCCCTGGCCGCGCTTGTCTATACCGATATTGCCACCGACGGAATGATGAAAGGGCCTAACTTCAAAGAGATGGAGCAGATGAAAAACGCCTCGGCCTTTCCGCTGGTCGCGTCCGGAGGTGTGACCCGGATCGCCGATGTGGCCAGGCTCTCCGAACTCCATATCCCCGCATGCATTATCGGCCGCGCACTCTACGAAAAGACGATCGATCTGACCGAAGCGCTCAAATACGAAAGCTAAACACCGCTTGTTTCCGAAGCCGCATACCCGGCAGCGGCAGTATAAGTTCATCCGGTGCGGAGGTCAGCCGTTGGCGGGCTTTCGCGTTTCCGCCGGTTCGCCGTTCCCCTTTCCGCCGATTTCCAGCACTTCGCGCAGATAACGGCCTGTATAGTTGTCTTTGATTTGCGCGACCTGTTCAGGCGTTCCGACGGCCGTCAGGTAACCGCCGTTTTCCCCCCCGTCAACACCGAGGTCAATGATCCAGTCGGCGGTCTTGACCACGTCCAGATTATGCTCAATCACAATGACGGTATTCCCCTGGTCGACAAGATGCGAGAGCACTTCGAGCAGTTTGCGGATGTCCCCCGCATGGAGGCCGCTCGTCGGTTCATCGAGGATGTAGAGTGTGCTGCCCGTTTCGACCCGTGAAAGCTCTGCCGCCAATTTGATGCGCTGAGCCTCGCCTCCCGAAAGCGTCGTCGAGGCCTGGCCCAGCGGCAGGTAACCCAGTCCGACTTTTTGCATTCCTTCCAAAAGACGCATGATCGTCTGGTGATTTTCAAAAAAGTCGGCGGCCTGGTCGACCTGCATATCGAGCACATCGGCAATCGATTTTCCCTTGTATTTCACTTCCAGAGTCTGCCGGTTGAACCGAGTCCCGCCGCATTCGGGGCAAACCGCGTACATGTCGGGAAGAAAGTGCATTTCGATCTTCCGTATTCCCTGACCCTGGCATGCCTCGCATCGGCCCCCGGGAACATTGAAGCTGAACCGGCCCGCCTTAAATCCGAGCCGGCGTGCGTCTTTCGACGCGGCAAAGACTTTGCGGATCTCGTCGAATAAGCCGGAGAAGGTGGCCGGGTTGCTCCGGGGCGACCGGCCGATCGGCGACTGGTCGATCACGATCAGTTTGTCGATTTGACTGGCGCCGCGAAGCCCCTTGTGGCCGCCCGGTTTGGGCCCGGCACCGGTCAGCCGGCGGGAAAGCGCCGGAACGAGCGTTTCGGTAATCAGGGAGCTCTTGCCGCTGCCCGAAACGCCTGTAATGCAGATGAACGTGCCGAGCGGAAAAGAAACGGTGATATTTTTCAGGTTGTTCGTCGTCACCCCGTCGATCACCAGAGAACGGCTTTTCACCGTTTTCCGCCGCCGCGCCGGAATAGGAATCGACTCGATTCCGCCGAGATATTTCCCGGTCGGCGACTCTCCTTCGGCGGCAACATCGTCCGGGGTCCCTTCGGCCAGGATCTCTCCGCCGCGGTCCCCGGCGCCGGGCCCCAGGTCGACAAGCCAGTCGGCCGCACGCATTATCGCTTCGTTATGCTCGACGACCAGAACCGTGTTTCCGCGCCGCTGGAGGGCGCGCATGGCGTTGATCAGCCGGATATTGTCGCGCGGATGCAGTCCGACCGAAGGTTCATCCAGAATGTAGCAGACCCCCACAAGCCCGTTCCCCAGCCCCGCGGCGAGGCGCACCCGCTGAAGTTCCCCGCCGCTCAGTGTATCGGCAGCGCGGTCGAGCGTCAGGTATCCGAGCCCCACTCTCTGCATAAAATCGAGCCGTTCGCGGATCTGCCCGATCAGCGGTTCGGCTACCGGTTTTTGTTCTTCCGGAAAGGAAAGGCTTTCAAACCAGGCGAGAGCGTCGTCGACGGTCATCGCGGTCACTTCATTGATATGCTTGCCGGCAACGGTTACCGACCGGGCTTCGGGCCGTATGCGCGCTCCCCCGCAGGCGCGGCAGACGACCTCGGCCCGCATCGCGGCGAGATTTTCCTGTTCTTTTTTGCTGCGGGTCGTCTCGCACACCGATTCCAAAACGGAGAAAATGCCGGGAAACCCGTCCGGTCCGATCTCCGGCTGAGATGCG
This sequence comes from Thermoguttaceae bacterium, assembly GCA_017405595.1. Taxonomy (GTDB): domain Bacteria; phylum Planctomycetota; class Planctomycetia; order Pirellulales; family Thermoguttaceae; genus RUG695. Next base: position 250,299 of record JAFRAC010000007.1, on the reverse strand, counting down.
CGTTTCCCCTTCCCTTTGGCGGTTTTCTCTTTGGCGGAGGGAATCGCTTTCGGACGTGTGAATTCCTCTTCGGCATCTTCTTCGTCTGAGGAATCGAGCAGATCGACCGGGATTTCGTCCGGACCGGCCTCCTCCGGCAAATGCGGATCACCGTAGAAGAAAAGCTCAAGAGCCTCTTCCCCCCACTGATCGATCGGAACGGTTTCCCCGATTCCTGTCCGCCGTTCAAAGGCGCAGAACAGTTCGCCGTACTTTTTTTTGGACGCCGCCGAAGCGAATTTCATCGGCAGAAACGCTCCCTCGGCCAAAGAGAGCGAACGGGCGGCGATCACGAGGTCCGGATCAAATTCGTAAAGGCGCCCCACCCCGAAACAGACCGGGCAGACGCCGTAAGGAGAATTAAAACTGAATGTGCGCGGCTGGAGTTCGGTATAGTGGATACGGCAGCGGGGACAAAGGTAGAGTGTACTGAAAAGCAGTTCTTTCCAGACGCTGCGCGTCTTCCCTTCGTCGGTCGTCGTGCGGGATTTTTCGTAAAGGCAGTTGGCAAGGCCGGCACCGGTTTTGAGCGCAAGTTTCAGCGACTCAAAAAGCCGCGTCCGGACACTCTCCCGAATGATCAGCCGGTCGATCACCGTCTGAATGGTGTGCGGCTGATTCGGATCGAGCGGCCCGAGCTGTTCGAGTTCCGCGATTTGCCCGTCGACAAACACGCGTACATTTCCGGTTTTCGCGATCTGCTTTAAAAGATCGGCGTGATCCCCCTTCTCGTTTTTAACCATCGGTGCGAGCAGCATGACACGCGTCCCCTCGGGCAGAGAAAGGATGGTCTGAAGAATTTCTTCGGGAGTCTGCTGCCGGATGGGATCTCCGCACTGGTAACAGTGCGCCAGTCCCAGCCGTGCGTAAAGGATCCGCAAATAATCGTAGATTTCGGTCAGTGTCGCGGTGGTGCTGCGGGGGTTGCGGGTCCCGAAACGCTGGTCGATGGAAATGGTCGGCTGAAGTCCCGTGATCAGATCGACATCGGGCCGTTCGAGCTGATGGAGAAACTGACGGGAATAATCGGAAAGCGACTCGACATACTGGCGCTGCCCTTCGGCAAAGATGGTATCGTAGGCAAGAGAGCTTTTACCGCTGCCGCTCGGTCCGGTGATCACGGTAATTTTGTTGCGGGGAAGAGAAAGAGAAATATTTTTAAGGTTGTGAACCCGTGCCCCCGCTACACGAATCGAGGGAGAGAGGGAAGCGGACTGACCGGCTTCGCGGGAATTCGCCTCGGAAGGAGGGGTTTTTCGCGTCATGGTTCGCTTGTCCCTTTTTAGGATGTTTAACAACCATTTCGGCCCGGTGCCGGAAGCGCGGAAGCCGGTCCCGTTTGCCGCGCCGCCTTATAGGCCTTGCCGAAGGGGGAAAGAAAAAATCCTGCTTCTTTCATTTAAAAAAAAGGGGAGTTTTTGTCAATCACCCCCGAAACCTCTTTCAGACGGCGGCGGGTTCCCCCGCCGAAAAACCGTGCGCCGCAGCTCTCTTTCGGGAAAGTTCAAAAAGAGAAAACAGGTCCGGGGAAAACAACGAAGGAGCGGGAATGAAAAAGGCTCTTGGGAAAAACGGTCGGCTTCGGCTCCTCCCGGCCGTGCGCCGAAAACCGCAATTCCGCCCACCGGCGCCTGCCGGTGAGCGGGGCTGGGAAAGAGAGGTCACGCCCGGGCTTCGGCACCCCAGGCCGGCATCGGACAGTGAAGGTAGGCTGTGACCGCCCGGATCAGTTCCCCTTCTTTTTCGTTAAGCTTCCCGTCCGATGTAACACAGGCGTAAAGCGCTTCGAGGATCCGCTTGCGCAGCTGCGGTTTGGCGTGGGTCAGTGTATCGAGCGCCTGACTGAACTCGGAAGGAACACATTCCTCTTTCGGCAAGATGGAAACCGAAAGGCCGAACGACTGAACGGCGACCCCAAAGGCTCTCTGAGCGGCCGCAAGATCATTGTTGCCGCTGTAGGCGATAAAGGAAGCGACCTTCCGGAACGGCCCGGCAACCTGGTCGGGGGAATCGAGGGTTTCGGGCGTTGCGGGAACGAGCTGGAAATAGAGGTCCAGGTCGTTAATCACAAATCCGGCAATGGTCAGTTCAAGCAGATCGATCCGCCCGTCAAACTTCATCAGTTCAATGACGATTTGGCGAAGCTTGAGGTAATCCGCTTTCGGCATGCTGCACAGATAGGGGAAGGCCTTCTGTACAACCGGAATGCGGACCGCATCGGCAATCCCCTCAAGGGCCTCCGCGATCGTGTTCATACTGTTGAGAACATCAACCGAAAGGTTCTCCCGGAGAAACCGAAGTTCCTTTTCGCGGAGCTGCGGATCGGAATCGAGCAGCACCGCCAGGAGCGCGCCGACGGCGCCGAAACGGTCTTTGATCATCTCGTCCGCCGCCGGGGGAATGTTCTCGAGAAGTGCTTTTGCCACAACAATTTTCCCCTGAGTCGGATTCCCGGCAGAACCGAGAATGGCCGCCGCGATCGAAGCCGGAACCGCTCCCGCGACCCGATTGCCGAACTCGCCCATGGCCTTTCCGAGAAAATCCTTCAGTTCCGCCGAAGAGTCATCGGTTCCCCTGGCCTGGGGTTCAGGCTCGTCAGGATTGATCTGCCGCTCGATCGCCTTGGGGTAGTCGCCGCGGAACTGGGGATCGATCCGGCGAATCCGCTCGGTGAGATCCGGGTGCGAATTAAAAATGCCCGAGAAGAAACCGCTGTCGAAAATGCTTCCGAAAAAGAGGTGTGAACCCTCGACGGCGTTGCTGTTGTGTACCTGGGCGCCGACGCGGCTGCCGATCTTCTTCAGCGCGCCCGCAATCCCCTGCGGGTTTCGCGTATACTGCACCGCCGAGGCGTCGGCAAGAAATTCCCGCTGACGGGAAACCGCCGCCCGGATAATGTTTGCGAAGAGCTGCCCCAAAAGCCCGATGACAAAGAGGCCGAGCCCGACCAAAATGAGGATCTTTCCGGAATCGGTTTTGTTCCCCTCGCCGCGGCTGACAACCACGTTCGGAGTTGAGCGTAAAAGGACGTAACCGATCATCGCGATCATTTCCAAACCAAAAAGGATCCCGATCAGCCGCATGTTCAGCCGGGTGTCATGATGGAGAATGTGGCTGAACTCGTGGGCGATCACGCCCTGCAGTTCATCCCGCGAAAGGTAATCGAGCGCCCCCTGTGTTACCGCGATCACGCTGGTCGGTTCCGAAAAGCCTGCCGCAAACGCGTTGATCCCCGACTCGTTGCGCAGCACATAGACATTCGGCACATGGATTCCCGAGGCAATGGCCATCTCCTCGACAATGTTCAGAAGGCGCTTCTCCTTCCAGGAAGCGTTGCGGGCCGCCACGCGCACACCGCCGTAACTCTGGGCGATACCGTCGCCGTCCATCCGCCTTAACTGCGAAACTTTGTGGAGCGTTCCCCCGCCGATGACAAGGACAACCGCCAGCAGATCGATCAGGAAAAGCTCCGGGTTCAGAAACTGATCGATAAAGGCGGCAGCCGGATCGTATCCCTCATCGGCGGAAGAATCGTCCTGGGGAGCGCTTTCCGCCGTTTCGGCAGATTGGGATTCGCTGCCGGAATCTTCTTGAGTACTGTAGTCGGAATCACTGTTGTAATAGGCGGCGTAATTGGCATCGCGCAGTTCATCGGTCGCGATGATGACAACGGTGGTTATGACGGCGTGAACGGCGAGAAACGTGAGAAAAAGCCCCAGAAAATAGTAGACGACCAGGCGGAAGGTCTTCTGTTCCGCACGCTGCTGATGCTCAAAAAAATTCATTTCTTCCCCCGCTGGGTGCTATTCGAAGAACGGCTTGATTCCGGAAAAACGACAACGGTATTATAAAGCTCTCACTCAAAAACGGAAGTGTGAAAAGCTCCGTCTCCTCTCAAACGTCTTCGTCTTCGCCGCGTAAAACCGATTCGCCGTCCCAGTCGGGAAGGAGAGTATGAAGAGCCGCGGCCGCCGCGGCGAGCAGTTTCGCTCCCTTTTCGCCGGATCCGCCGTTCGACACCGCACAGCCGTGCAGGGCTCCGAGAACCCTTTCGCGCAGACTCGGAACCGCCCGAGCGATTTCGTCTAAGGCTGCGCCGAACGCGGTTTCGCTGATCTCCTCTTCGGGGAGGATCGCGTCGTCAAGACCGAGCCGCCGGCCGAAGATTTCAAACGCGCCTGCGGGATCGCTCCCTCCGGCATAGGCGAGACAGGAACCGGCCTGCCGCAGCTGCCGCGCGATTTCAGCGGCCGAGGAATATTCTCCGCCCGATGCCGTGTTCAGACCGAAGGAAAGATCCAGACTGTGAACGACCTGATCGAAGATTTCATATTCCAACGCCGCGTCCGACTTCGCCTCGGAACGGATCAGCGCGGCGGCGGTTCTGCGCAATTTCAGGTAATCTTCCTTCGAAAGGGTACGGAGCATCGGAAGGGCCAGCAGCCCGATCGGCCGATGCAGCGAAAGAGGAAGCTCGTCCAGTTCTTCAGCGATAATATTGGCGTCATCAAAGACTTCGACACCCAGATGTTCTTCAATGTATTCGAGTTCCCTTTCGCGGACTTCGATATAACCGTCGAGGATCACCGCCAGAAAAGCCCCCATTGCCCCTTCGGGATACCCGACCGCCTCTTTGGCGCAGTCGGGAATATTTTCGAGAATCTCGTCCGGAATCTGAGGATCGCCGTCCGGACGGTTTTCGGAAAGAGAAGAGGAAAGGTCTTCTTCGTTCGGCATGGTCACGTTTCCTTTGCGGTGTTCTTCCTGAACCCCGCCGGCAGAGCTACCGGGGTTTTCTTTTGCGAATGGATGCCGTCCCGGTTTTTTATTCGTGCCATGTCGGCATCGGGCACTGGAAATACGCGGTAACGGCCCGAATCAGGAGCCCTTCGGTTTCGTTGATCAGGCCGTCTGCTGTAATACATGAGTAAAACGCCTTGAGCATATTCTGACGAAGGCGGGGCCCGGTTTGCGAAAGCAGGCGGAGCGCCGTGCTGAAGGTCGCGTTTGTACACGTCTCTTTGGGACAGATTTCCAGTTTCAGTCCGATCTGCGCGGCAGCCAGGGAAAACGCCCGCTGACATTCCGCGGGATCTCCGCTTGAAGCGTAGGCCAGGTGCGAGGCGACTTGCCGGAACGGTTCGGCGATCTGACCCGGTTTATCAAACTTTTCGGAAACGGGCGGCGCCAGGCGGAAATAGGCGTCGAGGTTGTTAAAAACATAGCCAAAGAGGGTGAACTCAAACAGATCGATCGTGCCGTCGAACTTCATTAAGGTGATCGCGGTCTGCCGAAGTTTGGTATACTCCTCTTTGGAAATCGTCCGCAGCAGCGGAAAAGATTTCTGCACAATGGGGATTTTCACCGAAGGGGAAATGTTCCGGAGTTTTTCCGCCGCGAGGCGAATGCCGGAAAAGAGTTCGGGATTGCCCTGATCTTTAAGATATTCCAGCTGCTTTTCGCGTATCTCCTGAGATTCATCGAGCAGAACGGCCAGCACCATACTGACAGCTCCGTCCGGAGTCTGAAGCAGCTGGGAAACCTCGTCGGGAATCTTTTCGAGGAGCGATTCCGCAATCCGGATTTTGTTCCGGGAGACTTCCTCGGCGGAGGAGAGGATCGCCGCGGCAAGGGCGGTTCCGGCGGCGGAAGGCGAACTGGCGGCGGTCTTGCCGGCCGAACCGGCAAGGCGCTCTCCCGCTCCGCCGGACGTTTGAGAAAGCAGACGATGCAGCCGTTCCTGGGCGGAAGAGGGTTTCGGCGCGGGGGTTTCAAACTCTTTTTCGTCGGTAATTTTGCTGATGACCTTCTGATACTCGCCGTTAAACTGCGGATCGAGGCGTTTAATCCGAACCGTCAAATTCGGATGGGAGTTAAAAAGGCCCGACAGGCCGCTGCCGAAAATGTTCGAGAAGAAAAGATGGGAGGCTTCGACCGCGTGATTATTGCTGATATGGCCGCCGACCCGGCTGCCGATCTTTTTCAGCGCGCCGCCGATCCCGTTCGGGTTGCGGGTAAACTGTACCGCAGAGGCGTCGGCGAGAAATTCACGCTGCCGCGAGATGGCCGCACGGATAATGTTGGCGAAAAGCTGGCCGACCAAACCGATGATCAGAAGGGCAATGCCGACTCCCAGAATCAAAAGAAAGACCGCCATCGCGGAAGAGTTTTTGTCGTTGTCACGGCTTCGGGACGCGCTGGCAAGATGCGGAGCGAACCGTATCAGGACGTAACCGATGATCGCGATCATTTCGAGCCCGAAAAGCACGCCGATCAGCTTCATGTTTAACCGGGTGTCGTGATGAAGCAAATGACTGAACTCGTGCGCAATCACTCCCTGGAGTTCGTCGCGCGTCAGGTAGTCCAGCGCTCCCTGTGTTACAGAAATCACGCTGGTCTGGGGGGTGAACCCGGCGGCAAACGCGTTGATCGAATGCTCGCCGCGCATGATATAGACATTCGGCACGGGCACCCCCGAGGCGATCGCCATCTCCTCGACAATGTTGAGCAGGCGTTTCTCTTTCCAGGAGGCTTTCCCCGGCAAAACCTGTGTGCCGCCGTAATTCCGGGCAATGCCGTCGCCGTCGAGACCCTTCAGCTGCGAGACCTTAAACAGCGTTCCCCCGCCGACCACCAATGTGACCGCCGCCAGGTCGATGAGAATGTAGAGCGGGTCTTCGGCAACGGAACGGATCGCCTCGATCGAAATTTCGCCGGAGCCCGAATTGCCCTGCTGAGATTCCAAAATCAACGAGGCCACGGCCGCCACGAGAAGATGAATCGCCAAAAATGTCAGGAACAGCCCGAAAAAATAGTAGATGACCAGCCGGACGGTTTTCCGCTGCGCCTGCTCTTGATACTCGAAAAAATTCATTATCCCCTCGAAAAACGAATGGCTTGAGACCGGAAGATATTCTCAATCGAAGAGATTATACCACAAGAGCCGGACCGGAAAAACGGCGGCGGCTAGTCCGTGACCCGGACTTTTGCCCCCTGCGTCAGAAGAATGTTCAGGTGGTTGATATCCTTGTTCGAGAAGATCAGCCCGCCGACCGACGCGGTCCTCTGACCGATGTACTCGTCGCGGTTCGTTCCCTGGAGACCGAGCCCCCCTTCCAATTCGATCCAATAAGGACCGAGCGGATTGCGCGGGTCGCCGCCGGCGATCCGGCCGATCTGACCGTCGGCAAGAGGACCGTTATATTCCGGATTTTTGATTTTGCGGACCACCGAAAACTCACCGCGGACCTGCTCGGCGCGCTGCGCGCACCCCATCTTGAACCTGCCGGCGTACAGGCCGTTAAACTTCAGCAAAAGCTCCATTTTCGAGAGAGAGACCTCGGCCGAAACGGGCCCTTCAACCACTTTGAGCGTTTTGCCGGCGGGAAGCGGCTCGTCGGCCCGCTGACGAATCCCGTTGATCGCGGCAAGAAACTCCGGTGTAATACTATGGTCGCGCGCAATGGAGACGAGGGTCTCCTGCGGCCTGGCCGTGTATTCCTCCCAGAGAACAAACTCCCCCGGCTGGTAAAAAATACGGTATGCCAGGCGGTCAAGCGTTTTGTTCAGAAGTTCCCGGTCACTCTCGGAAAGATCCGCGTCATGTTCGCTGAGTATTTCGTTCAGACGCAGAAACGAAGCGGAGATGGCGCCGGGCCCCTCGCTGCGCGCCACAAGCGAGGCGATCTGCTCGTGCAGAGACGGTTCGCCGGCCGGCTCCGCGGCGCGAGATGGGGGAAGAGCCTGCGATTCGCTCTGAAGTTCAAGGTGATTGACCGGCTTGATCGGGGTACTTTTCCGGTAGCCGCTCTGCCCCGGATCCTGTTCGGCGCCCCGGACAACCGAATCCTCGGTCTGGGCGGGAACCGGAAAATCCTCTTCAGGAAACGGATCTTCCCCAAAATCGAGATCAGGGAGCGTATCGCCGAAATCGGAATCCGAGAAAGGCTGCTCCGGAATGAACGCGGGATCTTCCTGGGGAACAAACGATTCCGGATTCTCGGAAGGAAGCGGTTTCGGAGCAGGGATATCTTCGCGAACAGGCGCCGGCGCATGTTCGGCAAGCGAGTCGGCCGAAGCAAGAGGAACAAAATTCGGACGGACCGGTTTCGCGGGCGCATCGCCTTCTTCCCGGCCTTTCAGACGGCAGATGCCGTCTTCGCAGACATAATCTTCCTGACGGTCTCCGACAGAATCGGCGGAAGCCGGGGACTGAGAAGGCCCCGCCAGCGGCGCCGACGCGTATTTTTCGTTGATGACCCCCCGATCGGCGAGATAGGTCCGTACCGGGATGAGCCGCGGAGGCGCCTGGTCCCAAACCGAATCGGGAATGACAGTGGCTATTCCCAAAAACGCGAATCCTAAAAGAGCGGTAAAGAGAATCCCCTTTAAACAATCACCGAACATAGTGGTTTTGTCCTACTGACTGGTTACGCGGATGCCGATTCGACTTTCGGCGGGAAAGCGACTTTTCCAAAGGCAAGTGAGGGAGATTACTCTTTTTCGCGGAGGAAAACCAGACCTTTTTTTGAAGAATCTGTTTCGCGGAATAAACGGACCCGCAGACCCGGCAGAGAACCGGCAGAGAAGATGAGAGGAAGACCGTGCGAAAACGCGAAAAGAGAAAACCGGATCTCTTCTTAGAGACTGCCGTTTTCGGCGTACCAGGCGGCGGTACGGTTAATCTCTTCCTGAAGAGAGGCAGCAGGCTTGAATTCGAGATGCCGCTGCGCCTTTTCGGAATTGCAGATCCAGGGGCCGCCGAGGGCTTCCCGGGCCTTGTCCCAGTCGAGCGGGACACGGAAACCGAAACGCTTGAAGAGTTCGGCAATGCCGGCGTAACCGAGAAGCGCCAGCGGGGGACAGCGCAGAACCGGAAGGGAGGACCGGCCGACACTCCGGCCGAGCATCTTTCCGAAAAGCGCAAATTTGAAATTTTCGGGATACGCGGCGAAGTAGAGACCGCGCCCGCGCTCCTGCGCCTCCTGCGGGTTCGGATTTGCCGCAAGACGTTCCCCCGACTCGGCGGCCCTGATCATCAGCGAAACGAGGTCTTGAACGTAAATAAAAGAGAACGGGCGTTCGCGGTAACCGGGAACCCAAAAGCAGGGGGAGCGTTTGGCAATGCGGAAAAGGGGGAGTGTTGCGACATCCCCTTCCCCGAAAACGATTGCCGGACGGATGACGGTGGTCGGAACCGCCGAGGCAAAAGCGCGCAGTTCCTGTTCCCCCGCCAGTTTGCTCTTTCCGTAGGGAGAAAACGGAACCGGCGGATCGGTTTCGACAAGGCTTCGGAACTTCTCTCCGGTCTGCCGGCGCTCCTCTTTGGTGGTGCGGAGACCGGCGCCGGCCGCCGCCTGCGACGAGACCGAAACCAAAACCGGAGGCGGCCCGGGAAGGGAGGCGATCGCCTGGGCGACATTGCGGCACCCGTCTTTGTTAACCGCCATAAAGGCGCCGAGGTTATTCGCGCTGATAATCCCGGCAACATGAAAAACCGTGTCTACGCCGTCGGCGCCCCGGCGGAGAGAATCGATATCGCGGACATCTCCTTCGACGAATTCGACCCCCAAGGGTTCCAGGAGCAAGCGGCGCGAAGCTTGCCTGACCAGGCAACGGACCTGAATACCCATTGCCCGGAGCTTCGTCACGAGCTGGACGCCGACAAACCCGCTCGCTCCTGTAACGAAAACACTTTTCATTCAGAGAACCTGGAAACGGAAGAGTTTACTGGGCACCCTCAGCGGTTTCTTCGGGCGCGGAACTTTCGGCCGCTTCGCCGAGTTTCTCCGCAAGATAGGTTCGAATGTTCTCGAGATCATCGACCAGTTCGACTTTTCCATCAGGACCGACCAATACCTTTGTTCCGGGAGGAAGGGCGGCAAAAGCTTCGGGAAGCGCTTCGATTTCAGCCTCTTCGGAAAGCTTCGTCGAAATCACCGGCCAGGTCATCCCCAGAACCTCAACCGCCTTCGCGGTGCGTTCCGCGTCTTCATCGGTATTGACGCCGACAATCTCGAAGCCCTTTGCGCTGAAATCCTTGTAGAGGCCGGTCAGATCTTCGACCATCTCGAAATAACCGCGGTCGCCGAACGACCAGACGTCGACCAGATAGTATTTGCCGCTGAACTCGGAAGTCGAGAATTTCTCGTTCTCCGTTCCGACCTTGATCCCTTCGAACGAAACCGGCGTTCCCTGAAGTTCCGAGACTTCGAGAAGGCTCTGCAGATTCGAGGCGACCTGTTTCGCGATCGGGTTCTCGGATTCTTCGGCCGCGGCGATCAGTTCCTCAAAAGTGCGGCGGGTAAGATCGGCGTCCCCGTTATTCTCTCCGATTTGGTCGATGTTCGGTTTAATGTTCCCGACAAGGAAGCCCAGAATCGGCATTTCGTTCATCTTGGATTTGATCTGAGCGAGAACCGCGTTAAAATCGTCGATGGAACCGCCGTTTTCGGCAATATTGCGGATTTGGGCAATGTAAAGCGCTCCCCAGCCGTTTTGGGCGAGGCGTTCAAGACCCTCTTCGCCCTGAATCTCGCTTAAAACTTTCTCGAGCTGATCGGCATAGGAAAAATCCTCTTGGATCTGCATCATCAGGACCTGCATTTTGACCGTCAGCAGGCGTGTTTTTGTCTCGTCGCTGACATCGCCGGCCAGCTGCTGGTCGAGGAACGCGAGCATCTCTCCGACAGCCGAGGAATCCTGATCCACTTTCAGCATGTAACCCTGAATCTTCAGGCCGATCATCTGCTTTTTCAGCGTTTCGGAAGGATGATCGGCAAGGTTTTGGTCGGCAAATTCGAAGATCGCGTCAATGTTGGCGGGATCGGCTTGAGCCCGCTGAACGAGGTTTGTCGATTTGAGGGCGTATCCCATCGACTGAAGCTCTTCGGATTCTTCCTTGACAAGCCTCTCGGCAATGGCGTCGAGCTTTTCGAGTTTCTCGGGAGAGATTTCCGGTTCCTGACCCGGCTGCTGAGGAGCACTGCCGGCCATGAGCGCCTGAATGCGCATTTGGTAGACAGCCTGGCGGGTATCGGGCGAGAGAGGCCCGGCAATCACTTCATCGAAAAAGGTGTCGGCGTCGGCCTGTTTGGATTCATCGGTTTGGGCGATCATCAAAAGCGAAGCGAGCTTGAGCTCCTGAGCTTTTTCGCGCAGCCGCTGGCTGATGTCGGCGTCGGCAAGAAAACCGTTGAGAAACTCGACAAACTCCCCGACACTCCCCTCTTCGGCACGGGCGCGGGTAAAGGCGGCCTGAGCCCTGATTTCAAGACCGAAAACCTGAAGCTCATCGGAATCTTTGTTGGCGAGCGCTTCATCGGCAAGCTCGACAATTCTGTCGAGCGCGGCAGGATCGGCCGGCGCCCCGGCAGCAATCGACTGGAGTTTCACCTGATAAGCCTGAATCTTTTCTTCGTCGGTCTTCGCGTTGGCCAGCATCTCGGCAATCATCGCGTCCAGTTCTTCGGCGGCGCCTTCTTCCCCCATCTGGATGCCGACCGAATAGGCCACGACTTTCAGCTCGGTCGCCTGACGGCGCTCCTCATCGGTCGCGGATTCATCGGCGAGGACGCGGTCGGCGATCTCTTTGTAGACCGAGGAGATTTTTTTGATCATCTCGGCCATCTCCGCTTCGGTTTTCGGTTCCGGAAGACGCTGTTCAAGCCCTTGCACAAAGGCAAGCAGTTCGGCGGGCGTGGCTTCTTCGGGGATGGTGATTTCCGGCAAATCGGCGCCGGCGTTCTCTTCCTCTTCGAGTACGGCAACATCGCTCAGCGCATCGGTGAGATCTTCGGCCGGCTCGTCCTGAGAGACGGCAAACCCCGTGCTCATCAGAAGGACGGCGATCCCGCTGAGAAAGAATTTCGTCATTTTCGACATTTGTCTACCTCTTCTTTTTATTTTCGCGATAGGTCTGTGGGGGGTCGGTTAAACACTTATGAACACTCTCTATTTTACCGAAACGGCATAAAAATAACAGACGAAATGTTGCGGATTCCCGAAAATTTTTCTAAAATCGCCCTGCGGATCGGCGGAAACATTCGATCGAAATCCGGTCCGCCGACCGGGCGGCACCGGCAAGAGTGTCCCCGGAAGGTTCCCTTCCGAAAACAGCCCGCGGAAAACGCGAATCCGCAAGAGCCCCGAAAGAAACAATGCGAAAGAGCGAAAGAGAAAACCATCATCCGCTCCTCTACCGTGAAGAGGAAACGGTGGCGATCGCCGCGTTCAACCGGCCCGAAAAGTGCAACGCGCTTTCGCTCGCGCTTCTCGAATCGCTCGAACACCGGCTCGAAGACCTGGAAACGCGCCGGAATATCCGTGTTCTGATCGTTGCGGGGCTGGGAAACCATTTTTGCGGCGGCCTGGATCTGCGCGAGGCGGCCGAGGACGAGCCTGTCGAAATTCCCTTTTCTCGGGCGGAGCGTTTCTGCCGGAAACGCCTTCCGAAGAGGATCCTCGAAAGCTTCCCGTTCGATCCCCGCAAAAAAGCCGTACTCATGCCGAAGGGTTTCTGGATGCCGCGGCTTGTCACAGACATCCTTTACCGTCTTCCCCTTCTCCCCCAAACGGTCATCGGCATCGGGCACGGGGGAGCCTATGGGGGGGGCGGAGCGCTTCTGGCTTCGTGCGACATCGCTCTGGGCGCGCCGGATCTGCGTCTTGGATTTCCGGAATGCCGCCGCGGCCTGGAGCCGGCGCTGCTCCACCCGTTCCTGACGCGGCGGACCTCTCCCTCCGCGCTCTATCCGTACCTCCTCTCGGGAGAGGCGATCCCCCTCTGCGACGCCCTGCGAATCGGGTTTGTCGATTTCCCTCTCGGCGAAGAGATCTCTTTCGCGCAGATCCCCTCTTTGGACGAAATCCGCTCCCGCCCGGCCCTCAAACGGATCATCGAAGGGGTACTGGCAGGATCGCCGCAAATGGTCCGGCAAACGAAGAGGCGGGCAGCCGCCGAAACCCTTCCCGCCGAATCGACAGTCATCGGCGCCCTCTGGCGGCACTGGAAAAGCTGGAACCGGGAACCGGCGCGGGAAGGGATCCGCGCCTTTCTCGAAAAACGTGCCCCTCGCTGGGACTGATCTTCTTCGATATTCTCCGGGCGGCCGCCGGCGGCGCCGGGAAGGTTCCTCCGCCGGAAAGGCCGAAAGAAAAACGGATTCCCCCCCTTGTTGAAGCCGCTCTTTTCTGTATTATATGCAAAGTGGCAGTCTCTTCCGGTTGCAGGAACTTCCCCGCTGTTTGTGCCGCGAGGGGGTCCTTGACCGAATAGGCATTGCCCTTATACTAGGCGAAGGTGTTTTCCGCGAGTGCCTGCGTGCGCCTGTCAGGCGGGGTTCCCCCTCTTCGGGTTTGTCAAGGCTGCGGAAGTTTCGCTAGTGTAGCTCAATCGGCAGAGCAGTTGATTTGTAATCAACAGGTTGAGGGTTCAAGTCCCCCCACTAGCTCTGCCGAACCATGAACTTTAAAATTCAATTTCGCGCATTTGGGGGAATTCCCGAGCGGTCAAAGGGGGCAGACTGTAAATCTGTTGTCACAGACTTCGGAGGTTCGAATCCTCCTTCCCCCACTCCAAATATGCTGCGGGTGTAGCTCAATGGTAGAGCCACAGCCTTCCAAGCTGAAAACGAGGGTTCGATTCCCTTCACCCGCTTCGGATGGATGGAATCGGCATTGACCCGGCAAGGATGTCCGGGGGAAAGCGGCTTACCGGCCGCTTTTGTATTCTATGCGAAATCCGCCGCTTGTCGCGGCGATTGTAGCGTACCGCTGGGCCGGACAAGGGGTGATCGTCCAGCTGGCGGTTTTGCTTTCCGTCAAACGATAAGCTGCTGTAGCTCAGTCGGTAGAGCGCGTCCTTGGTAAGGACGAGGTCATGAGTCCGAATCTCATCAGCAGCTTTTTTTATCGTTTCGTGCAGAGAGTTATAATCGAGTAGTTTTTCAAGGATCACCCCGACTGCCTTACCCAGGAGATTACTGAAAATGGCAAAGGAAGTTTTCGAAAGGACTAAGCCCCACGTTAACGTCGGGACCATCGGCCACATTGACCATGGCAAGACGACGCTGACCGCCGCTATCCTCGCTGTTCAGGCCGCCAAAGGGCTCGCCAAAACCAAGTCTTACGCCGATATCGCGAAGGGCGGTACCGTCCGTGACGCCAGCAAGACCGTGACCATCGCGGTTGCTCACGTCGAGTACGAGACCCCGACCCGCCACTATGCTCATATCGACTGCCCGGGCCACGCCGACTTCATCAAGAACATGATCACCGGTGCTGCCCAGATGGACGGTGCGATCCTCGTCGTTTCCGCCGCCGACGGTCCGATGCCCCAGACCCGCGAGCACGTTCTTCTCGCCCGTCAGGTGAACGTTCCGAAGCTGGTCGTCTTCCTTAACAAGTGCGACCTCATGCCCGACGAAGAACTCCTCTCCCTCGTCGAGATGGAAGTCAGCGAACTTCTCGAATCCTACGGATTCAACGATGTCCGTATCGTCCGCGGCAGCGCTCTGCCGGCCGTCAACAATCCGACCGACCCGGAAGCCAGCGCCTGCATCACCGAGCTGATGGAAGCGATCGACACCGAGATCCCCGAACCGCAGCGTGAACAGGACAAACCGTTCCTGATGGCGGTTGAAGACGTCTTCTCGATCGAAGGCCGCGGCACCGTCGCGACCGGCCGTATCGAACGCGGCGTCATCAAGATGGGTGACGAGGTCGAAATCGTCGGTCTTGGCGAATCCCGCAAGACCGTCTGCACCGGCGTCGAAATGTTCAACAAAACCCTTGAATCCGGTATGGCCGGTGACAACGTTGGTCTTCTTCTCCGCGGTATCAAGCGCGAAGAAATCCAGCGCGGTCAGGTTCTCGCCAAGCCGGGCAGCATCACCCCGCACGTCGAATTCGAGTCCGAAGTTTACGTTCTCTCGAAGGAAGAAGGCGGCCGGTCGACCCCGTTCTTCAGCGGTTATCGTCCGCAGTTCTATTTCCGCACCACCGACGTTACCGGTACCATCACCCTGATGGGCGATGTCAAGATGTGTATGCCGGGCGATAACGTCAAGCTGCATGTCGAGCTGATCAACCCCATCGCGATGGAAGAAAACGTCCGTTTCGCTATCCGCGAAGGCGGCCGTACCGTCGGTTCCGGCGTTGTGACGAAGATCATCCGTTAGTCTTCCCAATAACGGCAATCCTCCGTCCGGGGGATTGCCGTTTTTAGGGGAGTAGTTTAGTGGTAGAACTGCGGTCTCCAAAACCGCTGGTGGGGGTCCGATTCCCTCCTCCCCTGTTTCCGTTTTCTTCACTCGATCGGCTTAGAGGAGGCCGCCATGGCTGGAGCAGTAGCGACAGGATTCAAAACGCTGTTCAGCGCGAAGCTTTATAAGCCCTCGTTGGGTAAAATCGCCAGACGTTCGACGTTCTTCGGACTGGCTGTCATCTTTCTGGCCGGTGCCTGGGCGACATACCACGAGAATCTCTACCACGATCTGCGCACAAGCGCGATTGTGGCCGCGCTCCTCTTCCTGGCGGGCTGCTGGATTTCGTTCCGGTCGATCAACATCCCTTCCTTCGCGGAGTTCCTGATCTCTGTCGAAGCCGAAATGCGGAAAGTCTCGTGGCCGGCGCGCAAAGAGCTCAAACAGACGACCTACGTTGTCCTGATCATGATGGCTCTTCTGGTCGCGCTCATTTACTGCTACGATGTCATTTTCAGCATGATTTTCCGGCTTCTCGACATCGCTCTTAAAGGGATCGGTATAGGGTAAAGTCATGGCCGAGTTTGACTCTGAAAAGAAAGCCGGAAAATCTTCCCCGGCGAAGAAGGCCGCATCGGCTAAAGCTTCCGCTGCCGAAAGCAAAAGCGCCGTTCAGGACGACGATTTTCTCATTGCTCCGCTTGACTGGTACATCCTTAAAGTCCAGGTCAACCGCGAGAAATCGATCGCAAAGCGCCTGGCCGAGAAAGTCAAGCAGTGCGGAATGAACGGATACATCCAGGAAATCCGGGTTCCCGAAGAATACGTTTCGGTCGTCAAAGGCGGCAAGAAACGCGAGGTCGGGCGCCTTCTCTATCCCGGCTACATCATTGTCAAGATGGAAGTGAACCGGGACACCTGGTTCCTGATTCGTGAAACAAACGGAATCGGCGATTTCACCGGCGCCGAAGACTATTCCCAGGGATCGCGCATCCGGAAACCGGTTCCGATGCTTCCCCATGAGGTGCAGCGGATGCTTCAGCTCGAAAAATCCGCCTCGGAAGGGGTTCCCAAAGTTCAAATTCCGTTTACAATCGGTGATCACGTTAAAATCAAAGACGGTTCCTTTGACGGAATCGAGGGGGAGGTAACAAAGATCGATGATGTCACCGGTCGCGTTACCGTTATTATTACGATTTTCGGCCGCAGCACTCCAGTCGATCTGGAATACTGGCAGGTCGAAAAAGTCGGCTGAGTTTCAGCCATTGGTTTAACAAGGTTAGGACGAAATTATGGCAAAGCAGCTTACAGCAACAGTCAAATTTCACGCCACCGGAGGAAAGGCAACGGCAGCACCCCCTGTCGGTACCGCACTTGGTAAGTACGGTCTCAATCTTGGCCAGTTCGTTCAGCAGTTTAACGAGCGGACCAAAGACAACATGGGGATGCGCATTCCGGTCGTCGTGAAAGTCTACAGTGACAGAACTTTTGAATTAGAGACGAAAAGTCCTCATTCGGTCGATCTTCTGAAACAGGCCGCCGGGGTCGCGAAAGGCGCTTCTCTGGTTCCGAAAGACAAAGTCGGTTCGGTAACCAAAAAGCAGCTCCAGGAAATCGCCGCCGTCAAGGTCAAAGACCTCAACGCGCGCGATGTCGAGCACGCCTCCAACATTTTGGCGGGAACAGCTCGAAGCATGGGTTTGGACGTCGTCGACTGATCCTTTCCCTTTTGTCTCCCCCGCATCTGCCGAGGCTGTATGCCGCTTTGCGCGGCTCGGCGGTGTGTCGGGATTCCGGCAACTCCACTCCTAACAGAATTTAAAAAAGACTATGGCTAAAACTTCAAAGCAAATGAAGGCGATGAAAGCGCAAGTCCCCCAGGGGAAGGTCGCTGTTCCGCTGAAAGAAGCTGTTGACATTTTAAAGAAATTCAACACCCGCAAATTTGACCAGACGGTTGAACTGTCAATGCGTCTTGGAATCGATCCGAAACAGGCCGACCAGATCGTCCGGGGTTCGGTGGTTCTCCCCCACGGTATCGGTAAATCGCTCCGCGTTTTGGTCTTCGCCAAAGGCGCCAAAGCCGATGAAGCCAAAGAGGCCGGCGCCGATTACGTCGGCGAAGCCGATCTCGCCGCCAAGATCAAAGACGGCTGGTTCGACTTCGATGTCTGTATCGCCTCTCCCGACATGATGGGCGTTGTCGGTCCTCTGGGTCGCGCCCTCGGCCCGCGCGGCTTGATGCCGAGCCCCCGTGCCGGTACTGTTACACCCGATATCGCCAAGACGGTCAAAGAATACAAAGCCGGTAAGGTTGAGTTCCGCAACGACAAGGGCGGAATCGTCCACGGTGTCGTCGGCAAACTGAGCTTCGACGCCGATAAACTCTGCGAAAACGCTGACGCTTTCATTCAGTATGTCAATTCGCTCAAACCGGCAACCATCAAAGGGATTTTTGTCAAGTCGATCTCCCTTTCCGCGACGATGAGTCCCGGCATCTACGTTCAGGGATGACCTAAATCCCGACGCGGTGCGCGCAACACGCGCGTTTTCGGATCAAGAAACAATCACCCTTTGTAGCGGACAGTTATAACCATGAGTAAGAAAATCAAAAACATTATTTCCGAAGACCTGAAAAAGCGTCTCGAAGGTGTCGAGAACGCTTTGCTGGTCAACATGATCGGTCTTGAAGTCAACACCAGCAATCGTCTCCGCGGTGAGCTCGCCGCGAAGGGGATCAAGGTCATGGTCGTCAAGAACAGCCTCGCG
This sequence comes from Thermoguttaceae bacterium, assembly GCA_017405595.1. Taxonomy (GTDB): domain Bacteria; phylum Planctomycetota; class Planctomycetia; order Pirellulales; family Thermoguttaceae; genus RUG695. The sequence goes on along the minus strand of JAFRAC010000007.1, from coordinate 232,288 downwards.
CGGCGCGCCACCGCCGATACCCCTCTTGCGAAAATGTTCGAGGGTCTCGAAGGTTCCAGCGCGATCTGCTGGGGCGCCAGCGACATCGTTTCCCTGGCCAAAGAGGTCATCCGTCTCGCGAAAGACAAAGCCTACGCGAAGTTTGAAGTGCGCGGCGGCGTGATGGACGGCGAAGCCTTTAAGGCCGAACAGGCCGTCGAAATCAGCAAGTGGCCTTCCCGCGAAGAACAGATTGCGATTCTCATCGGCCAGATCGCCGGTGTCGGTTCGAAACTTTCGAGCCAGCTCATTTCGCAGGGCGCCAATATCGCAAGCCAGATCAAGCAGCGTTACGACAAAGACGGCGACGAAGCCGCCGATGCCGAAGCGGCCTGATCGCTTTCCGAATCCATCAGGAGTTTTACTTTCCCCCGCTGTTGGGGGATAAGATATCGAAATATTTTTAACACCGCTCTTTAACCAAGAGCCCAATGAAAGGAAGATTCAATGTCTGACGAAGCACGTGAATTCGCTGCCGAAATCAAAGAACTCGGCGACAAAATCATGGGGATGACCCTGAAAGAAGCCAAAGAACTGAGCGACTACCTCAAAGACGTCTACGGGATCGAGCCGGCTTCCGGCGGTGCGGTCATGATGGCGGCTCCGGCTGCCGGCGAAGGCGCTGCCGCTGCCGAAGAGAAGACCGAATTTGACGTTGTTCTCGAAGATTTCGGCGCCAACAAGATCAACGTCATCAAGGTCGTCCGCTCCGCCACCGGAGCCTCCCTCGGCGATGCCAAGACGATGGTCGAAAGCGCTCCGAAGGCGATCAAGCAGGCCGTTTCGAAGGAAGAAGCTGAAAAGCTCAAGAAAGAACTCGAAGAAGCCGGCGCCAAGGTTTCGATTAAGTGATCTTTTCCCGCTAACGGAACGATCAAAAAGCCCGCCTTGTGCGGGCTTTTTTATCGGTTTTTGTCCATCTGCCACCCCTTGCCGTCTTTACCGGGTTGTGGTATGATGACATGTTGGTTTTATTCCCCGTTTTACGATTACTCGGCGCTATCTGCCCGTAAAGCCCCTCAATACCGCGCCAAGCGCGCATGCGGGGCCGGGCATGATGCTAACCGCAATCTAAGGAGTATCAGGCTGTGAGCAGCGGAGACGACAGAGATTATAACGCCATCAGAATCAACGATTACAACGCGGTAAAAATCAGTCTTGCCAACCCGAAGACCATCCGCGAAAACTCCAAAGGGGAGATCAAAAAACCAGAAACGATAAACTATCGAACTTTTCGCCCCGAACGGGACGGTCTTTTCTGTGAGCGGATTTTTGGTCCTGAACGCGATTGGGAATGCAGCTGCGGCAAGTACCGCGGAATGAAATTCAAGGGGATGACGTGTGACCGCTGCGGTGTTAAAATCACACGCAGCAATGTGCGCCGCAGCCGCATGGGCCACATCGAGCTGGCCGCGCCTGTAGTACACATTTGGTTCTTCCGCGCCGCTTCGAGCAAGCTGGCCATCCTTCTGGACATGAAAACGTCCGATCTTGAAAAGGTCATCTACTTTCAGGACTACGTCGTCATCGAGCCGGGGGCGGGCGAAGCTCAGTATAAGCGCGGAGACGTGCTGAACGAAACGAAATACAAGGAAGCCAAACTCGAGTATCCCGACTTCAAGGCCGAGATGGGCGCCGAAGCCGTGCGCAAGCTGCTCAATACGCTCGACCTGGTCGAGGAATCGAAAAAGCTTCGCCAGGAAATCGAGAAGACCCGCTCGAAGCAGACACGCAGAGAGCTCACCAACCGGCTTCGCCTGATCGACGCGCTCAAAAACTGCCGGAACGAAAACAATCCCGCCTGGATGGTTCTCGATGTGATTCCGGTCATTCCGTGCGACCTGCGTCCGCTAATCATGCTCGAGTCGCAAACCTTTGCCACGAGCGACCTGAACGACCTGTACCGCCGGATCATCAACCGGAACAACCGGCTCAAGAAGCTGGTCGATATGAACGCGCCCGAGGTCATCGTCCGCAACGAAAAGCGGATGCTCCAGCAGGCGGTCGACGCCCTCTTCGACAACGCCCGCTGCAAGCGTACTACAAACGGTTCGAACAACCGTCCTCTGAAATCCCTGACCGACCTGATCAAAGGAAAACAGGGGCGTTTCCGTGAAAACCTTCTCGGCAAGCGTGTTGACTACTCCGCCCGCAGCGTGATCGTCGTCGGCCCGACGATGCGGCTCTATCAGTGCGGGCTTCCGAAGAAAATCGCTCTGGAACTGTTCCAGCCGTTCATTATCCGCTGCCTCAAAGAACGGGGGCATGCCGATACCATCAAGAGCGCGAAGAAGATGCTCGAGCGCAAAGATGAGGAGGTCTGGGATATTCTGGAAGAGGTGATCAAAAACCACCCGGTTCTTCTGAACCGCGCCCCGACCCTCCACCGGATGGGGATTCAGGCGTTTGAGCCGATGCTTGTCGAAGGGAACGCGATCAAGCTGCACCCGCTGGCGTGCAAGGGGTTCAACGCCGACTTCGACGGCGACCAGATGGCGGTTCACCTTCCCCTCTCCCTCGAGGCCCAGGTTGAAGCGCACACCCTCATGCTTTCGACGAACAACATCTTCAGTCCCGCGAACGGCAAGCCGATCATCAGTCCCTCGCAGGACATCGTGATGGGCTGCTATTACATGACGATGATGCTCCCCAACATGAAGGGGGAAGGAATGGTGTTCGCCTCGAAAGACGAACTCCTTTTGGCCTACGCGCATAAAAAGGTCGCGCTTCAGGCGCGTATTAAAGTGCGTATGGAAAAATGCCGCTGGCAAAAAGACGATGCCGGCACAACCCGCGAAACCACAAGTGTCCCTCCGGGGAAACTCTTTGAAACGACGGTCGGGCGCGTTCTTTTCAACGAGATCATCCCGACCGACGGTGTACGCGAGATGCCCTTCTACAACAAGATGATGCGCTCCAAGGAGCTTCAGAAGGTCATCAGCGACTGCCACGAGATCTGCGGCCGGCGCGAAACGGTCGACCTCCTCGACCGGATGATGCGTCTCGGGTTCGAGGAAAGCACCAAGAGCGGGCTTTCCTTCGCGACCGACGACCTGCTCATTCCTCCCGAGAAGAAAGCGATCATCGATGACGGGGAAGGGCGCGTGCAGCAGCTCAAGGAATCGGCCGACGAAGGTCTGATCTCCGAACTCGAACGTTATAATCAGACGATCGACATCTGGACGCGTGTGAACACCGAGGTGACCGACAAGATGATGGAGGACCTCAAGAACGACACGCATGAAACCCATCCCGACAAGCGCCGCGAAGGGTACGTGAACCCGATCTACCTCATGTCCGATTCCGGCGCGCGCGGCGGCCGCGAACAGATCCGCCAGCTCTCTGGAATGCGCGGGCTGATGGCCAAACCGAACGGCGATATCATCGAAACGCCGGTCAAGGCGAACTTCAGCGAGGGGCTCAACGTTCTTGAATACTTCAGTTCAACCCACGGCGCGCGGAAAGGCCTTTCCGACACCGCGCTGAAAACGGCGGACTCCGGTTATCTGACCCGTAAGCTTGTCGATGTCGCGCAGAACTGCGTTGTCACCATGCATGACTGCGGCACCACCAAATCGGTCATTAAGGGCGCCAGCTACAAAGACGACAAAATCGAGGTTCCCCTTGCCGAAGCCATCCTCGGGCGCGTGGCGTGCGACAACATCACCTCGCCGATTACCGACGAGGTCATTGTCCACAAGAACGAGGTCATCACCGCCGAGACGGCCCGTAAAATCGAAGAGCTTCTCGGAGAAAACGCCCGTATCCGCGTCCGCAGCCCGATGACCTGCGAGGCTGAACTCGGCGTCTGCGCGCTCTGCTACGGAATGGATCTTTCGACCAGCAAACTGGTCGAAGAGGGTCTGGCGGTCGGAACGATCGCCGCGCAGTCGATCGGCGAGCCGGGCACGCAGCTCACGATGCGTACGTTCCACCAAGGGGGGACGGCAGGGCACTCCGCCAAAGATATCGAGCTTCGCACACGCCACGACGGTTACATCAAGTTCAAGCGGATGGAAATCGTTGAGCGTGTCGAAGGGGGCGAAGCCGAAGAAACCAAGGGATCCCGGAAAAAGAAGTCGAAGGCCGCCGAAACCGCCAGCAAGGCGAAAAAGTTTGTGGTCGTTTCGTGCAAGCCTGACGGCGGTATTGCCATCTGCAAAGATGAAGGCCTCAATTGGGAAAAGGAAGTCTACAATGTTCCCGAAGGGGCCGAAATTGAAGTGCGCGAAGGCGACAAAGTCGAGGTGGGTGATTCCCTCTGCACAATCGACCCGCACAACAAGCTGATCCTTGCCAAAGTCGACGGCTTGATCCACTATATCAACGTGGTCGACGGCGATACCGTTCAGGTCTCGACCGATGAAGCCTCGGGCAAGGTGACCCGTACCGTTACCGAGGCGAAAGGGGAACGTCACCCGCACATCTCGGTCAACGACGCCGCCTCGAACAAGGTGCTCGAAGACCACTACCTTCCCGGCAAAACACAGATTGAAGTCATCGACGGCGCCAAGGTCCGCCGCGGTGATGTCATCGCCCGTACGCCGCACAGCGTTGCCGGGAACCAGGATATTACGAGCGGTCTTCCCCGTGTGACGGAAATCTTTGAGGCGCGCCGGCCGAAAGACCCGGCGGTTCTTGCCGAAATCGACGGGGTCGTCGACATCGGCGAAGAGAAACACCGTAAGGTGCTTGTGACCGTTCGGAACGAGAAGACCGGAAAAGAAAAGATCCACGAAGTTCCGATCGGGAAACACAACCTGATCGTCCACACGGGCGACGACATCCTGGCCGGCCAGCCTCTGACCGACGGGCAGCGGGTTCCGAATGAAATCCTGCGTATTTCCGGCGAGCAGGCGATTCAGCAGTACCTGATCGAAGAGGTTCAGAAAGTTTACCGCAGCCAGGGCGTTTCGATCAACGACAAGCATATCGAACTGATCATCTCGCAGATGCTTCGCCGTGTTAAGGTCAAGGACCCCGGAGACACCACTCTCCTTGAAGGGGATGTCATCGACAAGTTCACCTTCCGCAACCACAACAAGCGGCTCGAGAAATGCGTCAAGATTACGGAACCCGGAGGCACGGAATTCCAGACCGGCGAAATCGTTCCGAAAGAAATCTTCGACGAGAAGAACGCGGAGTACGAGGCCAGCGGGGAAGAGCCCGCCAAATGCGAACCGGTCAAGAAGGCCGTTGCCGAAACCCAGCTCCTGGGTATCGCGAAAGCCGCGGTTCAGAGCGAAAGCTTTATCTCCGCCGCCAGCTTCCAGGAAACGACCAAAGTTCTTTCGGAAGCCGCCCTGGCTTACCGGATCGATAACCTGGTCGGCCTGAAAGAGAACGTGATCCTCGGCCGCCTGATTCCCGCCGGAACCGGTTTCGGCAAGTACCAGGACTCGGAATGGCGCTACCGTCCCGAAGCCGTGGAGAATCAGCCGGTTCCCGCCATGTCGTCGAATGCCGATCTTACGCTTCTCAGTCCGGAAGAGGATCCCGAAGCCGAGGCGCCGGAAGATCTCGGGATCGACTTCATGCCCTCCTTCGATGAGGTCAGCGATGAGGTTCTTCCCGACACCGGCGAAGAGGACGCCGAAAACTAGAAGCCTTTCCGGCCGGATTTCTCAAAAGAGCCCCGTTTTATCAGCAAGGTGACAAGACGGGGCTCTTTCATTACAGAGTTCGTTTTTTGTACGAAAGGGAACGCCGCCGGTCGGCGCTCCCCTTCGGCCCCGGCCCGATAAGACCGGATCACTCTTTCGGGAAATTGAGCTCTTCGAGTTTTTCCCTGATCAGGGCGTCATATTCGGCCGGGGGATTGAACCCTTCGGTACGCACGCGGGAGTTATCCATCCAGCCGCGGTATTCGAACATCTTTTTGAGCGTATAGGTGAAATACGAGAAGGAATCGGCGGGCATGATATCGAACAGGCCGCAAAGGCGGTTGACCATTTCGAGGTGCTTTTTAAAGTTTTCTTCGTCGCCGTCCCGCCAGCAGTGATCCATTCCGACGAACGGTTCCGGCGCCGGACCGGCCAGCGCGGCAACACAGCCGTTGGTTCCGGCACGATACGATTCCTCGAGAAACGCTTCCCGCCCCTGCAGAAGGAAGAAGTCATCCCGTTTGCCGAGAAGTTCGAGCATCTTGTAGGTCCGGTCGACCGTCGCTCCGGTCTCTTTCATCCCGATAATGTTCTGGTGGTCGGCCAGGCGGAGAACCGTTTCCGGCTCGATCGGCGTGGTGACGCGCATGTGGTGGTACAGCACAATCGGAATCGGCGAGTTGTCGGCGATCGCGCGGAAATATTCGTAAAGTTCGGACTGGTTGACCACAAAGAAGATGATCGGCGCCATCACCACCGCCGCGTCGACACCGACATCGGCAAAACGGCGGGCGTTGACCCAGTGGTCCTGCAGGGCGAAATCGCCGATCCCGCCGTAGAGAACCGTCTGTGAAGGGAGCCCCTCACGGGCGGCTTTGAGGATCTGAACCCGCTCGTCAATCGAAAGAAACGGCATATCGCCGGTCGAACCTGCCACAAAAAGACCGTCGCAGTCGTACCGGGCCAGCCGGGCCGCGAGTTCTTTCACCACGGGAGGATCGACAGCATGCCGGTCGGTATAGGGGGTAACGAGAACGGGAATCGCCCCGCCGAAATGCTTTTGTTTCTCTGACACCACACAACCCTTTCTTTCAAAAATGCCCCGCCCTTCCCTTTTGGTGAAAACTTTCGGCCGAAAAAACGCGGGAAAAAACCGAAATGAATTTACCCGATTTCACGATTTCCTTCAAGGGAATCTTCTCTTGGGGAGAGACCAAACGGAAAAGGACGCGTTCCCCCCGAAAGAGGCAAACGCGAACCAACGGCAGTACGGAAACGCTCCGCAGACGCGCTCTACCTGCTGGCCGGAGTTTTCGGCCGGGAACCGATTCTCTGAACGATGACGCCGATGATCAAGGTCAGAACCGCCGCCGAAATGTAGGCGGTTTTGATCGGCAGACCGAAGCCGACCGGACCGCCATGCGGTTTGCTTGTCCAGAGAATAAACGAAATGACGATGAACGTCATGAACAAGCCGGGACAGAACGTGATGGCGCTGTTCTTCCCCTGCCTTTTGAGCCAGACCGTGGCGGCCATCAGGGTGGCGGAGGCGAGAACCTGGTTCCCCCACGCGAAATAGTTCCACAGTTCCCCGAACGATTTGGGACTCTGATTCGACCAGAAAAGAAGCACTGACACCACCGCGATAAAGGGAGACACGGTTAAGAGCCGGGCTTTGAGTGATTTTTGGGAAATGTTTAACGATTCCGCAATACTCAGGCGCAGGCACCTGAGCGCAGTATCGCCGCTGGTCACCGCCAAAATCACCACCGCGGCAATGGTAATCCCCCCCACCCCCCGTCCGAGGAAAAAGCCGGTAATTTTCGAGAGGGTGTCTGTTCCGCTTTTCGAGAGGTATTCCGGAAACAGATTGTAAACGGCAAGCGCGCCGGCCGCCCACACCATGGCGATCACCCCTTCGGCAATCATCATCCCGTAGAAATCGAATTTGGCTTCCCGTTCGGTGCCGATCGTCCGGGCGATGATCGGCGCCTGGGTCGCGTGAAAACCGGAAAGGATTCCGCAGGCGATCGTCACAAAAAGGCACGGAATCAACGGCGGCATTTTCTCGGCGGCATAGCGGTGGAAAGCCTCGGTTTCGACCAAAACGTCATTATCGACATTACTGTAGACCAGGAGCGACGCCATGATGGCAACCGTTCCTAAAAGGAGAATCCCTCCGAAAATCGGGTAGAAGCGCCCGATAATCGCATCGACGGGGAAAAGGGTCGCCACGATGTAATAGAGAAAGATCAGGAGAACCACCGCCCAGAAGAAATCGATTTTTTCGGGAACGGCTTCGGAAAAGCCGATACCGCGTAAAAAAGACGAAGTCTTCAAAACCACGGGGTTCGGCCCTGAGGAAAGATCAGCTTCGGACGTATCGGCGTCGGCGGAGAATTCCCGTTCCATCGTTTGAACGGGGGTCTTTAAAAGAGCGTTCGTCAGACTGGCGGGAACGTTAATGAAGACGGTGACCACCAGAATCAGAAGAATCGTCACAATGGAGGTAAAGAACGGCGAGAAACCGCGCCCCAAATTCTCGCGGACCAGGGTCGGCAGATTCGAGCCGCCGCCCCGCAGCGACATCATGCCGGCGACAAAGTCGTGTACCGCACCGCCGAAAATACAGCCGACCGGAATAATCAGAAAAACGACTGACCCGAACTTAATACCGAGAATCACGCCGATCACCGGACCGATGCCGGCAATATTCAACAGCTGAATCAGGGCGTTTTTCCATCGCGGCAAAACGACATAATCGACACCGTCGGCCTTTGTCACGGCCGGAGTCGGACGGTCGTCCGGCTTGAGAATCCCCTCGATATATCTCCCGTAGACCAGATAGCCGAGGAATAAAACCACAAGGCCGAATAAAAACAGATGCATGTTAAACTCTTCTTCTCAAACCGGATTTCTGGTAAGCGAACCGGTAGCGGCGCGCTAGTTGTTCGACGAATAATCGAACATCGGCTCTTCTTTCTCGTGTTCGCGCCAAATGGTCAGGTGGCGGGCCTGGGTCTCGATCAAAAGAACACTGACCCCCTTTTGGAAAATGCGGACCGATCCGTTTGTCTGGCTGACCACCACCGCGAGAGCGTCGGTCACCTTGCTGATCGCGGCCCCCGCCCAATGACGCGTGCCGAGCCCCTTCGAGAGGGAAACCGTCGCCGTCGGAGCGTTGACCAGGCGGCAGGCGGCGCGGACAATGCCGTCGCGCGAAATGACAAACGCGCCGTCGAGCTGGGCGACTTCTTTGATCCCCTCCTGAACCCGCGCGTCCGAGAGATCGCGCTCTTTGCATGTATATCCGCGGACAGGATCAAACCCGATGGGGCGGCTGTTGGCAAGCACCTTTTTGGTATCGCCGATCACGAACATTGTACCGACCTTTTTCCCTTCCCGCCCCTCGCGGCCGATACTTACGGCCAGCTCCACGACCAGCCGAATGGTCTTCGGCGAAATGGTTGTGTCGAGTTTGCGGAGCTTCTGCCAGTCGAGCCTGTCCTGATGTTCATCGAGTTTGACAAGGCTGATCGAGTCGATCACCGTCGGATCGAAGCAGGAGTAGAGAATCACCAGATTCGCGCCTGAAGGAACGATCCGCTTCACCGCCAATTCGTGAACCGCCCGCTGCAGAATATCCTTTTTGGAAAGGCCTTCCTCTTCGGAATAGGCGATTTTATCCTGAACACTGAACGCCTTATAGCCGGCGGTTTCCGCCCCCATCAGAAACTCTTGTTTTGTGACCGCAATGATGAATTTGGCGTCGGGCGCGGCCTTCTTCAGCCTTCCCCAATCCAGAGGCGCTTCAACAAGGATCATCACCTGGGAAGCTGTCAGGTAACCCTTTAAATGGGGAGAGGTTTCGATCGATTTGAGAAGACCTTCGCTGAACTTTAAATTTTCCACAAAAACCGCTCCCTTCGCCCCCCCAAATATCATTGACCGCCGGACGCTTCATTCACCCGCCGCAGGATTGAAGCCCGCCCAAAGGCGCCGGACAGGTTTTCCTTTGATTTTCGGCCTCACACGCCGCCTTCCGGCCATTACCGGAAGATCGCGGCTCCGAAAAGAAATACGCGCTCTTTATTTTACCCGAATTTAAGAAGAAAGCAAGCCGCGAAAATCACGCGAGGCGGCTTTTTCCAAACGGTGTCCGCCTCTCCCTCCCCGCCTGCGGGCAAACGCCGGAACCTTCTGAAACTTGACGGGTGAAAGAGCGAAATATATACTCAGTAGAAAGTTTTTTCACTCACACGCGCAAAAAGGAGCAGGACAACCATGGAAACCGTTTTTTTAGGAATCGATATCGGCACCTCCGGCACCAAGACTCTCGCCATTCGCGAAGACGGAACCATCATCGGCAAAGCCAGCGCCGAATACCCCTGTTTCGCTCCCCGCCCCCTTTGGAGCGAACAGAATCCCGACGATTGGTACAGCGCCGTGGTGAAGACCGTCCGCCAAGTGACGGCCTCGGCCGGAATCGCCCCTTCGGCCGTACGCGGGATCGGACTTTCGGGACAGATGCACGGTTCGGTTTTCCTCGATGCCGCAGGAAAGGTCATTCGCCCCGCAATCCTGTGGAATGATCAGCGGACCGTCGCCGAATGCGCGGAGATCGAAAACGCGGTCGGGGGACGGGCCGAACTGATTCGTCTCGCCGCGAACCCGGCCATGACCGGCTTTACCGCGCCGAAGATTCTCTGGCTGCGCAAAAACGAACCGGAATCCTTCTCCCGGACCGTGAAGGTGCTCCTGCCGAAAGACGAGATCCGCCGCCGCCTGACCGGCGAATTCGCCACCGAAGTCAGCGACGCGAGCGGCACTCTTCTTTTGGATGTCGCCAACCGCCGCTGGTCGAAACCGCTGTTAGACGCGCTGGAACTCGACCTCTCGCTTCTGCCGGAGGTTTTTGAATCGGAAGACGTGACCGGAAAACTCACCGCCGCCGCGGCCGAAGAACTGGGTTTGACAACTGATTGCGTCGTCGTCGGGGGGGCGGGAGACTGTGCCGCCGGCGCGGTCGGCAACGGGATCGCCAGAACCGGTCTCCTCTCGACATCGATCGGAACCTCCGGGGTCATGTTCGTCCACAGCGACAGCATCAAGATCGACCCGAACGGACGCGTCCACACATTCTGCCACGCCGTCCGCGGAAAATGGCACATGATGGGGGTCAGCCTCTGCAGCGGCGGTTCGCTGCAATGGTTCCGGGGCGCGCTCTGCGCCGAGTTAAGAGCCGAAGCCGAAAAGGCGGGAGCCGATGTGTACGACTGGCTGACAAAGGAAGCGGCGCAAACCCCTCCCGGCGCCGAGGGGCTCTACTTCCTCCCCTATTTGAGCGGCGAGCGGACCCCCCATGCCGATCCCGACGCCCGCGGCGCCTTTATCGGACTTCACCTGAACCACCGCCGCGGCCATCTCGTCCGCGCGCTGATGGAAGGAGTCACCTACTCTTTGCGCGATTCCCTGGAGATCTTCCGCGAACTGGGCGTTCCGGTCGACGAGATCCGCGCCTCCGGCGGCGGGTCGAAGTCTCCGTTCTGGCGGCAAATGCAGGCCGACGTCTTCGGCCGCCGTGTAACAACGGTCAATACCGACGAAGGCCCGGCTTACGGCGTCGCCCTGCTGGCGGCGGTCGGCGGCGGTGTCTATCCCGGAATCGCCGAGGCGTGTGAAAAGGCAGTCTCGGCGGTCAGCGGCATTGAACCCGATCCCGCCGCCGCGCGGTTCTACGACAATCACTATCCGGTCTGGCACCGTCTCTATCCGGCGCTGAAAGACGACTTTAAAAAGATGTCGGGTGAACTCTGATGAACTGTCAGAAAAACCTTCCGCCGTTTCCCCTTTGGGAAAATGCGGTCCGAAAGGTGCGCCGCTTTTCGCCGGTCGTTCACTGTATCACAAATTATGTTACCGCCGGCTGGTGTGCCGATGCTCTCCTGGCCGCCGGCGCCGCGCCCATCATGGCCGACGAACCGGAAGAAATGGATGACATCACCTCCATCGCCGGATCGTTGGTTCTGAATATCGGAACACTCCGGCAAACGTCTCTGGTTTCGATGCGCCGCGCCGCCGAAACCGCAAACCGGTTAAACAAGCCTGTTCTTCTCGATCCCGTCGGCGCGGGGGCATCGCGCCTGCGGACCGAATCGGCGCTCTCGCTCCTGAACGGTTTTCATCCGGCCGTTGTCCGCGGAAACATCTCTGAAATTCTTGCTTTGGCGGGCTGCACCGCAGAAAGCCGGGGAGTTGACGCCGACCCGGCCGCACTGGTTCATCCCGACCGGATGACCGAAAGCGCCGAATGGGCCGCGCAGCTCGCCCGCCGATGGCGGTGTGTCGTCGCCGTTTCCGGCCCCGTCGATATCATCAGCGACGGTCGGCACACCTGCGCGGTCGGCGGAGGCGATCCGATGATGGCGCGCATCACCGGCTGCGGATGCATGCTCAGCGCACTGTGCGGAGCGTTTTTAGCCGAAGAGACCGATCCCTGGAATGCGGTCTCGGCATGTTTTGCGATGATGAGCCTTTGCGGGGGTTACGCGGCGCAATCGGTCCGTGCGGCGGGCGGGGGAACGGCTTCGTTCCGTATCCGTCTCCTTGATGCCCTCAGTCTCTTTTCCCCGGAACGCCTTGCCGGGGCCGCGGTCCAAATACTCTAGCCGCCCGGCGGAAATACCGGAGAGCTGCGTTCGGCTTCGGCGTTACGCAAAAGGGGCGCGCGAAAATCCCGTTCCGGGAAAAGAGCAAGGAACCGCCGCCATTCTCCGTATCAGAGAATCTCCCGCTTTTCTTCGGGAAGAAGTTCGCGGAACTGATCGGAAAGCCGGATGATCGTCTCAACCGGCAGCGCGTCGGCGCGCGCGGTTTCGCCGAGTCCGAGTTTTTCCATGACGCCGTCGACGGCCTGCTTTTCGAGCTTTCCTTTAAACGCGCTGCAGAGGACCGAACGCAGGAATTTCCGGCGGTGGAAGAAGATTGCGCGGACGAACTGGTGAAAGAAGCGCAAATCGGCGATTCGCGCCCGCTTCTTCGGGTTGGCGGTAATCTGCACGATCGCGGAATCGACCTTGGGACGGGGCCAGAAGACGCTCGGCGGCATGACACGGACAATTCTTGTATCACAAAGCGCCTGAATCCAAACGCCGAGGGCGCCGTAATGGCTGGTCTTCGGACGGGCCGCAATACGATCGGCCAATTCCTTTTGGATCGTCACGGTCATCGAACAGGGGGGAACATCGGAAAGGAGAAGATTTGAAATCAACGGGGTTGCCGCCGCGTAGGGGAGATTGGCGCAGAGCTTAAACCGGCGCCCCGGCCCGGCCGCGACCTCTTGGCGGATCGCTTCGAGAACCTCCTGGCTGAGCCGGTTCTTGTTTTCGAGAATGTCGGTCAAAAAAAAGCGAATGTTCTTCTTGCCGAAAAGCTCTTGGCGCGCCATTTCGTGCATAATGGGGTCGACCTCGACGGTAATGACCGCGGCCGCCCGGTCGGCCATTGCGGAAGTCAGGGACCCGGTTCCCGTTCCGACTTCAAGCACCACATCGTTCTGATCGATCTGCGCCGATTCGTAGAGGAGGCGAAGCAGGTTCAAATCGATCAGAAAATTCTGCCCCAGCTTCCCGCGCGGATGAATCCCAAGCGTCTCGAAACGGCGCATCAGATAGGAACGTGTTTGGTTTTCAGACGAACCGGTCATATGATGAACCTCGTTTTCCTGATTCCCCGGCCCGCGGCTCAGTCCCACTGCTGGGCTTCGGCAAGGCGCTGAACATATTTCGCGAGAATGTCGGTTTCGATATTGACTTTATCGCCGATCTGCCGGCTGCCGAGTGTTGTCACTTTCAGCGTATAGGGGATGAGGGCAACGCTGAACAGATTCGGTTCGCAGCGGACGAGGGTCAGCGAAACGCCGTCGACCGCAACCGATCCCTTTGACGCCATCTGTTTGGCAAGCGACTGAGGAATCTCGAAATAGTAGTCGGCCCATTCGCCCATATCGTTGATTTTGACCAGAGTGGCCTGTCCGTCAATGTGACCGCTCACAAAATGCCCGCCGAGCCGGGAATCCGCTTTCAGGGCCAGTTCCAGATTCACGGGAGAACCGGTTTTCAGTTCGCCGAGGTTGGTTCGTTCCAGTGTTTCGGGGCCGGCCTGAAACGCGAACGTCTCGTCCTCTTTCTCGATCACCGTCAGGCAGCAGCCGTTGACCGCAACACTGTCGGCCACTTCGACCTGCGGCGCGATCCGGGCATCTTTCACAACGATTTTGCACCCCGGCGGTTCCGAGATGACAGCTACAACTTCGCCAAGCGCTTCAACAATTCCGGAAAACATCGATTCGCCCCGTTTCTGATTTGATCGTTAAAGACAGAAAAAAACCGCTCTGTTAGACAACAAAGCGGTTTCACTTTTTTGTCGGAATATCCCATTTCGGCTTTTAATTATACCGCCGAAATGGGATTCATCAAGTCAAGCAAGATTTGATATTCCGATTAAACCTTCTCAGCAGGCCGGGCCGCAAGCGGGAGCGCAGGCCGGAGCCGGGGCGCAAGCCGGAGCGCAAGGAGCGCAAATGCGGAAGCAGGGCTTCGGAATGCAGATCTTCGGCAGGCAGATTTTGGGAAGGCAGGGAGCGCACGGAGCCGGACCGCAAGCAGGACCGCAAGCGGGTTCACAGGCCGGAGCCGGGGCACAAGCCGGTTCGCAGGCCGGAGCGGCGCAAGCCGGTTCGCAAGCCGGGGCACAAGCCGGAGCGCAAGGAGCGCAGCAGAGCTTGGGCAGGCAAAGCTTGGGCAGGCAGATCTTCGGCAGGCAGGGAGCGCAGCACGGAGCCGGACCACAAGCCGGTTCACAGGCCGGAGCGGCGCAAGCCGGTTCGCAAGCCGGGGCCGGATCGCAGGCGGGAGCGCAAGCCGGTTCGCAGGCCGGAGCGGCGCAAGCCGGTTCACAAGCCGGAGCGGCACAGGCCGGTTCGCAAGCGGGAGCGCAAGCCGGAGCGCAAGGCGCGCAGAAGAGCTTGGGCAGGCAAAGCTTGGGCAGGCAGAGCTTCGGCAGGCAAGGAGCGCACGGAGCGCACGGAGCCGGAGCAGCGCAAGCAGGTTCACAGGCCGGAGCGGCACAAGCCGGTTCGCAGGCCGGAGCCGGGGCACAAGCCGGAGCGCAAGGAGCCGGCAGGCACGGAGCCGGCAGGCACGGAGCCGGCAGGCAAATGCGGAAGCAGGGCTTCGCGCAGAAGACCGGAGCCGGACAGGCCGGAGCGGCGCAAGCCGGTTCGCACGCCGGGGCGCACGCCGAAGGCGCACACGCATCCTGCGCAATGACCGCAGAGGCGACGAAGGCCACAGCAGCCATGATGGAAAGAAGGTTACGAAGTTTCATCTGAATCTCCTTACTAAATCGGGGTAACAAACTTCAGGCTTAACGCCTAATACATCACTCTCTAAACACAACGTATCGGCGGATTTCTCCGCCTACTTTTATGTTCGTTTCGCCAATGCGTTATTTAACGCATTTTCACCATATTACCAGCGCTCAAAACCAAGAAGCGAAAACAGAGGAATTCCGTTTCGGCGCTTCTTTCTCCCCCGCAAGGGAAAGGGTGCAAGGACCTGTGCGCTGCTGCTATCCTTAAAACGGATTGCCGGGGGAAGATCTCCGCCTGCACGGAACCCTCCGGCAATAGTACAAAACGGTTAAAGGTGAACCCATTTTTAATTTTTTTAGAAGCCGGATGAAAGAATAGGGAGTTTTATCTTCGCACAGCACGTTTAATAGATACAACCGTTAAGCTTTATCCATTTTCTCATTTTCCGTTCTCTCGGTAAGGACCCGGGAACTCTTAAAGGAGGAGACTGTAGGAGAGGGGCCGCCGGCAGTCCGGCCCTGTTCCGCGGGAAGGAAACCGCGGCAGAACCAAGAAAAAATCACCTGAAATTATCCCGGAAGCCTTTCCCCCGGTCCGGCTCCGGTTTCTTTCAGGTGATTCCGCGATCAGCCGGCAAACCGCTGCGGGTTTTTGCCCGGCAGGTTACCTTCTGGGATTTGCGTTTTGATAAGGAAGCAGCTCGGCTTTATCCTCCGATTCGGAATGCACCGACAGAAGGCCGCTCGGCTGCAAGACCAGCATTCTTCCCGGAGAACGAAGATCGGTCCCCCCGATTCTCATTCCCCCGTCGGCATCCAGGACGCAGATATCCGACTCATGATTCACACGCACCCGATCGGAACGCTTCCCCTGATCGGCCGCACCGGTCGAGTAGGCCATCGAACCGCCGAGATCGATCGGCTTATGCTGTTCCCCCTGGAAGTTGGCAACCTGGCCGCGGACCACCTTCTTTCCCTCGGCAAGAGATTCTTTAGCGTCTTCGGTGTTGAAGAATATCGAGGCAATCGTCATTCTCGGTTCCTGGCCCGGGCGGGCTCCTTCGATCTGCTCGGCCAGGATGCGCGACTCGCCGCCGAGCGCCACAGGATTCGACGGTTTGCTTTCGACCGAGACCACCGTCGGAGTCAGAACCGAGTTTCCGTCCTCAACGAGATTGACATCGAGCCCGTAATTCGGATTGGCGAGATAAAGCTTCACTTTATACTGGTAAGTTTTCCCCTCCTCGACATCAAAATCGAAGAAGCGGAAGAGATAATAATTGACCTTGGTCACCTTCGCGCCGGTCCCCACGCCGCGGCCGGGATTCGCCATCATCGGGGTCATCATCGGCATCATCGGCCCCATCATGGGCATGTTCGGCATACCGCCGTTGGGCCGGCCGTTCGCCGAACGCGTGGAATTGCTGTTGGTAAAAATGGAATTATTGAGGACCGCGTTAAAATTGCGCGCCGTGCCTTTTTTGGTTTCGTCTTCCTGCTTTTTCATCTCGGACATCGAGTCGGCGAGCTCCTCTTTTTGTGTTTCACTCAAAAGAGGAATGTTCGGCAGATTCGTCACTTCGGCGCCAAACGATTTATTCACAAGCGGAGGGCACTCCATCGTCAGCGGCGGGCTGTCTAAGGAAAACAGGGGAACCGAGTATTCCGCCGACACCGGATCGAGCCCGATTCCCGCCCACTGGTCGACTTCTTTGGCGTAAACCTGGTTCAGATCGATCGGCTTTTCGCTCCATACCGTATTGCCGTTTTCGTCAACCGTTCCCCGGTAGATGTCGTAGAAAAGATATTTCGGCACATCGCGGTTTTGGTCGGTATACTCGGACCGCCCCAGAATATTGTTGTATTCTTTCATCTGGTCGGCAATCGGGATCAGGCCGGTCACCACGATCCAGTGTTCGCCGCGGTCTTCATAAGACTGATTTGTTCCCACCCCCGTCATGTTGGCCTTTGTATAGCGGATCGCGCCGACACACGAAACCGCACGGAGGTTGGCGACCGGAAGGGGGTGAACGGCGGGCCGGAGGATTTTTTCCGGAAAAAGAGACTGTTCCCACCGGTTGTTCGTTTCGTAGACATCGGCTTTCAGCGAGCTTTTAATCAGAGAAGCGTAAGCGAGATAGTTGTACAGATTCAGGTCCTGGTCGATCTCCTTCGGATCGACTTTACTCTGCTTAATATGGTTGTCGGCCCTCGAAGCGGCGTCTTTCAGCTGTTCGGGGGTCAGCGTGAACGGAGCAAGCCCGCTTCCGCGTGTCATCAGAAAAACCGCGAGGAGGACCAGGATGCCGAAGACGAACTTCTCGCCGTGAAGGAGAAGAAAGTTATCCCCGGACGACTGCTTTTTCTGCTTCGGTTTCTTTTCTTTTGCAGCTTTGGCTTTGGCCATCGTAAGATCTCTTCAAAGGGTTCCGGCTTGGATTCCGGGCAAAAAACGTTATGACGCCGCGGGGTTATCGGGCTGCGCTGCACCGGGCTGCGGCGGCGCAGCGGGCTGTTCCGGAGCATTTGGCTGCTCCGCCGTGCCGGGCTGCTGCGGAACACCGGGCTGTTGGACTGCACCGGGCTGCTGCGGGGCGCCGGACTGCGGCGGAGCGGCCGGCTGGTCCGCGGCGGCGTCATTCTGTGTATCCGCAGGAGCCGCGTTTTCGCCGTCGGCGTTCTCTTTATTCTGATTCTCGATTTCGTCCATGCCGGAACCGAAAATCTGCTCGTCGGGAGCGTTAAAGATGTTAATCACCCCGTAAATCGAGATGCGGATCGCATCGGAACCGTACCCCGACGTTTCGCCAAGCGCAGAACGGCCGAGCGAAACACCCCCCGACGCCGCGCCGCCGGCCGCGTTCACCGGCAAGGCGCCGGGCATCATTCCCGCGGCCGCGCTGCCCGCCGAAGCGCTCATCCCCCCCGCCTGCAGGTTGTCGGGAGCAATACGGACATGGCGCACGTCGATCGGCATCGAACAGTTCGCGCAGTTCACCAGGATCTCGGGAATCCGCCGCTGATCCACAATCAGTTTCATAATCACCGGCATCCGCTTGAACTCGGCGAACGGCGCGGGTTCATCGGCGGCAAGCGGCTCTTCGGACGCGTTCAGATACCGGTTGTCTTTCAGGGATTTGCGGATATCCGCCTCGCTGACCTCACCCCCTTCGGCGCCCGGCATCCCCATCATCGGCATCATGGGCATCATCGGCATCGCTCCGGCTCCGCCTTCCCCCCCTCCCTGCGGGGGCATCATGGGCATCATCGGCATCATGGGCGCCGCGCCGCCGGCGGCCCCGGGGGCGCCCGGCATCATACCGGGCATCATCCCCGGCATCATCATTCCGGGGAGCATTCCCATACCCTCGCCGCTGGCGCTGACGCCGGTCAGAGAAAGACTTTTGATTTCGGACCAGCTGGACGCGGCCTGCTGTCCGATCAGCAGCTGCTCAATGCACTTGATCGCCGACTTGCCGATGTTGTTCGCGTCGGAATCGGATTTTTGCTCTTCTTCCTGGACATCCTCGGCCGCTTCGACGATCGCGTTCATATCGGCGGTTCCTTCGAGAACCTGATCCGGAAGAATACCGTTGGAACTCATCACCACGCGCAGGAGCGCCTGATAAACCCAGAGATCTTCCTGCAGGTACCAAACTTCAATCGAACGGGGAACCGCCTCGCGCCAGTTGAGCAGACTGAAAATTTCGGGATTCTGCCAGTCGACGTTGCCGACCTGCCGGCATCGCTCTTCCAGCGACGGAAGCCCCGGGTAGATTTCGTTGTTGGCAAGGGGGGCGCCGACAAAGTTGTTGTATTCGGCGGGATTAAAGTTGATCAGGGCCGGATCGACCCCTTCCCCCGGAATGGATGTGTTTCCCATGCCGCTGCGCATCATCGCCGGCAAATTTGCCATCGGATCGGCAGCAGCCTTGCCGCTCCGGCCCGAAACGTAGCTGGCCGGATCGGTGATCATCGGGTCGGTTTCGACCCAGTATGCGGTCCGCTGATCGGCGGGAATTTCGGAAAGGCGCTCCCGGAGTGCGCTTTCTTTGATCTCTTCAATATAGCCTTTGGCTTCATGGTACTGATAGACACGCCCGTCCTGCCCGAACAGATAGAGAAGCGGCTCGGTAAAGACATCGGCCGATTCAACCGAACGGTCGATATAGACCGGTTCAAAACGGCCGGTCGGCGGAGCGCCCTCCTCCCGGACAAACTGGTAACACCGCACCTGGAACCGCCGCCGGTTGACGTCGATGAGCAGCTGCGGAAGGTTCGCGCTCATCATCCCGGCGTAATCTTCGAGGATATACGGTTTTCCGACACCGATCGGAGATTCAAACTTGGCGTTTTCGACAATCTTCAGAAATTCGGAAGAGAGACGGCGGGGCCATTTGTTCCGCTTTTTCTGCTCGTCGTACATCAGCCTCCAGGTGTCGTAGACATTCTTGGAAAGAGTCTCGGTCTCTTCCTCAATCGCCTTAATTGTGTCTTTGTTCGGATGTTTTGAGTTGGAGGCGATATCGTCCATCGCCTTCTTTTCGCTGTTGATGCTCGACGCGTCTTTTTCGTAGTCGGTCTTGATCTTCCCCTGCGCCATATTTTTCAGGAAGAAGGCAACGATCACCAACAGGGGGAGTACGATCCAGAAATAATATTTCCGGAGCATATTCAGGAGATCCGCCGCGGAAACCGAACTGGCGTTTGCTTTATTCTTGGCCATTATTCTGCCGCCTCCTTCCCCGCGGCGGGAGCGGCTTCTGCCGGCGGGGGAGCTGTTTCAGCCGCGGAGGAATTTTCCGGGGCAGAAGCCGGCTCGGGCGGGCTCGGCGGACCGCCGGGCGCGGCGCCGCCCGGAGCGGCCTGACCGGAAGCCGCATCGCCGTCTTCCTTAGCCCGCTCTTCCATCCGTTCTTCACGAATGCTGGGGGGTGTCTCCTGCCAAACGAACTGGACGGTAAAATCGAAACGGCGCAACTGCAAAACCTTTTCGCTGTTGTTCTGCGACATATTCTGGGCAACCGCGCCTAAGCCGGGAAGGCTTCCTCCTCCGGGCATCATGCCAGGCATCATACCGGGCATCATTCCCGGCATCATCCCAGGCATCGCGCCGGGCATCATTCCCGGCATCATCCCCCCGGTTCCGGACGCGCCTGCCGCCGCGGCGGCGCCTGCCCCGCGGGCGGTGCTTCCCGTACTGCCGGCCCGGCCGGAAAGGGAGTTTTCTTTCGTCTTGTTTAATTCCTGAATCGCCGCTTCCGGATCCAGAACACGGTAGTTTTCGTCAACCTGCCCGGGATTGACCATCACCGGGTAGTAGATTCCGAAATCGCGGAACGAAACGGTTTCTGTCCGGCTTTCGTTTCCGCCGGCTTCGCGCTGGCGTTCAAGGCTGACCGGCAATTCCACATAGCCATGCTTCAGCCAGGGCAGAAAACGCCGGCGGACGTATTCCGGACCGCGGTTGGAATCGCTCCGGTCCGATGAATTGTGATAGTGATAGGCGGTGAGCTGGACGACTTTCCCCTCGCCGGAGGGACCGGAGATCTGTTCAAGACGCGGATCTTTGCTGTCGACAAACTCTTCTTCGGCAGCGGGCGCATCCCCCTTGCCCCCTTTTTTCGGCCCCTTGGCAGATTTTCCTTTCGGGGCGGCGGCCCCTTTCGCGCCTCCGCCGCCGGGTGCGGGCGCGGCGGCTTTCCCGGATTTTTTCGGTCCCTTCCCCCCTTTGCCCCCTTTGGGCCCGCCCCCCTTCGCGGAACCGGCGGCCGAAGCATAGGCGGCGATTCCGAATTCCGGCGCTTCGGGAAACGCGAAGTTCTCGTCGAGGAGAGAGGAATCTCCCTGATCGGCCGCCTCAAACCATTTTGCTTCGATGTCGTCGATGGTGTACCACTTGCGGACCTGCTCGAACCAGTTCGACAAGTCTTCGACCGGCACGACCTCGATATTATCAATATAGATACGGTCGAGATTCGAGATCGCTTCGGCCTTTTCGCGGGCATTCATCGTCGAAAATTCGGGGGGAAGCGATTCGACCAAATGCACATCTTCGGGGAAAAAACCCTCGGGGATTTTCAGAAAGGCGTTGATCGTTTTGATCAGCTCGATCCAGGTAACACGCCCCTCGACGTTCGAGGTCAGCGTCTTGCCGATCACGTCCATCTTTTTGAACTTCTCGACCTCGTCTTTGGCGTCCTTATTCAGCTTTTCCGAGTCGGAATGGATCCGTTTAGCCTCGTTCACCGCGGATGTCAAATTGGAGTTGCGGACCACCGCCAGGGCCGAGGTCGAACTGATGTACTGCACCGCAAAAGCCAGAAGCAGGAGAGCCGCGGCGGCCAGCGCCCACGGTTTTTTGCTGTTGACCAAACGGTCGCGCACCACATCGGGGGGGATCAGATTGACATCGAGAGAACCCTGATGCAGCAGCTCCAGCGCCAGACCGTACGCCACCGCGAAAGAGGAAAGATTCTCCCGAAACTGGGGGTTGTTCAGAACCTCGGGACCCTGAAGCCGGTCATACGAAGAGGGAAGAATCACCTCCATGTTGAGGCTCTTCGCCAGATACTGGCGCAGCCCGGGGAGCTTCATCGCGTTGCCCAGCGCGTAGATGCGCCGGATCTCGGCGTTTCGGTTCAGATTGTTGTAATACTTAATCGAACGCTCGATCTCGGACTGCATCTCGGTAAAGACCGGTTTCATGGCCAGGATCACGGCTTTGACATCGGGACTGGAAGCGGCATTGCGCTTGATATGCTCGGCGTTCGAGAAGGTGAGTTTGAGCGACTTGGTCAGCGCCTTGGTAAAAGCGTTCCCCCCGATGGGGATATTCCGGAGCCAGATCGTGACCCCGTTGGTGATCACGACTTCGGTCGTGTCGGTGCCGACGTTCAGGATGAGATCGTACTGATTCGAACCGCCGGCAGCGTCTTCGGCACTCGGCGGGGTGATGCCGTAGAAGTTGTGAACATAGCTGTTGTAAAGGGCAATCGGCGCCCCTTGAATCACATCGACGTCGATGTTGTTGTCGGCGTAGCTTGCAACGGTTTTGTTGGCAAGCTCTTTTTTCATCGCGTACATGAAGATGTTCGCGTCGAGGAGCATATTCCCCTCGCGGACTCCGCCGACCTCGCGGTAGGTCCAGATGACATCGTCGAGGTTGAAAGGAAGCCACTGGCGGACTTCGTACTGGACAAGGTCTTTGATCTTTTTCGGCTCAACCGGCGGAAGGGACTGGAAACGCCACAGGGCGCTCTGCCCGCTGACCGAAACGGCGATCTTTTCGCCTTTGACATCGTTGCGCGAAAGGAAAAGCGCGAGCGACTCGGCAAGAATCTCCTTCGGATCGGCACCCGGCTGCGACATGACTTTGCTGTGTTCGATGTAATCGAACGCCAAAACCCGAAGGGTGCCCGGTTCGTCCCCCAGCTGACAGCGGAGCGCTTTCAGCGAGGTGTTTCCAACGTCAATTCCCCAAACGATTTCGTTCTTAGCCATTCGTCTGTTTCGGATACGGATACTCGGAGATACGGCCCCCCCAGGGGCAGAATCCCCCTAAGATGCCATCTTCCATCATAACATCATTCAAGTAAAAAATCAAAACATTTGTTTTTTTTCACTCTTTTTTTTATTTTCCCGAATCGCTTTCACGGTCAAAACCGGCAAATCCGGAATACCGGCGGGAAACTCACCGTGCGGAAGCGTAAAAGAGTGTTATTTTGGGGGGAGGCGGGGAGAGGGTTCAGCCGTCGATTTCGCCGGAATCTTCGGCGTCGGCATCGGAACCGTCTTGGGAAACGATCAGGACATTATCGCCGAAATCAATATCTTCCTCGACCGGTTTTCCGTCTTCGCCGATCTGCATGTCGGCGGCGGCTGTTTTGCGGCGGGCAACCGCGACAAGGTTCTCGTAGATCGTCTCGCGGTCCTGGCCGTTGATTTCCGAAAGGGCGTCGGCCACTTCCCCCAGATATCGGAGGAAAATGCTCCGGCGCTCTCCTTCCTGCTTGACACGCTGGCGGCGCTTTAAGAACATCCCGAGTTTGCGCCCGACCGCCTGGAGCGCCAGACGAAGCTCTTTCTGGATCTCCGGATAGGCGGCAATCGCCTCTTTCGACTCGCTGGTGAAAGGAACCCAGACGCTTGCCAGGTGAACAATGACGGTCAGCGGCCCTCGGGGAAGCTGGCCGCGGGTTTGGCTCAGTCCGTAAGGGCGCCAGTTCATTTGGCTGACCGACTGCGTGATCAGGCACGCGCCCGGCTGGAACTGGAGGGGAACCCGGTTCGCGTAACGGTAGACCGTCATCGTCTGTCCCTCGTTCAGGTTCAGCGTCTGGAGCGACTCGAGAAGCGCGTTGAACTCTTTGGGCAGGAGCTTCGCCGGGGAGACGCGGGGACGGATATGGGCATTTTTGATAATTTTGTCGGCCCCTTCGGCACCGATCCCGTCGAAGGCGGCGGTCAAAAACTGGCGCATCGTACGCGCGTCGCTTTCATGAAGCATTTCGGCAAGCGTCTCGCGCGTCACTTTTTGAAGAGCCGGACCGCCCCCGTAAGCCAGGCCGACCTCAACCTGGAACGGATTTCCGCGGTAGACCGCCGGAGGCCGCGTTGCCGCCGCGAAAAACTCGCCCGGCACCACTTCATGAAGCCCGGTAAGCAGATTTTGTTCCCCGATCGGAGTGATGCAGTCGGTCGAAGGCGCGGGGATCTTCGTCTCGGAGATTGCGTAGAAAAGCCTTTCGGCCTCGTCGCGCTGCACGAGGCGAGGATCGGTGCGTACCGAAAGCTTCGCCGCCTGGCATAAAAGGCGCGCCGTTGCCGGAGAGATGCGGCAGAACGACTCGGTCAGGAACTTCGCGAGGGTCGGCTCCGTTGTCTCGCGGAGCATATTGATCAGGCGCCCCAGTTCAACCCCGTAGGGATGCGGTTTGATTTCAATCGGCTCCGGCGGCAGCTCGGCAACCGTGGCGGCATAGGTCGTTTCGTTTCCTTCCGGGTCGACATAGTGAAACGTTGCGTGCGGATTGGCAATCGCCGTCTCTTCGAGGTATTCGTCGACGCTCCCGCGCCCGCGCAGATACCGGGCTTCGAGTTCGATCGTCACCCGCGTGCCGCGCGAGACTTCAACCCAGCCGATCCCCTGTTCGGCAACCATTTTGCGGCCGAGATCGTTCGGCGGGATTTCCACGCCGTTGCCGTCGCCGTTCAGGATATCAGGCCGGTTAAGCTTGGTATCCATCTTGAGAACATAGTAGTGGGCCGGTGTCCGCGGAGAAATTTTGGAGATGATTTCGATCGGTTTGCCGGTCGTCAGAAGACCGTACATTCCCGCGGCGCTGATCCCGATCCCCTGCTGGCCGCGGCTCATCCGCAGACGGTGAAACTTCGACCCGTAAAGAAGTTTCCCGAAGATGTTCGGGATCTGCTTCTTCATGATTCCCGGACCGTTATCCTGAACGGAAACCCGATAACGGTCTTTGGCTTCGGCAGTGACCTGAACCCAGATTTCCGGAAGGATTCCCGCCTCTTCACAGGCGTCGAGCGAATTGTCAACCGCCTCTTTTACCGTGGTCAGAAGCGCTTTACGGGGATTATCAAACCCGAGAAGATGCCTGTTTTTTGAGAAAAATTCGCTGACCGAGATTTCCTTCTGCGCCAAAGCCATCGTTTTCGCGTCGGCCCAGCGCCGGCCCTTCGATGAAGTTGCGGCGCGTTCCGTCTCGGAAGCAGCGTGCTGCCTTGCATTCTGCATGAATATCCTTTATTTTACGTGATCTCTCTTGAAGCCCTTCCCCCCTGTGATTCTACCGAAAAAAGGGGAAGTTTGAAAGGGCGGGGAGAAAGACTTTCTCCATTTTGGGAAAATAGGGAACTTTTGATATTTCCCTCTCCCCATTTATATTGTAAAGTACGGATAGGCGTCAAAACCGCCTTTCCGCACCGGCAGGGATTTTGGCGCGGAACGAAGAGAACGGATCACATTTTGAGGATGAGATGGGAAGTTTTGGAATCGGGCATCAGACGGCTCTCCGGAAGAAGGGTATTTTCGGGTTATCTTTTTCCCCCCGGCGGAAGACCTGCCTGACGGCCGCGGCGCTCTTTCTGCTGAGTACTCTTTGGACTGCCGGACCGCTGACGGCGCAAACCGAATCGGACGAACCGTTCGACCCGGTTCAGGAGAACGGCGTTTACTTTGAAGGGTGGGAAACACCCGATCTGGCGCTCGTGCTCACCGGCCTGCTCGAAGGCTATGTCGAACCGTGCGGCTGCGCCGGAATGGCCCGAATGAAGGGGGGGCTTTCACGCCGGGCCGATTTCCTGAAATCGCTCCGCGCCGAAGGGTGGCCCGTCATGGCGATCGATGCCGGCCTGATTCCGTCCGGTTACGGATTCCAGGAAGAGCTGAAGTTCGACATGGCCATCAACGCGTTCTACCTGATGGGTTATTCCGCAATCGGAATCAGCCAGAACGAACTGCGGTTCCCCGCCCATTACCTTTTGAAGTATACGGTTCCCCCGAGTCCGACCGAAAAGAGCCTCTTTGTCTCGGCAAACATCGGGGTGTACGATTTTCTTGAGCTGTACACACAGCCCTACAAGGTGATCGAACAGAACGGAATCCGTATCGGCGTAACCTCGGTTGTCGATACCTCCTCCCTTTCGTCCCTCGACGAAAAGATCAAAACCAAACAGCCCGACGAACGCCTGAACGCGATCCTTGTCGATCTGAAGCAGGAAGAGTGCGACCATCTGATTCTGATCGCTCACGGATCGGAAAAGTTCGTGGAAGACCTGATCGCCGATTTTCCCGATTTCGATGTCGTCATTACCGGGGATTCCCCCACAACTCCGCCCCTGGAGCCGCGCCGCACCGAAAACGGCCAGTTTATCATCGAGGTCGGCGAAAAGGGGAAATACGCGGTGGTGCTGGGGATCTACGGCGACTCGGTCCGTTACCAGCGCGTCGCGCTCGACTCGCGCTACAATCAGTCGGGGGATGTCCATCTGCTGATGAAGGAATACCAGGACGTTTTACGCGGGATCGTCGAACCGCAGGGATTCAAGGGCCTGAACATCATGGCGGTTGAGTCGCCCGACAAGCAGACCAAGGGGGATTACGTGGGGTCGTCCAAGTGCGGTTCATGCCACACCGACGCCTACGACCAGTGGCGCGAAACCCGCCACAGCACCGCCTGGAAGTCGATCAGCTCCGACCCGCCGACCGAACATTCCGCCGATCCGCCGCGGGACTGCGATCCGGACTGCGTCAGCTGCCATGTGGTCGGGTGGAACGGAATCGAACATGTCCCGTACCAAGGCGGATACACCGACATGAAGGCGACCCCCTTCCTGGCCAACGTCGGCTGCGAGTCGTGTCACGGCCCGGGCTCGAACCACATCCAGGCCGAGCTCGGCAGCGACACGGCCGCGCAGACGCGGCTGCGTCAGGCGATGCTCGTCGGCGACGGGGTTAAACAGGTCTGTTACACATGTCACGATTTGGACAACAGCCCGAATTTTGACTTCGACACCTACTACGAAAAAATCGACCATTCCGAACCGGCAGACGATGAGGAATGAGACGCGGCGGACCCGCGGATAAGAACAAAAAGGTTTTTCCGACGGAACGGCAAACCGGGCTCGGCAAGACGGCCTTACAAAGAGATGCCTTTCCGGCCCATTGAGCCGGAAAGTATCTTTGACGGAATGCGCAGGCGTCTTCCCCAAAGGAAAAAAGGTTTGATTTGACCGCTCAGGAAAAAAGCAATACATGGACTTCCGGCCGGGTCGTTTTCGGAATCCTGATCACCCTCGCGCTTTTCTTTCTTATCGTCTGTGCGGCGAGTTACTCGCCGCTCGACCCTCCCGGCCGCACGTACGCCGCGCTGCAGCAGCCGGTTCATAATCTCTGCGGCGTACCGGGCGCCTTCTGCGCCAATCTTCTCTACCGGTTCTGCGGTTACGGGGTTTGGTTCCTTTTGGCGGCCCTTTTTTTACGCGTTGTTTCATACTGGCGAATGCCGCGCCTTCGGAATTCGATTCTCAAAGCCTGCGGTACCGCGCTGATGCTGATGGCGGTTTCGGGGGCCCTGTCGGCGTTTCTGACCCGTTACACCGCGCCCCCGGCAGCCGATACCGCTTCCCGCAGCGAAGAAACCCGTGCCAATTCCGATACCGACGCGGCCCACGCTGAAACCCCGGCCGCTCTGAAATCAAAATTCAGCGCGCTGGCGGCCCGGCTTGCCGCGCAGCAGACCGAACTCGGGCCGGGAGGAGAACTCGGCGCCTCTGTCCGTTTTCTGCTCGACAAAAAGCTTCACATTGCCCCGGCGGGGATTGCCGTCTTTCTTCTTTTTATGTTCGCGGCCGGTCTTATTCTGGTCAGTGATTCCCGTCTGCTCCATTTCCTCCTGATGATTGTCGGCCTGAGACAGGCCGCCGAAATCTTTCTGCCCCAAAAGACCGATCCGGCTCTTGGAACCGGGGAAGATCCCGCGCCGGAGAAAACAAAGCCGCAAAAACGCCCGGCTCCCAAACCGGAACCGATCGAAGAGGAGCCGGCCGAAGAAGAGGAAGAGGAGGAAGAGCAGACTGAAGAAGAATCGGAAGAGGAAATCGAGCCTTCGTACCGGATTCCCCCGATCGACATTCTGCCGTATGCCGATCCGGTCAGCCTGACAAACCAAGAAGCGAAAATCGCCTCGGAAATGAGGCGCCTGCAGAAGGCTTTCGACGATTATGACTGCGACGTGCGCGTGGTCGGCTATCAGAGCGGCCCGGTCATCACCCTTTATGAACTGGAACTTCTAAAAGGGCAAAAAATCCAGCCGCTGAACGGACTGACGAACGAACTGGCCATCGCCATGAAAGTGCCGACCGTGCGGATTGTTTCCCCCATTCCGGGAAAGAGCTCGGTCGGCGTCGAGGTTCCGAACAAGGAACGCCAGCTTGTCCGCCTGCGCAACGTGATGGAAGAGAGCGCCGAGAGTGCCGCCAGAATGCAGATTCCTCTTTTCCTCGGGAAAGATGTCACGGGCAATTCGATCGTTGCCGACCTGGCGAAACTGCCGCACATGCTGATCGGCGGACGGACCGGAACCGGGAAATCGGTCTGTCTGAACTCGATCATCCTTTCGATTTTGATGACAAGGACGCCGCGGGAAGTGCGGATGATCCTGATCGACCCGAAAATGGTCGAGCTGAGTCCCTACAAGCAGATCCCGCATCTGGCGTGTCCTGTCGTTACCGATATGAAAAAGGCGCCCGCCATTCTGAACTGGCTCTGTGTCGAGATGGACGAACGGTACAGGCTGCTCGCCCGTGTCGGCGTCAGGCAGCTCAAGGAATACAACAGCCTCTCTCTCGAAAAACTCCGCCAGCGTTTCCAGCCGCAGAGCCAGGACGAGTGGGAAAAACTCCAGAAAAAGATACCCGCCCTGGTGGTGATCGCCGACGAAATGGCCGATATGATGGCGATTGCGGGAAAAGATCTCGAGGAGTATATCGCCCGGCTCGCCGCCAAGAGCCGCGCCGTCGGGATTTACCTGATTCTTGCCACACAAAAGCCGACCGTTAACGTGGTCACAGGGCTGATCAGGTCAAACCTGCCCGCACGTATCGCGTTCGGCGTCGCCACACAGACCGACAGCCGCGTCATTCTCGATGAGAACGGAGCTGACAAGCTCCTGGGCAACGGCGACCTGCTCTTTCTGAACTCCGTCACCAACCAGATCATCCGCGGTCAGGGGACCTTTGTCAGCGATGATGAAATCTACGCCGTCAACTGCGAAATATCGACCGACCGGCAGAAATTCCTGATCTCCGATGAAGATTTCGCAGCCGAAATCCCGCAGTTGCGTCATTTCGACGACCCCCTCTACGAGGAGGCCGTCTCGTTTATCGTCACACAGCGGCGCGCGAGTACCTCGCTGCTGCAGCGGAAATTCTCGATCGGTTACGGCCGGGCGGCAAAAATCATGGACGAGATGGAAAGCCAGGGGATCATCAGTGCGAAAGGAACGAATGACGCGAAACCGCGCGATGTGCTGATCTCGCTTGAACAATGGAACCAGATGAACGCGGGCGAAGAACCGGCGCCGCCGGAAATCCCCGCTCCGTTCCTCCCCACTCCCGAGTTCCATCGGCCGAAACCGCCGAAAAAACATCCCGTTTCCCCCCCGGAAAAACGTGTAAGACCGAAAGAGAATCCTCCTTTCGACGAAGAGCCTCTGACCGAAGAACAGCTCGATTTCGAAGAGATTCCGGAAGAGGACGAACGCCCGGAAGAAAACCTTTCCGAAGAATCGTACGACGATGAAGAAGAGGCCTCCTGGGAAGAAGAAGAGGAGGAATACACCGAAGAGGATGAGGAAGAGTACGGCGACGAAGAAGAATATGAAGAAGACGGCGATCTGACAGGCGGAGAGGGGGAAGAAGCCGACAGCGAAGAGGAGCTTGACGACGAAGAAGAGGACGAGCCGCTGTGGGAAGACGAAGAAGAAGAGCCTTACGAGGACGAAAACTTTGTTGAGTACACGGATGAAGACTTTGACGAAACCCCATCCTCCGGCAGGAAACCGATAGCCGCCGAAGAGATTCCGGATCCCGAAGAAGAGGAAGAGCCGGAAGAAGACCGGCCCTCCCGGGATCCCCAGCCGGATCTGCGCGAGCTGGCGCGCCGCCGCAGGCTCCGCAAACAAAAAAGAAGAAAAAAGTTCCGGTAAAGCCGCCGGGCGGTCCGTCCCAAAGTTAGGGGGTTAAGACCTTATCCGCCTCGACCCAGCCGGTCTGTTCGGCCCGTGTCCGAACACGGAGCCAGCCGCCCCGCTTTTCCAGTAATTCACACTCGGCCGCACGGGGAAGCTCCGCGACGGTCTCGTATTGCGGACTGTCCCCTTTTCGGAGAAGCGCGTCTTCGGTCAGAACCGCGCGGGCTTTTTCGGCCCGCTCTCCGTAAAGAATCGCGGCATAGACCGGAAGGGAAAGAATCAGCGCCGTCAGGGCAAGCCGGGCGAACCATTTCGCGCGGCGTCCCGGTATCAGGATCCGCACGGCGGCGAAGACGAAAAAGAGTGCTGTCAGCGAGATGAACAAGATCTCCTGCGCTGTACAGGAAAGAAAATTCCTCCAGAAGAAAACCGTCTCAAAGAAACTCTTCTTTTCAGGCGCATCCGGCTGAATCAGCGCGATATTCTCTTTCAGCGCCCGATCGGCCGGAAGGTAACGTTCGGCGCGGCGCCATACCGAAAGGGCGCGGGGAGTATCCCCCGCGCGGTAATACGCGGCGCCCAGATTGTAAAGGATGGCGCCGTTCTCTTTCCCTTCGGCGAGAAGGCCTTCGTAAAGCGCCGCCGCCTGGCGGTAGAGCGGCCCCTTTTCCTCATTCGGCCTGTCGGAGTTCTCGGCTTCGCTGAACACGGCGGCCGCCTGGTCGAACTGCTCCTGCATGCCGCGCCCGGGCCGGCATCCGGAAGAAAAAAGGGAGGCCGTCAGCAAAAACGCAACGATCAGTCCGAGGCTCTTCGCGTTTCGGTACCCCGTGCCCTTCCCCGGTTTACGGCCGGCCCGGCGGAGGACCGACTCCCAGCTGCGGTAAAGCTCAAGTGTTTCCGATCCGGAAATGCCCGAGGCGGCGCCGGAATATTTCCCTTCTTCGAGCCGGTCGAGAAGCCGGCTCAGCCGGTCGATCACGGCATTTTTTTCCGGATCGGGATCGTTTTCCCTGATTTCGCGCAAAAGCCCGTCGAGCTCCTTACGCGCGGCGGCCTCGACCGGTGTTTTCAGCCTCGATGCGAGAGGGGCAAAAAAGGCGGCGGTCACCGCCTGGTGAAGTTCCGCGTCCGGATCGGCCAGCGCGCGCGTTAAAAGTTTTTCGCCGGCGCGAAACAGGTTCTCCTGCGTATGCCGGCTCTTCGCGGTGTTTTGACACATGTATTTCGTGCCGGCCAGAACCAAAAGGAGGGCATAAAGGGTTCCGGCAAAGACCGAAATCTGCCGGACCGAGTGCCGTTTCACCAGCCGGCCGATCGGCTTGTTTCCGCTGATTCCGCGGCCCGGTTTCGGTTCCGCCGCGGGACGCTCATCGGCGAAACTCTCGAGATCGGCGTTTCCGGCTTTGACCGTGAGCGGGAGCTCTTTGGTTTGAAACGTCTTAAACTCGCCGGCGGCGGAATCGAAAAAGACGAGCGGAATCGCCGGAAAGGGTTCCTCGGCCGGTTTGGTCGGGCGCAGATTCCAACTCCAGCGGACCGCCCCGGTCAGCTGCCGGCGGTTCGGGGCGTAGATTCGGAACCTTGACGCGAGAGGTTCGTAGGATTCCAGATCGGGAATGCGCAGATCGGCATCCTCGGAAACACCGTCCAGCGTCAGTTCCAGCGTCAGGGCCTGCCCCACTTCGGCGGTCTCCGCGGAAAGATGCGCGGCAGCCTGAAAAGCCTCGGTCGAACCGACCGCGCCAAGGTACCCTTCCGGGCGCGGCTGAGGAACGTCGTGAACCGAAATGATCAGAGGCGCCGATGCCGCGTAAAGGTCTTTCCCCCCCATATTCCCTTTTAAGACCGCGTTCTGCAGGTCGTACTCTCCCGGTTCCGCAGCTTTCATCCGGCGGGTAAAGTCGTAGCGCCAATACCGGACAGACTCGCCGGAAGGAGCCTTCTGCTCAACCAATTTGCCGGCGGGAAGAAAGGTCAGAAGCGTCTCGCGGTCATCGAAAAGAGAGAAAACATTCCTCTGGCAGAGTCCGTTGACCGAGAACCCGCCCCGCGAACTGGCCAGAGGGGCAAGCCATGTTCCGACATCTTCGTTCGGAGAGATTTCCGGCGGAAGCCGGTCGTCGAGCCCCCAGCCGAACGAAAGCAGCAGCGGAACATGTCCGGCCGTGCGGTTAAGCGGATTCGGCGGATTTTTTTCGTCGGAAGACTCTTTCAGATAGACCGAAAGTGTGACGCTGAAAAGCGTATGCGGATAGATCGTCTCGGGCGAAACCGACAGTTCAAGACGCGCCGCGCGTTCCTCGGGCGGCAGGTTCTGATCAGGAGGCTGAACAACACGCAGAAGAACCGGTTCGGCTTCAATCGGAACACCGTCCGATTTCACCACCGGCGGCTCAATCTGAATCGTTCCCCCCTGTTTGGGGGTCAACCGGTAAAAGAAGACGTTCCCCCTCTCTTCGGAAAAGGTCGTTTTTCCGTTGACGGTAATCTGAAGAGAATGGGAAATCGGCTCATGCCCCTGATAGAGGACATCGAACTCGCTGTTGAGATAATCCATATCCGGAGGAGTGTCGGTATCCGCGTTTTTAATCTGAACGCGCAAAAGAGCCGATTCACCGGGCCAGACTTTTTCGGGAGAAACCGAAAGCGCCATCGAGGCTTTTTCGCGGCCTGCCGCAAATGCGCCGGCCGACCAAAAAAGAAACACGGCCAAAAGAGCCAGAAGTTCCGCAAGCCGAACGGGACGGCGGAAGCCCGGTTGTGTTATACTGCTGCGGGTTGGAATCGGTTTCATTCTTTACCAGTCCTTCTCCGGTTTTTCATAGCGATGAAAGAGCGCTTCCCGCGCCCGGCGGAACTCTTCGGCGTCCTGCTGCCGCTGCTCGACTTTCCGCATCATCGATTCCGCTTTTTCCTCGTTTCGGCGCGCCTCTTCCTCTTCGGCGGTTCCCGGCGCTTCCCGGTCCTGCTCCTGCCGGTCTTCTTCCTGCGGCTCTTCGGTCTCCGGGGAAGACTCTCCGTCTTGCGGTTCCGGGTTATCATTCGGGTCCTGGGAGTTCGGGGAGTTTTGATCCTCCTGACCCTGACCGTCCTGATTTTGGGAAGAATTGTCCTGCGGATTCTGATCCTGGGAGTTTTGGTTCTCCCGGTTCTGATCCTGCTGATTTTGTTGGTTCTGATCCTGCTGGTCTTGATCCTGCGCTTCCTGCAGCGGTTCCGCAATACGGCGGAGCAGGTCAAGTATCCGCGCTTCGGACCGCGGCGCTTCGGCGGGGAATCGATCTGCGGAAAGAGCCGAGAGAGCCCGGCTCTCTTCTTCAATCTCCGGGCCCAATTCAAGGGCGCGTTTCATCGACAGGCGGATCTTTTCTTCCGGCGAGAGATCTTCGGCCTGCGGCGGCGCGTCTTCGGACTCATCAGACGATTCCGCAAAAAACTCTTCCTCGGAAGACGGTTCCGATTCGCCCTCCTCTGATCCTTCTGACGTTTCCTCCCCGGTCCAGGGACGCTGACTGAACTCCTGATCCGCATCGCTCATCATTCGCGCGGTACGGCGCATGACGGCGGCGCTGCGGTCAAGGATCGTCCCGCGCGAGATAACCCGGCGGCCGTTCTGTTCATCCCCGGCAGATTTCTCCTTTTCCTGTGCCTGTTCGCACGGAACAAGATGATCGGCCTGTTTCACGATCTCTTCCTGCCGGGCGAGAGCGTCCGTCACGATATCAGGATACTCTTTGTAGGTCAGCCCTGCCCGGTCGATTACCGCGAGGGCGCCGCGCAGCGCCGTTCGCGCTGCATCCGGGTCTTCGGGAATTTTGCCGGAAACCTCTCTGAGCGCGGCGCAGGCGCTTTCCAAATCATCGAGGCGCGAGGCGCTCTTTTCAGGTTCTTCGATATCGCGGAATTTTCCCTGTTCGAGAAGCGAGTCAAGATCCGCTGTCCGCTCTTTCGCCTCGCCGCCCAGAGCATAGAGTCTCTGCCAGCCGCGCGGCTGTTCGGGCGGACTTTCCAGATCTTGCTGTTCGCGGAGCTCTGTCAGCTCATCGAGAAGCCACCGGATTTGGTCGGCGGGTTCAAAGGTGTTTTCCCGGATTTCACGTTCCCGCCCGCGGAACGCGCGGTTTTCCCCCTGTGCCCAACTGTAAAGAAGATCGCGGGCGCGGGAGGCTTTTTCGGAAACGGATCTCTCCCCCTCACCGCCGGCGCGGCGGAAAAGATCGATGACCCGCTCGCTCTCTTCGGCGATTTTCTGCTGTGCGGCGGCACGGTGGGCGGCGTCTTTCCGGTATTCGTCCAGAACATCCGGCTTCGGCCCCGGGCTTTCTCCGCCGCGGGGAGAAGCGGCAGGCGGCATGGGAGGGGCGCCCGGAGCGGAAGGGTTCGTTTCCGCGTCTTCGGGGACCGATTCGGTCTTGAGCCGATCGCTCCGCCGCTGCAGTTCGTGCGTCCGAAGAACCCCCATTTTATACAAGATTTTTCCGCGGAGTTTACCCGCGTGTTTCATCGTTTCCGTTTTTTTGAGACTCTCTTCAAGATGGGCAAGCGCCGCGTCTTCGTCTCCGCCGGCCGCCAGCCCGCAGGCGCGGTTATACAGATCGCGGGCGCCGAGTTTCGGATCGACGGCCCGGGATGGGGAGGGGTCCCCGCCTGACCGGTCCGCGGAATCTCCGGCCTCGGGAACCGGCCCCGCGTCCGGCACGGTCTCTTCGGCGGAAGAGAGAATGGCCCGGTCCGCGGGGGAATCATTTCCCTCCTGGGCGGGGCAGACACGTCCGGCGGAAAAGAGGATTAAACACACGGCAAGAACCAGCGGAACCGCGGCGCGGCAGGGTGAGATAAAATATCCGCCGCAAACCAGCAAGAGGCCCGCGAAAAGAAAGGGCTGATACTCTTCTTTCCAGACCCGCCTCTGCCGCTCGGCGTATCCGGCCCGTTTGAGACTGACCGATTTACTGTAGAATGAACCGAGGTTGGTCGGGGTCTCCCCCATGTCGAGAAACGCGCCCCCCGTCTTTTCCGCAATTTGCCGGAGAAGTTCCCGGTCGGTCTTCGTCCGGATCTCTTCCCCTTTGTATTTCTGATAACCGGTCAGTTTCCCCTGCTGATCGTAAAGCGGAATCCGCCCCCCGGTTTCGGCGTCTCCCATGGCCACGGTAAAGATTCTGACGCCCAAGCCGGCGGCTTCCTTCGCCGCGCTCTCCGCGTCGGACTCATGATCTTCACCGTCGGTGATCAGCAGAATCGCGCGGTCGCGCGACGGATCGGTCTCGCCGCGAAGCGCCATCCGAATCGCCGCGCCGATCTCCGTGCCGCCGCGGGGCGCGTCCGAGACCGAAACGCTCTTCAGCGCCTCTTGAAAAAAACCTTTGTCACTCGTCAGCGGTATCTTCACCAGCGGTTTTCCGGCAAAGAGCACCAGGCCGAAACGGTCCCCTTCCCCCCGCTCGAGAAGGTCCAGAATATCGAGTTTCGCGCTCTCGAGACGGTTCGGTTTTGTGTCGTCGGCAAGCATTGACCGCGAAATATCGAGAAGGATCACGACATCGGCGCCCTTCTTTTCGACCTGGGCAAGTTCGCCCGCACCGCGCGGCCCGGCCGCCGCGATCAGGAGAAACGCCAGTCCGGCAACGATGAGAGATCCCCGAATCAGTTCGTGCGCACCGCTCCGCGCGGGAGCGAGCCGGCGCGCCATTTCGGGTTCCGCAAACGCCGCGATCTGTTCACGGGCTTTCACCGCCGCCCGGCGCAGCAAAAAAACCGCGATCGGCAGCAGCCAGAGTCCGAACAGCCAATTTTTATTTGTCCAGATCATCAGGGAAGGCTCCGAAAACGGGTGTGAATCAAAACGGTTCCCAGCAGAATCAGCGCCAGGCCCGGATAGAGGAACCAGGGATAGAGCTCCCGGTAAACGGTAAAGACCGATTCTTCGTAGTCCGTTTTTTCGAATTGATCGATTTCGCGGCAGACCTCGGAGAGTGTCTCGGTATTCCCGGCGCTGAAATATTTTCCGTCGGTCACCGCGGCAATCCTGCGCAGGGTCGCCTCGTCAAATTCGAGCGGGTCGAACGCCGTTCCGCGGGTTCCGATTCCGATGGTGTAGATCCGGATCCCGAGCGATTTTGCCATCTCGGCGGCTTCCTCGGCGGTAACAGCCCCGGCATTCTGCGCGCCGTCCGAAAGGAGAATAATCACCTTGCTCTTCACATCGGATTCCCGCAGCCGCCTGACCGCCGCCACAAGCGCGTCGCCGATCGCGGTCGCCGATTCTTCCTGGAAAAGCCGGTCGCGCAGCTTCTGCCCGAACCGGTTGACCGGGGGCGCGGGAAGCTGAACCGTCCGGAGCATATCGGCAAGCGCGTCATGATCGAGCGTCAGGGGGCAGAGCGCGTCCACAAATCCGCCGAAAACCACCAGGGCGATTTTGTCATCGGGCCGGCCGGTAAACTTGCCGTTTCCCAAAACGAAATCGTTGAAGATTTTCTTGACCGCGTCAAACCGTTCCACACGTTTTCCGTCGAGGAAAAAGTCGTCCTGCGACATCGATCCGCTTCGGTCAAGGCAGATCGCGATGGCAATTCCCTCGCCGTGTACCCGGCTGTTCTGTTCTCCGAACTGGGGCCGCGCCAGAGCAACCGCGGCCAGCGCCAGACCGAGAGGAACCAGCGCGCGCACCGCCGGAAGAAGACGTGCCGCCAGCGTGCGGGGAAACTCTCCAAAAACGATCAGGCTCGAAAAAAGGAGCGCGTGCCGGCGGCGCCGGCGGAAGATGTTCCACGCCAGCAGAAACACCGGGATCAGGCAGAGAAGACCCAGCGGCGTGTGAAAGCGAAACGGTGTCCCGGCGGCAAAGAGGATCGTCATCGGTTCACTCCTTCCGCGTCCTGCGGCGGCTCTTCCGGCAGCCGATAGGTTGAGATGAATCGTTCGGCATGCCGGTAACCCAGCTCCACTTCTTCGGAAGCGGGGCGAAATTTGGCGAACTTGACAAGGTCGGCCGCTTCGAGGAACGAAGCGAGTTCTCTTTGCGCTTCGGGCGAAAAGCGCCCCCGCGGATCGGTCTCGATATGACGGAGAAATTCCTCGGTGGTCTGTTCCGGAGCGCGGATCCCGGTCGACTCTTCGATAAAAAGGCGCACGATTCCGGTCAGATGAACGTAATACTCGGCCAGATCGCGTTCGGCAAGTCCGGAGCTTTTCAGCACGGCGAGATTGCGCAGAGCCCGCTGACGGAAGGAGAGCTCCTGCGGCCGCGTCTTCCGGCGGCGCCGCGAAAGAAACCAGAGCAGGAAGAGCACCGCGGCCAGGCCGGAAAGAATCCCGGCAGTCAGCCAGGGCCATGGGAAACGGCGGATGGGCGGATCCGGTTCATCCAGTGCGCTCAAAGAGACATTATCCGGATCGAATCGGGAAGCCACGGCCGCCGAACCTGCGGGAATCAAAAGCGGGATCAGCGATCCGTCGGCGGCACGGCCGCGGATCGGAATGGGGGGAAGAAAAACTTCCCCGCTCTCCGCAGGTCTCAGGGTCACGTGAAACACGGAAACAAGTTTTCCCCCGGAAACAGACGGAGGATCAGCTTTCACCGCGGCGGCTTTCATCGAGCCGTACGACCCGCCGAACTCGGGAAGAACAGCTTCCGCCCCGACGGGCAGGGTTACCGTGATCTTGAGCTCGGCGTCCTCTCCCAGACAGGGACTTTCGGGGATCAAGTCCGCCGCCGCGCTGGCCAGGCGGTCCGCCGAAACGGCATCGCGCTGCGCCGCCTGCGCCGACAGTGTCATACATGTCATACAGCACAGACAAAGCAGAATCACGCGAAACGGTTTTCGTTCTGATCGTTCTAATCTCATGGTTCGGCGCGGCGGCGCGGCAAGACGCGTTCAGGGGTGTTTTCGCCCGCGCCGTTTCTCGAAAAAGCGGCGCAGGTCTTTGACGTAATCGCGATCGGTCGCAATCGGCATCTCGTCGATCCCGTAATGTTTAAGGCAGCCGGCGACCGAATCACGCTGCCGGCGAAACCGTTCGGCAAGAAGGGCTCTGACGCGGGGCGAAGCCGTGTCGACTTCGGCGGTTTCCCCCGTTTCGGGATCGCGCAGTGTCACAAACCCGATATTCGGGAACGCCGTTTCGCGCGGGTCAGTCAGCCGAAGGGCAATCAGGTCATGCTTCCGGCGGCAGAGCGCCAGCTGCCGGTCAGCCTGCGGCGCGAAAAAGTCGCTCATGAAAAAAATCACCGCGCGGCGTTTGAGGACGCGGTTGGCATACTCGAGCGCCTTTGCCAGGTCGGTCGGCCGGCAGACCGGCTGCTGGGCGACCATCTCGCGAATCAGGCGCAGGACGGCGCCTTTCCCCTTGCGGGGGGGCTGATAGCCGATCACCTCGTCGCAGAAGGTAAGGAGCCCCACCTTGTCGTTATTCTTGAGCGCCGAGAACATCAGCGTGGCGGCCGTTTCGACGGCGGTATCGAGTTTGCCGCGAACCGAACCGAAAATGCCCGAAGCCGAAACATCAAGCATAAAGAGAATCGTCAGTTCACGCTCTTCGACAAACCGCTTGATGTAGGGCCGGCCGGCACGGGCGGTCACATTCCAGTCGACCAGGCGCACATCGTCGCCCGGCTGGTATTCCCGCACTTCGCTGAACTCCATTCCCTGGCCGCGGAAGACGCTCTTGTACTCCCCCGCGAACAGGTCGTTCGCCGACCGGTTCGAAATGATTTCGAGCCGTCTTACTTTTTTAAGGATATCGCTCAGCTGGCTGTTCATCGGTCTGCTTTCTGTTCTGCCGATTCCGCGGTCCGGTGTTACGGAACCGGAACGGCGCTGAGGATTTCGCCGATCACGTCTTCCGGAGTGATCGACTCGGCTTCCGCCTCGTAACTGAGCAGCACACGGTGGCGGAACACGTCGTAGGCGATATCCTTGACATCCTGCGGCGTCACAAAGCCGCGCCCGGCAAGCGCCGCCGCCGCGCGGGCCCCCTTGCCGAGAAAGATTCCCGCGCGGGGCGAGGCGCCGAACTCGATGAGCGGCCGAAGCTTTTCAAGGCGGTACTGCTGAGGATAGCGCGTGGCCTGAACCAGATCGAGGATATATCCCCGGACCGAGCTGTCGACATAAACCCTCGAGACAACCTGCTGCGCCTGCAAAACGTCGTCCCGGCTCATCACCGCCTGTACCGCGCTGCCGAGCCCTTCCAGCGCCCGGTCGAGGATTTTCCGTTCTTCCTCGGCAGTCGGATAACCGATTTTCAGTTTCAGCATAAAGCGGTCAACCTGAGCTTCGGGGAGCGGGTACGTCCCCTCCTGCTCAATCGGGTTTTGGGTGGCCATCACCAAAAAGAGATCGTCGAGCGGAAAAGTGGCGTCGCCGATGGTCACCTGCTTTTCCTGCATCGCCTCGAGCAGAGCCGACTGGACTTTCGACGGGGCGCGGTTGATTTCATCGGCGAGAATGAAGTTCGCAAAAATCGGGCCTTTCTTCGTCTCAAACGTTCCGTCGCCCGGCCGGTAGATCATCGTCCCGACAAGGTCGGCGGGAAGGAGGTCGGGCGTAAACTGGATTCGCTGAAAGTCCGCGTCGAGAGCGTCGGAAAGGGTCTTGACCGCAGTGGTCTTCGCCAGACCGGGAACCCCCTCCAAAAGAACATGCCCTCCGGTAAGAAGTCCGATCAGAAGGCGCGAGATCATATACTCTTGCCCCACGATTACTTGCGCGATTTCGGCGCGGACACGGTTAATCTTCTCGGTTTGCTGAAGAACCTGTTCTTTGATTTGGCTGACATCGGTCATTTGAGCCTCTTTTGGTGCTGAACCTTTTCCGGAGTGATCCGTCCCCATGGGAAACGCGCGGGCGGCTCCCCCCTATCTGTACTTGTCGCCGCCAGGGATAAAAACTTTCGCTTCCGATTTTACCACGGGGGGGTCTTTTTGCTAAGAGCGCTTCGGCAGCGTGAAAAGAAAGAGGCAAAGGGCAACTTTAAAAACGGAACCGTTCCGATTAGAATGGAGAAAACGGCGGACTTAAACCCCTGACCGGGTCCATTTCCAGTTCAGATTCGAGCCCAAACGGAGAGAAAACCAATGACGCGCCTCGTTTTACCACCTCTATCTCTTATCTTGGGAGCGGTTCTCCTTGTTCTGCCTTTCGCGTCCCCGGCCTTCCCGCAGGACGAGGACAGCTCCTTTTCGGCGCTTGTCTCTTCGGGCGTCTGTTCCGAACCCGGCAAGATGATGTACAACAGCCTGATCTCAAAGATCGACGACGCTCAGAAGCGGTGGCGCGCCGGTTACGAGAACCTGAAAACCGAGACCGATATTGCCGCGTACCAGCAGGCCCGGCGCGATTTTTTCTATGCTCAGCTCGGCCGGATGTGGGAACGGACCCCGCTGAATGCCGCGGTGACCGGAATCATCGATAAGCCGGAATACCGCGCCGAAAAGATACTCCTGGAAACGCTTCCTCACTTTTACGCGACCGGTACGCTTTTCCTCCCCCGTCCCGAAAAGTACGCGCCTCCGTATCCTGGGGTGCTGGTGGTCTGCGGACACGCCGCCGAGGGAAAAGCCTCGGACTACTATCAGGGCCTTTGTGTTTTGGGGGCGATGAACGGGCTGGCCATGTACATTCAGGACCCGATCGACCAGGGGGAGCGTCTTCAGCACTTTGACGGAGAAGGCAACCCCGTCTGCCACACCACCTTCGCCCATTCCCTTGCCGGAATCGGTTCGATCCTCCTCGGGCGGAACACCGCGACCTACGAAGTTTGGGATATGATCCGGGGTCTTGATTTTCTCCAGTCGCGCGGCGATATCATCTCCGACAAGCTCGGCGTCGCGGGGAACAGCGGCGGAGGAACCCAATCCTCGTACCTGATGGCGCTCGACAGCCGTGTCTTCTGCGCGGCCCCCAGCTGTTATCTCTGTTCCCTTTACGGCGCGCAAACACACAAATCGGTTCCGCAAGACGCCGAACAGAACATTTTCGGCCAGCTTGGGTTCGGCATGGATCACGCCGACTACATCATCATGCGCGCACCGAATCCGACTCTCTTAAACACAAAGACGGGGGACTTCTTCGACATCCATGACACCTGGACGGCTTACCGGGACGCGCTGCGGATCTATTCGCGGCAAGAGCACTCCGAGCGCCTTTCGATCATCGAGATCGAAGGGGAGCACGGCTACTGCCCGGAAATCCTCGATGCGACCGTCAGCTGGTTTTTGCGCTGGCTGGCCGGGCGCGACGTGCGGATCACCGGCTCGTATCCCCTGCCCCTCCTGACGACGGACGAAATCAAATCGGTTCCGAACGGGGTGATGGCTCTTCCCGGGGCGAGAACGACGTACGACATTAACCGGGACTATAGCGAAGAGCTGAAAGAAACACGAAAAGCCGGACTCGAAAATCTGACGCGGGAAGAGTTCGCCGAACGGGTACGCCGGACGGCGGTGATCCGCCCTCTGGAAGAGATTCCCTATCCGGAACCGTGGGCGGTTCCCGATCGGCCGGAAATGGCCGTTTTAAAGACCGACAGCGGCATTGGGATTCCGATTTGCCGGCAGGCGGCCGGGAACGGGTCCGGCACCGTTAAACTCATCGCGGCCGAAACGGGGAACCAGAGCGCCGAAGTCTCCCGGATCGCCAAGGAGATCGGCGGAGACCGGGGCGACGCGGTTTGGTCGATCGAGCCCCGCGGCTGGGGCGAAAGCCGCACCGAGGGAACCTCGTATTACAACAAGGATGTTTTCGGGCCCGACGGGACAGTCTGGTACCTGGCGTACCTGCTGGGAGAAACATACGTCGGCAGCCGGGCCGAAGATATTCTCGCCGCCGCCCGATGGCTGAAAGAGAACGAGGAATGCCAAATTGAGCTGACCGCCGACTCGCCGAGCTCCGCGCTCGCCGCGCTGCACGCGGCGGCAGCGGCGCCGGAACTGTTCGGGAAGATTTCGCTCGGCGCGGATATTTTGCCCCGCAGCTGGGCCGGCTACGTCGATTCCGCCCCTGAGCCGTTCCTTTTGCAGAACGTCATCCACGGCGTTCTGCGGGTCTACGATGTCGAAGACCTAATCCGTTTTACCGGCTGTACCGTCCGGCAATAGAGGCGCCGCATTTCGGGCACTTTCCTTCACCCGTCACTTGGCACCGGGTTGTGTATCCCTGCCGGGAGATCACCTCTTCGCCGCAGGCCGGGCAGAAGGTGGAGTGGCCGCGCGTCCCGCCGATGTTTCCGGCATAGACATAGCGAAGCCCGCTCTTCTGGGCGATCTCCATCGCCCGGTAAAGCGTCTCGGCCGGCGTGCGGGGGGCGTCGGTCAGCTTGTATGTCGGGAAAAACGCGGAAAAGTGAAGCGGCGTCTCGGTCCCCAATGTTTCGGCAAACCAGTCTGTCATTCCGGCAATCTCGCCGTCACTGTCGTTCCGCCCGGGAATGATCAGATTGGTCACCTCAACCCAGACATCGGTCTCGTTGACCGCATAGCGGAGCGTCTCTTTGACGGCCTCTAAGCTTCCGCCGCACAAATTCCGGTAGAATTCGTCGGTAAACGCCTTTAAGTCGATGTTGACCGCGTCCATCACGGCGTAGAAATCCTCGCGGGCCTTCCCCTCGATAAGACCGTTGGTGACGGCAACCGTGCGCAGTCCCCGTTTGCGGCATTCCCGAGCGGCATCGATGACGTATTCCGCCCAGATCGACGGTTCGTTGTAGGTGAACGCCACCGCCGGCATCTGGCGGCCGACCGCCAGATCGGCAAGGCGCGCCGGCCCCATAAAAGAGAGGTTCGCGGCGGGGATCGCCCCCTGTGAAATCTGCCAGTTCTGACAGAAGGTACAGGTCAAATTGCACCCGGCCGTGCCGACCGAAAGGATCTGGCTCGCGGGGTAAAAA
Organism: Thermoguttaceae bacterium; assembly: GCA_017405595.1. Classification (GTDB taxonomy): domain Bacteria; phylum Planctomycetota; class Planctomycetia; order Pirellulales; family Thermoguttaceae; genus RUG695. Next base: position 189,663 of record JAFRAC010000007.1, on the reverse strand, counting down.
TGATAAAGCGGCTTCTTTTCGATCGGATCGATCGCCAGCGAGGTGTACTTGCCGTAGTAGGGGGTCGTAAGCGTGCCGATTTCGTTCACGCGAACGCGGCACCGTCCCGCTTTTCCCGGTTTGATCCGGCAATGCTGCGGGCAAATTTCGCAAACGGCGGTTTGCGCATCGTCATGACTGTGCGACCAGTAGCGCGCCGGTTTCGGCGGATCGGGCAGGTCGGGAATATTAAACGTGTATGAGTAGCTCATCGCGTCAGGTCCTTTTCCGCCTCGGCGGCCCCCAGGTCATCGTTCGGTGTTCGCGTATATTTCTTTGGCTTCGGCGGAAAGGAGAAATGTACTTCCCTTATCCGGTTCCTTTTTCCTGGAATCTTTCGAGACTTTTTCGTCTTCCTCTTCCATAAACGCTTCGTCGTCCGAAGAAGCAGTCTCGCTCTTTTTCGCCCCGAAGAACGACGCAACGCCCGAGAACCAGCTTTCCTCTTCTTTCCCGTCTTTCGCTTTTTTCGCTTCCTCTGTCTCTTTCGGAGACTTTTTCAGGCCGTACGACGAGATAAATTCGGAGATGGAACTCTTCTCTTTTCTCTGCGAATCGAAGAAGGAAGGAATATCTTTTTCGGGCAGATCCTTCTTAAAAAGGGCGCATCCTCCGCAGAAGAGAAACCCCGCGGCGAAAACCAGCAGGAACAATTTTGTCTGAAACCTTATCATCGAACAATCCGGAAAGCTGACGATCGGAAACGTTTCTTCCTTTAAATTGGGAAGAATCCCCCTTATCATCAATATCGGTAAAACCGGCATCTTTCTTGAGACCAACCTTCAAAAAGGAAAAATCGCGAAACAGGAAGGGGCTGGACCTTTTTCCGATGTTCGATGAATAAGAGGACCCCTCGACAGCCCCGAACCAAACAAGAGGAAACGCCCGATGCCCGCGCTTCTCGACCCGCATGCCCATCTGTCGGAAGCTCCGGCCGCCGCCGAACTCGAAGCGCTCCTCCGGCGCGCGGCGCAGGCCGGTGTCTCTCTGGTCATCAGCGCGTCGGCAAAAGTGAGCGATTGGACATCGGCCCGCCGCCGAAAGAGAGAATACCTCTTCGGAAACTCAGAGAAAATCCGTGTCCGGGAAGCGTTTGGGATCCACCCGTGGCATGCCCGCACGATCCCGCCGGACTGGGAGCCTGCGCTCCGCCGCGCTCTGGCCGAAGAGGATACGCCGCTGATCGGCGAGGTCGGGCTCGACTACGGACCGAAGGGGCTCGTCTCGGCATCGAAGCCGGAACAGCGGGCGCTCTTCCGAAGGCAGCTCGAAATCGCCGACGAACTGGCTCTGCCCGCGGTCGTCCACTCATTCCGCGCGGGGGGCGAAACGCTCGAAACGGCGGGGAATTTCAAACGGATTCCCTGTATCCTCTTTCACGGGTATCTTGAACCGGTTCCCCGCGCTAAAATGGAGGAGCGCTTCTTCTTCTCCTTCTCGCCGCGTGAAATCGGAATCGGCAGGAGAAAGGGACGGGAGGCGGTCAGGCGGCTGGCGGAGATCGCGCCGGAACAGATTCTCGCCGAAAGCGACTATCCCGCCGGCGGTCAGGAACCGGCCGGAATTCTTCGGACGGCGGAACAGCTCAGAGAACTCGGCGCGCGTCCGCAGACGGCGGCCGAACGTTTTCTGGCGGCCGCGGGCGGGAGAACTTCGGGGAAATGATTCCCCATACCGGAAAGGATGGCGTTGGAAAAATTTGATCAGTTCCATCGAATCGGACAGCTCTTGGGCGCCGATGCGGTTAAGCGGCTTCACGAGTCGTTCGTGATGATCGCCGGAGTCGGCGCGGTCGGCGGGTACGCCCTCGAGGCGCTCGCCCGCGCCGGGGTCGGCCGCTTTCGGCTGGCCGACTGCGACCGAATCACCGAAAGCAACATCAACCGCCAAATCCTGGCCACGCACGCGACCGTCGGCGCCCGAAAGGTCGAAGCGGCGCGTGACCGTGTCCTCGCCATCTGGCCCGAAGCGCAGGTCGAAACGGTTGACGCGCTGCTGAACGCCGGTTCGATTCCCGAAATACTCACCCTCGGGGGGAAGAAACCGGATCTGCTGATCGACGCGATCGATTCGCTTGCGCCGAAAGTGGAGCTTCTGGCGGCCGCCCTCGAGACCGGCATTCCGGTCCTTTCGAGTATGGGCGCGGCGCTGAGGACCGATCCGGCCCGGATTCGATTCGGGAAACTGACCGATGTAACACACTGCCGCCTTTCGATGATGCTCCGCAAGCGGATCCGCCGCAAGGGCGTCGATACCGACCGGATCCCCTGTGTCTACTCCACGGAACCGGTACGGGAAATCCGCGGCACGGGCGCGATCCTTCCCCCCGGCGTTTCCGAAGACAACCCGCGGCTGCACGGGCGGCGCCGCGGCACACTCGGAAGTCTGCCGACCATTACCGGAATCTTCGGTCTGCTGCTCGCCAACCAGGCCGTCATGAGGCTAACCGATGGATACAGAGAAACCTAAGGAAACAGGGAAACTCGCCGGAATCGACTTCGGCACGGTGCGGATCGGCATCGCGGTCAGCGATCCGGACCGGATCATCGCGAGCCCCTACGAGATTTATACACGCAAAAACGAACGGCTCGACGCCGAGTATTTCAAGCGGTTCGTCCGGGAAGAGCGGATCGTTCGTTTCGTCGTCGGGTTTCCCATTCATCTGGACGGCCGGGTAAGCGAAAAAGCGCGCGAGGCCCTGGCGTTCGGCGCGTGGCTGACGGAACAGACCGGTCTTCCGGTCGACTACATGGACGAACGGTTTACAAGCGTCGAGGCGGGTTACTATCTGCGCGAGGCAAAAATGACCCTCAAACAGCGCAAAAAGCGGACAGACAAAATCGCGGCGCAAATCCTTCTGGCCAACTACATCGAAAGGGGATGCCGCGGAACCGACCTGGCCGAGTCGCTCGACGATGAGTAAAGGCGCGTTTCAGCTTGACAAAACGAGACCGATGACATACAGAGAACTTTCATTCAAAAAGCACCCCCTGCTCCGCGGCGCGGTTCCGGCACTCGGGCCGATCGCCGTATTTCTCTTTTTCCTCGCGCCGCTTTACGCGCAGCGGGGCGCGTCAATCCCCGCCGCGACCCATTATAAAACCGTGCAGCTCCTTCAGGAGGGCCGTTTCGCCGAGGCGGCGCAGTTTTGCCGCGACGAGCTGGCGGGAGCCACAAAAATCGGGCAGCAGCGCTGGATCGATTCGATTTGCTACTATGCGGTTCTGGGCGAGGCGGCGTATATCACGGGCGATCTGTCCGCCGCCCTGGAATCGTTCGAGTCGGCCATCGACATCTATCTGAGCACGCCCGACTGGATCGCCCGCGTTGAATACCCGACCGGAACGCGCCACAGCGAGGGGACCGCCCCCCCCTGGGGCGCCGGCACGCGCAATCTGCCGCTGGGACTTTTCCCCAACGATGCGATGATTCGGATCGGCGACCCGATTACCGACGAGCGGATCAAACAGGGGGGAATGCTGAAAAATCCGGAACTGCGAAGAATCGACCCGGTTGAGATTCTCCGCTGCACGGCATTGGCGGTCCGCCGCCGGAATGAAATCCTCGGTCCGCTGGCCGCCGCCGACCATCGAAGCCGTCCGATCGTCGAATGCTTCTCGAAACGGCCCGTCTCGCGAAACCACTGGTCGAGCCCGTTTCTGGACGTGATCCTCGGACTCGGTCTGGAAGGGGCCGGCAAACACGAAGAGGCCATTAACCGTCTCAGCAACTCGCTTCTGATGGAGGGGGAATACAACCATTTCCTTGCCTCGTCGGCGCTCATTGCCCTTGGCGACATCTACCTGAAGAGCGGCAAAGTCTTCGAGGCGGCGGACTCCTATTTTGAAGGTTCGGTTTCGGCGTACGCGTTCGGCAGCGTTCTTGAAATCGAGGAAGCCCTGCGCAAACTGGCCGCCGCCGACATTCTCAGGAACGACCCGGAATCGGAGCTGCCGATCGACCTCGTCCAGTCATGGATCTCGAATAACGTCAGGTCGGGCTGGATTGCCGCATCGTTTCATCTCCTGGCCGCCGAAAAGCTGATCAGGCACGGCGATACCGCCGGCGCCGAACAGCTTTTGCGCGGCGTGCCCGGCGCGCTGAAATCGTCGGGGCTGACCGAAAGCCGTTACGCCGACCTTTACCGCTACCTCGCTTCGGTCGCCGCGTTCCGGCAGGGGAACCTCGACGAGGGGGAAGAGCTGCTCGGCCAGGCGTGCGCCGGCGCGAGGGAAAGATCGTTCCGCTTTTTCCAGATACACAGGCTCAATCAATCCCTCGATGAGATGACGCCCCGTACCGCCGCCGACCTGTACGACGAGCTTCTGCGGATTTCCGATTTCTACGATTGGGCCGCCGACCCGGTCGCCTCGTACGCGGCCGACACCAGCCTCTGGACCGAAGAGCTGAACAACGCGTTTCTCTTGGCCATCGACCGCGATCAGCCGGAAAAAGCTTTTGAGATCGCCGAACGGATCCGCATCCGCCGGTTCCTGACCTTCCAGGAGATGGGGGGCCGCGCCTTTTCGCTCCGATACCTGGCGGCGGCGCCCGACCATTTGCTGACCGAAGAAACACGCGTATTGCGCCAAAACCTCTTTGTGGAATATCCGGAACTGGAAACGTTCCGCAAGAATGCCGCCCGGATTACCGAACAGCTCCAGCCGTTCTCGATCAGTCCTGATTCGGAAAAGCAGGCCGCCGATCAGCTTCTTCTGGAACAGCTTCAGGCCGTTTCGGACGAGGAAGAGATCTGTCTGCGCGGAATCGCCGCGATGCCGTTTGCCGTTCCCGAAGTCTTTCCGCCGCGCGAGAATTTCAACAAACTGCGCGAGAAGATCCCGGAAAAAGCCGCCGTCCTTTCGTTCATTGAAGTCGGCGGCGCGCTCTACGGATTTCTGATGACACGGGACGAATTCGACTCCTGGCGTCTCGGGAGTGTTGCCGGAATCGGGCGGGAACTGGCGGCGTTTCTGGATGCTTGCGGCGCGACCGACGGGAACAAGGCCAAGCTCCTGAAAGAGTTCCTTTCCGAAGAATGGCGCGGCGAAGGAAACTCCTTTTTCCGCGCCCTTCTCGGCAATCCGACCGGCGACGACGTGCGCGGCCGGGCGCAGTTTGAGTCGCTTGCGGTTGTCCCCGACTCGATCCTTTGGTACTGTCCCTTCGACGCGATGACCCTGCCGCAGGGGGAAAAACTGGTTCCGCTGGCAAAGGTGCCGAATTTCACGCTCTTCTGCGCTCCGACCGTCACACTCTGCTTTACCCGCGCCGAAACGGGAACACAGCTCCGCGGCGAAACGGTCCTCATCCCGGGAAAACTGCATCCGAAAGAGAACGACGCCCTCCAGCGCGCCGTGCTGGCCAGGCTCGAAAAAACTCTTCCGAAATCGGCGGTTTGGCCCGAACCCCTCCGGACCGGTTCCGACCGATTGTATATCTCACAAATCAGAAAGCTTGCCGTACTCGGCGAAATCCGCGCCGTTGACCCCGCCTGGGGCCTGTTCAATCCCAGCGCGAAAAAAAGCGCGGAACCCCTTCTGCAATGGCGGTTCCTGCCGTGGGGGGGTCCGAAAACCGTTCTCCTGATCGGCCTTCGTTCCGATGCCGAAACCGCAATCAAAGAGGGGAGAAACGGTTCCGAATTTTTCATGCCTCTGCTCATGATGCAGGCCAACGGCGCCGAGACAATCCTGGCGAGCCGGTGGCGGGTCGGCGGTCCGTCGGCCTACAGTATCGCGGAACTGTTTCTTGACAAGACCGAAAAAACCCCGGCTCCCGCCGCCTGGAAAGAGGTTCTTGCCGAGTTCACCGCCGCTCCTCTTAACCTGAAAGAAGAACCCCGGTTCCGCGGCACGCCGCCGAAAGAGGCGATCATCGGGGAACACCCGTTTTTCTGGGGGGGCTATATGCTTGTCAGCCGCGGATTTGTTCCGGCGGAGAGCGAAAACGGGGAGGAAACCGGTCTGAGCGAAACACCGGAAAAAGATCCGGTACCGCCGGCCGAAACAGACCGGACCACGGAAGTTCCCCCGGAGGATGAAAACGCGCCGGAAACGGAAAAGGATGCTCCGCCGGCATGGGACACCGATTCCGAATCGGAACAGGACGAAGAGGCCGCAGAGGAGAAGAAGGACGAAAACAGTCCGCCGGCATCGGAAGAGGGGGAAGAGTAAACTTCCCCCGCGGCAAAAAGCCGGAACTTCGGACACCGTCCGGAGGCAGGTTTACCAGCCGTAGACGATATTCGATTCAATGATCCGGCGCGCCTCGTCGAGGCTGACCCCCGATTCCTGGATGTAAAGGCGGATGGCGTGGACCTTGTCGCCGGCGGCCTTCGAAAGGCATTCCCGCGCCAGCTCGCTGGTGTCGGTTTTCCCCTTAATCCCCAGGACCGCTTTGGAAATGACCCAGGCATCACGCGGGCGTTTGGTGATCCGAACCACTTCTTCGCTCGGGTAGTATTTGTAAAGGATATCAAGCGCTTTCTCTTCGTCTTCACCCCAGGCGATGACGATATGACCGTTCGTTTCAATTTCGTAGAGAGGCATTTTCTTCTCCTGACTGCGGGACAACCTCTTGGGCGGCTTTGCGCCAAGTTCGCTTCCCCTTCCGCATTTAGATTCTACCGATTTTCGCGCGGTCCGCAAGTCTGAGACCGCCCGGCGCCGCTTGGGGGCGGGTTGATTTTGCCGCCGGAACGTTTAGAATGAGAGCGTGCTTTTGTCGGCTCCCGAAGAGTTCGTCAACCGTTTTCAGAAGGGATTATTCGATGCGCGTCGGTATCGGCCATGACACACACCGCTTTGACTCGGGAGAAACCCCTCGTCCGCTGAAACTCGGCGGGGTCATTGTTCCTTTTTCCCGCGGCCTGGCCGGGCATTCCGACGCCGATGTTCTTCTTCACGCGGTAACCGACGCGGTTTTAGGAGCGATCGGCGGGGGGGATATCGGGGAAAACTTCCCCGACACCGCCGAAGAGAACCGCGGACGCGATTCCGCCGATTTTTTGAGGTTCGCGGTTGAACTCGCGGCTCAAAAAGGGTGGACGGTTGTCAACCTCGACACGATTATCTTCGCACAGGAGCCGAACCTCGGCCCCTATAAGGAGCAGATCAGAGACCGTCTTGCCGAACTGCTCGGCGTGGACGCCGGCGCGGTCGGCGTAAAAGCCAAGACAGGGGAACGGGTCGGGTTTATCGGCCGGAAAGAGGCCATTTGCGCCGAGGCGGTTGTCCTGCTCGAAAAAGCGCGTCCGTAGTCCCGCCAGGGCGGGTATGCCGCGCTCGCCGCCCCCGAGCCGGAATCTCATTAATCGAAAAGAAGCCTGCTTCCGTTTTCGCCGGCGTGATTTTACCGGCTTGCCGCAAAAACTTGATTCTCATTAGATTCGTTTTCCCCGAGACAAACCCAACCGAAACTGCCAATTTGACACTCCGCTCCCTCTTTTTCGGCTTCCAAACGGTAGTCCATTTTCATTTTTCCGCTATAATATAGGAGAATACCGTTTTTCAGGTGTTGGCATACTATTTGCTTGGTACCCCCGAAAGGGGACTGGGGCTGTCAGACCTGAAACGATCAGGAATTCGAAACTGAGCATTTGTTTACCACAACATATTCGTTCAACATCTTAACGAAAAGGAGTTATCCGAAGTGTCGAAAAATCTAACATTTGATGATTCCGCCCGACAGGCGATCGCCGCCGGTGTGAGCAAACTGGCGCGCGCGGTCAAGAGCACCCTGGGTCCCCGCGGCCGCAATGCGGTTCTCGACAAGGGCTGGGGCGCGCCGAAGGTCACCAAAGACGGCGTCACGGTTGCCGAAGATATTACGCTCGAAGATCCCGAAGAGAATCTCGGCGCCCAGCTTGTCAAACAGGCGGCTTCGAAGACGAATCAGGTTGCCGGCGACGGCACCACAACCGCGACGGTTCTCGCCGAGGCCATCTACATGGAAGGCCTGAAAATGATCGCCGCCGGCGCCGATCCGATGGCGCTCTTCCGCGGCATCCAGAAAGCCGCCGACGCCATTTGCGACGCGGTTGCCAAACAGGCGGTTCCGGTCAGCGACAAGAGCAAGAAAGAGATCGCCCAGGTTGCCGCGATCGCCGGCAACAACGATGCCGCGATCGGCCAGATCCTTGCCGAAGCCTTCCTGAAAGTCGGCAAGAACGGGGTCATCACGGTCGAGGAAGGGAAACAGGCGAACACCTATGTCGAAGTTGTCGAAGGAATGCAGTTCGACCGCGGATTCCTTTCCCCCCACTTCGTCACCGATGTCGACAACCAGTCTGTCGATTTCGAGGACGCGCTCATTCTCGTCTACGAAGATAAAATCTCCACCGCCAAATCGCTCGTTCCGCTTCTGGAAGCTGTCAGCAAACAGAGCAAGCCGCTCCTGATCATCGCCGAAGATATCGAGGGCGAAGCGCTGGCGACGCTGGTGGTCAACAAGCTGCGCGGCATCCTGAACGTCTGCGCGGTCAAGGCGCCCGGTTACGGCGACCGCCGCAAGGCGATGCTCGGCGATATCGCGACCCTGACCGCCGCCAAAGCGATCACAAAAGATCTCGGCATCAAGCTCGACGCCGTTCAGCTTTCCGATCTCGGCCGGGCCAAGAAGATCACCGTCTCGTCCGAAAACACCACAATCGTCGGGGGCGCGGGCAAGAAAGAAGCGATCGACGGCCGCGTCGAACAGATCAAGAACGAAATCGAAACGACCACCAGCAGCTACGACAAGGAAAAGCTGCAGGAACGGCTCGCCAAACTCGCCGGCGGCGTTGCGCAGATCAACGTCGGCGCTGCGACCGAGTCGGAACTGAAAGAGAAGAAATTCCTCTACGAAGACGCTCAGGCCGCAACGAAGGCGGCTCTCGAAGAGGGGATTGTTCCCGGCGGCGGCGTGGCCCTTCTCAAGAGCGCCAAGGTTCTCGACAAGGTTGAAGGGGAAGGCGACGAAGTCTACGGTATCCAGATCGTGAAGAAAGCCATTGAAGCCCCGATCCGCGAGATCGCCAAGAACGCTGGAATCGACGGCGCGGTGGTCATCAACCGTGTCCGCCAGATGAAAGGGAAGAACGAAGGCTTCGATGCCGATAAGGGCGTCTACTGCGACTTGGTCGAAGCCGGAATCATCGACCCGGCGAAGGTTGTCCGCACTGCGCTGACCAACGCCGCGAGTGTCGCGGGCCTGCTTCTGACGACTTCCTGCCTGCTGACCGAAATCCCGAAAGAAACGCCTGCCGCTCCGGGTCAGCCGGGTATGGACGGCATGGGCGGTATGGGTGGCATGGGCGGCATGGGAGGAATGTATTAATCTCCCGCTCCGCTTCGGAACACGTATAACATAACCTGAACAAAAACATCAAAGCCATAAAAGACTGAAAGGAATTTCATCATGTCGAAAAAAGAACTCAACCTCTATCCTCTCGAAGACCGTGTTGTTGTTGAACCCCTCGCCGCCGAAGAGATGACCGCCGGCGGTCTGCTCCTGCCCGACAGCGCCAAAGAGAAGCCGCAGCGCGGCATCGTGCTGGCCGTCGGCGCGGGCAAACTGCTCGACTGCGGCAAACGGAGCGAAATGGGTGTCGCCGTCGGTGACGAAGTCATCTACGGAAAATATTCCGGGTCCGATATCGAAGTCGACGGACGCGAAATCAAGATCATCCGCGAATCCGACATCCTGGCGAAAGTCGTTAAGTGAGAAGCCGCTTAACCGGTTCAATTCTGAAAGGACAACGAAACAATGGCTAAACAATTAATCTTTAACGACGAAGCCCGTAAAAAGATTCTCGACGGCGTCAACAAGCTCGCCGATGTCGTGGCCGTCACCATGGGGCCGACGGGCCGCAACGTCATTCTGAACAAATCGTACGGCGGGCCGACCGTCACCAAAGACGGCGTCACGGTCAGCAAAGATATCGAGCTTGAAGATCCCTTCGAGAATATGGGCGCGAAACTCGTCAACGAAGTCGCCTCGAAAACGGCCGACCAGGCCGGCGACGGAACGACCACGGCCACCGTCCTGGCGCGCGAAATCTTCCGCGAAGGTCTCCGCAACATCGCCGCGGGAAGCAACCCGACTGCGATCCGCCGCGGGATCGACAAGGCCGTTTCGGCCGCGGTCGCCCAGCTGCAGTCGATGGCCAAACCGGTCACGACCAAGCAGGATATCGCCAACGTCGGCACGATCAGCGCCAACAACGACCGTGAGATCGGCGAACTGCTCGCCACCGCGATGGAAGCTGTCGGCAACGAAGGAGTGATCACGCTCGAAGACAGCAAAACCGCCGAAACGACCTACGAGGTGGTTGAAGGGATGCAGTTCGACAAGGGGTACCTCTCGCCGTATTTCATCACCAGCACCGAGACGATGGCCGCCCAGCTCGACGATCCTTACATCCTGATCCACGAAAAGAAGATCACCAACATCCGCGAACTGGTTCCGATCCTCGAAAAGGTCGCCCAGAAAATGAAGCCGCTCCTCATCATTGCCGAAGATATCGACAACGAGGCGATGACGATGCTCGTCGTCAACAAGCTCCGCGGCGTGCTGAACATCTGCGCGGTGAAAGCCCCCGGATTCGGCGACCGCCGCAAGGCGATGCTCCAGGATATCGCCATCCTGACCGGCGGCCAGGTGATCAGCGAAGATCTGGGTATCAAACTCGAAAACGTCGAAATCAGCCAGCTCGGTCAGGCGAAACAGGTTACCGTCGATAAAGACTCGACGGTCATCGTCGACGGGAAAGGGAAGAAAGCCGACATCAAAGCCCGCGCCGATCTTCTGCGCAAACTCATCAGCGAGAGCGAAAGCGATTACGACCGCGAAAAGTATCAGGAACGCCTGGCCAAGATCGGCAGCGGCGTGGCGATCATTCAGGTCGGCGCCCACACCGAAGCTGAACAGAAACAGAAGAAAGCCCGCGTCGAGGACGCTCTTCAGGCGACCCGCGCCGCGGCGCAGGAAGGGATTCTTCCCGGCGGCGGCGTTGCGCTTCTCCGCTGCAAAGAGGCTGTCGAAAAGGTCCGCGCCTCGGTACGCGGCGACGAAAAGATCGGCGTCGATATCATCGCCGGCGTTCTTTCGAAACCGCTCGAAATGATCGCAAACAACTGCGGTCTCGACGGTACCGTGATCGCCGACGAAGTCTCGCAGAAATCGGTCAATGTCGGTTACGACGCGCATAACGCGAAGTACGTCGACATGTTCAAAGCGGGGATCATCGACCCGCTGAAAGTGGTTCGGGTCGAACTGGTCAACGCCGCGAGTATCGCGGGCCTGATGCTGACCACCGAAACACTCGTGACCGACATCAAAAAGGATGAAAAAGACGCGCCGGCCAACGCCGTGCGCTGACAGGCTGAAGAATGGCAGAAGCCGATTATTACGAAATTCTCGGAATTGAACGCACCGCGACCGCCGAAGAGATCGCGGTGGGTTACCGCAAAGCCGCTCTCAAATACCACCCGGACCGGAACCCGGGCGACGAAGAGGCGATCGCGAAATTCAAACTGGCTGCCGAGGCGTACGATGTTCTGAAAGATCCGGACAAGCGGGCCATTTACGACCGCTACGGAAAAGAGGGACTCAGCCACTCCGGGCAGGCCGCCGGTTTCCAGGACGTGGGCGATATTTTCGGGGCTTTCAGCGATATTTTCGGCGACTCCATTTTCGGCTCCATCTTCGGCGGCCGCGGCGGTTCCGGCCGGGCGCACCGCGGCGCCGACATCCGGTGCAGTGTAACACTCGATCTCCACGAGGTCGCGAAAGGTGTTACACGCGAGATCCGCTACCGGCGCCACGAACCCTGCGAAAGCTGCCACGGAACCGGCGCCAAGGCGGGCACCAAGCCCGAAGTTTGCCGCTACTGCGGCGGGCGCGGCCGTATCCAAAAGTCGAACGGCATCTTTTCGATGCAGACCCCCTGTCCCAAATGCGGCGGCCGGGGAAAGATTATCCAGACCCCCTGCCCCGCCTGCCATGGCGGGGGGATGGTCGAAAAAGACGTCGTGCGCGAAGTCCGGATTCCGGCAGGGATCGACAGCGGTGTCCGTCTGCGCCTGCAGGGCGAAGGGCACCGCAGTCCCGACGGCGGACCGGCGGGAGACTGCTACGTCTTCATCCAGGTCAAGCAGCATCCCTTCTTCCAGCGCGACGGGCAGGATCTGATCTGCCAGATTCCGATCAAATACACCCAAGCGGTTCTCGGAGCCGAAATCGACGTGCCGACCTTAGACGGAGTTGACAAGGTCAAAATTCCGGCAGGAACACAGAACGGCGATGTCATCCGCATGAAGGGGCGCGGAATGCCCCTGCCCCGCCGCAATTTGATGGGGGACCTTTTAATACAGGTCTTCATCGAAGTGCCGAAAAACGTCTCGCCGAGCACCGAAGCCGAACTCAGGAAACTGGCCGGAATCGAGGGGGAAACCGGCCTTTCCCTCCGCAAAACTTACTTCGACGGTCTTCAAAAGTTCATGAAAGACTATTTCGGGAAAGAGTACGCTCCGGCGGCCAAAAAGAACGCCGATCATGCCGAAGCGAAAGACCGGCAGGACAAAAAAAAAAGAAAGCCTTCTAAACAGAGGCATTGAAATTTTGCGCCGTCTTGCCCGCCGTTCTTTCGGCGGCTAGACGTTCGGCGCAGAAGAGACAGCAGCAAGAGAAGCAAGGTTCGGAAATGACTCAAGACCCCAACGCCGAAAAGAACGAACAGGCCGCGGCCGAAACCGGCGAGTGTTCCGCCGGGAACGAGGCCGCCGATTTCGAGCGGAAGCTCAAAGAAGCGGGTGACGCAGTTCTGTCCGGTTCGCGGAAAGAGCGGGAACGGGGCCGTTCGGCGGCGGCGAAAGAGGCGGAATCGCTTAAAGAGAAGCTGGCCGAAGCCGAAGACCAAAAACTCCGCGCACTGGCGGAACTTGAGAATTTCCGTCAGCGGAAGAACAAGGAACTGGCCGATCACGAGAAATACGCTCCCATGAGACTGGCCCGCGACATTCTCCCGATTTGGGATAACCTCGGCCGCGCGCTCGAAGCCGCGCCGCAAGAGGAATCGGTTCAGGGGTTTGTCGAAGGGGTACGGATGGTCTACGATCAGTTCATCGACATTCTTGCCAAAAACGGTGTTACGCGCATTTCCGCGAAAGGGGAAAAGTTCGACCCGAACCGGCACGAGTCGATCGCGATGTTCCCCAGCGACGAGCCGGCCGGTACCGTTCTCGAAGAGGCGCGTCCCGGATTCATGCTGCACGACCGCGTCGTGCGGCCCGCGCAGGTGGTCGTTTCGGCGGCCAGGCCCGCCGCGGCTTCCGAAGAAGCGCCTTCTGCCGGTGAAGAAAAGGGAGAATAGCCTTCGGCAAAAAATTCACACCCCCGCCGTTCATCAAAAACGAGGAGTCTGGAAATACCGGACTCCTCGTTTTGTTTGAATCAGCTTCAAGGACAATTCGGTTTACTTGTCTTTGAATTGAAGCAGGGCTTTTTTGATACCGTCTTTATCAAGGCCTGTCAGGACGAGAAGCTCGTCGCGGGTCCCGTGAGGTGTATAACAGTCGCCGATCCCGACCCGGCGGATCTTCCGGGAATCGAGACCTGCGTCGCAGGCCGCTTCCAGGACTGCGCTGCCGAACCCGCCGGCAAGAACACCCTCTTCGACGGTCAGAAGAAATTTCCCTTCCCGCAGCGGCCGGAAAAGAGTCTCGGTATCGAGCGGTTTGGCAAACCGCGCATTGATCACTTCCAAATCAAGAAGCCCTTCGGCCGCCAGTTCTTCGGCGGCGGCAAGCGCGGCGGAAGAGCGTTCTCCGAGTACCGCAACCGCGCCGTCAGGGCCGGAACGCAGAATTTCGGCTTTTCCTTCCGCGATCGCGGCAGGCTCGCGCTCGAGCCGGACCGCGGTCGCGCGCGGGTACCGGATCGCGGCCGGGCCGTCCTGTCTCGCCGCCCAGCGGAGCATCGGTTCCACCTCCCGCGCGTCGGCAGGCGCCAGCACGCGAAAATGGGGGAGCGGGCGCAGATACGCCAGATCAAAAACCCCGTGATGGGTCGGCCCGTCGGCGCCGACCACTCCCGCGCGGTCGATCATCAGAATGACCGGAAGATGCTGGAGCGAAATCTCCTGGAACAGATGGTCATACGCCCGCTGAAGGAACGTGCTGTATATATCGACGATCGGCCGCATCCCGGCCCTGGCGAGCCCGGACGCCGTTACGACCGCGTTCGCCTCGCAAATGCCGACATCAAAGAACCGGTCGGGAAAGAGACGGCGGATCGGCTCCAGCATGGTCCCCTGCGCCATGGCGGCGGTCAGAACACAAAAGCGTTTATCCTCGCACATCAGACGGTAGATCGCGTTGCGCGCCCAATGAGTATAGGAATGGGCGCCCGGCATATCCGGATCCGAATCGTTGGGAAGCATTTCGGCGGCGGAAATGCCCGGCGCTGTCCGGTCCTGTTTCGAGCGGACCGACCTCGCTTCGGGAATCGCGACCGAATCGGTTTTCCTTCCGTGTGCGGGGGGCTCGGCCGTTTCGCCCTGCGGCGTGTGATGATGCACCAGGTTCGGGCTCGGCGCGTGGTATCGCGCCGGATCCAGCTCGGCGTCGCGGTACCCGTGCCCCTTTTCGGTAAGGATGTGTAAAAGAACCGGCTCGCGGAACTGCCGGACCATCGTCAGATACCGGCGCAGGAGCGGAATATTATGCCCGTCAATCGGCCCGATATACCGAAACCCGAACTCTTCAAAAAGCATCCCCCCGGTAATCCCGGCTTTCACGCTGTCTTTCAAGCGGGAAATGAGATCTCCGGTACTGGTCCCGACCGAAGGAACAGCGTCGATTGCACGGCGGATTCCGTTCTTAATCTTTTTATACATCGGGTTCAGGCGGAGCCGGTCAAGATAAAGCCCCAGACCCCCAACCCGTCCGCAAATCGACATTTTATTGTCGTTCAGGATGACGGTAAGCGGGTGTTTCAGCCCCCCCGCCAAATTGAGCGCTTCAAAAACAACCCCGCTGGCCAGCGCGCCGTCGCCGATGACCGCAAACGCGTGACGGTTCTCTTCCGGCCGCAGGATCGCGTCGGCAAGAGAAAGCCCGAGCGCCGAACCGACACTGCACCCGGCATGCCCGGTCATGAACAGGTCGAACGGGCTTTCTTCCGGATTCGGATACCCCATCAGACCGCCGAACGTGCGGATCGACGGGAACTGCCGATACCGGCCGGTCAGGATTTTGTGCGGGTAACACTGATGTCCCGTATCCCACACCAACCGGTCTTTCGAAAAGTCAAGAGAAGAATGAAGCGCAACCGCCAGTTCCACCACACCGAGATTCGACGCAAAATGAACGCTCCTTTTTTCGGAAAGACGGCAAAGGAGCGCCCGGATTTCGCCGGCCAGCCGGACAAGATCCGGCTCGGACATCTTTTTCAGATCGTCCGGTCCGGAAACCGTCTCTAAAAGAAGGGGCTGTTCAGGTTCAGTGGTCATTTCACTCTGATTCTCTTGCGCCGCGCCGGAAAACCGTTTTTTGCGAAAAGCGGCGGAATCGCGTTTCATGTGTTCCTGGTTAAAAGGCGGCGGCACAGCTCGAGAATGGCGCGTTTCGCGTCCGTTTCGGGAAACTCTTCGAGTGCCGCGCGGGCCGCTTCCGCCTGCCGGGCCGCCTCGGCGCGGCTCTCTTCGATTCCCCAGACCGCCGGAAATGTCAGTTTTCCGAGCCGGGCGTCTTTCCCGACCCGTTTCCCGAGGAGCTTTTCGTCCCCCGTCACATCGAGCAGATCGTCGGTAATCTGAAACGCCAGCCCAAACGCTTCGCCGCAGGCGGCAAGCTTTTCGGCCTGAGCCGCTGTTGCCCGGGCAGCAATACCCCCCAGACGAAACGCGGCGGTCAGAAGCGCGCCGGTCTTCCTCCGGTGGATTGCCGAAAGGAGCGACTTCGTATCGGCGAACGCGCTCCCTCCCGAAAGATGTTTTTCGCCGATCACGTCGTCGGTCTGCCCGCCGATCATCCCGAACGCTCCCGCGGCTTCGGCCAGAACCGCGATCAGCGGCGCCCGGAGATCGGGATCCGGCGTACGGCCAACCGCCGCGAACGCCTCGGTCAGCAGGGTATCGCCGGCAAGGATCGCGGTCGCTTCCCCAAACTTGACATGACTGGCCGGTTTCCCCCGGCGGAGATCATCGTTATCCATCGCCGGCAGATCGTCATGAATCAGCGAGTAGGTGTGAATCATTTCCAGAGCGCACGCCGCCGGAAGCGCCATGTTTCTTTCCCCGCCGGCCGCTTCCGCCGCGGCGAGCGTTAAGAGGGGACGGAGCCGTTTCCCGCCGCTCAGAAGAGAATAGCGCACCGCCTCTTTCAGGCGCGGAGGGACCGTTTCCGGATAATCGGTCAGCCGGCCGAGTTCTTCTTCGACCAAGGCGCGGAGATTCTGGATATAATCGGCTGTTTCCATTTAGAAGAGTTCCGGTTCCCCTTCAGTCTTTTTCGACCCGCGCGGCCGTTTCGCGGCGGTCCCCCGCCCGGCGGTCGACTCATCGGACCGCAGCTGATCGGGATCGACCGGCTCGGTTTCCACGGTTCCGGTTTCCGGATCGGCTTTCCGGAGCATTTCGATCTTCTGTTCAGCTTCCGAAAGTTTCGCGCGGCAGATGTTCAGCAGCCCCATCGCCTCTTCGTATTTGGCAAGGGACGAATCGAGATCGGCGCGGCCGCTGTCGAGATAAGAGACAATCCCCTCGAGCTTTTTCAGCGACTCTTCAAACGTTAGATCATTCTTTTCCGGCATCGTCTGTTTCCTCTGAATCGGCCGTCGGCAGGCCCGGGAGCGAATCCGGCCTGAAAAGGGCACGGCGTCTTTTCATTCAACATCGGTGACCGTGACCTTGATCATCTGATCGCCCTGGCGGATGGCATTAACGACATCCTGCCCTTCGAGGACTTTCCCGAACACGGTATGCTTTCCGTCGAGCCAGGGGCAGGCGACATGGGTAATAAAGAACTGCGACCCGTTCGTGTTCGGTCCGGCGTTTGCCATCGACAGGGTTCCCGGCCCGTCATGACGGAGTTCCGGCACGAACTCATCTTCGAAGGTATACCCCGGTCCGCCGCACCCGTTCCCGAGCGGGCAGCCGCCCTGAATCATGAAATCGGCGATCACGCGGTGGAATTTCAGGCCGTCGTAGAACCCTTCCTTAGCGAGTTTTTCGAAGTTCGCAACCGTTTTCGGGGTCTTATCGGCAAAAAGTTCCAGTTTAATTGTTCCCCGGGGCGTTTCGATTACAGCGATTTTCATTGGGAAATATCCTTTCTTTTCAGGGTGGAAATGGGTAAACCGCACATTATATTATACCATATCCCGATGGTAAAAAACCCCCTGTGCAATGGAAGACCATTCAGGTTAAAGAAAACCCGGAGCCGCCTCGGATTCCCGAGAGGAAAACCTCTGCAGCTGCATCAGACCCTCTCCTGCCTCAGCGCCTCGAGTTCCGCCATCTGAGTTCTTCCCTCTGCAGACTGACCGTTTCAGAACGCAGAACACCGTGTTCGATTAGGCACATTTGATAGATATAATAAAAGGTTGAATCCGCTTTTCATCACATTTCAAGAGAAAATTGCGTAAACACGAACCCCGAACCCGAACAGATTACCAACTGCGGCGGATATTCTGTTTCGTTATATTTTTTGAATTCAGGAATATCCGCCGCAGCTGTGTCTTGCCGATCCACGACGCAGCGCGTCATCTCCCTCACTCGTTCCCGAAAAGCACCATGAGGGCGTCGGCGTAGAGGGAAAGGCCGTAGGGGTTCGGGTGGTTGATGTTGTTGACCATCAGCGTGTTGTACGGGATTCCCTGCCGCCAAAGCCGGCCGTAAAGGGTCGAGGCCTCGGCAACCAGAATGCGGTTCTCCTTCCCGAACTCGCGGATATATTCCGTATAGGGGCGCGGGTCGTCGTCGATGTCATTCTGCGAGGCGAGCCCCATCCAGGTCGGGTGGATGTAGTGCGGTGTGTTAATGATCCATTCGGCGCCGATCGCGTCGAAATCGGCTTTCAGCCTCGGATAGATCGATTCCCACTGGCCAGACGTAAGGCCCGCGTCATTGACGAACTCCGAAATGATCAGATCCGGTTTCTCGTCCAGGACTCTTTTCTGATAGTTGTAGACGGATCCCGCGGGTTCGGCGAGATAGTCGGCCGTGGTTCTTCCTCCCCACGCCTGAGTGACCATCTGGATCTTCGCTTTGGGGAACCGCTGGTAGAGCCGGTTCAGGAAAACGTTCTGCCAGCGCTGTGTCGGGTTGACATACGCGCCGACCGAGACGCTGTCGCCCCAGATAAGGATTTTCAGCGTCTCGCCGTTTTGAAGCTTTTCCCACGTTTTCGGAAGAAGGTATTTCGCAAGCGCCTGGTCGGGAATGTTCAGGGTGCCGTCGTCGAGAATCGGATAGAGGCTCTCTTCGGTAAGCCGGTTTTTCGTCTCGTGGGAAACGAAGATGTTCGCGACACGGGTCTGGCCTGACCCGAGGTTCGGCTGCTCCGGATTGACGGCATGTGATGTGCCGCGGACCAGGGAAAGGTCCCCGTTTTCGCAGACGATGGAATCAATTCGCATCGGGGTATATTGATACGAGACATAGACAGCGGTGTTGGCGCCGATTCGCCCCCCTTCCCGCCGGCCGATAACGCCGTTGGCCTCATCGACGATATAATCGACACCGGGTGTCAGGGGGTCGCCGCCCAGCGTAAGCGAAACGGTCACACTGCCGGAAACGAGTTCGTTCTGGACGGTGCATTCGGATGCGCGTACACCTTCAAGAGGGGTGCCGCGGGTCCAGAGCAAGGCGGCGGTGTTAAAGACAACAATCGAACTGTATTTCTCGTTGGTCACCGTCACGGTTTCGGGAGGGTCAATGTCGAACGATTTTGTAATACCGTTGTAGCTGACATCGATTTGCCAGTTCCCGGTAATCGTCATTTCCGCGGGATTTTCGATCGGCGAAGGCGCGGGTGCGGCATCCCAATCGAGAAGGTCGATCGTGAACGCAACGTGCCCCTGCCACGGGTAAAGGGCGGTTGGGCGCGTAACGGTGACGGTATACTCGTAGTCTCCCGGATCGGCGGGCATGTCTATAACACAGTAGTCCGCATCGTTGGCAACGGTAAATGTGTAACTATCGGAAAAGGAACTGCCGCTGACAGTGACAACATCGCCCGATTTCAGGGGGCGGTCGGCACCGCCGATGTTTGAAAGGAGGACCGACTGGCCTTCGTAGACCAATCCCAGTGAGGTGACCACGGCCTGGTCGCTTGACCGGAACCAGGCGCTCGAGAGATAGGAGAGGTCGCCCGGCCCGACAAACCCGTCCCCGTCAATATCGCACGCGGGGTTCCAGGAAGCGGCGGCGGGATTGGAAAACCAGGCGGCGGAGACGACCGCGAAATCTCCCGGTCCGACAAATCCGTCCCCGTCAATATCAACCGGACAGACGCAAAGCGAGGAAACGGTGCTCCAGTCCGAGTCGATATCGCTGCCGGAACCGACGGCACAGACACGATACCGCATCGAATCGCCGCAAACAAGGCCACCGATCTCGGCGCTTGTCCCGGATGTCTCGAGTGTCTGCCACGACGCGCCGTCACGGCTGTAAGAGAGTCGATAGGCGGAAGCGTTTTCCACTTCGGTCCAACTGACAAGATGACTGGAACGGCCGCTGCTCGCAACGCTGCTGATTCTGGGTGCGGCGAGCCGGGTCAGCCCGGTCGAAAGAGGAAACGTGCCGGGCTGCTCCGCGGCGCAGAGAGCTGCCGTATCGGGCATAGAACCGGCTGTAACGGCTAAAAGCTCACGCGATTCAAGCTGTTCGAACCGCACGGAACGGGGGCGAATGGGACGGGTACGGTTTTTCTTGGAATGAAAGAAATGGGTCATGATCTTCATCGCTGAATCTTTGGTTATGATGTCCGGTAACAAACCTCAGCCTATTCTACCATTTCAGCCGGAAAAGGGAAATCGGACTACCGGTCAATCCACTTTCCCCACCGGTAGAAGAGAAAAACAACAGAAGCGATTGCGGCAATGACCAGCGCGGCGCCAATCAGGATCTCTGCCAGCAACAGGGTCGCTCTTCCGAAGCTCATTGCGCCGCCGACCGTGTCGGTGAGTGCGATCAGGTAAAAGACAAAGAGCGCAAACGTCAGAATCAACGAACCCATCGTCCATTTGAGGCATTTTTGGGAAAGCTCTTCACGGTCAACCTTTTTGCCGCAGAGCTTCAAAACCGTTCCGAGGATGAGCGTTACCAGCCCGTTGACGGCGAACCCCAAGATGACGAAAACAGAAAGGAAAATGATGAAGCTTATCACAAAAACCTCTTGGAAACCGGAACAAGAGAGATGTGAAAACTGATGCAGCACGCTCGGGGGGAATCGAACCCTCAACCTACGGATTAGAAGTCCGTTGCTCTATCCTATTGAGCTACGAGCGCAAAATTTGCGGCCGGGCGCTTTTCGCGCTCGGCCGCGCTCTTCATATTTAATCTTATTTTAATGGAGTTCCCCCGGTTGGGAAGATGGGGGTTCCGAACCGGTTACAGGCTTTCCGCCACAATCGTGGCTTCCTGGTCACTCTCGGTTTCGGTCTTTTCGGCCTCCGGTTCCTGCTGTTCGGCTTCGGACCGCTGCCGGATCACCGGGTCGACAACCGCGTTGCTGACCGAAGGAATCGCGTCGGCGGCGGTCCAGATTTTCCCGGCATAGACCATGTTCCCCAGAATGGGGTCGCAGATCGAGTAAAGGAGATTGTCGAAATTATGCTGCGGGCCGTAAGCCGAGGAATTGATCGACCAGAGCCGGTCCTTGTACGAGGTGGGCGCCGTGTTCGGGTCGACCGGGGCAACTCCGACCGCCTGCGGACCCGCCGGCCCGTAAAGGAGCGGATAGAAGCGGAGCGCGCTGTCGACCGGATTAAAGACGTTCACCATACTCGAAAGGAGGGCGCTGCCGTGAGCATACTGGCCCCGTGTGCTGAAATCGCCGTAGTTGCACGCGCCGGCCAGCAGGATGGCGTGGTAGCGGTTCCCCGCGGTGTACCGCATCTCTTCGGGAATCGTCCGGCCGAGCGAAACGCCGCCTGCCAGCAGTTCCAGTGCGCTGCCGATGGTGCGCGCGCCAAAACTGAACCCGAGCAGCGTAACATCGGCACCGGTTCCATTGATCGCGTTCAGGAACGAGGCAAGATAAAACCCGTTCAGGTCGGCAAGATAAGCCTTCATTTGACTGTCGGAACGAATCCGCTGATCCTGGCGTTCGGAAGGCCATTTCCAAATCACCAGACGATAGGGCGTTTCGATCCCCTGCCGGGTGCGCATCTGGTCAATACGGTATTTCAGCGACTGGGCATGACGCAGCGCGCCGGACCAATCGGTCATATTTCCGTGGATCAGGATAACGGTCGGAATTTCGGCGGTCAGGGTCGATTTGTATTCGTTCACCGAGGAGGTGATGAATTTCCCATGTTCGGCACGCCAGCAAAAGAGCTGGTTCACATCGACCGTAAAGCCGGAAATTTGTTCGGTACTGACCGCCCAAATCTCAATTCCGTTTGCGGCCGCAGCTTTATCGGAAGCGCTGACCGCGGCGGTGTCGTCGGCAGCGGTTTCGATGTTATCGGCAGCAGTTTCGGTGTTGTCGGCGGTAACAGCGGCGGGCTCGGCGGTTTGCTTCTGAACGGGCGCGGTACGATTGGCGGCACAACAGGCCTGCCGCGCGCACCGGTCTCCCTCTGCCGGAACCGCTTCGGCCGGTGCCGGATCGGTCTCGACATACCCGGCATCCGGTTCCCCGGTCTGAACGGTCTCTTCCGCCGGAGTTTCGGACGCGGCGACTTCGGCGGATTCGCCGGAAGTCCCGGCTGCGGGCTCGGCGGAATCACCGGGTTCAGCCTGAACATTTTCGGAGCTGCCGGCAACCTGAACCGCATCGGCTTCCGAGTTATCGCCGGCTTCGAGGGCATTGCCGGCATTCCCGGTATCATATTTTTCGGCAACAATCTGTTCCGGCTCGTTCGGCTCGTAGCCGGAAACCGGCTCTTTCTCGGCACGGGCTACTACGGTGTTTTCGTCGGCAGCGGTGTCCGCAATATCCCAGCCCAGGTCGTCTTCCGAGAGATCCTCGATGTCGGAGACCGCGGTTTCGCGTGTTTCTTCACTCAGATCGGCGGGAATCCAGTTCAAATCGGTTGTCGTGAGTTCGTCCCCGGACTCGGCAACCTCGATGGACCCGGCCTGTTGTTCATCAGTTTTGCCGGCGGCGGCAGCCGAAATGTCATCGGACCCGTTTTCGGAAAGACTCGCCTCGGCAGCGAGGTTCCCGGTCATCTCTGCGGCAATATCGGAATCCGCGGCGACATCGGAAGTTTCTGCCGGTGCAACGTCAAAGAATTCAACCGGTTCGGTTTCCGCAGTTTCGGCATCGTCGGCTTCGGGAATCGCGGCGAATTGAGGTTCGGCTGTTTCACCGCCGGTCACTTCGGCGGATTCGGTCATCCCGTTCGAAAGAGTCTCCGTAAGGGAAACGGTTTCCTCTTCCTCTGCGAAGAAGTCTGCCGCGTTTTCGCTGACCGCGGTTTCGGCGGAGGGAGCCTGAACCGATTCAAGACCGTCCGTCACGGCATCCCCGGCGGGAGACGGTTCAGAAACGGTATTCGACACGAGATCGAAATCGGCACTCTCTTCCGGATCGCAGAGGGTGAAGATGTCGTCTTGTGTAACAGGCTTTTCAACGGTATGGGAAAACTGCTGGTTCCGCTGCTCAAACGGTTCGGTAAGGTCGGAAAGAGCGGTTTGGACGGTTTCACTCTCTTCCCCGCCGCGGAACGAGGGAGCCGGTTCCGCAGTGCGGTCCTCGAACGTCCAGGTGTTCATATCTTCGGGAGCCGTGTCGGAGAAGCGTTTCGACTGGACCGTGATCGCAAAATTGATACAGCATATCGTAATGACCGAAGTCAAAAAGAGCGCCAAAAGGGGGTGGTTCTTGAAGAAATTGGAAAGCTTGTCCATCGTGACTTACCCTTCATATGGGAATGAATAAAGTCGGTTCTGCCGGGCCGGCAGCAAATCCTTTCTCGAATTAGAACGGTCATTTGCTTTTCAGATTTTAACGATTCTTTTGGTTTCTCCCGATAAAACCAAAAAAGAGTTTGAGACAATGTTAAAGTTTAACGGTTGAACCGGTTATAAGGCGTTTCGATCCGGTTTCAACGGTATTAACGATTATCGGAGCACGGCTCCAAAAAACCCCCTGAAAAGCCCCGCAAAAGGTGTATCATCTTATTGGTTTTTTCGATAAACGGTGTAAAGTAGATTACCGGGGTGTGCCGGAATTTTCCGGCGCCGCTCCGCTTTATCCTGTCAATTAAAGGATGGCGGTAAAGCCAATAGAGAGCTTTGCGTTCCTGGTGTAAGGGAACTCCAGCCTTGTCGGCTTGCCGCAGTCATTTTCCCCTTCGGAGAGGATAGATATGAAAAAGTTTGTTGTGGTTTGCTCGCTGGCCCTGCTGGTCTCGATGGTCGGCTGCGGCTGCGGTTCGATGTCGAGTTGCTGGACCCGCAACGGTTCCCGCGTCCCGGTCGCTTCCGGTTACGGAACTCCGGTCAACGCTCCTATGAACGCCGCCCCGATTATGGACGGTCAGATGATTTACTCTTCCGGATGCAATCCCTGCGCTCCGGTTTCTAACGCGTGCAATCCCTGCAGCACGCAGCCGACTTGCAATCCGTGCGACCCCTGCGGAACGTCGACATCCGGCTATCCGATGGGAAGCGGCACAATGCCCGGTCCGGCAGGAACCTGATCTTCTTCCGGCTACCGCAAATAACGAAGAGCCGACAGGTCGTCTGTCGGCTCTTTCTTTTTGGTTCAATCTTTCCTATCTTACTTTATTTATCCGTTTTCACGTGAAACATAGATAAACCCGGTAAGATAAGGGTTCGATTTCCCCCCTCTGATCTCTGCCGAATAATTAGGATTTTGCGGCTTCGCTGTCGCGGCGGCTTTTCTCGTTCTGAGCCGCAACAAAGAGCATCTGAAGTTCGCTCAGAACCCCTGTCAGCGTCCGTGTTTCGTCTTCGGTCCGGTTTCCTTCGGTCTTTTTGATAAGCAGATCGATGGTATCGATCAGATGGCTCGCCTGGTGAAAGTAGAACTCGCTCTTCCCTGTTCCCGGGTTCGGGAAAACCCCCATCGACACCATCGCCTGCGTGGCGATCTGCGAAGCGAGGGTTGTCAGCGTCGGGGGGGGGAGCGGAACATCGTGCGCCATCGGGGATTCAGCGCCGCCTTCATGGTTGTGACCGCAGCAGCAGCGGTCCTCTTCCCCCTGGTGATGATGACCGCCGCAGCAGTGATGGTCTTCCCCCTCATGGTGGTGATGTCCGCCGCAGCAGGTTTTTTCTTCGTCGCTCATGTTTGTATTCCTTCTGATTTTCGGAACTTATTGTAAATTTCTGGTTTTACGCTATTATATCGTTAAATTTCGGAAAGTGTACCCGCCATTCCCTTTGACCCGATTCCGCCGGTCCGGTTACGAAAAAGGGGATGGCGTTTTCTTTCCGAAGAGGGAACAGCTCTCCCCGTGCGGAGCCGCTGAAAAGATTTTCAAAACTCAGAATCGGAAACGGAGGTAAACGAAATGGAATCTGATTTTCAGGAACTGAACCGGCAGATTCAGGCAATCAAAGCCAAATGGGGAAAACGCCTCTGTATCCTGGGGCATTACTACCAAAGTTCGGATATCCTCGCCCATGCCGACGTGACGGGGGACTCCTTCCTGCTGAGTAAAGAAGCCGCCGCGCGGGACGGGTGCGACGCGATCGTCTTCTGTGGTGTCCATTTTATGGCCGAGACGGCCGACATTCTCGCGAACGCCCCGAACCGGCTCGCACAGCGGGAGAAACCGGTAGAAGTTCTTCTGCCGAACCCGGACGCCGGCTGCCCGATGGCCGATATGGCAACCTTAAAGGGTGTTGAAGCCGCCTGGAATGAAATGGCGGAGTACATCGACGTCGACCAGATCGCGCCGGTAACCTACGTCAACTCGTCGGCGGCCATTAAGTCTTTCTGCGGGAAACGGGGCGGGTTCTGCTGTACCTCGTCGAACGCCGACAAAGTTCTGAGACAGGCCTTTTCGGAAAAGAAACGCGTCCTCTTCCTTCCCGACGAGCATCTCGGGCAGAACACCGCGCTCAAATTCGGGATCCCCGAAAGCGAAATCATCTTCTGGAACCACAGCAATTCCGAGATGATCGAAAAGACCGCCGCGCTCGAACAGATCGCCTTCCTTCCTTCGGGAACGGTCAAATCGTACGAAAAAGCCGCGGCCCGACCTCTCGGCGGGAACGATCCTCAGGCCCTGCGCGGCGCAAAAATCATTCTTTGGCGGGGGTTCTGCCCTGTTCACCAGCTTTTCCTGCCGCGCGACATCGCGAAGTTTCGGGACGACCATCCCGAAGGGAAAGTTGCCGTTCACCCGGAATGCCGGCGCGATGTTGTCTTTGCCGCGGATACCGCGGGATCCACAAAGCGCCTGCTCGACCTGGTTGCCCAGAGCGAGCCCGGTTCGGTCTGGGGAATCGGGACGGAACGGCGGTTCATCGAAAATGTGACGCGCGACTATCCGGATCGGAAAATCTATCCCCTCTCACCCGAAAAGCCGTGCTGCCCGAACATGGCCAAAATTACGCTTTCCCGCCTCCATCAGACACTTGTCTCCCTCGACGAAGGGAACCCGGTTTACCGGGTCGCTGTCGATGAATCGATCGCGGCCGGTGCCCGTTTAGCCCTGGAACGGATGCTCGAATGCGGCTGAAACTGCCGTTGATAAAATCACCCAACTTGGTATACTCAAAGCGGGACTTTTTCGACCGGGGCCGGCGGCCTTG
This sequence comes from Thermoguttaceae bacterium, assembly GCA_017405595.1. Taxonomy (GTDB): domain Bacteria; phylum Planctomycetota; class Planctomycetia; order Pirellulales; family Thermoguttaceae; genus RUG695. The sequence continues at coordinate 163,679 of JAFRAC010000007.1, read as the reverse complement.
ATAAGGTTGAGAAGGTCCCGCGGTCTTGCGCGCCGCGGCCGCGCGAAAGAGTTCGGCGCGCGGCCTGCCCCCTTGCCGGAACAGGAACCGCGTGCCGTCCGCCGGAACCCCCGTCTTTGGAAAGGATAAAACCCGATGAGCGCGTCCCAGGAAAAACTCCCCTATAAAGTTGCCGATATCGAACTGGCCGAATGGGGACGGAAAGAGATCCGGCTTGCCGAAAATGAAATGCCGGGCCTGATGGCGCTCCGGAAAAAGTACGCCGCGTCGAAACCGCTGGCGGGCGCGCGGATTGCCGGCTGCCTTCATATGACGATCCAGACAGCCGTCCTCATTGAAACGCTCGTTGAACTCGGCGCCGAAGTCCAGTGGAGCAGCTGCAACAAATTCTCGACCCAGGACCACGCGGCGGCGGCAATCGCCGCCGCCGGTGTGCCGGTCTACGCATGGAAAGGGGAAACCGACGCCGAATATGACTGGTGCATTGAACAGACCCTCCTCTTTAAAGACGGCAAACCGCTTAATTTGATCGTCGACGACGGGGGCGATCTGACGATGATGGTTCATTCGCCGAAATACGCTTCGCTTCTGCCCGGAATCAAGGGCCTTTCCGAAGAGACCACCACCGGCGTACACCGGCTCTATCAGATGGCGGAACGGGGCGAACTGAAAGTTCCCGCCATTAACGTCAACGATTCGGTCACAAAGAGCAAATTCGACAACCTTTACGGCTGCCGCGAATCGCTCGCCGACGGAATCAAAAGGGCCACCGACATTATGGTCGCCGGAAAGGTGGTCGTTGTGGCCGGTTACGGCGATGTCGGCAAAGGGTGCGCCCATTCGATGCGCTCTTACGGCGCGCGCGTGCTGATTACCGAAATCGACCCGATCTGCGCCCTTCAGGCGGCGATGGAAGGGTTCGAGGTGGTTACGATGGACGAGGCGGCTTCGCGCGGCGGCATTTTTGTGACCACCACCGGCTGCTGCGACATTATCACCATCGAACATCTGAAGAAGATGAAAAACGACGCCATCGTCTGCAATATCGGCCATTTCGACTGCGAGATCAACGTGGCCGATTTAGAGGCGTTCCCCGGCATTAAAAAGGAGCAAATCAAGCCGCTGGTCGACCGCTACCTGTTCCCCGACGGACATGCGGTCATCCTGCTGGCCGAAGGGCGGCTCGTGAATCTCGGCTGCGCAACGGGGCACCCCTCGTTCGTGATGTCGAATTCGTTCTCGAACCAGGTGATCGCCCAAATCGCCCTCTGGACCCGCGGCGGCGAATATCCGGCCGGCCAGGTGCGCGTCCTTCCGAAAGAACTCGACGAAGAGGTGGCCCGTCTCCATTTGGACGCGGTCGGCGCAAAACTGACCCGGTTAACCCAAAAACAGGCCGACTACCTGGGCGTTCCGGTCGACGGCCCCTATAAACCCGATTTCTACCGTTACTAAAAACAACCTTCCTTTCGGGCCCCGGGAAATCCTTCCACCCGAAAGGAATCATGATCCCCTTCGATTTAACGAAAGGTTTTTTCCGATGCCGAATATTCAACCGCTCGCCGCTTGGCGGTACAACCCCGCCCGGGTCGGTCAGCTGACCGACGTGATCGCCCCCCCGTACGATGTCATTGACGACCAGCTCCAGGATGAGCTCTACGCCAAACATCCGAACAACGTTGTCCGCCTGATCCTGAACAAGAAGGACCCGGAACACGACACCGAGCAGGACAACCGCTACACACGCAGCGCCCGCACGCTGAAAGAGTGGAAGAGCGAAGGGGTTCTCTTTCAGGAAACCGCCCCTGCCCTTTATGTCTATCATCAAATCTATGAAGTCGGCGGCAAAACCTATACCCGCAAAGGGTTTATGTGCCGGTGCGAAGCTGTGCCATTCGGTCAGGGAATGGTCTTCCCGCACGAAGAGACAATGAGCGGACCGAAAATGGACCGGCTGATGCTCACTACCGCATGTAAGACGAACTTCAGCCAGATTTTCGGCCTCTACCCCGACGGCGGCGACAACATCCAAAAGATGCTCGACGAGGCCGCCTCGAAACTGACCCCGATCGAAGCCGTGGACCATCTGGGCGTGATCAACAGAATGTGGGTTGTCACCGACCCGGAAATCCTGAACAAAGTGGTCGCGGCGATGGGGCCGAAACCGATTTTTGTCGCCGACGGGCATCACCGTTACGAAACCGCCTGCAACTACCGCAAGCAGATCGGCGAGACGGGTGCGCTCACCAAAGACCACCCGGCGAACTACGTGCTGATGGTCTGTGTGGCTATGGAAGATCCGGGCCTGCTGGTTCTGCCGACCCACCGCCTCTTCCGCGACGTGCCCTATTTCTCCCAGGCCGACCTGATCGAAAAGCTCGGCGACGCGTTCCGTGTGACGACGGTTGGCGACGGTACCGCGGCGGCCGAAAAGGCCTGGACGATGATCGAACAGATGAACGACCAGGGAACGATGGCCATCTACACCGGAAAAGACGGGCGCTGGTCCCTGATTCAGATCACCGACGCCGGCCGCGCCAAAATGGCGGAAGTGGCGCCGGAACACCATCCCGAATGGCAGCATCTGGGCGTCGCCATTCTGCACCGGCTCGTCGTGGACAGCCTGCTCGGGCTGGCGAAACACGAAAAGCCGAAATACGTTCATTCCGTTAAAGAGGTCGCCGACTCGATCAAGGGGGAAGGACACACCGACGAAGACGGCAAAAAACTCTCGAACCAGTTCCCGCTGGCGGCGCTGGTCATGCCGGCCACAGTGAAGGACATCAAGGAGCTGAGTTTCCTGAACGAACGGATGCCCCCGAAGAGCACCTACTTCTATCCGAAACTGATTACCGGATTCGTGTTCAACGGGCTTGAGTAAAAAGAGCCGTTAACCGGCGGGGGGCTTTGCGGCCCCCCGCTCACGGAACGGGATCTTCTCTTTTATTTTTATCTATTGACAAAATTTTTCTGTTTTGGTCTGCCCCCAAAAAACAGGACTGTGCCGAAAGACTTCCTGCCCAACTCCCGCCCGGCGGTCATTTGATGAATCCGCTGCAATTCAGAAATTCCAGCGTGGTAAAAAAGGAGAGCGGGAAAACCGCGGCGGTATTCGCGAACAACAGCAGCAACAAGAGGACGATTTCAAGCCAAGAGGTTTTGTCGCAGAACCAATTTCGGTTTGAAACCAAGGCTCTCAGAACGGCGCCGCTCCCGACAGGACCCGCGGCAAAAAAGAAAAACACAACGATTACGAGAGCCGGCCCGCCCAGCCAGACAACGTCGGGAAAACCGAACAGCGGCAACAAACGGGGTGCCGCGATACTCAACAGAAAGAGAGCGGGGCAGAGGGCACCGACCGCAATCAGAACGGCACTGCGGAATTTCCGGCTGGGCGCAGCGTCTCTTTGGTCTTCGGATTCGGCGGTATCTTCGCCTTCCGGCCTTTTCCTGTTTCTGAGCAGCGGGAAGAGTATGAAACCAATCAGACCGGCACTGCTCACAGCGGCCGCCGCAAAACCGAATATGACGGTCCAATGCATCCCGCCGAAATCACCGGAATGGGTTATTCCGAAGAGAAGCAGCCCGCAGCAAACAAGGTGCAGACAGAGAAACAGAACGGCGAACGGAACGGGATTCAGACGCTTCTGTCCGGCGTAAACGCTTCGCAGCCGGTTTTCGAAATCGCCGTATCGGGCCATAAACCATCGGCTGTTCGTCAACCAATCCGCCAAAGACGCCATAAAACCGATCAGACCGGAATAGTAAAAGGCCACCGACGTTAGAACAAGGAGCGCACACAGCCAGCGGGCCAGTGAGGAGAAACGGAGTGACAACAGATAAAACCCGAGAAGGCCCAGGGCGAAAAGAAGCAGACAAAGAATCCGAATGAGATTCAGACGTTTCCGTCTGGCCGCGGCAACCCCCTTTCGGTTTTCAATTTCACCGCATCTGTTTTTAAACCATCGGCTGTTCATCAGCAAAACGGCTGAAACCGCGAGCAAACCGATCAGCCCGGAACAGTAAAAAACTTCCGACGTTAAGGCAATCAGCGGATACTGCCGCGAAGTGCAGGTCGCCAACACCATAAGCCCGAGAAACCCGAGACCAAAAAGGGACAGACAAAAGATACCGGCGATACACAGGCGTCGACGTTTGATCATGGTTCATCTCCGGTTTTATCGGGCGCTGCGGCACGTGACGCGGCGGAATTTACGGGACAAGAGAAATTATAACAGGATCAGGAACCAATACAAACTCGAAACCCGGCAAAATGGCGGATACCCGGCGCACGGCGGACAAAAACTCCCCGCCTCCAAAAACGCGCCGGAGAACCGTCTTTGTACAGATCTCCGGCGCGCACTGCTGTTTCGGCCCTGCTTTTTCCGGTACCGATTACAGAATCAGTCCCACCACCAAATATCCGATTTGACCGTCTCGGCGGTTTCGGCTTTCTTCTGTTCGACTTTACCGTCCTGGTCGGCGATCAGGTGTTCCGCCGACAGGGCGGTTGCCGGCTCGATCATGACGCCGCCGCCGACCGGGAAGGAAACAGTACTCTTGCCGTGAGAGATGATGTTGACGGCGGTTTCGGCCTTTTCGATCGGCTGAACCGTTTCAACCGAGTACGACTCTTCATTGCCGAAGAAATCCATCGCCCAGCCGGCCTTGGTATAGATATCCTCTTTCTGAAGCCACGCGGCAACAACCGACATGTCGATCAGGTTCCGCAGGTCGGCGTAAACGGGGAGCGCCGCGGCGATCTTCGAGAACTGCTCAGTAAAGCTTTTTGTGTAACTCCGGCTCGCCTTGTTCGCCTTTCCGGTGGCAAACCGTTTCCCCTGGGAAGCAACCAGCTCGTCTTCACCGACCAGTTTCACACCGTCGCCGAGGATCGCGATCCCGAGCCCGTCTTTCGTCTGAACCACGCAGTCGTAGTCGGGCTGGAAATACCAGCGGACCAGCGCGTTTTTCGCCATCGCCTGCGGGTTCGACTTTTCAACGTAGTTCGTCATCGGAACCGGTTTCTCTTCCAGACCGATTCCGATCAGTTTCATGCGGTAGTCGGCGGCCAGAAGGGTCAGGGCGAAATGGGTTTTCGGGGAGATTCCCCAAATGTTCACGTCCTGCAGACCGAGCGCGTCATGGATCCCGTCGGCGTAATCTTCAAGCTGACCGGCATCGCCGACATCGGGCTGCGCCGCGGTGCGGAGAAACTTCTGCATCTCGACGAGCCCTTCCTGGGTCGGGTCGATCGAACAGCCGATCAGTTTGGTCGGCTGCGTGTCGGCGGGATAGGCGCGTAGCGCGACGACCAGATCGGCGAGTTTCAGAGTCGGTCGTCCGCTCTCGATGCCGACTTCCGACTGTTCGATTCCCGGCTGCCACCCTTCGGCGGGCCCGGCAATCACAATATCTTTGGTTTCGGGATAGAAGAAAACATAGTCGATCTTTTCGAGACCGGCAAGGTTTTCCATCTCGGGAGTCACCGTTCCTCCGTTGGCCTTGACCGCCGCTTCGAGCCGGTTCAGCGAGACCTTGCGGCAGGAACTCAGGCGGCTCATCTCACCCGGGATCCCTTGATACGCGGCTTCCAGCCGGGCCTGGCCGATGACATTGTCGGCTTCCGGGGCCCGGAACAGGACACCGTCGGCCAGCGCGACACCCGAAAGAGAGGAGTAGCCTGAACCGCCATAACCGCCGCCATAACCGCCGCCGCCGTAACCGCCGCTGCGGCCGCCCCCTCCGTAACCGCCATTCCGGCCTCCGCCGCCGTAACCGCCGCTGCGGCTGCCTCCCCCGTAACCGCCGCTGCGGCTGCCCCCTCCGTAACTCCCGCCGCCGTATTGGGCGCTGACCGATACCGTCGAAAGCGCAATCAATGAAAAGAGCGCCAAACCGAGGGCGGCCCGACCGATTCCTTTTATCATCTTCATAGAAATGCCTCTACAACTGCTGCAACAACTCCGGCCGCGCCGGGACGCCCCTTGAAAACAGGACTCGCCCCGGCCCGCCGGATTTGAATGGTTTTTCCAATATACGGAAACCCGATCCGCTTTCCTCCAAGATCTTTCCTGAGAGAAAAGGGGATACTTCCCCCCATCCTAATATTTTACATAGTTAAAATAGGCAAAACAAGTTGAAGCGGGAGAATTTAAGCCTTTTTCACGAAATGGTTCCGAAAGATTCGGTTTTATAGCGGTTATAGCGGTTCGCGGGAAGAAGATGGCGGGGGAAGTCTGCTCTTTTCGATAAAGGAGCGATAAGGGGCAGTCCCGTACGGCCGGATAAAAAGCCGTTTCCGGAAAAGGAACATCGACATCCAAAGAAGGGGACAGGCTTGATGGCGGGGTCTGCGGTTTTCGTTTGAGTAAACATGTCCTGTCCCAAATCAACTGCGGTGAAAGTCTATTGATGGAAACACCCTTTTCTGATTTTTCCCGTCTCGGCGAGGAATTCCGCCGCTGCCGGAAACCCGTTGTCGTTGTCGGCAGCGGCATTTTCGGCAGCGTGATGGCCGAACGGCTCGCGTCCGACGGGGGCCGCGATGTCTTCGTCCTGGAAAAGCGCTCTCAATTCGGCGGGAACAGCTATTCAGCCCCGGATCCGGAAACAGGAATCGAAACACACCGTTACGGTTCACACATTTTTCACACAAAGTCACAACGGGTTTGGGACTACATCTCGCGTTTCACCAAATTTAACACGTATCGGCACAAAGTGATGATCACCCGCCGCGGCCGTGTCTATGCCATGCCGATCTCGCTTTTCACCATCAACACATTCTTCGAAAAGAACTTGAAACCGGCCGATGTCGCACCGTTCCTTGCTGCCTCGGCCGAGAAGTTCCGGGACCGTGTTCCCGCCAATCTCGAAGAGAAGGCAATCTCCCTGATCGGCGAAGATCTTTACCGTGCCTTTATTAAAGAGTATACCGAAAAGCAGTGGGGACGGCCTGCCGCAGAACTCCCCGCCGAAATCATTACGCGCCTACCGGTCCGCCGAAATTACAACATTGATTATTTCAATGACCCATTTCAGGGGATCCCGATCGACGGTTACGGCAAACTCTTCGCGCGGCTTCTGGAGAATCCCAAAATCCGCGTTTTTCTGAACACCGACTATTTCGATGTGCGCGGGTTATTCCCGGAATCGGTCGAAACGGTCTGGACCGGACCGGCGGACCGGCTTCTTGACTACAAATACGGGTATCTCGAATGGCGTTCCCTCCGTTTCGAATGGGAAACACACAACACGGCCGACTTTCAGGGAACCTCGGTGATGAACTACGCCGATCATGATGTCCCCTGGACGCGGATCCACGAGTTTAAGCATTACCATCCCGAACGGGAAGAGATCTTCGAGTCGGCAAAGACGGTCATTTGCAAAGAGTTTCCCGCGGCCTGGAAACCGGGGGACGAGCCTTACTATCCGATCAACAATGAGCGGAACCGGGAACTCTACAAAAAATACGCAGGGGAAATCACCCAACGGCCGGGCTGGCATCTCGGCGGACGTCTCGGCGCCTATCAGTACTGGGACATGGACCGCGCCGTAGAAAACGCGCTGGACCTTTACGAACGCGCGTTCCGCCGTTAAAAAAAGATCTGCGTGTCCGGAGAATCCGTAAAACCGAAATGAATATCAACGCCGAACCCAGTACGCCTTCCGACATAACGCCCCATTCCGCAGCGCTGGCCGAACTGGTCCGCTACTGCGTGATCGGCGTCTCGGGCGCGACGCTTGATGCGGTTCTTTTTTACCTGCTGACCCGTGTCGGCGTTCATTACCAGATTGCGAACCTGATCAGTGTTTCGTGCGGTATTGTCAACAATTTTTTCCTGAACGCGTTTTTCAATTTCAAAACGAAAAACCGTCTCTTCTTCCGGTTTTGCTCCTTCTACCTGATCGGGATGCTGGGGTGCGGAATCAGTGCGCTGCTGCTCTGGCTCTTTATCGAGAAGTGGGGACTGCCGACCTTCGCCTCCAAACTGGCGATCATCTTCATTGTGACCGCCGTTCAGTTTACACTCAACAAAATGTTCACCTTCGCGCGGCGGGAAAACCGCGCCGAACCTTAATCCGGGGGAAAACCGATGCTCGAACTGGCTGTTGTCATTCCGGTCTATAACGAAGAAGCCTGCATTGTTTCCGTACTTGAAAAGTGGGTAAACGAACTCGACCGGCTCGGGATAAACTACCGTATCGATGCGTATAACGACGGATCGAAAGACAACAGTTTAAAAGTCATGCGGGAAGCCGAGCCGCGTTTCGGCGGCAGGGTCAGAATCCATGACAAGCCGAACGGCGGGCACGGGAACACTATCCTGACCGGTTACCTGGCCGGCTGCGGCGAGGCGGAATGGATCTTTCAGATCGACTCCGACGATGAAATGGGTCCGGAATCATTCTCCAAACTTTGGGAAAAGCGCGAGGATTATGATTTTCTGGTCGGACGCCGCGACGGGCGCAGACAGCCCCTCCCCCGCAAGGTGATGAGCGCGGTCTCGAGGCTGACCGTCCGCCTGTTCTACGGGAAGAGCGTCTGGGACGTGAACACACCTTACCGGCTGATGCGCGCAAGCGCCTTTGCGCCGATCTACCGCCTTATCCCCCTAACGACCTTCGCGCCGAACGTGATCATCACCGGTATGGCGGCCAAACGGCGGCTCCGCTCTTTCGAGTGCCCCGTCCCCCAGCGGGACCGGCAGACCGGAGAGGTCTCGATCAAAAAGTGGAAGCTGGTCAAAGTCTCCTTAAAAAGTTTCCGTCAGACAATCGGATTCGCGCTTTTAAAATCGGGGAAGTGAATCCCGGCAGCACCGCTTTGGTCCGAAAGAGGCAATCGGAAAAGCCTCTTTTCCCGCCGGAGAACGAGCGGCTTTCTCCCCGGTACGAGAGCGCGCCCGCGCGCTTTCGCGCACGGGCGCACCCCCGAAAGGAGAAAGAAATGAAGGAAATCGTTAAGAATGTTTCCGAGGAACGCGGAACCGGTTATTCTTTGACTTCGAATTCGGCATCGACCGCGTCGTCATCTTTCCCGGCACCGCTTTCCGCGCCGGGCGCGGCACCGGCTCCGGCGGCGGCCGCCTGCTGCGCGTTCTGGTAAAGCGCGGTACTCATGGCGTGCGTCGCGCGTTCCAGATCGGCAAGCGCCGACTTGATCTTTTCGGTGTCATCGGAGCTGATCGCCTCGCGGACAGCCTTGATCTGGGCTTCCACGGCCTCTTTGTCTTCGGGGCGGAGCTTGTCGGCATACTCTTTCATCTGCTTTTCAAGCCCGAAACACATCGACTCGGCCTTGTTCTTCGTTTCGACCTTCTCGCGGCGCGCTTTATCTTCACTGGCGTGAAGTTCGGCGTCGCGCTGCATCTTTTCGATCTCTTCCTTGGAAAGACCGCCCGATTGCTCAATGCGGATCTTCTGTTCCTTCTTGGTGCCGAGATCTTTCGCCTTAACGCTCAGAATGCCGTTGGCGTCGATGTCGAACGAAACTTCGATTTGCGGAACGCCCCGGGGCGCCGGCGGAATATCTTCCAGGTTGAACTGGCCCAGAAGCCGGTTGTCGGCCGCCATTTCGCGTTCCCCCTGGTAAACCTTGATCGTGACAGCCGTCTGGTTGTCGTCGGCGGTCGAGAAGACCTGTTTCCGGTCGAGCGGAATGGTCGAGTTTTTGTCGACCAGCCGGGTCATGACGCCGCCGAGGGTTTCGATGCCGAGCGACAGAGGCGTGACATCGAGCAGGAGGACATCTTTGACCTCTCCCGCCAGAACACCGCCCTGGATGGCCGCGCCGACAGCGACAACCTCGTCGGGGTTCACGCCCTTGTGCGGCTCTTTGCCGAAGAACTGCTGGACCGCTTCCTGAACTTTTGGGATACGGGTCGAACCGCCGACCAAAACAACTTCGTCAATATCGTTCGGGGTCAGCTTCGCGTCCTCCAGCGCCTGGCGGACCGGACCTTTCGTCCGTTCGATCAGATGATCGACCATCCGCTCGAATTCGGCGCGGGTCAGTTTCATCATCAGGTGTTTCGGGCCGGAAGCATCGGCCGTAATGAACGGCAGGTTGATGTCGGTCGACTGGAGCGTGCTGAGCTCCCGTTTCGCCTTCTCGGCGCCCTCCTGCAGACGCTGGAGCGCCATCGGGTCTTTCCGCAGGTCGATCCCCTGCTTCTTCTGGAAATCGTCGGCGATATAGTCGATCAGGACCTTGTCGAAGTCGTCGCCCCCCAAGTGGGTGTCGCCGTTGGTCGAGATCACTTCAAAGACGCCGTCGGCCACATCGCTGATCGAGACGTCGAACGTGCCGACGCCGAGGTCGAAGACCACGATCTTCTGCTTAACGTTTTTGTCGAGCCCGTAAGAGAGCGCGGCCGCCGTCGGTTCGTTGATGATACGCATCACCTCGAGCCCGGCGATTTGGCCGGCGTCTTTCGTCGCCTGACGCTGGGCATCATTAAAGTAAGCGGGGACCGTAATGACCGCCTTGTTGACCTTGTGCCCAAGATAGGCCTCTGCCGACTCCTTGAGTTTGCGCAGCGTCAGTGCCGAAATCTCGGGGGGAGTGTAGTCTTTCCCGTCAACCTCGACTTTGACGTAATCCTGCGGACTGCCGACGAGTTTATAAGGAACCGTTTCCTCTTCGGTGCCGACTTCGGCCCGTTTTCGCCCCATAAAACGCTTGATGGAGGAAATCGTACGCGCCGGGTTCGTCACCGCCTGACGTTTCGCCGGTTCGCCGACGAGGGTCTCACCGCCATCGGTGAAAGCCACAACGCTCGGAGTCAGCCGGTTTCCTTCGGGGTTCGGGATGACCTTCGCGTCTTTCCCTTCCATCACCGCCACCACAGAGTTGGTCGTTCCAAGATCGATACCAATGATTTTTTCGCCGTTTGCCATAGTTTAAATCCTCCTATCGAATGAACATTGCCGGTAAACCGGCTTTGTCGTTTTGTTTTCTGCTCTCTTTTCCGGCAGGCCCGGCTTGCGTCCCGGCCGGTCCCCCTCCGCGGCAGAAATACACCGCAGAGGGAGAAGCAACCTAGGCATACGCAACAAGTGTGCCAAACCCAAAAATTATTATTCATTTCACGGAAAAAGATAAAAATTACCCTTTTTTAAGGGTCCGCCGGAAGGGAAAACGGGAAAAAACCGCCGGAAAACCGCCCGGCGCGTTTCCCAATAAGGAAAAACAAGGCCTCTCCGAGGGAAAGACTGCCATTTTGGCAAGGTGCCCGGTTCCCCGCGCGGCCGCTCCCGAAAGACCGTGCCCTCGCCCGAAACCGGGAGAAAACTCGGGATGTAACACAGAATAAAAAATCTGCAATACGAGACGCCGGCAAAAGGGAACAACCGTCAAAATCGTAAATCCGTATTTCTTTCCAAGTTTATCTGGTTTTTGCCCGATACCTAAATTACCGAATCGTTAGATTCGTCCCGACATCATTCGTCGATCGAAAGCACCTTAACACGATTATTGATCCTTTATGGTTAGCACCAAATTTTCTTCGATAGAAACTTTTGACGACCTACAAAACTTTGTTTACAGAACGATTTGCCGAGACCATGAGCTTCTGCCCGACGTTTTCCCGACCACGGAAAACGTCCTGCGGAGCGCCAGCGGGAACTTCTGCGGCATGCTGTTCTGTTTGCATGGGCCGCGCAAAGTGAAATTCTCGGCAATCTGGGAAAAGGAAAACAACCGGATCCTTTTCTACGGACCCGCAGGGAACCGTTACCAGCAAATCGACCTCGATCCGGGATGCGCCTATTCCGCGAAGATCGGCTGACGGCCGGACCCATTTTTTTCGCGGTCCTTGGATTGACATTCCACCGATTCCTCTTATATAATTGACGGCGGAATTCTTCGGTTCTCCGCAGTTCCGAAGTGATTCGCTCGCCGTTGCAAGAGCGGTGCGCGAAATCTTCTGTACCCCTGGTCAGGAAGAGAGAGCATTTCGCCCCGCGCGCGTCCAAGAGGAATCCGAAAAATGTCCTATCCCTGGTGGTACGTTCCCTCGTTGACCTCGCCGATGGTCATCGCTGTTGTCGCGATTGTGCACGTACTGGTTTCGCAATATGCGGTCGGCGGCGGCTTTCTGCTCGCCCTCGAAAACCAGTACGCCCTGAACAACGGCGACTCCGAGTACCGGAAATACTGGAAATCGCACGCCAAGTTCTTCATTCTGCTCACCGTCGTTTTCGGGTCGATTACCGGCGTGGGAATCTGGTGGACGATCGGCCTGGCCTCGCCTCTGGCGACCGAGGAACTGATCCGCATCTTCGTCTTCGGCTGGGCCATCGAATGGGTCTTTTTCAGCCTCGAACTGGTCGCGGCGTTCGGGTTCTTCTACTTTTGGGACCGTCTCCCGAAAAGCACCCATAAAGCGATGGGCTGGATCTACGCCGGAGCGGCGTGGATTTCGCTGGTACTCATTACCGGGATTACCGCCTTTATGCTCAACAGCCGCGGGATCTTCGGCGACTGGGAAACGACCGGCGGTTTCTGGTACGCCTTCTTCAACCGCCAGTTCATTCCGCAAACCCTCCTGCGGACCGGGATCTCGCTCCTTCTGGCAACGGTCTACATCTACATGCACATCACCTGGATCGATGCCGGAAACGCCCTGCGCGAAAAGACAGTCCGCCGGATGAGAGGCCCTTCCATTGCCGGCGCCCTTCTGATGGCCGCCGGGGCGGCCGGCTGGTTCATCTTCCTTCCGCAGTCGGCTCGGATGATGTTAGAGCGCGCCGCGGTCATCAATGTCTTTCTCGGCATCTTTGCCGCAGCTTCGGCGGCGATCGTCCTCCTTCTGATTCTCGGTCCGTTCCGCGCCCCCCAAAAGATGAATTTTACCTCGGCCCTTTCCCTCTTCTTTTTGGCGGCTGCCGCCATCGGGTCGAGTGAGTTTATCCGGGAAGGGATCCGCAAACCGTATCTGGTCGACCAGGTTGTTTACGGAAATCAGATTATGGTCGCCCAATCGGGGCCGATTTCCCGTTCCGGATTTCTGAACAGCGGCGTTTGGACCGGTTTATACCTCCGCGACCTGCAGGAGAAATACCCTTCGCTGCGGATCTACACTCCCGCCAACATTCTGCCCGGCAGCCGCAGCCAGTCGACCGCGGTCGGGGCGCCGGTTCCCGGCGCCGGCAGCAGCCGTCTGAACGCTGTCAGCGTCGGTGCGCCCGCCGCGCACGCGCTCCAGACCGGTACGGTGCTCGATCTGCCCGAAGAAGGGTCGCGCCGTCCCGGAAACGAGGACTGGCTCCGGATGGGGCAGGAAGACCAGCTCGCGCTCGGACGCGTCCTCTTTATGCACCTGTGCAACGACTGTCACGCCGCTGCGCACGGTTACTCGGCGGCGGCGCCGCAGCTGACAGGCAAAACCGAAGAAGAGACCGTTTCCTTCCTGAAACATCTGAATCGGCCCGGTTACTTTATGCCCCCCTGGTGCGGAAACGATACCGAAGCGACCCTTTTGGCCCGCTACCTGATGTCGATACGTCCCGAAATGCCTTCGAACATCACCGGCCGGGCCGAGGAATCCAACCTTCCCTGAGAATAACACCGTCGGTTAAAGGAACGCAAATATGACTCCGGTCGATATTTACAGCTTGAACGGTCTTCCCGCGCCGTACTGGTTTATTCAGCTGTTTAAGGTGCTCGGCTTTATCCTCCATTCCGTGCCGATGCACCTCTGGCTCGCCGGCCTTCCGCTGGCTCTCGTTCTCCTGCTCATCGGAGGGGGGAACGGCAAAACCTTCGCGCGCCGCCTCCTCAAACAGATGCCGGTTGTGATGGCGTTCGGCATCAACCTCGGAATTGTGCCGCTCCTCTTTATTCAGGTTGCCTACTACAAGGTGTTCTATCCCGCGACGATTCTCATGGCCTGGCATTGGATCGGGATTCTGGTTCTGGTTTTGCCGGCTTATTATCTGCTCTACATCACCAGCGGTTTGGTCGACCGCGGTTTCAAATGGCGCCCCGCGTTTTCGGGCGCCGGAGCGTCCCTTCTTCTGATCGGCGCGGGGCTGATCTTCGCCAGCGCGTGGTCGCTGATGGCGAGTCCCGAATCATGGCCGGAGCTGTGGCGCGCCAAATCGCTGGCCGCCGCCGCCACAGGGCTCGGCACCAACTGGAATCCGGTCGTGCTGCTCCGATTCATCTCCATTTGCGGTCTGGCCATTCTGACAGTGACTTTCTGGGTTCTCTTCGATGCCCATTTTCTCTATGTGCCGAAAAAGGACTCCGGTTCCGGACGGCAGCAACAGCAGCAGATCAGCGACTTCATGGAGAACCCCTATCTTTCACGAAGCCGCAAAAAAGAATTGAGTAAACTCCGGGACCGGGGAAAACTGACCGAAGAAGAAGAGCTCGAAGCGCTGACATACGGGTTCAATGACGACGATGAGGCAGGGGCCGAAGGCTACCCGCGCTGGACGCTCCGTTTCGCGTCGGTTTTGGTCTGGTTCGGGGTTTGTATTACGCTGGGTTCCCTCTGGCTCTACTACTACAAGGTCATCGACGGGCCGGAATCGGTCACAAGCGTTCCGGAAGCTTCGATGGTTAACGCCCCGGCGCGGTTTGCCGCCCCCTCCGCCGCCCCTGAACGGATGATTCCGGTCTGGATCCCCCCCGTCACCTTTACCGCGGTCGGGCTCTTTGCCGCGGTCATCATCCTCGCCAACCTGGGGAAGGTCGGCGGGAAACTGTTCGTCGCCCTTCTCGGCCTTTGTCTCGCCGCCGCGCTCACCTTTTTCGCCATCACGAGGCAAATCATCCAAAACGAACAGATCAAGAACTATCTCGACGTCCGTTCAATTCCCGAACAGATGCAGCTGAGCCCCCTGCTGGTTTTTCTTCTGGTGTTCCTCTTCGGCGCGGGGCTGATCTTCTGGATGGTTGCCGCGATGGCCAAAACCGCGAAGAGGTGACTTCACGAAAACAGAAACCGCGAAAATGATCACAAAAAACCGTTCGGCAGAAACCTTTCCGCCGAACCTGAAACGTTGAATTAGAAAGGCGAAAAAGCAATGACTTACCATGAATTGATCAAGAGCCTGAAGACCGACGGCGGCAAGATTGTGATGCTCGTTTCGGACGGGATCGGCGGACTCCCCATGACCCCGGGCGGAAAAACCGAACTCGAAGCGGCGAATACCCCGAATCTCGACGCCCTGGCAAAGAAGGGAGTTCTGGGAATGTCGATCCCGATTCTGCCCGGAATCACGCCGGGGAGCGGACCGGGTCACCTTGGTCTTTTCGGTTACGACCCGCTCGATTACCCGATCGGACGCGGCGTTCTGGAAGCTTCGGGAATCGCGTTTCCGGTCGGGCCCGACGACGTCTGCATCCGGTGCAATTTCTGCACGGTCGACGAAGCCGGCCTGATCACCGACCGCCGTGCCGGACGTATCCCGACCGAAGAGAGCGCCGAAGTGGTTAAACTTCTCCGCGCGGTCAGCATTCCGGGAGTAGAAGTCTTCGTCGAACCGGTCAAAGAACACCGCTTCGTCGTCGTCTTCCGCGGCAAAGGGCTCGGCGGAAATGTCGCCGACACTGATCCGCAAAAGACGGGCCTCGCCCCCCTGGATCCGGTCGCCGGCGATGAGGCGAGCCAAAAGACCGCCGAAGTGGCGAAAGAGTTCTTCAATCAGGCGAAGAAGATCCTGGCCGGTCAGCCGAAAGCCAACTGCCTGACAATGCGCGGGTTCGCCACCAAACCGAATCTCCCCTCTTACAAGGAGCTTTACGGACTCAACGCCGCGGCCATTGCGGTCTATCCGATGTACAAAGGTCTGGCGAGCCTGGTCGGAATGGAATTGGTCGGTCAGCCGCAGTCTCTCAAAGAAGAGATCGAGGTCCTGAAAGAGAACTGGGAGAAATACGATTTCTTCTTTGTCCACTTCAAGTATACCGACAGTCGGGGCGAAGACGGCGATTTCGACGCTAAAGTCAAAATGATCGAGGAGCTCGATCAGGTCGTTCCCGACATTGCCGCGCTCAATCCGGCGGCGCTTGTCGTTACCGGCGACCACAGCACCCCGGCCAAAATGGCGTCGCACTCGTTCCATCCGGTTCCGACGATGATCGTTTCGGACCTGGCGCGCACCGACGCGTGTACCGCTTACAGCGAAACCGAAGCGAACCGCGGCGGATTGGGGCATTTCCAGGCAATCTATCTGATGTCCCTGGCGATGGCGCACGCCGGACGTCTTGGAAAATACGGCGCGTAACATTCAGCTGAACCGGATTGTCCTATCCGTAAACCGAAGGAGAAAATGATGAAAAGCAAATTGACCTTGACGTTCGAAACCGGAATCCTCCTTCTCGCCCTGGCGGCGCTTCCTCTGTGGTGCGGCTGCGCGAAGGAAAAGAAAAGCGCCGAACCCGCAGCGCCGGCCGCGGATGCGGAAAAGCCGACGGCGGTCGACGCTTACAAGGCCGACATGCAGCAGAACGCCGACAGCCCGGAAGAGCAGGCCGCCGAAACGTCCGATGCCGCCGATGACACTTTCCCCGGCGCCGACGGGAACGTCAAGGTTCTGGCCGCCGGCCAATCGTTCGATAAGGCGATCGCCTCGGCCAAGATCGTTGTCGTCGATTTTAACGCGACCTGGTGCGGACCGTGCCGAAAACTCGGCCCGTACCTCGAACGGATGGCCGAATCGTATAAATCGGACGGTGTTTCGTTCTTCTCGGTCGATGTCGACGAACACGGCGAGCTCGCACAGCAGCTCGATATTCCGAGTATCCCCGATGTGCGCATCTACGTCGACGGCAATCCGGTCGACAAGATCGTCGGCTGCGAACCGATGGAGCTGATGGGGAAGATCGACGTGGCCGTGAAAAACGCGTCGAATTAAAATTCGATCTTCGTGTGAATCAACAGGCTAACGAAAAGTTCGGCAAAAAGTATCATCTCCGCCGTCTTGGGGAGTTTCGTGCGGTCTATGCCGCGCGGAACCGCGCTCGCGACGGCGTGATGACGCTCTGCCTCGGCCCGAACAATCTGGACATCACCCGGCTCGGCCTTTCCGTCTCGCGGAAAGTCGGCAAAGCCTGCGTGCGGAATTTGTGGAAACGGCGGGTGCGCGAAGCGTTTCGGCGCAACCGCCCTTCCCTCCCCCTTTCGGCCGACATTGTCGTGATCCCAAACCGGCTCGACGAGGTTCCCCCTTACCCGGTAATCGCGGCTTCGCTGATCCGACTGGCGGCCGTCGCCGCGAAACGGTTCGAAAAAAAGACTCCTTAATCTTTCCGATCTCCGAGAGCGGTTTCTTTGGGCTTGAAATTGATATGACCCGTGTGTTTCAGTTTCTCTCCGAAAAGACCGGCTCCCTTTTGATCTTGCTGGTCCGGTTCTATCAGGCGGCGATCAGTCCGATGCTCGGGCCGAACTGCCGGTTTCGGCCGACATGCAGCGAGTACTTTATTCTGGCGGTAAAAAAATACGGGCCGCTGCGCGGCTCTTTAAAGGGAGCGTGGCGCATTCTCCGGTGCAACCCCTTCAGCAAAGGGGGGACCGACTGGCCGTAAAATCATGGCAAGCATCGACTTTACCGATCTCAAACAGCGCGCGCTCGAATTCGGTCTCGATGATCTGGGAATCGTCCCGGCCACGGAGTCGAAAACCTGGCCGATCTACTCCGACTGGGTCGACTCGGGGCAGGCGGGTGAAATGCAGTGGCTCGCGAAACGCCGCGATGCGCGGCGACACCCCGATTCGGTTCTCCCGGGTGTCAAAACGCTCCTGGCGGCGGCGCTTTCGCTGGCGCGGATTCGGAAAACCGAAACGCGGCCGGTTCCCGAGGAAAAAGAGCGCCCCCATGGAACGGTCAACCCCTACGCGGTCTGTACAGATTATCACACTCTCTTGCGCCGCGGGCTTCGGGAACTCTCTCAGGTTCTTGCCCCCCGCTTTCCGGATGCGAAGTTCCGGGTCGCGGTCGATACCGCGCCCCTGCTCGAAAAGGAGTGGGCCGCCCGCGCGGGGCTCGGAACGATTGCCCGAAACTCGCTGCTGCTTCATCCCCGGCTCGGGACCGAATTCTTTCTCGGTTTTTTGCTGACGACCATTCCGGCCGAAGCGTTTGTCAATCTCCCCGCCGCGTCCCCGCATGGGGACCCGTGCGCGGACTGTACCCGATGCCAAAAAGCCTGTCCCACCGGCGCGTTCAATCAAGACCGGACGCTCAACGCGTCGAAATGCCTGAACTACTGGAGCATTGAATACCGCGGAGAAGAGGTTCCCCGGGAAATCGCGCGGTTCCTCAAAAAATTCCCTTTCGGCTGCGATCTCTGTCGGCGGGTCTGCCCGAAAAATCCCGATATTCCCCCTCGCCAGGAGGTTCCGCTCGACCTGACTCCGGAAGAATTTGAAACGCTCTTTAAAGGAACCCCTGTCGAACGCCTCGGTTACGAGCAATTCTGCCGGAACAGCGGCGGCCGGGAAGACCCTTAACCCGCTTCCGCGGCTTCGTCTCCCTTTTGAGAAACGTTCCGGCGCTTCCGATGCGGCCTTCACCGCTTGATTTTCGTTTTGATTTCGTTAATATGGAGAGGATGGCACCCGAGGCGGGGAAGGAATTTCTGTTACTTAACCCTTCGGCCGGAGCGCATGCCGGCCGTAACGCGAAGACCTGCAGAGTCCAATGGAATTTTTACCCGGAAATACAGTTGGGATCGACTTAGGAACCACTTTTTCTGCGCTGGCGCAAATCAACGAAGACGGCGAACCGGTTCCGATTCAGAATGAAGACGGCGATATCGAAACCGCCAGCCTGATTCTGCTGACCGAAACCAAACATGTCGTCGTCGGTCCGAACCGGAACCGTGCGGCGATGGAAGACCCCGAAAACGTCGTTGAACGGATTAAACGGAAGATGGGGGATGTCGGCTACAAGCGGACATTTGACGGTCACGAAATCACCCCTGAGTTTATCTCGTCGCTCATCCTGCGGAAACTCAAGCAGGACGGCGAAAGGATCCTCGGGCCGATCGCCAACGCGGTCATCACCGTGCCGTACTACTTTAACGACTCGCGGCGCAAAGCGACCCAGGACGCCGGTAAGATTGCCGGGCTCAATGTCATCGACATCATTAACGAACCGACCGCCGCGGCCCTGACGTATGCGTGGCACCGGGGAGAACTCGGTCACGAAATGCCCGACGGAAAGTCACGCCGGGTCCTCATCTACGATTTGGGGGGCGGAACATTCGACTCCACCCTCGTTGAATATAACGGGAATCATTTCCGCGTCATCTCGACCGACGGCGATGTCAAGCTCGGCGGTGTCGACTGGAACGACCGCCTGGCGCGCTATGTCTGCAAACTGTTTAAGGAAAAGTTCGGCGCCGATCCTTCGGAATCGCCGCAGGAGCTTCAAATTCTGCGGAACGATTGCGATACCGCGAAAATCGCGCTGACCGCCAAACCGAGCACCAACATCGTGTGCCGATACGAGGGGAACCGCCTTGCGGTGCCGGTCACGCGCGAACTGTTCGAAGAGCTCACCCAGGATTTGCTGCAGCGCACCTGCGATACAACGGAGTTCGTTCTGGAGCAGGCCGATATGAAATTCGCGCAGCTGGACGCGATTGTGCTTGTCGGCGGCTCGACCCTGATGCCCCAGGTTCCGGCCATGCTCGAAAAGCTCACGGGAGTCAAGCCGTATGTCAGCCCCGATCTCGACCCGCACACCGCCGTGGCCAAAGGCGCCGCAATCCACGCGGCGATTCTGGAAGCCAAATACAATCCGAACGGAAAACTGACCGACCGCATCCAAAAACTGCTGAAGAATATTCATCAGGAAGACGTCAATTCCCACGCGCTCGGAGTCGTCGCGACCGACCCGGCGAAGGGGCAGGTGGTCAACAACATCATGATTCCGAAAAACACCGCGCTCCCCTTCTCGCTCACGCGCACATTCAAAACCAACAAGGAGAATCAGGAGCGGATTTCGATTCAGGTGCTCGAAGGGGACGCGCCCGATCCGAAAGCCTGTTCCCTTTTGGGCAAATGCCGGATCACCGATCTTCCCCCCAATCTCCCCAAAGGGACGCTCGTCGAAGTCACGTACGCGTTCGATAAGTCCGGACGAATCTCGGTTTCGGCGCGCGAAAAGGCCACGGGGCGCGAGGCGAAGATCGATATTGAACGAAAAGGAACCTTAACCGAAAACCAGGTCGAGAACCTGACCCACCTCGCCGAGGAATACTCGATCGAATAGCGGGCCGGCGTGATTCGTGTTATCCGGAAGACTAAGCTGCGATAAGCCGCTTAGTCTTCTTTTTTTCCGAGGTCGTCGGCCCCGGCAATGGCCGAAATCCCAAGCCGCGCCAGATACTCCCGCTCTTTCGCCCGCATCAGTCGTTCGTCTTCGGGCGCGTGGTCATCGTAGCCGACCAAATGAAGTGTGCCGTGTACGATGTAAAGGAGAAGCTCATGCTCGGGGGGCCAGCCGTAGTCGGCGGCCCGTTCAAGCGCGGTCTGGTCGCTGACGATCACATTCCCTTCGAGAAGGGCGGACCGGCTGTCGCGTTCCAGCTCGAACGCCAGCACATCGGTCGGATAATCGTGGCCGAGAAATTGCACGTTGAGCCGATGAATCGCGGGATCGTCGATAATCGACACTTCGAGCAGACCGCGCTCGATCCCGGCATCTGCCAGGATTTGACGCAGAAGCCGCGCCGTCCGCTCCCCGTCGAAAGGAACCAGGTTCGATTCGTTGTCGATTTCAATCCGTACGCCGTTCACAAGAGGATTCCTGTTCTGCCGCAGGAGAAAGGTTTAATCTTTCTTCGGCCCGTTCTGGTCAGGATACTTGATCCGCTGGTGGTTCATGGCCAGAACCGAACCGAGAATGCTTTTTTCGATCTTCTGGATTTCGCCGAGCGTCAGGCCGGATTCGTCAAATTGCCCGTCCTGGATCCGCCGCTGCACAATGTTGTGAAGCATATTGCGGAGATTCCCCTTATCGGCATCCTTCATGCTCCGGCTCGCACTTTCGAACGCGTCGGCAATCATCAGAATCGCGGCTTCCTTCGACTGCGGAATCGGACCGGGATACCGGAACTCATCGATCGAAATTTCGGGTTCGCCGCTGCGTTCGCACTCAACGCGGGCTTTGTCGTAGAAATAAGAGACCGGAAAAGTACCGTGATGCTGACGGATCAAATCGACGATCTGCCGCGGCATGTTGTAGTTCTTTTCCGCCATGCTCACCCCGTCTTTAACGTGCGAAATGATGATTTCGGTGCTCTTTTTCGGTTTGAGGGAATCGTGCGGGTTCACGCCCGGAAGCTGATTCTCGGTAAAGTATTCGGGCCGGATCACTTTGCCGACATCATGAAAATAGGCGCCGACGCGGACAAGCCTCGTCTGCGCGCCGATCTCTTTGGCGGCATTCTCGGCGATCATGGCGGTTGCCATGGAATGATTGTAGGTTGCCGGCGCTTTGGCGTTCAGTTCCTGCAGGATGGGATGCGAGGGGTTCCCCAGCTCGACAAGGCGCATCGGGGTCAGAATGCCGAAACACCGCTCTAAAACCGGCAGAACCGCCTCGGTAATGACCGATGCCGCAAAAACATAAATGGCGTTCAGCGCGGCGCTCTTGAGCAGCTCGAAGGGGAGGGAACAGGTTTCGAGAAAGGAGACACCGACCGAAATCAGGAACGTGATCGGCATAATCGCCAACGACCGGCAGATCACTCCGGTACGCTGCTCAACATTCCGCGTCAAAAAGGCGGAAAGGGTCATTGTGCCCGTCATCACCAAAAACGGCGCAATGTCGTTCGTACTCGAAATCGAAAGAATGAGGACCAGCAGGAGACTGATAATGAATCCGATTTCCCAGTAAAAGGCAATGGTGATCACCTGTGTGAAAATCAGAAGGGGAATCATTTCAAGAAGTCCGTATTCCCCCGATGTGTAATGCTGCAGGATTTCTCCGAGAAGCAATACGAGGACCATCAGGAAATAGACGGAAACAGAGGTCTTGATCTCCCCTTCCCGCCCGCTCTGGCGCCGGCGTTCAAAGTAAAAGATGATAATGTTGATAAGGAATGTCGCCGCAAAGACCACCATAAAAAAGCCGAGCGCGCGGCGCAGTTCCGAACGGAACTTCAGCTCCTTCACGAAGGCGCGGTGCTCCTCGTAAAGGAGCTGAAGAATGTCGTCGTTGATCAGTTCGCCGCCGCGGACGATCATCTTTCCGGGCTCATACTCGATTTCGTGGGGCGGTACCCGGCTTTCCGCCTCATCCTGGGCTTTGCGGGTGGCGTCCCGGTCTTCGGTAAGGGTCGAAAGGTTCGGAAGGGTTAGATCGACAAAATCGGCCTCGGCACACTTTTTGATCCAGTTAAAGATCAGTTCCGAAACCTCTTTGGAATAGTCCCAGTTGAGGCTGTCTTTGATCTGGTACATATTTCCGACCAGGACATCGCGGGCCGGAACCTCGCGCGCCTCGGCGGGCGAAGCGTCGGTATTGTAAATGCGGATGGTCTCCTGGTTCCCCTCTTTGGCGGGATGGAGCCTGAGAAGGATTCCGTTGGCGGCGTAAGGCTGAAACGCCTTGTCGATCGCGTTTTTAAAAGCTTTCAGCTCCGGATCTTCGGCGAGAGTCTCCTTGAACTTGTGCAGGGCGTCTTCGGCTTGAACCGCATCGGCTTCAGGATTCAGAAAGAGACGCCAGGCGGCTTTTTCGTCATCGGACATCGCCTCGAATGTGGTTGAGGTCAGGATGGACTTGACCCGGTTGACCAGCACCTCTTTAAACTGAGCCAGTTTTTGAGGGTCGTTGACGTAAACGTGGGGCGTGTCGAAACGTGCCGAACGGCGGTCTTCGAGCGTCATCGACGTGTTTTCGACCTTGAACGGCACCATACAGACGATATCGCGGTTCGGACGGGAGCCGCCGATAAAAGCAAACGGAGGATCCCAGGCCCGGGCCACAAGACAGAGAACCAATGAGGTCAGAGAGCAGACAATAACGCGTTTGACCAGACAGAAATCTCTGAGATACGTCTGCACCCGCTCGAAGACCCCCGTCTTGGGAATCTTGGCGGCGACGTAGTTATCGCGTTTACTGCGGAATTGTCCAAACATCAGATCGTTTCCCTCGCTGTCGGTGAACTTTCGTCCTGCTCTTCATAAGCGCGAACAATCTTTTGTACGAGATCGTGCCTGACAATATCCGCGCCGGAAAGAGTCACCTGCCCGATACCGTGAATTTGACGAAGCCGGACAAGGGCGTCGGCCAGGCCGCTCTTTTTATGAACAGGAAGATCGACCTGGGTAGCGTCTCCGCATACCGCGATCCGCGAACCTTCCCCCATACGGGTCAAAAACATTTTCATCTGCGCCACGGTCGTATTTTGCGCCTCGTCGAGAATGATATAAGCGTTATTGAGGGTCCGGCCGCGCATATAGGCCAGCGGAATCACCTCGATGCGGTCTTCGGCGCGGTAACGCGCCAGCATTTCCGGCTGAATCATATCGCCGAGAGCGTCGAAAAGCGGACGCAGATAAGGATTGACCTTGTCGCTGAGATCCCCCGGCAGAAAACCGAGCGACTCGCCCGCTTCGACCGCAGGACGGACAAGAACGATCTTTTTGATCGCGTCTTTCCGCAAAGCTTCGACCGCACAGGCAACCGCCAGATAGGTTTTCCCTGTCCCTGCGGGCCCGCAGCAAAAAACAACCTCTTTCCGGCGGAGCATCGCAACGTAATCGGCCTGGCCTGCGGTACGCGGGCTGATCCTTTTGCCCCCGTAAACCTCGATCGGGGTTAAGCGCGAAATGGGACGGTCCTGCTCAACCTCGGAAAGGGCGCGGAGAACATCGTCGAGCGCGAGCGCCCCGCCGCGAAACTTGACCGTTTTCCAAAGACCGTCGATCAGACGCGCCCCTTTGGCCGCCGAACCGGGCTCGGTTCCTCGGATGACCAGAGAGTCGTTGTCTTGGGTAACACGTACACCAAGCGATTTGCGGATCACCCGAAGATATTCGTCGCTTGCTCCAAAGATGTTCTGGAGAATAAAGCGGTCGGGGATCGGCAGCTTAGCTTCTTCGATTTTTTCCATAAAAGGGCGCCGCGGAGTGCCTCACCCGTTTCTCTTTCGAAAAGAGAAGGAAGAAGCGGCGGCGTACCAAATTGTTTACGGCTCCCGCTTGGGAATCAAGTCTGTCCCGTGCGCGGATCCCCCGTAAAAGAGAACCGGCTGCCGGAAGACTCGGCGGCGGGGCCGCTCGCCATCAAAACGGCCGTCCCGCCAGACAGCCTGCTTCTGACTCGCGAGATTCGCTCGCCGAAAGGCGCGGCCGGAGAACCGTTATAACAATGATAATTTTACAGCGGCAAAGGGTTTCTGTCAAGAAGCGCCCGGCCGCAAAGAGGCTTTCGGAATCGTCTTCGGAAGGCCCGATAAAAGAGGAAACCTAGTCGGTTTTCCCCGCTTTTTTAAGGAATTCCTCCCGGATTCGGAGGAATCGGCCGGTCGCGAAGACCCGGGGCAGAGCTCCGTCTTCGGAAGCCGTGAAGATGATCGTCTCAACCCCCGGAATCGAGCCGGCGAGCTTCACCCCCTCTTCCGGCCCTAAAACACTGATTCCGCTTGCGAGGGCATCGGCGGTGGCCGCGTCGGGAGCCAAAACGGTGACGGTCGAACGGGTTGTCAGCGGCTCGCCGGTTCGCGGGTCGATGATATGCGAGTAGCGGACCGTGCCGATCTCCAGATACTGGAACATATCGCCGCTTGTCGCCATCGCCGCGCCGGCCAGAGGCAGGTAGTAAGCCGCTTTCCCCTCTTTCTCGAGAGAAAGCCCGCCGATCATCCACCCTTCGGCTTCGGGAGGAGGGGCCGAGACGCGGATATCCCCGCCGGCATCGATCAGTGCCGATCTGATTCCCAGTTCACCAAGCAGGCGGATTCCCTCATCGATGGCGTACCCTTTGGCAATTCCCCCCAGGTCGAGCCGGACATCCTCTTTGAGAACGCGCAGCGCGTAACGGGGGGGAACGCTTTCCGACTCGAGAAGTTCCCACTTATCGGGGCCGACAAGCGCCTGAGCCCGCCGCAGATAATCCTCGGGAGGACGGCGGCCGATTCTGCGGCTCCGCCGCCAGAGTTTGACGATCGGGGAGACGGAAATATCGAAGGCGTCCGAGGTCAGGTCTCCCACCTCGCGCGCCCGTTTCAGGACACGGTAAAGAGACTCGCTGATTTCGGCCGGCTCCCCTGTCCGGGCGCTTTCGCGGCAGGCCCGTACAATTTCGCTTTCCGGATCATAGTCGCTCATCACCGCATTGATTTCATCGAACCGCCGGTAAACGGCTTCGGCGGCGGCATCGGCCAGGTCCGGGGAATCGGTGTAGAAAATCACCCGTACCGGCACCGCCATCTTTTCGCGCAGATATTCATGGCGCTGCGGCTCTCCGGCTTCTGAGCCGGGGACCGGGAGCGGAAGAGCGAGAAGAACGGTTAAAGGAATGCCGGACAAACAGCCGTTCAGCTTTCGGAAAAACGTTCGCGCGGCGGTTGAAAAAGTGTTCAGTACCATCAGTTCCAGTATAGTCCGAAACGCCGGACAGGCAAACGGTCAAGGATAGGAAAGCCGGGGAAAAGCGCGTTTTTCGCCGCCCGGTACGGTTCCGCTACTTGTACATCGGAAGATAACGGTAAGGCGTCTCGAGGATCAGCACGGAAATGGCCGTATTCAAAAGGCGGCCGCCGTCGTTGAGATACCTGTCGTAAAAGAGCCAGCTCCCCTTCTCGTGCGGATTGGGGTTCCCTTGGTTTTGGGTTTCGATCAGGAAGTTTCGGGTTTTCGCGTAAGTTTTATGCCAAATCGGCCCGCCGGTGTGGTGCAGTGCGATGGAAGCGTAGTAGGCGAAGTAAAGGTTGTAGCGGAACCGGCCTTCCGTAACGATCGGTTCGCCGTCCCGGTTTTCCACGGCTCCCTTTTTCGCGAACTTCCAGTTCGTATACATCTCGTCGAACCAGCCCGCCAGGCGTTTGGTGGCCTGCTTCATATCGCGCCGGTTCCGTTTCCAGCCGAGGTACTCGCGCATGAGAACCCCGACAGCCGTTGTGCCCCACATCTTCGGGACCGGCTCATGTGTTCTCGCCTGGTAACGGTAAAGAGTGTTCTCTTCGGACTGAACGGTGTCAAGAAAAAGCCCCGCCTTGTAAAAAACCTCGGGAGGACATTCAAACCCGGCCGAAACGGCCGATTTGAGCGCGAGCATCTGCCATCCCGAAACAGAGGTGTCCCCCGGGATATAAGAGAAAAACTGCGAATCGGCCGCTCCCTCGTACCGCCATCCGCCGTCGTCGCGCTGGGAATTGATGATAAAGAGCGCCCCGTCGCGGGCCAGCGACTTGAGTTCCGGATCCTCGGTCAGCTCATACGCTTCGCAAACCGTCACCGCGACGATCGCCTGGGTGTACATTCCGTAACGTTCCCCCAAATTCCGAAAATCGACTCCGACTTTCGTCATTCGGGCCCTGTACTTGATATACCGGATTCCCGCGTCAACTGTTTCCCGGTAGAGGCCGGGAGTACGATGGTCGTAACCGGCGCCGAGAAACGCCAAAAGCGCAATCCCCGTCGCCGCCATCCTGTAAGGGTACATCCCGTTGACCATCTGTCCCGCGCCGGAGGTCGCATAGCAGTTCGAGCATTTTCCCTGGCATTCCCCCTGGTCGCCGTTATCGTCGGCCGCCGTCAGATCGAAAGACCATCCCCCGTCGGGCAGCTGGTGCGCCGCCAGCCACGCCAGCCCCGCTTCGACGGCCGCCTCGCTTGCATCGGTCGTATCCCCCTCCCTGCCGGGGAGCCCGTGGCGGCGGACCGCGGCCGTGCGGCCCGAGGTGGCCTTGCCATAGCCCGAAATCCTGCCGGTCTCGATCTCTTCGGTGCCGTCTGTGTATTGATGTTCAAGCGCGGCCAGGTCGGGAATCGTCTCCGAGGTCAGCGATTCGGGAACGAAAGAAGCAGACGTACTGTCCTTGGGCAGGTATTCCGGAGAGGTATCGTCGGGAGAAGGCGGAGAGATATCCAGAGCGGCGGGTTCCGGCTCGAAACCGATCTCGTCGAGCCCGGAAAGTTCCGCATCGTCTGAAAATCCGGCCTGCAGGGGATCCCCGTGAGAACCGTTCCGCACTGTAAGCCCCCACGCCGCCAAAAGAATCAAAAGAAGCAGATGGATAAGAAGACTTGCCAGAGATCCGATCCCGCGCCGCGAAAGAAGTTCTTCCCCCAATCGCTTATACCAGGGAGGACGGGCAAAAAGGGTTTTCAGCTCAACTTCACTCCCCTGCGTGAAAGCCGCCTCTAAACGCTCGGAAAGCGGGTCATCGGGGGTGATTTCCGGCTCGATAACGGGGAGTTCGGTTACCGGCGCCTCCGACGGGGGAAGAAAATCAAACGCGCCGGCCTCGATTTCGAGGCCGGCATCTGAGAACCGGAGAGTCTCTTCGTGATTTCCGCCGGTCGGCGCGTCATTGTCGCTCGGAGATTTCAACGTAATCGGTTTCGGGATTCCCGAGATAGAGTTGGCGCGGACGAATGATCTTCGCGGTCGGATTTTCGTGCTGCTCCTTCCACTGGGCAATCCAGCCCGGCAAACGCCCGATCGCAAACATGACGGTGAACATATTTGTCGGAATGCCGATCGCGCGCAGCAGAATGCCGCTGTAAAAATCGACGTTCGGATAAAGTTTCCGCTCGATGAAGTAATCGTCCTTTAAGGCGGCTTCTTCGAGTTCGTGGGCAATCTCCAAAAGCGGATCGGAAATTCGCTGAATCTTACAGACCCGTTCGTACGCCCGCTTCAGGATTTTGGCACGGGGATCGTAGTTGCGGTACACCCGATGGCCGAAACCGAAAAGGCGGAACGGGTTGTTTTTGTCTTTCGCGGCGGCAATACACTCGCGCGGAGCGCGGCGTCCGCGGTAGATCGAATCGAGCATTTCCATGACCTTGACATTCGCGCCGCCGTGCAGCGGCCCCCAAAGGGCGTTGACCCCCGCCGAAACCGAAGCGAACAGGTTGGCCCGGGACGAGCAGACAACGCGCACCGCACTGGTCGAGCAGTTCTGCTCGTGGTCGGCGTGCAGAATCAGAACCAGGTTCAGCGCGTCGACGATTTCCGGCTTTACCTCGTACTGCTTGTAGGGAAGCGAGAACATCATATGCAGAAAATTGCTGCAATACGAAAGGGCGGGATCGGGATAGATGAAGGGCAGCCCCATCGCCCGCCGGTACGTAAACGCGGCGATTGTGCGGATTTTACTGATCAGGCGCGAGACCCCTTCGAGAAAGACCGGTTCGTCTTCGGGGGAAAGAAACTCATCGTAATAGCACGCCATCATGCTGATCATCGACGAGAGGATCGCCATCGGAGGAGCCTTCGCCGGCAGGAATTGAAACTGGTTTTTGATCCCCTCATGAAGAAGCTCGTGATTGGTCAGGGTGTCGCGGAACAGCTCCAGTTCGTCTTTGTTGGGAAGGCGCCCGAAAATCAGCATCCAGGCAACCTCGATAAAATTCGGTTTCGGGCGGTCGAACTGCTCGATCGGAATCCCGCGATAGCGAAGGATCCCCTTTTCGCCGTCGATATAGGTGATCTGGCTTTGGCAGATGCCCGTATTGCCGAGCGAAGGATCGTAGGTGATCAGGCCGTGCTGGGCATAAAGAGAGGTAATATCAATGGCGTGGTCGCCCGCTGTCCCGTCGTAAACAGGAAGCTCGATCTCTTTGCCGGCGTATAGAAGTTTGGCCTTTTCGGCGGACATGATCCGTCTCCTCTCTAATCTTCTTGCGAAGCGTTTATTTGGCGCCGCTGAACTTATCGTGACACACGGTGCATGTGCCTTCCAATTCTTTCAGCGCGGCAGAATAATCGGCGAACGCGCCGCCGTTTTCGAGCGCGCGGGCCGTCTCGTTCACCTTCAGGCTCGCCGCGCAGAAATGATCGCAGCAATCTTTCCAGAGAGCCTCCTGGCCGGGCGCGGACGTTTCGGAAACACTCAGACGGCTCCCCGCCGCGACGACCGCCAGCGCGGCGGCGTCACCGGCAACTTTGTCGACGTTCCCGGCGCGGAGAAGCGTTTTCTCATTTTTGCTCAGGCGTTTGATCTCGGTTGTCAGCGAGGGGACAACCTTGGCCATGAGCGGGGAAAGCTGCACGGCGTTTTCCCAGACAACCGGATCGGCCGAAGACCCGTTCAGGTCGGACTGCATCGCCTTCACTGCGGCGGCCGCGGCATCGGAATCGGCCGCCGCCAGGATGGCCTTGCCGTCGCGCACCATGAGCGCCGCCGCCGGTTTCATTTTCCCCGGCTCGTCGGACTGACCGATCGCCATCGCGAGGAGAATCAGCACGTTTGCATCGCGCATCAGATTCCCCGCCGCGTCTTGAAAATCTCCGCCTAAGGAAAGATCTTCCAGGTCACGGTCAAGTTTGGAAAAAAACTTCGTGAACTGGGCTTCCATATCGGCCATCGGGGGAAGTTTCCCCCCGGAAGCCGCCGCGTAAGAAGGAAAAGTTTCAGATGTTAAAAAAAAAAGCGGACGGAAGAGAGACCGCCGAAGAAGCGGTCTCGGCCTCGTCTTCGATCACATCGATATTGACGGCCTCGGAATCACCGCCGGTCGTCGCGCTGTCGAACTGGAACTCGTCGCCGGTGGTGGCGCCCGAGAAGCTTTCGTCGCCCGTCGTCGCGCCGTCGGCCTCTTCGGGAGCGTCAATCACGAGAATCTCTTCGAGATCGATCTCTTCTTCGGCGGGCGCAGCCTCGGTATCGGCGCCGCTGATGGCCGTGGTTTCACCGTCGGTAACTTCGACGATCTCTTTCTTCTGGCAACCCGCGAAAAGAAGAACCCCCGCGACAAACGCGGCGCTGAAGACCATAACTCGGTTGAATGTCATTTTCTTCTCCCAACAAAGATGTTCGGTAAACCATATCTTACGGGTTCGAGAGCGCCCGGACCCCAAGCACAGCTTTTCGGTCTGCGCGGCGGCCTCTGCGAAAGCCCCTGTTTCACTCTTCTGTTCCGACCCCGACCCACTATAATTATAGCAGGCGGGAAAATTTTTTCGAGGGGGTACGCCTACTCGCGCGCAAGGGCATCGGTCAGCGTCCGGATGTTTTCGAGGGGATCTTCCCCCAGCGGCGAATGAACCTCAATGTTCAAATTCAGCTCCGCGGCCAGTTTTTCAACCGCCGTTCGGCTGAACTCCGGCTGAATGAAGACGGTCTTGGCGTCTTCCCGGCTCAGCTGGCGGACCAGTTCGACAAACTCTTTCGATTTGGGAGCCTTCCCCCCCGCCTCGACCGCCCGCTGGCGCCAGCCGAACTCGGCGCAGTAATAACCGTAGGCGGGATGGAAGACATAGAGAACCGGATTCGGATTCCCCTCAAGTTTTTCGGCGGTTTCCCGCTTAAGTGCCTCAGCCGCCCCGATAAACCGGTTTGTCCTCTCTTGGTAGAGAGAGCGGTTTTCGGGAAAGGTTTCGGAGAGCGTCTTTTCGATTGTTGTCGCCATCGCCTCCAAATTTGAAGGGCTCATCCATATGTGGGGATCCATCCCCCCGTGGCGATGCCCCTCTTTTTCGTGTTCTGCCTCCGGCTCGATCTCATCGGATTCCCGGGCATCAACGGTGATCGGCAATCCCTCGCTGAGGTCAACGGTTCGGAGCTGCGGATTCAGGCTCATCAGGCGGGCAAGGACGGGCCCCTCGGACGGAAGACCAACACGGAAAAAAAGGGAACAGCGCGCGATTCCGCGCATTTCCGAAGGAGTCGGAGAAAAGGTTTCAGGCTCTTTGCCGGGAGGAACAAGGACAACGGCACTGCAGGTATCCCCGGCAACGGCGCCGACAAGTCCGGCAATCGGGGGAACCGTAACCAAAACATAATGTTCATCCGACGGGGCGGGAACGCCCGGCCGGCAGCCCGCGGAACCGAAGAAAAGCGCAAGTGTTCCCCAAAGTGCGAAAAAAAAGAGCGGTTCCCGCAGGGTGATAAAACGCATCGCGAAGACCTTAAATGACGCTCTTTGCGCCGGGAGAGCGCTCACGGTTCCGAAGCCGGACAGCGAACTATTCCTTCTTTTTCGGTTTCGGCATCGTTCCGGATGCGCGCTGACCGTCGAAGGTGGTGTTGTCCGAAGAGGTGTTCTCGGTATCAAAAACATCGACGAACGTCTCTTTGGCGATACGCCGGTCTTCGGCAACGGTCCTCCGGCGTTCGGCGCGTTTTTTTGCCTCTGTCGAAAGATAGTCCAGTTTGACGATGTTGCCGTTTTCGTCGAGACGCTCATCCTTCTGGAGATTGATGAAGCCTTCCTTGTCGGCGTTGGCCAGCTCCTCGGAGATGTAGCCGTCAACCTCGGGGGTGAAAAGGGGACG
Source organism: Thermoguttaceae bacterium (assembly GCA_017405595.1). Taxonomy (GTDB): domain Bacteria; phylum Planctomycetota; class Planctomycetia; order Pirellulales; family Thermoguttaceae; genus RUG695. The sequence continues at coordinate 132,254 of JAFRAC010000007.1, read as the reverse complement.
GATCGGCGGAACCGAGGGGAGATTCGCGTCTGCCGGAGAAACCTGCGGCTGCGCCTCTCCGGCGGCGAGACTCGCCGCAAGGCGGCGGCGCTGCTGTTGGATATCGCTGCCGTAAAGCGCTTCGCGGCGCAGACGCTCTTTTTCTTGGTACGACCGCGAAACCTCGCTGCGGATCTTTTCGATGAAGGCCCGCTCATTCCCCTGAATACGAATCAGATGGCCGGGAATATCGGCAAGCCGGCCCTGGGGAGTCTGTTCGGCTTCGGCGCCTTTGGTAAACAGCCGCGCGGCTTCTTCGCTGCGGCCCATGCGCCACTGCAAAAGCCCGAGGAAATAGTAGTTCGCGGGATTATCGGGATCAGCCTCCGCGGCGCGGCTGAAATAAGGGGCGGATTCGTCGTACCGGCCGTTAAAAAAGAGATAGACCCCCTGACCGTAGAGCTCGTCCGAAGAAGGTGCCGGAGTTTCGGCCGACCGCAAAACCGGCGGCATGCCGAATATGCCGAGAAAAAAGAGCGCCGCTATGACAAAAATGGTTTTTTTCATCGCTTGTACCCGCTTGTCCGGCGGAACGCTCCCCCTTAAAAAAGCGGGCAGACATTCCGAGACCCCCCTATATATCCTATATTATAGGGTCATTTCCGGCTTTACTCAAGGTTCTGGGGAGACGTTTGAACAAATCTTTCCGGAAACCCCCCTCCTTAACATCATTTATAACGGTTATGCCGAAAGAATCATCCCTTCGGCAGGGGGTGAAATTTCTCGAAAAATATCCTATAATTTCAGGGCGCGAAGGATCTGTTAAGTCCGTTCACAAGTCAACAACGGGAGATTTACATGATGAAAAAGATGGGATTTGGAATTATCGGCTGCGGAATGATCGCGGGTTTTCACGCGAAGGCGATCGCGGCCGCCGGCGGTGAGCTGATCGGCTGCTACGACACCTTCCCCCAGGCCGCGGAGAAGCTCGCGAAAGAAAACGGCGCGACCCCCTACCAGGACCTCAAAGAGATGCTCGCGAATCCCGCGATCGACATCGTCACGATCGGCACGCCGAGCGGCGCCCATCTCGATCCGGCGGTCATGGCGGCCCGGGCGGGGAAGCACGTCATTGTCGAAAAGCCGCTCGAAGTCACGCTCGAGCGCTGCGACCAAATCATTGACGCCTGCGCCAAAGCGGGTGTGACCCTTTCGACCATCTTTCCGAGCCGATTCCACCCCTCGAGTATCCAGCTCAAAAAGGCGATCGAAGGAAACCGTTTCGGGAAGCTGACCCTCGGCGATGCCATTGTCAAATGGTACCGGACGCAGCAGTATTACGACAGCGGTAACTGGCGCGGCACATGGGCGCTCGACGGCGGCGGGGCGCTGATGAATCAGGCCATTCATTCGGTTGACCTTCTCCTCTGGCTGATGGGGCCGGTCGCCGAACTGACCGCGATCACCGGGCTGTTAGCCCACGAACGGATTGAGGTCGAAGATGCGGCGGTGGCCTCGATCCGCTTTAAAAACGGGGCGCTCGGCACCATCGAAGCCACAACCGCGGCGTATCCCGGCTACCTGAAACGGATTGAAATACACGGCACCGCCGGTTCCGCGGTCATCGAAGAAGAAGACATCATCAAGTGGGATTTCGCGCAAGCGCAGGAAGAAGACGCCGCGATCCTCGAATCGATGGCCGGAAAGCTCTCCGGCGGCGGCGGCGCGGCCGACCCGGCGGCCATCAGTTACAAGCCGCACGCCAAACAGTTCGCCGATGTCATACGGGCGATCGAGACCGGAGGCAAACCGCTGATCGACGGTCTCGAAGGGCGCCGGAGCGTTGAGGTGATCACCGGCATTTACGAATCGGCGAAGACCGGCAAACCGGTAAAATTCGAGTAAACCGCACCGCGATACCGCAGGAACGATGCCGACGGAAAACGTTATCTGTATGAAATGGGGGACCCGTTACGACCCCATGTATGTCAATATTCTGGCGTCATCGGTCCGCCGGCATCTTTCCCGGCCCCACCGGTTTGTCTGTTTTACCGAAAACGCCGAGGGGATCGATCCGAGGGTCGAGGTCCGGCCGCTGCCGGAACTGCCTCTCGACCCCTCTCTGCCGGAACGCGGCTGGCGGAAACTGACCATGCTGGCGGAACAGCTCGCCGATCTTGAAGGACGCGCCCTTTTTCTGGACCTCGACCTGGTGATCGTCGGCAGTCTCGACCCTTTCTTCGGCGAACCGGGCGCGTTCCGTATCATCCGCGACTGGAATCTTTCCGGAGGATGGATCGGCAATTCGTCGGTCTTTCGGTTCGAAATCGGCAGGCACCAGGATGTCCTTGACCACTTCCTGGCGCACTTTTCCGAAATCCGAAAAGAGTTCCGCAACGAACAGGCGTTCCTTTCCGCGGCGATGCGGCGCAAAGGGATCCTCGACTACTGGAAAGACCCCTGGTGCCTGAGCTTCAAGCGCCACTCGATCCGCCCGCTGCCGGTCAGCCTGGTCCGCGAACCGAAACCGCCCGGTCCCGAAACGAAAATCGTGGTCTTTCACGGACAGCCGAACCCGCATCAGGTTCTTTCGGGCTGGCATTGCCTCAGAAAACTCCGCTGGGTCAAATCCGCCGGCTGGATTCGCGAAAACTGGAAAATCGGCGATTGAGCCGTTTCGCAACACATTCTGAAAAGCATTTTGTTCTCCATGACACGCTCCCATTCCCCTTCCCGAAATCATGATAACGGACGCGGCAAAAAGCCGGGCCGGCCCCGCCCGCTCTCGCCCTCCCGGGGCGAAGCGCGCCGCAAACGCCGTCCGATCGGCGAGGCGCGGCGGAAAGCCGGGTCCCTCTTCGCGCGTCCCGAGACCGGCGGCGGAAAACCCGCCTCCCCCAAAGCACGTCAGCCGGAACCCGCCGCCGAAGGGCACCGGATCCAAAAGATTCTGGCCGCGGCCGGATACGGCAGCCGGCGCGAATGCGAGGAGCTGATTTTAACCGGGCGGGTCGAAGTCGACGGCAAGATTGTGACCGAACTCGGCGTCCGGGCCGACCCGCTGACCCAGCGGATTCGCGTCGACGGCGAGGCGCTCCCCAAAACACGCCCGGTCTATCTGGCGGTCAACAAGCCGAAGGGGTATCTCTGCACCCACCGCGACCAGCAGGGGCGCCGCCGTGTGATCGACCTTGTCCCCGAACAGTTCGGGCGCGTCTTCCCGATCGGCCGGCTCGATCAGTACAGCGAGGGGCTCATTCTGCTGACAAACGACGGGGCGTTTGCCGAACACCTCACGCATCCCCGTTTTGAGGTGCCGAAAAAATACCAGGTGCTGGTCGCCGGCCAGGTGGAACCGGACCTGCCGCGCCGGCTTCAGAAGGGGATTCACATTGCCGAAGGCGTGGTACAGGCCGATGAGGTTAAAATCAAATCGCGCCACGCACTGAGCAGCGTTCTGGAAATCGTGCTGCGCGAGGGGAAAAACCGTGAAATCCGCCGCATGCTCGCGCGGATCGGCCATAAGGTTCTCACTCTCCGGCGGATCGCGATCGGGCCGGTCAAACTGGCCGAAATGGCGCCGGGGGAGTACCGTCTTCTGACGAAACAGGAAGTCGCGGCCCTCTATAATACAGGAAAACCGCAATGACCGATGAAGCGGAAAGCTCCCTCAGCGCGGTACGCCGCGTCACCTGGCTCGGACTCGGCGCCAACCTGGCTCTTTCGGCGCTCAAGTTCGCCGCGGGTTTTTTCGGGCAGAGCCGGGTGCTGATTGCCGACGCGGTACACAGCCTTTCCGATCTGGCGACGGATACCGCGGTGCTGATCGGATCGCGCTACTGGCAGCGGCCCGCCGACAAAGACCATCCGAACGGTCACGGCAAAATCGAGGCGCTTGTCGCTCTTCTGATCGCGCTGGCGCTTTTGCTGGTTTCCCTCGGACTGATCCGCGACGCGGTGATCTCGCTTTACGGAATCGCGGAAGGGAACGCGATCCCCGTCCCGAAAGGAATCGCGCTGGCTGTCGCGATCGTTTCGATCGCGGTCAAGGAACAGCTCTATCGTGTAACACTCAAAACGGCGCATCGCGCAAAAAGCTCCGCGCTGGCCGCAAACGCGGCGCACCACCGCAGCGACGCGCTCAGCTCCATTCCGGCGGCTCTGTCGGTCGGCACCGTGCTGGCCTTCGGCCAGAAGTGGACATTTCTCGACCCGGTCGGCACCATCGTCGTCGCCATCCTGATCCTTTTTTCGGTCCGGGAAATTCTCCGCGATCCGCTGCACACACTCATCGACCAGGGAGAGACCGAAGAAATTCTGGACCGGATCGAACGGATTTCACAGGAAATCCCTGAAATCAAAAAGATCCACGATATCAGGACGCGCCCGTTGGGAAGCGGACATTTCGCGGCGGACCTCTCGATTCATGTCGACCCGAACATGCCGGTGCTCAAAGCGCACGCGCTCTCGCACCGGCTGACGGCGACCATCAAGGGCCGGATTCACGGGATCGTCGATGTGGTGGTTCACATCGAGCCGGACAAGCAGGTATAACAGGCTTTTGTTTTTTTACCGGTTCAGCCATTCGGCGTAACCGGGATCGGCCCACGAGACATCGGCCAGGAGCTCGCCGAGGGGGTCGAGATCGGAAGACGAAAAGCCGAGCGGATTGTGGCGGCGCCATCCTTCGGCATACCGGTACTTCCCGCTGAGTTTGCCGACCCCGGCCGCGGCTTCGGTCATCGAATCGAGGTAGGAATCGTAGCCCTGCGAAATGTCAAGCCACTCCTTTTGGCTCTTGTGGCACGCCAGCGCCTCGCGTTTGCGCTGCAGAACGGAAGAGATGTCGACATAACGCTCGGCGCGGACCAGACGGCGCATCGGGTCAAGATTCCCGTGGGGCTGACCGTGATAAAGGGTTACGTCTTTAAAGGTGGGCGGAGTCGGCGGATCGACCGGCGCGTTAACCATGCCGCGGCAAAACGCGGCGGTCACACCCAAACGAACGGCATTTTGGTGGTCTTCCATATAATCGACCGGCGACTGCAGAAGGATGATGTCGGGGTCAACCTGACGGACCACGGCGATCACCTTCGTCAGAGTCGGACGGTCGTAGAAGACGTCCAGATCGTCGACGAGCGACTCGTGATAGACAAAGCCCATTTGCGCCGCGCTCGCCGCGGCTTCGTCGCGGCGGACGCGGATGATCTCTTCGCGGCGGAGATTCGCCGTTCCCCAAGACCCGTTGGCGATATTCATGTAATGGACTTCGCAGCCGCGGTCCTTCAAAAGGAGCATCGTTCCCGCCATCACAAACTCGATATCGTCGGGATGGCACGCCAGACCTAATACTGTGGGCATTCTCGATTTCCTTTTTTCGCGGGGGGGTTAGTGCATCTCGGCACCGACCGTCTTGATCGCGGGCCGGTAATAATGGAAGTGGACATTCGGATGATCGGCCAGAAGGGACATCGGAACGGCCGAATCAGGAATCTTCCGGGCAATCATCCACGCCGAAAGGCGCATTCCGAACGGGTTATCGTGCGTTCCCGCCTGCCAGATGCTGACCTTGTTGGCTTTCCACGTTTCGACGGGACCGACGGTCGCGGCCGATTTCGGCACATTCGCCACATAGCCGCCGCCGCTCGTCCGCGCATTCTGAAGAATGGTAATCGGATGGAGTTCCGTCACGCGCGCCGAAAGTTTGCGGTACTCTTCGGGTGTCGGAGGATTGTCCTTGTACTTCCCCTTTCGGCGGACCGGGTCGTTAAATGCCCAGTGTTTCGTGTCGCCCTGCCCCCCCTGCATTGTATCGCAGACGATATCGCTGTATGTTTGGGTGTAGGCTTTCAGGTCGCCGGAAGGAAAATGGATATTTTCTTTCGGCATCCGGAGTTTTTTATCGATCCGGTTAAAGCAGAGTTCAAAATCGGCTTTGGCGAACGAAAGGGGATGGTCCATTCCGACCGGAACGCCGTCCTCGACCCATTCGTCCATACCCCAAAAATGCGCGTGTTTGAGGCTGATTCCGAGCGCATTGACAATCCGCGCGACGATCGGAAGCTGTTCGGTCGGCCCGATCGGACCGCAGATTCCGACAGGATTGTCGGCAGTCGCCTTTTTCCAGGCTTCAACGTATTCGAGAGCTTCGGCCGCGTAAAACTCTTCGATGGTGTCGTAGTAGTGAACGGTAAAACCGGGACGGGAAAGTTTGAAAAGTGATTTTTCGGTCAGTTTGGCCGCGTCGGCCAGAATTTCCGGATCGAGCGTTGTGTAGTCCCACCATTCGGGGGCCACTTTACTTAAAGGTCGGGACATGGTTTTCTCCTTTCGGTTATCTCCCCTGCGACCCCCCCGCAGCGCATGATGTCATTTTAAGCGCCGCAGGGAAAATTGCAAGGGAAATTTCCGAAGGGAGCCGCAGGCGGTCCCGTAGGGCGTATAGCCCGCCTACCTGACCTCGGGATTCCTCAGGAAAAGGCTCTTGATCACCGCCACTTTAGAGCGGCCGGGGGAAGCGGTCTTCTTCCGGTCGCTTTGGGGAGCAGCGGCGTTCTTGTTTTCTGTTTTTTGGGGAGCTGCGGCGTTCTTGGCGGGGAACCAGCCGTCTTTATCGCTGCCGGTCGCCGGATCGATTGCAAAGGGGGTTTCCGGTTTCGCCGGGGCGAACGTCTGAGCTTCGGCCGGGGCGGGCTGATCCTTTTCGGGTGCCGGCGCCTCGCCGCTTTCGGCAACCTCGACTTCGGCGGGACCGGCCTGCTCCTCTTCGGACTGAGGATCATCGACCGCGATCTGTTCGCCGATTTCGGGTTCCCCGCCTTCCGAACGGCTCGGGGCGTTTTCGGTGCCCGCCTGAACCGGAGCCCGGCCGGGCTTATGCTCGTCCAGCTCGAAGGGGACCGCGGGCGCGTCGACGCCGGTCAGGTGTTCCTCCGGGGAAGATTCCTCGATCTTTTGCGCCGCCAGATAACGGTTGCTGTACTTTTGGCTGATCTGCGCGGGGATCGGCAAGTCGTTCCCGGCGGCGGGGGAAGGAGCGTCGAGCGGAGGAGCGACCTGAGTCTCCACCGGAACGAAGGCCGCGGACTGTGTTTCGGGAAGGGTGAGATCGTCAAAACTGCCGAGCGCCGGTCCGGACTGGGCCTGGCGGTATTCGCTGAGCGCCTCGCCGAGGGAAGCCGTGAGAGCCGTCTCCTGAGGCTTTTCCTCTTCGCTCACCGGCTGCTCGCCAGAAATGATCCCAAAGACGGCGATGTCAAGCGCCGGAAGTTCGGCAATCGTTGTTTTAACCTTGATGCTCTTCCGGAACTCGCCGGGGGTCTCATCGGCCGAGGCGGTCAGTGTCACCGGAATCACGTGGACGGTACTCTCCTGATTCGCCGTTTTAAACTGCATCCGCGGATCGTCGGACTGTACCGACTGGATGCGGAACGGGGTGGATCCGCGCACAACCAGGTTGCGCGTCGCGGATTCGTTCGGATGAATCACCCCGAACTGAAGATGGGTCGGTTTGACGGAAAGGGCCGAAATGACCTGGCCGTGAACCGGAACAAAGATACCGGGACTCCCCGCTTCGTTCGACGTGAACCGGAGAAGGTCGCTGATATATCCCGGCTCGGCGGTCGGAAGGAGCTGAACATCGACCTTGTAGGTTTTCCGGCTGCCGGTGCGCGAGACGACCTTTGCTTCGGCGCGGATCGACGGGCTGTTCTTCTTCATTCCGACCAGCTGCCAATTCGCGAGCTGCCCATTATACTGGAGGAAGACGGTTTTCGTGACCGGAACCCCCTGCCCGACACTGCCGAACTCGACCACGCCCGGATCAAAAACGACATCGGCGCGGATCATCGCACTGACGTGGAGCTGAACCTCGGCGGCGTAGGGACGGTTGAAGTGGACGGTAATCGTGACTTTCCGCTTTCCGACGTGCACTTTTCCGGAAGTGTCAACCCGTGCGACAATCTCGCCCATCTCGCCGCTTTTGACCACCTTCTTCGGAACCGTGACATTCGTGCAGCTGCAGCTCGACTGGGCGCTCAGGATAACCACATCTTCCTTATAGATGTTCCGGAACTGGAAACGCTGTTCCGCCTCGGAGTGAAGCGCCAAATCGCCGAAATTCCGGGTCATGACGCCCCCCGCCTCATCGAACATCTTGACAGCCCAGCTGTTCGACGACGAATAGGGCTGCGCGCCGGCCGGCATGCCCGAAGCCAGCAGGATTAAAGCCGCCGCCGCAAGAGAGAGTCTTCTGATATAAAAACGGATCAAATGATTTGCGCCGCTTTTCATAGAATGCTGCACCTTTCCTGTAGAGACAAAATACTACGTCCTTATCCTTGTCGGTTATTCGGGGAGCGATTTATTCGGAATTATCGGTTTATCCCCCATTTTGTTTAAAATTCATTAGCTCAAATTTAAAATGAATAAAATGCATAAAACAGAGAAATATCGGCCTCTTTATTAGAAAAATCGGTTATAATAAAGCTATAGCGTCTTTCCCGCAAGCAAAGCAACAAGCGGTAAAGAGGCAAAGGGCAAAACTTGAGTTATTTTTTACATTTTTCGAAAGATTTCCCCATAAAAAGAAAATTGTAACGTAAGATTACGTATGTAACAGTAAGGGCGCCTGCCCTTCGTTTTGTCCTCCCTCCAACCCGCTTTGAAAACGCCGCCGCGTTTTAGCCATAATGAATCTGACCGCGAACTCTCTCTTTAGAATAGACAAACAGCTGGCATTCCTTTTGGCGGTTCTCTGCTCGTTCGGCTTTACGGCCGGACTGGTTTCGGGCGAACCGAACAACGGCGATCTCCGGACGCGCGGCAAACTCGCCATTCTCGGGCTCCGTTCCGAAGAGTCCATCAAATCGTTCCGGTTTCCGGACGACTCTTACCTGGTTCTCATCCCCCCCGCGGCAACGGCTCCCGCCGATACCGTTCCCGTCTTGGAACCCGCGCCGGCCCTGCAAACCGCTGATGTGCAGCAAAAACTCGCTTCGTCGGCCGTCCCGGAAAGCGATTCGAAACCGGACCGGTACTTCGTCTGCCTGATCAACCACCTTTCCGAAGGAGAAAGGCTCCTTCTTTCGGACGCGGCCGACGGAGAATGGAACCAGCTGAGATTTGTCGATGCAATTTTGATCGCCGACGGCGTCTCGGATCAGGAACGGGCGGTCTGCCGGGATATCTATGACTATCACCTCGCCCGCCTGCGGAACGAAATCGGCGAGACGGAAGACGATTATGAAAAGGCCCGCCGTGTCTATGAATATCTTCACCGCGAAATCCTGACCGGTTCTTACGACCTCAACCTCTCGAGCGCCGCCGCGTGCCTGCAGACCGGCACCTACAACTGCGTGAGCGCGACCGCCCTGTTCAACGCGCTGGCCGGGGATGTGGGGCTGGTTTCGTACGGGCTGGAAATGACCGGACACGCCAAAAGCCGTATCCTTTGCGGGAACACGTATCTCGATATCGAAACCACCTGCCCGAAATGGGAGCTCCTGCCCGACCGGCCGGTTCCGATTCCGGAATCTCAGCCGGGAACAGCTCTCCTCGCGCGGGAAGCGGATTTCATCCGCCAGGTCAACTACCTTGAATCGACCTCGGCTTATCCCTCCGAAAGCGCCGCGACGGAAGGCGAGCTGAAGGCGGCTCCGCTGCAGGGGGCCGACGACGCCAGCCGTCCGGCAACACCGGAACAGGCGCTTGCCCTTTCCGGAAAGAAACCGGCCCGCACCGTAACGGCGGTACAGTTCATCGCCACCATCTACTACAACCGGGCAGTCGATTTCTACCAGGAAAACAAGTTCGACAGCGCTATCTACGCCTACCTGAAAGCTCTGGCGATCGACCCGAACAACAAAACGGTTCTCGGAAACTTCAAGGCCACGCTGAACAATCTGGCCATCGAACTGGCCTCGCGGGGAAAGAACTACAACGAGGCGATCCGGCTCACCGAACAGGGGTTGGCGCTTGACCCGAACTTTGACCAATTCCGGACGAACCTTCCCCTCTACTACCACCACTGGTCCTCGGAGCTGCGCAAAAGCAACCGTCTCGAAGAAGCGCTCCAGGTGGAAGCCCGGTTCCGCCGTGCGTTCCCCCAGCCCGAGACAAAAATCTACTAAAACAACCGACGTTCCGTCATGCGTTACCAGAATGTTTATGTGGAAGGGATCACCTGTGTCCTTCCCGATGAGGTTGTGACCACCGACGAGCTGGAAACGCGGCTCGCGCCGCTCTACGAACGGCTCAAACTTCCTTACGGACGCTTAGAACTGATGACCGGTATCCGCGAGCGCCGGATCTGGCCCAAGGGGGAACTCCCCGGCGACCAGTCGGTTCGGACGGTCAATAAGCTCTTCGAAGAGACCGGTGCCGACCGCGGCGCGGTCGGCGCGCTGATTCACGCTTCGGTCTGCCGCGATTATCAGGAGCCGGCAACCGCCTGCGACGTCCACCGGCGGCTGGAACTGCCGGGCCGGTGCATTGTTCACGATATTTCCAACGCCTGCCTTGGGCTTCTTTCCGGCATCCTGCTTACCGCGAACCTGATCGAGCTCGGCCAGATTGAATCGGCCGTTGTGGTCGGCACCGAAACGAGCCGCGCCCTGATGGAATCGACAATCGAACTGCTCTGCAGCGATACCTCGATCACCCGGCGCGGAGTGAAACCCGCTTTTGCCTCGCTGACCATCGGTTCGGGAAGCGCGGCGATACTGCTGACCAACGGCAATCGGACCCGGACCGGAAACCGCCTGTTGGGGGGTGTGGTTCTTGCCGACAGCCGGCACGCCGCGCTCTGCCGGAGTCAGGTCGATGTGACCGCCGGAGGAAACGCTTCGGGACAGCTGATGGAAACCGATTCGGAAGCCCTGCTGCACGCCGGCGTCGGCGCGGCGGCCGAGGCCTTTAAGATGTTTCAGGCCGAAACCGGCTGGACCGCGGAATCGATCAGCCGCACGTTCTGCCATCAGGTCGGTGTTGCGCACGAGAAGCTCCTCTTTGAAACGCTCGGACTCGATCCCGCGAAGAACTACCGTACGTTTTCCTACCTCGGGAATACCGGAAGCGTCGCTCTTCCGACCGCCGCCGCGCTCGGAATCGAATCCGGTTTCGTCGGCGAGGGAGAAAAGATCGCGCTTCTGGGAATCGGTTCCGGAATCAACGTGATTATGCTGGCGGTCGAGTGGAATAAGACTCTTCGCAAGACGGCGCAGTCCTAAGACGAACTCCTCGTCTGCCGTCCTGCGGAAAAGATGATCAATTTCAGATACAAAGAGGGAACTTCCGGTTCTTCCCGCCGGAGTTCCCTCTTTTTTGTACAGGTTCGTGTCGGAGTTCCCTCAGTAGAGAACGCGGCCGGTTTCGGCCTCTGCGGTTTGGGACGGTTCGTCACCGAACGAATCGGTCTCTTCTTCCGGCGTATAACCGAGTTCCGCAGCGCGTTTGAGGTCGGCCGACTCGTTTTCGAGATCGTTGATAAAACCGTAAACCTCGCCGCGGCGCTGATAGGCGTCGGCCATTTCGGGGGCGCGCCGGATCGTTTCGCTGAACGCGTCGAGCGCACCCTGCCAATCCGCCTGATAGAGCGCCACACAGCCCAGGATGTAGCAGGCGCCGGACGACTCGGTGTCGATTTTCAGGAGCGCGGCGGCGTCTTCCGCCGCCAGAGCGAAGTCGCGGTCCGCCTTCGAGGCAATTTCACGGGCGTGTACGCTTTCCCCCTCGCCGGCGGCGGCGCGGGCCAAAAGGTAGTACTCTTTGCCGGTCACCAGCCGCGCGCTGCTGCGCCCATAGAGGGCATCGGTGTTCCGGGGATTCCGGGCAAGCGCTTCTGTATAGCAACGGACGGCCTCTTCCCACTGTCCGGCTTCGAGCGCGGCGTTTCCCTCGCGGGTAAGCCGGGAGCTTTCGCGCCGGGCGGCGTCCCCCCGATGGCAACCGCTCTGCAGAAGCGCGGCGGCCAGGAGTACGATCGTCGTGAGAGAGAGAAAACGAAAGTTTAAACGATTTTCCATCATTCTGTTTCCCATCGCGCGCAGGGGCGCAAGGTTCTCGATTCAGCGTGATAACCATAGGGGTATACTCTATTTGCCGCCGGGCTGACAAGACCGATTTTTCGACTGGAGCAAGGGGGAAAAATAGGGTATGATCGGGCCCAAACGCAAATTTTTCGTCTTTCCCCAGAAGGTGTTTCCCCCATGAAATTTCTGACCGTTCGGCTCTCGATCCTCCTTCTGACCGGCGCTTTCGCCGCGGCGTTCCTTTTTCCTCCCGCGGCGGCCGCCGCCGATCCGGCGGCCGGGAGTGTCTCGCAGACCTTCCTGGACCTGATCAAGGCGGGAGGGATCATCGGACTGGCCATCTTTCTGCTCTCCCTCTGGGGGGGCGCCGAGGCGATCCGCCTTTTTGTTCTGCTCCGCCGCGAGCGGGTGATCCCCTCGGACCTAATCGAAGAAGCGCGTCAGGCCTCGGCTGCCGGCGCTTTTCATTCCATCCCGGACCTTTGCCGCCGCCGTCCCTCTTTCCTGGCCTCTGTTCTGCTCAGCGGACTCCGCAATGCCGCGGAGGGCTGGGCGGAAACCGAAAAGGGTCTTGAAGAGGGGCTTGAAGCCGAAACCGCCCGGCTTTACCGCAAAACCGATTTTCTCGCGCTGGTCGGAAGTATTGCGCCGATGCTCGGGCTTCTCGGAACGGTACTCGGAATGCTTCGCGCGTTCGGGGAACTCGCCGTTTCGGAAGGGCTGGGCCGGTTTGCCAATTTGGCACAGGGAATCTACCTGGCGCTCGTGACAACCGTTGACGGCCTTTTCGCCGCCATACCGGCACTGGCGCTTTGCGCCTTTTTCAACCACCGGATCGCCGAATTGGTCAGCGATTCGGCCGAAACACTTGAATCGCTCTCACGCCCGTTAAAGGAATATCTGCTCCGCCGAAGTTCTGCCGGTTCGAATGCCGAACCGCCCCGGCCGCCGGAACTCCCCCGCGTTCGTGCACGGAAAACGGAAAACTGACCGATGAAAACGCTGCCGCCGCGCCGCAATCTCATCAAGATGAATCTCACGCCGATGATCGACGTGGTTTTCCTGCTGATCATCTTCTTTGTGGTTTCGGGAACGATGGCAAAGCGGGAAGAATCGCGGCCGATACCGCTGCCGGCCGCCGCCGGAGGCGAAGAAAGCGACAATCAGGAAACCGGAAAACTGGCCATCAGTATCGATGCCGGCGGGACACTTTATATCGGAAGCCAATCGATACCGGCCGAAGAGCTCAAAACAAGGCTGCTCCGCGAAAAAGAAGCCAGTGCCCTCCCCCTGGAAGTACGGGTGCGGGCCGACCGGACTCTGCTCTGGAACCAGGTTGAACCGATTCTGATCCTCTGTTCCGAGGCGGATATCGCCAATCTCTCATTCACCATTCTGCCGAAATAGCTTCTCGAGAAATGCCGACTCGTTCAGAAAGTTATGCGCGTGACTCCGTTCCTTCCGCCGGGCAACGGATTCGCCCCTAAAGTAATGTTCGGCGTAGGCTTGTCTGACTTTCTGTTGAAAACTGAAACCGAAAACATCATCGGAAGTCAGGGGCGTCAGGTTCTGGCGAAGGATCGTCCAGATCGTAACCAGCCCGTATGACGGACAGCCGCCGAGAGCCTCCCAAAGTTCAGCCTGAACCGGCGGGTCAAATGTGACGATGCGGTCCGTCTTTTGATGTATTTCAAGAATAAGAGCGCGCTCTTCTTCGCTGAGAAACGAGTGCCAAAGGTTCGGTCCGATCACGATCAATTCGTAGTTGGTGTATGAACGGTCGCGGCGGACATCTTTCCCCGCCGATGTGACCCAGATGTTCGTCCGCGAACCGTAATCGGTCTCGTAACCGGCGGTTCGATAGTTGTTCAGCCGAATAACTTTGTCGTACGCATCGATTCGGTTTCCGTGGCCGGTTCCGATTTCCGAAGGACCGTTCCCGACCACCGCGACCGATTGCCCGCGCAGGGTTTCGGCCAGCATTCCGTTGCGGCGGTTCTGTTCGAGGGTGCGGAATGCGTTGGCCGAGGCGGTAATTTCGGGATTGGCAATACCAATCTCGTCGGCGAACGCCGCCAGAGGGAAGATCAGGTCTATTCGGCGCGTTCCGAATCGGCGCGAGTATTTTTCGAGGACGTGCGCGGCTTTTTCCTTCTCGCCGGTTTCACAAAGCCCGGCGGCATACATGAGCCAGACATCGCCCGAAAGTTCAGCCCACTCAGACACGCTCTGCGACAGGAGTCCGAGCAGACCCAGCCATTCGGGTGTGACGCGCCCGAACGACCATATCTCGGCGATCAGCCGATGAAGGTATTCCGGGCGGGACGGTTCGCGCAGTTTTCGCCGGATCGTTCGTGAAGGAATCAGCCGAATGAGGAATTGCGCGAACCTGTTCATGCTTTGGATGATGATGTTTCCGCAGTAGGATGTGATCCGGAATATCTCGGCGCTGCAGCACCCGATCGACCCATTATAACCGCCGCAGAATGGGGAAGAAAGAGGTTGACATTTTTTCCCTGTCCTGTAGGATTGTCTACGGTTTGATGGCCGGATTATCCTTAGATGAGGGCTGAAATTTTGAGAATTGCGATCTGTTTTGCCTGCGACGACCGCTACGCGCCGCATCTGGGTGTCGCAGTGACCTCGATTCTGCGCAGTTCCGCTCCGGAAGAAACGTTCGCGTTTTATATTCTCGACGGCGGAATCTCCGACAGGAACAAAAAGCGGATCCTCTCGCTCGGGGAGGCGGGGAAAGCAGAATTTGCGTTCGTCGCCGTTGACAATTCCGTTTTCAACGGGCTTCCGATTCCAAACCCCAATTGGAGCGCCGCAATCTACTATCGGCTGATGGCCTCCAGGCTGATTCCCGATGAAAAAAAGATCATTTACCTGGACTGCGATCTGGTTGTCTGCCGTTCGCTCGCCCCTTTATGGCGGTTTGATTTGGGGAAAAATGCCGCTGCCGGCGTCGAGGATATTGCCGCCCGAACGCATATCGAGCGTCTTCACAATGCCGGGTATTTTCTTTCCCGATATGTGAACTCCGGCGTTCTCCTCTTAAACCAGGAAAGATGGCGGACCGAAAAGCTTCCCGACCGCTTTTTCGCGTTCATGAACGAAAACCGCGGCATCTTGGCCTACCCGGACCAGGACGCGTTGAATCTTCTGCTGCGGGACGACATCTGTCCTCTGGGAACCGAGTGGAACACTCAGATCTTGGGCAGAACGGCCAAGGAGGACACGCCCTGTCCCGAGGCGGTTCGGAACGCCGTGATCTTCCATTATCTGGACAGAAAACCGTGGCTTATCGGATGCCTCAGCCCGCTGGCGTCAGTCTATGAGGAGTTCTGGGCCCTTTCGCCCTGGAAAGACGATTGTCTTCAATTTCAGCGGCAACGGAACCGGCGGGAACGCCGCGAGCGGCGCCGGCGCCTATTCCGGATTCGGCTTTTGGGCAGCGAAAAATGGATTGTTTTTTTCGGAAAGACTTTCTATCACAAGTCTGACAGCTAATCGGTGTCGTGCCGGGGATTGCCGGCGATGATCCGTTTCAGCAGTGTTTCCCACTGATCCCAAACTCTTTCGGGCACGTATCGTGCGGCAAAAGCGCGGGCATTTTCCCCCAGCTGCCGCCGAAGCTCATTGCTTTCCATCAGCCGCCGAAGCGCTGCGGCGAATCCTGCCGCTCCGTCTTCGGCAAGGAGTCCGTTCTCGCCGTCTCGAATCAATTCGTTGACAGAAGGAGCCGAACGGAATCCGACAGAGGGCAGGCCAACGCCCATCGCTTCCAGGAGGGCGAGACTAAATCCCTCGCGCGACGAGGGAAACGCAAAGATATCGGCGGAAAGAAGCGCGTCCTCAACCCGATTGGTGACTCCCGCGAGGAAGACGCGTTTTTGCAGTTCGAGCCTGCAGATCTGTTTTTCGAGCTGGAGACGGTATTTGTTGGTCTGATCGTTGCCGTAAAAATGAAGCGTCCAGTCCGGAAACTCGTTCGCCAGGAGGGCAAAGGCATCGATTAGAAGATGCTGCTGTTTCTGTTTTGGTTCAAGCCGCGCGATGTTGACGATGCGGCAGGCCCTTTTCTTTTCATGCAAAACTTGACCGGCAGGCTGCGGTACCGCATTCGGAATGACCACCGTCCTCGCACTGCAGCGTTTTTGAACCCCCGGCACAAAACTCTCCAGGAGAACCTGTACACACGCCGTTTTATCGAGAGCGCTGCGTATGACAGGTGACGGGGGCCCAATCGCGTTTTCGGGCGTATCGTGCAGCATTTGGACGATCGGGACCGGGCCGGCGCTCGGACACATGGTTACTGCCAGAAGGTCGTCCACAAAAAAGGGGAGAATGACATCCGGCTTAAGATCGTCGATCGCACGGTCGAGTCTGTCGGTAAAGGCGCGCAGCCGAATCTCGTTGACCCGGTCAAAAAAGTACGAAACCCCCAGCGGGCGCAAAGGGCGCGTGAGTTCCCGGCCGATTTTGACCGGACGCGGAATGACGCCGAGCTTTTTCCCCGTCCCGTTCAGGTTGATCAGCCTGACTTCGGGCAGGAGCGGATAGGCCGGTCTGCCGGATTTCAGGTCGTTGCAGACGACAGAGACCGACCACCCCCGGCGGGTAAAGGCATTGGCCATCTCGCAGGCGACCTTTTCCGCCCCGCCGAAAGAGTCGATAAAAACGCCGTTCCCCATGAACAGGAGAAGGTTCATATCCGCTCCGGCAATCTGTTACGGCATTTCGGTAAGAAACGCGTTGCGAAACTCGATTTTAGCGCCTTCGGACTGAAACGCGATCTTGCCGGCATAATCTTCGGCCATCACGCCCCAGTTCACCGGAACTCCGTTCAGCTCAACCATAATCACATTGGCAAGACAGGTGATTTTCATCTTGTTCCATTCCCCCAGATCGGTGATCGGGTCGCGGATCAGGTCGATTTCGTCGCAGTTGCCGGCGTCTTCATGATTCTCGTAGCGAACCATCCGCTCCTTCTCTCCCATAATCCGGAAATCGTGGAACCCGAAAAGCGTTCCGGTTTCTTTATCGTAGATGCCGATTTCGACACAGTGGGGGAGGAACTTCGTCGGTTTTTGTTCTCCCATCCGAACCAAAAAGCCGCTGTTCGTCTCTCCTTCCGGCTCCAAAAGACGGAACTCGGTTTCGACGACGAAGTTGTGGTAGTCGTTTTTCGTGCCGAGCCAGCCGAACGGGGTGCCGGAAATGGTCAGCACGCCGCCGTTGAGCGAGAAAACATCGTCCCGCTGACCGCCGTCAAGGAGAAAGAAATCGAAATCGTCGAGGGTCGCTCCCCGAAGCAGGTCGACCGCGCCGATATGGTCCCCCTCGGTCAGGGGAGCGTCGTTTTCGGCCGCCGGAAGCGCCGCGGCGGTCAAAAGAAACAGGGAGAGGCAGAACGCAGCGGAAAATTTCATCGTTTTCTCTTTCTGGGTTAAGGTAAATCGAAACACAACATCCCCAGCGTCCATTCTAAACGGTTCAAGGTGTTTGGGCAAGAGTTCTTCGGCAAGGCGGGCTACGGAAGGAGCGGCACGCGTTCGGCAGCCGCGGTTTCTCCTTCCATCAGGCGCGGCAGCCGAAAGACGTTCCCTTCGAGGTCGCAAAAGTAAAGGTTCGACTCGCTCGGCTGCCGGCCGTGCCCGTCGGCCCAAATCGCGCAGAAATCGGGGTGATAATTCACCGGGCGGCGGGGGTAATGATGGTTAAACGGACTGGCGGTGGTCATCGGGCGGGTGCGCGACCAGGTCTTTCCTTCATCGGCACTTGTCCAGAGCGAAACCTCACCGCCGGTATTGTAGGCCTGCGGCCCGACTCCGTCGGTCCCGATCATCCGCCAGACCCCGTCTTCGCCGATGTAGAGCGAACCGAAATCGTAATTGTTGTCCGACTCGGTCACCGTACGGATTTCCCACTCCCCGCCGTTCCAGCGGGCCGTGCGCCAGACCCTCGGACCGCATTCCGGCCCGGACTCGAAACCGCGGCTGGTGATGTAAAAGATGACCGGCCTTCCCTGCGGGTCGTAGACCAAATCCATGATATAGACATTCAGCCGTTCCGATTCATAGTCGTGTACCAGCGCCGGGCCCGATATCTGATCGTCGCGAAGCGGCACCGAAAGCTGCTCTCCGCAAACGGTCTGCCACGTCTCCCCGAAGTCCCGGCTTTCGATGTAGTAAAGGTTGGTGCGCCAGTTCAGGCCGACCCTCCCCTCATCGGGGCGGTTCGGGTGATAATTGAACGAGGTGCCAATGATCTTATCCTGAAAGACCGCCGCGTTCTGGTAGTGCCCGATCGCCATGCCGGCAAGCGGCTGCCACGCCGACCAGCGGACCCCGTCGGGGCTCTTCATGAAAGCCAGCGTCCGCTGAACTTTGTGTTCCCCGCCCAGCAGAGCCGGATCGTACGTGGTGAAGAAGACCGCCAGGCCCTTTTTCTGCACGTTCCACGCCTGGACGTAGGAAAAGTTGGTCATCGGAACGGGCGAACCGTTCTCCTCCTTGACCGGCGCAAGCAGCTCGAACCGGTCGATATCGTAGGGGCGGAGGCTTTTGTATATCCATGAAGGGCGCCGGACCCCGTGCGAAGTCGCGAACACAAAGATGTAGCCGTCGTCGTCGATGGCGATGACCGGGTTGTCGTGCGCGTCGCCGGTTCCCTTGTCGAGCAGAATCGTCGGTCTCGAAACCGTCTTGGTGCGGTGGTCGTAAACACCGACTTCATGGTAAAGGGTTGTTCCCTCTTTGTCGGTTCCGCCGTAGCAGAAAAAGGTCTTGTGAACCTGCGGCGCGTACACGGCAAACGGATAATGGTTCGCCGGGTAGGTTCCCAGCCCGCCGGCGTACTTGTAGACATACTCGTTGCCGGGAAGCTTTTGATTGTAATACCAGATTCCCCGGTATCCGTCGTCCTTTGTGTTTAAGAGGCTTGCGGCGGATTCGCTGTTTTCCCCGGCCGGCACTCCCGCCGCTCCGGCAAGGACAAGCGCGAGACAAAGAACCGGAAAAACAAGGCGGAAAAGAGGCTGCGGCGAGGATTTCATTTTCTGCTGTCCTTCCCTGTTCGGGAAAAAAGTTTTCCGAGAAGAAAAAAGGTGCGGTAACGGCAGATCCCCAGAAAAGGATGACGGCGCATCCAGGCGATCCGCTTTTTCTCTTTGGGGGGAAGGTTCAGCGCCTCGCCGAGCCGGACAAAGCGTGCGAGATATTCAAGGTCGCCGAAACGGAGCGACAGGCGCATCTGCTTGCGGATATACGCGGCCAGCGCCGCATGGACCCGCGGGCCGTCGCCGTAGCGCAAGGCTGTTTCGACCTTGCTTTTATACATTGCGTACGAATCCGCGAGGATCCGCTTGTCATATTTGAGGCGGTAACAGATTCCGCTGCGGTTGCGCCGGTAGTAGAAGAGGATCGGTTCATCGAACGAGACCCCTTTCCGGGCTTCGTGCAGAAGGCGGAAATAATACTCCTGATCTTCCCCGAACATGAGGTCTTCCCGCCACTTTTCCGGCACGCGGTCGAGAAACGATTTGCGCCAAAGAAACGACTGCGTGCCCAGCGCCATTTGAAGCCCGGCCACCGCCTCGACAAAAGTGAGATCCGGCGGCTTCCGCGGCGACGTCCTCAGAACGCGCTGCGGAGACGTTTCGAAGCGGAGAAACCGGAAATTGACAAAGTCAAGTTCCGGATCCTTCTCCAGCGGGGGAAGAAAAGTTTCGATAAAGGCCGGGCCGAGCAAATCGTCGGAATCGAAGAAATGGATATATTCCCCGCGGGCCTGGAGAAGGCCGTAATTGCGGCTGCCGGACTGCCCTTTCGCGAAATGTTCGGGACGCCGAAACAGCCGGATGCGGGAATCTTTCCGGGCATAATCCCCGACGATTTGTTCGGATCCGTCATCGGACCCGTCGTCGACAACAACACACTCCCAATCCGTCCGTGTTTGATTCAAAATCGAGTCGAGCGTTTCGGTGATAAGGTCTTTTCGATTATAGACAGGAATGATAATCGAGAGCATTTTCTCTTTTGCGGGAACTTCGGGCAGCGCGAAAAAGGGAGAAACGGCATCCATGCCGCCCTGCGCAGCATTCCAGGTAGAACGGTTTCGGTGACCCGGGTGTGTCCTTCCTAAAGCGCCTTAGTGATGAAACGCCTTGTCTCCTCAAAAATCCGGAACAGAGAAACACGTTCTGTCGCGTCATACCCCCGCTGCGGCGGGGGCGAATGACTTGCTGCGGAACTCTCCCATTAAGAAACAGGTTGCCGAACCGCGGTTCTCACTTGTACTGGACCCAGATGTTCCGGTACTGAACACGGTTGCCGTGCCCCTGCAGATAGAGGCCGTGATGGGTCTCGGCTTCACTGTAGCGGCCGGGCGTCGGTTCCGACAGTTCAATGTCGTCGTGGATGCAGTAACCGTTCTGATAGACGGTGAACCGGGCGTTGGCAATCTTTTTACCGTTTTCATCGTATTTCACCGGGGTGAAATCGATGTCGTAGGTCTGCCATGTCAGAGGCGGAAACGCCATGTTGACGATCGGGCGGGTCGCCTGATAGAAACCGCCGCATTCGTTGTCGCGCCCTTCCAGACCGAACGAGTCGAGAACCTGGCACTCATAGCATTCGTCGATGTAAACACCGCTGTTCGCACGCCCCTGCCCTTCGGAACGGGGCATGTAGCTTGTCATGAACTCGAGGTGGAGACGATAGGGGCGGTTTTCGAACGGCTTGACAACGAGTTCGGAGAAGAGGTCTCCGGTTTTTTCGTTCACTTCGGCGTTGCCGATGAAGTTGTCGGTGTTCGAGCCGTCGTAAATGACCCATGCGCCTTCGGGGGCTTTTTCGCCGAGTGTCGGGCTTTTCCGGAGAAGTTTGACGGCATCGTATTCTTTATCGTTCTTGCCGAAGAAGACTTTCGAACCGTCGAAACGGAAGTAGAGCTTGCATTTCGCCTTTTGTTCGTCATTAAACACAACTTCGCGCGCATCGTCACCCTTGCGGGGGATGTCCATCTTGACACCGGTAATTTCGAGTTTGCCGTCGTTCAGCACACCGGTGCCGAAGAAGCGGGCCATCGAGCGGTCCCAGCCTTCGCCGGGGAGCGCGCCCTTGTAGCCGACCAGATCGAATTTGCCGTCGCCGCGGGCGATGACCTGGAAGAACTGATCGAGTTCGGGAACGGAGTATTCGCCCTGGACGGTGAAGTCCTGGGCGTCGGCCGTCGCCATCACGTCATCGGCCGAGGTGTACTCCTGGGCCGCCGCCGCGGCGCACACCGCGGCCAGCATCGCGAAGACGCCGCACAAAAGTTTCGTCAATTTCATTGTATTTCAACCTTTCTGACAGGGATTAACGCAGGATCAAATCTCTCATTTCCGGAGTGATTTCAAGGACTTTGAAATTATAGAACCACATATCGACATCGGCGCCGCCGTGAAGCTGCAGACCAAGCTTGCCGGTCTTCTCGCCGTTCGGATCGAGCATGTCGACAATTTTATAGCCGTTCAGGAAGGTGATCAGATGATCGTCGAGCGCCACGGTCGCCAGCTCGTTCCAGCCGAGATCGTGGCGGAGCATTTCGGTGAAATCCTGGCTCTGGCACAGGTTGACCGTAACACCCTGCTGGGCCTGCGCCTCGGGACTCAGCGAAGCGATCCAGCCACGCCCCGGGGGATCGCTCGGTGTGCCCGAAGTGTGCCAAATGTGCGCCTCGGCGGCATTGCCCGCAATTTCGTTCTGATAGCCGCGGAGGAGCCAGGGGGTTTTCACTTCCTCGGCGCGGAAATAGAGCGCGCTGTTTCCGCCGTTGATCATGTAATCGACTTTGGCGACAAAGTTTTCGTAGTTGTGGCAGGAGACAATCAGCCCGTCGCGCTGTTCGTCGCGGGTGTGGTGGCCCCAGAGGACTTCGTGACCGTCTTTTTCGGTGAACGACCAGCAGCTGGGAACGTATTCATAGGCATCGACGATCTCCCACTCACCGCTGTTGTTCTTGACGAAGAACGACTTCCACTCGCTGGTGCCGAGGTCTTTGACACGAATGTTGCGCCAGCAAATGGTGCCCTGTTTTCCGGCATGGATCTGCAGGCCGAAAAACCCGGACATATCCATGTAATCGAAGGTGTTGGTCACCTCGTTCCCATTGAGCCAGGTGCGGATCGACGGGCCGACACACTGAATTTCGATGGTGTTCCAATCGCCCGGCTTGTAAGACGCGTCGGCGGCGGCGCGTTTTTCGGGATCGACATCGTTCAGCCAGACGATCCCGTTCTGATGGCCGCGGCGGCCTTCATCGTAAATGCGGCAGGTATCGGACTCGCCGTCGGAAGGAGCGATTTCGCACTGGTAGCCGAAAACGTGCGGACGGGGCCCGTCCCCTTCGGAATGGCTGCGGAACTGGATCCCCGAATTGCCGGGAACATCGACCTTGTATTCGCATTTGAAAATGAAGTTGCCGAACTCCTGTTCGGTGCACATAAACGAGTTGGTGCGGGCTTCGGGGTTGCACTGGCCGATGATCATGCCGTCTTCGACCTTGTAGAAGGCATCGCCCCCCTTCTGAACCCAACCGGTGAAATCTTTTCCGTTAAAAAGGGAAACAAACCCTTCTTCGTCTTCCTGAGCAAAGAGGCCGGCGGTTCCAACCGCCGCAAGGACCGCTGCCAAAAGGGAAGGCAGCCACTGAAACTTCTTCATACTAACACCTCAAAACATCTAGAATTTAACAGACGCCTGCCCGGCGGAACCTGATTCCGGCCCGTTCTTTACGGGGCATGTCTTCCCCGAAACCGGGTGCGCTGCGAATGTTCTCCCAAAAGCCCCGGCGCGATTCCGCCGCCGGCGTTTCCCCCATTATAGCCGAGACGGTTTCCAAAAAAAACACCCCCTCGAAAAATTTTCCTTCCAGCCCCGCTTCCGGACCCGCCGGTTTCGCGGAGAAAACCCCGGAAACCGCCGGACAGAGTGGTTCTTGCACCCTCCCCCCTTTAGGGTAAAATCGGATATTCTTTCGTGTCCGCAACAACAATGGAGAAACAATAATGCCTCTTGATTCCCATTCCCTCTGCCCGTGCGGCAGCGGCAAAGAGATCCGGTTCTGCTGTTCCGAAATGCTCAAAGATTTTCAGCAGCTCGAAACAATGCTCTCGAACGGTCAGTTTTCCGCCTCCCTGGCGATGATCGAGAAACTCGAAGAGAAACATCCGAACAACGCTGCGCTGATGGCGGCGAAATGCCTGATTTTCCGGGAAACGGGCAGGTTCGAAGAATTTTTTGCCGCCGCCGGGCAATTCTACGGCGCCTATCCCCAGAATGTCAAAGCGATCGCCGAGAACACCTTCGCCCGCACACTGGCCGGCGAAAACGCCGAGGCGCTTTCGTCGCTGATCGACGGAATCGAAAAGAACGAACCGGGAAAGATCGACGGGAATCTGCTCGGCCCTTTGGCGCTCCTGGTCACGAACCTTCTGGATACGGGCCAAATCTATCCCGCGGTTGCCCTGGCCAAACTGCTCCGGTCGTTCAATCCCAAAAGCCGCGAAGCCGCGGCGCTTCTCGGCCAGATCTACCGCAGCAAAGAGATTCCCCTTATTGAAAAGGAGATCACGTTCGACCCGGCCGCGCCCGACGATTTTCCGTTCCGCGACAAATACGCCGACGCGGCGGTCCGACTGGCAACCGGGCACTGGAAAGAGGGAAAAGCGCTTCTCGAGGAACTCCTTTCCTGCGCCGGCCAGTGGCCGAATCTGTACCGGAGCCTGGGCCTGGTTCATTTCTGGTTCGGCGACCTTGACAAAGCCGCCGATGCAATGAAAAAATTTGCCGCTTCCGAGCGGGTTCCGTTCGACGACGCCGTCGACGCGCTTTCGGCGGCGATGATGCTCCGCCGCCCGCTGAGCGACGATGCCGCTGTCATACAGGTCGTCCGGACGGTTCCCGATCCCGACAAGGCGATCGAGCTGCTCCTCTCGTCGCCGCGTGTGATCAGCATGCCGTTCGACCCGCACCAATTCACCGCCGGCGGCCAGCCCGCACCGAGCCACGCGTTCCGCGTGATCGACCGCCCGTTCCCCGAACAGGGAAGCCCCGTCACGGTCGAAAATACACCCGTGACCCTCGGCACCTTCCTCTTTTTCGGAAGGCAGACCGACCGTGAAGCCCGGATCGAAATTCAGATCTTCGAACCGGACAAAGAGAAGATGATCTCTTTCCTGGAATCTGTCCTCGGCGGGAACCTCGGACCGGAAACCGGCTCGATGACCCTTTCGACCCTTCCCTGGCTCTTCAATCGGCTTGGGCCCGATTTCCAGTTCAAGGCGGGCGCCGCCGTGAAGCCGGAAGAGGTCGCCGCGCTTTACCGCAGCTATTTCGAGGAGGTTTTTGCCGGCCAGTGGCTCAGCCACCCGAACGACTATCTCGGCGGCAACCCCCCCGCGGAACTGGCCGGGCAGCCGGAAAGCGCCCGCACTCTTGCCGCCCTGGTTCAGACGGTGGCGTTTCAGACCGATCCGCAGTTTGCCGACGGGCTGGCGGCCGTTCTCCGCGGCCGGCTGGGGATCCCTCAGCCCGAACCGATTGTCCCGCCGGAAGGAACCGACAGCGAAGTTCTCGCCTTCTTCCAGAACACGCCGATCTGGCGCTGGAACCGCGCCGACCTTTCCCATGTTTCCGCCGCCGCCTGCGGCCAGCTTCTGCAGGTCATCTCCCTCTTCGAAGAGGAGAGCACCATGGCGCGTCTGAGCGAGCGGATCCTCTCGCTCCCCGCCGATGAAAAAGACGCGCAGGCACGCTATTTGGCGTACCGGGTCAAGATCGGAATCGTCGAAGCGGCGGAAGGGCCGGCCCGCGCGCTCGAATTGATTCCCGAAGCGAAAAACGCCGCGCGGCAGGCGGGAATCTCGGAAGCTTCCCTCGAACTGCGGGAAGCGGCGATCCATCTCCTTTTGGGCCGGGCCGAACTGTTCCAGCAGACGATCACGAGTTTCGCCGCACGCCACCGGAACGAACCGGAAGCGATGGCGGAACTGCAGATGCTCCTGATGAATCTCGGTATCCTGAATCCGGACGGCACGCCGCGCGCGGCGGGGCCGGCCGGCGGCGCCGAAGCTCCGGCGCCCGCCCCCAGCGAGCCGAAACTCTGGACCCCCGATTCCGATCTTCCGCCAAGCGGCGACGGGAGTTCCAAACTCTGGACTCCGGACTGATGCGGATTCTTGATCTCACACAGCCGATGGAAGAGGGGATGCCGGTTTATCCGGGAGATCCTCTTTTCCGGTCGCGTGCGGCGGCCGAGCACGAGACCGACGGATACCACATCGCCGAAATCTCGTTCGGTTCGCACTGCGGCACGCACATCGATCTCCCGTTCCATTTTTTTGAGGACGGCGAAAACCTCGACGCTTTTCCGCTCGAAACGTTTGCGGTACGCACCGCCGCGATCGACCTCACCGCCGAGCTTGAAAAGTTCCGGTACGGTTCCCTTCCTCCGGTGATTCTGCCGGAACTGCTGCAAAGGTACGCGCCGGTCTTTGAGTCGGCCGAAGGGGTCATTCTGAAAACGGGCTGGTCGCGGCATTGGAACTCTCCGGATTTCGAGACGGCGTTCCCCTCGTTCCTCCCCGAAACCGCCGACTGGCTCGCCGAACAGCCGATCCGCCTTCTGGGGCTCGAAACCCCTTCCCTTTCGGCGCTGGCGAACTACAGCGCCGAAGAGGGACCGATCCCGCTCACCCTCCGGCGGCAAAGCGAAGCCGACGACCTGCTCCTCCTCTGCGCCGATACCGAATCACACCGGATTCTCCTCGGCCGGACCCCTCCCGTCCTGATCGTCGAAAACCTCCTCTGTCCCGACGGGCTTCCTCTGGTCAGGCCGGAAGAGACCCACCTTTCTCCCGACCGCTTTTTTACGCTTCTGGCGTTTCCGCTTCGGATCCGCGGCGGCGAGGCTTCCCCCCTGCGCGCGGCGGCTCTTCTGGCCGGGCCTGATCCCGGGCCGAAAACTTGACATGCTGCGCAAACGAAATAAAATGGGAAAAGAGTGCGGGAGCATTTCCCGGCGTTACCCTTGATTCCCCTGGATTTCGAGACTTCCGGACCGCCATTTGTTCATCTTCCGTTTCGTCTATCCCGTAAAATATTTTCCCCGGCATTATCTGCGCCAGGCGTTTTTCGCGCGCGGCGGCCAGCTGCCGATGAGAAGCAACATCTCGTTTGCCGAGGAGAGCGAAACGGCCGGCATCCTGAAAATTTCGGTCGACTGGAAAGAACCGGGAACGATCCACGTCCCCTGGTTTTCGAAACGGTTCGGCCTGACCTTCTTTTCGACGGAGGTGCTCCGTCCCCGTTCCGAGCCGTTCCATCTGCTGCGCGAACTGGTGCGCGGCCAGATGTCGCGTATCATCAAGCGGGAATACGACTGGGAGCGGAAAGGGCTGGTCATCCCCGATTCCGTGAAAAAAGCGATCCAGTCGGCCCGCCGCAAAATGGTCCGGTTCCTCACCAAGCCGACCGAAGACCCCGATTTCGACCAGACCGGTGCGGCGGTGTTTGAGTTCCTTCTGCAGACCGGCCATCTGCTTCTCGATCAGTTCCTGGAACAGTCCCTCTACGCGCGAAAGGTCCAGACCGAAGCGTATCCGATCTTTGTCGGGGGCCGCTCGTTCCAGCTGAAACACTTTGAGCGGTTCAACGAAACGTACCCTTCCTATTCCAACGCGTTTCAGGTGTGGAATACCGGTTACACGTGGCGTCAGCTCGAGCCGGAACCGGAAAAGTACCGCTGGGATCTTCTGGACCGGTTCATCGAAGCCTCGCAGAAAAACAGCCTTGACCCGGCCGTCGGCCCCATCGTCAAGTGGGACCGCGAATCTCTCCCGCAGTGGCTTTTAGGTTCGCTTGAAGAGCCGTACACACTCCGGCAGCACCTGTTCCGCTACTCGAACGAACTGATCCGCCGTTACGCGCCGAAGGTTCAGAAATGGGTGATCGCCGCCGGACTCGGCAGCGAGATGGACTGTCTTCTCGTTCAAAAGAGGGTGGAGTGGGCCGACGCGATGGCGCGCCAGGTGCGGGAACTGAACCCCGACGCGCTGATCCTTGCCGGCATCGAACGCCCCTGGGGCGATTCGCTCCGCTTCAAATCCGAAATTCCCCCGCTGGAGCTGGCCGAAACACTCCTCGCCAAACGGGTCTTCAACGGATTTCTTGTCAGTTTCAACTACGGCCTTTCCCCGGAAGCGACACTGCCGCGCGACGCGTTCGAGCTGAACTGGCTTCTCGACCAGTGGAGTTCACTCGGAAAACATCTCTACTTCTCCTTTTCGATTCCGAGCGCGCCCTCGACATACGATCCGCCCTGGGAATGCCCCGGCCAGGAGCCGAAACCGATCTGGACACTGAAAACACAGCAGGAGAACGTACACCGCACGTTCCTTTCGCTCTTAACACGCAAGACGATCCGCGGCGTCTTCTGGAACTGTTTCGACGACCTGGCCGATGATGCCGACCTTCTGGAAGGCCAGGACGGCTACAACGAACTTCGGGACGACACCAAATCGTTCAGCGAACTGAACGAAGACGAAGAGACAACCCGCCGTACCGGAAAGTCGCCGCGCAAAAGCGCCTCGGAGAAGACCGACATCCGGCCGGGAGTTCCTGCCGTCAATGCCGAAGCCGAACAGCTCCCGGCCGAAATTCTGGAACCCGAAGAGGTGCCGATCGCCGCGCTCGACGATTCGCTCGATCTGCTGACCCTGTCGTTCCCCCATTCCGGCCTGGTGAACACCGACGGGACGCCGAAACCGGCGTTCCGCAAACTCGCCGCGCTTCGGGACGCCTATCTCGGTTAGAAAACCGTCCTGGTTCCGCTGTGCCGGTCCTCTTCAAAAAAGGGCAGGGGCGGCTTTCAGCCGAAGAAAGCCCGGTCGACGGTGTACTTTTCGATAAGGTCCGGATCGGGATCAAAACCGATTCCCGGCTCCTGCCAAAGATCGATCGCCTGCCACTCTTTCGGGGGATCGTTCTCTTTTTTCCCGGGAAACTCGTGAAGCGCCGGCGCGAGCGCCCGGCCCGGCTCCTCGCTAAAGACCTCCCCGAACCGGATAAAATCGGCGGGAAGCGTACACCCGGCAAGGGACGCGGCCGCCAGTGTATGGCGGTAGGCGACCGACGTGCCCAGGTCGAAACCGGCGTAGGCAAGCGCGTCCGCTTCCTGAACGGCCTTGCAAACGGCTTTCGTCTCGTCGTGCCCCCCGAGCCGTCCCGGCTTGAGCGAGACGACCCGCCCGCTTTTAAGATCAAGTGCGATCGCCGCTTCCAGGGAATTGGAAACAGACTCGTCGAGGGAAAGGGGCGTGCGGAACGTCTCCTGAAAAATGGCGTGGCTCAGCAGGTCTTCGGGGGCAAACGGCTGCTCGACAAAGAGGGGCATAAAATCCTGGAGCCGGTAAAGCATCTCCCCCTGACCGCCCGGATCCAGCGCCCCTTCCAGGTCGACCGCAATCTGAGTCGGCCACGGACAGCTGGCGCGCGCGGCGCTGACGGCCTGAACCTCCCACCCGGGACGGATCTTGATTGTAATACGGTGAAATTTTTCGTTCCGCGCCCGTTCCAGTTCGCGGTACAAATCCTCGTGTTCCGGAAGGCGGTCGAACGTCAGGCCGACTTCGATCGGCCGCGGAACGCCGCCGATCAGCTCCCAAAGCGGTTTTTCCTGTATGCGCGCGTTCAGGTCGTGCCACGCCATCTCGAGAACCCCTTTGGCATACCGGTTCCCGCGAACCGGCGCCATCGCCCCGTTCAGCTTCTCCGCGGATTCCCACGCGTGACGCGCGGGAAGATTCGGAAGAAGGTGGTCCCGCAGCAGCGCAAAGACACCCGAAGCCGACTCTTCGGTCAGAAGGGGAGCGTTGCCGGGCGCCGCCTCGGCCCAGCCGGTCTTTCCGCCGCCGGCCGCGGCAGCATACACGGTATCCAGATGGTCAACGGCCCGGTCGGTTGTATAGAACGGCTGGGCAAGGGGGATGCGAAGAAGACGGATTTCCCAAGAGTCGATACGCATAACGGCACTTCCGAAAGGACGTTAGGGTGAAAGCCGGACCCGCCGGAGCGAAAACGCGCGCCGCTTTCAGGGGCGGCGCGCCGCGGGGGTTTCGGAAAAAACAAAACGGATCAGATCTCGATCCACTTCTCTTCTTTGGCGCTGCGGATGACCGCGTCGCAGACCTTCTGCACGCGAAGCGCGTCGTGTACATCGGGGTGGCATTCCGGACCGCCGGAAATGCCGGCTAGGAAATCGGCGAGCTGGTTGATGAAGTAATGCTCGTAGCCGATCATCGTGCCGGGAACCCAGTAGTGGCTCATGTAGGGATGCTCGCTGTTGGTCACAAGAATCTTCTGCCAGCCGGTCAGATGATCCTCGATCTTCTGGCCGGAAGGATCGGCGTAACGGAAGAACTGGATATACTCCGGCTCCTCCAGGTTGAAGTAGACCGCGCCCTTTTCGCCGTTGAGCTCCATGGTCTGGAAATTCTTCCGGCCGCGGGCGTAGCGGGAACTTTCGAACGTGCCGATCGAACCGTTTTCAAAGACGGCGAGAAACATGCATGCATCGTCGATGGTGATCGGAACCATTTCCCCGGTTTCGGCGTTTTTCCGCTCCTTGATGAAGATTTCGGTCTTGGCGCAGACACGCTTGATCGGGCCGTTAATCCATTCGGCGGCATCGATCGAATGGGCGAGAAGGTCGCCCGTCACACCGCTGCCGGCCACCTTGGCGTCGAGCCGCCAGAGCGAAGCGCCCCCGGCGGGAACCTTTTGACTGATGGTGTAATCCTGCAGATAGAGCGCGCGGTAATGGAACGGCCGGCCGATCCGCCCTTCGTCCACGACCTGCTTGAAGAGGGAAACCGCGGGATTGCGGCGGTAACAGAAGGAGACCATGTTTGCCACACCCGCTTTTTCCACCGCCTCGACCATCTCTTCGGCTTCGGCGACACTCATCGCGAACGGTTTTTCGCAGATGATCATCTTGCCGGCGTTGGCGGCTTCAATGACCATCTCTTTGTGGAGGAAATTCGGCGCGACCACATCGACAATGTCGATATCGCTGCGAGCGATCAGTTTATGCCAGTCGGTTTCGATCTCTTCGTAACCCCAGGCCTGCCGGAATTTTTTGAGTGTTTCGAGATCTTCCGGCCGGCCGTAACAGCATTTCAGAACCGGCTTGAAGGGAAGATCGGGGAAGAAGTGCGCGACCTGGTTATACGCGTTCGAGTGGGTGCGTCCCATAAAGCCGCAGCCGAGCATACCGACGTTGAGCGTTTTCATTAGGTTTCCCTTTCTCAGAGGATAAAGATGAATCCTATCTACGAAAAAACCCCCTTGCGGGGGTTTTTCGTTCAAGGCTTTTTAAGTGTATTAAAGCTTGCCGAGGTCAAGCGCTCCGACGCACCGGGACGAAATCAGGCTCTTCTGATCGTTCGGGGTCATCAGGCGGATGAAGATGGTCGGATCAACCGAGTCGTTCACCGTTCTGACGCTTCCATCGGCAAACCCCATCACGACCATGCCGCCGTGGTTGGCGCTCGGCCGCGCTGTGACCCACGCGTAGCTGTCGTTTGTGAACGTCGCATTGCTGTTGCACTGGTTCAGTTTCAGCGGCATGTTATAGAAGGTTGTTGTCGAGGAACTCTGACCCTGGAAGTAGTTGCAGTCAAAGGTCGATTCATACTGACCGACCTTGCTGAGATCAACCGTCTGTCCGAAGAGAGACGTCTGCGCATAATTCTCGTCATCTTTGGTGAGCGTGCCGGGATAAATCGGCCAGCAGAAACCGGTTCCGAACTCTTCTACACCCCAGATACCCGCTTTGAAATACTGCCCCAAGGAACTGTTGCTGCCGGTTTCGCCGGCGGTTTCAAGGCCGATCCGGTTCTCGGAAAAGAGGACCGTCTGAGTGGTTCCGTCAAACAGGTCGTCGATCGACATGGTGACATCGCTATCGGCAAGCCCGTCGAGAAAAACGCCGTTAAACTTGCTCCGGTCGGCCCCGACATCGGCGTTGCCAAGCCAAGAGTAGTTGTTGTCGGTGCTATTCAGCACGTAATTCTGCATCGTCAGGCCATCGTTGAAACCGCAGTTGGCAACGTAGACGTTTCCGCCCGGCACTGCCGACCCGGCACTGGCACAGCTCAGGAAGGGCATCTGGATTTTATTCTGGTTCATGAACTCATAAACGGACTGGTACTTGTTCCCGTTCACGTCCTTGTTTTCGTTGTACCAATTCTGAAGCTGTTCAAGAAGCGGAGCCTCTTCCAGGAAGGGGAAAAAGCGGACCAGCCACCCGACGCAGACATCGTCGTAGTTTTCGTTGTTCGTCTCTAACAGGGAACGGAACGGCGGGAGCTGGTTCTTTTGAGACTGGTAAAGAGAAGCCGCGGTTACCAGCTGCTTCTGGTTGTTGATGCACTGGGTCCGGCGTCCGGCTTCACGAGCCGACTGAACCGCCGGAAGAAGCATTCCCGCCAGCATCCCGATAATCGAAATGACGACCAACAGCTCAATGAGCGTAAAACCTGTTCTCTTTTTCATCTGTTTGTTCCCTTGAAATTTATGGGCGGCGGAGCGGCAAGATGCCCGGTCGCCGTTATATAATAACGATAACTTTTATGAACCCTCTTCGGCCCCCACCCCTTCTTAACCGCTAGAATAACCGAACAAGCCGGAAAAAGCAAGGAAGGGGAGGGGAAAACCGGAAAAATTTCGCAAATCCGGTTGTCTAATCGATCAAAGCCGGCTGTTTCCCCCCAAATGGGCATTTTCTCCTTTTTGCCGGGTTTGCCGGCCGGGCGAAAACCAGGAGATTCCCCTTCCCTTTGGCTCTGTTCCTTCTGCCAGCTGAACTTTGAAATTCAATGCCGGCGATTATTCGTCGTAACTGATCGACTCGATCTTGAACTTGCGGATCATCCCCGACGGGGCGTGAAACTCGGCGGAATCCCCTTCTTTTTTCCCGAGGAAAGATTTCGCCAGCGGGCTGGAAACCAGGATTTTCCCTTTGAGCGGATCGTCCTCTCCGGAACCGACCAGTTTGTACGTCAGCGTTTTGTTGTCGTTAAGACGGGTCACTACGAAGGTCGCGCCGAACCGGATCTCCCCCTGGGGCATATCGGCCGGGTCGATGATTTGCGCGCTGCCGAGCCGCCCTTTCAGCTCGTCGATCTTGGCCTGGAGAAGCCCCTGGCTCTCGCGGGCGCCGTGGTATTCGGCGTTTTCGCTCAGATCGCCTTCGGCGCGGGCCGTTGCGATCCGTTCGCGGATCTTCGGCATTTCTTCGTTTTCAAGCCGGTCAATCTCTTTCTTCAGGCGGTTATACCCTTCGCGCGTCATCGGAATAGAAGCCATAACGGTAAACTCCTTTGATTTTATCGGTAAAACAAAGGAACGCCCTTCCGTCAAGAGGGCGTTCCTTATGTTTGAATGACCCACATTTCTTACGTTCCCGGCGGGGAATTTTCCCGCGGGACTAACCGAAATGAAACGACATTATAGCAGGATTCTTCGTTTTGACTATCCTGCCCCCGGCGTTCAGAACGAGATTTTCGGCGCGCTGCGCTCTTCCTTGTTTTCGATCTCCATCAGAGCCGCGGGAGAAAAGCCGAACATGCCGGCCACCATACTCGCGGGAAAGACTTCGCGCATGTTGTTGTAGGATGTGACCGAATCGTTATACGCCTGGCGGGCGAAAGCGACTTTGTTTTCGGTCGAGGTCAGCTCTTCCTGCAGTTCAAGCATATTCTGGTTCGCCTTCAGATCGGGATACGCTTCGCAGACGACCATCAGGCGCGAAAGGGCGCTGGTCAGCTGGCCTTCGGCGCCGTTTAGCTGCTGCATTGCAGCAGGATCGCCCGGGTTCTGCGACGCCGCCTGCTGGGCGCCCATCGCAAGATTACGGGCCTTGATCACGTTTTCGAGGGTTTCGCGCTCGTGCCCCATGTACCCCTTCACGGCCTCGACAAGGTTCGGGATCAGGTCGTACCGGCGCTTGAGCTGCACGTCGATCTGCGCGAAGGCGTTTTTGTAGTTGTTCCGGCTCCGAACCAGGGAGTTGTAAACCCCGATCGCCCAGAGGGCCAGAAGCACGACCACCGCGAGAACGGCGATCAGAATCGCGCCGGCGGTGCCGACCGCGGCGAACATCGAAGAAGCAAAGTTCATGGTTTTCCCTTTCTCAAAAAATCATTTCCGGTTACCCGTCCACGTTCGTATGATACCGGATTATACCAAAGATAACCCGAAAAAAAAGAGGAAAAGTTCCCCGCTTCCCCCCTTCGCGGAAAAGCAAAAAAGGGGAAAGGTCAGCCCTCGCTGCCGGGGGGACGGCGGAGCTCTTTTTTCGCGGACTGTTTCGCTTTCGATTCCAGCCGGCGGCGGACCGAGCCGGGGGTCGGTTTGGTCGGAATCCGCTTTTTGGGGCGGCGCAGCGCGACCTGCAGCATCCGAACGAGCTTCTCGAGGCAATCGTCCCGGTTCTTCGGCGCGTCGCGGAACCGCTGGCCCGCCAGCACGACTTCCCCCTTTTCGGTCAGGTAGGACGGGTAGAGTTCGGCAAACCGCGAGCGCGCGTCTTCGGGCAGATTCGAACCCGCCAGATTCCACCGAAGCTGGGCCTTGCTCGAAACCTTGTTGACATTCTGCCCCCCCGGACCGGAACTCCGCGAATAGGAGAACTCGATCTCGTCCATCGGAATCGAAAAAGAGGGGGTGATTTCCAAAAACTGACGCATGCGGTTTCCCCAAAGGGGTTCCCCCGGTCTCGGGGGAACTCTTCCGCTTTCATTATAACTCCGCCGGCCTTTTTCGGAACCGTTTCGCGTTTCCGGCCGGGACCGCAGAACCGGGAAACGGGGAAAACCCCGTTAATGTTGACCCAGAACCCGCTAATTGCCTAAACTGTGCAGATTTGGTATAAACGGCATAAAGGATAGGAAAAATAGAAAAGGAGAACAAAATCTAACGGCATTTACTGGACAAACCCCCTAAAATAAAATATCCTCCCTTCAGAGAAACTGTAGGCGAATTGCGCCCTGACGGCGTTTCCCTACCCAAACCGAATTCAAACAGAACGACTCGGGCGGTCCTCCGCCACAAAGAGCAGGCTGAACATGTTATTGAACGTCAAGAGTTTTCCCGGTTACGGCATCGTTTTCTCTGCCGGTCTTTCGCTTTTGTTCCTCGCGGCGGCGGTTCCCCTCGGCGCGCAGGAGGCGCCCCCTGCGGCGCCCCCGGCTCCGGCCCCCCCCGACACGACGGCGATTTCGGCGGCGGAAGGGGCCGAGTTCCTGGCCAATTACAACCCGTCGAAAAGCTATTCGCGCCTCCTTTTCCCGAATGTCGCGGCCATGGTGGGGCTGACTCCGACCCAGCAGGCCGAGGTCTCGCGCCTGATGACCGAACGCTCGGCGAAGCTGGCGGCCGCCGTCGACCAAAGCCAGTGGCCCGAAATCGTCCAAAAGAGCGAAGACGAAATCAAGGCGATCTTAAAGCCGGAACAGCTCAAGCTCTTCGACCAGGCGGTCGGCGACAAGCTGATCACGATCCGTTTCAGCAAAGAGCCGTGGGAAAACGTGCTCAAATGGTTTGCCGCCGAGCTGGGGCTCCAGCTTGTGATGAACGCCCCTCCCCCGGGCACGTTTAACTACAACGACAAAAACAGTTACACGCCGCGCGAGGCGTTTGACATCCTCAACGGCCGGCTCCAGTTTCAGGGATACACACTGCTGCGCACCGGGAACATGCTCTACGTCCACAACTTCAAGGACGGGCCGATCCCGATGCAGTTCCTCCCCAAAGTCACTCTCGAGGAACTCCCCGAGCAGAGCCGCTTTTCGTACGTCGCCCTGACGCTCCCCCTGGCCCAAAGGGCGCTGCCGACGGTGCTGACCGCCATTAAGCCGTTCCAGGGGCCGTATAACTCGACGCAGGCGCTGACCGGCAACGCGCTCTTGATTGTCGATTCGGTCAACGCGCTGCGCGAAATCGTTCCGGTGGCGCTGGCGGTCGTCAATCCCCCGCTCCCCCCGGCCCTTTCGGTGCCTGTATGGCAAACGTATGAACTGACGAACGTCTCGCCCTCGTTCATCGAGAGGGAGGTCAAGCGATTCGTCCCTTCGGCGCTTTCGACCGCGAACGAAGTCGACAAGTCGGTCAGCTATCTGGCAATCCCCTCGGTTCACGCCGTGATCAAGGGGCTGATCGACCGCCTCGACAAGAGCGGCGATCCGTCGAAGGCGCTGACCGTTGCCGCCTACCCGCTTGACGACATCACCAACATGTCGCTGGAGAACACCCAGGCGGTTGCCGACAGGCTGAATGTTCCCATAGGCTATCTGGTCGGATCAAACCTGATCCTCTCGACCGGCCAGGAAATCGTCGAGGGGCTTCAGACACTCTGTCCCGACGCGACGATCGTCCTCAACGAGATGACAAAACAGATCATGGTTGTCGCAATGCCCGACGACCAGGAAAAGATCAGGGAGGCCGTAAACCAGTTAAAAGAGCAGGCCGGCCAGGCCCAGAAAGAGACGTTCGGCGTCTATTCGCTCGGGGCCGATAAAAAGCTGACCGAAAGCGAGGTGCGCGTCCTTCAGGCGATGCTCCCCCGCTCGCAGGTTTCCTACGACAAGGAGAAGAACTCCCTGCTGGTTGTCGGGCCGGAACGGGACCAGAAGACCGCGGCCGCCGCGGCCGAAACGATCGAGAAGCATTACGCCGAACTCGCCGAAGAGCGCCTGTTCGTCTCGTTTTCGATGACTGCCAAACAGCTGGCGCTGTTCAACGAGATCTTCGTCAAGATCGCCGACAAGCCCGAGATGGAAGGGATCGTCCCGGTGAACGACCCCCATGCGAGCCGGGTCGGGTTCTGGGGAACCGTGCGCCAGCTCGAATCGGTCCGCTCGATCGTCGAGCAGCTGACCGGCCGGCAGCTCCCGCCGGTCACGCCGCCGCAGGACGCCACTCCGGCAGACGCGCTCCCCCCGGAAGAGATTCCCGGCGATGAAACCGACAGCGGCATTCCCGCCGGTGGTTCCGTCCGCCGGACGCTGAACCCCGACCATTTCCGTTTCGCGTCGGACCCGTTCGACTCTCCCGAAACCGATTTGGGGGGCGGCTCGTTCATGAAGATTTTCCGGCTCGAAAAGGCCGATCCCGCCACCGTCACGGAGCTGCTGCGCAACACCGTTCCGGGAATCGAAATCGACGAGATCGCCGAAACGAAATCCCTGGTGGTTTACGGATCCAAGAAGAATCTCCTTTCGGTTCAGCAGCTGATCACGGAACTCGAACAGACCGAAAAGGTCGAGATCAAGGCCATTCCGTACACCAACACGTTCCCGATGTCGTCGCTGCCGCTCCTTCAGCAGGAGGAACCGGACGTACATCTGAGTACCGACCCTCTTCAGAAGCAGTTTCTCCTCGTCGGGCCGGCCGACGCCGTCCGGCGCCTTTCCGACAATATCGCTTCGGTCATGGAGGTCAGTCCGCAGTCCGACGAGTCGCTCAAATACTGGGGCGCCGAACGGGACATCCCCTCGGAGGTCGTCGATTACATCCGCCATCTCTTTCCGAGGCTGACGGTCACGTATAACAGCGACGAGAAACAGTTTACCCTGATCGGAACCGCCGCCGACCAGGAAGGGGCGCTCCGGATCATCTCCGAAGCGGAAGAGTCGCTCCCCGAGCTCGAAGAAACCCGCTACTATCTGCTGGAACACCGTGTTTCAGACGAGTTTCTCGACCGTGTGCGCGGCGCGCTGCCCGAGGCGAACGAGGTCGAGCGAAGCGACGACAACCCGAAAGTCCTGATGATCAAAGCCCGGCCCGACATCCAGAACAAGGTGATGGACGAGCTGAACCGCCTTCAGGAAGAGTTTCCGGAATCCGAAACCAAAGTCTTTGCCTCCTATACGCTCGAGTCGGAATTGAAAAGCTCGTTCGATACGCTTCTTCCCGAATTTGAAAAAGAGAACGGGGAAGTCCGTCTGATCGGCTACGAAAACGAGATTCTCGGGATTTGGGCGTTCCCCGGCCAGCATGCCAAAATCAAGGCGATGATCGGCCAGCTCCGCGACGAGGGCCGTTCAGAAGATTCGCAGAAGGATGCCCGGTTTTACCGGCTTAAATACGCCGACGGGGCAACCCTCATCCCCCTGGTCAAGGGTGTTGTTCCCGCCGCGGCGGTCACCCTCGAACCGGGAGGGGAACGGCTGGCGGTCAGCGGCACGAAAAAAGCTGTCTCGGCCGCGATCTCCCTTCTCGAATCGCTCGACGTAAAACCGGTCGGGAGCGATGCCGAGCGTTTTGTGCGGATCGAGCCGCGCCGGCTTTCGCCGCAGACCCTTTCGACGATGATCCGGACCGCGTTCCCGAAACTGACCCCGTCGGTCGACCCCGCGACCGGATCGCTGATCGTCGATCTGCACCGGGTGCCGAAAGAGGACCTGCTGGCGTTCGTCGACCTGGCCGACCCGGAAACCCCCAGTCCGCTTGAACCGACCCTGAAAATCTATTCGTTCGAAAAGAAGACGACGCAGGCCGCGGTCGATACCCTCAAGAAACTCGTTCCCGACGCCCAGCTGATTCTCCAGCAGGACGGGCTGGGGATGCTCGCGATTGCCAAGCCGGCGGAACTGGCGGTCATCGACAGCAACATCGGCCAGATCGAAGGGGCCGTCGCCCCCGCCGAACCGTTCGTCAAATTTTACGCGTTCGACCGCGAACCGACCGCGGCGACCGTCACGGCTCTCACGACGTCGCTGAAAAAGATCGCCCCGGAGGCGGTCTTCGAGATCGACCGGAACAGCCGCCAGCTGATGGTCATTGCCACGGCCTCGGATCAGGAAAAGATCGAAGAGAGCGTCAAGAGCATTATCGAAACCTTCAATCCGGTCGATCTCAAAATGGTCGCCTATCCGGTTCAGGGAATGGATATTACGGCTTTGAGCGACACGCTCAAAGGGGTCTATCCCGACATCAAAATCGAGACCGATCCGGTCGGCCGCCGGCTCCTGATCTGGGCGACCCTCGATCAGCATGTGCGGCTCTCCGAAGAGATCGCCGAGGTCAACGCCAAGAGCGACCCGGACGCGCCCGACTACGAGGGGCCGAAATCCGCCGTCTACAATGTCCGCGGCGGCGGACAGGCCCGCATGCTCCTGCGTCTGGTGCAGACGATGTTCCCCGGCGCGGAGGTCTATACCGAGTCGGTCAATCCCGATTCGGGCGACGGCGAGAACAACGAGGAAACATACTGGCGCGACCGCCTTCTGGGGGAACAGAAGGTTACCGTCCTGGCCCCCGCCCGGGAACAGGCGCTGATCGCCGAGATTTTCGAGCAGTACCAGAACCCGTCGAACCTTCCGGAAAAGCGGATCGAAACGTGGCCGATCGGCAGCCTTGAACCGGACACCGTCGAAGCGTTCATTCAGAACCTCCTGCCGGCGGCGGTCACACTCTCCCCGCCGAACATCGCGACCCGCCAGCGGCGGAACCGCCGCGTGCAGGAAAACGCCTCCTTCTTCAGAGTCGATCCGCGCGGCCGCACGGTTTCGGTGTATGCCGAAGAGCGGGACCTTGAAAAAGTGAAGGATCTGCTCGGCCAGCTGGCGGAATCGGAACAGGCCTCGGAAATGGCGTCGAAAGCCTACCGCCTTGCGAGCCCGATTGCCCGGCAGCTGTCGGACGCCCTCGAAGAACAGGCGCCGGAAGCCCGGTTCATCACCCCCGACCCGTATCAGATTATCGCGCTGGCCACCGAAGCCGACCAGGCCAAGATCGAGCGTTTCCTCAGCGCCCTGACCGATCTGGAAACGTCCGAAACCCACTTCAACATGAAGAGCGTCTTCCTTCCCGAAGGGTGCATGGTTCCGCGCGATACCGTGGTTCATTATCTGACATCGCAGTTCCTCCGCGAAAAGGGATACGCTTACAGCGCCGCCCACGCGAACCAGATCATCCTCTGGGGCACCCCCCGCGTGCTCGAAGAGATGCAGAAGTTCATCGACGAAACCTGCAACGCGAACCAGGAAGAGAGCTACCGTTCCTATCCGGTCGATCATCTGACCCCCGCCGAAGCGGCGGCGCTCCTCCAGAAACTCGTGCCGAACACGACCGTCACCCCCGACGCGGCCAATAAGAAGATCACGGTTCTCGGTTCCCCGTTCGTTCAGAAGAGGGTCGAAACCGCGCTCGCCGAAATCGACGCCAAGCGGACCGGCGGCGCCGCGCTGACCACCGAGTACTACAGCATGGCGGGGATGGCCCCCGGCCTTTTCCCCTCGGTCTATACCGCGCTTGTCCGCCAGTTCCCGCAGGCGGTCATCGTGCCCGACGCGGTTTACGGGCAGTTCGCCATCGTCGCGACCGAAGAGACCCAGGAGCAGATTGCCGGGTTCTTTGACTCGATGAAAGCCAAACAGCTCGAAGCCGCGCCGGTTTTCGAGGTCTACGGCCTGACCCAGACCAACTGCAAAACGCTGATCCCGATTCTGGCACAGTCGGTTCCGGGCGCAATCGTCTTCCCGGGAAAAGCGCCGAGCGAACTGTACGCGTTCGCCAAGCCGGAGGACCAGGATAAAGTCCGGAGCATTGTCGCGAAGGTCGACACCATCGACGAAAACGCGGAGGGAATGCAGCCGAAGGTCTACCGTGTCGACGCGCGGCATGCCGCGCAGGCGGCGGCCCAGCTGGCGCCGAGCCTGCCGGGCGCGCAGCTCTACCCCCTGACCGGCGGCGGCGTACTCATGTGGGGTTCGCCGGCCGACCACCAGCGGGCGGAAGCGTATTTCGGCACCTTTGCCGAAGCGTATCCCGAACCGGTCGTGCGCCGCTATCAGCTGAAGCATATCAAATACGCGGCTGCGGCGGCATTCTTCGCCCGCGCGTTCCCGCAGGAGGCGCTTGTCTATCCTGACCCGAGCGGCGACCTTTTCGCCGAAGCCTCGGAAATCGTCCAGGAAAAAATCGCCGAAGCCCTGGCCGAGATCGACGTGCCCCAAAGCGACGAAGCCCGGCCGACGGCGCAGGCGTATAACATCAGCGAACTGCCGAGAACCTCGCAGCCGACCGCCGTGACCGCGATCACGCGCATCTGCCCCGACGCGGTCTTTATGCCGACGGCGACTCCGGGATACTTCGTCATCTACGCGAAACCCTCCGATCAGGGGAAGATCGCCGAAATCCTCGGCAAGATGATCGAAGAGTCGCCGAACCGGCTTGCCCGCATGGAGGTGTACAGCCTGCGGAACAACACCTACACCGAAGTGGCGCGGGTGATCGCCGAAATCGCGCCGACCGCCATTCTGAACCCGGGCAAGGAACCAAATCAGATCGGTGTGTGGGCCAGCGACAGCGACCAGGCCAAAATCGCCAACATCGTCGGCAAGCTCAACGAACCGGTCGCCGGCGGCTCGCAGCCGCGTGTGTACCACTTGAGCAAGGCGAATCTCGTTCAGGCCCAGACCGCGATCCGCTCCCTCTACCCGACCCAAATTCAGTCGATCATCGATCCGGCGTCCCGCACACTGACGGTGAACGCGGCGCCTCTCCATCAGGAGAAGGTCGCGCAGCTGATCGCCGAAATCGAGCGGAACGATGCCGCCACACAGCCCCTGCTGCGCGTTTTCAGCATGACGGGGATCGCGCAGGCGTCGGTTCTGCCGCACCTGAACGCGCTGTATGCCTCGGATCCCGATTTCCGGGCAAACTACGACCAGGCGAACCAGACCCTTGTGGTTCACGGAAGCCCGGAGCAGATTAACGCCGCCGCCGACCTGATCACTCAAATCCGGCAAAGCGGGCTCTCCGATTCCGGCCGGCTCATCAAGACGTACACGATGCGCAACTCGCTCACCTACTACACGCTTCGGAACATCTTCCAGCGTCAGGGCCGAACCGTGGAGATGACCCCCGATTACGCAACCGGCAAGCTTCTTGTTGTGGCCGACGCCAAAGATCACCTGACCATCGAAAACGTCCTGCAGGCTCTGGCGCCCGAACCGACCGTGCTGGCGGTCTACGATTTGGAAGAGCTTGACCCGCAGACCGCGGCGAGCATCATCTCGAACATGCTCGAAAACGACGGCACTTACGTCGACGTTCAGCCCGACGACGCTTCGGATAAGCTCTACATCCGCGCGACCGAGAAGAAGCAGCGCGAGATCCGCCAGTTCCTGATCGAAGCGGGCGAGACCAACCTGCGCACCAGCCAGGCGCCGGGGGCGGTCCCCGCGCGGCCGGGAGCGGATTTCCC
The DNA here is from genome assembly GCA_017405595.1 of Thermoguttaceae bacterium. Taxonomy (GTDB): domain Bacteria; phylum Planctomycetota; class Planctomycetia; order Pirellulales; family Thermoguttaceae; genus RUG695. The sequence continues at coordinate 90,924 of JAFRAC010000007.1, read as the reverse complement.
GGTGCAGGGGAGCGGAACCCTCCGCACGATCCATTTCGACGGCGACCTGCGGGAAGCCGTTGAAAAGGCGGAAGCCGGCTGGCCCCGCTCCAATCCGATCCGGATCATCCAGGGGAACGAAAAGATCATCCAGACAAAGGAAAATCCTGACGGAGTAGAATCCGCCCAGCCGGAAGAGGAGCCCCTTTCTTCGGCCGGCGCGAAAGAGCCGGCATCCTCCTTTTCGGGGCTTGTGAAGAATCTGGCGGTCCTGCTCGCCTCTCAGACCGAGTTCGCCGGCACCGCTCCGGCGCGGCCGGCCGCCGACCCGATCTACGCCGTCTTGAATCCGGACCATTCGGTCACACTGACCTCGAACGACGTTTCGGCACTCGACGATTTCGAGAGCCGGCTCCTGACGGTTCTCGAACAATGCCGCCGGAACAGCGCCGGGGCGGACGAGGTCGATTTTTTTGACCGTCCCCCGGCCGATTTCGAAACCCGTTCCGAAAAGGCCACCAAGAACATCCGCGCGCTGGCCCGGCAGCACCGCCATGCCGCCCAAGACAAACTGGTGATGGAAGACCGGGACTACGCGGTCTACAAGGTTGAAAACGTGAGCGTCGATCAGATGATCGCCCGCCTGCGCGTCTACATGTCCGACAAGCTCACGGCAAAAGCGGCGCCGCAGCCCGTCTCGGGCCGCAACGGCGTTACGGTCACGCCGCTCTCGACCGGCCCGCGCCTCCGCCTGCAGCCCGACAACGAGATGAACACCATCATGGTGATCGGCAAGAAGTCGGACCGGGACGAAGCGGGCGCGATGATCGCCCTGCTCGATAAAGCCGAACTCTTTCCCCAGCCGATCACCAAGCCGGTCAAGATTCCGGTCCGCAACACATCGGTGGTCAAGATGGCGCAGCAGGTGCTAAACGTCTTTCAGCTGAAATTCCGGTCGACAAGGCTCCCCGGCGGCCTGACGCCCCGGATCCTGCCGAACACCGACGCCAACGTCCTGGAAGTCTTCGCGCCGAAGGAGCTGGCCGAAGAGATCGCCCAGTACGTCAAAGAGACCGACGAAGAGATTCTTGAAGACAAGACAAGCCAGGTGAAGATTGTCCCTCTGGAAGAGATCAACGCCATGGTGTTCCAGAAATACATCGACAACCTGAAAGGGCCGCAAAGCAACTATATTCTGGTCAGCCCTTACACGATCAACCCTCAATACACACGACAGCCGCGCCAATTCTGAGGTAATTTATGTCCGACGGAAAAAAGTCCGGTTCCCGCCACAGCGGCCATTCCCGCCATCCCCAAAACTCCCGTCTCTTTTCGCTCGACGTTCTGCGCGGATTCGACATGCTCCTCCTTCTTCTGATCGGTCCGCTCACCATCACTCTGGCGCGGGGCCCGCTCACCGGACAGTTCGAAACAAAAAAGCCGCTCACGCGCCTTCTGGAACAGATGGAGCATTGCACGTGGGACGGTTTTACCCTTTGGGACCAGATCATGCCCCTCTTTCTCTTCACGGCGGGGGCGGCCATTCCCTATGCGATGTCGCGCTATAAGGGGGCGGGCGGTTCCCGCGGCCATTGGAGGCTCTGGTTCCGCCTGATCCGCCGCTTCTGCCTGCTCTGGATTCTCGGCGCCGTGCTGCAGGGGAACCTTCTCTCGTTCAAAATCAGCGAGCTGCACATTTACTGCAACCCCCTTCAGGCGATCGCCGTCGCCTGTCTCGTTTCGGCGCTTTTGTATCTCTTCTTCAGCACCCGGGTCCAGATCGCGGTAACGGCGCTGCTCCTTCTCGGCTACTGGGCGCTCGAGAGGTTTATCCACTTCACCCCGTCGGACGGGCTCGGCGAAGTGGGCGGGGGCACCTACATCTACCAGCATACGCTTGCCGAATGGGTTGACCGCGCCGTGATGACAGGCCACTGGATTGCCGACGGAACCCAGGTGTGGATCCTGCCGAGCCTGACGTTTATTGTGACGGCGATGACCGGCGTTTTCGCCGGAACGCTGACCCGCAATGTCCGGCGTCATGCGGCGGCCGACGAAGAGGAGGGGGAAGCCGAATACCCCGCCGAAACGAAAGTTCCCGCGGCGCACGCCGGCACTTTCGCGAAACTTCTGGCGGTCGGCGCGGTTCTGACCGCCGCCGGATACGCGTGGAGCGAAATCCCCGACAAAACGTTCGGCTACTGCCCGCTCATCAAGAGCGTCTGGACGCCGTCGATGACGCTGCTGAGCAGCGGGATCAGCTTTCTTCTCTTTGCGTTCTTCTACCTGATTACCGACCTTCTGAAGTTCCGCTTCGGATTCGGTTTTCTCGCGGTCATCGGAACCAACGCGCTGCTGGCCTACATCTTCGGCACGCTGAACGACGGGTTTTTCCGGGAAAATATCCAGCAGCTGTTCTTCGGATTAGAGCCGCGTCTCGGCAGTTGGTATCCCGTCCTGCTTGTTGCGGTCAATTTCTTTGTGATCTACTTCATCCTCTGGGCGCTTCACAGGAACGGGAAGAGTTTGCGGGCATAGCCGCAGCCGGACCGATGTGTTAATCCCGGTCTTCCGGCGGCGGCATTGCCTTTCGCCGGAGAGGGTATCAGCCGAGCGGCCTGGTCATACGGCCGGGATCGAGCGCCTTGTCGAGATCCTCTTTCGGCAGAACGTTCTCCTCTTCGCAGATCTGGCGGATCGTTTTGCCGGTCTTGAGCGCCTTTTTGGCGAGCGCGGCGGCCTTCTCGTAGCCGATGTAGAGGTTCAGGCCCGTGACGGTCATCAGGCTCCGGTCGAGCGACCGGCGGCACGCCTCCTCGTCCGGCTCCATGAGGCAAAGGCATTTTTCGGTAAAGACGCGCACGCCGCCGGCCAGAATGCGGATCGACTCGAGCGCGGTATCGGCCATCATCGGCATCATGATGTTCAGCTGGAACTGCCCGCCCGAAGCTCCGGCAAGGGCGATCGCCCCGTCGTTGCCGATCACCTTCGCGGCGGCCTGCATCAGCGCCTCGCACAAAACCGGGTTCACCTTGCCCGGCATAATCGAGCTGCCCGGCTGGAGATCGGCAAGGCGGATTTCGCCAATGCCGCACCGCGGCCCGCTCGAAAGCCAGCGGATGTTGTTCGCCGCGCCGGTCAGTGTGACAGCGACGCTCTTCAAAAGGGCGTGGGCGGCGACAAGCCCGTCGCGCTGCGCGTTCGCTTCAAAATGGTTTTCGGCTTCCCGGAACGGGATCCCCGTCTCTTCGGCGAGGGCCGCGGCGATCCTCCGGCCGAACTCCTTGTGTGTATTGATTCCGGAACCGACGGCCGTCCCCCCTGCGGGAAGCTCCAGAAGCTCCTCGGCCGCCAGACGGGCGCGGCGCGCCGCCTGTTCGAACTGGCGCGCGATTCCGCCGATCTCCTGGCCGAGCGAAAGGGGGGTCGCGTCGGCCAGATGGGTCCGGCCCGACTTCAAAATGCCGGACCAGGCGCGCGCCTTTTCGGCAAGCACTTCGGCGGCGCGGCTGAGCGCGGGAACCAGGCGGCTTTGGATCGCGGTCGCGCAGGCCACGTGGATCGCGGTGGGGTAAATGTCGTTGGTCGACTGGCCCCGGTTAACGTGGTCGTTCGGATGAATCTTTTTGACCGGGTCGAACCGGTCGAGCCCGGCAAGCTCCGCCGCGCGGTTCGCGATCACTTCGTTCGCGTTCATGTTGGTCGAGGTGCCCGAACCGGTCTGATAGACGTCGATGGGGAATTCGCCGTTCCATTTTCCTTCGGCGACTTCCCGCGCCGCCGCCAAAAGCGCGTCGATCCATTCCGGGGGAAGGGGAGCGCGGCCGCCCGCCAGCAGGCCCAGGTCGCGGTTGACCTTCGCGGCGCACCACTTGACCAGGCCGAGCGCGCCGATCAGTTCCGGAGGCGCCGTTCTGCCGGAGATCGGGAAGTTCTCGACCGCCCGCTGCGTCTGCGCTCCGTAATACGCGTATTTCGGCAGGCGTACTTCGCCCATGGTGTCTTTTTCGATGCGGTATTCCTGGTTCGGTTCTGTCATGAGTTCAAAAGCCTCCTGTAAAGCTCTGCGTGTCGGTTGATCATGGGGGCAAGTCCGAATTCGGTTTCGATCCGCCGCCGTGCCGCTCTTCCCATTTCGGCACGTGTTTCCGCCGCACCGGGCTGGAGCAGGGCAAACGATTCCCGGCAGAATCCGGTACGGCGCCGGATGGCGTCGCCCGCGTACTCCGGTACGAGAACGCCCGTTTTTCCGGGAAGGACCAGTTCCCGGTGTCCGGGGATGTCGGAAGCCACGACCGGCACGCCGGCCGACATGGCTTCGAGTACCGCGTTGGAAAGCCCTTCGTAGCCGCTCAGCGACCAAAGTAGGTCGAAATGGGGAAGAAAATTGAAGACGTCGTCGCGGTGACCGATGAAATGCACGCGGTCGGTAATACGGATTTCGTCGCGGTACCGGAGCAGGTTCTCGCGCTGCGGGCCGTCGCCGATCACGACAAGGTGAAAATCCAGGCCGGTAAATTTCAGCTGTTCGGCGGCCCAGATCGCGTCGCGCACCCTCTTTTGGGGCCAGAGGCGGCCCACCAGCCCGATCAGGAAGGGAAGGGGAGCGCCGCCGGAAACCGGAACGCCCAGCCGGCGCAGGAGCTCCTCTTTGGTCACGGTGCTCGGCGGCAGCGGCACGGCCGCGTTCGGAATGATTTCGAAAAGGGACGCCGGAATCCCCCGCGCGGCGTAATACTCGCGCACTCCGGCGCTGTTCGCCACGATGCAGTCCGTCTTTTTCGCCAGCGCCCGGTCGACGGCCAGGTGCCAGGGCCGTTTCCACAGGTCGACACACCGTTCGCCGCAAACGATTTTCGGCACGCCGCACGCCGCGGCGGCGCGGCGCCCGTAGGCGTTGGCGGCGAAAATCCATGTGTGAACGATGTCGGGCCGAAACCCGCGAATGACCGCCTTGAGCCTCTGATAGGCCCGGAAAGAAAGTTTCCGCTTTTTGCCGATTTCAAAGAGCGGGACCCCCGCCCGCTTTAAATCTTCGGCGTACGGCCCGCTCCGGGTCAGAACACAGACCGCGCTTTGGAACTCCTCTTTCGGAAGTCCGCAGGCGAGCAGCGTCATCTGTTTTTCGGCGCCGCTCCGGTCGAGCGACGGAATGATCTGCAGAACTCTCATCAGGTGTTTTCCGGTGGAAGCCGATGTGCCGGACCGCGGCGAAGGTTACAGAACCGACTGGTCCTGACCGGGCAGACCGCCGAACTTGCGGGTTCGTTTTCCAAAATCCGCGATCGCCTCTTCCAGAGTCGCTTTACAAAAATCGGGCCAGAGGACCGGCGTAATCCAGATTTCCGCGTAACTGACCTGCCAAAGCAGATAGTTGCTCAGGCGGAACTCCCCGGCGGTGCGGATCAGCAGATCCGGATCTTTATACGGCGCGGTGTAGAGATGTTCCGAAATGAACTGTTCGGTGATCAGCTCGTCGATCGACCCGGCGCCCGACCGGCGGAGAAGGTCTTCCCGCTTCTGGGGATCGGCCAGTTCGGCGGCGATCCGCGAGCAGGCGTCGCGCAGTTCCCCCCGGCTGCCGTAGTTGATCGCCAGACAGAGGATGATGCCGGTATTTGCGGCGGTCAGCTCAATTGTTTTGTCGATCTCGGCGAGCACATCTTCGGGGATCCCCTTCCGCCTTCCGATCATCTTGAACTGAACCGACTTTTCCATCATGCGGGGGCGCTGGTCGATGACGTAGCTCTTGAGCAGAATCATCAGCGCGTCGAGTTCGGCTTTCGGCCGTTTCCAGTTTTCGCTCGAGAGGCAGTAGAGCGTCAGCTGCTTAACGCCGAGATCGTCGGCGTCTTCCACGATCTGCTCGACGGTACGCGCGCCGGCGATATGCCCCTCGAACCGCTCTTTGCCGCGGCGCTGGGCCCAGCGGCCGTTCCCGTCCATAATAATGGCGATATGTTCCGGTTTCTGCATGCTTTTTCCCTGTCTGGTGCCGTCCCCCGCCGCCGTCTTGAGTATAAAACGTCGGAACCGGGAGTCAAGAGGCGGTTTTCGCCGTCCGGGTCAGGAGCCAGATGAAGAACGGGCCCCCCAGCAGGGAAGTGATCACCCCGACGGGGAGAATGTCCGGGTAGAGAAGAGTCCGCGCCGCTGTATAGCAGAGCGAGAGAAAGACCGCCCCGAAAAAGAGAGAGGCGGGGATCAGATCGCGGTGGTTCCCCCCGCAGAGACGCCGGGCGAAGTGCGGCGCGGTCAGCCCCACAAACCCGATCGGGCCGCAGACCGAAACGACCGCGCCGACCAGAACCGAGGAAAGGAGGAAAAGGAAAACGCGAAGCCGGTAGAGGCTGACGCCGAGCGAAACCGCCCGCTCGTCCCCGGTGAGCAGAATATCCATCTCTTCGGCGAAAAGGGCCAGAACCAGCGCCGAAAGGAGAACCGCTGCGGCCAGAAAGAGGAGCAGGCAGGGATTGGTCAGGCTCACCTGTCCCATGGTCCACCGGATCATCCGAAAGAGCCTCCCCTCTTCCGAGAGGTACTGCACAAACAGGATGAGGCCCGAAAAGAAAAAATTGACCCCCACTCCGGCGAGAAGAACCGTTTCGGACGCCATATCGTGCCCGCGCGCCAGAAAGAGGACCAGCCCGATCGCCAGCGCCGACCCCAAAAGGGCTCCCCCGACCCCCGTGAACGGAACAAATCCCGCGGTAAAAAGGATCGGGGTCAGGGCAATCGCCAATACCGCGCCCAGCGACGCGCCGCCGGCGATTCCGAGCGTAAACGGCGACGCCAGCGGGTTCCGGAAAAGCGTCTGCAGAATGAGCCCCGCCAGCGCAAGCCCCGCGCCGGCGGTAAACGCCAGCGCCGTATTCCAGAACCGTTCGGCCAGAATCTGCACCGCCGGAGTTTCGCTCCCTGTAAAGAACTCCCGCCACAGGGAAGGGGGGTAGAAGGTCCGGCCGATCAGCGGAAGGAGGAAGAGTGCCGCCGCCGCGGCCAGAAGAAAAAAGAGGACCGGAACAGCCAGTCGTTTCAGCGGCGTGCGGGGGTTCTTTTCGGCGCTCTTCATAAAATACCGGCTCTTCTACTCGGCAAATGGGGTTTGCCGCAAATATTCCAGAAACTCCCCGTCCAGACGGGAATAAGGGACCCCGGCCCGCTCTTCGAGAAAGTCCGGCGAATCGATCCCCTGATAAAGTCCGCCGAGCGCGTCGAGGAAAGCTCCGCGGTATTTTCCCCCTTCGGCATGAAGGAAGAAAGAGACGAGTCCGGCGGATTCAGTGTACAATTTCGCGGGGAACGAGTCCCGCTGAAACCGCTTTTTCCCCATCGCGGCCAGCTCGGCGACCGGCAGAAGGCCGTCCGGTTCGCCCGCCCGCTCTTTGGCGCGCAGCAGCCGGTACGAATGGGTCCCCCCCACCGTCCACCCGCGGCCGGCGGCCTGAAATGTTTCGAGGTAGCAGGCGATCCCCTCGGCGATCCAGTACTGGCCGTCCCGGCCCGGATCGGCATACCGTTTTGCGGCACCCCGCTTCGGGCCGGTTTCGGCAAAGAGCTGGTGGGCGGTTTCGTGAACCGCCATGACTTCGAGCGGCGTCTCGTCTTCGTCCGACTCGTCGGGCAGATAGAGAAAGACCGTCTTTTTATCGGGAAAATAACCGCCGGAACTGATCTGCCCGTCGGGATCGATACTCAGGATTTCCCGCAGGTACTCCTCCCGGTCCCGGAAAAGAACCGCTTTATGCTTCCGGCCGGGGAACTCCTTTTTTCCGAGAACCGCGGCGGCGGCATCCTTCTCGCCGGCGGCGACCGGGAAGAAGAGAAAGTTCCAGACCGTATAAAACTCTTCCAGGCGCTCGGCCAGGGGAACGGCCGCCGGGCGGGGGACCGAGGTTCTGATTTCGAAATGCTCGGTTTCGATCGTGATCTTTTCGGCCTTGCGCGGCCGGCCGCTGCCGGTCCCTTCCGGCTCGGCGGCAAGGGTTTCCTTCTGTTTCGGGGAGATCCAGCCGTACCGGGGGTCTTTCGTCAAACCCCGTTTCAGCTGGCGAAGTTCCCAATCGCGCTGCCAGAGGCCCTCGTGAAGATGATAGCCGAAGATGCGGCGCGCCTCCTCGTTATCCGGATCGACGAAAAGGCTTTTCCGCGCGGCCTCGTACGCCTCGCGCCCTTTCCCGGCCGCGGCAAGCTCCCGGGCCCGGGCAAGGAGGCGGGTTCCGCATTCCGTTTCGATCCGGCGCATTTTTTCGAACCATTCCCGCTGCGGGGGACGGACGTCTTCGGGAAGTCCGTTCTGCGGCCGGTCGGGAAGACGGGGAACAAAAAAGCCGTTTTCCGGATCTTCCCACACGCGGCCCAGCGTGACCTTTGCCTCGAGTTCCATCCCCGCGGCGCGGCACTCTTCGGCCAATTGCCGCATTGCGGCCCGATACGGTTCCAGATCCTCTTCCGCCCGAAGGGGGGTCAGAGAAAAAAAACAGCAGAAAAGAAGAGAAAGAAACGCCGGAATCTTCGCCATGCTACCGGGGATTGATCGCGATTCGGAACCCGAGGTTTTTGTAACGGTAATCTTCGGCGTTGCGGTACCGGCAGGCGGAACGGCAGAACTTCAGGTAACTGAACCAGCAGCCGCCCCGGTTAACCCGGTATTCCCCCGTCTGGGGGCCCTGCGGATCCGTGCCGGGCGAAACCGCGTAATAATCCTTGGAATAGCGGTCGGCGCACATTTCCCAAAGGTTGCCGTGCATATCGTAGAGTTTCCAGGCGTTCGGTTCCCGCTGCTTGACCGGCTGAACGCCGTTTTTGCTGTTGTCGAAATACCAGCACATGTCGGCCGGGTCGATCATCGAAAGGCGGGTCGATTCGATCCCGTTGGCGTCGAGCGACGTCTCTTCGACCTGTGTTACAGCAAAAGGCCCGATCGACCCCGCCCGGCAGGCGTACTCCCACTGCGCCTCGGTCGGCAGCGCCACGGAAAGCCCGGTCTTTTCGGAAAGGATCCGGCAGAACTCCTCGGCCTCTTTCCACGAAATGAAGTAGATCGGATAGGTGTTCCCGAAACCCGTTTTTTCGATGTTGCCGATTTCGTCCGGCTCGAAGACTCCCCCGACATTCGGCTGATAGAGGGTCAGCTCGTCTTTGATCGTCCGGCCGGTCACGAGCTGCCAGAGCTGCTGAGTCACTTCGGTTTCGAGAAGCCAAAACCCGCGGGTGAGGGTGACTTCATGGAGCGTCTCGTAATTCTCGTGATCCTGCTCGTTTTCGGGGCTCCCCATCATAAAGGTTCCCGGCGGGCACCAGCAGAAGCGAAACTCGATGCCGTTGATCAGCAGCGAACGGTGATCTCCCGGTTCCCGGCCCGGCAGATTGAAATCCTCGTGCGAAACGGCGGTAAAGACGGGAAGTTCCGCCGCGGGTTCCGGCACTTCCGGTTCCGGGCTGGCCGGGGTCAGGCTCTTCACATACTCCTGGTCTTCCGGGGCCAGATCGGCAAGGTTCAGTTCGTAAATCTTCTGGCCGGCCCTGATCCGGACCGTATCATCCCCTTCCAGGGGCTCATAAACCCCTCGTATCTGATTTCCGTTGAGCAGGAGCCACGAACGCTCTTCCGCGGCCGGCGTCTGCTGGGCAGCAATTCCGCGGACAAGGATCAGAGAAAGAAAGATCAGGGTCACGGCAAAAAAACGGGCCATAGATTCTCCTAAAACATTCCGCGGACCGGACGGCGGCCCGTTTGCGGGGTATTCGTCTTCTGTTTCGATTCAGGGGTTTTCGCCGGGATCGGCGTGCGGGGGGAGTATAATCTTTCTCACTCTTTCAATCAACTCCACTGACAGGCCGCCGGGCAGGCAATTCGGAAGGCAAAATGGGCGCGATTAGTACGACTTTAAGGCCGGACTTCGTCAAATCCGGCCTTAAAAGAAGCGTTCCCGGCAGGAACGGACGTTATTTCATGGTCAGTTCGACCGAACTCATATCGACCTGCTCGACCCCGCCGGCTTCTTCCGGCTTCGCCGCTTTCCGTTCGCGCTTGATCGCCTCGTAGATTTCCTGACGGTGAACAGGCACGTTGGCGGGCGCATCGATGCCGATGCGGATACGGTCGCCGCGGACATCGACGACCGTGATGATGATATCGTCGCCGATGTAGATACTCTGATCCTTGTATCTTGACAGTACTAACATACTACACTCCTATTCCGCTCTCCTTCGAGTTCCTTCTCTCATTGCTCTTACTTCGGCTCGCTCGAAATTTCCGAACGATCATTGTGAGTAAAAAGTTACCTCGCTTCCTCCCTTTAAATCGGCAGACGGCAAAAAAGGCCTTTTTAAAAAAACAGTCTCTTTTTTCTTTTCAAAAAAGAGAGTGTTCCCGAAATACCCCGTTTAACCTTCGTAACGATTATAGCGGGGTTTTCCGCTTTTAGGGGTTCTTTCGGGCAGAGCCCCCCCGATTTCCCGGCAATCTCCTTATTTTAACTAACCGTTACAAAACAACCGGTTCTCAAAAAAATCAGCCCGGGACAGGGGGGGAGCGGATTTTAAAATAGAAGAAAGATATAAAATATAGAATACAGGGGGCAGTCTGGCGGTTTTTCCGTTTTTCACGGTACTCGCCCCGCATCGATCAGTCGGTTTTTGAGGAACCCAATATGACGAAGTGTAATCTTCCCGGCACCGCGCGGCTTCTGTTTTGCCTCGCGCTTCTTTTTGTTTTCGCGGGGGGCTGCGCGGCCCTGAAATGCGATAAAAAAGAGAACACGCCGACTCCTACTCCTCCCCCCGCTTCCGATGCGGGCGATTGTAGCAGCACATGCCCCCCCTCGGCGGTTCCGGTCTCGCATTCCCCCTCGACCGTCTCGGTCACCGGTTCGGAACCGGCGCCGGCCGGCAGTGTGGTTTCGGGGGAAGAAATCCCTCAGACCGCTGCTCAGGAGACAGCTCCCCCCGTTCCGCCGTATACCGGGGGAACGGCCACCAGCCAGTATCTGAACCAGGGTGACAGCATCCTTCGGAATCCCAATTCCCCGAATCCCGACGCGGGCATTTCTCCCGCGGGATACCAGGAAACGGATCCGGGCACCGCGCCGCAAAATTCGGCCCTGCCCGGCTCGATTCCGAAAAACGAAATCCCGAGCGGGTATAACGATTACACAAAGACGGCTCAGAACCAGAACAGCTTTCAGAACGTCTCGCAGGAAAAAACACCCGGCCGCAGCCGTATTCAGTTTCAGACCGTCATCGAAGAGTGACGATTCCCGCACGAAAGAAAAGGGGTAATTGAACGTTGGGCGCCATACCGTCTGGAATCACAAGAAGCCTTGAACGTTTCCTTGTCGGAACACATAAGGGATACCTTGCCCGCTGGTCATACGAACTGGATAAAATCAACGCGCTTGAACCCGAAGTCCAGAAACTGACCGATAAAGAACTCCGCAAAAAGAGCCTTTCGCTCCGTTACCGCGCCCGCAGCGGCGAACCCTTAACACGGCTGCTGCCGGAAGCTTTCGCCCTTGTGCGCGAAGCGGCGGTGCGGAACATCGGGATGCGCCACTTCGACGTCCAGATGCTCGGGGGGATCGCAATCTTCAATAACTCGATCGTCGAAATGCAGACCGGGGAAGGGAAAACCCTGACGGCGACCGCGCCGATGTATCTGCACGCGCTCAGCGGCAAGGGAACGATGCTTGCCACGGTCAACGACTACCTGGCGGCGCGCGACGCGGAACTGATGGGGCCGGTATACAAGGCGCTCGGCATGAAAGTCGGCGTCATCCAGACACAGCAGCCGACGGCGCAGCGGCGCGACGCCTATCAGTGCGACATCACCTACGGAACGGCGAAAGAGTTCGGGTTCGACTTTCTGCGCGACCGGCTCCTGCTCCGCCGGATCCGGGAAGGGCAGACGGACATCCTCGGCGCGATGCTCGAAAACAAGCGGATCAACAACGAACAGCCGACCCAGCGCGAGATTCCCTACTTCTGCCTGGTCGACGAGGCCGACAGCATCCTGATCGACGAGGCGAGCACGCCGCTGATCATCAGCGCCCTGCCGACCGAAGAGCAGAAACAGGAAGTCGCGGCCTACAAATGGGCCGCGGACAACGTCTATGAATTCGTGGAAGACGAAGACTACGAGTACGACCACGAAAAGAAAACGGTCGAACTGACGCGCAAAGGGCGCCTGAAAGCGCGGCAGCTTCCGAAACCGGACGAAATGGCCACCACCGGCCTGTTTCACGTGTATGAATTTGTACAGCGCGCGATCAAAGTCGACCGCGAGTACAAACTCGACCAGCAGTATGTGGTGCGGGACGGGGAAATCGTGATCGTCGACGAGTTCACCGGCCGTCTGGGGGAAGGGCGGAAATGGCGCGACGGCATTCACCAGGCAGTCGAGGCCAAAGAGGGGGTGGAAGTGACCGTCGCGACCGGTCAGGCGGCGCGCATTACGGTCCAGGACTTCTTCCTCCGCTTCGAGCATCTCGGTGGGATGACCGGTACCGCGTGGGCTTCCAAAACGGAACTGCATAAAATCTACCGCTGCCACGTGATTCCGGTCCCGACGAACCGTCCGCCCCGGCGCGTAAAACTCGAAACGCTTGTCTATCCCACGGAAAAGGCCAAATGGCTGGCGATCGTCAAAGAGATTCAGGAACTCCATTCGATGGGCCGCGCGATTCTGATTGGTACGCGAACCATCGACAAGTCGGAGATCCTTTCGACGCTTCTCCAGAAAGTCGGAATTGAACACCAGGTCCTCAACGCCAACCATATCGAAGCCGAAGCCGGCATTGTCGCCGACGCGGGCCAGTGGGGCAAAGTGACCGTTTCGACCAACATGGCGGGGCGCGGTACCGACATCCGGCTCCCGGATGAGGTTCTGCAGATCGGCGGGCTTCACGTGATCTGCACCGAGCTGCACGAATCGGCGCGTATCGACCGACAGCTGATCGGCCGCTGCGGACGCCAGGGGGATCCCGGCTCGTACCGGCAGTACCTCTCGCTCGAAGACGAGATCATCGAAAAGGCGTACGGCCCGAAGAAAGCCGACAAGTTTGCCGCGCAGGGGGAAGGGGCCGAGGACAAACTCTTCAACAACAAGATCCGGAAATTTTACCGGGCGCAGAAAAAGGTTGAAAAGAAAAGCTACCGTTCCCGAAAGACGATGCTCTATTACGAAAAGGAGCGGAAAAAGATGCAGAAGGGGATGGGCCAGGATCCTTACCTCGATTCGACCAACTAGCCGGACCGCTTTCCGCAGCCCCGTTTCCCCGTGAAGCGGGGCTTTGTGGAAAATCTGTCGATAAACTGTTTCTTTCTGTCGATAACTTCTTCGTAAAGTCTGCAAAACCGGAAACCGGCAGGATACCGACATCATGCCGACAAAGAAGCTTCAGACTTCCGACCGCTCTTCAACAGTTTTTCCACAAACGGTTTTTCTCTTCTTCTCCGCGGATTAAAGGGGTCTCGCACGAACAGCCCCTTTTTATCGACACTTTCGCCGCTGACACTAATAGTACAACACCTTCTGAAATATCTTTTATAAATAATTTTAATAAAAGAAAACCAAGAGGGAGAAATATAATATTCCCTTATATACCTCTTTCGGGCTTCCGTTTTCCCGCGCAGAAGCGCTTTCCTTCCTAACGGAGGCTCATAAAAGAGAGGGTTGTAGATTTTTTATGCGGATCTGATAGAATGAGGGGGAAGGGCCGGCGGTTCCCCTGATGACCATTATCGGCCCGAACGATCTCTGAAATGAGATTTTGATATTGCGATACAAATTTCCTGCAACCACATTTTACTCCCGAGGTCTTTATGAAACTGACATGTAATCGCGATAAGTTCTCAACGCTGTTTTCTCTGGCGGCAGCCGTGGTTTCGGCCAAAGACATCAAAGCCGTCCTCCAGAACGTCAAAATGACGGTGAAATCGAACAAGCTCATTCTGGACGCGACCGATATGGACAATTCGATCCGTCTGGTCCTGGACGAGGTCGATATCCTCGACGAGGGAGAGACGATTCTGCCGACCCGAATGATGAAAAACGTGATTCAGGAAAGCAACGCCGACATTCTCGAAATCAGTCTCGAAGACGAAAAACTCACGGTTCGCGCCGGAAACGCGTTCTATCAGTTTCCCACCCAGCCGGTCGAAGAATTTCCCGAAATCCCCCCGTTTGAATCCGATGCGTACCACGAAGTTCAGGGAAAAGTTCTTCTCGACCACATTCGGCGGACATCCTTCGCCATCGACCTTGAAAACTCGAAATACACCCTGAGCGGTGTCCTTTTCGAACTGACCGAGGGGCGGATCGCAACCGTGTCGACCGACGGGCGGCGGCTGGCGAACCAGGAAGGGGTGGCGACGGCCTACGGGGGCCATTTTTCCGAGAACAGCGCCATTGTTCCCCTGAAAGCGCTTAACCTGGTCGAAAAGGCGTTCGGCCAGACCGCCGAACCGGTGAAGATTGCCATTGAAGAGGGAAAAATCACCTTTGCCACGTCCAACATCACGATCAGCGCCCGGCTTGTCGAAGGGCGTTTCCCCCGATGGAAGAATATTCTTCCGAACAAGCTGGAGCGGACCAAAGTCGATATCGCGGTCAGCGCGCTGTACCAGTGCGTCCGCCAGACGGCGTTTCTGGCCACCGACAGCCAGCCGGGCGTGATTCTTCACTTTGAAGCCGGCCAGTTAGAGATTACCGCGACCGGCGAAGGGAATTCGGCGGTGCCGACACCGATCTCCTACGACAGCGAACCGATCGAAGTTAAGCTCGATCCCCACTATCTTTCCGATTTCCTGCGCTGCCTGCCGAGCGAAGCAATCCTTTCCATCTATCTGAAAGAGAAACAGTCCGTCCTGTTCGAGACAAACGACGGCTATTCTTATGTGTTAATGCCGCTGGCCTAAAACGGCTTAGGTATTTCGCCTAAAGAAACCGGTCTGACGTTTTCAGCAGGGGCGTCGGACCGGTTTGCTGTGATATGCTGTGTATGGCCGTCGGACGTGCGAAAAGGGTTTAAACCGCCCGGAACGAAGAGGGTCGGGAAGATCCCGGGTGTCTGGAAGTCTCTTTCACAGAAGACGAAATCGCGCAAATCAACCGGCATCTCGATAACATTGAAACCCTCGGAGCGAGATACCCCGAAGCCCACCTGAAACTGGACGATAAAGATCAATAACACACCATCAGAAAAAGGAAAAATGATGAAAAAAGACGTGATGATCGTTACCGGCGCCGGGCAGATCAGTATGGCGATAGCCCGGAGAGCCGGGTATGGAAAGAAGATTGTTCTCGGCGATAAGAAAATCGAAAATGCTGAAGCCATCGCGTCCGTGATGAAGCAGGCCGGTTTCGATGCTGTTCCGTTTGAGACGGACATTTCGGACCGTTCGGCCATTCTTGCTCTGATTGCCGAAGCCGAAAAGTTCGGCGATATTAAATACCTGGTCAACGGTGCCGGAGTCTCCCCCTCGCAGGCATCGATTGAAATGATCTTAAAAGTTGATCTCTACGGAACCGCCGTTCTTTTGGAAGAGGTCGGCAAGGTTATCACCGAGGGCGGATCCGGGGTCACGATTTCGAGTCAGTCCGGGTGGCGCATGCCGCAACTTTCCGCCGAAGAAGACCGGCTTCTCGCCGAGACGCCGGCTGAGGAGATCCTCGGCCTCGAAATACTGCAGCCGGAAAAGATCCGCGATACCCTGCACGCTTACCAGATGGCGAAACGGTGCAACGAAAAAAGGGTCATGGCCGAATGTGTGAAATGGGGGGCTCACGGCGCGAGGCTTAACGGTATTGCGCCGGGGATTATTGTAACCCCGCTCGCCGTGGACGAATTTAACGGCCCCCGCGGCGGCTTCTATAAAAACATGTTCGCAAAATGCCCCGCGGGCCGGCCAGGAACCGCCGATGAGGTCGCAAACGTCGCCCAGCTTCTGTTAAGCGATTCCGGGGCGTTTATCACGGGTTCAACCTTCCTCATCGACGGAGGCGCAACCGCAAGCTATTTCTACGGACCGCTTCGGCCGGAATGAAGAAACAAGGTGAAACCGTTTTGACGGGTTTTTTACCCATTAAACGTTCTTTAACTTTCCTGTTTTCGGGATAAACACGAGGAGAGAAAATAATGCAATACGTAAAATTGGGCAGGACAGGAGTTGACGTATCAAGAATCTGTTTGGGCTGTATGAGTTTTGGAAAACCGGGAAAAGAAAACGGGGTTTTCCCCTGGGCGAGAGACTACGATGAAGCGAAACCGATTTTCAAAAAGGCTGTCGATCTGGGCATAAACTATTTTGATACCGCCAATGTTTATCAGCTCGGAACCAGCGAGGAAATCACCGGCCGCCTGATAAAAGAATTCGGACTTGACCGGGACGAAATCGTGGTGGCGACGAAAGTCCATTTCGCGATGAGAGAAGGCCGCCCCAACGGCGCGGGTTCGTCAAGAAAAAACATCATGGCCGAGATCGACCATTCCCTCAAAAGGCTCTCCCTTGATTATGTTGATTTGTACCAGATCCATCGGTTAGACCATGAGACCCCCATGGAAGAGATCATGGAGGCGTTGCATGATGTGGTCAAAGCGGGCAAAGCGAGATACATCGGCGCTTCCGTCATGTGGTCGTGGGAATTTGAAAGATTGAATCAGATCGCGGAAAGAAACGGCTGGACTAAATTTGTTTCGATGCAGAATCAGTACAATCTGATCTATCGGGAAGAGGAAAGGGAAATGATGCCGCTCTGCAGGGATCGCGGAATCGCCGTTGTACCTTGGAGTCCGCTGGCGGGCGGAAGAACCGCCCACCCGTGGGGAACAAAGACCGCGCGCAATTCCATCGACGAAGTTTCACCAGCGGTTTGGGGCGCAACGGAGGAACAGGATAAAATCGTCGTTGACAATTTGGAAAGGATCTCAAAGGAATTAGGGTATTCCATGGCGCAGATCTCGTTAGCCTGGATGCTGTCGAAACCCTATATCACTTCACCCATTGTCGGCTGCACAGATGTCAGGCACGTTGAGGAGGCGGTGTCGGCCCTGGATATTAAACTGGACGCCGAAGTGATCGAAAGACTGGAAGCGCCCTATGTTCCCCATGTTCAAACAGGATTATTCTGAGGGAGTTGATAAATGAAAGTATTACTGTTTAACGGGTCACCGCACAAAAACGGCAGCACCTACACAGCACTGGAAGAAATCGCGAACACCCTGAAAGAGGAGGGAATCGATTCGGAGATCTACCAAATCGGTTCGGGGGCGGTCACTCCCTGCAGAGGCTGTTATGCCTGTCAGCAGCTTGGGAGGTGTGTCATCAATAACGATAAGGTCAATGAGTTCGTCGATTACATACGGGAGTTTGACGGCTTTATTTTCGGCACGCCTGTCCACTACGCTTCCGCGTGCGGCGGCATTACCGCATTTCTGGACAGGGCGTTCTTCGTTAATTTTGCGAGCGGAAAGAAAGGCTTTGAGCATAAACCGGCCGCCGCGGTCGCCGTTGCCCGCCGTTCGGGAACGACAGCTACTCTGGACCAGTTGAACAAATACATGGCGATTACCCAAATGCCGATTATTTCGGGCCGATACTGGAATGTGGTTCACGGGCGCAATGCCGAAGATGTTAAACAGGATTTGGAGGGAATGCAGAATTTAAGAATACTTGCCCGCAATATGGCCTGGTTCCTGAAGCTGAAAGAAGCGGGTGAAAAGGCGGGCGTCCCCATGCCGAAACAGGAAGAAATCGTATTCACCAACTTCATAAGATAGATGGCGAATGTTGAGACCGTTTTAAAAACCAGGAGAAATGCCCCGGGGGGATTCCTATGTTTTAACCGAGCCCCGAACGTACTACGCAGGATCCCGATCCCTTCGCGGGGATTTGAATGCCGTTCTCTCTAAAAAAGACTCTCCGTGAGCGGATAGAGGGAATTCAAAAAGAAGTTTTGCGGCTGGTGTCGGCCATTTTTTATGTTTTGTACATAATACTAATCCGTCAGTTCAAATCATGCCCTAGTTGCCTAAGGTCAAGTGCATTTTTCGGTCCGACGTGCAACCGGGTTGAAAATAAATTTGCGAAGATACTTGACACTACCCACAGCTCTTACGATGCCGTCGACGTCGTTGACAGCATGTTCGACGATAATCGGTTATTTATCCGATTCATCCTCCTGTTCATCGTCTTTAGGACCTTTCCACATCTTATGATCGACTTTGCCGTCAACAAAAGTTATTTCACATCCGCCAAGTTCATCGCCATTCTCCCACAAGTACGTCTCCATTCCCGTGTTAAGTATGGAATCTACAAAGGGAATCGAAACCTTGGTTCCTTTTCCGAGTATGGCAAAGACTTTGTCTTTAGTCATCTCCATCTTGACCTGTTTAAACTGTGAGTAAGTAATTTTTTGCCCGGTTTCATTCTCTTTGGCCGATTCTTCCTCTTCCGTGGTTTCCTGAACGTCTTCCTCTTCATCCTCTTCTGGTGCCGCCAGCGCACCGAGAAGTGGTATTAACCCATCACCGGAATTTTTCTTGCGCCGATGCCGAACCGAAGGCTTTTCTTCCTCTCTGCCAGTAGCGTCTTCGCCTTTTTCGATTTTCGGTTTGCGCGCCTTCGGTCCAACCTCATTTTTTGGTTTCGGTGAATTTGCCCCCTCATCTTCCTCAAATGGATTCGGTTCTTCTGTGAATGGATTCGGTTCTTCGGCGGCAGCGATACTCTCGTCAACTGTGCGGTTTGGTGCCCCGGCAGGTTCTTGGGTCAGTGATTCAAACACCCTTTTGATATATTCGCTTTTTCTGCGCGTTTGGTTTGTTACACTGCCGCTGTTTTCAGCGTATTCGTTTCCGAGTTCCTGAAGTTCATCGACTGCCGAGGTCAGTGCTCCGATGTTTGTCTTTTTGTCTTTGTTCCCCGGTTCACGTCCTAGTTCCTTACGGAGTTTTTTGACCTGAAGCTGCCAACGGAAAAAAGAACCAGAGGGGTCGAATCCAGTGTTCTGAAAATCTTCGTCGTCTTTCCATGCATCGATCTCCACAAAAAGGACAACGGCACGGGTCCTCGCTCTCTCGTAAACAGCCTTGCTGGGCTTACTGTCCTCTGTCCAGTCAACGTCGGTGTTTTCTTCTTCCTCGACATAGGCACGGTCCTCCGCCGAAAGAGCATCGAGATTGACCGTAATCAAACGATCGTCCTTTTTTAGAAGATATATTTTATCCTTCCCCTTCTTTCCTAAATATTCGGCCTCAAGGGTATGCGCTCCTCCCGAAGAAGTCCAGATCCGCATTTCTGATTCGGCGGCTAAAAGAACGGCCGCACATAGACAAAAAACCAAAGTGAAAAATGCAACGCATCTCTTGTGCATGGCTTACCTCTTACAGTAATAGGCTTGATTACAATATGGATTATCTTTTTTCTTCCGCTTCTCATTGACGGGTCAGGACCACACGGAACCCGATTTGCTGCTCGCGCGTACCGCTCGGCCGATGTCCCCGCCAGGCACTACGGCACTGTCCTTCTTTTACGTTCCATGAGCCCCCCCTGACAACATATTCGTCTCCCCCTTTCTTTACCAACGGATCAGAGATGTCTTCTGGTGTGTATTCAGAGTAAATGTCGCGGCACCATTCCGATACATTCCCGTGCATATCCGAAATGTGCCAGGCGTTTTCGTTCTCGGCACCACGTGCCGTATCAGCGGCACCATAATCCTTCATGCGGATGGTAACTCCCGAAATCAACATACGATCATCAGCATTAGCGATTTTCAGACGGTCAACAGCAAATGGACCAGACTGACCGGCTCGGCAGGCATATTCCCATTGCGCCTCGGTTGGAAGCGCGAAAAAGAATCCGCCTTCTCCTTTCTTCACCTTCAGAAGTTCGTTGAGACGGTCGCAGAACTCCACCGCCTGCGCCCGATCAATCGACTCAACCGGGAAGGACTCGAATTTCAACTTCTTCGCGACCTTAACCGCCCGCTCCTGCGGGATTCCTTTCTTGTAAAGATTATACACGAACTCTTTGAGATATTTCTGATTCGTCGGGGACTGCCAACTTGGCGAGGTCGATTCCATAACCGCTGCGTACATCTTCTGTGTAACTTCGGTCCGTAAAATCCAGAACCCGTCAGAAAGCGTCACCTTATGCCGGATCTCATCGTCCTGGCGGTCAGGCTCGTCATCGGGGCTCCCCATCTCAAACGTCCCGGCGGGGCACCAGGCAAACGGAAAATCGACGCCGCGCATCGAGAGAGTAACCGTTTCGCCCGCCGAATGTCCTTCTTCCGGGATCCTCGAAAGAGTCTTCGCATCAATAGAACGTTCAAGCAGATCGAAATAGTTCTCAAGCTCGTCTTCCGTTCGAACAAGGTCACGCAGATGGGCGATTCCATCCTTCGACACTTTTTCGCCGTCTTCCAAAAGAGACTCTATCTTTTCATATTCCTCCTTGAAAATTTCACCCCGCCGAATTTCCTTTTCTCGTGCCAGGTGAATATTTTCATTCAGTTTGCTATATGATTCTTCAAGTCCCTTTTGGCGTTCTTCAAATGCTTCCGGAATCTTAATCTCTCCAAAAAGACTTTCCGCTTCGTCAAGGAACTCAGGAATCTCCGTCTTTTCATAAACGCGCAGGGTTAGAAGAGTCGAGAGGCGATCCCATTCATAAGCAATTTCGGCACGCAGATTCCTTTCGAGAACACTCCCTTTCAGACTCGGGTACTCGCGCGTAAGTTGGTCAATCGGAGGAGTGAGTTCATCGAGTGAATCTTTAATCTCGGAATGGCCGTCATCGAGTCTGCGCCGAACCTTCTCCTTCTGGCGGGCTAAAATACTGCGTGCCTCATCCTTGGCGCGGTCGGCAATCCTCTCCTTCTCCTCTTTTATTTGTTCCGGCGTTTTCCCGCGTGTGTCAATTTTATCAAGGTTCGGTTCGGGAGGAAGTTCTTCGGCATGGGGCGTTTCAATGTCGTCTAGTTCGTTTTCGCGTGACTTATCAAGCGCCTCTTCTATCTTCTCTCGTAACTGCTCTGCGGCAAGGTCGCGGTAACGGTTCCGGATTTGTTCGGCAAGCGACTCGGCAGTACCGTTCATCCTTAGAACAGGGTACTGTTCAAATAGTTCCTCGAGTCGATCCTTTGCCGCTTTGAGACTGTCGGCTCCGTCTTCAGCCTGCGTGTCGTATCGCAAAATCCCCTCACGAACTTTCTCAAACTGCTCCCGAAGTAATTCCCGCGCCTTTTCAATTCTTTCGGCTGCGGAACGGAACTCCGCGTCTTTTGTCTCGTAAACGGAGGGGTCCTTATACTCAATGTTTTTCAGATAGTTATATGCGTTTACGATTCCGTTAGGATCCTTCTTGTCCGTAAATGCATCGTAAAACGCATTGAGCGCCTCGGTGTCTTTTTCAATCCGGACACGAAGCCGTTCTGTTTTGGGACAGATGTCCATATTACGGTACGTTTCAACACGAGCTGTCTGAATCTTCTCCTTGATCCGGACAAACTCACGGTCATCGGAATCAAAAACCTCACTGTCACGCCGTTCAAAGTTTTCCAAAAGGTTCACCGCACGAACAAGCCCTGCCTCTTCACCGGAGAGGAATTCCTCGTAACCCCGTGAAAGTGCTTCCGTTCCACGGCGTACCCGCACCGCCAGCGGATCGGAAGTGGGAGCAATTTCCTCCTCATGATAGGTAAAATCGGTTTCGGAAATGACCACCGCCGCACTGCCCATTTCACCTGCTGCACCGTAGCCAAGCAGGAGAATCGCAAGCATGGCGATGAAAAGAAGGATTGAGTAAACTGCCGTTTGAACAACACCCATCTTACGGCGTAATCCACCAAGTACCCAGCAAGTCGCCATCAGCGGAACCGCCGTCATAAGAAGAAGTTCAAGTGCCGCAACAGAAAAACCGACGCCGTAACCCAAAATCAGATTGTCGGCATTCACACCCGCTTCGCGAAGTTCCTGTGAAAAGGTTCCCGTCAGTCCTTGCAACGACCAGTAGGCCGGAACCATGGTCTTGGCAATAAATTCCGTAATTCCCGAAAGGGTAAAAAGAACTCCGGCAAAAATTGCCTGCGCAATCAGTATGATTGGAAGTATTACCATCGCCCGTTCGGCACTGTTAGAAAGCGCCGAAACAAGAAGCCCAACTGCGACACCGGAAAATCCGGTGAAAATCAAAAGGAAAAGGACCGGAATCGGATCACAGGGGAGATGAGTTCCGATTCGCACAATCAGAAGCATGGCAAACGCCTGAACAACGACCACGCTAAAGAGGAAAATAAGCTTAGAAACGAGCCAAGTGCCGGTTTGAACCCCGAAACGGATTTCATGGGTCAGAATCGACCGTTCCTTAACAATTTCGCGCACGCTCGATGTGCCGGCACACCAGAGCATTGAAAGGAGCATAGTGAAGATCACTCCTTTAATCGTCCCTGCCTGGTCGCCGAGGCTCTCCTCCGGAGAGATCGTACCAAATGCGCAAACCAAAAGCGCAATGAGCGCAGTTTGCAGAAAAAGGAAAAAACAACTGACCGGATCAGTCAGCTGCAAACGTGTATAGCGACGCGTAAGGACGGTAAGCTGCTGCCAAAAGCCGCATCGGTGTGTTTCAAAAGACGATGCTGAACCCCGCACCGGAGCTTCAGGTGCACCGTAATATTTGCGCCAGCGCGCCAGCCACATTTCAGCGGTTCCCCGCTGCTGGTTTTCATAAACCTCCTTGATCGACCGGGCACCGAAAAACCGCAAACATTCTCGCAGCGGACCGGAAAAGACGACATTTCCACGCATCACGTAAAGAACACGGTGACAGAACCGAAGATTTTCGGGCGCATGAGTGATACAAATCACCGTTTTTCCCCGGTCGGCAAGCCGCCGGAAAAGGCGCATCATTTCCTCATCTGTCGCCGGGTCAAGTCCCGAAGTCACCTCATCAAGAAGAAGAATCTCCGGATCCCCGATCAACTCGGCAGCTAGTGCCGCACGTTTACGCTGACCTCCCGAAAGACGCCAGATTGGCGTGTGCTGATGTTCGGTCATGCCGGTTTCGTTTAAAACCGTGTCGATGATCTGCTCCCGCTCAGCGGCGGTACGTCCGGCATTTTTGAGCCGTGCAATGTAATCGAGAGCACGCCGGCAGGAAAGTTTCTCGTGAATAACCACGTCCTGCGGCAGATAAGCGATCCTCGGATCGCTCATCAACTTCTCTTTTGGAATCGGCGTCCCTCCCAGAAGCACTTCACCACGGGTAAGAGTGTTAATACCGGCAAGAGACTTGATCAGTGTCGATTTTCCCGAGCCGGAACCGCCAACAATCCCGACAAACTCGCCGCGATGAAAGGTAACTGTTACATCATGAAGAATGTCGCGGTTTCCTTCTGACGTACTGACTGTAATAGTACCGTTTTGCAGGGCAAGGGTTTGGGGATTTGCCATAGTAATATACCGTTATTCTTCCCGCCG
Organism: Thermoguttaceae bacterium; assembly: GCA_017405595.1. GTDB lineage: Bacteria > Planctomycetota > Planctomycetia > Pirellulales > Thermoguttaceae > RUG695. The sequence continues at coordinate 67,462 of JAFRAC010000007.1, read as the reverse complement.
GAGACGTAGCATGCAGATATCACACACAGGAGATTAAATTGCCGTTATCTGCTCCTGTCTGATTTGGTTTTCGACTTTGAGGACGATTTTGTTTTGGAAGGAGCTGCTTCGGTATCATCGTCATCCCACGGAGAATCGGTCTCTTCACTATCATCATCGTCTAAGTCAATGTTGATATCTTCATCGTTAAAAATGTCGTTATCCTCCAAATCTCCGTCGTGTTCGTCATCTCTTGAATCATACTTATAAGAATTGGCGAAGGAATCGCAGAGCAGAAATTTATCGGGACCAACAGCTTTATTTGTCAAAAAAACTTTGTACGTAACAGAGAAGCGGTTCCTGAAGTCTGCTAAATTCTTTTTTTGCAACTTGTTTCGCCCTATGTCGAGCGATTTATTTATTCGTCCGATTTGTGTATTCAACTTTTGAATACGCCTATCAATATTGTGATTAATTCTTTCCAAACGTTTTTGCTCTGAAAAAATTCTCTGGTTTTCTTTCGGATCAGAAGATTGTATATTCGGAATGGCAACGTATTGACTTTCCAGATTTACAATCTCAAGTTCTTTTTGTGCAATCCGGGCTTCTGCGACTTCTATCGCTCCTGAATTCAGAAAGAATTGGTCAACGAATTCATTAGCCGGGATATCGTTTATCAACGCAACGGTAATCAGCTGCCGATCATCGGAGTTCTTTTTTGTAGGCTGAAGAGCAAAAGAATTTTGGTAATTCAAAGGTCCGGCCAGTTCAGAAAAAGTAGTTATCCCTCCCTCTATTACCGCGGTAAGACCTCGGCATGAGGTAAGTTCGAGAACCATATCTGTCTTGGCATCGAAATTCATATCGGAAAGAACATCAAACTTCCGAAGTTTCTCACCAATCGAAATGGCCTGAGGACTTGGCTCAATTATATCGGAAATATCTACGGGAGCAAAAAGTTGCGTAACGAAAGTCAGTGATTCAGGAACCTCCTCTTTCGATTTAGTATCCTTTTCAACGAAGTTCCATCGGAGGACTCCCATGCGGATATATTCAAGCGCTCGGATCGCCTTTTTCGCATCAAGTGTCGAATCAAGACATTCCTTCTGTTCCGCGGTAATTTCTGTTACAGAAAGCTTCACCGTCAAGAGAACTTGTTCTTCCCCTTTGCCGTTGTTCGGAATCCAAACAAAGTCGTAAACCCATCCGCCATCGGGTGCTTGGGAACATTTCACGCGTTTGCATTTTCCCAATTCAAACATGTTCATAAGTGGAAAGAACTCAAGCCGGAGCTCCAGATCATTATCCTCACAATATTCCGCTAGGCTGGAAAAACCGTCCCAAGGGACCGAAACAAATGCCGCATGAAACTTACCGTTTCCCCGTTTGTCGTCGATGTAGTAACTCTTATCGCTGAACATCAGATCTTTGGCCGCGTCGTAGAGATCATCAACAGGCTTAGGACGGGTGACATTCAAACCGTCTTCTTCCACGTTAACCGCATCCTCTGTTTTCGCCTGCTCTGCGGACAGATCGTCTGAATCCTCTCGGCTTGCCCCTGTCACATCTTGCAGGCGTTGATTTCTCTCTCTGAGATGATCCAGAGAGTAATCATCGTCGTCTTTCGACTCATCCGGTATTTTACGCACATTCTCATAACGGGACGAATTGTTTTTGACTTTCTCTGCCGCAGGCACAAAGTTTCTGAATACAGGAAAGTATTCAGAAGACCCCAACAGAAAAAAGATGCCTGTTACGAACAAAAAAACCCAAAGATTCCTAATACGGAAAAACGGAAAACGAAAAATCAATTTCTGCAATGTTATGTCTCCAATGAAGCATGGAAGGCTGAACGGATAAAGGAAAGACAATCAATATCAACATAAATAATAATACTAATTGAAAATTCTTTGTCAAGCGTGACGAAATAGCAGTATTCACCAAAAGCATGGCGAACGAATGGGGCATAAGGAAAGCACTATCAACGGTTTTTGGAAATGGGTTAATCAACAATACTGAATGAACGCCAACGAAACCAGCTCGAACCCTGTCCTCTTCATAGGGTTTTGGAAGACAGTTCCCCTGAAAAGGACCATCCGGGAGCAGGGATTGATGGAGAGACCGGAGTAAAAACGAACGTTTAAAGCATCGTTCGCTTGCAGGGGGTAACCGGTACTGATAAAATGATCCTATTGTTTGCGGCTGGTGTCGGCAGGAGGCTGGCGCCGGCCGTTTTGTCTATCGTGTGTGCCGCGAATCCTACGGGCAAAAGTCATGTTATACAAACTAATCCTGCCGGAACCGGCAGTCGGGCAGGGCGCGCAGGAAGGTTTTGCCGTAACTTTTGGACAGAACCCGTGAATCCATAATCACCACAATGCCGCGGTCGGCGGCGGTGCGTACAAGTCTTCCGAACCCCTGTTTGAGCTTGATCACGGCTTCCGGAACCGAGTATTCGTAAAAACTGTTTCCTCCGGCAAGCTGAATCGCTTCGCAGCGGGCCTGGGTCAGCGGATGGGTCGGAACCGAAAAGGGAAGCTGTGTGATAATGACGTTCCGCAGCGCGCTGCCGGGCACATCAACTCCCTGCCAGAACGAATCGGTTCCGAAAAGAACGCTGTGGATGTCCGTTTTGAAGTTCTCGACCATCTGCGACCGCGACATTCCTTTCCCCTGGGTGATCAGGGGATAATCGAGCCGGGCAAGCCTTCCGACAAGGGCGTCGGCGGTGCGGGTCAGCAGCGAGTAACTGGTAAACAGGACAAACGCCCCGCCGTCGGTTTCCTGAATGTATTTGAGAAGGGCGTCGTAGAAGACCGCGTTCGAGGCGTTGTTCCCCTCGCGCGGACTCGGCATGTTTTTCGGAACGATCAGCGTCACGTTCTCCTGATAGCGGAACGGGCTTCCGACCAGAAGCGTGAGCGCGCCCGTAAGGCCGATCCGGGAAAGGAAATAATCGAACGGGGCAGGGGGGGTGCCGGCGCGAAGCGAACGGTTCGTCGGGGCGGCCAGCGTCGCGCTGGTCATGACCACGGTTTTGACTTTCGAGAAGAGCGATTCGCGCAGAAGCATTCCGACGTTGACCGGCGCCGCCAGCATTCGGACCGTTTCGCCCCGGCGCCGCTGGATCTTTTCGAGCCAGTAGACCATTTCGGGATCTTCCTGGTTAATCCAGGCGGTAAGCTCGCCTTTGAGCGAAAGGACCCGCTGCCGCGCGCTGGCCAGCTCCATTTTCTGTTCGGCGCCGGAAAGGACCGAAATGACGCCGTAGAGGGCGCCGGCCAGCAGGGTCAGGCTTTCCTCAAGGTTACGGCGGATGATTCCCGGTTCGGTTACACGTCCGTTGGAGCCGGGGCGGGCGTAAAGCCACTCTTTCAGGTCGTCGAATGTCTCTTCGGCCCGGATAACCGATTCCTCGACCAGGGAACGGGCTTTCGAGACCGCCTCCTTAAAGAGGGGGGCGCTCACGGTCAGTCCGCCGGACGCGGCGAGCTTTTTCGCGGAAAGGGCAAGAAGCCCCTTTTGCGTTCTGGCGTTCCAGAGCCGGTTCAGCAGATAGGTGATCTGGCCCTGGGAAACGGAGATGCCCAAATGGTCTCCGGCGGTCTGTTCCATGGTGTGCGCCTCGTCGAAGACGAGAACGTCGTATTGGGGAAGGATGCTTCCCCCGGCGCTGCGGACCGCCAGATCGCTGAAAAGGAGCGCGTGATTGACCACAATGATCGAGGCGCGTTCGACCCGCCGCCGCGCCGCCTGGTAGAAACACTGTTTGTAATGCTTGCACTGCCGGCCCATGCAGTTTCCCTGCTCGCAGCAGACCTCGTCCCAGATCGGACCGGCCGGCTGCGGGTTCAGGTCCGAAAGGGAACCGTCGTCGGTGGACCGGCTCCATTCGGCGATCCGGTTCAGCTCCTCGATCTCCTCGTCGGTCGAAAGGAGGGAGTTCGACCGCGATTCGGCGGCGTGCAGGCGGCGCAGGCAGAGGTAATTGCTCCGTCCCTTGACCAGGACCGAAGAGAACTCGTAGGGAAGGATGCTGTTGAGAAAGGGGATGTCCTTGTCGAAAAGCTGTTCCTGGAGCGCGATCGTGTGTGTCGAAATCACCACGCGGCGCGGCGCGGGGCCGCCGGATTCCGGCGCAAGGAGTTCCGGCTCGTTCTGGTCTTCGACGGCGTGCAGGATCGCCGGAACGAGATACGCGAAACTTTTTCCGACGCCGGTTCCCGCTTCGGCAACCAGATGCCGGCCGCTTCGGATCGCGGCATCGACCGCGCCGGCGAGCTCCATCTGCTCGGCACGCGACTCGTAATTCGGCATCTTTCGGGAGATGAGGCCCCCCTCGCCCAGAACATCCCTGTAATCAAGACTCATTCGGGGTTTCCTGCGAGGGAGATCGGCTTCGAGGGGTAGCGCTCGCATTTCCAGAGAGCCGTGTGATTTTTTTTGTCGCGGGCCCTGACGCCGTCCAGGCGGATAAAGAAGGTTTTTTTGTCGTTGTGTTCCGAATAGGTGACCGCGTAAATGCAGCAGATCTGGTCGGAATCGTATTTGCTGCTGTAGCCGATTCCCACAGTGCGGTCGTAGGTGACCGACGCGTTTTCGCCGAGGTTTGCCAGCGCGATAAGGAGGGGGTTCCGCACAAGCATCTGCGCGGTAATGCTCCCCATTTGGTCGTTAAACTGGCTTTTCCAGTATTCCGCCTCGTCGGTGACGGTCTGGCGGGAGGTCTGGAACCGCAGAAACTGGCTCAGCGCGACGGTGTCCCCTTCCTGGGCCGCCTTGATGACCAGCGGGAAGAACGCGCGCGCCTGCGCGATCAGCTGGCGGTTATACAGACAGCGCTGGATCGGCATGGCGGTAACCGGAATCAGGACGAGCGCCAGGGCCAGGCGGGCCAGGCCGAGTCCGGTCAGGCGGCCTTCGGAACGGTGGATCCGCCAGAAGGCGCCGATCACCGCCGCGAGGGTCAGGGCGGGAATCGGCCAGAGCGAACGGTTTACCAGGCAGAGGAGGGAAAGGACACCGCCGGCCAGCGCGAAGACCGCCGTAATACAGACCGCGGAAAACTGGTCCTGCGGCTCTTCCGCCGTCCAGGAGGCTGAGGAATACCGGGGTTTGCCGCTGCCGGCGGCGCTGTCGTCGAAGAGCATGGGAAAACGGTCTCCTTATCGCGGAAGAAACACCGGGGGCTATTTCTTTTTCTTCTTGTCGTCCTTCTTGACCGTAACGTTCGGGGAAGGCTTGTTTTTCTGCTGCCATTCGTCGCCCTTGGCTTTTTCGCTTCCCGAAACCGCCAGCACCTGAGAGTAGACGATGGCGTTTTTCCCGACCTCGGCCTTGTAGAAGTCGGTGAAACTGAAACGGTCCCGGGCGGGATCTCCCTTGATTGAACTCAGCGAACCGCTCGAAAGCCGCTCGTAAACCGAGAACTGCGGCATCGGCTGCAGATTGTCGAACGTCAGCCGGGGAGGGCCTTCCGGAATCAGGTAGAAGAAGACCGGCGCGACACAGAAATAGAACACCAGAAAGATCACCGCCAGAAGCGAGATGTTTCCGATGAAGTTGACCTTGTCGGGGAAAAAGAGGTTGATTCGCGAAAGGAACTGCGTCACGAAAATGTTGAGCGCGAACACCGCGGCGTAGATGATGGTAAACGCGGTCAGGTCGTTGTAGAACGCCAGTTTCGGGAAAAACTTATCCAAAAGATTCGCCAGCGGCTCGAAGTAGCCGAGTGCGAAAAAGGTCGCGAAAAAGAGGCAGAACGGCAGGAGCAGAATCGTCCAGAGCGACTCTTTCCGGCAGAATCCCAAAAGGCAGAGGAGGATGATCGGGCAGCAGATCCAGAACATCGGGTATTGGGAAAAATCGATCCACATAGTTGTTTTCCTTGATGAATCCGGCGCACCCGGCGGCTCAGAAGAGCCGGAGCACGCGTGAAAGTTCTTCAAACGAGGTCAGGCCCTCGATCATCATCCGGACGCCGTCGGCGGTAAAGGTGCCGCCGCCGCTTTTCATTGCCGCCCGCTGAATCGCCTCTTCGCTCGGTTTTGTCGTCATGATCTGGCGGATCTGGTCGTTGATCACGATCACGTCGTACAGGCCCGCCATTCCGTAGTATCCGGTTTCCATACAGTGTTTGCACGGCACGTAGGGGTCGCGTCCCTGCTCGGGGGGGACATGCACGCGCTTGCGCCAGAACGATTTCACGCGGCCGGCGGGAACGCCGATCCGGCGGCACATCTCTTCGGTCGCGGGGATTTCCTCTTTGCATTCCGGGCAGAGGGTGCGGATTAGCCGCTGCGTGATGATCGCGGTCAGGGAATCGGCGAGCAGTTTCGGGTCGATTCCGGTCCGGAGCAGGAGCATCAGCGCCTGCGCCGAGGTTTTGGCGCGGAGAGTCGTTACGATCATCCGCTCGTTCTGAATCTCGTCGCAGCAAAGCTTGAGCGTCTCCTTGTTGACGATGTCGCGGATCAGAAGGAGTTTCGGCTCCTTGAAGAAGACCCCGGGAAGTACCGAAAGCGGCGATTCCCCTTTCGACGAATCGTAGGTGGTCAGCGGCAGGTTCTCGATGACCATGTAGGGGTGGCGGATGTCCTCGACCGTCGCGGCGTCGCGCGTAAACCGGTCGGTTTCGCAGAACGACACCTCGGTAAAGGTGCGCAGGCCCTGGCCCGGAGGCGCGGCAAAGACGATGAGCCCTTTCGGCAGCGCCAGAAGCCCTTTCATCTGTTCGGCGCGTTTCGCGCCGACGCGCATCTTTTCGTAGGAGCCGAAACGGATCGCCAGCCGCTCGAACTGCATCAGCGCGTTTTCGCCGCTGCCTTTGGTCTGCACCAGAAGGCGGGCGGCCATCTTCTTTTTCTTTCCGCCCCGCTTGTCGTATTCAATGAAGAACTGCCCCGCCACTTTGGGAGGGATCTGGATTTTCGGCGCGTTCTCCTGATTCTTTTCCTTTTGGAGTTCCGCTTCCAGAGGAGAATTGTCCCCCAGAATCGCGCGCATCGACATACAGAGCGCGCGGGAAGCCTGCGGGGTGAGCGGGCGCTTAAAAAGGTCGGTAACCGGATGCCAGAGCCCGTCGATGAAGTATTTCAGGACGCTCGTCTCGCCGTTGTACTCAAATTCCACCTTCGTCGCGCGCCGCAGAAGCGCGTTGTTGACGATCGTGCCGAACGGCGTATAGCCGGGAAGGGAACGCGCGGCTTCGGTCCGCTCTTTCAGAACCTCTTTCGGAAACGCTTTGCCGTACGCCGAAAGGTCGATGACCGTCATCTCGATCACGCGGCGGCCCCCCTTCTTCTTCTTGACTTTGAACATCTGCCGGAAGAAGCGGCCGAGGTGGTCGGGGGTGAGCACCTTGTCGGAATCGGGAACGTTCTTGTTGTGAATGGCGACATAGACGAGCGCCGGAACCAGGAAGAGAATCACGGGAACGAACGCGTCGGCCGCAAAGATCGGCAGAAAGACCCCGATGGCCATGCCGATCGGATAGACAAGCGCAAAAATCACTTTCCAGACCGTCGGGTTGGAAATCTTTTTGATTTTCGGCGCGTCTTCGGCGACCCAGGCGCCGGTCATCACCCAGAGCCAGAAGACGAGCACCAGCGAGATCTGCAGGGGAACCGAGAAATACTTTTTAATGTCGGCGCTGATGCCGCACAGGTGATCTTTGGCGTTGAGATACCCGAGCTTCTGGTTGAACTTTCCGAATTCCTCGCGGAGCGGGGAAGAGTCGCTCTGGCTTTTTTCCTGGGTGCCGACAACTTTCACTTCGTCTTTATCGGGGTCTCTGACTTCGTAGCGGACCGCTGCGGAGACCAGGATCACACAAAGAAGGGTCATCAGGGCGATCGGCGCGATGCTGATGAACTTGTCGGCTTTCTTCGAGAAGTAATACTTCAGCGGGCGGGCCTGGGCGGTGATGGCGCCGAACACCATGCTTCCGACAACCAGAAGCACGAGGAAGGTTCCCATCGCCATCTCTTTGAGGGGGACCAGAATCTTTTCCGACGCGACATCGTAGCGCAGAGCGAACAGGAGCGCCAGAAAGAACGCGCACGCGCCGGCCAGCCCGGGCCAGAACCCCTTCTTCCAGATGACGTATCCGACCGAGCCGATAAAGACGCCGCAGAGGGCCAGGAGAATCAGTGCAAAGAGGTTCATGGCTTATTTGTTCCCTCCCTGCATGAAACGCCGGAACTCGTCGAACGAGGTCACGCCGGCGGCCACCAGGTCGGCGCCGTCGGTGAAGTAGCCCCGGCTTCCCGACTTGAGTGCCGCTTTGCGGATCGCGTCGGCCGAAGGAGCCGCGGTGATGATCTGGCGGATTTCGTCGTTGACAATGATGACGTCGTAGACGCCGGCTCTTCCCCAATAGCCGATTTCCAGGCAGTGGGGGCAGGGTTCGTACCGGTCCTTCTGGCCCGGTTCCGGAGCGGCGTGCACGCGCCGGCGCCAGAGCGTCTTGACGGTTTGCGGGTTCAGCCCCAGGCGGCGGACCAGTTCCGGCTGGGCGGGAATCTCTTCCTTGCAGTGCGGGCACAGGCGGCGGATCAGCCGCTGTGTGACGACGGCGTAGAGGGAATCGGCGAAAAGCTTCCGCGGCACTCCGGTCTGCAGAACGCGCATAATGGTGTCGGCGGAATCGATTCCCCGGAACGCGCTGACGATCAGGCGGTCGTGACTGACCTCTTCACAGCAGAGTTTCAGCGTTTCGAGGTTGATCATGTCGCGCAAAAGAAGAACTTTCGGCTCTTTGAAGAAGACGTCGGGCAGAACGCTCATCGGCGTTTCCTTCTTGGCGGAATCGTACGTGACCTTGGTCAGGTTTTCGATCGTCATGTAGGGCCGCTGAACGTCTTCGACGGTTACGAAGTCGCGGGTGAACCGGTCGGTGGCATTGAACGCCACGTTCGTAAAGGTGCGCAGCCCCTGGCCCGGCGCCGCGCCGAGGATGCAGAGCCCCTTCTCGGCGGCGAGGATTTTCCGGAACATCTCCTGCCGTTTCGGCGTCATTCCCAGCTCGTCGAGCGTGGTGAACGGCAGGCTCAGAAGCTGGAACTGCACGAGCGCTTCTTCGGCGCCCCCTTTCCCCTGGGTGGCCAGAAGGGCTTCCATCTTCTTTTTCCGGTCGTATTTCATCAGAAATTCGCCGGTCTGGCGCCGGGCGTGTTCGTCGGTGTCGGCGCCGACAAGGACTTTCATCGCCCGGATGATCTGTTCGGTTTCCTGCGGCGTGACCGCGCGCTTTTTCGCCGGGTCGAGAACGTTGTTCATCGGAATCCAGACCCCGTCGATGAAGAACGAGATCCCGGCCTGGCCGGCGGACGACGTAATCCGGATCATCATCGCGTTGTAGCGGATCGCCTGGTAGACCACCTCCTTGAAGTGGTTAAACCCGGGCTGCTGGTTCCGCGCGGCGATGGTCCGCCCCGTTTTGGCTTCGTCCGAAACGCGTTTCCCCCCCGAAATGATCTCGATCGGCGCGCCGGTCATGTAGGCCATCGGTTTCGGCTTGCTCACGTCCATGCCGGCGAGGCGCTTGGCGAGGAACGCGATGTGGCCGGGGGTCATGACCTTGTCGGCGTCGAGCACGCCCGAATTGCGGTGCACGATATACGTGCAGAGGGGCGCGAACCAGAAAACGAAGAGAACCGGAAACCCGACCCAGAAGACCGGAATGAAGAGGGCCAGCAGGAACCCGACCGGGAAGGTGACCGCCATCGTGGTGTTCCACCCGACCCGGTGCAGATCGACCAGCCGCTGCGCGTCGTTGTTGACCCAGGTCGAGGTGGCGGTCCAGACCCAGAAGAGGATCATCAGAAGCGAGAGCTTCAGAATGCTGTAGTACCGGCCGGCGTCTTTCCGCCACCCTTTTTTCGCTTCCTCGCCCAGACGGGAGACCGCCTGATGGTTCTCTTTCTTGTATTTGAGTTCGGGCCGCCAGATCTGAAAGCATTTGAAGAAGTTGCCGTACCAGCTTTCCTGGCTGTAATAGTCGTTTTCCTGAGGCGGCTTTTTGTCTTTGTCGGACTTCGCCGCCTGAACCGATGAGGTCATCGAGAGAGCGAACAGGAGGATCGCCAGCGGCAGAAGCGCGGGAAGAAAAAATCGCCGGAAAGTTCGTGAGAGCGCGTATGTCATCTTTATCGAAAACCCGTTTACAGAATGCCCGGTTCCTTGACTTCAATCCCTTTGAGCGCCATTTTCAGGGACTCGATGTTCGGGGCGACCTGGAACGCGGTGGCGCGGTCGATCTTTTTCGCCTGGACGAGGCTTTTCAGGCTCATCGTGAAATCCTGCATCCCCTCCTGCGCGCCGATACGCACCGCGTCGGCGAGTTTTTCGTCGTGTTCTTCGAGGACGAGTTTCTGAACGATGCTGTTGAAGATCATGATCTCGCAGGTCGGCACGCGCTGCACGCCGGGCAGAATCGAGGGGAGGAGCTTCTGCGCGACGATCCCCTTCATGTTGAGCGCCAGCGCGCTACGGATCGCCTTGTGCATGTTGGCGGGGAAGAGGTCGAGGATACGGCCGATTGTCGAAGGGGCCGAGGAGGCGTGGATCGTTCCGAAAACCAGGTGCCCCGTTTCGGCGGCGTGGATGGCCGTCTCGAACGTTTCGCGGTCACGCATTTCCCCGACGAGCATCACGTCGGGGTCTTCCCGCACGGCATGTTTCATGCCGACGCTGAAGTCGATGACGTCCTGCCCGATCTCCCGCTGGTTGATCAGGCATTTGTCTTCGGTAAACATGAATTCGATCGGGTCTTCGAGGGTTAAAATATGCTTGTAGTAGTTCCGGTTGACCCAGTTGAGCATCGAGGCGATCGTGGTCGATTTGCCGCTCCCCGTAACCCCCGCCAGAAGGATCATCCCCTGTTCGTGTTTGCACAGGTTGTAAAGAACGGGGGGAAGATGAAGCTTTTCGAGTTCGGGAATGTCGTTGTTGATGCGGCGGGCCACCAGCCCGATATGCCCCATCTGGGTGAGCACGTTGACACGGAACCGCCACTGAACCCCGTCGCACAGGCAGGTGTGCGCGAAGTCGGCGCCGCCGTCGTTGTTGTAGATTTTCCGGTTGCGCTCGTCCATCATCGGGTAGATGAGGCGTTCCATCTCTTCGTCGTCGATCGGGCCGCGGTTGAGCGTGCGCAGGCTTCCCTTGACGCGGATATAGGGGGGACGGTCAACTTTCAGGTGGAGGTCGCTCCCCTTGAACTTCACCAGGGCCCGGAAGAGAGCGTCGATTTCGAGTTCTTTCTTTTTGCGCGTAAAGTGGAGTTCTGTCCCCGCATCGGTCGATGACATAGTCTGAGGCTCCCGTCAGTCAAATTGAGAGGGCGCCGGGAAAACGGCGCGCTTTCTGAACAAAAAAATGCCGGCAATCCCCCCGCCCGCAATTCCATAGCAAACCTCCCCTTATTATAATTCCCGGCGAAGAATTTGCAATTCTCCGCCGCGGCGCCGGGCCCGGCGCCGCCCCTCTTTTCGGGTCCGAACCGGCTGGTTTTTTCGCCGCGGGGAAGTAAAATCGGGGATGTTCTTCCGCCGGCCGCAGGGCCGGCGGCCCGAAAGCCGAAATCAGGCGCAGCGAGTGCAAAGGTAAACCGATGACGCGAAATCACCCTGTTTTGTTCCCCCTTTTCGCCCTCCTCTGGACGGCGGCCCTCTTTTCCGTTTCCCCGGTCCGGGGGGCGGTTCCGATCGAAACCTGCCTTTCGGAAGAGGGGAAAACCTGTTTCGCGGTCCCGCTGACCCTCCCTGCGCCGGACCGGGTTGAAGGGACCGACATGCTGATCGCCGTCGACCTTTCGGCGGGCCAGCTTTCGCGCCAGGTCCGGGAAGAGGCGCGCAACGCGGTCACGGCGCTGATCGCCGGGCTCCCCCGGGGTTCGCGCGTTCAGGTCTTCGTCCTTTCGAACGAGATGACGCCGATTGCCTCGACCCCCGGGTTCGTCGGGGCGACGCCGGAACTGGCCGCGGCGGCCGCCGCCGACCTGGCGCGGGAAACGCCGCTGGGGGCGATGGACCTGAAAAAGGGGATTCAGTCGGCCCGCGAGGCGCTGAATGGGCTTGACGGCGCGAACCGGAAATCGATCGTCTTTATCGGCCGCGGGGTGAGTACCGCCTCGTTCTTCAACCGGCACGAAGCGGCGCGTCTCACTGCCGGGCTGGCCGAGGACCGGATCACGTTCAGCGCGTTTGCCAACGGCGCGGTCACCAACAACAACGCTCTGGCCTCGCTCGTCTTCCAGACCGGCGGGGCGATCGCCGATCTGCGGATCAAAGAGGGCGCCGAAGCGGGGGCCTACCTTGCGGCAGCCTCGGCGGCGGCGGTCGGCTGGCTCGAAAACGACGACCTGCCCGAACAGCTCGGGGCCGATGCACTCTACCCGGCCCGCCTCCCCCCGATCCGGAGCGACCGGGAAACCTTCCTGATCGGCGAGGGGGATCTTCCGTCCGAAAATCCGATCCCGCTGACCCTCGAGGTCGCCGATGCCGCGGGAACCCGGAGCACGCTGGAACTTTCCCTGACCGCCGCGCCCCCGAAAGAAGAGAACCGCCCTCTGGCCCGAATGGTCCGGGAAGCCGCCAAAGACGGAGGGATCGCCCTGCCGATTCCGGGCCGGGCCCTTTTGCGCGAATACATGGCGGCTCTGGAAAATGAGGAGGAACAGATCAAAAAGCTCGGCGACGAGACGGCGGAGAAGACGGAAGACGCCCCGCCGGCGTCCCCCGCCCGGCCGGCGGAACCGCCCCGTACCGAAAAAACTCCGAAAGCGTGGTGAACCGGGCCAGCGGCGGAATCCCGCCCTTTGTGAAGATTCTCCGACCCCCCCTTTTTTTCAAAAAAAGGGGGGCTTTTTGTTCCTTTTTCCGTTGATAACAGGTAAAAAATAGGTAAACTTAATAATGTGGGCAATTCGGCAGAAAAGGCGCTCTTCGCGTCTTTCCGCCGGGCGCCGGCCGCGGCCGCCGGACCCTCCGGCGTACCCGTTTTTCCCGGGCCGGAAAGAATGCGGATAAGTTCGGTTTCTCCGAAAACGAGAATAATGCGCGTTCTTTCTGTTGTGCCAAATGCTCGATCCGCAATCTGCAGAATAGAGGGTGAAACGGGTATTGGTTTTATCCCCCGGCAAGCCGCGGGACGAACATAATAGAGATAGGGGAAGCTCTCTTTCAAGAGGGCTGGGGGGATTATATCGATTTAAAGGGTTACGCCCCCTGGCGCGGGCGGTTCCCGAAGAACAACGAAATTCATTTTATCGCGAACCCATATTTCGGACGGAAAGGTTCATTTTATGAGAAACCGCCTTTTCCTTCTTTCGATGGCGTTTGTCGCCGCCGCAGCGTTCGGAACCCCGGTGCGGGCCGTTTCGGGCGACCCCGATACCCAGGACGCCTTTGCCGCCGCCGAAGCGGCCATCGATGCCCATGAGGCCGGCTCGGAGCCGGGAACGGCGAATCTGCTCGGCGCTTCGGACGCGAACACACGCCTTAAGACCGCCCAGGTGAAAACCGAGATCAAGGCCGCCATCGACAGCGCCCGCAAACAGTCGGTGACCGATCCGCTCGGCGCGATCCAGAACATCAAGCTGGCGATCATGTCGGTTCAGAACAATCCGTTCCTGGCCGATGCCGACCGGGAAGAGCTGCTCGGCTCGCTCGAGGCGAACGCCCGTTTTCTGGAACGCGAAAAATTCGCCAAAGACAAACGCGACCTCGACGCGATGCGGAACAACGCCAAGCTGACCGCGATCGCCTCGATCACGAACCAGCGCGCCGAGAACCAGAAAAAGGTCGAAGAGATCATGAAACGGTTCAACTCGCTGGTGGCGGAAGAGCAATACACGCTTGCCGCCGATGTCGCGAGTACGGCCGCCGACCTGATCGACGACCTGGCTCTTCCGACCCAGGCGGCGAATGTCGCCCGCCTGACCGACGCCTTTTCCGAGAACCAGTTCCTGCGCAAATACCGCCGGATCCGGTTCCTCGACGTTCTGATGTCGGTGGAACGGTCGCACATTCCGACTTCCGACGAGCCGCCGATCATTTACCCCGACGCCGATACGTGGCTGGCGCTTTCCAAGGCCCGCAAGGAAAAGTATTCCGACGCTTCGCTCTTTACCCAGTCTGAAACACGCAAGAAGATTATCCGCGCCCTGAACGACACCATTGACGTGCGTGTCGACGAGAACGACGAAGAGGGCCGGCCGCTGACCGACTGGATCAACGAGATCAAGCGCGACAAGGGGATCAACATTGTTTTCGACCGCGCGGCGATCGAAGAGAGCGAAAACTCGCTCGACGAAATGGTCATCCAGGACACGCTCCTTTCGGTCAGCCTGAGAACCGCGCTGAACCTGATTCTGCGTCCCTACGACCTGGTTCCCTGCGTGCGCGACGAGTATCTGTATATCACGACGCGGGACACGATCGAGGGGCTCGAATCCTCGGACGACCTCTGGCGCGAAATCTATCATCTCCGCTACTATCCCGTTTCGGACCTGACGCTCGTTCCCAGTTCCGGCAACAGTTCGCTCAGCAACCTGAACGGCGGCGGCGGCAACATGGGGCTGAACAGCATGGGGGGCGGCAACCGCGGCGGCGGGGGTTTCGGCGGCGGCATGTTTAACGTTCCCGCCAAAGCCGACAAGCCCGCCGAAGAGGCGAAGGCGCCCGGAACCCTGATGAGCGCGCCGGCCGGTCTCGACGAAAAGTGGGACAGCTACTTCGCGGCGAAAGCTCCCGCCGCGCCGGAAGCCCCCGGAGAGGGAACCGACGAAGAACGCGAAGCTGTCCGCGCCGAGCGGCAGAAAGAGTACGAGGAAGCCCTTTACAACTTCCAGATGGACTTCGTCAAAGAGGTCAACAGCCTGATGAAGGCGGAGAAGTACGACGAAGCCGCGGCGGCGATCAAAGCCGCCATCCGCGCCGACTATGCGGCCGGCTGGATGTACGAGGCGCTGGCCATCGCGCTGATGCAGTCCGACGCTCCCCAGTCGGAAGTGGAACGGGTCATCCTTTCGGCGGCGGAGTTCGCCGATGACCCGGTCACCGTTCTCGGGGTCGCCGGATACCTGGAGACGATCGGTTCGAACCAAAAGGCGCTGGAACTCTACCGCGAGGTTTCGAAGTTCGACCCCGCCCGCCCCGAACCGTATATCCGCGCGCTGGCGCTGGCCCAGGAAACAGGCGACGAAGACGCTCAGAAATGGGTGACGATCGGGATCGCTTCCGGCGCCTGGGAAGGGCGGCTCGAGACCGACGTCTGGGAAGCCGGAAGCCGGCTTGCCGAAGAGCTGATCGAAAAGATGAAAAGTGAAGGGCGGGAAGAAGAGCTCGCCGAATACCAGAAAGAGCTGACCGAAGCGCTGGTGCGCGACCTGGTCATCGAAGTCCGCTGGACCGGAAGCGCCGAAATCGATATCGCGGTCAAAGAGCCGGTCAACACCGTCTGCTGGTTTGCCCAGCCGCGGACCGGGGCGGGGGGAATCCTGCGGACCGAGGCGGTCCGAGCCTCCTCGCTCGAAGAACAGCAGGAAGGGGAGCGCTGCAAGGTCTACACCTGCCCGACGGCGTTTACCGGCGATTACGATGTGGTCGTCAGCCGCACGTGGGGCGAGCTGCCGCAGGGGAAAGTCACGGTGAAGATTATCACCGGGATCGGTACCGAGAATGAAAAAGTGTTTGAGCGCGTGCTTGAACTGAAAGACGGCAAAGCCGGGTTTACCGTGACCCTCGAAAACGGCCGCCGGAGCGAAGAGGTCAAGCAGGAGCTTCTGACCGCCTCGGCGCTGGTCGAACAGCTGCGGGTGAAAACCGACAAGGAGATTTCCGAAAAAGTGAAGGCTTATCAGGACCGTTCGGCGAAAGCCGCGGCGGCGCGCGCGGCCGAGAATCAGAACTACGCCGCCTCGTATACGCTGGGCGAAAAGGAGCCGGTCAAGAAAGCCGATACCGACTTCGTCACGCCGGAACTCCAGTACACCCTCGGAACCGATTCCGGCTACATGCCGGTGATCAGCACGGTCACGGTCGGCGCGCAGATGCAGCCGAACCTGGGCGTCACGCCTGACCGGCGCTACGTGCTGATTTCCCCGAACGCGGCGTTCAGCGGAATGCTCCGCATGTTCCAGTACAACACCTCTTCCGGAATGTCGGGCGGGGGCTTCGGCGGGGGCGGAGGCATGAGCGGCGGCTTCGGCGGCGGCATGGGGAGCCGCGGCGGGGGCGGTATGGGGAGCATCAGCAGCATGCGCGGGGGCAGCGGCATGGGGGGCGGCAGCTTCGGCGGCATGGGGGGCGGCAGCCGCGGTATGAGCGGCGGCATGGGGGGCGGCATGGGCGGCTTCTGACGTCGCGGGGGTATCATTTTCGCGATTTCCTGATAGAATGGGGTCACGAAGCCGGACCCGGCACGATTAGCGCAAATTATCCATCTTGGCATACGCGCCGCGGCGCGTATGTCTGATTTTTAGTATCGGAGGGAGGTGCCTTTTGGGCGTCAAAAAGGTCAGTTTCTGGACAGGCGTGTTTATCGTCGCGGTCGTCATTCTGCGGATGGCGATTGGCTGTCATTTTCTCTATGAAGGGCTTTGGAAAATGGATCCGGCGAACGGATTCAGCGCCAAGGGGTTCCTGGGCATCGCGAAAGGCCCGACGGCGGAACTCTACTACAAAATGCTCCCCGACCTCACCGGTGTCGAACGGCTGCAGATGGCCGAAGCCGTCGAAGGGGAAATGGTCGACGGCAAATTTGTCGCCGGCCAGTCCCAGGGCTGGACGCTTCCCGTCTTCGAAACGGCCTGGTTCAAGTATTACGATAAGTACCTCGCCAAATACGGGCTCGACCAGGAATCCGCCGCCGAGCAGCGCAAGAAGACCGACGCCGTCTTCAACCAGTATATCGGTTCTCTTCGTGAATGCACTCTTGAACAGCGCGACGCGATCCGCGAACTGATGGGGAGCCGCAAACGGTTCGAGGCCAAACAGAGGCTCAAGACCGACGGCGCCGAACATCAGAAAGTCTGGGATTGGGACACCAAACTCAAGCTCCGCAACGAAGGGGACGCGATGGCCTCGGTGCCCGAAAAGATGGGCGCCAATATGCAGCTGGCCCTCTGGGACGAGCTGACGCCGCAGCAGAAGGCACTCGGCGAACTTCCCCCGATCGCCTACGGGTCGAACTATATTCCGGGGATTTCCTTCATCCAAAAGATTCCGGTCATCAAGGAATTCGCGGTTCCTTCCCGAATGGGGCTTCTCGATCTGTGCGTGACGATCGGCCTTTCGGCGATCGGCCTCTGCCTGATCCTCGGGCTCTGCACCCGCCTGGCCGCGCTGGGCGGCGCGATCTTCATGGTCAACGTGGTCCTGACGCAGTTCCCCTGGCCGACGGTTTATCCCCACGCGCCCGAAGTGGTCGGCCATTCGATGGTGGTCAGCAAAGACACGGTGGAGCTGCTGGCTCTCATCCTTCTGATTATCCTGCCGGCGGGCCGCTGGGGCGGTCTCGACTGGTTCCTCTGGAATTGCGGCGGCAAACAGCTGGTCCGGCTCTACCGCGGCAAGAAAGATCCTCTTACCCCGGAAATCACCAGCGAAACGCTCGGCCCCGCTTCCGACGAGGCCAACGCGTAATCCTCCCGGCCGCGGGCCTTCTCCCGCGGCGGATTTGCCAAAGAAAACATCCATTGCAGATATATTCAGGGTAACAGAATGACGAATCAAGCAGATAAAACTCAGTTCGGGTGTTCCCGCCGCAACTTTATGAAAGCGGGCGTACTGGCGGCGGCGGTGCCGGCCGCCGGGCTCGGCGCCTTCTACTTCGGATATTCTCAGGTGAAGGGCGATCCGGTCCGCGTCGCGATTCTCGGCACGGGCGACGAAGGGAGCGTTCTTCTGGGCGCGATCAATCCCGATTACGTTCAGGTCAAGGCGATCGCCGACATCCGGCCGTATAACCAGTTCCGCGCATTCCACGGCGACAATTACAGCGATGCCGCGCTGGCGGCGCGCTGCGGCCTGATGGAAAAATACGGCTGGAAAACCGAAGACGAGGCCCGGAAACACGTGAAGGTCTACGCCGATTACCGCGACCTCCTCCGCGACGCCGGCAAACTCGGTATCGAAGCCGTGATTATCGGCCTTCCGCTTCACCTGCACGCGCCCGCCTCGATCCAGGCGATGAGCTGCGGCCTTCATGTGATCTGCGAAAAGCTGATGGGGCACTCGATCATCGAATGCAAAGAGATGGCGCGCGCCGCGAAGCTTTTCGGCAAACACCTGGCGATCGGCCATCAGCGCCACTACAACATTCTCTACCACGACGCGGAAGAACAGATCGAACGGGGCCTTTTGGGCGACCTGCATTACATCCGCGCGCAGTGGCACCGCGGCAATTCCCCGGGGGCGGATTCCTGGCAGATGCCGATGCCTACCGCGCTCAAGCCGGGCGACAAGCAGGCCGGAAAACTCCGCGACGAACTGATCGCCTGGAAGCAGAATCTGGCCGAGGCGAGCGGCCTGGACATCGAAAAGTGGCGGAAAAAGGTCATTCAGAAAGAGGCCGAGCTTTCCGATGCCCTCCTGGCGCAGGACGGGTCGAAATACAAGGGTGTTGAGCTGAAAACCCCCGCCGAATACGGGTATCAGTCCGAATCGTTCGGCCGGGGAACGAAATACGCGTACGACCGGCCGGCCGCCGAAGAGCTTGTCCGCTGGCGTCTTTGGAAACGTACCGGCGGCGGCCTGATGGTCGAGCTCGGAAGCCACCAGCTCGACGCCGCGTCGATCTTCCTGGCCGCGAACAACCGCCGCGCCGCCGCGCTTCGGGGCGAAGACCCGAACGCGCTGCCCGACCGCGGGAAGGTTCATCCGCTTAAAGTTTACGTTTCGGCGAACCGCAACCTGTTCGGTCTCGACCGCCAGGTGCACGACCATATCACCACACTGGTCGAGTTCCCCGCGCCGAACTACGATCCTTCGACAATCGACGGCCGGAAACGGACGATCACCGTTCAGTACTCGACGATCAACGGGAACGGGTTCGGCGGATACGGCGAAATCGTGTTCGGCACCAAGGGGACGATCATCCTCGAACGGGAACAGACCGCCGAACTTTTGCGCGGCCCTTCGACCAGCAAGGTCGAGAAGAAGGCCGCCGGCGCCGCCGCGCTCGACACCCAGGCCAGCGCCCCCGCCCAGAAAGCGGTGGCCAGCGCCGCCGGAGCCGGCCCGGCCGTCAGCCGCGGCTATAAGGAAGAGATCGAGCACTGGGCATGGTGCATTCGCGAAAACCCGAACAACACCAATCCGGCGTTCCAGCCCCGCTGCAACCCGAAGATTGCCCTCGGCGACGCGGTCATCGCGCTGGTGACGAACATCGCCGCCGACAAGGGGGAAAGCGTCAACTTCAAGGAATCCTGGTTCGATCCGGAAAGCAACGAGACGCCCGAAGACGATCTGACCGATCTGAAAGGGGTTCCGAATCTGGACCAGGAAAAATACAAGCTCTCCTGAACCGGAGCGAGCCGAGGAAACCGAAATCAACAATAACACTCGCGCCTGAATGAAAGCCGCGCTCCACCGCGCACCGCCGGTTCAGACGCATTGAGATACAAACAGAGGAAGAAAATGAATTTAACGCCGGAACAGAAAGCGATCGGAAAAGAGAATTTCCTGGCGGCGATCGGAAGTTCGGTCACGCGCCGGGATTTCCTGAAAAAGTCGTGCCAGGAAAACCTTGCCTCCGGAAAAGGGATGGGCGCGTACTACTTTCATTATGGCGAGTTCAAAGACCCGGTCAAAATCGCGGTTCTCGGAACCGGCGATGAAGGGAGCGTGCTGATCGGCGGGATCAACCCGAAATACGTGAAGGTGGTCGCCATTGCCGACATCCGGCCGTATAACCAGTACCGCGCGTTTCACGGCGACGTGTACAGCGCGACCGCCGCGGCGGTCCGGCCCGGCCTGATGAAGAAATACGGCTACAAGACCGAAGCACAGGCCAAGGCGAACATCAAGGTCTACAACGACTACCGGGACCTTCTGAACGATGCCGAAAAACTCGGGATCGAAGGGGTGATCATCGGGCTTCCGCTTCACCTGCACGCGCCGGCCGCGATTCTGGCGATGGAAAAAGGGTGCCACGTTCTTACCGAAAAGCTGATGGGCCACTCGATCGCCCGCTGCAAAGAGATGGCGCGCGCCGCCCGCCTTCACAAGAAACACCTGACGATCGGCCACCAGCGTCACTACAACATCCTTTACGATCACGCGACCGACCTGATCAACCGCGGCGTGATGGGCGATCTGCACTACATCCGCGCGCAGTGGCACCGCGGCAACCTGCCCGGTTCCGATTCCTGGCAGATGCCGCTTCCTCCCGGCTCGAAAGAGAAGGATATCGAAGCGACCCGCCTGCAGGACGAGTGGAAAGCCTGGTCGGCGGAAGTCGAGCGGCTCAAGGCCAATATCGTGAAAAACGAGCTGGCGATCGACAAGATCAGCAAACTTCCCGACGCGCAGAAGACGCCGGAACTCATCGACAAGGCCAAACGCCTTTCCAAAGAGAAATCGGTATTGGAAAAAGATCTTGCGGCGTGGCTGCCGAAACTCGAACAGAAACGCGCCCAGCTGCAGGATGTCATCCTTCTGAAAGGGGGAACGATCGGCGGCCGCCAGTACAAATCGGCCGACGAATACGGGTATCAGAAAGAGCAGCGCGAAGACGACGGCCAGGCGTACGACCGGCCGGCCATCGAAGAGCTGATCCGCTGGCGCCTTTGGAACCGTACCGGCGGCGGCCTGATGGCGGAACTCGGAAGCCATCAGCTCGACGCCGCGTCGATCTTCATCGCCGCGGCGCACGGCGGCAAGAAGCAGTATCCCCTTTCGGTTTCGGCGACTTCGTCCCGTTCCCTCTTCTCGTCGCTCGACCGCGACGTCGACGACCACATTTCGGCGGTCTACGACTATCCGGCGCCGGGCTACGACCCGAACGACGAACTCGGCTCGCAGCGGAAAATCACCGTCGCCTATTCGACGATTAACGGAAACGGGTTCGGCGGTTACGGCGAAACCGTCTTCGGCACCAAGGGAACGCTCCTGATCGAAACCGAGAAGGAAGGGCTTCTTTACCGCACCAGCGCCATCAACGACAAGACGCGTGTGGCAAAATCCGGTTCCGGCGAACTCGATATCGTGATCGATGATAACGGCGATCCGCTCTCTTCGGCGATCGGGTACCAGGGCGTTTACGCGACCGACGTTTCGCGCGGCTACTGCGAAGAGATCGAGCACTGGGCCTACTGCATCCGCAAGAACCCGACCGCCGATCCCGACCTGGTCGACCAGACATACGAAGACCCGACTCTGGTCGGCCCCGATGCGGGGAAGAAACCCTCGCCGCCGAAACTTGTAACCCGCTGCCGCGGCGACGTCGCCCTTTGGGACGCCGTGATTGCGCTGACCACGAACATTGCCGCCGACCTGCGTCTGACGGTTCCGTTTAAGAAGGAATGGTTCGACGTCGAAAGCGACGCGACCCCCGAATTCGACTATGCCGATCAGCTGGTCGAAAAGAAAGACGGGGAATCCGACGCCGATTACCAGAAGCGCCTTGCCGACTACAAGGCGTTCCAGACCCCGAACCTCGACCGGGCGGAATACAAACTCTGATTCCGCAAAAAGGTTTCCAAAACACGCCCCGGCCCGAACACGAGCCGGGGCGTGTTTTATCTCGTCAAAAAACCGAACGGCTGTACACAGGGAAACGGATCAAGCGAAGGACCGCAAACGGCCCGTTCAGCCGGCCCGTCGCGCGGCTTCCTGTTTGGGGACCAGCAGGGTGAAGCGCCGGGGGAGGATCTGTATTTCCGCCGGAAGGTGTCCGGCGGGGTCGCCGTCGATCTGGTAGGGGATCGGTGTATCGGGCTTGTGCGGTGTGAATTGAAAACGCGCGCCTTTCCCGAAAACACAGCCCGGAAGGAAACGGTGGCTTCTGCCCAAAAACGCCGCAAGGATTCCGAACAGGGAGGGGAAAAGACCGCCCCGGCGGAACCCGCAGTAATCGAGCCGGCCGTCCCGCGGGTCGCTGCCGAGACACGGCGCGGCGCCAAACCCGTAGCGGGGTATGTTAAAGAGGAATGCCCAGCGGACCGGCCTTGCGGCGGAACCGGCGTTCTCTTCCCCAGTGATAACCTGGATGGCGGGGTAGGGGTATCGGCAAACCGACTTTAAAACCGGCCGCAAATAGGACCGGTAACCGATATGTCCGCGGCTCCCTTTCGTTCCGCGAAACGCCTCTTCCCGCTTCCGGTGTACCTGCGCGACGATTTCGGCGTCGATACCGGCGGTGAACATGATCAGAAAGAGCTTTCCGTTCGCTTCGGCGGCGTCGAGCGAAAGGGGTGTGCCGGTTTCGATCATCTGCGCCGACTTCGCCGGACTGAAGGGAAGGCGGAATTCCTTGGCGATCAGGTTTGCGGTTCCGGCGGGCAGAAGGGTGATGGGGGTGCCGGGGTCGGTACGGCGGACGAGTTCGGCGGCGGTACCGTCTCCCCCCACGCCGACCAGCGCGCGGAGTGTTCCGGCACGAAAAAGGTCTTTGGCCCTCTGTTCGACCTCGTCCAGGTCGGTGAGAAGATCCGCGGCGAACCCGCGCAAGGCGAGCTCGGCACGGAGCTTTTCGGCGCGCTGTGCCGCCGGACGGCGTCCCGCTTTGGGGTTGAGGGAGATCAGGATGCGACGCGGTTCGTTCATCGGTTTGGGGTCAGGAGGGCTCGTTGGGGGTTCTCGGCGGATCCGAAATGCCGGCCGGCAGGCCGGGCGCACTCCCTAGAATATACCCGATCGGCGATCTTTTTTCAAAGAAAGGGAACCGCGACGCCTTGACGAAACAGACAAACCGGGTAAGATTTTGATAAGGGATTTTGCCGCTGTCGCGAAGTCCCTTTCGCCCGAGTAGCTCAACTGGCAGAGCGCAGCATTCGTAATGCTGAGGTTGGGGGTTCGATTCCCCCCTCTGGCTCTCGAAAGCTGTGCTGTTTTCCGGCACAGCTTTTTTTGTGGCCGGGCGGAAAAGAACCGCGTACCGAAAAGAGGAATCCACGATGAAAAAAACGGCCTCGTTCCTGGCGATCATGACGGCGATCCTTTTCGCAGCCTCTTTTTTGTTCGCCGCCGAAGAACCGATCGTTCTCTACGATCTCGAATACGCGCAGAAGGTCAAGCGTTCCGACCCGAACGAAATGCGCCGGAGCTGGGACGAAACGTTTCTGGTCGCCGCGCTTCAGGGGCTGGCGAACCGTTCGACCCCCCGGCTTTACATTTTTTATGTGGTTCAGGGGGGTCTGCAGATCGACCGGTATTGGTTCGATCTGTTCCGGTCGCCGGCGCCGGACGGCGGGCCAGGCTGGCTTGAAGGGCGGCCGGTATATCAGGCCGAATCGCTCGAAGAACTCCTGAACCTGTTCCGGAAAGAGTACCGCGGGGCGGTCGTCTACGACGAGCGGGTTCCCGCCACGTCCTGTCTGGCGGCGACGGTCGCCGGTGCCGATTCGCTTCTGCCGATCCGGTTCGATCCTGATCCCGGTTCCCTCTATACGCGGCTCGTGACCGACCCGGACGGCCCGCAGATTCCGGTGGTGAAAAGCCTGCTAGCGCCCGACGGCGGCCCGATGTTTACCGGTGAGGGGAAAATCCCCGAGACCGGTCTCGATTCCACCGGCAGCGCGAAAGCCGACGCGTACCGCTGGCTTGTCGACCGCTATATCAAAACGGGGAAAACGTGCGACGACGCGGCCGGCTATTATACCGATGCCGCCTGGTTCCGGCACCCCAACGCGATCCAAAACCATACGCTGACGAATTACGATTATTTTATTGCCCGCCGCGCGCCTTTTGTCGACCTCTCGCCGTGGAACGACGAGGCGCCCAGCGACGATCCGAACCAGAAAATCGGTACCGATACCGCAACGCTTGCCGAATTTTTCGGGGCGCTTTATGAGCGGAACCGCGGCCGGAAAATGATCCATGTCGGCGGGTTTATCCTGTGGAACGCCAAGTACACGAATTGGGAGAACCTCGGCGGAAAGCACGATCCGGTCGCGACCGAGTGGAAACAGGTCGAAATCCTCTCGAACTATAACGCCTGGCTCGATGCCGACGCGCTCAGTTACGGCGCGATGGCGAACGCCTCGTTTTTCGCCCACGCGCCGCTTCAAAAGAAGTATCCGTTTGCCAAACCGACGGCGGCCGACCTGAAAAAGCGCGGGCTTCTCGATAAGGCCGGCCGGCCGGCGAACAAGGCGTTCATTACGATCTATGCCGGCGACTACGACAGCGCCGCCTGGGTCTATCAGACGATGCCCGTCTTCTGGTCCGATCCGAACCGCGGGTCGGTTCCGATCAACTGGGCGTTTAACCCGACCCTGGCCGACCGGTTCGCGCCCGGATTCGACTATTTCCGAAAGACCGCGACCCCGAACGATTTCTTTGTGGCGGGGGATTCCGGCGCCGGGTACGTGAACGTGATGGGGCTGGTCGAGCCGCGGCCGGTTTCCGGGCTCCCCGGCGCGCTGGATCTCTGGACCCGGCATTGCGAAAGGTATTACAGGCAGTGGGATCTTTCGGTGACCGGATTTTTGATCGACGGGTCTTCGGCGGCGATCACCGAAGAGGCGCGCCGGGCGTACGCCCGGTTTTCCCCCGACGGGATTGTTCAGCACCGGTTCGCGGAACCGGGGATGACCGGAGGGATGCCGTGGATCGGCATGAGGCGCGATCTGCCGAACACGCCCGACGCGGCCGAAGCGGCGGCGATTGTTCTGGACGATGTCTCCCTTTCGGAAACGCCGCAGTTTTTTGTTTACCGTACGATCGTCTGGACCCCGACCCAGTTGAAAGCCCTCTACGAAAGGCTCAAGGCCGATCCGGAAAAAGGGGACCGCATCGAGATCGTTGATATGTACTCCTTCTTCAAGCTTCTGAAAGCCGCGCAATCGGAAAAATCGGAAAAAAAGGATTAAACGCTCAACCGCCCGGTGCCGATAAGGAGACTAAGAGATGTTTCTTTTTTCGGCCATTAGGGGGAACGCTATGGACAGGCGGCAATTCTTACAAAACGGTATTCGGTTTTTCGCGTTAGCGGCAATCGCGGCGGGCGCCGGCACTCTTTCCGCCGCCGAGCCGATCAATTTCGGCCGGCTCATGGCCACGCTCTACCCGAAAACCGAAGGGGAGAAAAAGTATCTTAAAGGGGTTGCCGCTCTCGTGAAAGCCAGAAAGATCCCCGAAAAACTCGTCTATGCCGCCTGGCGGAGCGCCGAGGGGAAACAGAAGAACAAGCGGGTACGCATTTTCGCCGAAACGCTCACGATTCTCTGTAAGCAGAACAACGTTCCGTTTACGCTGAAATTGACCGTTTAGCTTTTCCGCGTCTTCGGTTAAAGAACCCCTTTTGTACTCGGGACACCCGTTTGGCGCGGGTCGTCTTCGACCGCGGCGCGGATGGCCCGGCCCGCCGACTTATAGATCGATTCGGCAATGTGGTGCCCGTTCGTCCCGTTTTCGGCGGTGATATGGAGCGCGGCTCCGGCGGCGTTGGCGAACCCCTGCCAGAACTCGTGGACCAGTTCCAGGTCGAAAGTGCCGACCCGTTCGGTGGGGAAGGCGGCGTTGTAAACCAGGGTCGGCCGGCCGCAGAAGTCGATCGCGGTCCGGCAGAGGGTCTCGTCCATCGGCAGAATGAAGAACCCGTAGCGCCGGATCCCTTTTTTATCGCCCAGCGCCTGCGCAAACGCTTCGCCGAGAGCGATTCCGGCGTCTTCCACCGAATGATGGCCGTCGACTTCCAGATCGCCGTCGAGTTTCAGTACGAGGTCGATCATCGCGTGGGCGGCGAAGAGGGTCATCATGTGGTCGAAGAACCCCATTCCGGTTTCGATTTGGGATTTGCCGGTTCCGTCGAGGTTCAGCTCGATGCTGATCTTCGTCTCTTTTGTGTTGCGTGTCACTGATGCTTGACGTGCCATGGCGGCTCCTTGCCCGGAAAGGGTTAAGATAAAAACTTCTCGATCAGATCGAGACACTCTTCGGTCTGCCCGTCGGTGCCGACGGTGATCCGCAGCCCGTCATCGCGCCCGGCGACCTTTTCCCAGCCGGGGTAGACCATGTAGCGGACCAGATAACCGTGAGCCTTTAAATATTCGTAAATCGCCTTATGCGAGACGCTTTTGTCGGGATGGACGTTCCAGGTGAAGTTGGTCTGGGAGTCGGGAACCGTAAAGCCGAGCGCGCGCATCCGCTGGGTGAGAACGGCGCGGGTCGCGAGGATCTTCCGGCGGTTTTCGGCGCGCCACGCCTGGTCGCCGATCGCGGCGGCGGCGGCGGCGATCGAAAGCGCGTCGCAGTTATAGGAATCCTTGACCTTGATCAGTTCGGTGACCGTTTCGGGCCGGGCGATCAGAAAACCGAACCGGAGCCCCGCCAGGGAATAGGCTTTACTGAGCGTGCGGGAGATCATGATCTTGGAAGATTTCCGCACAAGATCGATGCAGTTCCCGTCGGCGAAATCGGCGTAGGCCTCGTCGATCAGAAGGGGGCAGGGGAGCGACTCGGCAAAGGCAAGAATCTGCTCTTTCGGGATGACGGTTCCGGAAGGGGAGTTCGGCACCGGCAGATAGACCAGCCCGAGTTTCGTGCCGGGGACAGGGCGCAGGTGGAACGCCGATTCCGGTTCGGGCGGCGCGCCGAAATAGCCGGGCAGGGACCAGTCGGCGTTGAAGAGCACCTCTTCGCTGGCCGCCCCCTGAATCTGCGCCAGGGACCGGTAAAGGATGTAGCTCGGATACGCCAGCCGCAGCAGCCCCCCTTCGGGAACAAAGGCGCGGGTCAGAATGGTGAGGATATCGTCGCTGCCGTTGCCGCAGAGGAACCAGTCGGCGGGAAGGCCGTACACGCGCGACGCCGCTTCGCGGAACGCTTCGCCGACGGCGTTTGGGTAGCGCGAAAGCCCCTCGTCGGCCACGCGGCGGATCGCGTCGTAGACCGATTCGCTTGCCCGATAGGGATTTTCGTTGGTGTTCATCTTGACCGCCTCCCCTTTTTTCGGCTGTTCGCCGGGGACATAGCCGGGCATGTCAAGAATATTTCGGCGGATGTAGTCGCTCATTTTAGGATTCCGGTCTCTAACGGTTCTCCAGCTTTTCGGCGGTTGACCAGAGCCCGGCGCTGGGGGTGGAAATGAAGTAGATCTCTTCGCCGTCGGGCATGGTGTTGAACCCGTTCTTCAGTGTCGCCGGGTCGTACCGCCGGAGCGTTTCGGCGAGATCGGCGTAGCCGAACCCGACCGATTCGATTTCGTCTTTGCGCAGATGGCCCGGCGCGTAGGTGATTCTGAACCGGCCTTCCGACGATCCGTGAATCAGGTGCGCGGTACCGTGTGTCAGGTCTTGCAGAACCGGCTCGGTTTTCCAGAGCCGGAGAATGTTTTCGGTTCCGGAATAGCCGTATTTGCGGATCAGCGCGTCGACGTCGTCCTGTTCGCCGAACCGGCGCAGGCCGGGGGCGATAATGAGAAGTTCCCCCCCGTCGGCCATCGCCATCCGGGTGCGGTAGATCGCCTTGTTCGCGACCCAGGTGCTGTGGAACTCGTCCCCCTGCATGACCGCCACCACCTTTTTGAGCGGGGGAACCACGGTGATATTTTGGCGGCGCGAGGCTTCGGCGCCCATCAGGTAGGTGTCCAGATCGTCGCCGGCGTAAAAGCCGGTATGTTCGAGGACCCCGTCGGCGTTGTACGCCATGACCACTTCGAGGTAGAGGTCGGGCAGATCGCCCAGATAGTCGTTTTCCGCCTTGTTGTAGCAGCGGCGCAGGGGGGTGATCAGCTGTCCGAGGTTGTTTTCGATGCCGCAGCACGCCGCCATCATGTGCGAGGCGCAGATCATCTCTTTTCCGCCGAGACCGATAAAGTAATTTTTGTTGTGGTTGGCGAACCCGAGTACTTCGTGCGGAACGATGTGGCCGATGTTGATGACCAGATCCCACCCGCCGTCGAGAAGGGTCGTGTTCAGGGAGACCGGAATCGGCCAGTCGGCTTTTCCCCTGGAGACCTCTTTCACGAAATCGGCGCTCACCTCGCCGATCACGCGGGAGCCGCTGCGCCAGTCGTGCGGCAGGATTCTTTCTTCGGGGATCGAACCGAACATCCATCGGTTCTGTTCGGGCGTGTGCGGAACATGCTGGCCGAGCGTGGGGATCAGGCAGACCTCGGCCCCCTTTTCGGTGAAGAAATGATAGAGCGACTCGGTAATCCAGCCGGCGCCGCTGTGCGCGCGGGTAATGTCGGGGGGAAGGAGAAGCACCCGCTCGGGGCGGGGGGCGATCCGCCGGAGCGCCTCTTCGGCGGCGCGTTTTGCCAGTTCAAGGACCCGCTCTTTGGAAAGGGAACCTTCTTCGTAAAACCACGGCATCGTTTTTAACCTTTGAACGAGTGAGGGAAAGGGGGAATTTACTTTTGACGCTGCGAACGGTTCGGGTTGGCGCCGATCTTTTCGGTAATGTCGAGGATCATATCGCGGAGTTCCGCCGGAGCGACCTCGTCTAAGGTTTTGCCCTTGCGGTCGAGCCGCTCGTTGACCTTGATGGCGGTCTCCTGCATGACGGAATGGGTCTCCTGACTCCCCCCGACCAGGGTGAAGTTCTTTCCGCGGGTCAGGCGGGTTTCGCCGTCGGAATTGTCGAGCCCCACGCCCAGCAGGGCTTTCTCTTTGGGCGGGGTCGGTTTGTTCGGTCTCATCTTTTCGCCTCCTTTCCCCATCTTATTATAGCGTACCCCCATTATAGCACGCGGGGGGATTAAGAAAAGAAACTCCGGCCCGATGTTAAAATGTTCCGATTATAACGGTTATTCCTAAAGTAGTGATTATAAGGGGTCGATAAGAGAGACGGGGTACCCTCTCGATGAGGGAAGATTACCCTTTCCCCGCCTGTGCCTTTCGGCAAAACGGGAAAGATAGAGAAAAACTTGAAGGAACGTCAGAATGTCAAGCGAGTGGACTGCGGAAAAGATCACATTGGCCGACCGGCTGACGATCTTTGTCGGGACAATCGGAAAGAGTCTGAGCGACCGGATCATCTATGCCGGCCAGCTGGCCGCGTTTTCGCTTTCGACGTTCTACTGGCTCTTTGCCCGTCCCGCCAAAAAGGAGACGCTGGTCGGCGCCTGCTACCGGATCGGCGTCCAAAGCCTTCCGGTGATCATGCTGACCGGCACCTTTATCGGAATGGTTCTGGCGGTTCAGACCCACCCGCAGTTCAAGGCGGTGGGGCTGGAATCGCGGCTGGGCGCGGCGATCAACCTCTCTCTGGTCAAGGAACTCGGTCCGGTTCTGGCCGCGACGATGCTTGCCGGCCGGATCGGCAGTTCGATTGCCGCCGAACTGGGAACCATGCGGGTGACCGAACAGATCGACGCCCTGGCAAGCATGGGGCCGAACCCGATCCACTATCTGGTGGTTCCCCGGTTTATCGCCTGCCTCTTTATGATCCCGGGGCTGACGATTATGGCCGACGCGATGGGGGTCCTGGGGGGGGCGTTTTTCAGCATCAAACTCCTCGGTGTCGACTGGGGATACTACTGGGATTATTCCCGCCATGCGGTCAGCCAGTACGATGTCTTTGCCGGGATGTTTAAGAGCATCTTTTTCGGCGGGGCGATCGCGCTGGTCAGCTGCTACCACGGATTTAACTGCGACGCGGGCGCCGAAGGGGTTGGGAAAGCCTCGACCCGGTCGTTTGTCGTTTCGTTTGTGATGATCCTGCTGCTCGACCTGCTTCTGGGGATCTTTCTCGATAAGATCCACGTCGCGTGGTTCGGAGGCGGGGCAAAATCCGTTGTTTGAAAGGAAACCTGCCGCGGTGCGGAACCCGGGCGGATTCGGAGTGAAATGATGGCCGACCAAGAAGATCTGTATCAAGACGATTCCAGCGCGGCGGAAGAGCCGCAGTGGGAAGGGCAGGTCTACACCTCGGCCGACGGGACGCGGCGCGTCCTGCGCCGCCGGCCTCCCGTTCTGGAAGCCTGCGGTCTGGGCGTACGGATCGGCGGACGGGCAATTTTGGAGGGGATCAGCTTCAAGGTCCGCAAAGGAGAAACCGTGGCGATTATCGGCGAGAGCGGCTGCGGGAAAACGGTCTTTCTCAAAACGGCGATCCGCCTGATGACGCCGACCGAAGGGACCGTCCTGTTCAGCGGCATCGACCTGGGCAAACTCAACGGGCGCCAGCTGAGCGAAGTGCGCTGCCGCATCGGTTTCGTCTTTCAGCAGGCGGCGCTCTTCGACAGTATGACCATCGGCGAAAACATCATGTTTCCGATCCTGCAGCAGAATCCGCGGACTCCGCTCAAAGAGCTGAACGACCGGGTCGCCGAGCTGTTATACGAGGTGGGGATGACCCCCGATGTCGCGCGCCGGATGCCGGTCGAACTTTCGGGCGGGATGCGCAAGCGTGTCGGATTCGCCCGCGCCCTGGCGGGAAATCCGGAATTGATGCTCTACGATGAACCGACGACCGGACTCGACCCGATCATGAGCGACGTGATTAACGAGCTGATGGTCCGGGTCCGGGACAACCATAAGGTGACCGGAATTGTTGTGACCCACGATATGAAGTCCGCCAAAAAAGTCGCGAACCGGATCGTGATGTTTTATCCGCAAAGCCGCCTGGAAGAGGGCCAGCCGCAGATCGTTTACGACGGGCCTTCCGACGAGATCGAACTGTCGCAGGACAAGCGGGTGACCCAGTTCGTCGAGGGGGAAGCGGGGGAACGTTTGATGGAAATGACCGAAGCGCAGCACGCGCGTTAGGCGAGAAAATAGAAACCGGAGCTGTCGAGTATGGCTAACAGACGTATGGAATTTTTGATCGGGATGACGGTATTGGTTGTCTTTGCGACCATCATCGTGATGACGATCCTGTTCGGTTCGAACCAGACGAGTCTGTTCCAGTTCAAGCAGGGGCAGAGGATGTCGATCCTCTTTAACAAGGCGCCGGGAATCAAAAACACCTCGCGTGTAACAAAAAGCGGGGTCGAAATCGGCCGCGTTGTCCGGACCGATCTGGTCGATAGCGAAAACAGCGCGCAGGTGCGCGTTTTCTTTACGCTGAACGACCCGAAAACCCGCATCTTCTCGAACGAGCAGGCGCGCATCAAGCCGTCGCTGCTGATGGGGGAATCGGAAATTGAGTTCGTCAAGAATCCCGCTTACCGCGGCGAGGTCCGCGAGATGACCCCCAGCGATCAGATCCGCGGCGTTTCGGGGAACGACATCATGGGAACGGTCGGGAACATCGAAGGGGACCTGAAAACCGCGATCGAGTCGATCAACGAAACCGCCAAAGAGGCCACGGCGTTCATCGAAAAAGTGAACCTGCTCATCGGAGACGAAGGGGACGTCAACATCAAGAAGCAGAATATCGAGAACGTCTTCCGGCAGCTCGAAAGCACGCTGGGAACGACCTCGAAACTGGCCGAGAACATGAACGAGATCATCTCGGACCCGAACATCCGCAAAAATATCCTGAAAGGCGCCGAAGATTTTCCGAACATCCTGAACAAGGTGAACAGCCTTCTCGATCACGGCGAAGAGCTTTACGTCACGGTCAAGGATATGGTGGCCAGTTCGAAAAACACCATGGCGAAATTCGACCGGAGCCTGGGGAACGTCGAGTCGTTCACGCAAATCCTTTCCGAAGACGGCAAGAGCTTCATTCAGAACATGAATGCCAGCAGTGAAGACATTACCAAAATGGTCGGGAACATCAGCACGCTCTCCGAGGAGATTGTCGAGCAGATCGGCAACAAGGAGACGCCGCTCGGAATGCTGACCGACGAGGATGTCGGCCGAAGGGTCCGGGGGATTGTGCGGAACGTGGAATCGGCCACCGAAAAGGTTCAGCCGATTCTGGACGATGCCCGTGTCTTTACCAACAAAATCGCCCATCGCCCGAGCGCTTTGGTTTTCAGCCGCGATACCTACAAGGGGGCTCCCGCGCTTTCGGACAGCCGCTATTCATATCAGCCGTACTCCCCTGCCGGGGGGATCGGCTCGAAGCTCTGGACCGAAACACGCGCCCGCGCTCCGCAGGCGCCTTCGGCCGGCGGGCATGAGTATTATCCCGGATCGCTCGAAAGTTATCAGGCGTCTTACCCGGAAACCTATGCCGAACTGCAGCGTCAAAAGCCGCTGGGAAGCTGCCTTTCCGGCGGAGGGCCTCTGGGGAAACCGCTGTTCAGCCGCGAAAACGCCCAGGAGATGCCGCAGGCCGGTTACACGTCCGATCCGGGCGCGTATTACGGCCTCGAGGGCGTGGTTCCGGTCGAGGGGGACATGTATGCCGGGGGATATTATTCCGGTTCGATGCCCGTCTCGGGTGAAAACAGGATGGATGTGCCGCAGGAAGGGGGGCTGTGCGGAATGAAGTTTTCGCTGACCCGCGCGTTCCGGAAAGTCTTCAAGGGGGACGAAGAGCCGGCAGGCGGCTGCCCGCTGCAGTCGCTGCGGCCGGCGGTTCCCGCCGGGGTGCCGATGATCGGCGCTCTTTGCGGCGGCGACACCTGGAATCCGGCCGAGGGGATCCCCGCCGAGACGATCTCGTGGGCGCCCGGCGGCGAGGAACTGGTGTTCGACGGCGAATGCGCCGCGCCGGCGTGCGAGATTCCCTCCTGTGAGGCTCCCTCCTGCGAGACCGGCTGTGCCCTTCCCGGCGGCGGCGGGAATCTCTCGGAACCTCTTCCGGCTCAGAAGGGCTATCTGCCGACGGAATCTCCTCTGCCGGAGCGGACGGGCGGCACCGCGCTTCCTGAACTGCCGACCGAAAAGCCGCAGGCCGAAGCCCCTTCGACGCTTCCCCCCGGTGCGACCGAGGAGCTTCCCGCCAGTGCGATCCGCCGCAGTGCTCCAGCAAACGGCTATCAGCCGAGCGGCGTTTCGCCCGGTTATACAAACAATGCCGGCGGCGCCCCTCTTCCCGCGCCGATCAAGAGCAAAAAACGAGACTTCGTCGACGACGGCCTGCCGCTGCGCTGGGCGCCGAACGAGTGAAAGAGACGTTAAGACAGAGGAGTTTCAGTTTTTGTTTTTGTAAAGTTTCCGCTCGAGTCCGGGGATGTAGTTCGTCCAGCGGGAATCGGAGTTGACATCCTCGCACAGATTCCGGTGGAACTCGGCCAATTTCGCGTCAAGGGAGTCGATGTAGTACAGGGCAACCGCCTCGAGCGTCATCGGCACCTTGGCGCTTCCGTTTTCTAATGTTCCGTGGTGCGAGATAATCAGGTGCGTTAAGAGCATCGCCAGTTCCGGATCGAAGGGGGTGCCGGTACGCTTTTCGGTTTCGGCGATCTTCTCGCGCAAAAGCGCGGCACCCAAGTGCGGGTGCCCGAGCATCTGTCCCAGGTCGGTGTAGGAGAACCCGCTTTTCGAGGAGAGCTCGTCAATTTTACCGATGTCGTGCAGAAACGCGCCCATCAGCAGAAGATCGGGGTTGAGGATCTTCGAGTAGATGGAACCGACGCTTTTGGCCATTTCCATCATCTGAAGGGTGTGTTCCAAAAGGCCGCCGATGGTGGCGTGATGAATCTTGATCCCCGCGGGCCGGTTGCAGAACGCCTGCATGAACGTCTCGTCGGAAAGGAACGACTCGACCAGATTCCGGATATCCTGATTCCGGATCTCTTCCAACAGCTCCCGGACCCGGCGGGTGAGCGCGCCGATATCGACAACGCCCCCCCGGGCGAAATTGGCAAGGTCGGTTTTTTCGGGAGTGACGGTATGAAGAGCCCGCGCGATCAGCTGCAGCGAGCCCTGGAACCGCTGAACCGTCCCTTCGACGGCGACAAAACAGCCGGCCTCGAATTTGGAAAGCGCGCTGCTCTCGACGTTCCACATCCGGGCGTCAATCGAGCCGGTTTTATCGGTCAGCACAAACTGCAGGTAGAGTTCGCCGTTCTTGTTCGTCCTCAGCGACCGTTCGGTCATCTGATAAACCTCGGTCACATTCTGGTTTTCGCGCAGATGGTTGATAAAACGGCGGCTCATAATCTCCCTAACACGACAGCAATACCCGACAAAGACGAGTTCATTATAAAAAACCGCCCACGCGGGTCAATAGGACGAAACCCGCGGGGAAAGGCGCGAAAGGCTACCGCAGAAGTCCGGAAAGGAGATCGGCGGTCTTCCGGCACGCGCCCTGCTGGTCCAGGACGAGCCGGACTGCCGCGCTTCCGAGCCCGGCGCGCCACGCCGGCTGGCGAAGGGCGCGGCCGAGGAAGGCGGTCAGCTCTTCGCCGCTGCGCACAAGCTGCGCGGCGGACGCGCGGAGCATCCGGTCCGAAATTTCGCGGAAATTTTTGGTGTTCGGCCCGAAACTGACCGCCGCGCCGTAGGCGGCCGGTTCGAGCATGTTCTGGCCGCCGCGTTTGCCCATGCTCCCTCCGACGAAGGCGATTTGGGCGGTTCCCCACCAGGCGCCCAGCTCGCCGATGGTATCGACCAAGAGAATCCGCGCCCGGCCGGGAGCGGCCGGTTCGGTGAGCTCCGAACGGCGGATCCAGGGGAGCCCGGCCTGTTCGAGGAGTTTGGCGACCGCATCGAACCGTTCGGGATGACGGGGGACGAGGATCAGCTTCAGCGCCGGGAACTCGCCGGACCATGCCCGGAATGCGTCGAGCGCCATGGCCTCTTCCGGCTCCTGGGTACTCCCCGCAAGAAAGACAATGTCGGCGGGCGTGTTTTTCTCCTCTTCAAGACGGATCCCCGCCAGATGCGCCAGTTCAAGTGTTTTGGGATTCCGCCGGTCGGTTTGGACACCGTCAAATTTGATCGAGCCGGTCACGGTAAGCCGTTCGGCGGGCATCCCGAGACGGAGGAAATAATCGGCGGCAAGCTGATCGGAAGCGGCGACAAGGTTCAGTTTCCGAAGAAGAGGGGCGAGAAAAAAACGAATCGGGCGGTACTGCGCGAAACTCTTTTCGCTGATCCGGCCGTTGATGATGGCGGTTTTGACCCCCCGCTTTGCCGCGAGACGGATCAGGTTCGGCCAGAGTTCGAGTTCCGCCAAAACGAGAAGCTCGGGACGAACCCGCGCCAGCGCCCGGCGTACAGCCCAGGAGAAATCAAGGGGGCAGTAAAAGACCGTGAGATCGGGAAAAAGCTTTTCGGCGAGCCGGCGTCCGGTTTTGGATGTGGAGGAGACGACAAAATGCCGGTCGGGATAAGTTTCCCGGAGGAGAGGGAGAATCGGCTTTAAGAGATTGACCTCGCCGACGCTGACCGCGTGAAGCCAGATCACGCGGCCGGCGTCCTGGGGGGTTCGGGGAACCGCGCCGAGAAATTTTTCGGCGAAACCTTCCCGGTACTTTCCCTGCCGCAAACTCCGCCAGAGGAGAACCGGCGAGACCGCTGTCAGAAAGAGGATGTAGGCAAGATCGAGCAGCAGGCTCATCAATACCAGAACCCTTCGAGGCAGGGCTGGTTTTCATAGAGCCAATGGCGCACAAACTGGCGGTCCGAAACGACTTCTTCGGGATCAACGCCGGGAGCCAGATCGCCGCCGACGATCAGAACGGTGTCTTCGGGCGCGGCGTTCGAGAGCGCCCAGATGATGGCGTCGGAACGGTGATAGGCGCGCAGCAGGCATTTCGAGTTGTTTTCGATCCCCTGCTGGAGATCTTTGACCCCTGTCGCCGGGTCGGACTGCCGGCCGATTGTCAGAATGACAAGGTCGCTGTTCTGTTCGGCGGCGCGCCCCATCAGCGGGCGTTTGCTCCGGTCGTTGTCTTCGGGAGCGCTCAGGACGGTGTAGACCATTCCTTCGGTCACTTCGCGGATGGTGCGGAGGACCTCGGTCAGTGATTCCGGCGTGGAAGCGTTATCGACGAAGACGCCGAACGGCTGGCCGCAGTCGATCCGTTCCATGCGGCCGGGGATATGCTCGACCCGCTCGATGCCGCGGACGACGGTTTTCAGGTCGATATCCCAGCTCAGGCCGAGCGCGGCGGCGGTCAGGCAGTTGTAGATATGCTCTTTGCCGATGATTTTCGTCCGGACAGGAATCGCATCGCTGCCGGCGATGATGTAGAAAGTCTGCTCGCTGCGGCTCTGCTCGACCCGCATTCCGTTGACCATCGCTTCGTTCGGATGCATGCCGATGGTGATCGTCGGGTTTTTGATCAGGTGGAGAACCGCGCTCGTGACACGGTCGCTCGGATTGCAGACGACCAGCGCGTCTTCTTTGGCGTAGTCGAAAATCTTCATCTTGGTGCGCCGGTAAAGATCGACCGTTTTATGCAGATCGAGGTGATCGCGGCGGACGTTGGTCAGGCAGACCGCGTCGAACTTGATGCCGGAAAGACGGCACTGTTCGAGCGCTTCGCTCGAAACTTCGACAATGACATGGGTACAGCCGTTTTCGACCATCCTGGCCATCAGCTCGGCCATGCGGCGCGGTTCGGGGGTCGTTTCGCGGTTCGGCAGAAGAACCCGGCCGTCGTAGACGCCGAGCGAACCGATCAGCCCGACCGGAAAGCCGCTTTCGGCCAGCATTCCGGCGATGATGTAGGAGACGGAAGTCTTTCCGCTGGTGCCGGTGATGGCGATCGTCTTTAACTGGCGGGCGGGATAATCGTTCACCGCCTGAGC
Organism: Thermoguttaceae bacterium; assembly: GCA_017405595.1. Classification (GTDB taxonomy): domain Bacteria; phylum Planctomycetota; class Planctomycetia; order Pirellulales; family Thermoguttaceae; genus RUG695. Next base: position 30,768 of record JAFRAC010000007.1, on the reverse strand, counting down.
CGCCCGGCCGGGGATCATCTTGACGTTTTCGACCCGGATCAGGTTTTCGAACACTTCGTCGGGAACGGAAAGGGTCTCTTCGAGGACGGCGGCGCAGGCGCCGTGTTCTTTAGCTGTCCGAAGTTCGGCGAGTGCCGAGGCGGTATCGTTGGCGAGGCAGATGAAAAGGTCGCCCTCTTCGAGGAGGGAAGGATCGGTCTGGTAGGAGGTAAAGGCCTGGTCGGCCGGGACGCGGACCCCTTCTTCGAAAAGAGAAGAAAGCTGAACAGGAAACCTGTTGGTGACTTGCGACATATTTGCCCCCTTGTATAGAAAGTACGGTGCGGTTTTTTACGGATTTGAGCTTCGCCGGAATGCGGCGCGAAGCTGTAATGTTACTACGCACAGTACGGTGAAAATTCCCATTTGGAAAAGCGGTTTTTCGCAAAATAACACAATAGGCAATCCGCGCAAATTTTAACGGGCAAAACCCTGTTTTTTAAGGGGAAAACCGAAGGTGTAATCCAAATAACCGCTACTACCACCATATTAAATTCAGCCATGTTGCTTGTCAAGGAAATTCCCCCGAAAATTCTGAAGAGTTTTCGAAACAGGTTTTCGCGTTTTTGTTTATTCTACGCTTCTTGACAATGGGAAGGTTTTGAGGATAATATACGTAATTTTACTTGGTTGATGAGGGAGCTTTGTATCCCGCAAAAAATTTTTTGAAACCGTTCAAGGAGATTCATTGATGATGAAATCGACTCTTTCCAAAGTGCTGCGGGCAAGCGCCGCCGTTCTGGCCGTCGCCGCCTGTTTCGCGCTGCCGGCGCTGCGCGCGCAAGAAGAAGCGGCTTCCGAGGCACCCGCCGCGGCCGAAGCCGCTGCCGATGCTGCCGCGCCTGCCGCCGATGCCGCTCTTGAGGCTGCCGAAACTGTTGCCGAGACCGGTTACGACCGTCTCAGCTTCATCGGCCCTTATGGTCTTTATTGGCTCCTGGCTCTCGCCGGAGCTCTCGCCGCGCTCTATTTCGCCTTTAAGTTCTTCAAGGCGATGATGGCCGCCGACGAGGGGAACGACGAGATGAAATCGATCGCCGCCGCTGTCCGCGAAGGGGCAAACGCCTACCTGAAGCAGCAATACAAAGTGGTCGGCATTTTCTTTGTCGTGATCTGGGCCTTCCTGATGTTCCTCGCGTGGGGGCTCGGCGTTCAGAACAAGATCGTCCCCTGGGCCTTCCTGACGGGCGGTTTCTTCTCGGGTCTGGCCGGCTGGTGCGGCATGAAAACCGCGACCTGGGCTTCGAGCCGTACGGCGGCCGGCGCTCAGAACTCGCTGAACCAGGGTCTTCAGGTCGCGTTCCGTTCGGGCGCGGTCATGGGTCTGACGGTCGTCGGGCTCGGCCTTCTGGACATCGTCCTTTGGTTCGGCGCCCTCTACTGGGTCTTCCCCCACATGAACTGGACGATGAGCCTGACCGAAATCACGGTCGTTATGCTCTGCTTCGGCATGGGTGCTTCGTCGCAGGCGCTCTTCGCGCGTGTCGGCGGCGGTATCTACACCCAGGCCGCCGATGTCGGCGCCGACCTTGTCGGTAAAGTCGAAGCCGGTATCCCCGAAGACGACAAACGGAACCCCGCCACCATTGCCGATAACGTCGGCGACAACGTCGGCGACGTTGCCGGTATGGGTGCCGACCTTTACGAATCTTACTGCGGCTCGATCCTTTCGACCGCCGCGCTCGGCGTCGCCGCTTTCACCGCCCTCGGTGCCAAAGCCAGCGTTCAGCTCAACGCGCTCTTCCTCCCCATCCTTCTGGCCGCGGTCGGTATCGCCGCTTCGATCTGGGGGATCTTCCGTGTGAAGACCGACGAAAAAGCCGATCAGGGAACGCTCCTCAAGGCGCTCGGCAAGGGTGTCAATATGCCGTCCGTCGTCATCACGGTCGCTTCGATCCTGATTTCGCTGGTCATGCTTCACGGTTCGACCGCCAAATGGGCGGGCCTTTCGGTTGTCACCGGTCTTTTCGCCGGCTGGCTGATCGGGAAATGGACTGAGTACCGCACCAGTTACGAATTCAAGCCGACGCAGTCGATCGCCAACCAGGGGAAAACCGGTCCGGCAACCGTCATCATCGCCGGTATCGCCGAAGGGATGTTCTCGACCTGGGCTCCGGTTGTGATCGTCGGTGTGGCGACGATTCTCGCGTTCGGGTTCACCACCGGTTTCAATTTTGAAGATGTCAAACTCTTCTCGCTCGGTCTTTACGGTGTCGGTATCGCCGCGGTCGGCATGCTTTCGACCCTCGGCGTGACGCTGGCGACCGACGCTTACGGCCCGATCGCCGACAACGCCGGCGGTAATGCCGAAATGGCCGAACTTCCTCCCGAAGTCCGCGAACGGACCGACGCGCTCGACTCGCTCGGAAACACCACCGCCGCCACGGGGAAAGGTTTCGCGATCGGTTCGGCCGCCCTTACGGCTCTGGCTCTTCTGGCCGCGTATGTCGAAGAAGTCCGTGTCGGTTTCGAACGCTGGGGCGCCACCGCTGTCGAGAAGATCGAGGCGATGAACGGCGAAGCCGGCTACTACAAGGTTGCCGACCGTTTTGTCGTGAAATACGATGAAGACACCAAAGCCGAACGTCAGGCCGCCAAAGAGAAGGGTCACGAATGGTTCCCCGAATCCTATCTCGTGATGCCGAATCAGGCGAACAACCCGGCCGAAGATACCCCGATCTACCGCGGCGCCGACAAGACCTGGGCCGAATCGAACGCGGCCTGGAAATCGGTGAACTGCAAAGCGGGTCCCGGCCTCATCACTGCCGAAGTGGCCGAAGCCTGCCCGTTCGTCCCCGCTCAGGAAGGCGAAAAGACCGAAATGACTCCGGTCAAAGAAGCCAATATGATCGACTGGATGAACTATTATTCCTGCAACCTGATTAACCCGAAAGTCCTCGTCGGAATCTTCCTCGGCGCGATGGCGGTCTTCGTCTTCGGCGCCATGACGATGATGGCTGTCGGCCGCGCCGCTTCGGGTATGGTCGAAGAGGTCCGCCGCCAGTTCCGCGAGAACCCCGGCATCATGAACTACGAGGTCAAGCCCGACTACAAGAAGCCGGTTGCCATTTCGACCCGCGCCGCTCAGAAGGAAATGATCGTTCCTTCGCTCCTCGGCCTGGTTCTTCCGGTCGTCGTCGGTCTGGTTCTCGGCGTGACGGGTGTCATCGGCGTTCTGGTCGGCGCTCTGACCTGCGGTTTCTGCGTGGCGGTCTACATGGCCAACGCAGGGGGCGCCTGGGACAACGCCAAGAAGTATGTCGAAACCGGCGCTTTGGGCGAAGGGAACGGCAAGAAGTCCGAAGTTCACAAGGCGACCGTGGTCGGCGATACCGTCGGCGACCCCTTCAAAGACACCACCGGTCCTTCGCTGAACATCCTCATCAAACTGATGAGCATGGTTTCGGTCGTGGCCGCGGGTCTGATCGTCAAATACAGCCTCGGCTTCTAAGTTTGCGAAACCCTCCCCTTTGAGGGGATGAATCTTCGTTAAGAGCGCGGTCCGGAAAACCGGATCGCGCTCTTAATCTTTCCGGTGCCGGGCCGCGCGGGCGGGCAGGACCTCTTTCTTATGCCGGTCATAGCGGTTATGCCGGAAAGAGAAGCGTTCCCGCCGAAAAAGGATATCTCTTTCTTCTCTTGTTCAATCTTGCGGGCGCGGCTCAGCCGAAATAGGGGAAAGGGCCGGGCGGTCTTTTCCGCTCCCCGTTGATGACGGAAAATCTTTATCGAGAGGAATCGAATCCATGAAAACCCGATTTTTGTTCTTTGCCCTCCTGCTGGCGTTTGCCGCCGCTCTCTGGTGCGAAAAGGCTTCGGCGCAGCAGCCTTTGGGGGTGAGGCCGTCGGCGAATTACAACGCGCAGAATTGGGAGAGGTTCTTCCACTATCCCTATGTCTACTACCCGCAGAATTTCCGGCCGATCGACAATTACCGGAGTACCGATGACCTCTACTACCGGTACCGCCGCGACATGCAGGTTCCGGTCTACAACCCCTACTGGCAGAACTACTATCCGGTACCGCGGCGCTACCATCAGGGGACGCACTTTGTACTCGATGTGATGTAGCGCATGCCGCACTCCGGCGCCGCCCCCTCCGGGACAGGTTCAGGCTGTACATTCGGCTTAACAGGCTTATTTCGTTTTTTACGAATGCGACGATAAAAGAGCACCTTATTTTCGAATAAGGTGTTTTTTTATTCGGGCGCCGGTAAATTCCCCCTCTTGCCTTAAAAAATATCCGATTAAATCTGATGACACCCGATTTTATCCCTCGAAAAAATGGGTATAATAAAGAGGCTTGGGAAAGATAGCTGACAGGCGTTGTTTAGTTATGATTCCCGCAATCGGGTCGCCTGCGTAGTTTGGACATGATGCGATGAATATGGTTAACCGCGAAACGATTGAAGCGATCATCCGCAAAGTTCTCGTCGAAAAATTGGCGGACGGCACACTGACGGCCTCTCAGGCGCCGGCAGCGCCGCTCGGCCGCAATCCCCTGGTGGTCAGCATTTCGGCCCGTCACATTCACCTGACCGACGCCGATGTCGAGACCCTCTTCGGCAAAGGGAAAACCTTAACGAAGATGAAAGACCTCTACCAGGACGGCTTTTTCGCCGCCAACGAAACTGTCATGCTTATCGGCCCGCGGAAGCGGATGCTGCCGAGCGTGCGGATTTTGGGCCCGACCCGGAAAGAGTCGCAGGTTGAGCTTTCGTTTACCGACGCCATCTCGCTGGGGCTCGATCCCCCGGTGCGGGAAAGCGGCAAGCTCCAGGGAACGCCCGGCTGCGTCCTGGTCGGTCCGGCGGGTGTGGTCGATCTCAAATACGGTGTCATCCGCGCCGAACGCCACGTTCACATGGGGCCCGCCGACGCCGCGTATTACGGCGTTAAGGATAAAGACCGCATGCGCCTGCGTGTCGAGGCCGGCGGCTGCACCACCACCCTGGAAAACGTGCTGGTGCGCGTGGGCGAGGGGATCAAGCTTGAAGTTCATCTCGATACCGACGAGGGGAACGCGGTCGATTTGGAACACGCGACCAAAATCGAGTTAATCAAATAAACAAACCGAGTACACAACGAAGTTTCTTACTAAACCTTTAACACGGGAGAGAGAGAAAACATGGCAAAAGCGATGGAAGCACTTGGAATGATCGAAGGGAAAGGGTTCGTGACCCTTTTCGCGGCAACGGACGCGATGTTGAAAGCGGCCAATGTCGAGTTTCTGGGTTGGGATAAGGTCGGAAGCGGTATCGTTACGGCCTTTGTGACCGGCGATGTCGCGGCGGTCAAAGCCGCGATCGAAGCGGGTTCCGCCGAGGGAAGCCAGTACGGCGAAGTCACCTCGGTTAAGGTGATCGCCCGTCCTCACGGCGATATCGCGAAGGTTCTGCCGGCCACGATCGTCAAGCCGTCGGCGAAGTAAGACGAACCGGCCTTCATCTTCACCCACAGAAAAGATCTGAAAGGAACAGCTATGGATAACGCAATTGGACTTATTGAAACGAAAGGCCTTCTTCCTCTGGTCGAGGCGACCGATGCGATGGCGAAAGCCGCGAATGTCGAAGTGGTGAAACGGATCCAGATCGGCGGCGGTCTTGTCACGACGATCGTGCGCGGCGATGTCGGCAGCGTGAAAGCCGCTGTTGACGCGGGTGCCGCGGCGGCTCAGATGGTCGGCGAAGTGATTGCCGCACATGTGATTCCGCGTCCGGCCGACGGCGTCATTGCCGCTTACCTCAACTGAGGAACCGGCAAAACAGCGCGTGCCGGCGATCCTCTTCGGAGGACCGCTCTTTTTTGAACCTCCGCAAGGCGGGAAGAGGGAAACGATGAAAATATTGGTAGCCAATCTCGGCTCGACGAGCTTTAAGTACAGCCTCTACGACATGGAGACCGAAACGCTCCTGGCCCGCGGCAAGGTGCAGCGGATCGGCGAAGAGGCGTCGCCGTGCGAAGTCGTGATCGGCGAGAAAAAATCGTCGGTGACGGTTCCGATCCCCAATCACGCGGTCGCGGTGCGGCAGTGCCTAGCGCAGCTGACCGACCCGGAAACCGGGTGTCTCAAGTCGGCCGACGAGGTTGCCGGAATCGGCTTTAAAGCCGTGATGGCGAACAATATTTCCGGTGTGCAGTGGGTCACCTCCGAGCTCCTCGACGCGATGGAAGAGCTCAACCAGGTGATGCCGGCACATAATCCCCCCTATGTGCGGGCGATGCGCCTCTTAAACGAGCAGTTCCCCCACATCCCGCTGGTCGCGGCGTTCGAAACCGGTTTTCATCAGACGATTCCCGAACACAACCGCTACTACGGCGTTCCCTACGAATGGTCGCAGAAATACTCGGTTAAACGGTTCGGGTTCCACGGCGCGAGCCACCGGTATATCGCGACGCGCAGCCGCGAGATTTTCGGGAAAGATCTGCGGATCATCTCGTGCCACCTTGGCGGCTCGAGTTCGATCTGCGCGATTGCCGACGGCAAGAGCCGCGGTTCGAGTATGGGGTCGAGCGCGCAGACCGGGCTCTTCCACAACAACCGGGTCGGCGATTTCGACCCCTTCATGATGAGCCACGTCATGAAGAAACTCGGCAAATCGTTCGACGAAATGCTCGAGATCTTCTCGACCCAGTGCGGAATGCTCGGCCTTTCGGGTGTCAGCTCCGACTGCCGCGATGTTTACGAAGCGGCGCAGGCGGGGAACAAACAAGCGGCGCTGGCGCTCGATGTTTTTGCGGGGGATGTCCGTCGGTATATGGGCGCGTTTCTCGTCGAGCTGGGGGGCGCCGATCTGATCGTCTTTACCGGCGGGATCGGCGAATTTCAGCCGGTCATCCGGAGCAAAGCGTGCCGGAATCTGGCGGAACTCGGGATTGTCCTCGACGAGGCCAAGAACGAGACGGTGATGGGTCAGGAGACCGCGATCCACGCCCCGGAAAGCCGTACGCAGATTTGGGTGATTCCGACGAACGAAGAGATCATCGTCGCGCGGCAGACGATGGCAAAACTCGCCGAACGAAATTAACAGATCCGGGAGGAGGGATCGGCTCATGTTTATCGCGAAGGTTCTCGGCTCGGTGGTCTCGACGCAAAAGACCGCGGCGATGGTCGGCCATCGTCTTCTTTTGATTGAGCCGTTCATTCTCGATCCGGCCGATCCCGACAGCGGGCGGTTGGTTTCCAACCATAAAACGCTCGTGGCCATCGACACGGTCGGCGCCGGCGAAAATGAGTATGTTCTTGTGGTACAGGGGTCGAGTGCCCGTATGACACCCGAAACCAAAAACCTGCCGTCCGACTGCGCCACGGTGGGGATTATCGACTCGATCCATGTCGATCGCAAAGCGTTGGAACTTCATTAATCAACAAAGAGAGTTGAGGAATTTATATGCAGGGAATTAACGAAACGCTGGTCCGAAGCGTAGTAGAGGAAGTACTTTCGAGACTCGGAACCGACACCGCCAACCGTCTTGGCGGCAGCGCCGGCGCTTCCTATAACGGCCGTTTCGGTGTCTTCACCGATGTCGACGAAGCTGTGGCGGCGGCCCGCGCGGCATTCGAGGAACTCTCGCGCCGGACCCGCGCCGAACGGAAAAAGATTCTCGACCATATCCGCCGCGTCTGCATCGAAGAGAGCGTTGAGCTCGGCACGATGGAAATGAACGAGACGAAAATCGGCCGGCTCGAACACAAGATCGACAAGCTCCTCAATGTCGGCTACAACGCGCAGGGGATCGAGGCGCTCACCAGCGAGGTTTACAGCGGCGACCACGGCCTGACGGTCATCGAACACGCCCCGTTCGGCGTGATCGGCGCGATCACGCCGGTCACCCATTCGCTGCCGACCATTGCCAACAACTCCATCAATATGATCGCGGCGGGGAACACCGTGGTCTTTAACCCGCACCCGGGCGGCAAAAAGATCGCCGTCGAAGGCGTGCGCCGGTTCAATAAGGCGATTTACGCCGACCACGGAATCGACAACCTCATGTGTGTCATTGCCGAGCCGACCCTCGAGACCGCCGACCGTATCTTCAAGCACCCGCTGATCAACATTCTGGTTGTGACCGGCGGCGAAGGGGTGGTGAAAGCCGCAATGTCGCAGAGCAAACGCGCGATTGTTGCCGGACCGGGAAACCCGCCGGTCGTCGTCGACGAAACCGCGAATCTCGACCGCGCCGCCCGCTGCATTATCGAAGGGGGCGCTTATGACAACAACCTCCTCTGCCTTGCCGAAAAGGAAGTCTTTGTGGTCAATTCGGTTTTCGACCAGATGATGGACGCCATGGAACGCGCCGGCGCAGTCCGGCTCAACGCCCGCGAAACCGACCTGATGACCCAGCGCGGAATCGTGCAGGTCGGGGAAGGCGCCAAACGGCACGACGCGCCCAGCCGCGAGTTCCTCGGGAAAGACGCCACGGTTCTGGCGGCGGGAATCGGCAAATCGGTCTCGAACGATGTGGTGATGCTCTACGGCGAAACCGATTACGAAAACCCGTTCGTTCCGGTCGAACAGATGATGCCGTTCCTTCCCTTCGTCCGCTGCAAAGATGTCGATGAAGCGATCTGGCGCGCCTACGAGATGGAACACGGGTTCCGTCACACCGCCATGATTCACTCGAACAACGTCGTCAACATGACGAAGATGGGCAAGCTCCTCGACACGACCATTTTCGTGAAGAACGGTCCGAGCACCGCCGGCAACGGCGGCGGCGGCGAAGGGTTCGGTTCCTACTCGATCGCCGGGCCGACGGGCGAGGGGATCACCTGCCCGCTCACCTTTACGCGGAGCCGGCGCTGCGCGATGGTCGAGTCGCTCCACATTCTGGGGCGGTAACAGGCGAAAGGTCAAAGCGCGATGCAGCGGGCCAGAGTCATCGGGAACGTGACCTCGATTATGAAGCATGACTCTCTCCAGGGGCGGAAGATGCTTCTGGTGGTGCCCGTCTCGCGCGAAGGGAAGGGGGACGGCGACCCGTCGATCGTCTACGACCGGCTGGGAGCCGGGCCGGGCGACCTGGTTCTGATTACCAGCGACGGCCGCTATACCGGAACCGAGATCATCGGGAACCGGGCCACCCCCGCGCGCTGGGGTGTTGCCGGAATTATCGACAAGAAGCACGAAGAAAAAGATTGATGGGCAGTTTCGCGGCAGGTTCGATCGACATTGAGCGGCTGGTCCGCCTGATTATGGCCGACTTGGGCCTGGCGGTCGGCCCTGTTTCCGCGCCGGTCCCTGCCGCGCCAGGCGAATCCCGGCAGGATTCCGGCGACGTTGCCGAACTGCGGCTGACCTCGCATGTGATTACGCTCAAAGCGGTTCAGCAGGCCGCGACCCCCTCGGTCAGGCGCGTCGTTGTTCCTAAAGGCGCGGTTGTGACCCCGCTGGTCTACGATGAGCTGAAAGACCGCGGCTGGGATCTGGTTTTCGACGCCGCAGCGTCTTCCCCGGCCGGCCGGAAGATTTCCGCCGCACCGCCGATCACCCGGCTGACCGCGGCATTTCACGCTCTTTCCGCCGAGACCTTTCCGGCGTCTTTCTTCGACCAGATCCGGAAAACGGTTCCGGTCGATGTGTACCGGAACGACTGTGTTATGCAGGCGGCGGAATTTCTTGCCGGCCGGCTTGCCGACAGCGCGGCGAAGGGAATCCTCCTGACGAAATATGCCGCGGCGGCATCGGCCGTCTGCAACCGGAAACGCGAGCTGCGCGCCATGATCGGCCGCGATTTGGCATCGCTCGAAAAAGACGCGGGGTCGATCGGCGCGAATCTGCTGATTCTCGATCCCGGGGCGGGCCTTTACCAGGTCCGGCAGATGGCGGTGCGCTTCGCCGCACTCGGCGCGGCCGTCTGCCCGCCGGTTCTTCAAAGGGGGCTTGAACCATGAGGATCGGGAAAGTGATCGGAACGGTAACCCCGAATCGGATACACCCCCTCTTGCAGGCGGGGCAGTTTAAGATCGTCCGCCCCTTTACCTGGAAAGATTTTAAAGCCGCGCACGCCGAAGGCGGCCTGAGCAAAGCCTCGCTCGTTCCGACCGGCGAAGAGATCGTTGCTTACGATGAGCTTTCGGTCGGGGTCGGCGAATGGGTGGCGTTCAGCGAAGGGGCGGAAGCGGCGATGCCGTTCTATCCCGATTTAAAGCCGGTCGATGTTTATGCCGGCGCGATTATCGATACCCTTGAGATCAGCGAAGCGGATTTTCAGTCCCTTCTTTGACCGATAAAGAACAAAGAGAAAAACCGAAAAGCGATATGATAAGCGTTTCGGCCCGTTCCGGGCCGGAACGGAACGACTGAGGAGGAAAAGATGACAATGATGAATCTTCAAAAAGTGAAGGAAGAAATTTGCGACATCGGGCGCAGAATCTACAACCGGGGGTTCGCTTCGGCAAACGACGGGAACATCAGCTACCGCATCGATGAAAACCGCGTCGTCTGCACGCCGACGCAGATCTGCAAAGGGTTCATGAAACCGGAAGATCTCTGCGTGGTTGACATGGAAGGGAATCAGATTTCGGGTGTCCGGAAACGGACGAGCGAAATCTTCCTTCACCTGACGATCATGAAAGAGCGGCAGGATGTCAAATCGGTCGTTCACTGCCATCCCCCTTATGCGACCGCGTTCGGCGTTGCGCGCGAAGCAATTCCGCAATGCGTTCTGCCCGAAGTCGACATCTACATGGGCGATGTGCCGATCGCCAAATACGCGATTCCCGGCGGTCAGGATTTCGCCGACACCGTTCTTCCCTTTATTCACAAGACCGATATTATCGTTCAGGCGAACCACGGCACTGTCAGTTACGGCCCGACGGTGGAACGCGCCTACTGGCTGACCGAAATCCTCGACGCGTACTGCCGCATTCTGATGATCGCCCATGGACTGGGGAATGTCGGCTACTTCACCAAAAACGAGGCGGAAGACCTGCTCCAGCTCAAACAGAAGTGGGGGTTCAAAGATCCCCGCGCCGCCGCCGAGAACTGCGAACTTTGCGCCAACGATATGTTCCGCGACAGCTGGAAAGAGACCGGCGTCGGCCATCACGCGTTTACTCCCCCGACCTTCAAGCGGGGTCCGGAACCGACCGGCTGCGGATGCGCGTCGAACCCGATTCTGGCGAGCAATGTTGAGGTCGGCAAAGACAAAGACCAGGAAGCGCTCATTAAAGCGATTGCCGACCGCGTTCTGGAAGTCCTGAACAAGAAATAAGCCGCTTCGGCAAGCCCTTTTGCCAAACCCGGCACCCGCGAAAACGCGCGGCGGAAAAGAGCCTTTCCGCCGCGCGTTTTCCGCTTTCCCGGGCCTCCCTTCAAGAAAATCCCTCTTGACGAAACGCGTAAAATGGCTAAAATAGCCCTAAATGTTTACCCGGAAAGGGCAAATCATTTATCGGGGCGTAGCTCAGTCTGGCTAGAGCGCTACGTTCGGGACGTAGAGGTCGCACGTTCAAATCGTGTCGCCCCGATTTTCGGCGAAGGTTAACCCCTTCGCCTTTTTTGTTGGCACGGGACGATTTAACGCGGGACGGCCGCCCGCCGGCGGGTTTCAGCCGAATCTCTCGACCGAACCGGGGACGGAACCGACCATGAACCTGACCGCCCGCGCCGTGACGCGCTATGCCGCCGGACTTGCGCTGACCCTCCTTTTCCTGTTCGTTCCCGCCGGAACGTTCGATTGGCCGCACGCCTGGCTTCTCGTCATCCTCCTCTTTGTTCCGATGCTGGCTGTCGGCGCCGTTCTCCGGTTCCGGGCGCCGGCCCTTCTGCGGAAACGGCTCGATGCAAAAGAGACCGAACCGGCGCAAAAGCTGATTGCCGCGCTGACGGCGATCCTTTCCGCCGCCGTGCTGATCACCGCCGGTCTCAATTTCCGCTGCGGCTGGTATGCGTTCCCCGGTACGGCGGCGGTGACCGGCGCGGTACTCTTTTCCCTCGGCTGGCTCCTGTACGCCGAAATCCTTCGGGAAAACCCGTTTCTTTCAAGAACCGTTCGGTGCGGGGCGGGCCAGAAACTGGTCGATACGGGCTTTTACGCCTGTATCAGGCATCCGATGTACACCGCGGCACTGAGTATGTTCCTGGCCATACCCCTCGTTCTGAACTCGCCGGTTTCCTTTGCGGTTTCGCTCCTTTACGCGCCGCTTTTTGCCGCCCGGATCAAACATGAGGAGAGGCTGCTGGAAAAAGAATTGGAAGGGTATGCCGAATACAAAAAGCGGGTCAGATACAGGCTTGTCCCGGGGATTTGGTAGAGAAAAAAGGAAAACCCCGCCGAGGCGGAACGGGAACCGGCAGCTTTGGGGATTTTTTGTTTTTCTTCCCTCCGGCGACGGATAAAAAAGAGCGCAAACCTTCCGGTTTGCGCTCTTTTCTCACAGGTGCATAAGTACAGCCGCTACTTATTGATTTGCACCGTGAACATCACCCCATGGATGAGGGTGTCTTCATTCCGCAGATGTTTGTCGTCGCGAACGCCGAAGTAGCTTCCGTCGGGATTGATACGGTAATCGTTGATAGTTGTACTCCGGGCGAGATTTGCCAGGTAGGTGAAATCGTAGCCGACCTTGAACGAAACAACCGATGTCCAGTGCCAGGCCGCTTCGACTTTGACGTTGACTCCGGGAGACCACTGGTTGAAGTGTTCCGAGTAGGAGAAGGAGTTGGCAACCGTGTTGATCGGGGAATTGAGCGGGATCCCGCCGGTATCGCTGAGGTTGCCCGACTGGCTCGATTCATATTTCAGGCCGAGATAACCGTTTCCCGAAAGGTTCTGGCGGTTGAATCCGGCGAAGAACGTCCCTTCCCCCATCAGGCGCCAGCGGTTGTTCGAGAGTGTGTAGCGGCCCCCGATTTGCGGACCGATGATCTGGTTGTCAGCATCGAAGTTCCAGCTCGAATACCCCAGATCGGCGCCCGAGAAGGAATCGCTGTCTTCGTCGTAGGAATCGTATTCCTGATCTTCGCTCGAAATGTTCCCGCTGTTGGTGACGATCGTCGAACCGCCCTTGTTCAGAATGTTGACGATGGTGTCGGTATAGTGCGAGCTGGTCTTCGTGGTGGCGTGGGCGAAGAATTCCATCTTGTCGTCAAAGACGTGGTATTTGACGCCGCCGAGGAACTCGAGCGTGCCGATGCGGAAAGGATGGAACCGGTAGGTGTACATCGCTTCCACGCACCAGGTATTGACTTTCGTGTTGAGGGTATAGGTGTCGAAGACGATCGGGATCGGCGCGAACGCGTACTGAACATCTTCGTCGTTATCGTTGTTGTTATTGTTGTTCCGGTTTGTGTTGGTATTTCCGTTCGAGTAGCTGTGATCGCTCGTCTGGCCGCCGAACAGGTCGATCAGCGCCCAGAGGTGCCCGATCCGCCCCTGGTTGTAAGCTTCGTAGGTCGCCATCGAGACGAACTTGTCGTCGGCCCAAACGTAGTAGTTCGCGGCGCCGTCGGTATATTCGTCGAGAAGAACCGTCTGCGGGTCGAGAATGTTGATCGAGGCGTCGATCCCCTCGTCGCGCTGACGCTGCGGCGTGATGATCGTTCCCTTGACCGACCAGCCGTGATGGCCGCGCCGGTTTCCGATTTCGAACTGGCTCGCCGAGGTGAAATCGGAATGGAACGAGTCGGTCGTGATTTGGTTCGTCGTCTTAATCGCAGTGAAAGCGCCCCCCGTCGTCCGTGAAATCAGGTACGGCGTGTCGGCCAAAGACCCGTATTCGTAACCGATCTGCGTACTCGACGGCTGAGAGATCGTGATCAGACCGGCCCCGACACTCCCGTAAATTCCTTCGCTCATATAAGCCCCGCCGCCGAACTGATCATCGGGATACGGCGAAAAGAACCGCATCTGCGAGATCTGCGCGTTGGCGTGGGCTGCCATGAAGAGGAATAGGCCTAGGCAGACGATACTCAACTTCAACTTTTTCAGAGACATGGTAAAATCCAATCTGCTCTAAATAACTCATCCATTTGGTGTAGGTATCTGCACAGGTAAACCCGGCCGATACCAACGGCTGTAGCGGATTTATCGGATATTCCGAAAGTAACAGTTGAGTGATAATCGCTAGAATCGGAAAATTTTATAAAGATGGAACAATCGGCATTAAAATAGGAAAAATAAGTAAACTTTACATTCTTCCCATCTGCCGAAGAAGCATTTTTATATCCTCCCAGGTCTGAACTTTAGCTGGAGGATTCCTCAAAAGATAAGCGGGATGATAGGTACAGACGACTTTGGCGCCCCGGTAATCGTGAACTTTCCCCCGAAGTTTGCCGATCGCCAGGTCGGTGCCGAGCAGGTTCCTCGCGGCAACTGCGCCGAGACAACATATATATTGGGGGGAGATGACCCGCAGCGTCCCTTCCAGAAAGGGACGGCAGCAGGCGGCTTCCTGGTCGGAAGGGTTCCGGTTTCCCGGAGGACGGCATCGGACGATGTTGCAGATATAGACCTCGTCGCGGCTCATTTTCATCCCCTTGACGATAATGTCGGTCAGGAGCTGGCCGCTCCGGCCGACGAAGGGGATCCCCTGAGCGTCTTCGTCGGCGCCCGGCCCTTCCCCGACAAAGACCAGTTCGGCGTTCGGGTTCCCGACTCCGAAAACGGTCTGGGTCCGGTTTGCGACAAGGTCGGGGCAGAGCTTGCACCCCGCGACGACCTGGGCCATGTCGCGCAGGATCGCCTCTTTGGCGCGGAGCGAAAGAGCGGGTTTGACCCGGGCGAGAATCGGTTCGAGCTGATCGTCGGGGAACTTTTTCATGGAGGGGGAGGCGGAAGACGCCGGAGCCGGGGAAGGAATCCCGGCATTCGGCGCGGAAGGAAGGGGGTTTTCGCCGCTCTGCTGCCGGCCGGCCCCGTTCTGAACCGAGCCGGGTATCGGGGGAAATTCGGTGATCCCGGCCAGGTTCAGATCTTCAAAATAGTCGGCCAGAAGGTCGTTCAAGCGGCGGGGCGGCTGACTCATTGTTCTCCCCGGAGCGCCTTGTTCGCCGCCGCAAGCTTGTCGGCCGGCATCTTGACCACTTCACGGTCGTACGACATGAGGCCGTTGACCTCGATTTCGCAGTCGGTCGTCTGGGTGTAGACCGCCGCCGAAAGACCTTGCGGGATCAGTCCTTTGAGGGTCTCGTTCAGGGCGCTGTATTTGTTGAAGAGCGCCTCCTGGTCGCCGAACGAAACGTAACCCCAGTTTCCGTCCTCTTTCCAGGAATGACCCTTGATCGGGAGTCCCAGGCCGCCGTATTCACCCAAAACCGTCGCGCGGTTCTCCTCGGGGGGGAACATGGCCGGTTCGGGATAATTGTGTTTGTCGTGAACACTGCCGCAGGGACGGTCGGCCCAGCCGCTGGTACAGTCGACAAGGCGGGTCGGGTCGAGCTGTCTGGTCATTTCCACAATCCGTTCGGTATCGAACTGACCCCACCCCTCGTTAAACGGCACCCACATGATGATGCAGGGGAACGATTTGAGCCGGGCGATCATCGCGGCGTATTCCTGTTCGTACTGCGCCGCCGAGGCGGGGGTACGGACGATGTCCGGGTCTTCGGTTCCGATATAGGCGTCGCCGCTCGGCATATCCTGCCAGACAAGAATCCCGATTTCATCGCAGTGGCGGTAGAAGCGGTCCGGTTCCGACTTCACATGTTTCCGAAGCATGTTGAACCCGAACGCTTTGGTCATTTCGACGTCGAAACGGAGCGCTTCGTCGGTCGGAGCGCGGTAAAGCCCGTCGGGCCACCAGCCTTGGTCGAGCGGACCGTGCTGGAAGAGGAACTCGCCGTTAAGAAGGATGCGGGTGATGCCGTCTTCGGTTTTTCCGAGGGAAACTTCACGCATGCCGAAGTAGGAATCGACCGAGTCGATCACTTCGCCCCCTTTGAGGAGCTGGGCGCTGAAATCGTAAAGGTTCGGCGTGTTCGGGGTCCAGAGCTGCGCGTCGGGATACGCGACGGTCAGGCTGGCGCGGCCGTCGGCCACCGCCATTGTCTGGCCGGCAATTTTCACGAATGTCCCGAGCGAAGCCCCGGCAACTTCGACGTTAAAGGTCATCGTTTTGGCTTTGATGTCCGAAACCGGCGTGATCGATTTGATGTAGGCTTCGCCGACCGGTTCGAGCCAGACGGTCTGCCAAATGCCGGTGTTCGGGGTGTACCAGATTCCGCCCGGGTTTGTAAGCTGTTTGCCGACCGGCTGTTTCCCCGCCGGGTCGTCTCCGTCAACGATCTCTTTGGTCGGATCCCAGACGGTAACGGTCAGCTGCTGTTCCCCAATGGTCAGCGCGTCGGTGATGTCGAACGTGAATGGATCGTATCCGCCGCGGTGCTGTCCGAGATAATGGCCGTTGAGGGTCACGTTGGTTTCCCAGTCGCAGGCGCCGAAATGGAGAAGAATCCGTTTTCCGGACCAGCTTTCCGGAACGGTGAACTGCTTGTAGTAAACGAGCAGGTTATCCTTTCCGACCGGTTTGGCGACACCCGAAAGGGCCGATTCGGCGGGGAACGGAACGAGGATCTTCCCCTGCGGTCCGGGGTTCGAAAGCTGGACCGGAGTGATCGCGTAATCCCAGAGACCGTTCAGGTTCAGCCAGTCGGAACGGACAAGCTGCGGACGCGGATATTCGGGCAGCGGCGCGTTCGGATCGACGTCTTTGGCGAATTTCGAAAGGAGGATCCCCCCGGCGGGTTTCCAATCGGCGGCGCTGATCACCGAACCGGTGAAAAGGAGCGCGGCGCAGGCGAGTAAAAGTCGGAATTTCATGGTTCTGTTCCTAAAAGAATGACGTTCGGGAAGCGGGGAAAGTCCGGCGCCTTTCTCCGGCGGAGGACATTGTACCAACAGAACCAGTTTACCTGAAAAGGTGGGGGATATCAAGAAACGGGAGAATCTTTTTTCCGCGCCGGGGGAGTCTGGAGGAAAGGCGCGAAGGGCGTGTGCTCCGGAATTATTTTCCGGAAGGGGGGTAGATTCCGACCTTGACCTTGGCGGCGGGGACTTTAAACCGGGTCTGCTGCGGCAGGGTGAGCGAGATGATTTCGCCGTCGTAGGGGAACCGCGCCAGCGCCTCGTCGCGCCGGCCCATCGACTCTTCGTTTCCCTCTTCCCAAAGGAGAACGCCCCCCTTTTGGCGAAACTCCTCTTCGGTTGCCCAGAGCGGGTCCCAGAGACGGGCGCGGTCGGGTCCGTAAACCGAGACGTTCTGCGTCAGCCATTCGTCCCCGATCACAAAGGGGATGGGGGAACGGTACTTTTCATGCCAGATGCGCGTAACGGCACCGGCAAGATTTTTTCCCGGGTACTGATATCGCGAGGCGTGCCCCTCAATCGCCGGGGAAAGCCAGACGCCGACGATGAACAGGATCATAATCACTCCCGGAACGAGAAGCGAAAGGAATCGCGCCGCGCGGAAAGGTTTTTCGGGCAGATCCTGCGGCAGGTGCGCCAGAATCAGAAGGGGGAGAAAATACCAGAGGTGGCAGCCGAGCGCGCCGCGCGGCGCGCTCCCCGAAACGGCGGCGAAAACCAATTCGAACGCCAGCGGAATCCAAAAGATAAAGTGGAGGTAACCGAGCCGGAGGCGGCTTTCATCGGATCCGGTTTCTTTCGGGAGAGAATCTTTTTTTCGTCCGAACAGGAGCGGAAAAAGCGCGAAAGTGATCGGCAGGATGTACAGGAGCTGTTCGCCCAAAAACGCAAACGGCGCGGCAAAATGGCCGAGAAGGGAAGGAATCCGGTTACCCGAAGCCGAGGCGGCGGCGTAGGAAAACTGCGCGAAATCATGGTCGGCGTTCCACTTGAGCAAGGGAAGGTAGATGATGACCGCCACGGCGGTCGTCAGCCACGGGCCGGCCGAAAGCCACCGGCGGGGATGGCGCGCCAAAAGATAGATGACAATCGCAAAAGCGAGAAACACAATCGTCATCTTGCAGTAGATCCCCAGACTTAACGCAACGCCGGTAAGGATCCACCACCGCATCCGATCGGTCTCGACGCTCAAAAGACCGAAATATGCCGTCCAAATCCAAAAAAGGCCGAGTGTGGTATTGTTGTTGTACAGCGTGCTTTCAAAATGAAAGAAGTAATACGCCATCATGCAAAAGACGGCCAGCATGGCGGTTTTTTTCGGAAGAAACCGGTCGGCAACCGCACCGATTCCGGCGAGCGAAAAGAAGACGCACAATTGGGAAGTGAAATAAGGCGCCCAGGGGGCGCGCCCCGAAAGAGTGTAGATCACTTCTAAAAGCCAACAGGTCAGCGCGCCGTGTTTCGGCGTGGCGAGAACCCAGTTCTGACCGGTCAGGATCATTTCCATAACATCGGGCCGGTAGTTGGCGATTACAAAGACCGGCGCAACGGTCCAGAAGAGGCTGAACAGAAGGAGAATGCTCCAGTAACGGTCGGCAAGGCGCGGCGCAGGCTGATGGGTCATGGCGTTTTTTTCTCGGGGCCGTCGGACGGTCGCGGGATGACGGCGATCCCAACCGAGACATCCTTTTTCACAAATCGGTTTTTCGGCTTAACTGTGTAAATGCCCGCAACAACCGCCTGCGGGAAGACGGATTTCATCGAGGCGACGATTTCCCCGTCGCGGTCGCCGTGTGTCCAGAGGAAAAGGCCTCCGTCGCGGGCGACATCCTCGGCCGTTCCCCACGAGCAGTGGTTCGGGCCGGAATAGACCCGGGCGCGGTCGCGGCCGTAGACGCTCACGTTCCCCGCCAGCCAGGGCCAGACGTCGTAGAGGGGGCCCCTGTTCCACCCCTCTCCGGTCACCCAGGGGAGCGGGCCGGAAGAATGGCCGTGCCAGACCTCTTCGGCAAGGGCGGCAACCTCTTTCCCCGGAAAGTGGTAGCGGGGAATGTTTTTTTCGAAGAGCGGGGCCAGCGGCACCAGTACACAGAGTCCGGCAAGACAGGCCAAATCGAACAGAATCGAAACGGCATAACTTCGCCGAACCGCTTTCGGCGTTTCGTTCTTCCGGAAAAAGACCAAAAGCCAGACCGTCAGAGGCATCCAAATATGGCAGCCCAGATCGCACCGCAGATACACACCGCCGCAAACCGACCAGATGAGGTTAAACGCCAGCGGCCCGAAGAGGAGTCCGTTCAAATAGCCGCGTTTCCAGCCGGAATCAGGTGTTTCTCCGGACGCATTTCCGGACATGTCCGCCCCGGTTTTCCGGCGGGGCCAGAGGATCGGCGCCAGGCAGAGGATCGGGGGAAGGACGAGCGGGAGTTGGTTGCTCAGAAATTCAAGCGGGGCGAGGAAATGTCCCGCCCAGCCGCTCTCTTGCGGCGCGTTTCCGACCGCGTAAGTGACCGAGGCGAAGAACCCGGTTCCGAAGAGCCAGATCAGATACGGGAGAAAGACGAGAAACGCGGTGAATGTCGAGATCCAGGGACCGGCCGTGCGCCAAAGCCGCCGCTTTTCGCGGCTGGCCGCCAGGAAGAGGACGATGACCAGCGCCAGAATCGCGACCGTATATTTGAAATAGAGTCCGACGCCGATCGCCGCACCGGCGGCGAGCCACCGGGCGCGCTTTTCGGTTTCGATAGCTTTAAACGCCAGGTAGGCGGCGAAGATCCAGGAGGCGTCGAGTGTGACCGAGTTATTGTACCGGGTCCCTTCCATCTGAAAGAGGTACCAGTAGCCGAACATCGCCAATGCTGCCGCCAGCGCCAAGGGGGGGGAGAGATATTCCCGTGCCAGCCGCCAGATCGACCAGAGGGCGAGCAGATTAAAGAGCGCCGCGCAAAGGGAAGGGGCAACGGCAATTCCGACAACACGGCTGACCAGGTCGAGAAGGTCGGCGGTCAGCGCCGGGTGCGAGCCGCTTCCGAAGGTCCATTCGCGGCCGACGAAGAACTGTTCGATGATGTCGAGCCGGAAATTCGGGAAGAGAAACGCGGGCACAATCGTCCACAAGAGGGCGAAAAGAATGGCGGCGTACCAAAAAAGCCGGCGTGATTCCGCCGCGCGGGGTTCGGGAACATCCTGTTTTTCCGAGTTTTCCATAGCGGAATTATATCGGCAAGCGCCGATACGGGGAAGGGGAAATCGGACTACATTACAACCTCAACTGATTCGGCGGCGATGGTCATTTCGAAACAGACGCCTGTCTCATCATCGAGTATTCCTAAAACAAGGTTGTTGTCCCGTAATCGAACGTTCAGCAGAGCGGCAGCGTTAAGATTAAAGCCGGTCACGGATCCGGCGAAGAGTGAGCTGTTGACAGAACCGAGTCTGGACGTTATTTTGTTTGAGAGGAACGGACGGTCCGCCCCTTCGGCGGGCCGTTTTATTTAACGTGAGATTTTGATTTTAAACGGGGCCGAAAGAGCGCGATGAGCCGGATTCCCGCCGAAGAAATCTTGTTCCGGCGCCGGGCCGAGTCGATCGAAAAACTGAAATCCGGATTGAGAAAGGCTCCTTTTCATGACGACGCAACCGCTTGAGATGATAACCGAACCGGGGAAGTGTACCGGCTGCGGCGTCTGCCGGAATCTCTGTCCGCATCACGCGGTACGGATGGAAACCGATGCCGAAGGCTTTCTTTCGCCGGTGATCGATACGCAGCTCTGCGCCGGGTGCGGGTTGTGCCGGAAGAGATGTCCGCAAAACAGCCCGCCGGAATTGGAACGCGCTGAAGTTCCCGCAGCCTACGCGTGCTGGAATTTGAACGACGAACAGCGCAGGCTCAGTTCCAGCGGCGGAATGTTTACGCTTTACGCGGAGTTGATTTTAAGCCGAGGCGGGGTGGTGTTCGGTGCAGGGGCGGACGCCGAGCAAAATGTTCTCTTTTGCGCCGCACACACGTCCGGCGAAATTGCACGACTCCGCTGCTCAAAATATGTTCAAGCCGATACGCATGAGATCTACTGTCGAGTAAAAGAGGTTCTCGATTCCGGGAAAGAAGTTCTCTTTACCGGAACACCTTGCCAGGTTGCCGGTCTTTATGCCTTTTTGAACGGCGACCGGCCGAAACTCTACACGTGTGATTTGGTCTGTCACGGTGTCCCTTCTCCCCTGTTTTACCGAAAGTGGCTCGATTCTCTGAAACGGAAGTTTGGCGGACCGATCCTTTCGATCAATATGCGGGCCAAGGAACTGCACGCTTATAGCATGGCGGTCGAATTTCAGGTCGGTTCGCCGCTGCGGCACCTGACCTTTTCCTGGCGCGGCAAAGGCATTGAGTTTCTCGGCTGGGCATTTCTCTCGAATCTCTCTCTTCGGAAATGCTGTTTTACGTGCCCGTATGTCAAAACTCCGCGGTTCGGGGATGTAACGCTTGGCGATTTTTGGAAACTGGGAAAACTCGGCAGCGAAGAGGGTGAAAAAAGGAAGGGGATTTCACTGAACCTTATTAACAGCGAAAAGGGCCGGTTCCTTCTTTCCGACGTGCAAAAGCGCGCGCGCCTGATTGAACGTGATTTTGCCGAGGCGGCGGCGGGAAACCTGACACTGCGGGAACACACGCCTCTGAACCCGAAACGGGACGCTTTTGTGCGCGATACCGTGGCGTACGACTACGAAACCCTTTTACACAAATATCGAAAAGATTTGCTGCACCTTCGCTGGAAACGAATGAAGATGAGGGTAAAACGGCTTCTCCGGCGATTTCTGAGAAGAAGGTAGACCCGTCTGGGGGAGAGGAGAACAAAAACAGGGGCGCCAAGGCGCCCCTGTTTTTTCTAAAGGGAACGGCGAACCTCAGTTGAGTTTCCACGTTGCCATACGCAGGCAGGTCGTGCCCATATTTTCGTACCAGACGGTCAGCAGCGTACCGTCGGGCAGCTGAACGGTCGAGGGATAACCGACGTCGGTGATCCGTGCGTCGTCGGAGATGGTCATCGGTTCGGACCAGGTTTTGCCGTTGTCGCTTGAGACACGGGCGCGGTTCCCCATTCCTTCGCGGCGGTAACCGTAGGTCATCACCAGACGGTCGTCGGCCAGGCGGAGCAGGTGCGAGGGATGTCCCCAGACGCCGATCGAATGAATTTCGGACCACGTTTTCCCGCCGTCGGCCGATTCGGTCTGAAGCGTTTCACCCCCGTTCCGTTCGTTGTGGTTACGGATCTGAACGACGATGGTGCCGTCGGCGGCTTCGACCCCATGGAGTTCATGATAGAACCCGGCCTGTTCCCCTTCGCGGGGAGGAATGATCGAAAGGACGTTCCACGTCGCCCCGTCGTCGGTCGATTCGGCGACCCCCATGACGTGTTCCGGCTGGTTGAACTCGCGGCCCGGATAGAGGAGCCGTCCGTCGGAGCACTCGAACGGGCCGTGCGGACTGTTGAACGGGGTGGCGTAGCGGGCCGACCAGTTGATTCCGTTGTCGGTCGAACGGAGCATCCAGGAGCCGACCTCCTTCCGGCGCTCTTCGTCGGTCATACGCGCCTTGACGGCCAGCCAGCGTTCGAGCTGCTCGTCGCTGAACTCGGGCGCCTGCCCCTCTTGGCGGCGTTTCAGCTCGTCGTTGAGAATGTTGATATACCCGTTCTCGGTAAAGGTGGTGACCAGAAGGGTTCCCTTACGTGTGACAAGAATGCCCGAATCGCGGTCGTCGGTCGGGCCGTCGTAAAGCGTCTGCGGCCAGGTCCAGGATTTCCCCAGGTCTTTCGAACGGAAAAGGTCGACCCGTCCGAACGGGCAGACGTGCGCTTCCCGTGCCGAGGCCACGACGAACAGCTCGTGGGTTTCGGGGTGGATGCCGACCGTCGGCCAGCCGTAGTAGATGCCGGGATGGCGGGCGATCAGCTTGATCTCCTGAATTTCGAAAGCGGGCGCCTCGGCGGCGTGAACGCGGCTTTTCGAGGTGACCAAAGTCGTTGAGAGAAGACCTGCGGCAGTGGTCCGCAGAAAACGGCGGCGGGAGATATTCATCGGTTGTCCTTTCTCATTTTCGAAAGTTTATATTCAAAGCTGTCGCACAAAGCGATCCAGCTCGCTTCAATCACGTTTTCGTCGACACCGACGGTTCCCCAGATTTCGTCGTCGTCTTTGCTTTCGATGACCACGCGCACCCGCGCGGCGGTGGCGGCCTCGGAGTTGAGAACGCGCACCTTGTAGTCGATGAGCGACATATCGCGGATTTCCGGATAGACCGAAGTGAGCGCCTTGCGCATGGCGGCGTCGAGCGCGTTGACCGGCCCGTCGCCGTCGGCAACCTCGTGCCGGATGATGTTTCCGATACGCAGCTTGACCGAGGCGGTCGTTTCGATAACGCCGTTCGCCCCCGATGCGGCGTTGGTGTGGTAGTTGATCCGCTCGAAATGGGGGTAGTAGATTCCCATCGACTTGCGTACCAGAAGGTCGAACGAGGCTTCGGCCGACTCGAACGAGTAGCCTTCGTTCTCTTTGCGGACAACCACGTCGAGGATGCGGTTCAGCAGGTCGGGGTTATCGGCAATACCGTATTTTTCGGTCCGCGCCGCGATGTTCGAACGGCCCGAAAGCTCGCTGACCAGCACATGGCGCTCGTTGCCGACCAGCTCGGGATCGATATGCTCGTAGGAGGATGTGTTTCGGCTGATTCCCGAAACGTGCATTCCCCCCTTGTGGGTGAACGCGCCGCGGCCGACATACGGCTGCCGGGGAGAGGATTTCACGTTCAGTACTTCGTCGACATAGCGGGAAAGGCGTGTGAGACGGGAAAGGGAATCGGGCAGGAGCAGGTCGTACGCGCCGTTTTTCTTCGTGAGAAGGTTGGCGATAATGGTCACCAGGTTGGCGTTGCCGCACCGTTCGCCGAAACCGTTAACGGTCCCTTGTACGATCGAGGCGCCGGCATCGACCGCCGCCAGAGAGTTGGCGACCGCCATGCCGCAGTCGTTGTGGGCGTGGATTCCGACCGGAACCGGCACCGCGTCGAGCACGGCGCGTACCCCGGCGGCGATCTGTTCGGGCATACTTCCGCCGTTTGTATCGCAAAGGTGTACCGATTCGGCACCCGCCTCGGCGGCGGCGCGGATCGCCTCAATCGAGTAGCCGGGATCGGCTTTCCACCCGTCGAAAAAGTGTTCGGCGTCAAAAAAGACGCGTTTCCCCTGACCGACGAAAAAGCTCACGGTTTCGCGGATCATCTCAAGGTTTTCTTCGAGCGTAGCGCGGATGACTTCGCGCACCTGGAACGAGGAGGATTTTCCGACCAGGGTGACGACGGGGGCTCCCGAGTTCAGCAGGCTTTCCAGGCCGGGATCTTCTTCCGGCTTCAAGCCTTTGCGGCGGGTCATCCCGAACGCGCAGATGGCCGAGTGGTGAAGAAGATGCCCTTCCATTCGCGCAAAGAACGCGGAATCCTTTTCGTTCGACGCGGGATACCCCCCTTCAATATAATCGAACCCCATTTCGTCGAACCGTTTGGCGATCAGGAGCTTGTCTTGCAGGGAGAAGGAAATTCCTTCGGCCTGAGCTCCGTCGCGAAGGGTGGTGTCGTAGATTTGAATTCGCCGCATTGTGTTTACTGTTTTCGCGCTGTCTGATGGACGGGTGCCCGCCCCCTTTTTCCGGGGTTCGGCCGGCAGCGGCAAACCGCGGGCGAGCCGTTAAATCAGGGGGCTTAAGGTAAAATAGGGACTCTTTCTATTATCCCTTGTTTAGGCGGAATGTCAATCCTTTTTCTTCGGTTTCGGGCGTACAAAACCGTAGAGGAGAAGCCCCGGAATCAGCACGAAAAGAACACGGGGCTGGAACGCCGCGACCAGGGCGGCCGCCGGAACGGTCACGCAAAGCCAGCGGGGCATCCGCGCCAGCTGCGGCCAGGCCAGCCAGAGGAGCGACATGACGACGGCGGTGCGGAGAAAGGCGCCCAGCGTCAGCTCGTCGGCGCCGTAAACGATCGCGGCCAGCGAGGCGATCCAAAAGAGAACGGTAATCCATCCGGCTCGGGAACGTAACGGCATTTCAGGGGGTTTTCTTCAGAGGGTCGTTTTCGATGGCCAGCTCATAGAGGACGGGCCACTCTTTGCCGGTGATGAAGAGGCGGCGCCCGGCCGGATCCCAGGCAATCCCGTTCAGAACGCGCTGGGGATCCCCCCGACATTCGCCGGGAACGTAACGGGCGAAATCGAGAAGCTGAATGACCTCGCCCGATTCCGGGTCGATCCGCGCGATTTTTGTCGTTTCAAAAATGTTCGCCCAGATTTCGCCTTCGATCCATTCCAGCTCGTTGAGCCGCGGGATCGGAATCTGTTCTTTCGTTTTGGGGTTTGTCCAGAAAACGCGCAGTTCCCGAACCGGCTTAAAGGTTTCGGGGTCGCGGAACGTGATCTTATCGGAACCGTCGCTCATCACCAGTTCCGTACCGTTTTCGGCCAGTCCCCATCCTTCCCCCTTATAGGAAAGCTTTTTCAGGAGCCGGAATGTTTGTGTGTCATAGACAAAACAGGTGTTTTCGCGCCAGGTGATTTGGTAGATCTTTCCGTCGTGCAGGGCGGCCCCTTCGCCGAAACAGCGGCGGGGGAGTTCTTCGCGGCGGAGCGTCTCGCCGCTGAGCGCGACCTGCTTGATTGCCGAACGGCCGTAAAGCCCGGCGCTTTCGTAGAAGAAAAGGGCGCCGTCCCCTTCCGAGGCGCAGACCAGACCCTGGCAGAACGAGGCGGGGTCGTGCGGATACGATCTGACCGGCGTCAGGACGATCTGCCGGGGCAGACGCGCGGCCGGTTCCGCCGCCGCGGCCGTGAAGACCGGCACGGCGAAAAGGAGGAACAGGAAAACGCTCCGGAAAAAAAGGGGTGCCGGAAAAGAGGAACGCGGCCGGAAAAGACGCCGGAACAGACGGTTCATCACTGAGCCCCTTCCGGTCCGGCGCCCCCTCCCCAAAGGAGACTGTAGCCGCGGTTAATGTATTCAATCGAAAGGCGGATCGACTCGCGCCAGTCACGCCGGGCCAGCGCCGATTCGCTCTTTTGGAACGCCGACTCGCCGGCGGGACGGAGCTTTTCGGGGGCCTGGTTCCGGGTGACCTCGTCGAGCTTGCGGCAGTAGCCGAGGAGCTTTTCGGCGAATGCGGGGGTGAATTCGGCGGAAACGCGGGTGTATGGCCCGCGTCCGAACGGTTCGTGATTCCGCGCCTCTTTTTTGGCGGGGAAGAAGGTCTTGCGGGCCAGCGCAAAGAAGGTTCCGAGCGAACCGAGCGCCGCGGCCAGCGAAAGAACCGAAAGGAAAAGGGGTGTTTCCTGCCCCTGCAGAAAGAGGATTCCCAGCAGGAAAAAGCCGAGTGTTCCGGCCAGCGCGCCCCACGCCGCCGGGCCGATCGCTTCCCGTTTTGCCGCGGGATCTTTCTCCCCCGAAAGGTCGGCGGGATCGGGCAGATCGAGAACCTTGACGACCGTGACGGTGACGTTGTCGGGACCTCCCGAAAGGTTTGCGAGACTGACAAGCGTCTGCGCCGCCTGGGCGGGGGGGAGAAGCTTGAGAATCTGCGCCATTTCGGAATCGGCGACCTGCCCGGAAAGGCCGTCGCTGCACAGAAGAAACGTGTCCCCTTTCTTCAGCGGGAACGGCCCTTCCAGATCGACCAGCGGATTCGAGCCCGGCCCGAGGGAACGGGTGATGATGTTTTTCGGAATCTTCGCCGGAATTTTGGAAGGGTCGATTTTTCCCGAACGGGTCAGTTCCCACACGAGACTGTGGTCGAAGGTCAGCTGTTCGTAACAGCCGCCGCGGAGCCGGTAGGTCCGGCTGTCCCCGACGTGGGCGTTCAGCGCCCCTTCGGGGAGGAGAAGAAGTACATCGGCGGTGGTTCCCATCGAGCGGAAAGCCTCGTCGGCTTCCCCCTGTTTTTTGATCTGCAGATGAGCATCGCCGATCGCGTCGCGGATCGCGCTGTACGGGGACTGCTCGGTACGCTTCAGGTAGCTTTGCGAGGTGAGGAGCACTGCCATTTCACTGGCGCGTTCCCCCGCGGCGTGCGCCCCCATTCCGTCGGCGACCATGAAGAAGTGGCCGCGGTCGCGCCAGAGACGCTTGCTGGCCGCCGGAACCTCGATGTGTGAATCCTGGTTGTTCGTCCGCTGCATCCCGACGTTCGAGATGGCGGCGTAGTCGAGGGAACCTTCCCACCAGTTTTTCTCAGGAGTCTGATCAGAAGCGGTCATAGAATGAAGTTCAGCAGCGGGGCGAAGAGGAATCGGAAGAAACAGCAGCCGAACACGGCGGTGCCGAGCCACAGGAGGTAAATCAGAAGCTGCCTTTTGAGGTTCTGACGGCAGGTCGAGACATAGGCGTTCACCTCGCCGAGCAGAGCCCGCCATTGTTCGGCGCTGAGATTGGTCTCGGAAGACCGCAGGACGGCCCCGCTGACCGGAAAAACAAAATATTCCACCGAAAGGATCAGTTTCGCTTCGGGGAAAATCAGATTGTTCCCGGCGCGGCGCAGGCGTGTCGCACAGGCGGGGGAGATTTCGGCCGGAGAGAATTCCTGGGAGGCCTGCGGCGCATCGCCAGAAGAAACATCAAAAAAAGGGATTTCGGGAATTTTTCGGATATCTTCTTCGGTGATGTTATAGATATAGAGTTTCCGGGCCGAACAGGACGCCAGAAGAAAAACAATGAGCAAATAGAGAAGAAGAAAGACCGCGTATGCGTATATGCCGTAAAGGTCGAGCGTGCGCAGCGGAAAGATGGCCGGAGCGATTTGAAGAATGACGAATCCCGAAAGGCCGAACGCGAAGAGGAATTTTTCGGCGGTACCCCTCATCACCGTAGGGAACTTGCGCAGCCCCAAAAGAAGAAGAAAACAGATGTAGAAACAGAAGGGAGCGTAGACCAGCGAAACGGGAAGAACGAACTCGTCCATACGAACTCAGCCCCCTTGGGCGTACCGAGTGTTAAGCCGCGATGAAAAGGAGCGTGTCCTTCCACCAAGGGCGCCGATGTCTGCTGTTCACTGCGTCTGACTCCTTTCTTAGCTGAAAATCAATCCCTCTGACGCAAAAAAGGCGCGCGTCGCAAAAAGAAACCTTAATGCTGAGATCAGTTTATCAGAAGGGGCGCAAAACAGCAAGGGGGGTTGAGTTCCGGCGCGGCGCCCTCAACCCCCATAAGCAGCCTGCAGGCCGGCCGTATTCAGTAGGAAAAAGTGCAGTCCTGCGGGAAGTCGCGGTGATAGCGGGGAATCTGCTTTTCGGGGACGGCTTCACCGAAACAGCCTGCCCACTCTTTCCGGTCCCGGTCCGAAGCGTAATAGGCGAGCCACGTTTCCGGATTATCCAGCTCGATCCCGTCTTCGCTCACGAAGGAGAAGTTCCAATGCTGGTAGCGGTCGGTGTCTTCGATGTATTTTTCTTCCATCGGAAGGATTTCCAGCAGAATGACCCGGTAGAGGACGCGGTCCGAAAGATGTTCGGTATGGTCGAGAACGATATGCTTTTCGTAGAGTTTATTCACCAGAAGCGAGAGGGTTTCCGGGAGCTTCTCTTCGGGAATCGACTGGGGCGGGTAGATCGGAAGTTCCCCGACGCCGAACCAGTCGCGGATTCTTTTGATGGGGGCGGCCTCCCAGTCGAACAGCTCTTTCATGATCCGGTTCTGCTCTTCGACCGTCTTTTTGTCGGGGTTGAGGCGCGTATACGATTCATCGATCAAATGGTCATGCTTTTCGCGGAGTTCGGCATTCCGCAGAAGGATATCAGCAGAGGAGGAAAGAGTGCTGTCCATCACTGAATTCAACCCTAAACTTGGATGGTCTGAAAACGAATTTGAATCCGGCCGCAGCGGCCGACAATTAAAACTTTAATAAAAAAAGGTTTTTTTAAAAGAAATTTTTAGGGGTTTCGGCTTCATTTGTTAAACTTTTCCGGGTAGGGGTCTCTTTCAACCGCTACAATCGTTAAACCCCGTCTTTCGGGGGAAATGCCCGGTTTCTCTTCGACCTCCCGCCGCCTCGGGCCGGTCCGGGGATCACCGGCCGGCGGGCAGCGGGGAAAGCCGGTTTCCGGTCCGCTGCCGCCCGGAGAAGGCCTCAAAACCCGCGCATTTGAGAGAATCGGAAAAGATTTTCTCCAAAAAGGGGTAAAATGGCTTGAGTTTTCTTGCTATTCCGTTATAACCATTTATAAGAGTTGTACAGGTCAGGGTGGTCTTGACCTGGCGATCAACCACGAATTTCAGAAGGACTGTACAGATGAAAAAAGAGATTTATGCTGATGGCATCGGCCAGATTCACTTTGCCGGCAACATGGTTCGTTTCGATTTCATGACGCTCCAGCCGGGCGCCGAGGGCACCGCCCCCACCCCCGAATACAACGAACGGATCATCATGCCGCCGATGGGTTTCCTTGCCGCTTTCAACAGCATGCAGCAGCTGATTGACAAACTCCTTGCTGCCGGCGTTCTCAAGAAGAACGAAAACGCCGCGAGCTGATTGTCATGGTTTCATGGCCAGTCCGGCCGTTTTCGCGGCGGTTCCGCCGCGGAAACGGCCGGTTTCGCTTTTACGGGGGGCTTGTTTGACGAAAGGGGCTCGTCTTTGCCCGGGCAATACCGGATCATTCAGATGTTTCTCAATCGTGAGGGTGATTTTCATGAAAAGGTCTCGGCTGTTTTTGACGCTTGCGGCGGTTCTGTTTTACATCGGGTCTCTTTCGGCGGACGAGGCGCTGATCGAGACGATCAAAAAAGAGGCGCCTGCGGCTTGGGGGCAATATCTTGAATCCCTGAAAGAGCTCGATGTTTCGATTAACAGCGTGGAACAGGAAGGGGACGCGGAGCCTGTACAGAGCAGGTCGCAGCAGTACAACAGGTATCCCTGCTGCCTCTCGAAAACGGAAAAAGACGGGGTTTATTCTGTTTCCGGGCTCAACGGCCAGTACGCTTTTCTTCTCACGTCGGCGACAGAGAAAACCTGGACTCTCGGAAAAGTCACAGATTGCAGGAATTCGCGGATTCCGCTCACTTTCCCTCCGCTTCATGTGCCGAGACCGGAACAAAATCGCCTTAACTGGTTTATCAGCCAGGAAGCGGCGGCGCTGAAAATACATTCTCAGATGTGGCTCCCGTCTTATTTTAACGAACCGGAATTCTGTATAACCGAAGCGGAGGAGGTCCATGAGGGGGATCTGCGTCTTGTCCGCATGAAGTTTCAGTATGAGCCGGCGGACTACGATCCGGGCATTCCCCTGCGCGGCGGCGAGGTCTACCTGATGCCCGATCATTCCTGGGTGATCAAACGAGGAAATTTCGAGTGGCTCGAAATCGACGGCGAGAACGAGAAATATACTCCGTTCCGCGTCGAGAATGACTACGGCGAGACGCTGGACCGCTTCCCTCGGCCGGTCTCCCACAAGCTGGAAATTGAAGAGAGCAATTGGAAATGCACAACGTTTTACACATGGGAAAAGCCGGGCAAAATTTCCCCGAAGGAATTCAGGCTTTCCCACTACGGTTTTCCCGAACCGGATTTCGCGTGCGGTTTCTGGCCGCGTCTCCTGCTGATCGCCATCGGTACCGCTCTGATTCTCTTGGCCGCTTGCCGGTCTTTCAGGAAACGGAAGAGTCTGCCGAAAGAGGAATCGGCGGCCGGCCGCGGGGGGAGTGATGCGGGCTGATCTCTGCCTGCGCCCGGCGGCGGTTATCCGCCCCCATTTTCGCTGGTTCTGCCCTCCCTTGGAAAAAGAAATTAAACTTCTCTTGACAGAGATCCGATTTAATGTATAGTGTATATGCACGATAGGTGCGGAGGGAATATGCCATGAAAGAAAAAACGAGCCAGGCCGACCGGCCCCTGATGCGG